>NC_005043.1 GCF_000007205.1 Chlamydia pneumoniae TW-183 | reverse complement strand
ATGTTTCACCCTCAAGCCTCTTCTTGAGGGTAGTTTTCTGCCTAGATACGCAAGAAAACACTCTAATTTTTCTCTAAGAATTCGTCTTCACTACTCGGCCATCTTCTCTAATCTTCATTATGATTTCATAAATTTATGAAAAACATTGTGCAATACATGTAGACAATCTGAGTGTAGATTCTCTAAACTATTGAAGCATTACGGAAGAGTGGCAGAGTGGTCGAATGCGTCTGATTCGAAATCAGAAGTTCTCTTACAGGAACCAGGGGTTCGAATCCCTTCTCTTCCGATCTTTTTAGTTTTTCTGCACCTACAAGGATCTAAAAACGGCATAAAAAACGCCTTGCGTGTCTATGCCATCCACAGGATACCATTCCCACATCGATTTGCTGACACTACCCTTTGCTCTTTACATAGCTCAAGAGGGATTCATAATATTCATCGGAAAGATTCTTACGAATCTGCGACCATTGGATCGCAGTAAGTTTAGGATTGTAACTTTCTACACGCTGCTTGGCTGGGGTGTAGAGCATCCCTATAAAATAAATGTTTGCTTTTTTACAAAAAGCACCGATAGAACGCAAACGTTCTGCATCCTGATCCACATAGATGATTTGGCTAGGAGGAGAAGAGATCCCAGAGAGAAGAACTTCAAGGGCTGCGTCCATGGGCTGACCGTTTTTGAGAGAGCCAACAAACAAAATGTTTTTTTCTATAGCCATGGCCTGATCGAATGTTGTGTCCTTTGTAGGATGAGAGAGCCAACCATCTTCACAAATAGCTGGACACGAGGTGAAGTCTATGTTGAAAGAACGCAGAATGCGAAGAGTATTTTTTATCAAATGCACAGGTCTTTGAGAAATCCCGAGTACCCAAGATCGTTTCAAAGATAAGCCTGTGAGTACATTCCTTAAGTTCGCGCTCACCAATTCATAATCGACAAGAAAAGAAATCCCCATCCACTCCAGAAACGCCTGCTCTCTGGCTTGTTCTTCGGAGAGTGTAGTCTTAAGATCGAGCTCTCTATTGTAGAGCCATGCAGACTGGCCGACCATCTGTTTAGGAAATACCACAGTATCTTCAATATTGAAACATACTAAAGTTTTCTCTCTAGCAAACTTAAGAACTGCCTGCGCATCAGTAATTTTAATGACCACTGCTTCGAGAGGGGCTGCTCTATATAGGCATAAAGCTAGAACCATGAAAAGATAACGTCTCATAAAGATCCTTCAATGCAAAAGTATGACTGTTTCATGATCTTTTTAAGAAAATATTTTCATATTTACCAAAAATCTCACTAAAACCTAAATCTCCGCTCATGCTAGATAAAAAGGGCCCTAAGCACCCTCAGGGGGAAAGAGAATACGTAGGGCTTGTTGTTCTAACATCATGTTAATTCATTTTCGGAAGAGCGTTTAAAGTAAGCTGTGCGACTTCATCTGAAATTACTTGTAAACCCTGTGCTTCTTGGAGCTCCGTTGCTGTAGAGTAAGGATGAACATAAGAAAAAAGGCTTTCTTGAGCAGGATAGTATACCAGGCCTAAAAAGTTCATGCCCCAACCTATACAAGCAGACCCAACAGCTTGAACGACCTCAGGGTCTTCTCCTAGAAAGATAATTTTTTTAGGAGAAAGATCGAGCTGGGCAAATAATTGGCTTAACGCATCCACGATCGCAGTCTCTCCGCGGAAAAGCACGCCTTTATAAAAAACAGAGGCATCTGAGGGGGCACTATCGATCTTTAAAAGGAAGCTCTCCGATGCTATAGAGCGTTTTTGGAAAGATAGATTCTGTCGAAGCAAACTATGCAAAGTCGCAGGAATTCCTGTGATCCCAAAAGAAGAGATGCCTAAGACCAAGGCCGAGGAATTTGCAAGGATAGCTTCCATCTGCTCTGGGATCTCGCTCTCCAAGCACTCTTTGTTCCTGAAAATATCAATAGCAAGAGTTTCTTCTCCTAAACGTTCGTTGCCGTATGATTGATTTTCTAAGGATTTAAATAACTGCCGACGTCTGGTTTCCTGCCATCCTGGACTACCTAAATACCGATGCTGGAGAAGTCCACGATCCACATCGACGCAAAATATAGTACTTGCGTCTTCGTTTTTTAAATAGGAAGAGACTTTAGTAAAGGAGTAGAGAATCTGTATAGGGATCTTCTTTTTCTTTGGTGCTGCGTCTGCAGAATTGAAAAACCCCACTATGGCGCCTACCGTGATGACTACGCTGACACACATTCTTTTTTTCTGGATTTTCAACATTTGTTTCCAACAGCACCAATTTGCATGAAGGATATAATCTTTTTTTTAAATAAACACAACAATAAAAACGGTTGACACGATGTTCTTAGAGAGTTTTTGTCATTAACAACGAAAAAAGAAACCTTCTTCTAAAAGAAACTCCTTCCAGTGTAGGTTACGCCTTTCTTTCCACTACACGTGCATTGATCTTTTCAAGAATACCTATTTTAAACTCCTTCTCAAATTCAGGAAATTTCTAGTGAGTTTGCACTTCTACGACTCCACATCATTATCAAGTAATTTTTTAAATTCCGTAGATTTTAAAAAAAATGATTTTATAGACTTCCTTACCATCTTAAGTCTAAATAAGGTAAGACCCATGAAATAATGCATCTAATTTAAAATTTTCTTTATACATGCTCTAAACATCTTCTTCCGTCCGACGTTTTTAATTCCTCTCCCCCTCTTGTCAGCAATTCAAATTTCTTCAAATCAATTTTGACGTTTAGCCTCACTCTACTGTGCTATAGACACTGGGATCCCTTCGTTTCCCATTCCAAACAGCACAGTCGCAAGCAGAGCATACCGACTCTTTTCCTGTTCTTAGAGAGTTCTTTTCAACTCTCTAAAACCTAAATAAATCTAAATATTAAAAAGGTACGACTATGGTTTGCCCAAATAATTCTTGGTTCAGAATGTGTGGAAATTTCAACTGCGAATGGGTTGAAGTAACAACAACAGAAGAAACAACGCGGCAATCGGCTTCAGATATAAGCGAAGAAGCTGGTTCGAGTGGAGGAGCTGCTCCTATAACTACGCAACCTACTAAAATTACAAAAGTAGAGAAACGTGTCCAATTTAATACTGCTCAAGGTGATGAAAGTACAATACACATGATCCAAGAAGCAGGAGAATTGGTAGACTCCATTCTATCACATAGACGAACGCAAGGATGTACAGAGTATTGTTATGACAGTTACGCAACTGGATGTGGTCAGCGTTGCGGATCTTTTGGAAGACTCATTTGTGGAACGTATAAAGCGTGTTGCTTAGACAGAGAGGATAATCAGGTTGCTGGACTTGTCCATGAATGCGAACAGACCCATGGTCCTATTGCCGTTGCTTTAGCTGCTAAAACTATGGGCCTCAACTTAATGGAACTTGTAGAAAAAAACACTATTTTGTCTGAAGAACAGAAAAATGAATTTAGACAGCATTGCTCGGAAGCTAAAACCCAACTCTATGGAACGATGCAGAGCCTTTCTCAAAACTTTTTCCTTGAAGGAGTCAACAGCATTAGAGAACGCGGTCTAGACGATTCACTAGTCCAAGCCGTGCTAAGCTTTATTGCTACAAGGTCTTGGGAAAAAACTATAGAATCAGAGGAAGCCTCAGGAACATCTTCTGCTTCTAATTCTACACGCATTCCTGCGTGCTATATCTTAAATACGAGCCCCTTAACGACGTCACGCCTATCCTGTGGATCAAGAGATGCGCGACGCCCATCTTCAGTCGGTGCAGAGCCCCAGTACGTGGCAAAAAAATACAATGACAATGGCATGGCCAGACAATTAGGAAAAATCCAAGTCACCAATCTAAAAACAGGAGATTTTTCAGCTTTAGGTCCTTTTGGTCTCCTGATTGTGAAAATGCTGAATAGCTTTCTCTTATCTGCATCACAAAGCACATCTTCTATTCTAAAGCACACAGGTGGAGAAATATGTTATACGTGCCCAAATTTTCGTGATATCGTCGTTTTATTGATGTTAGCGATTGGCTATTGCCCTGCAAATACCGATGAGACATCTGTCGTAGATATACACATGATAGATGATCCGATTATGACCATCTTCTATCGACTACAATACAGCTATAGAACAGGGAAAACTTCAGCATCGTTTTTAAAAAAGAAACCCTCATTAGTAAGACAGGAAAGTCTTGATTGTCCTACCCCTGCAGAATCTGTCCCTCTCATGTCAAGTCTCGAAGAAGAAGATGAAAATGAAGATGATGATGAGGATGGGAATTTGGCGTATCAACAGCGTATCCTTGAATGCTCGGGTCATTTACAAACTCTATTTTTAGGGATAAAAATAAACAAAGAATAAGATTCCTATTTTTTGCCGCGAAGCTTTTGTTCTATCCAAGAATCTATGTTTTCTTGAAAAGTTTGAGAACTTAGAAAAAATTTTGCGGCATTTCTTCCCCAAATATTTATCCCATCACAACAAGGAAACTTAAGAGAGGATCTATGTTAAATTAAAAAATAAATTGACTAATAACCCGCGATCACTTTAAACTCTTTCTCTAAAAGTAATCTCGACAAAAAAACATAATCAAGATTTCCTATTTTTCTTAATCATCCAATAAGAAATAACCCGCTTTAAAATACTCTATCTGAACATTCTATAATTCCTTTCTAGAAGAACTCGTAATTATAAAAATCCATACAACTCAACCTCACTAAAGGAGAAGCCTTATGACATTTCCATGTGGAAATTGTAATTGTTATTATCGCGAAACGCCCCCACCAAATCCCGGAGGAGAAGATATTCCACTGCAAGAAGGAGGCCAATCTGGCTCTCAAGGTGGACGTGTAATTACACAACAGCCTGGGACTGGAGGTCGTGAAATGGGTATCTCGCTCGGATCAGACAATGTGCTAGGTATGGTAGAACAAGCAGGCTCGTTACTTAATAATCTCTTAGATAGTGCTAGAATGCAACGTCTAGGACATTATTGTTATAGAACCGGGACTCCCTGGTGCAGAGAGCATTGTCCTGGTTTCTTACAATGGATATGGGGAGGATGTTGCGCATGCTGCTTAGAGACCGTGGATGATCCTGATAATCCCTCAGCACAATTTCTACAACAACTTATACAGCAATACGGACCTATTTGTGTTGGTATGTCTTTCCAACAGCTACCGCACTGTACACAGAAGATTGAGCAAGGTGAACCGTTGGGTGACGGGGATAAACAGGAGGTTGAAAATGGTTGCAAGCTACATCGGGAACTACTAAAAGCAGCTCAACCAAGATGCATGGGTGAATCTCTAGTCAAGCTTTTACAAAACAACGGCTTAGGCGAAGACATGCAACAGACACCACCATGGAGTCTCATACTTCAAGCTGTTTCAGAGGGGGCTCTTTCCTTTGTAACTTCATCTGACAATCCTCCTACTTGTTGGATTCTACAACCAGAACAGCAACCCTGTCCCCCACCTCCAACAGACGAAGAACAGCTACAAGGTGCTGTAGGAGGCGCGCCAGCTCCTCAACAAAAGAAGCACCCCGCTCAAGAATGCCGTGTTACATGCAAACTCAATTTTAGGACTTTATTACAAAAATTATCCAGGTTAGAGGTTTTGAGCTTAGAATCCGGTTACAAGGGTCCTTTAGGACAAGCTGCTAAACAAATTGTGGACTTAATAAAAAAATCACTAAAAAGACTTGTTGCCAGTGATCTTGCGACTTTCTTAGGTCCTGGTATTGGTTTGAGTTTAGAATCTCAGGTATTTGAAGTCCTTGTCCTTCTATGCCTTCTTTCAAAAGGATATCTTCCTTTAGATCCTCTACATCCAGAGCAAACTGTTCTTGACCCTAGAGTCCAAGGTCCTTGGCAAAGAATTCTTAGAAAGGTATTAGTCACCACCACAGCTGGAGAGAACATTTGGAGACAAACCCAAGGCGAAGCTCCTAGACAAGCTCCACCACCTCCTGACCCGTGGGATGACGACGAAATAGAAAGAGATGGTATTGTGACAGGCGGAGGATTTGGCATTCCATGCCAGTGCCTTCGGTGTTGGAGGAAGCTCCCAACAGAGAAGAGACCGAACCGATGGCTGTGATAGTACAACAGGAAGTGATGGTTTAGGAGAGCCCTTAGGTCCTGAGGATGATGAGGGTAGGGATGAAGATCCCTGGTCTCCTGAAAATCAAAGACAACTTTTGCAAGGGGCTCAGAAAGTCTCACAACTATTCAAATTAGGGTAAGAAGTACTCCATCCTATCTGTTGGTCTAAATAGAGACCAACAGACCTTAAGTTAAAAAATAGAAAACAACGATCCGAGCCACCACACCATGATGCCACCTATAATGATCAGCCCTGCCCACCAAAGATTCGACCAAGAATGAATTGCTCTTTCCGGAGAATTCCTTCCTCCCATCGATTCAAGGTCTAAAAGCATCTCCATATTATGATCTGAAAACTCTTTAAAAATTTTCATGACATAAGGATGTTCTTGTAAGATACTATCTCCATCCAACCCAAGATACGTAGCGTATTTCTTAATAAATCCCTGAGCATAAACTGGAGAAATCAATTTTCCTAAACACCCCTGTTCAATAGCTTCTAAACAACTATATCGTATCGAGGTTGCAGCCTCTACATCCTTTAACGATAGGGATTGAGACTCTCGTGATGAGCGAAAGATTTCACCTAGATGTAGCAATTCTTTATGTATGTGTTCTTGCATGATTACCTATATAGTGTTTCTCAAAACCTTAAGAATGTAAAATACCAGACATCTTACACTCTTGTATCTTTGGCTCCCCGCAGTTATTTGCAGAAATATACAAAATTGTTGTTTAATTTGTACTTGGAAGTTGTCATAACTATACGATATAGTAGGCAAAAATAAAAAGTATGAGCACTTTGCATCCTGGATTCCTAGGACTAGGAATTCAACCGTTCTAAATTTTTTCTATAATTTATAGGTAGATGTCCTGCATGCCGCCACCATTTGTTGTTACTTTAACAACTTCTGCTCAAAACAATTTAAGAGATCAGCTAAAAGAAAAAAATTTTATCTTTTCTCAGCCACAGAATACCGTATTTCAAGCTCGCTCTAACACTGTTACCTGCACTCTATACCCCTCCGGGAAACTCGTAATCCAAGGTAAAGGAAGTGAGGAATTCATAGAATTTTTCTTAGAACCAGAAATCCTTCATACCTTCACCCATGCAAGGGTAGAGCAAGACCTTCGTCCAAGGTTGGGAGTCGATGAATCAGGGAAAGGTGATTTTTTTGGCCCTTTATGTATTGCGGCAGTCTATGCATCGAATGCAGAGATCTTAAAAAAACTCTATGAGAATAAAGTCCAAGACTCTAAAAATCTCAAAGACACGAAAATCGCTTCTTTAGCACGTATCATACGCTCACTATGTGTCTGCGATGTCATCATTCTATACCCAGAAAAATATAACGAGCTATATGGGAAATTCCAGAATTTAAATACACTTCTTGCTTGGGCCCACGCTACTGTTATCAACAACTTAGCACCCAAACCTGCAGGAGATGTCTTTGCTATTTCAGATCAGTTTGCAGCTTCAGAATACACCCTACTCAAAGCACTTCAAAAAAAAGAAACCGATATTACTTTAATACAAAAGCCACGTGCAGAACAAGATGTAGTCGTAGCAGCAGCTTCTATATTGGCTAGAGATGCATTTGTACAGTCGATACAGAAGTTGGAAGAACAATATCAAGTACAGCTTCCTAAAGGTGCTGGATTCAATGTCAAAGCAGCAGGAAGAGAGATCGCTAAGCAACGAGGGAAAGAGCTCTTAGCAAAAATCAGCAAGACACATTTTAAAACCTTTGACGAAATTTGTTCGGGGAAATAAGCAAAGCTGACAACAAATGTGACGCAAGAGACAAGAAAATATCACCTACATCAGACTGAAGAGCAATTAAGAAACTAGTTCTTCTTTACTCAAGTGTGTATTGTAGCGACGTTTGATCTTCTCTAAAGAGGCTTTAAATTTTTTAGGATCTTTGGGTTCTTCCATAAGATCAATATAGAGAACTCCATTCAGATGGTCAGTCTCGTGCATAATGATACGTGCAGTGAATCCTTCCAAGTGCTCAGTAAATATTTTACCATTGAGATCCATAGCGGTCACTGTGATTTTCTGAGGGCGGAATACTTCTCCTCGCAATCCAGGAATAGAAAGACATCCTTCTTTACCTATGATCGGGGTTTCAGAAGGATCTGATAGAACAGGATTGATAAATACCCTCGGAGACTCAGAGAAAATCAACTCTCCATCCTCAGTCTCTCTATCTACACACATGACAAATAAACTGACGTTTTTCCCTACCTGAGGAGCGGCTAAACCGACACCACGATGTGCTTCCATAGTATCACACATATCACTCACGAGATTACGAATCTCATCTGTGATCTCTGCAATTGGGGAAGACTTTTTCCTTAAAATAGGACTGCCGTAATATTCTAAACGTCTAATCATAGTCTGAACATGGGCTTGGCAGAGCTCTGTGAAGAAATCTCGTACGACAAGCACTTGGATCTAAAACATTTCTTGGGTTGATAAGAGTCATACTCTTTAAGGAAGCCAAAGGACTTCTTAACCATAGGAACAAAAGAAAGATTTCTACTCTTATCCGACCGTACACTCATATCTCGTATGAAAATAAAAACTTGCTAGCTTTATTGCAATTCAATCTAGACAACACCTAATTCCGCAAATAGGCTAGGATTCATCTGCTTCAACGCTCTCAGAAGAAGCTTGAGTGTCGCTCTCCTCAGCAGCAGGCAATAGAAATTCTTTAGCATCTAACTTTTTCCCCAAGAGATTCGTGGAAAATGAAAGTAGTAAACAACCTATGCAGAAAGCAACAGCACACCATGAAGTCACTTTTTTCAAAATATCTGGAGTAGAGACACCAAAGACAGAATCTCCAGAATCCACGCCGAACGAAGAACCTAACCCCATGCTCTTACTCTCTTGAACCAGGATTAAGCCACAAAGAATTACACATAGAAAAAGGAAAATGAATAAAAATGCGTAAAACAACACTGTCATGCCAATCTCCTTATTTAAAGACATCGATTAGGAAGACATCGGAGAACGTCTGATCCTTGTTTTTTGTTCTACTTCTCAATACCAGAAGAATCTCTCCCTCCAGATTCATGTAGACTTAATCAAATGCCCAAACACGAGCACCTGCCTAGCATTCTCTTAAAAAAACCAATTATTGACTATCTGAAAATTACTTCTATCTATGAGAAAGCGATCTTCAATACAGGACTTCCTTAGGGAGAATATAAATAAAAGCCGATGGACTAAGCGTCCACTACCTTTTCAACCTCTTCACGACCCTCTGTCATGTAACTATCGTCACACTCTGTAATTTGGTTATCGTCCCAGACTCCAAATAAATCCACGCCCTTGTCTTCAGCAACACAATGAAAAGATCCTAGGAACCCAAGAAAAAATAGACAAAAAAATCTCATAACTCTCACAAATTATACATTAAAATTTTTAGCGACTTCAAAAAAACTTTGCCCTTCTAAAGAAGCTCCGCCAACTAAAAGACCATCGACGTCGCTACATTGCCCAAATCGCTGAGCATTATCGACCTTCACAGATCCTCCGTACAAAATCGAAATCTCTTCAGCTGTAGCTTCTGAGAACCTCTCTGCCACTACCTCACGACAAAACATATGAATATCTTGCACATCCGAAGCTTCTGCCACCTTCCCTGTGCCGATAGCCCATACTGGTTCATAGGCGATCAAAAATTCGGAACCATTATCCATCTGTTCCAATCCCAAAAGCAACTGTTTTTTGATTACCTGATGCGCCTTTCCCTCTTCACGAACTTCTAAGCTCTCTCCAACACAAAGAACAGGCACGAGTCCCGCCTGAGCTACAGACTTTACCTTTGAAGCAATAAAGGCATCACTCTCTCCAAAAATATGACGACGCTCGGAGTGACCTACTAAAACAAATTCCACTCCTACCTCCTTAAGCATAGGTAAGGAAATTTCTCCAGTAAAAGCACCCGAAAGCTCGGGATGGACATTTTGTGCTCCCAACCAGAGAAAAGCTCCCGTAGTGTTTATCATCTCATGAATCGCTCTCAAAGAGGTAAATGGAGAAGCTATGCCTATAGTGCAGGAAAGAGGTTCTCCTTGTAGTAAAGAAGCTAATGTTTGAACATACTCTTTAGCTTCTTGGATTGTTTTGTGCATTTTCCAATTGCCCAAAACATAACTCTGCCTTGTCATCTTCCTCTCCTTATTCTCTCTGAATTTTATCCGCATACTTTCCCGACAGAATCAATGATTTTTTAATAGTTTTCTATCAGAAAATCACTTACTCTAAAGTCACTGAATTCTCTAGAGAGGCTTTCCTGTTATGTCATCGCCTCCACAGGCTGTTGCATCCCTAACTGAACGCATTAAGACTCTTCTTGAGTCCAATTTTTGTCAGATCATAGTGAAGGGCGAGCTTAGCAACGTCTCCCTACAACCAAGTGGTCATCTCTATTTTGGGATTAAGGATAGCCAAGCGTTTCTTAATGGTGCCTTTTTTCATTTTAAAAGTAAGTACTATGACCGCAAACCCAAAGATGGGGATGCAGTTATTATTCATGGGAAGCTTGCGGTCTATGCTCCTAGAGGACAGTACCAAATTGTAGCCCATGCTTTGGTTTACGCTGGAGAGGGCGATCTCCTACAAAAATTTGAAGAAACAAAAAGACGTCTGACTGCTGAAGGGTATTTCGCAACTGAAAAAAAGAAGCCCCTCCCCTTTGCTCCTCAATGCATTGGCGTCATTACTAGCCCAACAGGAGCTGTGATCCAAGATATCTTACGTGTACTCTCCCGGCGTGCTCGCAACTATAAAATTTTAGTTTATCCCGTCACTGTCCAAGGGAACTCTGCAGCTCATGAAATCTCCAAGGCTATTGAAGTGATGAACGCTGAGAACCTCGCTGACGTTCTTATTATTGCTCGGGGAGGAGGAAGTATTGAAGATCTCTGGGCCTTTAACGAAGAAATCTTAGTTAAAGCCATTCATGCAAGCACAATCCCTATTGTCTCTGCTGTCGGCCATGAAACTGATTACACTTTATGTGACTTTGCTTCTGATGTGCGTGCTCCCACTCCTTCTGCAGCCGCAGAGATCGTCTGTAAAAGTAGCGAAGAGCAAGTTCAGGTGTTCGAGGGATACCTCCGCCATCTACTCTCACACTCTCGCCAACTCCTCACATCAAAAAAACAGCAATTGCTTCCCTGGAGACGCTTTTTAGATCGCGCAGAATTCTATACTACAGCACAACAGCAACTCGACTCTATTGAGATCGCTATTCAAAAAGGTGTCCAAGGGAAAATTCACGAAAGCAAACAACGCTATGACAACATCTCGCGGTGGCTCCAAGGAGATCTTGTTTCCCGCATGACCTGCCGACTGCAAAGTTTGAAAAAAATGCTTTCACAAGCCCTATCCCATAAAGCACTTTCTCTCCAAGTACGTTGCCACCAACTAAAGAAAAGCCTTACCTATCCTCGCCAAATCCAACAGGCATCACAGAAATTATCCCCTTGGCGTCAACAGCTAGACACCCTAATTTCACGACGCCTCCACTACCAAAAAGAAGAATATTTTCATAAACACACACGACTCAAGCATGCTCACAATGTCTTAGAGCAACAGCTCCGTAGCCATGTGCAGAAACTGGAACTATTAGGCAGACGTCTATCGAGAGGATGCGAGCTAAATCTACAAAACCAAAAAATCGCCTATGCAAATGTCAAGGAAACTTTAGCAACAATTCTAGAACGTCGTTACGAAAATTCTGTTGCCCGCTACTCTGCGCTAAAAGAACAACTTCACTCTTTAAATCCGAAAAATGTTTTAAAACGCGGGTATGCAATGCTCTTTGACTTTAATGAAAATTCCGCTATGATTTCCGTAGACAGCTTACAAGAAAATGCTCGTGTAAGGATTCAGTTGCAAGATGGCGAGGCCATTTTAACTGTCACAAATATTGAAATTTGTAAACTTATAAAAGGCTAAATCATGGAAGAGGTCCCCTTCGAAAATGCAATGCAACGACTAGAAGAAATTGTTGACCTTATGAATCAACCCACGACTTCTTTGGATGCATCTCTAGCCCTATATGAAGAAGCTGATGCCTTAATGCGTATTTGTGAATCTCGTATTCGACAAGTAGAGCAAAGAGTCCGTGAGTTGGCAGAAAAGCGTCATGAAAGTTCTCTCTTTGAGGAACAAGCTGTAGTTCGGTAGTCTTATGGTAGAAATCCATCACAAAGACCCCTCATTAAAAAAGTTATTCGCCTTACAACAATCTTTAGAAACCTTAAACTCTTTGAGTGATATTGTAGCTACATATGAGGCCATGTTTTCTTTGATCTATGAAGGATTAAATAAAGCATTAAGAAAAGATCAACTATGTTATCTTCTTTCTGTTAACTCCAAAGGAGAACTCCTCAAAAGTCCTTCTGGAGACCCTATAGTACAAACGTTTCCTATACATCCACATCACTAAGGTCATGACTTCGTCTTCTTGCCCCCTTTTAGACCTGATATTGTCTCCTGCAGATTTAAAGAAACTCTCTATTTCTCAGCTTCCTGGTTTAGCTGAAGAAATCCGTTATCGCATCATCTCTGTATTATCACAAACAGGAGGCCACTTATCTTCAAATCTTGGAATCGTAGAGCTTACTATAGCCTTACATTACGTGTTCTCTTCCCCAAAAGATAAATTTATTTTTGATGTAGGACATCAGACCTATCCTCATAAACTACTGACAGGAAGAAATAATGAAGGATTTGACCATATACGCAATGACAACGGCCTCAGTGGTTTTACCAACCCTACGGAGAGTGACCACGATTTATTTTTCTCTGGACATGCAGGGACGGCATTGTCTTTAGCTCTAGGAATGGCTCAAACAACCCCTTTAGAATCACGCACACACGTCATTCCCATCCTTGGAGATGCTGCATTCTCTTGTGGTCTTACCTTAGAAGCGTTGAACAATATTTCAACAGATTTATCGAAGTTTGTTGTTATTTTGAATGACAACAATATGTCGATCTCTAAAAACGTAGGAGCCATGTCTCGAATCTTTTCCCGATGGCTACACCACCCTGCAACCAATAAACTCACTAAGCAAGTGGAAAAATGGCTCGCTAAAATTCCACGCTATGGGGATAGCTTAGCAAAGCACAGTCGGAGACTTTCACAATGTGTTAAAAATCTCTTCTGTCCCACTCCTTTATTTGAACAATTCGGATTAGCGTATGTCGGCCCTATAGACGGTCATAATGTTAAAAAACTGATCCCCATCCTTCAGTCCGTTCGTAACCTCCCTTTTCCTATTCTTGTCCACGTCTGTACAACTAAGGGGAAGGGCCTAGACCAAGCCCAAAATAACCCTGCAAAGTATCACGGAGTCAGAGCAAACTTCAATAAGCGAGAATCCGCAAAACATCTTCCCGCGATTAAGCCTAAGCCTTCTTTCCCTGATATATTTGGCCAAACGCTATGTGAACTTGGAGAGGTTTCCTCACGTCTCCATGTGGTGACTCCTGCAATGTCTATAGGATCTCGTTTGGAAGGTTTCAAACAGAAGTTCCCAGAACGCTTCTTTGATGTAGGGATTGCTGAAGGCCATGCAGTGACTTTCAGTGCAGGCATTGCAAAAGCCGGCAATCCTGTGATCTGTTCTATATATTCTACATTTTTACACCGTGCTCTCGATAATGTTTTCCACGATGTTTGCATGCAAGATCTTCCCGTGATTTTTGCTATAGATCGTGCAGGACTTGCCTATGGTGATGGACGTAGTCATCACGGCATCTATGATATGAGTTTCCTACGTGCGATGCCCCAGATGATTATCTGTCAGCCACGTAGCCAGGTGGTATTCCAACAGCTACTGTATTCTTCTCTACACTGGTCCTCTCCTTCTGCTATCCGCTACCCCAATATCCCAGCTCCTCATGGAGACCCACTCACTGGAGATCCAAATTTCCTAAGATCCCCAGGCAATGCTGAGACCCTCTCACAAGGTGAGGACGTTCTCATCATAGCTCTTGGAACCCTCTGCTTCACGGCCCTATCTATAAAACATCAGTTGCTTGCTTATGGCATCTCCGCAACTGTTGTAGACCCGATCTTTATAAAACCTTTTGATAACGATCTTTTCAGTCTTTTACTGATGAGTCACTCTAAGGTGATTACCATAGAAGAGCACTCCATTCGAGGAGGATTAGCGTCCGAGTTTAATAATTTTGTAGCTACGTTCAATTTTAAGGTCGATATCTTAAATTTTGCAATCCCCGATACATTCCTATCCCATGGGAGTAAGGAAGCCCTCACAAAATCTATAGGCCTTGATGAGAGTAGTATGACCAACCGCATTCTCACTCATTTCAACTTCAGATCAAAAAAGCAGACTGTTGGAGACGTCAGAGTTTAATTATCCCTAGAGATTGTAATTTCCTTAGAAGGGAAAGTACCTTTAACCCGCTTGCATCTTATGGAAGAGAGCAAGATAATCATTAAGACTCAATACTTCAGGACGCACATTTAGAAGTAATCCTAATTCCTTCAAAGCTTGTTCCACTTGCTCTTTAGGATAGAGGCCTTTTAGAGTATTAGCGAGTACTTTTCGACGCTGTTGAAATGCAGTTCTTGTTAAAGTAAAAAATACAGGAATCTCCTCGTCTGATAGAGGAAGTGTTTCTTTGACTTTCATATGAATGACTGCAGATTGCACTTGCGGTTTTGGATAGAAGCATGAAGCAGAAACTTTAAAAGCATAGTGTATATCAGCAAAAAACTGCAAAAAGATCGTTAGAGACCCATAATCCTTACCCCCTGGCTGGGCTACAATACGCCGGGCCACTTCATCTTGGACCATAACCGTCACTGTTTTCCAGAAATCTGGGGCTTCCAGAAACAACTTGGTAAGCAATGGAGTGGTAATATGGTAGGGAAGATTTGCTACTACTCGACCTTTTCCCAAAGTCGTATATTCCTGAAGCTGATCTAACGGGTATTTACAGGCATCGATAATTTCTAAGCGGATAGGGAGCTCTTCTAAAGATGGCGCAAACATCGGGTCTTTTTCAATAGCAATGACCTGAGCTCCTGCAGCTATGAGTTCTTCTGTAAGGGCTCCAAATCCTGGGCCGATCTCCAACACCCAATCTTGAGGAATCACCTCAGAGGTTGCCACAATTTTTTTGACAATATTCTGATCCACTAAGAAATTTTGAGAGAGGCTTTTCTTCGGCTTATTTTGAATTTCAGAAAGAAACCGGGAGAGTTGTGCAGGAGAACTTCTTGTCACTCAATCCCCTATAATAAGGAAAATAGAGGTGGAGCTTCTTCAGAAAGAAGTTTCGCAATCATAGAAGCATCATAGCCGTAGCGCTTGCGTAATCTGTCTTTATATTGTTTCTCTACACTCTCAGCTTCTAAAGCAAAAAGATGCTGTTTGATCTTGGACTCCATAACATCTAAAGGCTCTATAGAACCTGAGGTTTTGTCTAACAACATATAGAGTTTATATCCTGACTTATGTGCCTTAGGCAACCCACAGAGCTCTTTAGGATAGCCAATCAAGTCCAGCTCTTGCTTATGGCTTTGGGAGAGCTCACTATTCTCTCGAGAAAACTCTTCGGAGCAGACGAGTTGCCCTCCCTGAGAGATCACAAGAGCAGTTAAACGATCTTTATCCCAGGTTTTCGCTTCATTTAGACGAGCACGCACTTTATCAGCAATCTGGCTAGCCAAGGATTCTGTGTTGGCTTTAATCGTCAACACACGATACTTCCAGATGACTTTCCTAGAGGCTTCTTCTTCTAGCTTTCGGTAATATTCTCGAATTTTCCCTGGAGTCACCTTCAACATTACCTTAGAGCGCACCATCATACCCATCACCCTTTGTGCTGTCAAAGTGCGATCGATCACATTAAAAATATCGTTGGGACTCATTTCAAAATGCGCATACAAAGGAGAGAGATCTCTTCCGAACATCTCTTCGATTTCTTGATTCACTGCGGTGGGATCTGTAGCGATTCTCTTTGCCTTGGCATCTGCCACCATCAAAAACTCATCAATCACAGATTCAAGAACCACAGGCCACATCGCAGTATAGTACTGGGATCGTGCAGGGAAAGAATCTATAAGATGAGGATACGAATTATAAAATAGTAAGTTTAATTTATGGATCACATCTAAGGCAGTCACTACATTCTCTTCATCTACCTTAAACAAAATGCGATCGTGGATCGCTAGACCTGAAGGATCCTGTTCCTTAGATTCTAAAAGATTCTCATACCCAGATGAAGTCACTGGAACCTCAGCGGCATATCCTCCGTGCATTCCTAAGAATATGCATCCCGTACTTACTAAAACAATACCTCGCAAGGTCTGATATAATTTCATGACTTCCTACCCTATAGATTTTGACCTGCCCAGGGACTTACTATAAGGAATTGTGGTAATTTTGACCACTGAGAGAAGGTGTTTTCTTTCCTAAAAAGAATAAATTTTAATTAGTAAAAAACACTTTATCAATAACTAGTATAGCGTTCTATAGAGAGATTAGATAACGACGAAACAATTCTAAGTCTTTAAATCTTTTGCATTGATCGACTTCTAAAACATAAATTGTCGTAGCTGTGCAATCCCCTTTAGGGATAAGACAGTGCTCATATTCTGGAAGCACAGTCTCTAAATGTTCTTGGTTCTCCTGAGTCATCCAAATTAGAGATAGATAAGGAAGGAATAAACCTGAGAGACATTTCAAAACAGGACTGCGATCTTCTTGATCCCCTAAAGCAATTAAAACTTTTACATGTTTTCTAGAAAAATAGTTCTGTGATGCAATCAGCAATCCTAAGGAAGAGAACTTATGGGTATGAGCATATGCTTGAGCTATCTGCAAGATGTCTTCAGCATAAGTCAGGTAGTGTTTTTTTTCTGTGATTAGGTGCAGTGAGAGCAAGCATTGACAGATTAGAGCGTTTCCTGAGATCGTCTCTCCATCAGAAAGGGGAGATTGCTTGATCAGCAAGGTGCTATCCCGACCATCAACACTATAAAAACCTCCTTCTTCTGAACGGAAGGAAAGGACGACTTCTTGCATCAGCTCTTCAGCAAAGCTTAACCAGAAAGATCCACATCCTGATTCATAAAGAGCTAGCACCCCTAAAATAAGAGCACCATAATCTTCTAAACTCGCTCGATATTTTGCCTCTCCCTCTCTCCATCTCCGGTAAAGTTCATGGTGTTTATAGAGGGAATTTCGGACAAATTCCCCACACTTTTTCCCAATCTCAATATACTCAACCTCTCCAAGAAGTCGGCCTGCGTAGGCAAAAGTATAAATCATCCAGCCATTGTTAAAAGTTAAAGATAGATCATCTTTAGAACGATGGGAACGTTGGGCTCTAATCCCCTTTAAAATATCTCGAGATCTATCTACGATATCTTCAATAGCCTCTATAGAACGATGATATTTTTCTGACAGCTCTTCTATTTCTCTATGTACAGGAATATGGAGTATATTCCTGCCATTGAAGAAGCCCTCCCTAGAAATCCCGTAGTAATCACAGAAAATCTCAGCATCTTCTCCCAAAGCATTGGAGATTTCTTCGACAGACCATGTATAAAAATTTTGTCCTCCCGCTCCCCAATTTTCTGCTTGCTCAGAGCTATAAAAGGCACCCACCTCTGGAGAGTATAATTCACTCAAGATATAGGAAAGTATCTGTTTTCCTATACCACGGTATTCTTCTTTGCCCAGACATGCCCAAGCTTCTAAATAATTTAAAGCCATTAAGGCATTATCAATCAGCCGTTTTTCAAAAGCGGGGATCAACCACTTATCGTCGATAGTGTATGAATAAACTCCCCCGCCAATGTGATCTCGAACTCCTCCCAAAGCCACCATACTCAAAGAGCGATCTACAAAAAATAAGCCTCGGCTCTCCTGATATTCGAGGCTGTATCGGAGGAAAAATTGTAAGAGCAAACCTGGCAATCGTTTAGGAAATGCTTTCACTCCTCCATAATGGGGATCGATATCTTGGTATAACGCGGCTACGGTTCGCTTTAGAGAGCTCTCGTCTAAGATCTCTTTTCTTACACACCCCTCTAAAAACGACGCGATTTCCAGAACTTTCATTGCCTGTTCGACGAGAGCTTCTCTTTCCTCAGCATCCTCCCACATAAAATGAAGCTTATCAATAATTTGTGGGAATGAGGGAAGACCGAGTTTTCCCTCGTTCCCCAAATAGTTTACAGAGAAAAAAGGAACGAGATCGGGAGTAAGAAAGACGTTTAAAGGCCAGGAGACAGTTTCTTGGTGATCTCCGGAAACGGCAAGCATCTGAGCAAGATCACCATACAGCTTGGCTACATAGGGAAGTTCTTCCTTATCTACTTTTACATTCACGAAGTATTCATTGAGCATAGCAGCAATTTCAGGATTCGTGTAGCTCTCCTGCAACATCACCTGACACCATCGAGAATGCTTGCATCCTATAGACAAGAAGACGGGCTTATTCTCGATAGCTGCAATATGAAATGCCTCAGCTCCCCAAGGATACCAATTAACAGGGGTATGAGCATAAAGAAGCAAATATGGAGATTTCTCTGTGATTAGCTTATTCGTATATAGAGGCTCAGGCATAGCAAAATTAAAAAAGTAAAAGTGTATAATTTATTTTAAATAAAATTCTCGTCTTTTAATACACATTTTACAATTCTTATGATGAACAGAAGAGCTAACCATGTTATAAATAAAATAGTTAGTAATAATTAAAACACTTCTATAACGAATACTATGCAAAACAAAAAATTCTAGGATGCAAAAAATACAAAAGTCTTTCTTCCTCTTCGTACTTAGATCACTAGAACTCTGAGAAAAAATCTATAGAATGCAGGGTTGCCTCGAATCACGATTTTAATCGAATGAAAAACGAATATTCTTTCTTCCGTTTCTGTTTCCCTGTCTCTTTAATAGGAGGAGGTTCTAAATCTTTTACCCGCTGCTGAGCTGCCTCTATCTTGTTGAGAATCAAACGCTTCTCCTTACTCTTTCTCTCCTCGCAAAGTAACCAATACTCTTCTTCTCTGGGAGCCTTAGCTTTTTCTAAGGTCTCCTTCAACATCTCTGGGAATGCTTTTCTAACTTTGCTATAAATCTCGGCATTCGCCATCCATTGGGCCCGCAACCTCAATCTATGCAACTCAAAATACTCATAATAAAACTCCATAAAGGGAACATGCACTGTCGACACTAGACAACTGACCATTTTTCGGAATAACACATCACTAACAAAAATAAGCTCTTCTTTGATCAAGTCTAGTCCTTGAGTTTCAAATTGTTTTACCTGCTCTCTAAGATGCTCTCTACATCCACTTACTTCCGATTCCAAACGTGAAGGCTCCTGGAATCTCTTCTGGTACTCTTTGTACGCACGTTCTAAAGTCTGATCCAAACTCTGGAGTCGCTCTTCGCTAGTTATATAGGCAGGGCTCTCTCTAAAGCAAGGTTCTACCTTGGTTAACTTCGCTTTGTAGCTATTATATTGTACAAAAGCCTTCTCCAACGCTTGCTTTATAGGAAGTAGTGGAAGCTCTATGACACGAAGCATCATCTCTATCTCCTCAACTCGAGATAACATATCCTTAATATCTTCTCCTCATCCCTAAGGATCTTCGTCTTCTTATACTCACAAAAGGCCTCTCTATAACTCTCTGTCATACTCTTATATACACACGTTTCCAGAGCTCCAAAAGCCTTTTCAAAGGCCGTCTTCGCCACTCCATAGGCATTCCTATCAAAAGTCATGGCCACCTTCCGCGTATCGCAAATCCTTCTCATAAAGCGATCCACAACCTCACGAGCAGATTTCTTTAACCGCTCCCCTCGAACATCCCCAGAAGGTAAATACCCAAGCCATTCCCATAATTTAAATAAACTAACCTGACTCATAAAAAGTGTGCTTCCTATATCCCGCATCTCCTGAATCAGGCACTTTAGATACCACCCCTCTTGATCCATGATCTGTTGTAGCTCTACAAACTCGGTCATCATGTCTTTCCAGACAAAGTCAAAAACTTGAAGTTTCTCCTTAGCATCTTTTAAAAGACCTTGATCTTCACACCTAAGATCTTTTAGCTTTCCTAAACATGAGACCACTTCCTGAATATACCTATCTAACTGATCCAATTCCTTAGGCAGCTGAGCTAAAGTCTTCTGAGTTGCCTGTAGAGCTGGCTCTTCAGAAGGAGCCACAGAAACCCCTTCAGGAATTTCTTCTGGTCGTACTGTCGGAACCTCTCGTTTTGCTAAAAGACATAGAAGTCCTGAGACAACAAGCACTCCTCCTAACGCAGAGAGACCTATGCCTAATCCAAAAGAAATTGCTGCACTCAATCCTGAAATCCCCAACGTCAGAAAGAGAGCTCCTGAAATCAAGAAAAGCACACCAAGAACTAAAAAAGTGATTGCTAAAACACGAAATTTAGACAGACAAAAAAAAGCCCCTACAGAGTGGTCTGGGGGGGGGGGGGGGTAGCTGTGGTGATAGAGGTACTTGCATTATGAATCTGTGGCGCCATCATGCTCAAACACATAAGTTAAACCCACTAAGCTACTAACATATAGTATTTTATTCAAAGAATTTTTAAAGAAACACAACTCTTGGAGTTATGCTAGGTATGGTCCTCGCGAGTAAATAAAGAACGCGCTTTATCCAGCAAACTCGGTTTCTCCTCTGGGGCCTCAGGAATCTCAGGAACTTCTATGGATTCAAATGCTGCAACTCGCTGCTGCGTTGCTACTATCTTAGTACCAACCAAACGTTTCTCTTTATTCTTTCTCTCCTCTCGATACAACCAATACTCTTCTTCTTTAAGAACCTTATCTTCTTCGCTTAGGCCTGCCTTCAACATCTTGTTGCATGCTTGAACTCCCTCTCTCAATCTCTCAGACATCGTCATCCATCGGGATTGAACTCTAACTCGATAAATCTCATCATAATACTGGGCATAAAACTTCTTACCAGGAGGTGCTTCTTTCTTAACACCAGATACACAATCGCACTCTGTATTTCTTAATCTACTACTCACACAAAGCAACTCTTTTTCCACCAAGTCCAGCCCTTGAGTTTCAAACTCTTGGATCCGCTCTCGCAGTTGCTCTCGACAGGCTCTTACTTCCGACTCCAAACCCGAATCCCCCTGGAATCTCTTCTGACACTCTGTGTAGGCTCGTCGTAAATCTTCATCCAAGCTCACTAAACGCTCTTTGCTAGTCACATAGGCGAGGCTCTCCTTGCAGTAAGGCTTCACCTTCTCCAACATCTCTGCGCAGCTATTATATTGTGAGCAGGCCTTCTCAAACGCCTTCTTCGTAGGAAGTAGGGGCAGCTCCGCCATACGCAGCGTCTTCTCTATCTCCTCAATTCGACAGGGCATCTCCTTGACATCTTCAAATACAATCTCAAGGCGGCTCTCTGCATCTGAAAGTATTTTATTCTCCACCTCTGCTGTGGCTTCTTTCTGAAGTTTTAAGATATGCCCTTCCAATTCCATTAATTTCTCAGAAAAATTTTTCAAACCATGGTCGAATTGCTCCAAAGAACTTTCCAGCTCCTCAGGAGAAAGAATCTTGTTTCCCCTCTCCCTAAACTCCGCTTCCCTTTTCTCTTCTTCTTTCCAGTAGTCCTCTTGCTCTCGGACACAGCAACGATAGTTCTCTTCGATAGCCTCATAGGCTTTCTCTAAATTAGAGCGCGTCTCTTGTATTTTGTTCTCTCTTATAGAGACTGAAACCTCAGGATACAAAGCATGCAGTTTCTCTAATCTCTCCCCTGCTTTCTGAAACTCCTGATCATACCAATCCCTTACATATTTCAACCTACGTGCATTCGCCTCCTCGACTGCCTGCAAATTCTTTTTAGATCTCTTCTTTTCAAAGGTTGTTTTCGCTAACGCACACTTTCTGTGCAGTCTTTTCAAAAACGTAGTTTTTTCATACAACTCATGGAACGTTATCTCGTCCATTCTCTCTTGTCTATAAGGATCAAGCACTGTCCCCCAGTCTCCAAGGAGATTATTGATGTCAAAGCCCCCGTCTTCTTCTACCCAAAAGACTGCTTTCCTAAATTTCTTCCAACGTTCCTCGGCATCCCGAAGCTTCTTTTCAGCACACCCACTCTTCGCATCATCTCTTAACCAGGTTATATGCCCATTCCATGGGATCTTCGCCCTCTCACTCTCCAAAAATTTATCTCTATAACTCTGCGTCAGACTCCGATACACACTCTCTTCTAAAGCTCCCAACGCTTTCGCA
Source organism: Chlamydia pneumoniae TW-183 (assembly GCF_000007205.1). Taxonomy (NCBI): domain Bacteria; kingdom Pseudomonadati; phylum Chlamydiota; class Chlamydiia; order Chlamydiales; family Chlamydiaceae; genus Chlamydia; species Chlamydia pneumoniae. The sequence continues at coordinate 1,203,528 of NC_005043.1, read as the reverse complement.
AACGCCTTTTCTGCCATCGCATAGGAATTCCTATCAAACGCTACCGCCACCTTGTGAATCTCGCAATGCAAGCTCATCAAACGAGCGACTATCTCCTTCGCAGATTTCTTTAACCCCTCCCCTCGAACATCCCCAGAAGGTAAATACCCTAGCCGCTTCGATACATGAAACAAATCAAGCGATTCAGATTCTGCAGTCATCATGAGGCTTCGTCCCCCATTGATCAAAAAGTTTAAATCCCATCCCTCTTGAGCCACAATCTGCCGCAACTCGAAAATCTCCGAGAGGGTATCCTCAACCACAAAGTCAAAAACTCGAAGCTCCTTCTTAGCATCGTTTAAAAAACTTCGACTTTCATACTTAGAATCTTTCAGCTTTCTTAAACATGCGAACACTTCCTGAATATCTGTATCTAACTGATCCAATTCCTTAGGCAGCTGAGCTAAAGTCTTCTGAGCTGCCTGTAGAGCTGGCTCCTCAGAAGGAGCCAGCGAAACCCCTTCAGGAATTTCTTCTGGTCGTACTGTCGGAATCTCTCGTTTTACTAAAAGACATAGTAGTCCCGAAATCATCAGCACTCCTCCTAATGCGGAGAGACCGATGCCTAATCCAAAAGAAATTGCTGCACTCAATCCTGGAATCCCTAACGTCAGAAAGAGAGCTCCTGAAATCAGTAAGAGCATACCAAAAACTAAAAAAGTAATCGCTAAAACGCGAAGTTTAGATGGAGAAGAAATCGACCCTACAGAGTGTTGGGGGGGGGGGGGGTAGCTGCGGAGATAGAAGTACTTGCATTATGAATCTGTGGTGCCATCGCGATCAAACACATAAATTAAACCCACTAAGCTACTAATATATAGTATTTTATTCAAAGAGATTCATCTTCCTTCTAAAGAAGAATTTTCTTATAAAAACCGAAAAAGATCTTCAAGAAAACTTCCTTTGTCAAGGTTGTGCGAGTATATTGGTGAGTATTTTTATCTTTGTATTTAGAAAACGATATCACTTTTTAAGTAATTTTAATGAAACAAGTTCCTCTTTGGTTCGACCTATTATAAAAAAAGCCATTCCCATTTTTTCAAATAGGAATGGCTTTTTCAAGTCCAAGAGAACAAGAACTATTTTTAGAATGCAGACTTGACGCTTAACTCAAACCCTGTATTGTGGGATAAGTGCCTATACTGTTCTTTTAAATTAGTTTTCGTTACTTTAGTACATTGTGAATAACAATTCTGAATAACTTCGCTAACTTGGAAAGTCATCGCAAGCTTTTCAGAAATCATTAAACTTTCTCTAGCAGTCAAGCTAAAAAATGCATAGTCTTTTGAAGATCCTGGGATCTCTTTAGCCTCTCGTGTTCCATGAGAGAGTACTGCACCTATCTTTGGAGCTACATGCATATCAATATTGAAATCATGACGTCCTGATGGTGAAGTCACTTCGTAACGGAGTCCTATAGGTAAACTTACTATAGAATAATATGTGTCATTTCCTGAAGTTGCAAGTCGAGATGGCTCTCCAGAAATGCATCTAAATTTACTATAAACAAGAACCTCATGAGATGCTTTCTCGCTATAATTAGGTAGACAATCTGTAGAAAGTATAGGACAAGCTACACCAAGATCTCCCAAACATGTAAGGTAGAGATGATTGTGATCAATCTTTGCAAAATTCAAGTCTGAACTTTTTTTTCAAATCTCTTCTTACATCCGATGTTAATCTGAAGAAGAAAAGTAAAGGACGCGCTTTTCCTACGATATACTTCGTACAACTCAACGGTCTTGTAACCATACTACCATGCACGGACAATATTGAAGATGTCGCACGAGTTCTATGGCTATCTGAAACATCTTTAAGGCGTCCCTGTAGCAATCCTGCAGTTACACCTAATTCATAAGAACCTGCTAGTTTAGATCTAAGACCAGCTAGGTATCCACATGCAGTATAACGGAAAGGCTCAGATCCTTCGGCATCACATGTAGATTTAGATCGTGTGAAGATTGTAGATCCCCAGATCTCTTTTGAGAAATTTCTAGATAACATTTGAGAATCTAAGAAATTACTAATTGCACAAAGATTGCCGATGGAACTTTGAGAACTTAAAGACTCAAGAGCTGCTCTTCTTTTAGGGAATGACTCCGCAACTTTTACAGGATCATTTCCTTCCAATGAAGGACGAATCTCATCTTTGATTTTCACTTCTTTAGTTTCTACTTCAGTTTTTTTTCCTCTGAAGAAACAAAAACTTCGGCAGCGCCCAATACTGTTTGGGCCATTGAAAACATAACAAGACAACGAATAGAAAATTTTATCATAACAACTTAAACTGAAATTATTTCGAAAGACAGTGATACAATATGAAGAGCAAATCCGTAAAGCGCTTTTTATTTTTTCTCTTGAATTATATTTCATTTTTTGAATGAAAAATTATTCAAAATAAACTCCTCAGTATAGCTGAAGCACGATTTTGAAAATCTTGAATATGGCGACAAAAATGGAAAAAAAATCAGAAACTATGAAGACAAAATGACCTGATTCTTGGTGATGAAACAAGATTATTTATTTTTTCTTATAATCCGAGGGTCTTCCTTACAGATCCAAGGAAGAGTAATGAAATGCAAGATGCATATCATAGATAAGAACAAGGTAGTCAGAAAAAGAATAAGACCTCGACAGATAAAGGTGGCGATATGAACACAATGGAATCTAATAGAGCGTATACAGTAAAGAAACATCCAAAATAGTTCTAAAAATCTAAGAAGAGACTGTCTAAAGAACGAAGATTTTTTTGTTGTTACAGGAGAAATTTTTCTTACTGGATCAATAGTCTTTATTAAGTGCAATTGTTGAATCGATTTCGGAGTCATAAAAAATCATAAGCGATGTAAAAAGAAGAAAAAAATGCGACGCATCTTGTTAAAAATCCAGAACAAAAGCACTATTCTCTAGAAAAAACCTCTGCAAAAATTTTATTTGTAAAGTAATAAGTTAGAACAAGATAGATGCAGAAGATAAGGTTTTGCTGCATTAAGAATAGGAGAACACAGAGGTACGTAACTTCGGCCAGGCAAGCATACTTTCTACAGCAGGAGATACATTCTCCAAATCAAAATCTTCTATAGACAAGGGCAAGCGCAGCTGAGCGTGAGTAATAGCTTTTTTGTAGGCAAGGATCGCTTTAATTCCAATAGGATTTGTTGTGGTATATACCCACCGACACGTCTCCATCCATAAAGAACGATAGTCTTGTTCTTGAGGGTTCAGCACATACTCTCGGGCTTCTTCAGGCCAAGCATTCGATAAGACAGAGATTAAACCATGGGCTCCACATGCCGCCATCTCGCTCCAAAAAACATCGTCTCCACAATAAAGTTGGATATGAGGAGCGATGCTCTTATAACTCTGGAACTCTTCTACAGAGCCTCCAGAATCTTTGATTCCCAAAAATTGTGGATGATGAGCCAAGGCTTTTACAGTATCTAAATATAAGGGCGTGGCTGCACGAGATGGAATGTTATAAAGAATCGCGGGATGTTTTGCAGCATTGAGTACTGCTTCGAACCATAAGATTTGACCGCATAGTTTAGGCTTCGTATAGATGGGAGTTGTCATTAAGAATCCCGAGATAGGCAAGTCATTGCAAAAATGAATCCAATCTAAGACTTCCTCTAGAAGGGTTCCCGAAGTCCCAACAAAAAGAGGAACTTTAAGCTGTAGATCACAAGCAAAGCAAATCAGTGCTTGTTTTTCCTTTTTTGTTAGCGAAAGGCCTTCTCCAGTGCTCCCTAAAAGAACCACTCCATTCCCAACTGCATCTTGAAAAGATAAAAGACGTTCTAAGCTAGCAAAATCTATAGTGCCATTAGGGAAAAAAGGTGTAACAGTTGCTGTAAGTAAATGCATGATTCTCCCTACGTGGCGACTATAGCTTTTTGTTTTACATAATCATTATGTAATTCTTCTATAATACCCTCTGCCAACTCTGAGGCAACAACAAAGCTTAATGCCATTGAACTTTGGCAAAAACAAAATACAGGTCCTTGAAAACCTCTGAGTTTCTCCGTAATTGTTGAGACAACTTTTGGAGAAGAAAGATTATCTCCGATCATGGTAATCAATGCAACACTATGATGCAAGCGTGTGACACTAGATAGCGATAAAACATCTACAAGGTGCTCTTGAGCTTCTTGAGAAATGATATCATCATCCATTACAAATCCAACGACGTTGTTTTGTGCTATCATCAATTCAGGATCTATCCCATGGGATTCTAAAATGCCTAAAATCTCTTCTAATCCCCCACATCCTAGGACAGTATAGTCTACAGAACAGAAGCTTTGGTATTGACTTAAGGATAAAGCTTTTATTCTTGGTTCATAACTCACAGACTTATCGACAGCATAGACCCATGTTCCTCCTTTTTCAGGGTCAAATGTTGATGTCACAAAAATAGGAATTCCCGCACGCATACAAGGAAAGAGCATAGGAGGATAAAGGACTTTAGCACCAAAACTTGCTAAATTCTGCATCTCTTCGAAACTGAGCTCAGGAATGCGCTGTGCATCGGAAATCACTTTAGGATCCATGGTATAGATCCCATTAACATCGGTATAAATACGCACTTCTGTTGCTCTTGCAAGCTCTGCGATCAAAGTTGCTGAATAATCACTGCCTCCGCGCCCAAGAAGAACTGTTTCTCCCAAACCATTAGATCCGATGAACCCCTGGATAATATACGAAGGCTGATTTAGTTCGAGCTGATGCCAATGTGCTTTCATAAGATCTAGGTTTGGAGAGGCACGTCGGTAGCTATCGTCTGTTAAGATGACACTACGTGCCTCGAGAAATCCTAAATCCCAACCACGGGTGCTACAAACAGCACGAACTAGGGAAGCTGAAATATCTTCTCCTAAAGACAAAATACGAGCAAAATCGAGATCTGAGATCTCCAGATGTTGTAGATAGGGAAGGAGTCGAGACGTCCATGTAGAGACAGGAAAAGGAATCGCTAGGTTTTTTACAATCTCCTCATGTTTTCCCTCTATTTTTCTTAAGACCTCCTCTCGTTCTCTTAAAGAAGACGAGCAGAAGTCTACAAGGAGGTCCGTCACACCGGCGATTGCGCTTACAACAACAAAAGAAGGCTTATCTTTGCAAATGATATCACAAACCAAACAGATATTCTCAGCAGTTGCTAAGCTAGTGCCACCAAATTTATAAACTATCTTAGACACATTTCCCTCTTAAGATAGTCGAAAAAATAATTCTCCATACTTGCGAGTAAAGTCCCTGCAGCACCTCGCACCAAATTATGTATTAAAACATTCATCTTTATGGTGCGAAAATCTCCTCCGTAGGTAATGGGTCCTAGGTGTACGCGCATATCGTCGTGAGAAAGATGCTTTCGAGCCTGAGGAGACCAAGGGTTATCATAGAGTTGGTAGGTATTGGGGAATTCTTTATTTTTTTCTTGGTAAGAGTACAGAATCTCGTCAAGATCTACATCTTTAGAAAAGGTAACATGCAGAGAGAGCGTATGACCGTAGGCTACGGGAACTCGATGGACTGTCACAGAGAGCTTACAAGGTAAAGGTTGCTTAGAACTTCCTAAAATCTTCACAGTCTCTCTAAGAATTTTTTCTTCTTCTCCAACGATATGAGGAACTGTATTGGCAAGAAGATCTAGCGACGGGACTCCTGGATAGCCTGCACCACTTGCTGATTGTAAGGTGACAATGTGTACGTGATCTAAGGAGAACTTTCTTAAGGGTGCTAGAGCCAAAGTAATTCCAGAGACACAACAATTGGGACTTGTGATTATTTTCCCAGGATAAGGTTGCTCTTCTAAAAGTTGAAAATGATCTGAGTTGACTTCAGGGATGATAATAGGAACTGAAGAATGCATGCGATATGTTGAGGCATTAGAAAAGACAACTTTTCCTTGAGAGAGGCAATACGCCTCCATGGACTCAGCACTAGAAGGCAAAAAAGAAACAACGATGTCGGACTGCACTTCCTCGATCTTACGTATAGGCAAATCACGTACCATCTCAGGCATAGGGCCGATTGGCTCTTGCCAAATACAGGCATCTCCATACGATTGCCCATATTTACTATTTGAAGCTACGACTTCAGCAATGACCCAATCACGATACCACTTATGAAGCAAAGCTACGAATTTCTGGCCAACAAGTCCAGTAACGCCTAAAACAGCGATTCGCATTCCTTTCCTTTCTCCATCTCAATTATTTACTTCAGATTGGAATGCACGATAACCCTATCTCTAGTGTTTACAGACATGCAATGATTCCTTTTGAATTGCCTGTCAACACTTCCTAATTTAACCGATGGTCCTATCGATGCTAAAAATCAAAACAGTCCTCGCTTAAAATTTTGTACACGAAGTTGTGTAATTGCGGCACCCTACATTCCTAATTTGAAGATCAGGATTTTACGACGCAAAAGATCTTTATATCTGCATATTAATGATCCGTTGTCTTTTTAAGCAAGCAATGTTCATTTCGTAAGACTAGCTCCAAAGTATCCCCAAGACTATACAAACCAGGTTGGGGATTCAATGTTTTTAGCCAATCTAAAATAGAAAGGATTCCCCGACCAAAAACATTGCGAGAAAATACTGTGTGGCGAACCAAAATTTGCTCTCCAGAACTGATAAAAGCGACCTCATGTTCTCCAGGGATATCTCCAACTCGTGAAGATTGCACTTCTATCGTCTTCTTAGAAGAATCTCGCTGGCCTACCTCATACTCCTCTCCCCAATCCTCTTGTTTTACTTGCTGTATAGTATCAAGTAAATCTTGAGCTGTTCCTGAGAGAGAGTCCTTCTTATATCTATGATGAGTCTCGCGAATGCGAATATCAAACTGTGGGTTACATAATTGCGATAGCAACATTACAAGCCGCTTGTGTATATAAGCTCCTAGACTTGCATTTGGACAAACCACTACAGGAACGATGTGAGTCAGCTCTTCGAGACTGTCATGAGCTTCTTTACACTTCCCAGGGAACCCTGTAGTTCCGATAATGAGGGGTTTAGGAGAGATTAAGAGATGGGCAACGACTTCTTTAGTTAGTAAGGGGTGGGAAAAATCAACAAGAACATCGTTATGTGCAATCACTTGAAAAAGAGTGAGTGCACTACTGCGAGAGAACCCTGGACCCAAAGTATATTCTGAAGATTGCTCTAAAGCTGAGACAATCACTTTCCCTGTTCTTCCAGAACAGCCAATCACTCCAACGTGCATACTCGACCCCATATTCCTACTACCGAATCATTCTACAAAAGGAAAATAAAGAGAAGCAAGCTTTAGCTCGACACAAATGCATTTCTATTTTAGAATTTTTCAAAAACTTACTCTTTGTTCATCTTCTGTCATTATCAAAGAATCAAAGGGAAGGTTGCTCCACTGATATGGCTGTTGTAAGCACTCCCTTTTTTAATCGGAATTTATGGTATCGACTCCTTTCCTCACGGTTTTCTCTATGGAAAAGCTATTGTCCAAGATTTTTTCTTGATTACTTAGACGCTTTCGGTCTCCTTTCTGATTTCTTAGACCATCAAGCAGTCATTAAATTCTTCGAATTAGAAACACATTTTTCCTATTATCCCGTTTCAGGATTTGTAGCTCCCCATCAATACTTGTCTCTGTTGCAGGACCGTTACTTTCCCATTGCCTCTGTAATGCGAACTCTCGATAAAGATAATTTCTCCTTAACTCCTGATCTCATCCATGACCTTTTAGGGCACGTGCCTTGGCTTCTACATCCCTCATTTTCTGAATTTTTCATAAACATGGGAAGACTCTTCACTAAAGTCATAGAAAAAGTACAAGCTCTTCCTAGTAAAAAACAACGCATACAAACCCTACAAAGCAATCTGATCGCTATTGTACGCTGCTTTTGGTTTACTGTTGAAAGCGGACTTATTGAAAACCATGAAGGAAGAAAAGCATATGGAGCCGTTCTTATCAGTTCTCCTCAGGAACTTGGACACGCTTTCATTGATAACGTACGTGTTCTCCCTTTAGAATTGGATCAGATTATTCGTCTTCCCTTCAATACATCAACTCCACAAGAGACTTTATTTTCAATAAGACATTTTGATGAACTGGTAGAACTCACTTCAAAATTAGAATGGATGCTCGACCAAGGTCTGTTAGAATCAATTCCCCTTTACAATCAAGAGAAATATCTTTCTGGTTTTGAGGTACTTTGCCAATGAATACATCCCACAGAAAAACATTAGTATTTTCCTACTTGTCTTCAACCTTTACTTTGCTTCTTGTTCTCTCCAATCTTGTCCTCTCTTCGAAGCTCATTCCAACGACTTTTTTTAACTTCATTATTCCTGGGGGACTCATTCTTTATCCCCTGACGTTTCTCATCTCAGACGTTGTTAACGAAATCTTTGGCCCTAAAAAAGCTCGTGTCATGATATTTTCAGCTTTTATCGCCAACCTCTTAGCTTCTTCAATTGTACAAATTTTTATGTTCTTCCCAGTAGCCTCTCCTGAGATGCAAACTGCCTGGCACTGCTTGTTTGATTTAAGTCCTCTCCGTTTTCTAGCTTCACTACTTGCTTTCATTGTCTCTCAGCAATTAGACATCGTCCTTTACACTTTTTTTAAAAATCGAACTCCCAATTCATCTCTATGGCTACGTAGCAATGGGTCTACATGGATCTCACAAATTCCAGATACTTTCATTGTCGACACCTGTATTTTATATTTCGGCATGGGGCTTTCTTTCCCCCAAACCCTAAATATTATGTTCTACTCTTACATTTATAAAATTACTTTTTGTGTTCTCACGACACCGCTCTTTTATCTCGCTGTGAATACAATCCGCAAGTTTTTAGGGATGCCTTCTACTAAAATTGCAAATACAGTTCCTCTGATAAATCAACCTTAGACAACAAGAAATAATTCATGATTATTTCTAATTTTTTAAAAATAGAGCTGCTTTATTAAAAAACGTAATTTCTCTTATTTTATTAGAATAATTCTCAAATCATACCATAAAAAATAGGAACCAAAAATTGGTTCCTATTGACTTTCTCTAAATTCCATGTAAATATCTTAGGCTCGGTCGTTGAATTTACCCCCTAGGCAAAACACATGCGTGAAGAAACTGTATCCTGGTCATTAGAAGACATCCGCGAAATTTATCACACTCCCGTATTTGAGCTGATTCACAAAGCCAATGCCATATTGCGTAGTAATTTCCTCCATTCAGAACTGCAGACTTGCTATCTGATTTCGATTAAAACTGGTGGATGCGTTGAAGATTGCGCCTACTGTGCCCAATCTTCCCGCTATCATACCCACGTCACACCAGAACCTATGATGAAAATTGTAGACGTTGTGGAAAGGGCAAAACGTGCTGTAGAGCTAGGCGCCACTCGTGTGTGTCTTGGGGCTGCCTGGCGCAATGCTAAGGACGATCGATACTTTGATAGAGTCCTCGCTATGGTGAAAAGTATCACAGATCTCGGAGCCGAGGTTTGTTGTGCTTTAGGCATGCTCTCCGAAGAGCAAGCTAAAAAACTGTATGATGCAGGACTTTATGCCTACAATCATAATTTAGACTCTTCTCCGGAATTCTATGAAACTATAATCACAACACGTTCTTATGAAGATCGCCTCAACACTCTTGATGTAGTAAATAAATCTGGCATTAGTACATGCTGCGGTGGTATTGTAGGTATGGGAGAATCTGAAGAAGACCGTATAAAGCTTCTTCATGTTCTTGCAACAAGAGATCATATCCCAGAATCCGTACCTGTAAATTTACTTTGGCCGATTGACGGCACGCCTTTGCAAGACCAGCCTCCGATTTCTTTCTGGGAAGTCTTGCGAACCATAGCAACGGCACGGGTTGTTTTCCCCAGATCCATGGTACGACTTGCTGCAGGACGCGCTTTCCTCACAGTAGAACAACAAACCTTATGTTTTCTAGCCGGTGCCAACTCCATATTCTATGGAGATAAACTGTTGACTGTAGAAAACAATGATATAGATGAAGATGCTGAAATGATCAAACTTTTAGGCTTAATCCCTCGCCCTTCATTTGGAATAGAAAGAGGTAACCCATGTTATGCCAACAATTCCTAATTGAGGCTTTGGCAAGACGTAAGTCCAAACATACCTACCGCTCGCTAAGCTTAAACTCTCATCTCATTGATTTTACCTCTAATGATTATCTTGGATTTGCCTCTTCTCCAGAATTAAGGAAAGAATACATTACCAAGCTCCATGCGATAGAATCGCTTGGAGCTACAGGGTCTCGGCTTCTCACAGGGCACTCGCAACTCTGTCAGCGTATAGAAGAACAACTAGCCGCTTATCATAATTTTGAAAGCTGTTTGATCTTCAATACAGGTTACACAGCAAACTTAGGCTTGCTCTATGCTCTTGCCACCGACCAGGATCGTATTCTTCACGACCTTTATATCCATGCTTCTATTTATGATGGCATCCGATTAAGCAAAGCTCAAAGCTTTCCCTTTAATCACAATGATCTGAATCACTTAGAAAAACGTTTAGCAAGCTCCCATCTAGGAAGAACCTTTGTTTGCGTGGAATCCGTATACTCGCTTCATGGCTCCGTGGCTCCTTTACAAGCTATCAGTGAACTCTGTGAAAGATATTCCGCTTACCTGATCGTTGACGAAGCCCATGCAGTCGGAGTTTTTGGAGATCAGGGCGAAGGCCTTGTCTCTGCATTAGGTCTTCAAGATAAAGTCCTAGCCACCGTCTATACTTTTGGAAAAGCTCTAGGCACTCATGGCGCTGCTATTGCAGGAAGTTCTATACTCAAAGACTACCTAATTAATTTTTGTAGACCTTTCATATACACCACAGCCCAACCTCCCCATGCGCTCACAGCTATAGAGCTCGCTTATGAGCATAACCAACGTGCTTTTAATCAACGTGAACATCTTTCTGCTCTCATTCATCATTTTCGCGAAAAAGCTCAAAACTTGGGACTTCAGCTAATGAAAGACAATACTACTACACCTATACAATCTATTTGTGTTTCAGGGAGCCATCGTGCTCGGCAAGCCGCATTGCAAATACAAAACTCAGGGTACGATGTTCGCCCTATCGTGAGCCCAACAGTAAAACAAAGAGAAGAACTGTTACGTATTTGCCTTCATGCCTTCAATACAAAAAATGAAATAGATCACCTTTTACATACTTTAGAGCAAATTTTTTTATGCAACGTATCATCATTGTAGGAATCGACACTGGCGTAGGAAAAACCATTGTCAGTGCTATCCTTGCTAGAGCACTTAACGCAGAATACTGGAAACCTATACAAGCAGGGAATCTAGAAAATTCAGATAGCAATATTGTTCATGAGCTATCGGGAGCCTACTGTCATCCCGAAGCTTATCGATTGCATAAGCCCTTGTCTCCACACAAGGCAGCGCAAATCGATAATGTAAGTATCGAAGAGAGTCATATTTGTGCGCCAAAAACAACTTCGAATCTGATTATTGAGACTTCAGGAGGATTTTTATCCCCCTGCACATCAAAAAGACTTCAGGGAGATGTGTTTTCTTCTTGGTCATGTTCTTGGATTTTAGTGAGCCAAGCATATCTCGGAAGTATCAATCACACCTGTTTAACGGTAGAAGCAATGCGCTCACGAAACCTCAATATCTTAGGTATGGTGGTAAATGGGTATCCAGAGGACGAAGAGCACTGGCTAACTCAAGAAATCAAGCTTCCTATAATCGGGACTCTTGCCAAGGAAAAAGAAATCACAAAGACAATCATAAGCTGTTATGCCGAACAATGGAAGGAAGTATGGACAAGCAATCATCAGGGAATTCAGGGTGTATCTGGCACCCCTTCACTCAATCTGCATTAGATTCTACACCCATAAAGATTGTAAGGGGAGAAGGTGCTTACCTCTATGCGGAATCAGGAACAAGATATCTTGATGCGATATCTTCATGGTGGTGCAACCTCCACGGTCATGGGCATCCCTACATTACAAAAAAATTATGTGAGCAAGCACAGAAGTTAGAACATGTGATCTTCGCAAATTTCACCCATGAACCGGCTCTAGAGCTCGTATCGAAACTCGCTCCCCTCCTTCCTGAAGGTCTAGAACGTTTCTTTTTCTCTGACAACGGATCAACGTCTATCGAAATAGCAATGAAAATTGCTGTGCAATATTACTACAATCAAAACAAGGCTAAGAGCCATTTTGTTGGACTCAGCAATGCCTATCACGGAGATACATTTGGAGCTATGTCGATAGCTGGCACGAGCCCTACTACAGTTCCCTTTCATGATCTTTTTCTTCCTTCCAGTACAATTGCTGCTCCCTATTATGGCAAGGAAGAGCTTGCCATTGCCCAAGCAAAAACAGTCTTTTCTGAAAGCAATATCGCAGCGTTTATCTATGAGCCGCTATTGCAAGGTGCTGGAGGGATGTTAATGTATAATCCCGAAGGCCTAAAGGAGATTCTCAAGCTTGCCAAGCATTACGGGGTTCTCTGTATTGCTGATGAAATTCTTACTGGCTTTGGCCGTACGGGTCCACTGTTTGCTTCTGAATTTACAGACATTCCTCCTGACATTATCTGTCTTTCTAAAGGTCTTACAGGAGGCTATCTCCCTCTAGCCTTGACAGTAACCACTAAAGAAATTCATGATGCCTTTGTCTCCCAAGATCGGATGAAGGCACTGCTTCATGGCCATACCTTCACAGGAAATCCTTTAGGCTGTAGTGCTGCCCTCGCTTCTTTGGATCTCACCCTATCTCCAGAATGCCTACAACAAAGGCAAATGATAGAACGGTGTCATCAAGAGTTTCAAGAAGCTCATGGTTCCCTATGGCAACGGTGTGAGGTTCTGGGCACGGTACTCGCTCTAGATTACCCTGCAGAAGCTACAGGATATTTTTCACAATATAGAGACCATCTCAATCGCTTTTTCTTAGAACGTGGAGTCCTTCTTCGTCCTTTAGGGAACACACTGTATGTGCTGCCCCCCTACTGTATCCAAGAAGAAGATCTCCGGATTATTTATTCTCACCTACAGGATGCCCTATGTCTACAACCACAGTAAAACACTTTATCCACACAGCCTCTCGTTGGGAGCCCGTTCTCAAAGAGATCGTAGCTTCCAACTATTGGCATGCACAATGGATAAATACCCTGTCCTTTTTAGAAAATAGTGGAGCAAAAAAAATCTCCGCAAGTGAACATCCTACGGAGGTAAAGGAAGAAGTTTTAAAACATGCTGCTGAAGAATTTCGTCATGGTCACTATCTAAAAACTCAGATTTCTAGAATCTCAGAGACTTCTCTCCCTGACTATACATCTAAAAATCTTCTGGGAGGCTTACTTACAAAATATTACCTCCATCTTCTAGATTTAAGGACGTGCCGAGTACTGGAAAATGAATACTCCCTATCGGGACAAACGTTAAAAACTGCAGCGTATATTTTAGTTACCTACGCAATCGAACTTCGTGCTTCTGAACTTTATCCTCTGTATCACGATATTCTGAAAGAAGCTCAAAGTAAAATAACGGTAAAATCCATTATCTTAGAAGAGCAAGGCCATCTGCAAGAGATGGAACGTGAACTTAAAGATCTCCCCCACGGGGAGGAACTCTTAGGCTATGCTTGCCAATTCGAAGGGGAGCTTTGCTTGCAGTTTGTAGAGAGATTAGAACAAATGATCTTCGATCCTTCCTCGACTTTTACAAAGTTCTAGAATTTTTCTTAGACGACAAATCAGAAGTCAGGCAAATTACCTAAAAAAAAAGAGATAAGTTTGCTTTACAATGCTTACTTATAAAGTTTCACCTTCTTCTGTGTATGGGAACGCCTTCATTCCTTCCTCAAAGTCCCATACTCTAAGAGCCATTCTATGGGCTTCTGTTGCCGAGGGAAAATCTATAATTTATAATTATTTAGATTCTCCTGATACTGAGGCTATGATTTGTGCTTGCAAGCAGATGGGAGCTTCTATAAAGAAATTCCCTCAAATTTTGGAAATTGTGGGCAATCCCTTGGCTATATTTCCAAAATATACTCTCATAGACGCTGGAAATTCTGGTATCGTGTTGCGTTTTATGACTGCCCTTGCCTGTGTCTTCTCTAAAGAAATCACCGTCACAGGATCGTCACAGTTGCAACGGCGTCCTATGGCCCCTCTACTTCAAGCCTTGAGAAACTTTGGAGCTTCGTTTCATTTCTCTTCAGATAAAAGCGTTCTACCTTTCACAATGTCAGGACCGTTACGCTCTGCTTATAGCGATGTTGAAGGTAGTGATTCTCAATTTGCCTCAGCACTAGCCGTAGCATGTTCGTTAGCCGAAGGTCCCTGTTCCTTTACTATCATAGAACCGAAAGAGCGTCCATGGTTTGATCTTAGTCTCTGGTGGTTAGAGAAACTCCATCTTCCCTATTCTTGTTCTGATACTACCTATTCTTTCCCGGGAAGTTCACATCCTCAAGGTTTCTCTTACCACGTAACTGGTGATTTCAGCAGCGCAGCTTTCATTGCTGCAGCTGCTCTACTTTCAAAATCACTCCAACCGATACGTCTTCGTAACTTGGACATCTTAGATATCCAAGGAGACAAAATCTTTTTTTCTCTCATGCAAAACTTAGGAGCCTCTATACAGTACGACAACGAAGAGATCTTAGTATTCCCTTCGTCGTTCTCTGGTGGCTCTATAGATATGGATGGTTGTATCGATGCTCTTCCCATTCTCACAGTCCTTTGTTGTTTTGCAGATTCCCCTTCGCACCTCTACAATGCACGCAGTGCTAAAGACAAGGAAAGCGATCGCATTCTTGCAATCACCGAAGAACTACAGAAAATGGGAGCATGCATACAGCCAACTCATGATGGCTTACTGGTGAATCCCAGTCCCCTCTACGGTGCTGTTTTGGACTCTCACGATGATCATAGAATTGCCATGGCCTTGACCATAGCAGCTCTATATGCTTCTGGCGATAGTCGTATTCACAACACTGCGTGCGTTAGGAAAACCTTTCCTAACTTCGTTCAGACTCTAAATATAATGGAAGCTCGAATTGAGGAATGTCATGACAATTATTCTATGTGGTCTACCCACAAGCGGAAAGTCTTCGCTCGGGAAAGCTTTGGCTAAATTTCTAAACCTTCCTTTTTATGATCTTGATGATTTAATTGTAAGCAACTACAGCAGTGCACTATACTCCTCATCTGCAGAGATCTATAAAGCTTATGGGGATCAGAAATTCAGTGAATGTGAAGCTCGTATTCTTGAAACTTTACCTCCAGAAGATGCCTTGATCTCCCTTGGTGGAGGGACCTTGATGTATGAAGCCTCTTACCGAGCGATTCAAACTAGGGGAGCTCTTGTATTTCTCTCTGTAGAACTACCTTTAATTTATGAAAGACTCGAGAAACGAGGGTTACCAGAACGGCTGAAAGAAGCCATGAAAACAAAACCTCTAAGCGAGATTTTAACTGAGCGCATCGACAGAATGAAAGAAATTGCTGATTACATTTTTCCCGTGGATCACGTAGATCATTCCTCGAAGAGCTCCTTAGAACAAGCGTCTCAAGATCTCATTACCTTGTTAAAGTCATGAAAAATAGCTTTGGCTCTTTGTTTTCTTTTACAACATGGGGAGAATCCCACGGTCCCTCAATCGGAGTTGTAATCGATGGTTGTCCCGCAGGACTCGAGCTCCATGAATCAGATTTTGTTCCTGCCATGAAGCGCCGTCGTCCAGGAAATCCAGGAACCTCATCGCGCAAAGAAAACGATATCGTGCAAATCCTCTCTGGAGTTTATAAAGGAAAGACCACAGGCACTCCCCTATCCCTGCAAATCCTCAATACTGACGTAGATAGCTCCCCTTATGAAAACAGTGAAAGGCTCTACCGTCCTGGCCACTCCCAATATACCTATGAAAAGAAATTCGGAATTGTAGATCCTAACGGAGGAGGTCGCTCCTCAGCTCGAGAGACGGCATGTCGCGTCGCTGCTGGCGTAGTTGCAGAGAAATTCCTCGCGAATCAAAACATTTTTACTTTAGCCTACCTCTCCTCGTTAGGATCTCTAACCCTCCCTCACTACCTGAAGATCTCCCCCGAGCTCATCCACAAGATTCACACCTCGCCATTCTATTCACCGTTACCTAATGAGAAAATCCAAGAGATCCTTACTTCTCTACACGACGACTCTGATTCTCTAGGTGGGGTGATTTCTTTCATAACGTCTCCAATCCACGACTTTCTAGGGGAACCCCTCTTTGGGAAAGTGCACGCCCTCTTAGCAAGTGCTTTAATGAGCATCCCCGCCGCTAAAGGATTCGAAATAGGAAAAGGGTTTGCCTCTGCTCAAATGAGAGGTTCACAATATACTGATCCCTTCGTCATGGAAGGAGAAAACATTACCTTGAAGTCTAACAACTGTGGAGGCACACTAGGAGGCATAACTATAGGAGTTCCTATAGAAGGGCGCATAGCATTTAAACCTACCTCTTCGATAAAGCGACCCTGTGCTACAGTGACAAAGACAAAAAAAGAAACTACCTATAGGACACCTCAAACAGGACGTCATGATCCTTGTGTCGCCATACGCGCTGTCCCTGTTGTTGAGGCTATGATAAACCTTGTTCTTGCAGATCTTGTATTATACCAACGATGCTCCAAACTATGATGTCAGAGACAATAATTACGACTCCCCATGTAGTGAAACTCATATCCAACTTCTTCCAGAAGAAGTTGTTCTCTTCTATATCCACAGCGTATCCCTTAGTCATTATTACAGACGTTTCAGTACAACAGCATCTCCTAGGTCCTATCTTAGACCATATTAAAATGTTAGGATATCAAGTCATTGTCCTAACCTTTCCTCCTGGAGAACCTAACAAAACCTGGGAAACATTCATATCTCTACAATATCAGCTTGTAGATCAGAATATCTCTCCGAAATCTTCAATTATTGGAATTGGAGGGGGGACTGTTTTAGATATGACAGGATTTTTAGCTGCTACATATTGTCGAGGGCTCCCTCTATATCTAATTCCCACGACGATCACCGCAATGGTAGATACGAGTATCGGGGGGAAAAATGGAATCAACTTACGAGGAATCAAAAATCGACTGGGGACATTCTACTTACCCAAGGAAGTATGGATGTGTCCTCAGTTCCTCTCTACACTCCCAAGAGAAGAATGGTATCATGGAATTGCAGAAGCAATAAAACATGGATTCATCGCGGATGCTTATCTCTGGGAATTTCTAAATAGCCATAGTAAAATGCTATTTTCTTCATCGCAGATCCTCCACGAGTTCATCAAAAGAAACTGCCAAATCAAAGCGGCGATTGTCGCTGAAGATCCCTATGACCGAAGTCTGAGAAAAATCCTAAACTTCGGTCACTCCATAGCCCACGCTATAGAAACCCTGGCAAAAGGA
The DNA here is from genome assembly GCF_000007205.1 of Chlamydia pneumoniae TW-183. Taxonomy (NCBI): domain Bacteria; kingdom Pseudomonadati; phylum Chlamydiota; class Chlamydiia; order Chlamydiales; family Chlamydiaceae; genus Chlamydia; species Chlamydia pneumoniae. Next base: position 1,186,058 of record NC_005043.1, on the reverse strand, counting down.
ACGGTAAATCATGGCCAAGCCGTAAGTGTCGGTATGATGATAGAAACAAGAATATCTCTTGCTGAAGGAGTTATGAAAACCCCACAACTCATAGACCAACTTGAAAGACTCCTAAAACGATTTAATCTCCCTTCTACTTTGAAAGATTTACAATCTATTGTTCCGGAACATCTCCACAACAGCTTGTATAGTCCTGAAAATATCATCTACACTTTAGGATACGATAAAAAAAATCTTTCTCAACACGAACTAAAAATGATCATGATAGAGCATCTAGGTCGTGCAGCTCCCTTTAATGGTACCTATTGTGCATCTCCAAATATGGAGATTCTCTATGATATACTATGGAGTGAGTGTCATGTTATGCGCCACTGTTAGCGGTCCCTCATTTTGTGAAGCAAAACAACAAATTCTAAAGTCTCTACACCTTGTAGATATTATAGAACTACGACTCGATCTCATAAACGAACTTGATGATCAAGAACTGCATACCCTCATTACCACAGCCCAAAACCCCATCCTCACCTTTAGACAACACAAAGAGATGTCGACAGCGCTATGGATTCAAAAACTATATTCCCTAGCAAAACTTGAACCCAAGTGGATGGATATCGATGTGAGTCTTCCTAAGACCGCCCTTCAAACCATCCGCAAGAGCCATCCTAAAATAAAGCTCATCCTTTCCTATCATACAGACAAAAATGAAGACCTCGATGCAATCTATAATGAGATGCTTGCAACTCCCGCTGAGATCTACAAAATCGTACTCTCCCCAGAGAACTCCAGTGAAGCTCTGAATTATATAAAAAAAGCTCGCCTGTTACCAAAACCATCTACAGTCCTTTGTATGGGAACCCATGGGCTCCCCTCTAGAGTTCTCTCCCCACTGATCAGCAACGCTATGAATTACGCTGCTGGAATCAGTGCGCCTCAAGTAGCCCCGGGACAACCTAAACTTGAGGAGCTGCTCTCCTATAACTACTCGAAGCTATCTGAAAAATCACACATTTACGGACTCATCGGAGATCCTGTAGACCGTAGCATCAGTCACCTCTCCCACAACTTCTTACTCTCTAAGCTTTCTCTCAATGCAACATATATCAAATTCCCTGTTACTATAGGGGAAGTCGTCACCTTTTTCTCTGCGATCCGAGATCTTCCTTTTTCAGGACTTAGTGTCACTATGCCACTAAAAACCGCAATCTTCGACCATGTCGATGCTCTTGATGCATCGGCGCAACTCTGCGAGTCTATAAACACCCTGGTCTTCCGAAATCAGAAAATTCTAGGTTACAATACAGACGGTGAGGGAGTAGCCAAACTCCTAAAACAAAAGAATATCTCTGTTAACAACAAACACATTGCCATTGTAGGTGCTGGAGGTGCTGCTAAAGCAATCGCTGCAACACTGGCGATGCAAGGTGCTAATCTCCACATCTTCAATAGAACTCTTTCTTCAGCAGCTGCTTTAGCTACTTGCTGTAAAGGCAAAGCCTATCCCTTAGGCTCCTTAGAGAATTTTAAAACTATAGACATAATCATCAACTGTCTCCCTCCGGAAGTGACCTTCCCTTGGAGATTCCCTCCTATAGTCATGGACATCAATACCAAACCGCATCCCTCTCCCTACCTTGAACGTGCTCAAAAACATGGCTCTCTCATTATCCATGGCTACGAAATGTTCATAGAACAAGCCCTGCTACAATTTGCTCTTTGGTTCCCAGATTTCCTAACTCCAGAGTCTTGTGACTCTTTCCGAAACTATGTAAAAAACTTCATGGCAAAAGTATAAAAAATACTTGTCTTACTCTATCCTTGTCCAAAAGATTGCAAGGTACGTTATGAAAACCTGGTTGTTCTTCACTTTCTTATTCTCCTGCTCGTCGTTCTATGCTTCTTGTCGTTATGCCGAGGTCAGGTCCATTCATGAAGTTGCTGGTGATATCCTCTATGATGAAGAGAACTTCTGGCTGATCTTAGATCTTGATGATACGCTTCTTCAAGGAGGAGAGGCTCTCTCTCATTCTATATGGAAAAGCAAAGCAATCCAGGGGTTACAGAAACAGGGAACCCCAGAACAAGAAGCTTGGGAGGCTGTAGTTCCTTTCTGGATTGAAATTCAAGAAATGGGAACCGTTCAGCCTATAGAATCTGCTATTTTTCTACTCATTGAGAAAATCCAGAAGCAAGGAAAGACAACCTTTGTCTACACGGAACGTCCTAAAACAGCTAAAGATCTTACCCTAAAGCAACTTCATATGCTCAACGTCTCCTTAGAAGATACTGCTCCACAACCTCAAGCTCCCCTACCCAAGAACCTTCTCTACACATCGGGAATTCTTTTTTCTGGAGACTACCACAAAGGACCGGGACTCGATCTCTTCTTGGAAATATGCACCCCCTTACCCGCTAAGATTATCTATATTGATAACCAAAAAGAAAATGTCCTTCGCATCGGTGATCTATGCCAAAAATATGGAATTGCTTATTTCGGAATCACCTATAAAGCTCAGGAACTTCACCCCCCGATCTATTTTGATAACATTGCACAAGTACAGTACAACTACTCTAAAAAATTACTCAGCAATGAAGCGGCGGCTCTTCTTCTGCGCCACCAAATGCACGAATAATCCTTCTTAAAGATAAGCACTCCCTGACGTTTACTTTTGTGGGTTCTCGATCTCAATAAAAAATAATTTTAGAATAATAAGAAAAAAGACTACTCAGGAGAATTCTTAACGACTGATACTGTGGATTCCATAGCATTCCTCCCCTCAGAAGAAAATTTTTGCTACATAAAAACAATTCTTTTTTTTAGAGTCAAAAAAAAACACTATGCCTTCTTCTACGGGGAATTCATGATATCCTTTCGTTTTCTTTTACTTTCAGGACTCTGCGCTCTTGGAATTTCCTCTTATGCCGAAACTCCTAAAGAAACGACGGGCCACTACCATCGTTATAAAGCAAGAATTCAAAAAAAACATCCCGAGTCCATAAAAGAAAGCGCCCCTTCGGAAACTCCACATCATAACAGCCTTCTCTCTCCAGTTACTAATATCTTCTGTTCACATCCTTGGAAGGATGGCGTTTCCGTATCCAACCTATTAACATCTGTAGAAAAAGCGACAAATACTCAGATATCCTTGGACTTCAGTATTCTTCCCCAGTGGTTTTACCCTCACAAAGCTCTTGGCCAAACGCAAGCCCTAGAGATTCCTTCGTGGCAGTTCTACTTCAGTCCTAGCACTACCTGGACTCTTTATGATTCTCCAACAGCAGGTCAAGGAATCGTAGACTTTAGCTATACGTTGATACATTACTGGCAAACTAACGGTGTTGACGCCAATCAAGCCGCGGGAACCGCTTCCAGTATGAATGATTACTCTAATAGAGAAAATAACCTAGCACAGCTTACCTTCTCTCAGACTTTCCCTGGAGACTTTTTGACCCTAGCTATAGGACAATACAGCCTCTATGCTATAGACGGCACGCTTTACGATAATGATCAGTACTCTGGGTTTATTAGCTACGCCTTATCACAAAACGCAAGTGCTACCTACTCATTGGGAAGTACAGGTGCTTATCTGCAGTTCACTCCAAATTCTGAAATCAAGGTTCAACTAGGTTTTCAAGATTCCTATAATATTGATGGAACCAACTTTTCGATTTATAATCTGACAAAAAGCAAATACAACTTTTACGGCTACGCCTCCTGGACTCCAAAACCTTCGTGTGGAGATGGACAGTACTCTGTATTGCTCTATAGCACACGCAAAGTTCCTGAGCAAAACTCCCAGGTCACAGGATGGTCCCTGAATGCTGCTCAACATATTCATGAAAAGCTCTATCTATTCGGAAGAATCAACGGAGCTACGGGAACAGCACTCCCCATAAACCGTTCGTATGTTTTAGGTCTTGTCTCTGAGAATCCCTTAAACCGCCACTCTCAAGATCTTCTTGGCATAGGATTTGCTACAAATAAGGTAAATGCTAAAGCGATTTCCAATGTGAACAAGCTACGACGTTATGAGTCTGTTATGGAAGCTTTCGCTACTATTGGCTTTGGACCTTATATATCTCTAACTCCAGATTTCCAACTCTATATCCACCCAGCGTTACGCCCAGAGAGGAGAACCTCTCAAGTGTATGGCCTGCGTGCAAATCTTTCCTTATAACAAAACCACACCAATATTATTTAGGAGTAACTTATGGCTTACGGAACTCGTTATCCCACGCTAGCATTCCATACAGGGGGCATTGGTGAATCTGATGACGGTATGCCCCCACAACCCTTTGAAACTTTCTGCTACGATTCTGCTCTTCTACAAGCAAAAATCGAAAATTTTAATATCGTCCCTTATACATCTGTACTTCCTAAAGAGCTCTTTGGGAATATCGTTCCTGTAGATACCTGTGTAAAATCTTTCAAACACGGCGCTGTCCTTGAAGTAATCATGGCGGGTCGTGGTGCTGCTCTCTCTGACGGAACCCATGCGATCGCCACCGGAATCGGCATTTGCTGGGGTAAAGATAAAAATGGAGAGCTTATTGGCGGATGGGCAGCAGAATATGTTGAATTCTTCCCTACATGGATAAATGACGAAATTGCAGAAACCCATGCTAAAATGTGGTTGAAAAAATCCCTACAACACGAACTTGACCTACGCTCTATAGCAAAGCATAGCGAATTCCAATTCTTCCATAATTACATCAACATCAAACAAAAATTCGGTTTTTGCTTAACTGCATTAGGATTCCTAAATTTCGAAAATGCTGAACCAGCTAAGGTAAATTAAGGAGACTTTCATGACCTCAAGGACTAAATCCTCAAAAAATTTAGGGACCATAGCCCTTGCGGGTATGGTAGTCAGTTCCATAATTGGGGGAGGGATTTTCAGCCTCCCCCAAAACATGGCAGCGACAGCAGGAGCTGGTGCCGTAATCCTATCTTGGATACTCACTGGCTTCGGCATGTTCTTTATCGCAAATACGTTTAGGATCCTCTCTACAATACGTCCCGACCTTAAGGAAGGGATCTACATGTACAGTAGAGAAGGTTTCGGCCCCTACATAGGATTCACCATCGGCTGGGGATATTGGCTTTGTCAAATCTTCGGTAATGTGGGATATGCCGTAATTACTATGGATGCTCTAAACTACTTCTTCCCTCCCTACTTCCAAGGAGGAAATACCCTACCTGCTATTTTAGGAGGCTCCATTCTTATCTGGGTGTTCAACTTCATAGTTCTGAAAGGAATCCGTCAAGCATCGATAATCAACGTCATCGGAACTATATTTAAAATCATCCCTCTAATCATCTTCATTATCCTGACTGCGTTCTTCTTCAAGCTCGCTGTTTTCAAAACAGATTTTTGGGGACATGCCGTAACAAAAGCCCAACCGAGTTTAGGATCCGTAAGTTCACAACTTAAAGGGACTATGTTGGTCACCCTATGGGCATTTATAGGAATCGAAGGTGCCGTGGTGATGTCTGGACGAGCAAAAAATCCTCTCTCTGTAGGGCAAGCTACAGTCTTAGGATTTTTAGGTTGCCTAACAATCTACATCTTATTTTCTTTATTACCTTTTGGCTCGCTCTTCCAACATCAACTAGCGAACATCCCCAATCCCTCTACAGCTGGTGTCCTCGACATCCTCGTAGGGAAATGGGGAGAAGTGCTCATGAATGTCGGCCTGATTATTGCTGTTTTATCTAGCTGGTTATCCTGGACGATCATCGTTGCAGAAATCCCCTTCTCAGCAGCTAAAAATGGCACCTTCCCTGAGATCTTCACTATAGAAAATAAAGAGAAATCTCCCAGCGTCTCCCTATACATTACGAGCTCTGTGATGCAGCTCGCCATGCTCCTTGTTTACTTTTCTTCGAATGCTTGGAATACTATGCTCAGCATCACGGGGGTCATGGTTCTCCCTGCGTATCTAGCGAGTGCTGCCTTTCTCTTTAAACTTAGCAAAAGCAAAACATATCCTAAAAAAGGGTCTATTAAAGCCCCTTTGGCAATGATAACTGGTATCCTGGGAGTGGTTTACTCTCTATGGCTTATCTATGCAGGAGGTCTAAAATACCTCTTTATGGCCTTAGTTCTTTTAGCTCTTGGCATCCCCTTCTATATAGACGCAGGGAAAAAGAAGAAAAATGCTAAGACATTCTTTGCTAAAAAAGAAATTGTAGGAATGACTTTCATAGGCCTTCTTGCGCTGACAGCGATCTTCCTATTCTCAACAGGAAGAATCAAAATTTAATTAAACTTTCATCCTTCCCCACGGCTTATGCCGTGGGGGTCTCCCTAATTCTCTTCTCTATAGTAAAAAATTCACCCTTAAGAATCAGGTTTTCATCTTCTACATTTTTATCTCCCAATCAGAGAGATTCCCCCCTGTTCTTTTATCCCTTATTCTCTTATTCTCAAGACAAGGTCTATGTAACGATACTTGATTTAAGGTACACTTTATGCGTATAGCCGTTTTAGGAGCAGGATATGCAGGACTCTCTGTAACTTGGCATCTGCTTCTCCACTCCCAGGGGACTGCAACTATCGATCTCTTTGATCCTATTCCCTTAGGAGAAGGAGCCTCTGGAATGTCTTCAGGACTCCTCCATGCTTTCACGGGGAAAAAAGCTCTCAAGCCTCCCCTGGCAGATCAAGGAATCAATGCTACACACGCGTTAATCACAGAAGCTAGTAAAGCCCTCAACGTACCTATTGTGATTTCTCAAGGGATCTTAAGACCGGCAATTGACGAGGATCAAGCTCAGCTATTCACGGAGCGTGTTGAAGAATTCCCCAAAGAAGTCGAATGGTGGGAGAAGGCTCGTTGCGAAATCTCCATTCCCAGTATGGTCATCCCCCCAAATCTCGGAGCACTATTCATAAAGAGTGGGGTAACTCTAAATAATGATCTCTATATTCAGGGATTGGCTGACGCCTGCATGAAATTAGGGACACAATTCTATGATGAGCTCATTGAGGACCTTGCCGATATTGAAGAGTTCTATGATCATATCATAGTGACTCCAGGAGCCAACGCCTCGATTCTTCCTGAACTTAAAGACATGCCGGTAAATAAAGTAAAAGGACAGTTGCTGGAGATCAGTTGGCCTAAAGATCTTGCCATGCTCTCATTCAGTATCAATGCTCATAAATATATGGTCGCCAATACACAAAAGAATACCTGCATTTTAGGGGCGACTTTCGAACACAACCAACCCGAAGAGACTCCTGATCCCGCTATTGCCTATCAGGAAATCATGCCTCCTGTGCTCTCGCTATTTCCAGGACTTAAAGATGCTCAAGTCCTGCACTGTTATGCTGGCATGCGCTCTTCTAGCAAATCACGTCTTCCTGTCATCTCTAGGATTAGGGAAAAACTCTGGTTCTTAGGAGGACTCGGGTCGAAAGGACTCCTGTATCACGGGATTACAGGAGACATGCTCGCTCAGGCAGTTCTACGAAAATCTACAGCTTATATTGCTAAAGAATTTCTATTTACTATTTAACAAGGGCTTTCTCTTCTTCTTGCTTTGCAAGGTAAAAGCTAAAAGAAAAGTTAAAGAAGAAGGAAACCGCAGGAGTTAAAATCAAAGCAATAGGAACAATAAGCACAAACATCTGAGCTAGAAATGACCAGGTATGTATATCTGCAATTTCAACAAGATGTGTCATCAAATAAAAAGAATCTAAAGCTAACCAACTGCATAGGGCTAAAGGAACCAAAGCAATCACCACCCCTATAAACTGCCGAAGGATATTCCCACGAAAACACTCTAGCAATTTCCTATAGTCTATAGACTCTTGATTATGGAGAACCGGAATGCAGAAAAACAAACAGCTAAAAGAACCTAAAAAAAGTAAAATCAGTGCCGTTGCCGATAGATAAGGAATGAAAATCAACACTGTATGGAATAACTTACCCACCCAAGGAAGAGATCCTAAAAAAGAAGAGAGCATAGCTACAGTGACTACGGCGACCATAGCAATGAAGAACGGCATCGATACAAGAAGAGAAAGCCATAAGGAAGACCAGGTGTTCTTAATAGCACAGCAGAGCTTACTCGTTTCTCCTTGAGACTCCTTATGCAATAAAAATTGCACGATAATCGCTGAAGCGCAAATCACACTAAAGGCACAGAAAAAAGCTCCCAAACCTAATGTCGACAAAGAAATTTCAGGAGCCAGCCGTGAGCAGAGCTTCAGAAACAATGCAAACACAAAACCAAAGCAACAGAGACTGCAGAAAATAAAGCAGAACCTCTGTTTATTAAAAATATTTTTAAATGCATTTTGACTTAATTCATCGAATGATTGTCTCATACTTACTCCCCACAACATTGTGCTTATAACGAAGACACGCTAGCTTTTTCCTGAGCAATTTCATCCAGGGAAATTTGAATCTTATTTCTGATAAAAGGCTCCCAAGGCAATCCAGGAATGATTTCATAATCTCCAGAAGGCAACATACGACATGGAAAACCAAAAATCAAGTCTTCAGGAATACCATAAGGATTATGATCCGAACACACTCCAGAAGAAAACCACTCGTCACTTTTAGGACAAAAAATAGATCGCGCGGCCTCGGCAAGTGCTCGAGATGCGGATGCTGCCGAAGATTTCCCTCTTGCTTCAATTACAGCGCTTCCACGATTCTGCACGGAGTGTACTAAAATGTTTTCCAACCAATCTCGATCTCCGATAACCTCGGCTGCGGGTTTCCCTGAGATACGTGCTTGTGTGAAGTCAGGAACCTGCTTTGCAGAATGATTTCCCCAGATGACAACACGGGAGACCTCCTCTAGAGGAACCTCAGCACGATGAGCGAGCATGCTATGCATGCGATTCTGATCCAAGCGTAACATCGCATGGAAATTTTTCCGATGCAATCTGGGAGCATGTTTCATAGCAATCCAGCAATTCGTATTGACAGGGTTCCCTACAACAAAAATCTTAGCATCTCTTTTTGCTGCTGTATTTAAAGCGGCCCCCTGTAACGAAAAGATCTGACCATTTTGCTTTAAAAGATCTCCTCGCTCCATACCGGGTCCACGAGGCACAGCACCTATCAGAAACGCCGCATCGATACCATCAAAAGCGTCGTTTAACGATGTCGTCACACGCAGACGATGTAAAAGAGGATATGCACCGTCATCGAGCTCCATACGCACCCCTGAGAGAGCTCTCTCTGTACCCGGCACATCATAGATCCGTAAATCTACACCACGATCCACTCCAAAAACATCTCCATGGGCTAATGCAAATAAAAAATTATACGCAATCTGCCCTTTGCCTCCTGTGACAGCAACACGAACGACCTCTTTGAATGCCATACGCACCCCCTTCAAAAAAAATCACTATAGTCTTTAAGTAGAAACAAAACAAGAAATTGAAAAAAAAGTCGTTTCGAGACTCCAATTCATCAAACCCTAAATTTTTGGGTTTCTAAACACTAGGATATCTTCTTATCAAGATTTTAAACCCACAACAAGCTCTCCAAAAAGATCCTAAAACCTCTAGAACTCATTTAAGACCTTATATCTTAGGAAAATTACTACTATGAAGATTCTGAAAATAGAACTCTAGGTGATTAAAGAGGTCCCTTAGGGACCGGCGGATGCCAGACCCACATAGAGTCTACATCTAGATCTGGGCGCTCAAGAACCGAAACCTCTTCTTCAGAGCAAGGAGGAAGGAATTCTTCGCCCTCTCCTTCTTCAGAGAGAGGGGAAGGAGGGAATTCTTCGGAATGCCTCGTTTCATAGTCTTCAGCAAAACGAATCCTTCCTTCGGAGATCTCCTTACACATCTCGTTATAAGAAAACATCATCTCGAAAGAGCCCGTCCATTCTGAGTTTCTCACGAAGGTATCTTTGAGATACCTTGTAGCCAGCACCTCAATTTGACTCCAAAGAAGGTTTTCTTGTTTTGGTAGCAATACAAATACAGACCCCCCTGTCTCAGGCGGGGGCAAACCAAATGAGGCCAAGACTGCGGGAATATGATTCCTATAGTAAGAGAAAAGGCGAACCAAAGCTTGGTCTTCTGGAGATCCCGTTGTAAAAAGCTTTAGGCAGAGTTCCTCAAAAAGTTGTACAAATAACCTCTTACAGTAATCCACAGAAAGATAGGGACGAAGGTAGGGATAGGAATAGAAGCACCATTCTTTCCATAAACTCTCAGCAGTAAGAAGATTTGGGAACTCCTGAACTAGGGTATCATAGACAGCTTCAGGCAATGGCAACGTCTCTTTAAGTGCTACTGCTCTTTCACAAATGCCCCCTAGTTCTTCGTAACTACAGGCTCCTAAAACAGCACTGAAGAATTCTTTTTTCAAACGGGCGCACACTGCGGCTACCTTTCCGTCCTCATTTTCATTCCTACTGTTATATTCATACTTTGGAGTCTGGAAAAAGCGAGACCGCGGAGCAAATCGATTAACTAAAGACTGAAATCCTTTTGGATATAAAAACAGCCGTTGCGTCTCTAATGGAAGAGACTTAACCATCGCGATACATTCCGGTTTTAAAAAGAGATTTTGTTCCATGATACATGCAATATCTTCTTTCCAGGGTTCTAATGCCCCAAGAGGAAATTTTTGCTTATATGCGCGGAAATCTCTAGATAGGCTTGCATTCCAGTCTTTGAGAAGAATGTTCTCAGCTACGAGAGCTTGATTCTCTATTTCTAAGCTCGCAATGAGCCTTTCAGTCATTCCATGTAGATATTCGGGATCCCTAAGGTCCTTGTTCTCTTCGGATAAATGGGCACACTGATCTTCGACAGCACGATTTCTATCTCTAATCTCTCTATTTTCAGACTCTAATTCTCTGATACGTGACAAATACTGCTCTTCTTTGACCGCAGCATCATAACCCATGGCATCTACTTTTCTGATCGTAGAGAGAATCAGCCGTGTCACAAGAATCCCTAAACCAATCAGGCCTACAGCTATTGCAATACAACCAGAAACCGTCAAAACTAAACTAGGAAGAGCTCCTAAAGCACTAGACACTACAAGAACAATTCCTAAAATTGTCACAAGCGCAAAAATTAGGATGGAGATCTTTAAAACAGCATGAGGCTGTATGAGGTCGGATCCTGAAGAGGATGGGACCCTTTCACGGACAATTACAGGAGACAAAGGAGGTGATGACACAGAACCTGGCATATTTCAACAAAGATACGGAATATTTTATTTAAAATTACGAAACCAGGCTGTAGAATACGGCGCCACGAGACCCTATCCATGCGCCCGCAGTAGATTTCACTACTTGCTTACCCTTACGAGCGGCTAAAATACCATGAATATCTAAAAATCCACGAGAGCGTACTGCAATGAAAAACATCCTATCCTCACAAATTTTTCCAAATCCAAAGGAGCATTATATCACAGACGGACAATAAAGAACCTTAAGAAAAACCTCTCTCTGAGGTAGACTTATGAAAGGATAGTGTAATTTTTACCTAAACTTGATGTTAAAAAGCGTTAACAACGATGCAGCTTCAGGGAAATTGGAAGCATCCGCCCCCTCAAGCAACTCTAAAACACGGTTTGCCAATGCCTTACCCAAGGAGACCCCTTCCTGATCAAAAGAATTAATCCCCCAACAGAACCCTTGAAATACGATTTTATTCTCATAGTAAGAAAGTAATTCCCCAAGAGAATACGGATTCAGCTGGCTAGACACTAAAACCGAAGAAGGACGGTTTCCATCAAAATTCTTATTCGGATTTGTATTTTCAGAGCCACATGCTAAGGCAATCGCCTGAGCAATCATATTGGCAAAAAGCTTTTGTGAAGATGTAGTTCCTTGAAATGAGATATCCTCACCCTTTTGGCTCTTTTCAAAACCTATAAACTCTACAGGAATAATGTCTGTACCCTGATGAAGGCATTGGAAAAAAGAATGCTGTCCGTTGGTTCCCGGCTCACCCCAAATGACAGGGCTCGTAGAAAATCCTACCCTTCTACCATCTTGGGCAATGCTTTTCCCGTTAGATTCCATGCAACACTGCTGCAAATGCGCTGGGAAAAACTCCAAACCTGAAGAATAAGGAATGACAGCTTCTGTGGGATAGCCTAAGAAATTTCGATTCCAAATGCTAATCAAAGCTGAAAGCATAGGGAGATTCTCCCTAGCGTTCGGTTGCAAAGCAATTTGATCCATAGCTGAGGCTCCTTGAAGTAATTGCAAAAAAACCTCAAAGCCATAAGCAAAACCTAAAACAACACCTCCAACCATAGAGGTAGAGGAAAATCTTCCTCCGATGCTCTCCCAAAGGTGAAAGACCTCTAGATACTTACCCGTATCATCCATAGGACTGCCTTCACAAGTGACTGCTATAAAATGATCCTTAAATGACAAGCCCTTCTTCGCGAAATAATCTGCAAAAAAGGCCTCATTCACTGCAGTCTCTATTGTAGTCCCTGACTTCGATACTACAACTACCAAAGCCTTAGCACAATCTATGGTATCTAACACCTCGGCGCCATTGTCAGGATCTATATTGGATATGAAATGTACGTGCTTATCTGTAGGGCAGTACGCACGAAGGGCCCGATAGAGTGCCTTAGGGCCTAGCTCCGACCCTCCGATTCCTATCTGCACTATGGTCGTGAACTGGCTGCGCACTTTGGTTAAAAAATCCTTAAGCCGTTGCGCCTCCACCCGAGATCTTACGGCGATATCTTCAGCTTCTCCTGTAAATGAACTGTCGGTTACCCATGCCCGAGTTGCAGTGTGCAGAGCAGGTCGCATTTCACTTGGAAACCCTTCAATATAGTTCACGACCTGCCCCTGCTGCATCGCTAACATAGACTCATGCAATCCCCTTTCTTCTGCTAATGAGATCAATGCAGCTAAAATAGCATCGTCCAAACGCTCGGTAGCAAAGCTAAAGGTAAATCCCCCTCCTAGCAAAGAAAACTTCTTGATCCTCTCTGCAGATAAAACCCCGGGAGCTGTTAGGTCTAGGGGATTTAAAGCAAGCTCTTGGAGTATCTTTGTTGAATCGCAATCTATAAATCTTTTTCTTTCCATGGTTTTCTCTCTGTAGCTTGAAAATTGCTCCGCTCCCTATACTAAAGTTACATTCGTTAGCGAGTATGACTATGCCCTCGACTCAGTTTCACACAACGATTCTAGAACAATTCTCATTGTTTTTATCTGTAGATCGCGGCCTTTGCCAACAATCTATAGCGGCTTACCGCCAAGACATCTCTTCCTTCCTTACCATAAGTGCCATTAGCTCCCCCCAAGATATTTCACAAAACAGCGTATATATCTTTGCTGAAGAACTATATAGACGTAAAGAAGCAGAGACTACGTTAGCGCGTAGGCTCATTGCTTTAAAAGTATTTTTTCTCTTCTTAAAAGATCAGCAACTTCTTCCCTATCCCCCAATAATAGAGCACCCAAAAATATGGAAACGCCTTCCTTCAGTACTGACTCCTCAAGAAGTCGATGCTCTACTTGCGGTTCCTCTCCAAATGGAGAAAAACCCCCGACACCTAGCCTTTCGTGATACAGCCATTCTCCACACACTATATTCAACTGGTGTCCGGGTTTCTGAACTTTGTGACCTACGTTTAGGCCATGTCTCTGATGATTGCATCCGCGTCACCGGGAAAGGTTCTAAAACCCGACTGGTGCCTCTGGGATCTCGAGCAAGAGAAGCTATCGATGCGTACCTTTGTCCTTTCCGAGACCAATACCAGAAAAAGAATCCTCACGAAGATCATCTTTTCCTCTCTACCCGGGGACACAAGCTCGAACGCTCTTGTGTGTGGCGCCGTATTCACAATTACGCAAAGCAAGTGACCTCAAAGCCCGTATCTCCCCACTCCTTACGACACGCCTTTGCTACACATCTATTAGACAATAAGGCAGACCTACGCGTCATTCAAGAGATGTTAGGTCACGCACGCATCGCCTCTACAGAAGTGTATACTCACGTAGCCGCGGATTCTCTAATCGAGAAGTTTCTTGCCCATCACCCCAGGAATCTCTAATCGCATTCATAAAAAATTGTGCCATCTTCAAATCGGGTATAACATTCGCGACTTTCTTGACCTGTATTTTTAGTATAGCCATAAGTCTCTGGATAGTAATACCCATAGTCATAAGGATAATAAAAACTATAGGGCACAGAACCCTGTTCTTCTTGAAATTGCAGACCAACGACGGGACGAACTTGAATCTTCCCTGGAGCCTCTGATAAAGGCACAGCCACTACAGTTACAGCACTAAGCTCTGATGCACAATACGTTGCGAAAAATATAATGGATAGTGTTACGACTTTCTTCATAATAAAGATCTCTAAAAAATCTAACCCTTAGATTTTATTTTACTACGAATAGCAAATTTTAGGTGGATTTAAAGAGATTAGAAAAGGAGATGCCCAGGATAGGACTTGAACCTACATGCCCGAAAGCACTGGATCCTAAATCCAGCGTGTCTACCAATTTCACCACCTGGGCAGAGCATCTTTGTCAAAGACATGAAACTGACCCATTTATTCTCTATAGTTAGAGTGTTTTTTGCAAACAAAAACCCTTGGATTTTTGTTTTATTTTCTCTTTCCCTCTAAACCGCTTACAATCAAACTTGCAGGAAAATGATGTTTTAGCTAATTTTCCTTTTTTTTCTACGCACTCAAATTACAAATCATGAATATGCCTGTTCCTTCTGCAGTTCCCTCTGCAAATATAACTCTAAAAGAAGACAGCTCAACAGTTTCCACAGCCTCTGGAATATTAAAGACTGCAACAGGTGAAGTCTTAGTCTCTTGTACAGCGCTAGAAGGAAGCTCTTCTACAGATGCTTTAATTAGCTTAGCTTTAGGACAAATCATTCTTGCGACCCAACAAGAACTGCTCTTACAAAGCACAAATGTTCATCAACTCCTCTTCCTCCCTCCTGAAGTTGTAGAATTAGAAATCCAAGTTGTTGACTTGCTAGTGCAATTGGAACATGCAGAGACAATCACAAGTGAACCACAAGAAACACAAACGCAAAGTAGGAGTGAGCAGACCCTCCCTCAACAAAGCAGCAGTAAACAATCTGCTCTCTCCCCACGCTCCTTAAAACCTGAAATTTCTGATTCTAAACAACAGCAAGCTCTTCAAACACCAAAAGACTCTGCTGTAAGAAAACACAGCGAAGCACCGTCACCTGAGACACAAGCTCGCGCTTCCTTATCTCAGGCAAGCTCAAGTTCTCAGAGATCCTTACCTCCGCAAGAAAGTGCGCCAGAAAGAACACTATTAGAACAACAAAAAGCAAGCTCCTTCTCTCCTCTATCCCAGTTCTCTGCAGAGAAACAAAAAGAGGCCCTGACGACCTCAAAATCTCATGAACTCTATAAAGAACGCGATCAAGATCGCCAACAAAGAGAGCAGCACGACAGAAAGCACGATCAGGAAGAAGACGCTGAATCTAAAAAGAAAAAGAAGAAACGTGGTCTCGGTGTAGAGGCAGTCGCTGAGGAACCCGGAGAAAATCTAGATATTGCCGCTTTAATCTTCTCAGATCAAATGCGACCTCCTGCTGAAGAAACTTCTAAAAAAGAAACGACATTCAAAAAGAAGCTACCTTCTCCAATGTCTGTGTTTAGCAGATTCATCCCTAGTAAGAATCCGTTATCTGTAGGCTCTTCAATACACGGGCCTATACAAACTCCAAAAGTAGAAAATGTGTTCTTAAGGTTCATGAAGCTCATGGCAAGAATCTTAGGCCAAGCCGAAGCCGAAGCTAATGAACTCTACATGCGAGTCAAACAACGTACCGATGATGTAGACACACTCACAGTCCTTATCTCTAAGATCAATAATGAAAAGAAAGACATTGATTGGAGTGAAAATGAAGAGATGAAAGCTCTTTTAAATCGAGCTAAAGAGATTGGAGTCACTATAGACAAAGAAAAATATACTTGGACAGAAGAGGAAAAAAGACTTCTAAAAGAGAATGTCCAAATGCGCAAAGAGAATATGGAGAAAATCACTCAAATGGAAAGGACGGACATGCAAAGGCACCTCCAAGAGATTTCTCAATGTCATCAAGCGCGCTCTAATGTATTGAAGTTATTGAAAGAACTTATGGACACCTTCATTTACAACCTACGCCCCTAATGTCACATTTAAATTATTTACTAGAAAAAATCGCTGCATCTTCCAAGGAAGACTTCCCTTTCCCAGATGATTTGGAAAGCTATTTGGAAGGATATGTCCCGGATAAAAATATAGCTTTAGATACCTACCAAAAGATCTTCAAGATATCCTCCGAGGATCTTGAAAAAGTATATAAAGAGGGTTATCACGCCTATCTCGACAAAGACTATGCTAAAAGCATCACCGTTTTTCGCTGGTTAGTTTTCTTCAATCCTTTTGTCTCTAAGTTTTGGTTTTCTTTAGGTGCCTCTCTACATATGTCCGAACAATATTCACAAGCTTTGCATGCCTATGGAGTCACTGCAGTCCTTCGAGATAAAGATCCCTATCCTCATTACTATGCCTACATATGCTATACTCTTACAAATGAACATGAAGAAGCTGAAAAAGCTTTAGAAATGGCGTGGGTACGTGCACAACACAAGCCCCTCTATAATGAATTGAAAGAAGAAATTCTAGATATTCGAAAACATAAATAATGTGGAAACTCAACTATGTCCTCTTGGTTATCTCAAGCAAGTGAGGTTCTTCTCAATCAAGATCCTTATATCCCTGATGCTCCTAGGTCACAAGAATCTTCGGTTCCTAAGATTAGCTATTCTATCACTGTAGCGCCTCAAGAAGCTCAAAAGTCTCTTCCCAAGTTTTTCACTCAGAAATTTCAGTCACAATGTAAGTCTGAGCCTCCTATCACCCATCATAAAACATTCATTATTGCAACACCAAGAGAGAGAATCTTGCGTTTCGGCAGCTCTTTCGAATCTCAACTTCACAACACATCGCAAGCTCAAACTTCATCTCCTTGGAATCTTTTTTCTCAAAAAAATAGCACAGAAGCAAGTAAAGCTCTGATGCAAGAACTGACTATGCCAAAATCTCCGGAGAAAACTTCAGAGAAGGCTCTAGATAAAAACCTGAGTTCTAAACAAGAAGGCTCTTGCAAAAATTTTGATACGCTGCACCTACAACAACATCTCAAGTTGTTTGGAACCGTTGACTCGCTATATTCTCAAAGCCTAGATAGTGAACAGCAAGAACTCCTCCAATCACGAAGAGAAGAGCGCAGTGAAACCTATGCAAACCAGCAGAGTTCTGAGAAAAAAATAGAAACCAAAGTTCAGATAAAAGATCTCTGTAAAGACCTCTTTTCTCAGGATCAGGATTCCAATCAAAAACAAAAGAAATCCCCTTTCCAACAAGATACATCACGTAAAAATAGAATAGCCAAAGCAGCACAAGCTGTTCCTGTAATTCCTCCTCCAAGCATAGGAGTGTTTACATTGAGCTATCTACTCACAAAACAAGGGATTCTTTCAGACTTTTCTTCGTATGGATGCCACAAAGATTCCGTGGAGTCGACACAACGAGAGCTCGATGCTCTACATGAAAAGAGAATCGAGACTATCAAGGTCAGCATCGAGAAAGAAAAACGAGAAAGATTATGGGGATCTCTTTCTGACATTATCGGTTGGCTAGCTCCGTTTGTTTCTATAGGGATCGGCATTGTTGCTATCTTGAGTGGAGGCGGTATCTTTGCTTTTGCAGGTTTTTTTGCAGGGCTAATTTCTCTTGTTATCAAGTGTTTAGAGAAACTAAAGTTCTGGGATTGGCTAGAAAAACATCTGCCTATAAAAAATGAAGAACTAAGACGAAAAATTATAACCATAATCCAGTGGGTCGTCTATTTAACCCCTGTCATTCTCTCCATATGCACATTAAAAGTAGAAAATTTAGGTTTTTCCCCTATTATAGAAGGAGCTATTAAAGGAATCCAACCCGCGATAGAATCTACGATGGCTGCTTTAAGATGCGCTATACTGTTTTCTCAAGCAGAAATCTATAAACTCAAAGGAAAACTCACTAAAATCCAACTCGACATTGAATTGAAAAGTTTTGATAGGGACGATCATTACGAACGTTCTCAAGAACTTTTAGATAACATGGAGAGTTCTTTCGAAGCCCTTTCAAGAATCTTAAATTACATGCGTGAACTAGATCAAGTGTATCTCCACTCCTTAAGAGGATAAATCCACAGAAGAAATATTATGACTGTATCTTACCAATCCATATCGACTCCTCCTCCTGAAGGAGAGTTTGATATTTTTGTAGATGGAAATGCCACTGAAGAAGCTGTTGTTGCTGCAGAAGTACAAGTAGCTCTCCCTGCAGGAGAGCAATATGCGATGCTGAGAGCAACTTCCGAGCTATGTTTTGGGATTTTAACACAATCGGAATGTGCTTTGACACAAGCACTGCCTCCCAAGGAAAAACCATTACAAGAAGAGCAATTTCTAGTAAAAAATGGCATATTAATGCGATCAACATCTCTGCCGAACCTAAAACCAGGACAATCGCAGCAGACTAGCTTAGCTTCACATAGAAATCCCTTAGCGCAGCAATCCACATCTTCGAATTCCACAGGGAAAGCATCAACAGAAACAACCTCGTCTTCCTTTCCGTTTTTCTCATGCAAAGCTCCTGAAGGAGACTCCAGTGTGGACAAAACGTTCACAGTGTCTGTCCAAACACCAAAAGCACAAGAGCAACAAGAAGCAAGCGCTTCTCAAAGCCAAGCACAATTTCATGTAAGGTCCTATTCTAGCAGCACCATAAAAGAACATAGTGCTAAAGAAAAAGTCTCACAAAGCACCAAGTCGGCAGAGACACAAAAACACACACAAACTAAGTCTGATGCGACTCTTAGTCCGATGTCACTCTATAGCACCTTACATAAGGAAGTACCTCAAGCACTATCCTCTACAAAAAGCCAACAAAAAGATGAAGAACATCGAGATCAAAGGCAACAAGAAGGATACGAGCAAGAACAAGAGCAAGAAGAAGGCAAGAAAAAGACACCATGGTGCACTGTGGAATCTCTACAACAGACTTCAAGTTCGAACCAGGTGTACGAGTCTTATACTCCTATTATTCCTGATCCTATTGTGGAGTTTGCTTTGTCTGAATCACAGCTAAGCGTGCTTGCAGGAAAGCGTGTGACCAACCTTGATGTCCTTAGAATATGTACAGAGCTAATGAAGTTGATGCTCAAAAGTAGAGCTAACGACACAATGACACGTCTTGAAGAAAGAGAGCTCATGGAAAGGGAAGCTCATGAATTGGCGGCGAGTTATTCACGTCAAGCTAAATACGCCCGCTGGCTAGGGATCGCGACAGCAACGTTAGGTATTTTAGGAGCGATTGCTCCTATGGTTGGAGAAATTTCCGGAGATAGCATTTTAGGGTTTGTCCAAAGGATTTCTGGAAGATTCAAAGATGCGACTGCGAAAACCTTCTTTAAAGGAATAGGAAAAGTTTTCACCTCTCTATCACAACTTACTGAAGCCGCTTCTAAAGTACATGAGTTATCAGAGAGTGCTGTACGAGCTGTTGCTGAGTACAGAAAAGAAGTCTTCAGAATGAGACAGGATGAAGTCACACGTACCATTGAGGAAGTCAAAGACAACTGGAAAAGTATGGACAATTTCCTTCTGAACATTCTCCAAACAGAACATGACGCTGCTCGCAGTCTGTATCAGTAGAATTAAGAGCCTTTTCGAATATTTTTATATGCTATTGTCTTTCCCCAAGGGAAGCGCACCGAGCAGCTCTTTTCAGTAAAGAAACATTCCTTCCCCCTTGAGAAAGAGTCTAAAGGGAAGGAAATACTAATGACTACACTTCCTGGAGCCATCTCCGATAATTTAAGAATGATCTCATTTAACAGGCGTCGTGAAAACGAAGAACCATAAAAATAGACATAAGAAGCTTGTGAGAGAACTACGTTCTTAAACTCTTCAGTATCGAATAACGCGAATCCTGAAGAGAGCTTGCGGTGCATGTTTGAAGAAAAACGAATGAAGTGGGGTTGATTATCAATCCCTATAACTTGGCACCGCACAACATGAGAGAACCAAAAACATACCTTTCCTAGGCCGCATCCCAAATCATAGAGAACGTCTTGAGAAGTAATATCAAAAGCCTGACAGATCTTTGCAAGAACAGACCATGGAGTCTCTCCGTAGACGTTTCCTTCTTTCAATAAAGAGGCTCCTGGCAAGCGACCGAGCTTTGCATAAGGGCAATGCCTTAAAGAATAGACATACTTACCAAGATCATAAAAAAATAATCTAGGATATTTCAAATACAGAGAACTAAAAAGGTAAATACCCTCTCTGAACGAGAAGAAGACTCTATAAAGCAATCTCGAGAAAAACTTGGCAAGTAAGCCTAAAGACCTAAGAACAACGGAGTTCTTTTGGTAATTGAAATACGACATCCTCTACAGCAAATATATCATTTTCCACTTGTAAACCAGGGATAAGTGATGATAGCTTTCGAATGCAAGCTTGAACTACGTCTTCGGGAGTTGAGGCTCCTGCAGTCATTGCTATATCTCCAGAATGATTTACGATGTTCGTATCAATATCCTCGGGATTGTTGATCAAATCAGCGGGAACTCCCCTTCTCAAAGCCACTTCGCGAAGACGATTGGAATTCGAGCTGTTGACATCTCCAACCACATAGACGTAATTCACGCGAGATAAAACAGAACGCAATGCTTTTTGACGGTTCGTGGTTGCATAACAAATCGAAGAACTAGGCAGAGTAATGATAGAGGGATATCGCTTTAGCAAAGCCGATGAGATCTCCTGAACATCATCCAAACTCAACGTCGTTTGAGTAATATAAAATAAAGGTGTATCAGAACTAAAAGGTAAGGCCTCGACGTCAGCAACCTTCTCGACAACAGTAATGTGTTCAGGAACTTCTCCAACAATACCAATCACCTCAACGTGCTTCTTATGGCCGATCAGTATGATTTTGTATCCTTTACTTGCGTATAACTTCGCAGCAGAATGCACCTTAGTAACCAAACCACAGGTAGCATCAATATCAATAAGCTTACGGGCTTTTGCTTCAGCTCTAACTGAAGGAGGAATTCCATGAG
This sequence comes from Chlamydia pneumoniae TW-183, assembly GCF_000007205.1. Taxonomy (NCBI): domain Bacteria; kingdom Pseudomonadati; phylum Chlamydiota; class Chlamydiia; order Chlamydiales; family Chlamydiaceae; genus Chlamydia; species Chlamydia pneumoniae. The sequence goes on along the minus strand of NC_005043.1, from coordinate 1,164,928 downwards.
CTGAATAAATGACTCTCTCACCTTCAGGAACATCAACAAGTTCTTCAACAAAGATCGCTCCCTTGGCTCGTAAAGCATTAACAACATGGCGATTGTGAACAATCTCATGTTTTACATAGATAGGAGCTCCCCACTTTTCTAAAGCAACCTCTACAACTTGAATAGCGCGCACAACTCCAGAGCAAAATCCTCTAGGATTGCATAAAATAAGTTTTCTCATAATAATTACCTAAAGATAAAAGACATATGAAACGCGCTTCACAATGCTTATATTGGAAGCGCGCATATTAAAGCAATAATAAAAATTATTCTATTACGTCCCGTTTACGAAGCAGAAGTCGTTGTGGGATAAGAGACTCGAATAACTTCAGGCGTCTCTTGCGGAGAAGTCTGCTCTTCACTCTTCTTAGCGTTCTCAGACAAAGAAGTTAAAACTATAGTTTTCACTGCCTCAACGTAATCAGTAAACCTGGAAGTTTGCAAATCCCTGGAGGTAAATCCTAAATCAATATGAGGAGCCACTCCTAAGTTTTCAATAAACTCACCATCTTTCCTAACAGCTAAAGATCCTGTTAAAGAAAGACCTTTAATTCCAGAACGGTTAGGGAAAGTGACTTGGAATACAAAACCTCCAGCTCCTGCTGTTGGCTTTCCAATGAGAGTAGCGCGGCCATTATCCTTCAAAATTGCAGGCGCTAAATCTCCACAAGAGAAGTCATCCTCGTCTATCAACATAAACAAAGGTTTAGTATATTGATGTTTAGGATGAGGTCGAACCTGTGCAAATCCTAGCAAAGGCATAGGTTTTGAAAGGTTAATATCACCTGAAACCCAGGAAGAAAGGACACTCTGAGAGAAGTTTTGAAGAGAGGCTACAGCATGCATATCCATGCAATATCCTTCCATAGTTTCCCCTAGCACGGCAACTGCCTGCTCATCTGTGAAGACATCTTCTAGTAGATCTTGCCAGTGCAAAGCCGAGCTGACTTCATCCTGAGTGAAAATCATTCTATGTTTAGGAGTATCTAAAGGATGATCTGTTAACATAGATAGTAACGAATAGAGATAGAAAACACTGCCTCCAGGATTATGGGTCTGATCAATAATCAAAGCATCAGTCTCTTTTTCCAAATGATCGATGATCTCTCCAAAGAGCTCCCAAGGACTATCCTTATGATCCTCTTCAAGTCCTTCTAAATCAGTCCAAACATAAGAAGAAATTCTTAAAAATCCTATGCGATGGGGATTGCCCTGAGAATCTTTTGCTTTAAAGATATAGGAACGATAGGGCCCCTTGTCTTGTTCCCAAAGAATAGGACCAAACGTAGGTAAAAATCCATTACGGCTCCCTATATGGTGATTACTGTCAAAACGCTGCTTATTTTGAACCCGCAATTCTTCCCAGAAATAAGGCACCATGTAGGAACTGAATAAAGAGCTACTAGAAGACTGTGAATTTACCCCGGAACGGAATAGCACACAACTTTGTGTAGGTAATTGAGGTTTATGTTCAGGAATCAAAGGAGCAACTAAAGAAAAATCTCCGATATGCTCTGGAGTATAACGCCAACGGACCGGTGTCGAACGGATCAAACCACTGGGTCGGCGAAGTTTCAACATGGCAATTCCTGAAGGAACCGCATCTCCAAAAGCGGCGGAACGCGATGTCAAGGAACGAACTGCAGCAGAATAGTCTGTGGCACTCCCTCGTCCAAAGCGAAGGCTTTCGATAGCCTCACGAATCCCCATTCCATCTACTTCAAGGATTTCATCCCCTAAGTAAATATCCCCTTGGCTAGTCTGTACGTCGACTACAAAGACATGACCATCTTCACTTAACTTCAATACGTAAGGGATATACGCACTTTCAGTACGATAAAACGTAATCCCTGCATGATAATCGTTTAATGATCTCACGTAGTTAGAGAGTACCTTCTGGCAGTAGTTGGTTGTTGGTTTTTCTTCTAAGACCAGTTGCAAGCGAGCTTGCTGTGTTTGCTGAGATAAATCCCAACCAAATAATAGTTCCTTCCATGGTAAAGGAGCATATTTTAACGATATTAAATGCTCTATGACATTTAAATCTTGATAAGCGTTGTCTTTAGTCAAATCCTTAGAAAAACCAGCAACACTACTTGTAAATAGAAGGCCAAAAACTATGGCTCCTAATTTCCCTTTTTTCATAAATACCTCTCTTTTCTACCGAGAATGGTTACAAGGAGGTAGGATTTTAGGGTTTTAAAACATTTTTTTAAAAACATTATCTGAAAAAATACACAAAATCATAGAAAAACCGAACGCACAGTCTCTGTTGTTTCCCTATAAAAAATTAAATGAAAAAATTGAGGCTCTCTAAAACAAAATAAGAAAACAATCCGCCGAAATAACTGGCTAAAGCAATCCAAGAAATCCTTTTGAAGTACCATAAAAAGTCTACTTTCTCGAGCCCCATAAAGGCAACACCAGCTGCAGAACCAATGATCAGAATGCTTCCTCCCGTTCCTGCAGCATAAGCAATCAATTTCCACAAAGTATCATCAAGAGGAAGAGTGTACATCCCCATGGTAGCAGCTACTAAAGGTACGTTATCTAATACGCTAGAGAGCAATCCGATAACGATTGCAACCACGTTCCTAGAAAAGATCTTATCCATCCATAGAGAAAAATCTGTAAGCAAATTGGCAAAAGATAGCGCGTTAACAGCAAGCAAAATTCCAATAAAGAACGTAATCGAAGAGATATCGATTTTAGTCAAAATATGAGGAACTCGCAAATGGTAACGATCCTCACCATGAGGAGAGTGAATCCAGTCACTGGTTAACCAGACAAGACCTAAACCTAACAACGCTCCCATAAAAGGAGGCAATCCTAAACATGCCTTCCACACAGGAACCATGAGTAAGGAACCTAAACCTATAAAAATAATCCAAAGACTCTTAGGAGGCGCAGATTGTAACTCTACATCCTTGGCAATGAGAGTACTCCCTCGTTTACGAAGGAAAAATTGACCACAAAAACCAGCGACCAACACACAGACCAAACTCGGCACAAATAAAGCACGTATAATGCCCCAAGAAGTAATCTTGTTGTTAATCCATAACATTGTTGTAGTTACATCACCTAGAGGAGTCCATGCACCACCTGCATTTACTGCAATGACACAAATAGCTCCTAATAACAAGCGATCTTCCCTAGCCTTCACTAAACGCTTCAAAATCGAGATAATGATAATGATAGATGTAAGATTGTCTAAGGCCGCGGATAAGAAGAAAGAAAGCCCGATAAGAGCCCAGAGAAGCAGGGTTCGCGACTGAATACGACAGAACTTAACGATCACAGAAAATCCTTTATGCGCATCAATAAGCTCGACAATAGCCATTGCTGAGAACAAGAAGAAGATGACTTGGGACATGTCCGCAATTTCTTCGACTAAAATCATATGATCCGCCATGGGAATGTGGGAGAAGCATACTAACCACATCAGTCCTCCCATAGCTAAGGCAATTGCAGATTTATTCACTCTAACAATATGTTCAAAGACAATTGCGAGATATCCGAATAAAAATAGCGCACACAATTGTAGTTTCAGCATGGTCACCTCTAAAATGATTTCGTGATCTACTTTACTCCTAACTCTTACAGAGGTAAAGAAGGAAAAATTTTTGTAATTATTCTTTTACGGATCCCTAGACAGAGAATATGAAGAAAAAAGATTAAAAAATTGCACGAACCATTTGACAAAGATTCAAAGGAATCGAAAAAATGGTAAGCACTGGCTTCTACTTTAGGTTATTGCATCGTGAAAGTCCCTTGGGCATTTAAAAACTTCATCCCTAAACTCTACACAAGTATCAAAGAAGGCTATTCGTTTAATACTTTTAAAAAGGATTTCCAAGCAGGAATTACTGTAGGAATCCTAGCCTTTCCTTTTGCTATTGCCATAGCCATTGGTGTCGGAGTCTCCCCAATTCAGGGACTGTTAGCTTCTATTATCGGAGGCCTTCTCGCTTCGGCTATGGGAGGAAGTAACGTTCTGATTTCAGGGCCATCCAGTGCCTTTATTTCTATTTTATACTGCTTATCTGCAAAATACGGGGCTGAGGCGCTTTTTACCGTCACATTGCTGGCCGGCGTCTTTCTTATCGCCTTCGGACTCACTGGCTTAGGCACGTTCATTAAATACATGCCCTATCCCGTTGTCACAGGACTCACCACAGGACTTGCGATCATTATATTCTCCTCGCAAATTAAAGATTTCCTGGGTCTGCAAATGGGAGCTAATATTCCTGCAGATTTCCTCCCTAAATGGATAGCTTACTGGGATCATTTATGGACTTGGGACAGTAAGTCCTTCGCGGTGGGTCTCTTTACCCTATTGATCATGATCTACTTCCGAAACTACAAGCCTCGCTATCCTGGAGTCATGATTGCAATTGTAACGGCGACCACCCTCGTTTGGTTACTTAAAATCGATATTCCTACCATCGGCAGTCGTTACGGAACTCTACCTACCGCGATTCCTTTACCTAAAATCCCACAACTGAGCATCACCAAAATTCTTCAACTGATGCCAGACGCTCTGACCATTGCAGTCTTATCGGGATTGGAGACTTTACTATCTGCCGTGGTCGCGGACGGAATGACAGGATGGCGTCACCAATCCAACTGTCAGCTTGTCGCCCAAGGGGTAGCAAACATCGGAACCTCATTATTTTCAGGAATCCCCGTCACAGGGTCGCTATCTCGCACAGCAGCCAGCATCAAGTCTGAAGCAACAACTCCCATAGCAGGAATCGTTCACTCCATCTTTATTTGCTTTATTTTACTTCTTCTGGCCCCACTCACTGTCAAAATTCCTCTCACCTGCCTCGCTGCCGTTTTGATTTTGATTGCATGGAATATGAGCGAAATCCACCACTTTATCCATCTCTTTACCGCTCCTAAAAAAGATATTGTGGTTCTCCTCACTGTCTTCATCCTCACGGTAATGACAACGATTACAGCAGCTGTACAAGTAGGAATGATGCTAGCGGCATTCTTATTTATGAAACAAATGAGTGATCTTTCCGATGTGATCTCCACAGCCAAATACTTCGATAAGGATTCAGACTTTTTAAGCAAAGCTGAAGTTCCTCAAAACACAGAGATCTACGAAATTAATGGTCCTTTCTTCTTCGGAATTGCAGATAGATTAAAGAATCTTCTTAATGATATAGAAAAACCCCCTAAAATCTTTATTCTATGCATGACGCGAGTCCCCACAATAGATGCCTCAGCTATGCATGCTCTCGAAGAATTTTTCTTGGAATGTGATCGTCAAGGGACCCTACTTCTCCTCGCTGGAGTTAAGAAAACTCCCCTTGCTGACCTGAAACGTTATCATCTAGATGAACTGATTGGGGTGGACCATATCTTCTCAAATATTAAAAGTGCTCTCCTATTTGCCCAAGCTCTAACAAATCTAGAGAGCAAAACTTCAACTCGTCATTTAGTCTAAATCCTAGAAAAGCAACCTTAAAGATTTTCATAACAAGGGAAGAGAAAACGTACGCTACGGTACTTTACAATACACTCAGCGTTCGCTCTCTTTAAAAAATTCTAATGGTTTCCCACCATATTCTCAGGAACCACTAAACGATCAAATTCCTTCTCAGAAAGATATCCCAAAGCTAGACACGCCTCCTTCAAAGATATAGATTCATGAAATGCTTTCAGTGCTGCTTTCGAACACTTGTCGTAACCTAATACAGGAGCTAAAGCTGTAACCAACATCAAAGAATTATTGATATTATCTTGTAAACGAGCTTTATTTACTTTTAATCCTTTCACAAAGAATTCAGAGAAAGCCCTCATCCCCTCAGAAAGGAGATCCACAGACTGCAGGAAATTATAGATGATCACAGGCTTCATCACATTAAGCTCAAAATTTCCTCGACTTCCTCCAATAATCACTGTTTGATTATTCCCAAGAACTTGAGCACAAACCATTTGGAGAGCTTCACACTGCGTAGGATTGACTTTACCAGGCATGATAGAAGATCCTGGTTCATTTTCAGGGAAAAATAACTCACCCAACCCACACCTGGGTCCTGAACCTAAAAAGCTCAAATCCGTAGCTATCTTAGTTAAAGCACATGCTAAAGTTGCTAAAGACCCATGGGCATCTACTAAAGCATCGTGACAAGACAGTGCTGAAAAATAATTGGAAGCTGGAATAAACGGTTCATCTGTTTCCTTCCTTAAATAATGGATGATCTTTTCCACGAACCCTTCAGGAACATTCAACCCAGTCCCTACAGCAGTAGCTCCAATCGCAAGTTCATATAAATGAGCTAAAGAAAATGCTATACTCTCTAAGCAGTGACGCAATTGACTGCTATAACCAGAAAATTCCTGACCCAACGTCATAGGCACCGCATCCATAAGATGGGTCCGTCCTATCTTTACATCATGACGAAATTCTTCCACTTTAGCATCTAACACCCGAATCATATGATCTAAAGCTGGAATTAACTTATTTTTTAAACTAATCACAGCAGCGATATGCATTGCTGTAGGGAAAACATCATTGGACGATTGGGACTTATTCACATGATCATTAGGATGGATAGGATCCTTACTGCCTAACACCCCTCCGTGATGACGAATGGCAAGATTCGCAATCACCTCATTCACATTCATATTAGATTGTGTGCCGCTCCCTGTCTGCCAAACTTTTAAAGGGAAATGCTCTTCAAAACCTCCCTCTAAAATCTCATCGGCAGCAGCAACAATCATATCGCAATGCTTGGAATCCAAAAATCCTAAATCTTGATTCGCCTGAGCAGCACATTTTTTAATCCATACGAGAGCTCGTATTACCTCATAAGGCATCAACTCAGGTCCCCAAGAAAAAAAATTCCTAGAACGCATAGTTTGAGCTCCATATAACTTATCCTCAGGAACTTCTACGATTCCTAAACTATCCTTTTCTTGTCGCATATCTATATTTCCCCTATGATTTAGGCTATTTTCTCGTTAATTACTTCAAAAATGAAAAAAAAATTTATTTTCTACTTTGTTATCGTTTTTTCCCTGCTATTTCTTTGGGAGATGACGTCACGCCACCGACCCACGTTTTCCTTTTTCTGCCCTCCCCCCTCGAGCATTGCCTCTAGTACTCTCCAATCCCTTCCACTCTTGTTAACATCTGCTTGGCACACCTTAAAAGCGATTCTAGGAGGGTTCTTCCTTGCGATTACTCTCTCCATTGTTCTAGCAACAATTATGTTGTCTTATAAATCAGCTAAAGATCTCCTACAACCTCTTTTCATCCTGCTACAGTGCACTCCTATGTTTGCTCTGGCTCCACTGATTGTACTTTGGTTTGGCTGGGGAATCGGTGCTGTAATCGTCCCTACAGCACTCACCATATTCTTTCCGCTCACCCTGACTATCTATCAGGGCATCTTATCAACACCAGAAGAACTTATAGAGCAATTCGTCCTTTGCGGAGCTACAAAATTCCAACTCCTGATCAAACTCCGGATTCCCCACGCTCTCCCCCACATATTCTCGGGATTAAAAATTGCTATAGGATCTGCAGGATTTGCTGCCATTGCAGGAGAATGGGTAGCCTCCCAATCGGGTCTCGGCATCCTTATGCTCGAAAGCCGCAGAAATTATGAAATGGAATTAGCATTCGCAGGACTCGCGACTCTCTCAATTCTCACCCTCAGCCTCTTCCAAATCACCTTGTTAATTGAAAAATTGATTTTTTCACTATTCCGAGTAAAACGGATGAGCCTTAAGCACAAATCCGTAGCTAAAAAAGCTTTATCCGTACTCGCCTTAATTCCTATAATGCTTATTCCCTGGAAAGGAAACTCTAAATCTCCTCCTGACAAAAAAAATCTTACTTCACTAACACTTTTACTCGATTGGACCCCCAATCCTAACCATATTCCCCTCTATGCAGGAGTAGCCAAAGGATACTTCAAACAACACGGTTTGGATCTACAACTTCAAAAAAATACAGACTCAAGTTCTGCTGTTCCCCACGTTCTATTTGAACAAGTAGATATGGCCCTTTACCATGCTCTCGGCATCATGAAGACCTCCATAAAAGGCATGCCAATACAAATCGTAGGGAGATTGATAGACAGTTCCCTGCAAGGATTTCTCTACAGAAGTCAGGACCCCATCTACAAATTTGAAGACCTAAATGGCAAAGTCTTAGGTTTCTGCTTAAACAACTCCAGAGATCTAAATCGTCTACTTGAAACCTTAAATCGTAACGGTGTGGTTCCCTCTGAAGTCAAAAATGTAAGTTCTGATCTCATCTCTCCGATGTTATTAAACAAAATTGATTTCCTCTACGGCGCTTTCTACAATATTGAAGGAGTAAAATTACAAACTTTAGGCATGCCCGTGAAATGCTTTCTCTCCGATACCTGTGATCTTCCCACAGGCCCCCAGTTGATTGTCTTTACTAAAAAGGGAACGAAAGCTAGCGAACCCGAAATTGTTGAAGCTTTCCAAAAAGCTCTTCAAGAAAGCATCATATTCTCAAAAGACCACCCCGAAGATGCTTTTAAACTCTACGCTAAAGAAACTAAAAGCATACCTAAAAATCTCTATCAGGAGTATCTCCAATGGGAGGAAACTTTCCCCCTCCTAGCTCAGTCCCAAGATCCCTTAAGCAAAGACCTTGTAGACAAACTCCTCGAAACAATCATTAAACAGTATCCCGAACTTGCTTCAGAAGTCGCGAAGTTTTCTCTAAACGACCTCTACAATCCGTCACTACCAGAAGAACAGAGTGTGTAACTCACACCCTGTTCTAAAAAATATTACCTATAAATAAAATTTATACAAACCTCGATAAACTCTCCCAATTCCGAAGTATCCTCTAGAGGATTCCCTTGAAAATAATAGGAAATGAGGTTAAAAAATTACCCCATGATACAGTTTTCTTTTTTCTTGCCCCAAACATGCATTCTGCTGCTAGCCTCAGACTCTTTAACTAATATCCTAGCGCTACACCATCTCCTCGCGAATTATTCAGTAAAACAGCGAATGCTTGTTCTACTGAGAGAAAGCTTCTTCGCATTCATCGCTATGTTTGCTCTTTACGGACTCGCTCTCGGAGGCCTGAAAGTATTGAATACCCCCGTATGCGCTATAGAAGTTGTCGGAGGAATTGCGGTAACACTAGCAGGAGTCCGAGCTGTTTTGCGATTGGGAAAAGAAGAATCCTGGATCCCTTATAAATTCAATATGTCCCCCTCATATTCTCCGTGCATTTCTCCAATAGCTCTCCCTTTAATGTTTGGACCCTCTGGTTAGCAGCTTGCTGTACACTCATAGCGAGAAATCACAATACTCTGATCAATTTCCAAATCCTAATTCTCAGCTGGCTACTCATTACCCTAGCCACCTTTTCTCTTCAGATCTTCTGCAAAGGGAACAAAGTACTCCTAGCTACACAAACCGTTTTAGGACTTTTTGTAACAATTGTGGGTACCCAACTCCTAGTCTCAGGATTACAACAAGCATTTTTATAGAATAAGTTATGCTCATCTTACTCAATCTTAGCCTACTATTTTATGTCCTGTTCGATTCTCCAGGCTCCATTCCTGTCTTTGTTGCTTTGCTCAAAAACTTTTCTAGAAAGAAACAACAACGGGTGATCCTAAGAGAATGCCTTTTTGCTCTCGGAGCCCTCATCCTCTTCGTTACTTTTGGAAGAAGCTTCTTCCAATTCTTGGATATTTCTCTCTACGCTTTTCAGATCATAGGCGGCTTTCTCCTCTTTACAGTCTCTATAAAAATGATGCTGGCACCCATGCCAGAAAAAGCTAAAGATGATACTTCCAAAACAGAACCTATATTTTTCCCCTTAGCTTTCCCAGTAATCACAGGCCCTGCTGTGATTACAGCACTCCTTAGCTACATGGAAGAGGGAATCTACTCTAGGGAAATTATTTTTACTGCTATGATTATCGCCTGGGCATTTTCTTTATTTACTCTGCTATGCTCTAGCTTCTTTGACCGCCTTTTTGGAAATTTCGGACTCCTCGCACTCGAGAGACTCTTCGGTATTGCTTTACTACTTATGTCGGTAAACCTTATGTTGAAAGGGATCTCAATAGCGTTTAATATAGGCTTTTACATCGGGTGATCCTTATGAAAAGAAACGACCCTTGCTGGTGCGGCAGTGGACGTAAATGGAAACAGTGCCACTACCCTCAACCCCCAAAAATGTCTCCAGAAGCCTTAAAACAACACTACGCCTCGCAATATAATATCCTACTCAAAACCCCAGAACAGAAAGCAAAAATCTATAACGCCTGCCAAATTACAGCAAGAATTCTAGATGAGCTATGCAAAGCATCTCAAAAGGGCGTCACTACAAATGAGTTGGATGAGCTCTCCCAAGAGCTCCATAAGAAATATGACGCGATTGCCGCTCCATTCCATTACGGCTCACCACCATTTCCAAAAACAATCTGCACATCATTAAACGAAGTGATCTGTCACGGGATTCCTAACGATATCCCACTAAAAGACGGTGATATCATGAATATAGATGTGTCCTGCATTGTGGATGGCTACTATGGAGACTGTAGCCGCATGGTCATGATCGGAGAGGTGCCAGAAATTAAAAAGAAGATATGCCAAGCAGCTTTGGAATGTCTTAACGATTCTATAGCCATTTTAAAACCTGGTATTCCCCTCTGTGAAATTGGAGAAGCTATAGAAGCACGTGCAGACACCTATGGATTTTCTGTAGTAGACCAATTTGTAGGACATGGCGTTGGAATTGAGTTTCACGAAAACCCCTACGTGCCACATTATAGAAACCGCTCCATGATTCCTCTAGCACCAGGGATGATCTTCACTATAGAGCCTATGATTAATGTAGGAAAAAAAGAAGGCGTTGTAGACCCCAAAAATCAATGGGAAGCACGCACATGCGATAATCAACCCAGCGCACAATGGGAACACACTATAGCAATTACAGAGACAGGCTACGAGATACTAACTCTTCTAAATGACTGACTTCTTCTTCCAAAATCTCTATGCGCTCTAAGAGCCCTTGAATCATAGAGATATCATCAAAAGATATGTCTTGCTTTGTGAGTTCTTCCTTCTTCTTCAAAGTCAAATACTTCTCCTGAACCGCAAAAAGCTTCTTTCTTACTAAAGAAAGAGTCTCACTCTTTTCTAGAAACTGCTCCTGAAGCTGAGAATACAACCCTTTATACTGTTTTTCTTCCACACAACTCGTTTCAGCATGTGCAGAAGGTTCCACAGAGACCTTCTCTTCAGATTTACAGACCAATTGGTGGAGCTCATTTATCTGCGTTTCTTTCTGATTTAAAAGGTTTTGAAGCTCCTCACATCTCCTTTCAAGAGCAGTGAAATTTTGCAACAAAAGGCCCAACTCTTGACAACGGTGTTCATAATCAGAACAACGCTGCTTCTCTACTAAAATCTCATTTCGTAGACGCTCTAAACTCTCTTCCTTCTCCTGTAAAGCCGATACCCATCTAGAAACATCCACCCTCTCTGAGCCCTGACTTTCACCTACTGAAGGCTCTGCTACCCAAGGAAATACAACATCCCCATTCTTGGAAACCAACTCGATATACTTATTATGGAGTTCCGCGTAATCCTCTAACCAACTGTTCTTTTGGTCCGCTAGAATTTTCAAATCTATAGTTAAATACTCTTGTTTCTGATAAGCCGCTTTCAAAAGCTCCTGACACTCAGTAAGTTCCCGATCTAAACCCTGAGCACGAGCATCTAAAAACTCCTTCTCCTGACTCTTTGTCAGCAGCAAATCTTCATAAGCACTACGTTGTGCATCCAAATCCTCAGAAAGCCTGAGTTGCTCCTTCCCCTTTACCATCTCTTCTTCTTGAGCAAGCCACACTCCTTGGAGGAAAAGCCCAAAAGCAAGCAAAAAGGAGACTCCTAAGCCAGATAACCAAAAAGAGACATATAAGGTCTCTCCAACAACATACTTAGCGACATAAAGAGTTACAAAAACCCCCAGAAGCAAAGCATAGCCCTTCCCACGAAAACATAAAATCAGAGGAAACGCTAAAAACGAAAATAGTAATAGAAAGGGAACTAAAGAAACTTTAACAACAGATGCGCAGCCTAAACATCCAAAAATCAACAACAGAGCGCTGATAAAAACCCATTCCACAGAAAATGATCGTGAGTTCTTTACCAAATCCCCTAATTTAATTAGTTGATTTACCCATCGATAAAGACGTTTGCTAAGCACGTACATCGGTTTCAACATCCCAATAAATGAATAGTTTAAGACTCATCTAAAGAGTCTCGTGCTTTTGTTAATAAATAGCTGATCACAGCTGGATCTCCTTCATAAGTCATCTCCACCTGGATTTTGCCTTCAGAAGACATCTGACCACAAGTTACCAATACGTAAGCACTTACGTCATCTTTAAAAACTTCTGGATAGTCATTGCACTCATTCCCAGACACGTCCTTCTCCTCTCCAGCTAAAGATTTATACCACAACTAGGGAGTCTACAAAAGCCTCCATTAGGACCCATATTAAGCTCTTCTTACTCCAATCTAGTACCCAACATTCTCTGGGCCGCCAAAATTTCTTATTAATTATAAAAAAAACAAAACACTTAATAACAACTAATAAAGAAAAATCATAAAAATTTTATTTTAATAAACGTTTTTCTTCTTGTTAGAATAAAACTAAACAAAAGTGAATTTTTTTATTATGTCTATAACCACCTTAGGGACTCTTCCCACAGTTAATACTATAAACAGTTCTCGTCCTCCCCTTGAGCCTCTAAATACACCTAAAATAGGTGCTGTGCTTTTTAGCATTTACGAGCTTCTTTTACAAGCAATTGAAATTCGACAACAAACAGTTCTGACTCAATCACAACAATTAAACGACAATACTAATATTCAACAACAATTAAACCAAGAAACTAATCAAATCAAGTATGCAATAGTAAGTGCTGGAGCAAAAGAAGACGAGATCACTAGAGTACAAAATCAGAACCAAAACTACTCAGCACAAAGATCTAATATCCAAGACGAACTCGTAACAACAAGACAAAACGGTCAAATTATCCTCTCACACGCCTCTACAAACATTAACATCATCCAACAGCAATCCTCACAAGACTCCTCATTTATCAAAACAACAAACTCCATAGGAAGCACCGTAAACCAACTGAATAAACCCCTAGGATAAGGAATTAAAACCATCCGTAAACATTTTAAAATCGAAAACCAGTTAGGTTGAATATGTGGATCATAGACCCTCTATCAGCAAAAAAACCTCTACAAGCAGCCATAAATGTTCCTGGCACTCCAATTACAGGAGGACCTAATACAGCAACTGCTGACGATATCATTGCAAAATTCTCCAAAGACTCAAACCCTCTGATTGTTACTGTTTACTACGTCTATCAATCCGTATTAGTTGCTCAAGATAACCTCTCCATCATTGCCCAAGAACTCCAAGCAAACTCTTCAGCTCAAACCTACCTAAATAACCAAGAAGCCTTATACCAATACGTCAGTATTCCTAAAAATAAACTGAACGATAACTCCTCTAGCTATCTACAAAACATCCAATCCGATAACCAAGCGATAGGAGCTTCTCGGCAAGCTATCCAAAACCAAATTTCCAGTTTAGGAAACGCGGCTCAGGTAATCTCCAGTAACTTGAACACAAATAATAACATCATCCAACAATCCTTACAGGTAGGACAGGCTCTTATCCAGACCTTCTCTCAAATTGTAAGCCTAATTGCTAACATCTAAGTATAGAGGAACTCATGTCGATACAACCCGTCTCTAATACAACAACTAAAGCCGATAAAGTGATTCCTGATTCTACAAAAGTAATTTCTGACTCCATCACAATTAACAAACAGTCTGCATTCTACTTTTGCATCTCCGTCATGCTTCGGCTCTCTGAATCCACAACAGAGTACGGCAAATCAATCTTAGCCGTACTAGAAGATAATACAATAGTCCAACAGCAAAGAGTGAAAGAGCTCATTAACCTCCCCTTACTTAAAGTACCCGATCTACAGAAAAAAGATGGAAGCGATGACGAATATAAGAACCAAAATGAAATCCAAGCCTACCAAAGCTCAAACCAACAGATCTCAGCAAATCGTCAAATGATACAACAGGAGCTCTCCTCGGCACAACAAAGAGCACAGGCAAACCAAAAGTCTGTAAACTCAACAACCATAGAATCCATGCAAATTCTACAAGCCACCAGCTCCATGCTCTCTACCCTAAAGGAACTAACAATCAAGGCAAATCTAACGAACTCACCCTCTGACTAAACTATGACAATAGACTTCTAATAAAACAATTCATCCTCTACTATGGGGGCCTGACCGTCAGATTGCAGGTAAAGCCTCCATGAGGGTGATTTTCCCCGATAAACATAATAACTTCCCCAACCTATCCAAGCTTTTAAAAAAACTTCCTTCAGTTATATTAGTTACTTCGTGTATCGCCCCGTTTTTCTCTTATATCATAAATAAATTTTTTGGAATTCCTGGGCTCCTCGAAATTCTAGCCCTCTCTGTTAAAGGGATACAGAAACACCATTTTTGGCAGTTTCTCACCTACCCCCTAATCACAGCAGATTCCCTATCCCTAAATAAAGATCAAAGCTTCGAAATCACCCAAAGACTTCTTTTGCGCAATGTCTTGGATTTTTTTCTTTTCTATAAAGCTATCCAACACCTCATCCGCAAATTAGGAGCCTTCAGTGTTCTCGTTGTAATCTCAGGCCAGGCACTCATTATAGGAGCTGTTCTCTGGGGATTCATGGCTCTCATCCACAGCTCCCAATCTTTCTTCGGTCCGGAAAGTATTATCTGTGGTGTTTTGACAGTACAGATCTTCTTAGATCCAGAAAAGCGCTTTACCATAGGACCCACTCCCCTATCCGTCTCAATAAAGTGGGGATTCTTGTTCGTCTTAGGGTTCTACTGTTGCATTCTTATTTTCTCAGGGGCCTTCCTTCTACTCCTCGCATCGATGCTTGCGATCGTTCTGGCTATCCTATTTTGTAAAAAAGAAAAGATCCCCAACCCCTATACTACTTCTTTGAGATTCTAGTTCTCTTGAGAGAGCGCCGCTAAAATCGCAGCTCGCACCTCACCAATTCCTGATAAGACACCCTCTTCAAAACGAAATGCCGGATTCCCTTCCAATTGAGGAAAATCCATAGGTTGCAATAAATCTTCAGGAGTGAGGTTAGGAACAATTTCCTCTCCTAACTTCTGAAGTCGTGACTCCTGATCCTCGTAGAGCTGATCTAATAATGTAACAATTTTATTTTTCACTTTTCTCTCTGCGCTTTTCTACAAAAAATTTTTTCATTAGATGCTCTGCCTCCTCGCTACACACGCCCCCAGTACAAGAAACCGTATGGAAAGGATGCTCTTCAGTAAAGATATTGACCCAACTTCCTCCTGCTCCTAAACGCACGTCTGGAGCTGCCCAGACAATTCTAGGAATTCTAGCCAATTGAATCGCACCCGCACACATCAAACACGGCTCTAACGTACAGTAAAGGACGGTATCCAACAAACGCCAATTATCTAAATCTTGGGCCGCAGACCCTATACATAAAATTTCAGCATGGGCTGTAGCATCCTTAAGCTTCTCCACTGAATTATGCGCACGAGCAATGATCTTATCGTCTTTGACAATCACACAGCCCACAGGAACTTCATCCTGATCATATGCCTTACGCGCTTCTTTGAAGGCTTGTTGCATAAAAAAAATATCTTTTTCCATATTGATAAGCTTCTCTCCACCCAATTCTAAATAATATTATTTATTCCATTATGAGTTCTAAAAACAAAAAAAATAACAATATACAATATCAATAAAACGCTTTTATGAAGCAATCTCAGACCTTTCCACAGCCCCTAATTTTTTCTTTGTTTATAGAAAAAAAAGTCTTACCCTACCAAAAGGTGTACATTAACCATGTTCTCAAGTATAATCAGCTTTTGCGGCAATTATTTTAAGGAGACATCCGATGTCTTTGGATAAAGGAACTAAGGAAGAAATCACAAAGAAGTTTCAACTTCATGAAAAGGATACAGGATCGGCAGATGTACAAATTGCTATTCTCACGGAACATATCGCAGAATTGAAAGAACATCTTAAAAGATCCCCTAAAGACCAAAACTCCCGCTTAGCATTGCTTAAGCTTGTTGGTCAAAGGAGAAAGCTCTTGGAGTATCTTAATTCTACAGATACCGAAAGGTACAAAAATTTAATTACAAGATTGAATCTACGTAAGTAGTTTTTTCGTTCCCTTTACAAATATCTAACAGGAGACCTTCATGAATTTTCAAACTATTTCTATTAATCTGACCGAAGGTAAAATATTGGTGTTTGAAACAGGGAAAATTGCTCGTCAAGCTAACGGAGCTGTTCTTGTCCGTTCAGGGGAAACCTGTGTTTTTGCAAGTGCATGCGCTGTAGATCTTGATGACAAAGTAGACTTTCTTCCTTTACGAGTGGACTACCAAGAAAAATTCTCTTCCACAGGGAAAACTCTTGGTGGATTTATAAAAAGAGAAGGACGCCCCTCTGAAAAAGAAATTTTAGTTTCTCGATTGATTGATCGGTCTCTACGTCCTTCCTTCCCCTACCGACTCATGCAAGATGTGCAAGTTTTATCTTATGTATGGTCGTATGACGGTCAAGTTTTACCTGATCCTCTTGCTATCTGCGCAGCATCTGCTGCTTTAGCAATTTCAGATATTCCACAGAGCAACATTGTTGCTGGAGTACGGATTGGATGTATTGATAACCAATGGGTCATCAATCCTACAAAAACTGAGTTAGCATCCTCTACTTTAGATCTTGTATTAGCTGGAACAGAAAACGCTATTCTAATGATAGAAGGTCATTGCGATTTCTTTACCGAAGAGCAAGTACTTGATGCCATAGAATTTGGTCACAAGCATATTGTTACCATCTGTAAAAGATTACAGTTGTGGCAAGAAGAAATTGGAAAATCTAAAAATCTAAGTGCTGTATATCCTCTTCCTGCAGAAGTTTTAACAGCTGTGAAAGAGTGTGCGCAAGACAAGTTTACTGAACTCTTTAATATTAAAGATAAAAAAGTACATGCAGCTACTGCGCATGAGATTGAAGAAAATATTTTAGAAAAATTACAGCGCGAAGATGATGATCTTTTCTCTTCTTTTAACATCAAAGCGGCATGTAAAACTTTAAAATCTGACACGATGCGTGCTCTCATAAGAGATAGAGAGATCCGTGCAGATGGACGTTCTTTAACTACAGTCCGTCCTATTACTATTGAAACTTCTTACCTTCCTCGTACTCACGGAAGCTGCCTCTTCACTCGTGGAGAGACTCAGACACTTGCGGTATGTACTTTAGGCAGTGAGGCAATGGCTCAACGCTATGAGGATTTGAATGGTGAAGGACTTTCAAAATTTTACTTACAATACTTCTTCCCTCCCTTCTCTGTTGGAGAGGTAGGAAGAATCGGCTCTCCAGGAAGGAGAGAAATTGGCCATGGCAAATTGGCAGAGAAGGCTTTAAGTCATGCTCTTCCTGATAGCGCTACATTTCCCTATACCATCCGTATAGAATCTAATATTACAGAATCTAATGGTTCTTCATCCATGGCTTCTGTATGTGGCGGTTGCCTCGCTCTTATGGACGCTGGCGTCCCTATTTCTTCTCCTATTGCAGGAATTGCTATGGGATTGATCCTTGATGATCAAGGAGCGATTATCCTTTCTGATATTTCCGGTCTTGAAGATCACCTTGGAGACATGGACTTTAAAATAGCAGGGAGTGGTAAAGGAATTACAGCCTTCCAAATGGATATCAAAGTTGAAGGAATCACTCCAGCTATCATGAAGAAAGCTCTTTCCCAAGCGAAGCAAGGGTGTAATGATATTTTAAATATTATGAACGAAGCCCTTTCAGCTCCCAAAGCAGACCTATCTCAATACGCGCCTCGTATTGAAACAATGCAAATTAAACCAACAAAAATTGCTTCAGTAATTGGGCCGGGAGGCAAGCAAATCCGTCAGATCATTGAAGAGACTGGCGTCCAAATTGATGTTAACGACTTAGGAGTTGTTAGCATCTCTGCGTCCTCAGCATCAGCTATCAATAAAGCTAAAGAAATCATTGAAGGTTTAGTTGGAGAAGTTGAAGTTGGAAAAACCTACAGAGGTCGCGTAACTTCCGTAGTTGCGTTTGGAGCCTTTGTTGAAGTTCTCCCCGGAAAAGAAGGACTCTGCCACATCTCTGAGTGTTCTAGACAGCGAATAGAAAATATAAGTGATGTTGTTAAGGAAGGCGATATCATTGATGTAAAACTCTTAAGCATCAATGAAAAAGGTCAACTTAAGTTGAGCCATAAAGCAACTCTAGAATAATCTTTCACATACATTCTATTCTATACGCTTAACATGAAAAGCTAGTCTTCTTAGAAAGACTAGCTTTTTTTATGATTACATCTAACTCTAATCTGATTCAATTGAGACAAAAAAAGAACCTAGGAGGATTTCCTAGGTTCTTTTCGGATCAGAATGCATCTTGAGGTATTCCTACCTACGTAGCATTAAACCCCAAACCAGGTAGAGTGTCTTCCTTGGGAGGAGGAGGAGGAAGATCGTCGGAAGACTTTTTAAATAGCATCCCTTCTTCTTTTAGACGTGCTCTCTTCTTCTCAGGATCCCAAGTATGGTCCATAATTTCTTTCACATCTTTAGAATCAAGAGTTTCGAATTCAATGAGCATCTGAGTCATAAGCTCTATTTCTGCCTTATGCTCATTAATAATATCTAACGCACGTTGGTATGCCGCATCTAGAAGCATTCTCAATTCTGTATCGATAGTTTTTGCTGTTTCTTCTGAATAGCTCTTTTCATGATAACCACCGTAGCCTGTCAAGCCATCGGAACGCTCATCATAAGTCACATTTCCTAGCTGAGGACTCATTCCCCATTCACAAACCATACTACGCACTAACTTTGTAGCCTGAGATATATCTTGCTGAGCACCGCTAGAAATGTCTCCGAGGAAAATCTCCTCAGCAGCACGACCTCCCATCAACACTGCGAGCTGGTCGTAAAGTTCTTTTTTCCAATAGCTGAGCTTGTTTTTCTCTGGTAGGAAATGAGTAGCTCCTAAAGAGAGCCCTCTTGGAATGATTGTAACTTTATCTACAGGATCTCCATGCTGTACACAAAGCCCTACAACGGCATGACCAGACTCATGATACGCTGTAGTTTTTCTCTCTTCGGCATCCATCTCTAAGCTTCTACGCTCTTTACCATAGAGAACTTTATCACGAGCTTCAGCGACATCAACAGCAGTCACTGCAGTTCGATCCTTACGTGCTGCTAATAAGGCAGCCTCATTTAATAAATTCTCTAAATCTGCTCCAGAAGCTCCTGGGGTACTTCTAGCCACGGCCATAAGATCTACAGTAGGATCTAACTTGATTCTCTTGGCATGTACCATAAGAATCTCAAAACGTCCCTTAATATCAGGAAGGTTCATTACAACACGTCGATCGAAACGTCCTGGGCGCAATAGAGCCTTATCTAGGACATCAGGACGGTTTGTTGCAGCCATAAGAATGACACCTTCATTGGTGCCAAACCCATCCATTTCTACAAGAAGCTGGTTTAATGTCTGTTCTCTTTCATCATGACCACCACCAATACCGGCACCACGATGACGTCCTACAGCATCAATTTCATCAATAAAGATAATGCAGGGAGCATTACGTTTTGCTTGCTCAAACATATCACGGATACGGCTAGCACCGACTCCAACGAACATCTCAACAAAATCAGAACCAGCAATGGAGAAAAAGGGACGGTCCGCCTCTCCAGATACAGCCTTAGCTATCAAAGTCTTTCCTGTTCCTGGAGGTCCTATCAAGAGGACTCCTTTAGGAATACGCCCCCCTAAACTGGTAAACTTATTAGGATTTTTCAAGAAGTCAACAATCTCGATGAGCTCTTCTTTAGCTTCCTCGATACCAGCAACATCAGCAAAGGTAACCTTATTCTGTCCCTTAAGGAGCATCCGCGCTGGGGATTTCCCGAAAGACATTGCAGAACCACTCATGCCTCTCATCTGACGAGAGAACACCAAGTAGACAAAGAGTAGAACTAAGATGATAGGTAAGAATGTGAAAAGATATCCTAAATAATGTGGCGAAGGCTCTTGGCTCTTAAATGTTTTCTCTAAAACGAGATTTCTTGGTTGGTCTGGAGCTTTAAATGATAGGGAGTGGTTAAATTTAAAGGCAGTCCACTCTTCCTTAGCCCCGGCAAACCAATGGCCAAAAACTTCAGGATCTTGTTTCTCTAAACTACGGGAGGAGAGCTCTTGGTTATTAAAATACCAAACTGTCTGGCTTAATTCACCACGGAGCTTCTCTAGTTGCGCTTGATTCAGATCGCGCGCTTCCACCAATTTATGATACTTATTCCACTCCTCCCGATAGAGACGTACAGAACGGAGTTGAGAAAAACGTTCTCCTCCCTCAGACACGACTAAAGAAGAAGAGATCCTGTTCAAAGTACTAAGAACCTGCCCATAAAGGGTGTAGGCTGCTTCCGTATCCGTCTCCTGAGTTAAGGAGACTTCCACTTGCTGGTAGAGATCTTTAAGTTCTCTTTTTAGCGTCTCAGATCCTATTCCTAAAACAGGAGATAGATATTTTCCTATTAACTCATAAAGATCGGATCCATAGGTGCGTAAAGCTTCTGGAGATCGTGATAGTGTAGGATAACGCTCCTGCAGAGAGTGGAGATTGATTAGCTGTGGAGTTGCAGGTCCTGTAACAACGAGAGGTTCTGTCAATACAGAGCCGCTGACTTCACTCGGATAAGAAATGGCATACCCTTGTTCAGGAATCGGGGATCCAGAAATTGCAGAAAACCAAAGTATGGAATTCGTGACCTCTTTCCCTAAGGTCGTAAGACTCTTGCTCGTCTCTTGAAGATCAAGGTCTAACCGATGGCCCTGATCAATAAGCTCTAGATAATGATAACGTAGTTGTCCTTCTTGAGTTTGGACATCACGAAAACGTCCGCCAAAAGAAACTAAGTTGTCATTAAGAGCTATCTTATGGCTATCTTCTGGAACAATCAGACGTAAGTTAACAAGGTGCTCGATTTGATGACTGAAACCGACTCTAGCCTTCTTTCCAGCTAGAAAATTTTGAAATGCGACTACACCAAAAACCACGCCAAACAAAAGAAAAAAAAAGACTGTAGGGAAATTTTTTTTCGGTTCAGGTTTCATTTTCTTATCTTTCGACATAAACTTCACAACTAAGCTAATCAATCAGACGGATAATTATTCAATATAACATATTTTTTATTATTTTGTTTTAGAAAAAATATTTTAAACTATAACAGCCAAATAAAAAATATGAACAGGCACTAATACAATGACCTAGTGTTCTCTCTTTTTTTCACATATAGAGAAGATAATGAGTATATACTTTCTAATCTATCACTACTACTCCAGGTTTTATGATTACTATCTTATTCCTCATGCGCAAAGTTGCGCAAGAACTCCGAGATAAATGATCATAAACCATTTGCAAAAAATGCCTTGAAACAGCAATTCCAGCATTATTAAAAAATTTCTTCATAACCCATTTGCATAAAAACGCTTGTTGAATGAGGCAGTCTGGACAGGGAAGCTCTCCTTGAGAATCTTGATGGGTAGCGGCAGAAAAAAATGGTTGTGCCTGCTTCTCAAGATACTCGGATAGTTCTGCTGATTCTTCACCTAAAGTTAGTAAAGGAAAGGTAATATTTTTTCCAAAGACCTCTTCAAGCCAAGGGAAAAGTTTTTTCCGCATCCTCGCTCTTAAATACCTTTCATCTTCATTTGAAGGATCTTGCAAATAAGAAATACCGCGAGCGTCTAGAGCTTCTTTCAACGAGCTTTTAGGAATATGTAACAAAGGTCGTAAAAGTAACACATCTTCAACGTATGATCTTTCCGCCATAGCTTTGAGATTAGTCAAATGGGCGCTTTCTAACAAACGTTTTAAGACCGTTTCTGCTTGATCATTGGCATGATGAGCGAGGAAAATTCCTCCCGCATCTAATTGTCGATAGGATTCATAAAGAAAAGCATACCGTTTCTTTCTTGCCTGATTCTCTAAATCTTTATCTCCTTGCTCTTCAGCAGTCAAAGTATATAGAACGAAGGGAACACCTTCACGAGCGCAAAGTTCCTCTAACTCTTTAGCTTCTTGAGCAGAGGTAGACCTCCAACCATGATCTATATGTACCGCAGTAAAGGAAACCCCTCGCTCTTTAAGTAGATAAAAAAGAAAAAGAGAGTCGCTTCCTCCAGAAAGAGCAAGCAAATATCTTTTTTTTACATCTAAAGAAGCAAAAAAAAGATCTAATTGCTTATCATCACGGAGTAAATCTGAGCTTAGTACCATTTTATACGCCTATATAAAAATCATTGAAAAGAATAGTGTTGCTAGGGATTTTTCAAAACAGATCGTGACTCTTTCACTCTATCAAGGCATCTAAGAAATTGTAATTACCAGGTAAGCCATGCCTATTTTATGGAAAGTTCTCATTTTCCGTTACTTAAAAACAGCAGCTTTCTGTACCTTAAGCTTAATTTGTATTTCTATAATTAGCTCTCTACAGGAAATTGTTGCCTACATTGCTAAAGACGTTCCTTACGATACAGTCTTACGTTTAATGGCTTACCAAATCCCCTACCTTCTTCCCTTTATTCTCCCTGGCTCTTGTTTTGTCTCAGCATTCTCTCTTTTCCGTAAATTATCAGATAACAACCACATGACGTTTCTAAGAGCGTCTGGAGCTTCTCAAAGCATCATCATGTTTCCTGTTTTGATGGTTTCTGGAGCCATTTGCTGTTTAAACTTTTACACATGCTCAGAGCTTGCTTCAATTTGTCGCTATCAAACATGCAAGGAAATTGCAAACATGGCAATGACATCACCAGCCCTGCTCTTACAGACTCTACAGAAAAAAGAAAACAATCGTATTTTCATCGCTGTAGATCATTGTGCTAAAAGCAAGTTTGACAATGTCATTGTAGCTCTAAAAGGAAATAATGAGATCTCCCATGTGGGAATTATAAAAAGTATCATCCCTGACACTACTAAAGATACTGTAAAAGCTAAGGATGTGGTCTTTATCTCAAAGCTTCCAGACTCGTTAACAGAATCTTCCTCACCATCTTCTCAAAGATTCTATATTGAAACCTTAGATGAATTGCTAATTCCCAAGATTACTTCAACATTGTTTGCAGGAAAATCTTATTTAAAGACACGGACAGACTATCTGCCTTGGAAGCAGCTTGTTAAACAGTCCCTAAAGCACCCGCATCTTCCTGAAACGCTCCGAAGAGTTGCTATTGGTTTTCTCTGTATCACGCTGACGTATGCTGGCATGATCCTTGGAATTCATAAACCTAGATTTCGAAAATCTATAGCTTTATATTTCATTTTCCCTATTTTGGACCTTATTCTGCTTATCGTTGGGAAAAATACAAAAAATCTACCCCTAGCCTTCATGCTATTTGTCTTCCCCCAATTGGTCTCTTGGGTTGTCTTTGCTGCTCGCGCGTATAGGGAAAGTCGAGGGTATGCTTAACGTATGTTGATTTGGAAACGCCACTTACTCACTAGATTTTGGTTTGCACTTACCTCTCTTTTGGTACTTGCTCTTATATTCTATGCTTCCATTCATCACTCTTTGCATACCCTTAAAGGGGCCTCTACAGCTGCTTCTGGAGCTTCTGTCAAGCTCTCTATATTGTACTACCTAGCACAGATTTCGTTAAAAGCAGAGTTCCTCATGCCTCAGCTTGTTGCAGTAGCAACAACAAGCACGCTTTTTGCTATGCAAAATAAGCGAGAAATTATTCTTCTACAAGCTTCTGGTCTCTCCTTAAAATCTCTAATGCATCCTCTTCTCCTTTCGGGAGCTGTGATCATGATGGTGCTCTATGCGAATTTCCAGTGGTTGCATCCTATTTGCGAGAAAATCTCTATTACTAAAGAAAATATGGATAGAGGCACGACAGATAAAGAGCAGGGAAAAATTCCTGCTCTTTACCTCAAAGATCAAACAGTACTCTTATATTCTTCTATTGAGCCTAAGACGCTTACTTTAAATAATGTCTTCTGGATCAAAGATCCTAAAACCATTTACACCATGGAAAAGTTAGCGTTCACCACCCTCTCTCTTCCGATTGGTTTAAATGTCACACAATTTTTCGCTAATGATTCAGAAAATCTTGAGCTTAAGGAGTTTTTCGATATGAAGGAGTTTCCTGAGATCGAGTTTAATTTCTATGAAAATCCTTTTTCCAAGCTATTTTCTGCAGGGAATAAAAACCGTCTTTCAGAATTTTTCAAGGCCATCCCTTGGAACGCTACAGGTTTAGGACTCTCGACACAAGTGCCACAAAGGATTCTTTCTCTTCTGGCTCAATTCTATTACGTCTTAATTTCACCACTTGCCTGTATGGCGGCTATCATTTTATCTGCCTATCTCTGTTTGAGATTTAGTAGAACACCAACGGTCACTCTAGCCTATTTGATCCCTTTAGGGACGGTAAATATTTTCTTTGTCTTCCTAAAGGCGGGAATCGTCTTAGCCAGTAGCAGCGTTCTTCCCACACTTCCTGTGATGGCTTTTCCTCTTATAGTACTCTTTCTACTTACAAATTATGCTTATGCGAAACTTCAGTGAGTTCATGCAAGTACCCGGTGAACTCCCAACCTTCAATGTCATCTTTGAAGAAAGACTTCAGACTAGAAAATCCCTGACGATTTTTCTTTAGACAGTTTACAAATTTACTTAAGAGTTCAATATGGGATACGAAGACCAGACGATCTCTAGCTACGAGTGTAGGAGATAAAACATTCGTAAGTAATAGTTTCAAGCTATGTTCATCCCAAAACGCTTCCCTAGAAAAGAACGCAAATCCCGCAATAAAGACAGAAACATAATCCAGCCCATCTTTAGATACGACGACAATAGAGTTGGGATTGGTACGTTCTATTAACTTAAAGACAATTAGGTACGAGAGGAGGTGTAGAAGCAAAAGCTTATCATTTCTGAATAGAATTTTTTTCTTAGCAAAGAAAATGTCTTTCAACGCCGTGAGTTTTTCTTTTAAGAAGCTACCTACGAACTCTTTTAATTCTTTCGTTAGAAAAAATGATGAAGCAAGAAGGGGTTTATGAAACTCTTCTTGCAGAATAGAAAAGAAATCAGCAAAAGTTTCAATATCTCCATGAATACTTTCCAAATTCTGGAGGAGTTCTTCGGGTTCAGGGAAAGAGAAGGCGTGGACATAGGGGGCGTGTTCTTCTTGTTCTAAAGCTTCTTCGATAACACGGCTTCGCGCACGTTCTTTTCTTGATATACGATTCTGAATATTTAGAACTAAAGTCACCTCACTGCGATGTGCTTTAGCATTAAGAAACCCTAAGAATTCCTCATTACAATTAGCATACAAAATCGAGCTTTGGGTCACAGGACTGGGAGATCGTATGATATCTATAGATTTCCCGTGGAGCTTTAACGTTCCTTCAAGGCTAGGGAGGATTCCTAAAATCATAGGATCATAGGGACGGGATTCATGTTCTAAAACTCTATCCATAGCTTTAAAAAGAGGCCCGTTAGGATATTTAGAGATAAGACGATGAAGTTCTTCATAAGCGTCTGTAAGATATTGTCCTGGTGAAAGAGGCTTCTTCCCGTTGGCGTTTTCTAATTTCGTTTGAATATTGAAGTAGAGATAACGAGATGCCTCTTCAAATACTAGTTTGCTTTCAAAGATCCCGAGACTTAAAGCGGAAGCAAGAAGTTTCGTCTGTTTTCTCTCTTGAGAATCAATCACGTTATTATTTAAGTCTTTCCATGCTTCTCTCAAAAAGAGCAAAAAGTCATTAAAGTACCATATATTATGCTTCTTAGGGCTTTTGAAGACCATTGTAGCTTCGTATCTTGAGAAGAACAACGCCATGACTGCGTTATGAACTTTGACCACAGCTTCGATGTCTAAATGGCTTAAAGCACGCTGATAAAACAATCGCAAGGGCATATCATTTACGATAACCAGCGAAGAGGCAATGTTTTTAACTTCTTCACTATTCCAGAGGAGTGTTTTAGTTAGGGGGTCACCTTCATTTACAGTTTCGTGTAGTTTATTTTGCTTATAGATGATCTGGACAAGAGCATCGTTATAAAAGCGTTTGTCTTGCTCATCTAGCATGTAGAAAAGCTCATAGGAACGGTCCCGCTTAACTTCAACAAGGTTATTTAAAAAGCACTCGGGTTCTTTGTGTTCCTCGGTTTCTTCATCTGTCGAGAGGTCATAAGTTGGGACTTCTTTAAGATTCTTTTTTACCTCATCATAAGCCTTAGTAACTTCAGAATATTCGTCTAGTAAAGACTTATAGAGGTCTTCTTGGTTCTCTAAAAAGGAAAAGACGTTTTGCACACCTGCAATTAAAAAATCTGATTCTTTAAGAGCTTTATCTGCATGACTTTTCGAAACACAGCTGATTTCGAGTAGATAATTTTCAACATTTTTCAGAGCCTCTTTCATTTCCATGACAGAAGAGCCTGTTTGTTTTCTCTGGTTGAAGCGTGCTGGATTATTTAGGTAGGAATCATTCGAGGTAGCTAAAGAAATCTCTTTGAGCTTTTCTAAATTTTCTAAAGCCTGTTCGAAGTTACGTCGAGACCTTTTCATTCTACCTCCTCGATGGAACCAAAAAAGTTAGATTATTTTTTATGAGATCGTCTTTCTAATTTATTATAAAAACAAATTAACCATCAATTAGTTTAAAAATAAAAATAATAGATTTAGATATAAATAATTAATAAAGAGAAAATTAAAAGTTAATAAAAACTATGAAACCTGAAAAGGCAAGAAATCAAAAGAAAAAAGAAAGAACTCGTTGAATACCAGAAACTCGTGGCTCTTAGCCACAAAGTTCCTCTATCGGAATAAACGTGAATAAAAAGGAAACGGAAGAAGAGGGATTCGAACCCCCGGACCCTTTCAGGTCTCCTGTTTTCAAGACAGGTGCATTAAACCGCTCTGCCATTCTTCCTTAAGAGAATTGTTGTAAAAACCTTAAATCGTTTTCACTAAAAAGTCGGATATCGGAGACGCCATATTTTAACATTGCCAATCTTTCGATTCCCATGCCAACAGCATACCCAGAATAGATTTCAGGATCAACATTTCCGTTACGTAGTACTTGGGGATGAATCATTCCCGCTCCCGCAACTTCCAGCCAACCTGTATGTTTGCAAAGGGCACATCCTTTGCCACAACATTCACAAGAGACATCTACTTCTATACCTGGCTCAACAAAAGGAAAGTAGCTATGTCTAAAACGTAACTCTGTTTTCCTTTGGAAGAAGGAATGGTAGAATGCACTGAGGATTGCAGTCAAGTCCGAAAACGTTACATTGTGATCTACATAAAAAGCTTCCACTTGATGGAAGAGCACATGAGAACGTGCAGAAATATCTTCGTTACGAAAACATAGGCCGGGGGCAACAACTTTGATTGGAGGTTGTTGTTTCTTTAGTTCACGAGCCTGTACGTTTGATGTGTGTGTTCGCAGTACTGTTGTAGCATTTAGATAGAAAGTATCATGCATCTGTCTAGCAGGATGATCTTCAGTGAAGTTGAGTAAGGTAAAATTATTGGCTTCACTTTCGATGTTAGGGGCTTCTCGAACACAAAATCCTAGGTGAACAAAAATATCGACAACATCATCGAGGATACTTTTTAAAATGTGTCTTCCCCCAGAAGGTTGAGAATCTCCAGGGAGAGAGCTATCTATTTTTTCTTTAGAAAAGGCTTCGGCTTGTTCTGAAGCAAGAAGCACAAGGCTTTTTTCTTGTAAAAGATCCTCTACATAAGTTTTAAAGTCGTTGATAAGGGAACCTAGTTTTGCCTTATCTGTACATTGCTTTAATTTTTCTGAGAAACTCCGAAAAATTCCTTTTTTTCCTAAGTAGCGGACCTTAAGATCTGCAAGTGCCTGAGAAGAGTTCACCTGATCTAACTCAGAGTGAAATTGCTGCTTTACAGCTTCAATCTCTTCTTTCATTTCCATAGAAATTCTAATCCCTAAACTGTGGCTTCCAAAGCTTTTTTAGCCTGGTTTGCAATTTCTGCAAAACCTTCAGGATTGTGGATAGCTATTTCTGAAAGCATCTTTCTGTTTAAAGAAATATTCGCGCATTTCAAGCCGTTGATTAAACGGCTATAAGAGAGGCTATGAATTCTTGAAGCGACATTAAGACGAGCAATCCAAAGGCTACGGAAATCCCCTTTACGGTCTTTCCTGTGCATGTAATTGAATGCCATAGCGCGCATGACACTAGAGCGACTCTGACGAATATGCCCTTTTCTATCACCCCAGAAACCTTTAGCTTGTTTTAATATACGTTTACGACGACGTCTAGAAGCTACCGAACCTGTTGCTCTTACCATAACTAACTTTCCTTACCTTTAAACAAGCATCATTCGCTTATACATACCTACCTGACCTTTATCTACAAGAGGCTGCTTAGATAGGTTGCGTTTTTCTTGCGAAGACTTTTTAGACAACTTATGTCTCTTCCCTGGACGAGTTCTTTTTAATTGGCCTGAGGCTGTTAATTTAAAACGTGCTGAAACAGACTTATTGGTTTTCATCTTGGGCATGAGACTTTTCCTGTTTTTTCTTTGTTTTTACTGTTCCTGGAGCCACAACACAAATCAAGGAACGACCTGCTAGTTTGGGTTCAGCTTCAACGAAACCAATATCCTCTAAACCCTGACTCATTTTTTGAACAACTTTAAAACCATGTTCTGGATAAGCTAATTCTCTACCACGGAACATGCATGTAATTTTGACTTTATTTCCTTTTTCAACGAACGTACGCGCTTGCTTTAACTTAGTCGAAAAATCATTTTCGTCTATGTTAGGCTTAAGCTTAACTTCTTTTATGCGCACCTGATGTTGAGCTTTTTTACTATCTTTTTCCTTTTTTGTCAGACCATAACGGTATTTACCGTAGTCCATGATCTTACATACAGGAGGCTCGCTATTTGAAGCAACTTCAACTAAATCAAGACCTGCCTCTCGGGCTAAATCCAAAGCATCTTTGATAGCAAGTATTCCTAACTGTTCTCCGGCTGAACCAATGAGACGAACTTTAGGAGCTCTTATTTGCCTGTTAATCTTAAAATTTAATGCCACACTCTATCTCAATTTCCTGTTAAGACAATTGCTATGGTCTGAAAGCACTGAGTGTTCCAGAAAAGACAATCCGATCTTTTATCCGTTCTAGACAAGAAGAAGGCTATCTTAGGGTATTAGGAAAAGAAAAGCAACGGAAATCCCTTTCTCATAATTATCCTTGTCGTCTTTAGAAATTAAAAATTTTTATATAAAAAATCTCCAGCAACTCTTTCTCTGAATCAGAAAATAAGTGAGTTCCGAAAACAAAGTACATTTTTCAACTAAGAAGTTTTTGTTGCAATTAAAACTTTCTAATAGATAACCTTGTTTCTTTCTCACAACTCCTTAGCTAAGGACCTCTTTAGCAGTTAAATGTGTATTATTAACTATTTTTTGGTTGCTTGTCATGGCCACATTGAGTCCTGAAAAATTCTCGGGGTCCCCTATTTCGATCTCGAAGGAATTCCCTCAGCAAAAGATGAGAGAAATCATCTTGCAGATGTTGTATGCCCTAGATATGGCTCCTTCAGCAGAGGACAGTTTAGTTCCTTTGCTTATGTCACAAACTGCGGTGTCTCAAAAACACGTACTCGTAGCTTTAAACCAGACTAAAAGCATTTTAGAAAAATCACAAGAATTGGATCTAATTATTGGGAATGCTCTTAAAAATAAGTCTTTTGATAGTTTAGATCTTGTAGAAAAAAATGTCCTACGCCTGACTCTCTTTGAGCATTTTTACAGCCCACCCATTAACAAGGCCATTCTTATTGCAGAAGCAATTCGTCTAGTTAAAAAGTTTAGTTATTCAGAAGCCTGTCCTTTCATTCAGGCGATTTTGAATGACATTTTCACAGATTCATCTCTAAATGAAAATTCTTTATCAATCTGATTAATTTAGACCAAGGGATTCTAAAAATGAAAGAAGCTGCGCCTATGCATTTTCCTTTTCCTGTTCGTCGTAGTGTGTGGCTGAATAGGTATTCCACTTTCCGCATTGGAGGACCTGCAAATTACTTTAAAGCCATCCATACTATTGAGGAGGCTCGTGAAGTTATCCGTTTCCTACATTCAATCAACTATCCCTTCCTCATCATAGGGAAAGGCTCTAATTGTTTATTTGATGACCGTGGTTTTGATGGCTTTGTACTCTACAATGCAATCTATGGTAAACAGTTCCTAGAGGATGCTCGTATTAAAGCGTATTCGGGTCTTTCCTTTGCAGCTTTAGGTAAAGCGACTGCCTATAATGGATATTCGGGACTTGAGTTTGCTGCGGGCATCCCTGGGTCGGTTGGCGGGGCCATTTTTATGAATGCAGGTACAAATGAAAGCGACATATCTTCCGTGGTGAGAAATGTTGAGACAATCAACTCTGAAGGAGAGCTTTGTTCCTATTCTGTAGAAGAATTAGAGCTGAGCTATCGCTCCTCGCGCTTCCATAGACAACAAGAGTTTATTTTATCAGCGACCTTCCAGCTTTCAAAAAAGCAAGTTTCTGCCGACCACTCGAAATCCATTCTGCAACATCGGCTCATGACGCAGCCCTATACGCAGCCTTCTGCTGGCTGTATTTTCCGTAATCCTGAAGGAACTTCTGCTGGCAAGCTTATTGACGCAGCTGGGTTGAAGGGATTAGCAATCGGAGGGGCACAAATTTCTCCGTTGCATGCAAACTTCATTATCAATACTGGCAAGGCCACTTCTGATGAGGTCAAGCAACTCATAGCTATCATCCAATCAACGTTAAAAACGCAAGGCATTGATCTGGAACACGAGATTCGCATTATCCCTTATCAACCGAAGATTCACTCCCCTGTCTCTGAAAAATAAAAAGTCTAGGGGCTCGACACCGATTCGCTACATAAAATGAGCTCACGCACCATTCCTTAGGATGTAACCGTTGTGCTAGGCTCTCGACACTATGTGTTTCCTTTTCTCCTTCTGGATGCCCTGGATAGCATACGACAGTAATGAGTCCATCGGGGCGGACTATGTTTAAAGCATATTCTAAGCTTATTTCTGTAGTTCTTGCCAATGTGGTGATTTCTTTATTCCCTTTCGGAAGATAGCCCAAGTTGTAGTGAATGAGCTTCACATCTTTCTCTAAAATATGCTCGTGCGACTGCTCTTTCATTTCGATAACACTTCTTTCTTGCTCTGACAAGTGTGTTTCAAACAATAGTAAAGCATTGGACAACGCTTCTTTTTGGATATCGTAGACAACAAGTCTTCCCTCTCCTTGAAGCAAGCGCGCTAAAAAAAGGCTGTCGTTACCGTTTCCGCAGGTCGCATCAATGACTGTATCTCCGGGAACAACTGTGGTTTTAAAAATTTCGTGTGATACCTGGACTACATTATGTGTAAGCAGGGTACGATATGCAAACATGAAGAAGCCTATTGCAAAGATACCATTTTCTAGTTAGGATAGTAGCTGAACTCGGGGTATTAGCTCAGTTGGTTAGAGCGTCACGTTGACATCGTGAAGGTCAGCTGTTCAAGTCAGCTATATCCCAGCCTTTTTTATAAATTCTGTATAAAAAATTTCCTGTCCCTTTGTCCGCCAAAGGTTTTCAAACCAAGAATTTCCATAAGTATCTGTCATTTTTATATAATATGGTGTTTCCATTCTTGGAGCTAAATGTGTTTGCAGCGCTTCTATGGATTCCAATAGGTATGTTTTATCATCGGTAGCCAAAGCAAAAACTGCGGAATCTTGGAGAGAGCGGGAGATTTCTTGAACGAATGAGGGTTGGAGAAGACGGTGTTTACGATGCCGCATCTTTGGCCAGGGATCTGGAAAATTCACAACAAGGCGTTGCAAAAACTGATCAGGAACATAGTACTGGAAAAAGGTTTCGGCAGTACCACAGACAATCCTTAAATTTTGGATCTGGTGGTTGATCATTTTAGACCAAATTTTCCTTACCCTATCAAAACGCTGTTCCACAGCGATCCAAAGTACTTGAGGATCTTTTTGCGCTTGAGCAACTACCCAATCCCCATTACCAGAGCATAGTTCACAAGCTATAGAAGTATGATTTTGAAAAAATTCTTGATGGTAGCTTGTTGAAAAATTCTGGTGTTCAAAGTAATGTCTAGGAACATAGAGAACTCCATCTTGAATACAAGGACGGCGTTCTTTCCATAAAAATGGCGGGGATAGATCTTGGGGTTTCATAAAAAGCAGAAATCAGAGACTGTTTGCTTTAGGAAAGTATAAAGCTTCTTGAAGTTTTTTCTAAGGACTTTCTTCGGAAGGGAAAGCTGAAAAATCCTGAGAGACGATCTAAGACCATCTCTCAAAACTCCCTTGAAAAAGAGGTGAAATTACCAACTTAAATTACCAGCGGTTTGGTATTCGGTAACCCGGGTTTCAAAGAAATTCTTTTCTTTATTCAGATCCATGGTTTCGCTCATCCAAGGGAAAGGATTTCTGGAGTGATAGATAGGCTTCAACCCAATTCTCTCTAAACGACGATCTGCAATATGACGAACGTAATCTATAAACATCGAAGATCTTAATCCCAAGATTCCTCGAGGTAAGCAATCTTTAGCGTACTCAATTTCAAGCTCTACAGCTTTTTCAATAAGAGCGACGATTTCTTCTTGTAGTTCCGTAGTCCAAACTTCGGGGTTTTCTTCTTTAATTCCATTGATAAGATCGATTCCAAAATTTAAATGTATGGTTTCATCTCTGAGGATGTATTGGTACTGTTCTCCAATTCCTGTCATTTTATTTTGTCTATGGAAAGAGAGAATCATTACAAAACCACTATAGAAGAAGATTCCTTCCATAATGATATAGTATCCTACTAAGTTTTTAATGAACTGCCCAAGGCCTTCTGAAGACTGTACAGAAAAATTAGGATCAAGGACATCGACTGTTAATGTCATTTGAAAATCATCTTTAGCCCTAATTGAGGCTCTTTCATTATAGGCATTGAATACTTCGCCTTCATCAAGTCCTAAAGATTCGCAAATATAGAGAAATGTATGTGTATGTACGGCTTCCTCAAAAGCTTGACGCAGTAAATACTGTCTTGCTTCAGGGTTTGTGATATGTTTGAAGATAGCAAGAACGATGTTATTTCCGACTAGGCTTTCCGCGGTACTGAAAAATCCTAGGTTTAACAAAATGACCCTGCGTTCGTCTTCAGACAGTTCATCTGATTTCCACAACTCGATATCTCTTGCCATAGGAACTTCAGTAGGAAGCCAGTTGTTTGCACATCCATTGAGGTAATGTTCCCAAGCCCATTTATACTTGATAGGGACTAGCTGATTGACATCTACTTGATTACAATTCACCAATCCTTTTTTACTTACCTCAACCCGTTTGAGCTTTCCATCTAAAATATCTGCTTCCATTTTAGCTCCTCTTTTTTCCGTTATTGACAAGATTCGCAACCTTCTTCCATTGAACAAACGGGGGTTGTTTTTCTTTCGACCACAATACTTGTGGACGCTGATTTATTTTTCATCCAACGAGGCTGAATGCCGCGTTTATTGATATCTATAAATGATTTCTCTACTGATGTTGCAGCTTGAGATCTTAAATAATAGGTAGTCTTTAATCCTTTTTTCCAAGCCGTGAGATACATATTGGAGAGTTTTTTACCATCTGGCTCAGCAAGATACAGATTTAGAGAAACTCCCATATCAATCCATTTCTGTCTTCTAGAGGTACACTCTATAATCCACTCGGGTTCGATTTCAAATGCCGTAAGGAAAAGCTTTTTCAAGTGATTAGGGATCCTTTCAATTTCCAATAGAGATCCGTCAAAATATTTTAGATCATCTAACATTTCTGCATCCCAAAGTCCTAATTCCTTAAGTTTTTTAATCAGGTAGGTGTTGGGGATCGTAAACTCTCCGGAAAGGTTGGACTTTACAAAGAGATGTTTATACATGGGCTCTATAGATTGGGTGACCCCTATGATATTCGAGATCGTTGCTGTAGGAGCAATTGCCATGACCTGGCTATTTCTCATTCCGTATTTCTGGATAGTATCACGAACTGGAGTCCAATCTTTTTTACTTGATGTGTCTACAAGAACATTATGCTCTCCGCGAGTTTCTTTGAGAAGCTCGATAGTATCTAAGGGTAGATACCCACGATCCCACTTAGATCCTGAATAAGAAGCATATGTACCTCGTTCTTTCGCGAGTAAGCTCGAGGCTAGAATAGCGTAGTATGCGATGATCTCCGAGCACTCGTCAGAAAATTCGACAGCTTCTTGTGAGGCATAGCTAATGTTCAACTCGTAAAGAACATCCTGGAATCCCATAACCCCCAACCCCACAGCTCTGTGAGTTAGGTTGGCTTGTTTAGCCTCTGGTGTAGGGTAGAAGTTCAGGTCAATAACGTTATCCAAAATACGGATGGCTATTGAGATAGTTTCTTTTAATTTTTCTTCATCTAACTTGTCATTACGGATATGTTCTACCAAGTTTATGGAACCTAAATTACAAACTGCAGTCTCTGATTCCGAACAGTTCAATAAAATCTCTGTACATAGATTAGAACAGCGTACGACGCCAACATGATCTTGGTTTGAGCGAATATTCGAAGGATCTTTAAATGTAATCCAAGGATGCCCTGTTTCGTAAAGCATGCTTAACATTTTACGCCACAGCACTTCGGCTTCTACTTTTTTATAAAGACGGATTTCCCCAGATTCAACCTTACGTTCATATTCTTCATAAAGCTTTTCAAACTCTAACCCATAGGCTTCGTGTAAACCTGGGACATCATCGGGGCTAAAGAGTGTCCACATGCCTTTTTTTTCTAGTCTCTTAAAGAAGAGATCAGGAATCCAGCTTGCTGTATTGATATCGTGAGTTCTACGACGCTCATCTCCTGTATTCTTCCGCAATTCTAAAAAGTCTTCGTAATCCAAGTGCCAGTTTTCTAAATATACGCACATAGCACCTTTACGTTTGCCCCCCTGATTCACTGCAATTGCAGTATCATTGGCAACCTTAATGAAGGGAATGACGCCTTGACTCTTTCCATTGGTTCCCTTAATTACAGCTCCTGTAGCACGGACATCTGTCCAATCATTTCCAATTCCCCCTGCCCATTTAGAAAGCAAAGCATTATCAGAAATCACCTTATAAATGTGACTTAGGTCATCTTTTACTGTGGAAAGATAGCATGAACTGAGTTGGGAATGACGCATTCCGGAGTTAAACAATGTAGGAGTTGCTGGGGTATAGCGGAATGTGGATAACAGATTATAGAAAGTGATTGCCCAAAAATTCTTTTGTTCTCCTTCATTTAAGGCTAAGCCCATAGAAACCCGCATCCAAAAGATCTGCGCAGTCTCTAAACGTCGTCCTTCATGCAGATTAAAATAGCGATCGTAGAGATTTTGGACTCCCATATAGGAAAACTGTTGGTCTCTAGAGAGGTCTAGGACTTCACTAAGAGCATCGAGATCATAATCCTTTAATTGAGGATTCAAGCGATACTCTTCTCCATTGAGGATGTATTCTTTAAAATGTTTTTTATGTATTTCTGATAAATTGGGGTCTTGAGAGCTGCATCCTAAGGTCTCTTCATACAAGGAACTCGTGAGGAGTTCTGCTGCGATAAAAGCGTAATCAGGTTCTCTCTCGATATTGGCACGTGCCGCCATGATGCATGCTGTGGTGACCTCGTCTTCTTTGATTCCTGAATACAAATTCATAAATGCCATATCTGCAAGCAGTTGAGAATCTGTAGTTTTAGGAAAGCGTTTGCATGCCCAAGAAAACCTCTTTTCTAAATCTGTTTTTCTCAGAAGGTAGGTGGTGCCGTCTTCTTTTTGAACAACGTACGTTTCCTCTTGGGGGACAAACTCTTCTTGTCCATCTTGATCTTTATTAGCACGGGCTCGTGCACGAGCTTCTCTATATAAAATATAATTCTTGGCCACATCATAATAGCCGGCAACCATAAGTTGCTTTTCAACAATATCTTGGATCTCTTCCAGATTAATAGCTTCTTCACCATGAAGGCTTAGGACATCTTCAACGATCCTAAGGGTAAGGTCATTAATTTCGGATAGTGTTGCAGGAGGAGTCATCCCATTAATTTGGAGCGTCGCTCTGAATGCTTTTTCGAGAGCTGCAGAGATCTTCATAGGATTAAATTTAGCGCTTCCCCCGTCTCTACGTATGATGGCAATTATGGACGAAGAGTTACCGCGCTCTGCCTTGCGTTGGTCCCTGTAAACAATATAATCGCGAGCCACATCCTGCAACCCGCTAATATAGAGCTGACTCTCTACAAGATCCTGGATTCTCTCTACAGTGACTACCTGACCTTCTGAAATTTTAGCGAGGACTTCCTTCACGACTTTATGAGTAATTTGCGCAATAGATTCTTCTAAGTCTTTAGGTAGTGGAGAACTAGTTTCTAAGCTACGCGTATCTCGAAAAGCTGCCTCCAAAGCCTGGAAAATCCGATCTTGATTAAATGGGACAAACATTCCATTACGTTTGACGATGGTGTAATGCTTTTCTTCAACTTCGACCATAACTTTTCCCTAAAATGATATTTAAATATTAGATTCTTTTATTCTTTGCGCACTAGAAAATCAGGACTCCAAAACCATAAATATTGGAGTACTTTTTCCTTTGTTATAATTAAAAAGTAGAAAGAAAAACGCCTTTAAACATAAGAAGGATTTTTCTTTAAAAAACCCAATATGTAGTGAAACGTTATGCGCTTATCTACCATATATAGGAATTGTCATGGTTTCCTGCAATTGAAAAATGCTCCCTTTCTCGGTAAAAATATCATACTCTAGGAGCTTTTGGAGATAGAGATCTTAATAGACAAGAGGACTGCAAAAACTTGTTGATTTTAGAAGAATCCATTATGCTACGAGCAAAAGAAACTCTGGCAAATTGACATGGCGGGATTAGATCTAGAAGCACGAGGCAAGCGTCGCGTAGTGACACCTAACGCTATTACTGCTTTTGGACTTTGTTGTGGATTATTTATTATTTTCAAAAGCGTATTAAGAACGTCGTCCTCTGTAGAGTTATTCCATCGTTTGCAGGGCTTATCTCTCTTGCTTATTAGTGCTATGATCGCGGATTTTTCTGATGGTGCGATCGCTCGAATCATGAAAGCCGAGAGCGCTTTTGGTGCTCAGTTTGATTCTCTTTCTGATGCGGTCACTTTCGGCATTGCCCCACCTTTGATTGCTATAAAAAGTCTTGATGGGATTTATGTTGGGAATTTTTTCTCTTCGCTACTACTCATCACCTCGATTATTTATTCTCTGTGTGGAGTGTTGCGGTTGGTACGTTACAACCTCTTTTCTCAAAAGACTGTAGATGTTTCAAAGCCTTATTGTTTTATTGGTCTGCCCATTCCTGCTGCTGCTGCAAGTATTGTCTCCTTAGCTTTATTTCTTGCTTCGGATTTCTTTCCAGACCTCCCTGCCCAACTTCGGGTAGGTCTATTATCATTTGCCCTTCTTTTCATTGGGGGTCTGATGATTTCTCCATGGAAATTTCCTGGAGTGAAGCATTTCCGCTTTAATGTTTCTTCTTTTCTGCTGGTAGTGACTATAGGTTTAGCAGCATGTCTTTTCTTTTCAGGACTTGTAGATCATTTTGTTGAAGTCTTTTTCCTTGTATCTTGGCTATATACTTTAGTAGGCTTTCCGATCTTTTCAATCATCTATAGAAAAAAGAGCTAGCATCTGTTATGAACCTCCCTGTTTCCCTAGCGTGCCTACTTTTATCTGGGTGTGTGTTTTTTCTGGGAGTCTTCGTATCGTCTTCTCTCTATGCAAGGAAGAAGCGTGCGTTTCTAGAGAAGATTCAGAAATTAGAACATGAAAACCAACTGCTACAGACTTCTTTAAATCTTAGCCGCCATCAAGAGCAGTTAATTGAAGATTTCAGCAATCGTCTAGCACTTTCTTCTCACAAACTCATCAAAGATATGAAAGAAGAGGCTCAGAATTATTTTGGTGATACGTCTAAATCTTTTCAGTCTATACTTTCTCCTATCCAAACGACACTCACGACATTTAAGCAAAGTTTAGAGACATTTGAAACTAAGCATGCCGAAGATCGTGGAAGGTTAAAAGAACAGATATCGCAATTACTTGCTGTAGAGAAAAAATTGGAGCATGAAACTCATGTTCTCACGGACATTTTAAAGCACCCAGGATCTCGAGGACGTTGGGGAGAAATCCAACTGGAGAGAATTTTAGAGCTTGCCGGGATGTTAAAATACTGTGACTACGACAGTCAAACCACAAGTGCCCAAGGAGCATTTCGGGCGGATATTATTATTCGGCTGCCTCAAGATCGCTGTTTAATTATTGATGCTAAAGCTCCGATTTCAGACTCCTATTTTTCTGTAGAGGAGATTGACAAGGGGGATCTTGTTGATAAAATTAAAGAGCACATTAAGACTCTGAAATCCAAGAGTTACTGGGAAAAGTTTCATCAATCACCAGAATACGTGATTCTTTTTCTTCCTGGGGAGAGCTTATTCAATGATGCAATTCGGTTAGCTCCTGAATTGATGGAGATTGGAGCTTCTTCAAACGTAATCTTATCCAGTCCTTTGACTTTACTTGCTCTACTTAAGACGATTGCTTACATGTGGAAGCAAGAGAATCTGCAAAAACAAATTCAAGAGGTCAGTCTTTTAGGTAAAGAGCTCCATCGTCGCCTACAGGTAGTGTTCACACATTTTCAGAAGATAGGCAAAAATTTAAACCAGACGGTACAAAGTTACAACGATATGACCTCTAGCTTTCAATACCGGGTACTGCCTACATTAAGGAAGTTCGAAGGCTTGGAAACCTCGTCATCCCATCAGATTGAAGAGCCTACCCCTATAGAAAGCTTAGCCACCTCGTTTCCACACACATGTGATATAGATACGAACTTAGCTGTTATTGAGTCTTTAGAAAAACAAGACTAAGTCTCAAATTGCTGGTACTATGGGGAAATCTTTATCTAGAGTAAGAACATTATTACGAAGCATCTCTTCCCCTGCAAAAGATATCAAAGTTGTCTCCTGAACTGTTGACTCTAGATATTTATCCATAACCATACAAATGTGTTCTTTAGTCACTTCAAGGACAGAACGGCGGAATGCTTGGCGCAACACGGGAATCCTACCACTTTTTAGCCTATAAAACGCTACGGAAGCACGGCTTCCTGGCGCTACGGGCATATCCAAACCTTGGACAACTCCAAGAGCTCCTTCATAGATATCTTCTTTAGTGAAATTACCAGAAGCAATCTCTGACACTCCCTTTAGAAACGTTTTGTAGGTAGTTGCAATTTCTGGATCTCGATAACTATAGCAATAGAAAGATCCTCGTGATAGGTTTGCAGCTGCTCCCGAGCCATAGGCTCCTCCTTGCTCTCGAATCTTAGTATGCAAGACCACATTATCTAAGATCTCTGCTGCTACTGTTAGAGCTGCAGCATCAGGATGGTCATAAGCTATATCGCCAATAGGGAAAGCAAGAGCATTGAATGCTGCACGTGCAGGAATATGCAACCCCCGAGAGGTTACATATAAGTTTATACTTGGATTTTCCCAAGGTTCGGGAATCACAATCAGGTAGTCTAAAAGACCGTAAAACTTATTATCTTTTAATTGCTGATAGTTATGAGCGCTTCCACTAATGACAATTTGCCGTTTCCCTGAGAAACACTTGGTGTATAATCGTTGTAGGATGACAACCGCTTCGTCTATATTCTGATCAAAGTTTTTTGTGAGTTCGCGAATTTTTTTCACATAGGGAAGCCCTGTAGTCAAGTAAGACATCGCCCCTGTTATAGAATTCCCAGAGCAGGCCATGCTCACTGCATAGCTCATGGGACTATTTCTCACACTATTGGTCAAGGCTTCGTTATGCTGCATCAGCAACTCACGAATCCTAGGAATATCCGTGAAATCCACGCTTGTTAACATATCGCTGACAATACCACAGAGCTTCTCAGATTTCGATGACAGAGCTTTGCCTCGGATACTTACCGATGGAGAGAGGAAACTATTTTTATTTGCATGAGGAGAGAAATCATAAGAGACGTCCACGCCACCTGTATGTTCTAACAAAAACTCTAAATGTTCTTTATAAGACCTGCCTCCACATCCCAGCTGCAACATTAAAAATACGAGCAAACGCAACCAAGGAAGTTCTTCTCCAGATAGCGGAGGGATATCTAAGACAACATCTATGAAGACAATATCATTCGTGAAGCATTCGTGATGAAGAACTTCTCCTTGACTCAGCCCCTCTTTAATTAAAGGAAATTCCTTCCCAGACGTGGGCACTTTATCCAAAGCAAGGTTAGGAAGAATACCATTCAGATCTTCCTTTTGTTCTTGAGATTCTGTGAGTTCTCGTACATTTTGTTGAATTTTTTCTTTATTCTCGTCTGTGAGTTTTTCACTAACACTGAGTAAAAGCTGCTGCTCATCTTTATTGTCCTTAGCAACAAGTTCGGTATCAGGAAGTAAAATCACTCTTGCAAAATGTGGATTATCTAAGAAGTACTTGCGGATCAACTTGGCAAGATAATCAGAATTTTTTAACGAATTACGGAGCTCAGAAAAGAGGCTATGGATTCTCAGGCCATCTTCGGCAGAGCCTCCGTGCTGTTTCAATAGTCCGGAGCGGAAAAATAGAGACAGCCCGTAGGGTAGAGAATATCCTGTGATCTCTTTTCTAGATAACTCTAACTGATGAACTGCTCCCTCTACAATATTTTCTGATATCCCTTCGCGGATGATTTCTTCAAGAGAAGCGAAAATCAAAGCTTCTAATTTCTGGGCTCCTGCTGGAGAACATCCTTTACATACCAAGGTCATGGGGATTTCACGGATATCATTCTCGATGCTCATTTCTGTCTGCTTACAGAACCCTGATTTCAGCAATCGAGATTTTAAAGGAGAGGCATCTGTACCCATGAGGATAATTTCTAACACATGCAGCGCAAGAAGTTCTTGTTGTTCTAAAATGGAACAGGTAAGCCAAGAAATTCCGAAAAGGACCTTATCTTCTTCTTGATGATCGACAGGATACGTTAAGATGTTCCTTACTGGTTCCTTAAACCGCTTTTGCAAAGGTACGGATACTGCCTGCTTTTCTAGCTTTGTAGCTTGTCTGAGTAGCTTTTCTTCCAAGAAATCTAAATGACGGGAAGGTTTGATATTTCCATAAAAGTAAAACAAGCATCGATTGATACTATACTGGCTTTGATGGAATGCTCGGACGTCTTCATGAGATAGAGTTACAATCTCTCTGGGTTCTCCTCCTGAGTTTACGCCGTAGGTCACAGAAGGGAAAATAGCTGCATTTAGAGCCTCAGAGAGCCGTGCCTCTCCCGACATCATCGCACCTTTCATCTCATTGAAAACTACTCCTGTATAACAGAGATGATTCTCGGAATTGAATTCGTATCTCCATGCCTCTTGAAGGAAACTTTGCTTGGTAAGCAAAGGATGAAACACGGCGTCAATATACACGCTGAGTAAATTATAAAAATCTTCAGGAATCTGAGAAGCTGCAGGATAGCATGTAAAATCTGGACCTGTAAA
The DNA here is from genome assembly GCF_000007205.1 of Chlamydia pneumoniae TW-183. Classification (NCBI taxonomy): domain Bacteria; kingdom Pseudomonadati; phylum Chlamydiota; class Chlamydiia; order Chlamydiales; family Chlamydiaceae; genus Chlamydia; species Chlamydia pneumoniae. Next base: position 1,123,025 of record NC_005043.1, on the reverse strand, counting down.
CGCGTTGATGAAGGTATTCAGACTACGACGTGTCATCGAAAAGAAGGGATCCCGCACGGGGTAGTTCTCGGAACCACAAAGGACCATATGCTCTAGAACATGCGCAACACCGTTAGAAGTTTGTGGGCATGTTCTAAAGCAAATATTGAATACGTTTTCCTCATCGTTGTTGACGATCATCATAATAGAAGCTCCTGTCGGCTTATGTTCCGCCTCAAGGAGCTTACTTTCTATTTCAGGAAGATCTTTGCATGACTTAATAATGAAATTTCTATACGTATCACCAGCTTTCATACTTTCTGTAACTCATCTGATTAGTTAGGGCTGAATCCCTAATTTGTCATGCTTAATCATGCTAAAAAGCACGCTAAACCCTATGTTCTTATTTTCTTTTCGACAAAAGACAAGTTAAGTTACTGTGATATTATTTTCAACAACTGCTCTGGGAAACCTATGAATCTAGATTCGAAACATTTTGATATAAATAGTGCAAATTTCCTGGAAGAGTTTGCAAAATTTATAAGCTTCCCCTCGATATCTGCGGATAGTGATCATCTTCAGGATTGTGAAAATTGTGCACATTTTTTAGTAGATCATGTGAATAAGATTTTCGATGTAGAGCTCTGGGAAACGCCTGGGCATCCCCCTATCATCTATGCATCCTATAAAAGCGAAGATCCTCTTAGCCCTACTCTTATGCTCTATAACCACTATGATGTGCAGCCAGCACAGCTATCTGATGGTTGGAAGGGAGATCCCTTTATCCTTAGAGAAGAGAATGGCAATCTCTATGCCCGAGGAGCCTCTGATAACAAAGGACAATGTTTTTACACCTTAAAGGCATTACAGCACTATTACGAATCTCAAGGAAACTTCCCTCTAAATATTATTTGGTTAATTGAGGGTGAAGAAGAGAGTGGGAGTCTCGCATTATTTACTTGGTTAGAAAAGAAAAAAGAAGCTTTACGCGCGGACTATCTTCTGATCGTAGATGGGGGTTTCCTTTCTGAAAAACACCCCTACGTAAGCATTGGAGCTCGGGGTATTGTTTCCATGAAAATCTCCCTTGAAGAGGGGAACAAGGACATGCACTCAGGAGTTTTAGGAGGAATTGCCTACAATACGAATCGTGCTTTATCAGAAATTCTGAGCTCTCTGCATCACCCTGACAATTCTATAGCTATTGAAGGATTTTATGATGATCTTGCTCTCCCCTCGGATAGCGATCGTCCTGATCTTCCGAAGTCGGATACCCTTCGGGAATGCGAAGAAAACTTAGGGTTTCGACCTCAGGGTTACGAAGCTTCTTATAGCCCTGAAGAATCTGCGTTACGTCCTACTGTAGAAATCAATGGAATTTCTGGAGGTTATACGGGACCAGGATTTAAGACTGTGATCCCCTATAGAGCCACTGCCTACCTCTCCTGCCGACTTGTTCCTAATCAAGATCCTGATAAAGCTGCTCACCAAGTTATCCATCACTTGAAACAACAAGTCCCTTCTTCGTTAAAGTTCTCTTATGAAATTCTTCCAGGAGGATCTCGAGGTTGGAGAAGTTCTGCGAACCTCCCAATAGTCAAAGTGCTTCAAGAGATCTATAGTGACCTCTACAATGAAGAATGCCTGAGATTAGTGATGCCTGCTACGATCCCGATAGGTCCCCTATTAGGGGAAGCAGCACAAACCTCACCTATCATTTGTGGGACTTCGTATCTTAGTGATGATATTCACGCTGCAGAAGAGCATTTCTCGATGGACCAACTTAAAAAGGGATTCCTTTCTATTTGTCAGCTTCTTGATAAGCTTCCTAAAATAAAAGAGTGAAGAGAGAACTCTCTTCATTCCTCTTTATGAATCAAATGTATGACTCCAAGCTTTTTATTCTTCAGGTTTCAGGGCAATGAAGCGAATAACATCTCCTTGAGAAACCATAAGAAGAATATTCTCATTGTTAGAATCTTTTAACGTTCTATTCAGATCTTCAATCGAAGATACTTTTTGTCTATTCACAGCAAGGATCAGCTGACCAGGAGCAATTCCTGAAGAAGCTGCTACAGACCCTGGTTCAACACTTATAATCAAAATGCCTTTAGTCTCTGGAGCAATTCCCAGCTTCTTAGCAGTTTCAGGAGTTAGGTTTTGCACACGGATTCCCACACGCTGTAAAGCCGACATTCCATCTTCTTTTGGAGCTTGAGAAACTGTCACGGGTATTTCGATAACCTTTCCTTCACGAACTACCTTTAGAACAATACGTGTATCTGGATTCATTAAAGAAACAGCATTACGGAACATACTCAGTGAATCGACTTCTTTCCCATTATAAGCAATGATCACATCTTCTTGTTTTAGCCCTGCTTTATCTGCTGGAGATCCTTTAACAACATCTGTGACTAAAGCGCCATAAACCTTTTCGAGTTTGTAGCAAGCAGCGAGTTCCGCATCTATAGGTTGTAAAGTCACTCCTAAGAATCCTCGGGTAACTTGACCATCACGAATCAGCTGATCTATGATTCTATTTGCCATAAGGCTAGGAATCGCAAACCCGATTCCAATATAGCCACCACTACCACTGACAATGGCAGTATTAACACCGATGACCTGTCCATCAATATTTAGAAGAGGGCCTCCAGAGTTGCCTGGATTAATCGCAGCATCTGTCTGAATAAAATCTTCAAAATCTGCAATGTGGAGTTGATTTCTTCCTTTAGCACTGATGACACCTACGGTGACCGTAGCTTGAAGACCGAAGGGATTTCCAATTGCAATTGCCCAATCTCCGACTTTTAAGTGGTCGGAGTTTCCAAAAGAAAGATACGGGAGGTTTTGGGATTTAATTTTAATGACTGCAAGGTCTGTTTTAGGATCGAGTCCGATTACAGTTGCTGGGTACTTTTGCCCATCATGAAGAGTTACGTGAATCTTACCTGTATCTTCGACAACATGGTTATTAGTCACAATATAGCCATCTGGAGATACTAGGAAACCTGTTCCTCGAACCGCCTCTTTACTTTGAGGTTTTTCCCTCTGTGAAGGTAGACCAAAAAAACGATTGAAAAACTCATCATTAAAATAATCAAAAGGATTTTCATAAGGCCCACGGCGTCCAGGAGAAGGATGTGTTACAGCCTGGCTCTTTGGGAAACTTTCTATGTACACAACAGCGGGAGTCGCCTTGGTAGCGACCTTAGAAAACCCTCCCGAGATCTCTTTAAGAAGAACGTCTTGAGGCAGCTCGGAAACTCGAGATTCTTTTTTCCCGACAGCTTGCCCTGATAAAGGAAGAGCTAGCAGACCTGAACCAACAAGTACAGCTAGCCACGAACGCAATTGCTTAGTTATCATATCTATCCCTCAAGAAGGTTGTCTTTCGATGAAGCAGAATACCATCGTATACTAGCTAACACAGGTTCTGCTACCTAGTAATTACGAAAAACAAATCATATGTGACGAAAACATTACTACAAAGGGATTTTATATCTTTAGATTGAGAATACTTCATGATGTAGAATTAAAGTTTGAGGGAAACATCGCTCAAATCCGGAGACTTTGAGCTTGAAGATCCTCTCTTCTACTGCGAGGATGTCTTGTTACCTTAAAACTAAGCACCCCGACACTACGATCATTTTTAACTCCTTGAGAAGGGAATCTGTAATTGAATAGCTTCCGTATAAATAATGAGGCCGGCACCAACTTTCTTAATATCAACTCCTTCAGAACCGTGGTGTACGACTGCTCTTAGAAGACTGTTTCTCAACTCCTGATCTAATGTATTAGCCTTTTCTAGGCATAAAAAATCTAAATTAAGTTTACCACTCACTTCTTCTACTAATTCTTCAATAAAGGCCGGAGATTGTATAACTTCAAGAAACTTTGGCCACCAACACTGGCAAATAATGTCAGATACATGACTTAACAAAACTTCCTTATCCCCAGAGCTTTTGGTCGCACTCTCCTCATTAAGCAAACGTTGCACTTCTCCCTGGAGCTCCTGGTTATCAGTTAAGCAATATTGAAGAACTCTTTCAGGATCCAAGGAAGTAGCGCTTTGATAAGAGGTTTTCGATATATACTGCAACCACTCCCCACCTTCTGACGTTAGATAACCAATGACGTGGTCCAGCATATTTCTCACATAATCCCTCTTCCTTGTTTCTTTTTGTGAGAACCAATAACTGAAACGCGAGGTCTTTGGAATTTTCTGAAAAACGATAGGGAAAACTACCCAGTCTTTGCTATGTAGCGTATGATAATCTACATCAATACGTGGCCGTTTGGATTTATCTTTTTCAAACCAAATAAACGAGGAAACCTGGTTTACATAAGAACTGGGGAGTTTGCAGCTTTCTATATCAATTCCTAACTCCCTTATTTTTAACCAACGTTCCTTCTCTACGTCTATCCTAAAATTGCTATGTAAAAGACAACGAATTAACAGAGCTATTATGACAATCGGTACGAGTAGGTAAGAGAGTAGTTTCAAGACTTTTTCTGTCGTTGAAATAGACACAAGTTCTTGATACGCCCAACCTGAGTTACAACTATCTAGAGAAACTACTTTTAAACGGTGCCCTCCTAGAAAAAACCAAGCATCTAGTGCTGCCATTACACGGTGCTGAAACGAAGTCCTTACCGCAGGGTGAAAACTATAAACTTCCATAAAAAAATATTTTCAAAACATTCGCGAAGCGTTTATCATTATTTATTGAAAAATACAATGCATATTAAAAAAACAAATCATATGTAACTAACACAGCACTACAAAAGGATTTTTTATCTTTAGATTGAGAATACTTCATGATGTAGAATTAAAGTTTGAGGGGAACATCGCTCAAAGCCGGAGACTTTGAGCTTGAAGATCCTATATTCTACCGCGGGGAGGTCTTACTACCTTAAAACTAAGAACCTCGACACCTGCATCATTTTTGATTCCTTAAGAAGGGAATCTGTAATGCAAGAGAGTCCGGACAAATCAGGAAGATAACACCCATACTCGCAACACTGATTCCTTCAAAACCGTGGTGCAAGACTGCTTTCAGAAGGGTATTAAGGAACTTCTGCTCAAATTCATCATCTTCTGGGTATATACAATCTAAATCAAGTTTCTGACTCATTTCGTGTACTAATTCTTCACTGAAGGTCGGAGATTGTATAACTGAAATAAACTGTGGCCACCAACACTGAAAAGCCATGTCAAATAAATCACTCTGTACAACTTCCTTATCCTCGGAACCTTTGGTCGTTATATTTTCATTAAGCAGACGTTGAAATTCTCCTTGACTCTGTGGATGATCAATGAATCTGTATTGAAGGACTTTTTCAGCCCCCAAGGAAGTACTGCTTCGAGAGTCTTGCACTACCTGTTGAAGCCGTTCCTTACCCTGTGATGTTAGATAACCCATGACATGGGCCAGCATATGTCTCACATACTCAGTCTTTCTTGTTTCTTTTTCTGGAAGCCAATGAGTCAAACGCAGATCATCTGGAAGTTTCTGAGCAGGGATATAAAAAACCACCTTATCGCTGCTATGTAGCCTATGATATTCTACATCAACACGCTTCCCTTCCAAACGAATTGCTTTAAACAAAGTAGCTGAATCCATCGTGTTTACATGAGAACCGGGAAGTATGAAGCTTTTTATATCAATTCCTAACTGCAGGGTCTTTAACCAAGGTTTCTGTGATACCTTTGCCGTAAAATTGCTATGCAAAAGATAACGAATTAACAGAGCTATTATGACAATCGGTATGAGTAGGTAAGAGAGTATCTTTAAGACCTTTTCTGTCGTTGAAATAGGCACGTATTCTTCACAAGCCTGCCCTGAGTTACAACTATCTAGAGAAACTACTTTTAAACGGCGCCCTCCTAGAAAAAACCAATTATCTAGTGCCGCCATTACACGGTGCTGAAACGAAGTTCTTACTGAAGGGGAAAAACTATAAACTTCCATCAAAAAACTACTTTTTAAAATATTAGCAAATTGGTTTATATACAGTTATTAAGAAATACAATAAATATTTCAAAAGAAACGAATTATAAAGATTTTAATAAAATAATATAAAAAATGAAATTACTCCAAAAAGATGTATATCAAGACCTTATAGCAGGACTAGGAGACCAAGAGATCTCCTTTCTTTAAAAATATACGGAACTCGCAGCAGGTGGCAATTTTGGTGGAGAAAAGATGGTATAAAATAAAACTTGGTTACCACGCATAGTGAATGAGCTATTTTTCATCCCAGGGAGCCTGCGGTTTGCTTCGTTTATTATTGCCTTTAACAAATGTTCTTGGCATTTGCGATCTATTACATCACATACTGCTGAGTTTAAAATACTTGGACAACGAAACTCTCGGATTTTTTCATCTACCAGAGATTCAATGAAATCTGGACAACTCATAACTTCGAGATGCTTTTTACAGTAATCTTTTAAAAACTGTTTCGTAATACATTCCCCTTCTTTGCCCGGCTTCTCTGTACGAATTAGCGCCTCATCTAGTCTATTCACCATGTTACCTTCTCCTAATACATGTCGCGCAAGTGCCTTCCAAGATTCATCAAAATAGTGGTGAGTTACGCGAGGGGAATAGTTAGGGTCTGCTTCTTTTCCAGGGAAACTTTCGAAGGTGATGCACATCGCACGGATCTTGAGGATCACATTCGTCCAATAGGTCTCATCTAATGACAAGATATACCCAACAATGTCGGTCAGCATCGCTCTAAGATAGCTTGTTTTACTTTCTTCAGAAAACTGACCATCACTTACATAGTTTTCGCAACGGATAGCTTCTGGAATCTCCTTAAAACCGGGAAACTGAGATCTGAGATAATCGACCGGCACCATAAGCACATCTATTCCAGAGACATATCTCCGATTTTTCCATATATTTAGCCTCTCCTGATTATTGAAAAGTTGGAAATCATTGAAAGGTTGAACGTCGTGGGGGACTCTTGCGTCACTTAGAGAATCGCATTTCCAATTACATTTAAACCTAGAGTGTAAGAAACAACGGATTAGCAAAGCAATAAGGACAATAGGGATGAGTAGATAGGAAATTAGTTTCAATATCTTCTCTACTGTTGAGATAGACATATTTTCTTGAAAAGCCCGATAGTGATTACCCTCAAGCGTGAGAATTCTTACACGATGTCCTCCTAAGAAAAACCAACGGTCTAATGCCGCCATCAGGCGGTGTTCTGGTGAAGTTGGTACCGAGGGATCAAAACAATAGACAAGCATCAAAATCTATAATTATAATTATTATTAAAGTGCAAACAGTTTACATTTTAATTATTAAAAAGTAAATTATTTTATAATTATAAATTATTTATATACTTTAAAAAATAAATCATTAAATAAAAGAGGTTTTTTTCTTCTTTTCTGAACTCGATATCTTTTATAAAAGTTCCAGTTATCCATGATCCAAAAGTCACATGTAAAAAATCACGCATCACTCAAGTAACTCAGACAAATAGAAGAGACTGGTAAGATAAAATCTTTGAAAAGAAACAAAATTAACAATTTCTCTCTACTCAACTTGAATGTTTTCCCAACGCAGCAACCCAGAGAAATGAACAGAAAAGCAAAGATTCGAGAGCTTCGGAGCTAAAGTCAATGTTTGACCGGTAGAAGTCTGGAATATAGCGTTAAGTCTCTTGAAAATCTCCCCTCCAATACCTGCTTCTAGAACAGTTCGATTTGTGTTAGATACTTAAAAAAAATCGAAAACCAAAGGGTCTTATGGATCCCGCGAGCAGTTCCATGATCTAGAAGAGCCCACAGTTCCTCATTGGATCGAGTGATGGGTCCATCCCCAATGATTTCCTCTTCTCTCTTTAGCCTATCAAATACAGGAAAGACAACCTCATGACCTACAGACTCTACACGCGATCTCTTTGGAGGATTAAAAAAGTGCGTGAGAAGTAAACGCACAAGGTTTCGTTTACCACCAAGACTAATCAACTCCTCGGTCTCTGACACACGAAGTTCTTGAATCAGCTCTTCCTCTAGCCGATTTGCAAATGTCATATCTTGACGAAGGCATCTTGATGACCATTCCAGGGTTTCTAAGTCTAGAAGATCTAGCATTTCTTCTATCTTAGCCTCACTACATTTGTATGCTTGGTTTACCGAAAATCCTGGGAAGGGCACTACACTACAATGGAAATTTGCGTGCAATTGATAGCGAATCACCCAGGCGAGTAAAACTAATGGGAACAAAATAAGTGCAAGGATAATTTTAAGGATCTTTATAGCAATGGATAGTGCAACCTGTTCTTCTATTCCTCAAGCCAGATTAGGTTCATCTAAACCGATAATTTTTACCCGCTTTCCTCCAAAGAAAAAGCAGGCATCTAATTTTTCCATGAGTAAATTTTGAAATGTGGGTTGAACTTGACGAGAGAACTCGTAGACCTGCATAACATCCTGATTTTATTTTAATTAGAACTTCGTTCTAAGGTATTGATAAGATATTTCAAAAAATAAAGTCGTGTGTAAGGAAAGAAAAAAGCTTACGGATTTGAAGAAATTGGAAACAGTATACTCTTATGATATAGTATCCCACAACATCTATCTTATTTGTGTTGCCAGAATAGGGTTTGAACACACACTTAGATATGGCTGCCAGAGCACTCCTTGAAGGCACTTCTATCCACCCTTGGCTAGTTCTTAAAGAGCTAGTAGATGAGGGAAATAATATTTCAAGTAAATACTTTATAACTTGCGAATAGGTCTCTTTTTCTGATTTTCCTTACCCACAGGGAAATAGCGACGTAAGACATGAATAAGAACTAGGCGCAAGAATGAGTCCCCAAGCACAAGATCTTCATTAAAGTAGAGAGCTCCCAATCCAAAGGATTAAGCGAACCTTGTACTTGTAGGTTAGATGATTAAGCATTAGAGTTCTTTTGCCCGTAATACAGCGTCTACAGTTTTTCCGATATGGGCCGGAGACTCAACTACAGTAACTCCAGATTCACGTAGAACTTGTATTTTACTTTTGGCATCCCCAGAATTTCCAGAGATGATGGCCCCAGCATGCCCCATGCGTTTCCCTTTTGGAGCTGTAACACCAGCAATAAAAGCAACCACGGGTTTTGTGCAGTGTGCTTGGATCCAGGCCGCGGCCTCTTCTTCGGCACTACCGCCGATTTCCCCGATCATTAAAATCAGTTCTGTATAGGGATCCTCCTCCAGCGCCTGCAAGACATCAATAAATGAGGTTCCATTGAGGGGGTCTCCCCCAATACCTACACAAATACTCTGGCCGATTTTGAGCTGAGTGAGCTGCCAAACAGCCTCGTATGTCAGAGTTCCTGATCTAGAGACCACTCCAATATTTCCCGGCAGGTGGATATATCCTGGCATAATTCCAATTTTACATTCTCCAGGCTTGATAATTCCTGGACAATTCGGGCCGATAAGCTGTGAAGTACTGTTGTCCATAACTCTAGCCACTTCAAGCATATCTCGAACAGGGATCCCTTCGGTAATACAAACAATAAGTTCGATTCCGGCCTCTTCGGCTTCTAGGATGGCCTCGGCGGCATAAGGTGGTGGAACAAAAATCATGGTCGCGCGACACCCTGTAGCTTGCTTCGCCTCAAGTACAGAATCATAGACTGGCAGGTCTAGCCAAAGGGTTCCCCCTTTGCCTGGAGTCACACCCCCTACGAAATTCGTACCGTAGGCGAGGCACTGCTCAGTATGAAATGAACCTGCTTTCCCTGTAATTCCCTGTGTGATGATGGGAGTATTTTTACTTAGTGAGTGGAACATGTATCTCCTAAATCTACATACTCAGTTCTACAGCGCGTCTAGCGCCCTCTTCCATAGAAGAGACAAATTGGCAAGGAATCCCAGATTGCTGAACAATTTCTTTTCCCAATTCTACATTTGTTCCTTCGAGACGAATGACTGTAGGAACCACTTGATCTCTTGTTTCCATAACTGCAACGAGCCCGGAGGCAACTACAGAACAGTCCATAATCCCCCCGAAGATATTGATAAAAAGCACTTTCACGCTCTCATCGGACAATACTAAAGATACAGCTTCTTGGATTTGCTTTTGAGAAGCCCCTCCTCCGACATCTAAGAAATTCGCAGCATTCCCACCATGGAGCTTTAAAATATCTAAGGTACTCATGGCAAGTCCGGCGCCATTCACAATGCAACCGATATTTCCGCTTAGAGCGATGTAGGACAATCCGATTTGCTTTGCTAGGACATCCCGAACATTCTCTTGAGAGGGGTCATACAATACTTCTAAGTTGGGATGACGGTATAGGGCATTGTCATCGATCGTAATCTTAGAATCGAGGACAAGTAGCTCACCCTCTAAAGTCAACACCAAAGGATTGATCTCTAATAAAGAGACATCATTTTCATAAAAGCACTTCGCAAGCTTTTTGATCAATTGGACACCTTGGTGCATCACTTCTCCTTCCCACTCCATGAACTTAGTGGCTTGACGAAGTTGATAACTATAGATATGCCCATAAGAGGTCAGTGGTAATGTCAGGATCTGTTCTGGGGAAGAGTGTGCGACCTCTTCGATATCCATACCTCCTGCTTTTGAAAGCATAAGAACTGGGCATCGGTGTTTTCGATCCATAATCACTGCGACATAATATTCCCTTTGTATAGCAACAAGTGGTGAAATCAAGACTTTCTCTACGGGGAGAAATCCGTCGGCAGTTTGATTACTAGTAAAATGCATTCCTAAGAGCTTAGCTACGGCTTGCAAAATGCCTGCTGAGGATTTTGCAACAATGACACCACCATGTTTCCCTCGACCTCCAGCATGAACCTGTACTTTAACCACGGCGGAATCTAATCCCGACTTTGTGATAAGAAGTTCCCCTTCTTCCTCTGAAGACACTACCCAATAGGGGGGAATAGGCACATCGTAAGAAGCTAAGAGATCTTTAGCTTGGTACTCATGAAGATGCATAAATAACTCTTTGCTTTTTCCTTCTTATCTTGTATCATTTCTTTTACTTCAACTAACTTTGCTATTAGCAATGTTCAAATTCTTTAGAAACAAGCTTCAATCTTTATTTAAAAAAAATATATCTTTAGATCTTATAGAAGATGCTGAAAGTTTGTTTTATGAAGCAGATTTTGGTACTGAGCTTACTGAAGAATTGTGTGCACGATTACGTTGGACTAAAAAAGCTGACGCATCTACTATCAAAGATCTGATTACAGTTTTACTTCGCGAGTCTCTAGAAGGTCTTCCTTCTCAAGCTTCACAAAGTTCCCAGACCAGACCGATTGTTTCTTTACTTCTTGGGACCAACGGCTCAGGAAAAACGACAACAGCGGCCAAACTTGCTCATTACTACAAAGAGCGATCTGAAAGCGTCATGCTTGTAGCCACGGATACCTTTCGAGCTGCTGGCATGGACCAGGCACGACTCTGGGCCAACGAACTTGGCTGTGGCTTTGTCTCTGGACAACCCGGGGGGGACGCTGCTGCTATTGCCTTTGATGGGATTCAATCTGCAATCGCCCGGGGGTACTCTAGAGTCATTATTGATACCTCAGGTCGCCTGCATGTACATGGCAATCTTATGAAAGAGCTTTCCAAAATAGTCTCGGTTTGCGGCAAAGCTCTAGAGGGAGCTCCTCATGAAATTTTTATGACTGTGGACTCTACCTTAGGGAATAATGCTATAGAGCAGGTGCGGGTATTTCATGATGTTGTTCCCCTTTCTGGTCTTATCTTCACAAAAGTAGACGGCTCTGCCAAGGGTGGCACCCTATTTCAAATAGCTAAACGACTGAAAATCCCCACAAAGTTTATTGGTTATGGGGAATCTTTAAAGGATCTTAATGAATTCGACTTAGATCTTTTTCTAAACAAATTATTTCCTGAAGTAGAAAAGATCTAAGTCGTTGTTTAGTCTCGGTTTCCTGAAGATGAGAAAATCTGCAGCAGATACCAAAATACCATGATGACATTGCAATACATCTTAAGAGCAAACATCAAAGAGAGTTTGTAACTCAAGGTATTGTTATCCCCTATAGTAGAAGAAATCCGACGAATTGCTTGCGCATCAGCAGCTGTCAATCCAACAAAGATGACGAGCCCTAGATAGCAAATCAATAAGTAGATTAAAGGCATAGATACAAACATCGAAACCACAGCAAAGACTAGAGTCACTAGCAGAAGTCCTATCAAAGCAAAAGTCATAATCTTACTAATTTTAGTAAGATCGCTTTTTGTAAACGCTCCGTATACTGCTGCTAAGCCAAATACCAAGGCTGCTGATCCAAAAGCGGCCCAGATCACCCCTCCGCCATATTGAGCAGCGTAGACAGGAAGTAAGGTTCCAAAAAACATTCCTTCTAATGTTGAGTAGAGAAGGAAAAGGCCCCCTACAGCAGAAACCGATAGTGTCTGGATTTTAGAGTTGATAAAGAAAGACACGCCTAGCGTAGCGAAACACCACACCCACCAAAAAGAAAATAAACTTCTGTATAATCCAGAAAAATAAAGACCCAGGGCAACACATGAAGTTACGATTAGCCCTGCTGTCATCCACCCATAGACTCTTGAAGCAAAAGTTCCCTGCACTCGAGAATCTTGTATATAGTCACGATCATATAGTCCCATAGAACCCTCCTATTTGCTCACTTGAAATTGAAAAATAGAGCAAAACAAATTTAAAGCTCATGATAAATGCTAACTACATTTATTACTATCAACAAGAACATCAAAAATAAAGCAAACTTTCCTCCTGGAACTAACTGTTTCTCTCTGTGATGTTGTTTGCCATAACGCCCTTTCCACACAATCAATGTTGGGAATACCCCGATAATCACGGCGGCCCCGAATCCCCCAGCATACTTAAGACAGGTCAAAACAATTTCAGGATAACAAACAGCCCAAGCAAGGGGAATAATAAATGTTAAAAAGAAAATTGAAAATGGATGTGATTTTTTATTCCATTTTAAACCGTCTGCCAGGAAGTCCATAACACCGAGAGCAACTCCTACAAAAGAGGAGACTAAAGCAAAGAAGCCAAAAAGTTCTCCAGCAATATAAAATGCCCAAGAACGATGGGCCTGCTTGAGAGCTTCTACAGCAGTATATCCACCTATCTTAGCCTGGGAAAGAATCGGAAGAGAGACAGCACCTAAAACCACAACTTCCCATAAGACATAGAGAACAAGAGGAATCAACGTTCCTATGAGAATTGCCTTTTTAACATCTCCAACTTTTTTGTCCATGTAGTAGTACAACGTAGGAATGATACTTTGGAATCCAAAAGCAAGGAAAAACACAGGAAATGCGTTTATTGTAGTTAACCATGAGGAACGCACCAGAAAGCTAGGTTGGATTTTTAAAAATCCAAGGGCACAGAAAATTCCAAAAGCTACAGTTAAGCCGAACATAAAGAAACGATTACAGTAATCAATCACTTTTGTTCCCGCCATAATGATAGGCCCCATCAATATAGCAAAACCTAGAGGGCCAAGGTGACGAATCCATGAGATTCCTAAATTTTGACAATTAAACACGCGGCATAAGATGTTTCCCCCTTCGCAGAAATAGGCAATCAGTAGGGAGTAAAAGAGAAACAAGTAGACAAGGCATATAGAAATCTTGCCTACATGACCTAAAATAGATTCCGCCATAGAAAGCATGTTCACTGGGTTCTTTGATTCTTTCATCCAAGTCATGACTTCAAGAAGGCAAAGGCCTGAGGCCATAGAAAAAAGCCAGGAGACAATATAGAGAAAAGTTGCAGGGAAAAAACCGCCTTTTGCGGTCAATACAGGAACTGCTAAAACACCAGCACCGATGGCAGAACCTGCAATAAGCAAGGACCCACCTAGAACTTTATTTGACATAACGTATACCTAAATTTCATATGCACTCTTAAGACAAGTTCTAAAGAGTTTCATCATAGGATTGCGAGGTCTACTACTGTGAAGTACTTACTCTACAGTAACAGACTTGGCAAGATTTCTGGGACAGTCAATCTCCATTCCTTTTGCTAACGCCATAGCATATGCCATCACTTGACCAACTATAGTATATAACACAGGAGCAGCGAGAAAATGACAATCTGGGACAAAGATCTGTTGATCAGAAACTGCAGCGATATCTTCACGAGATTCAGGAGCAATAGCAATCACATGAGCATGACGAGCTTTAACCTCCATCATGTTGCCTATCATCTTTTCATAGACAATATCATCACCGCAAAATGCAATAACAGGGGTACCTTTGCTAATTAAAGCTATGGGCCCATGTTTCATTTCTCCACCAGGATACGCATTCGCTTCAATATAAGCAATTTCTTTGAGTTTGAGGGCAGCCTCCATAACCACCGGATACATCAACCTACGGCCTAGAAAAAGAAACTTATCTTCATAGGAGTAAGGCTGCGCCCAAGAATGGAGAGACTCGTTGGCAAGAAGTTTTTGACAGAGATCTGGTAAGCTTTGTAATCCCTGGCCAAAGGAACATTGTTCTGCGTGAGTCAAGGCACCATGTACATTTGCTAATTTCAAACCCAAAAACACAAGCAACAAGAGTTGCGAGGTAAAAGCCTTTGTCGTAGCTACACCGATTTCCACCCCCGCTTCTAAAAACAGACAGTGATCCACACCAAGAGCAATTGCTGATTCCGGGACATTGCAAATGCCTAGGAGATAAGCAATGTTTCTGCGACGTAATTCCTTCAAAGCAGCTAGGGTATCAGCTGTTTCTCCTGATTGACTGATCAAAATCCCCAAAGTATCTTTACCTATGTAGGGACGTCGATAGCGAAATTCGGAAGCCACTTCAATATGTACAGGAATTGAAACTAAGGACTCTATAATATATTTAGCGAGATAACCAGCATGATAGGAAGACCCGCAAGCAACAATCGTGATTTCTTTAAAACTCTTGATAGGAACATCTGATAAAAATTCAGATAAAATATGTCCTTCTTCATCCATATGTTTTTGAATCAGACCTTCTAAAACTTCTGGCTGATCATAGATTTCCTTCAGCATATAATAGCCGTAGCCACTTTTATCCGAAGCATCTTCACTACAGGTGATTTGTCGTACATCCTTATGGATTTTCTTAAGCTCCAAATTATAAACCTCAGGTTCTTTCCCTTGAGAAACTATAGCAAATTCTCCGGAGGCCAAGGCTTGAGAATGTCGAGTATATTTGAAGAAAGCTCGCGAATCTGAAGCAATAAACGTCTCTTCTTTCCCTAAACCAAGAATTAAAGGGCTCTCTTGAGAAGCGCAAAGAATCGTATGAGGATGATCTTTATGAATCAAAGCGCAGGCTACGCTACCTCGGAGTTGAGCTAGAGTCTGACAAAAGCTGAACACAAGATCTTGGGACTCTTGATAATATAGAGAAAACAGCTGAACAATAATTTCTGAATCGGTATCTGAAGCAAATGAAATGCCTTGCGCAGTCAGCTCGCGTCGCAACTCTTTGAAATTTTCTATAATTCCATTATGGACTACAGCACACGACCTTCCCTCATCCACATGTGGATGAGCATTAATCTCGGTAGGCACTCCATGAGTTGCCCAACGGGTATGGCCAATAACTGATGCCGTAGGGATTTCTCTTTCTTGAAACAAGTTTGAAAGCTCTTGAACACGACCTACAGTTTTTCTAATAAAAAGCTCTTGTTCAACTACAGCAGCAAGACCTGCGGAATCATAACCACGATATTCTAACTTTGCCAAGCCTTCTAGAACAATAGACACACCATCTTGGTTTCCCAAATATCCAAATATCCCGCACATACGATCCTACTCTCTACTACCTGTACCTAATTCTGCATCAATAACATCCGCAAGAGCCTTGGCAAGGCAGTCTACTTGATGTTTTTTATGACCTTCAACCATAACTCTGCATATATTTTCGGTTCCAGAATATCTTAATAATATGCGTCCAGAGGGGCCTAAGGCATCTTGAACATCTCTCAAGGTTCTTTCAATTAAAGGGATGGTTTCAAGAGGAATTTTCTCTCTTACAGCAACGTTGATCAATGTTTGGGGACTTTTTACAATTGGGGCTGTCAAATCTGAGAGCATAGATTCACTTTCTATCATGATGCGCAAAACTTGTAGCGCTGAGACAATTCCATCTCCAGTGGTATTGTAGTCCAAGAAAATCATATGTCCGCTCTGTTCACCTCCCAAGGTCACTTCATGTTCTAACATGGCGTGCAAAACATGACGGTCCCCTACTGGAGAGGTGAATACCTGTAGGCCTAATCCTTCCAAATATTTCAAGACTCCGAAATTTGTCATAATCGTGGCAACAACACGGTTATGAGGTAATGCGGATCTTTTTTTAAGATCACCAGCACATATACTGAGGATCATATCTCCATCGACAATATGCCCCTTCTCATCCACCATGATAATCCGATCTCCATCCCCATCTAGCGCAATCCCAAGATGTGCTTGATGTTCGATTACAGCTTTTTGAATGACTTGAGGGAAAAGAGCTCCGCAGTGTTCATTGATGTTGATTCCTGTAGGTTCGCAACCATAACAAATGACCTCTGCATCCAGCTCTTCAAATACAGAAGGTGCTACCTTATAAGAAGCTCCGTGAGCGCAGTCTAGAACAATCTTTAACCCCTTTAAAGTGCGTCCTTTAGGAAATGTTGCTTTCACAAACTCTACATAGCGTCCCATAGCATCTATCACACGTTTGTTCTTCCCAACTGCGTGATCTTCGGGTAATGGACCAAAGTCAGCTTCACTCACCATGGTTTCAATACGCTGCTCAAGAACATCAGAAATTTTAAATCCTTCTAAAGAGAAAATCTTAATTCCATTATCCCTGTAAGGATTATGTGAAGCAGAAATCATAATCCCTGCGTCCGCTCGATAGGCCCGTGTAATAAACGCAACTCCTGGCGTAGGGATAGGACCAAGAACCAAAGTTTCTATCCCCATAGAATTGAGCCCAGCAATCAATGCGTTCTCAAACATATATCCCGATAGCCTAGTATCTTTGCCTACTACAACACGATGTTTGCCCGATCTACCCTCACGAAGTACTCTAGCTACAGCTTTCCCTAATAAAACAGTCGTTTCCACTGTCATAGGTTCAAAATTTGCTCGTCCTCGCACACCATCTGTACCAAAAAGTTTTCTGACACTTTGTTGCATGTTTCTCCTAAAATCTATTCCTATTCTCCGTATCTTTTCACTTCTACACGCACAAATAAAAGCGAATTTATAAGCAGTAAACTATAAGTAAAAGAAAGTAGCCTCTGACTGTAGTACTCTTCTCGAAGAATACTTCGATCTTCTATAGAGAACTCTCCAATGGATGTAAAGTTCTATAATTGAATTCTGTCAGAAACTAGATATTTTTTATTCCATGCTTTTTACATCCTTTCTGCTCCCCAGGATCAAGGCATTTAAGAGCTCTCTACCGGGTTCTGTGGATGCTAGAGTCTTAAGAATGATCCATATATAATTAAAAATTGAAGAGGAATCTCTATAGAAAACATCTTTTGTTTTTCATTTTTATCCTTGAAAACTTCCCTAGTTTTGCTATGTTGGGATTTTAAAATGGAAGTAGACGCAAACTACACACTCTTTTTCTTCCAAGACTTTTAACTCTTAATAACTATAATAATGGTCTGCGAAAACAATATTCTCTCTGGTAGAGGCCTAGAATTGTTAAAAAAAAAATCTAATATCACTTTAACTCCTACGATCTATTCTGTTTCTAACCATAACATCAAACTCAAAGATTTCTCTCCTCACGCCCTGTCAGTGATCAAAACCCTCCGTAAAGCAGGGTATATCGCTTATATTGTTGGGGGTTGCATTAGGGATTTGTTATTAAATACCACGCCGAAGGATTTTGATATCTCCACTTCAGCGAAACCTGAAGAAATTAAAGCTATCTTTAAAAATTGTATTTTGGTCGGTAAGCGTTTCCGTCTTGCCCATATTAGATTCTCTAAGCAGATTATTGAAGTTTCAACATTTCGTTCGGGAAGCACCGATGAAGATGTCTTGATTACTAAAGATAATCTATGGGGGACTCCTGAAGAAGATGTCTTGCGAAGAGATTTTACAATCAATGGATTGTTTTACGATCCCGAGCATGAAGAGATTATAGACTATACTGGTGGCGTTAATGATTTAAGGAACCGTTATTTGCGCACTATCGGCGATCCCTTTACAAGATTCAAGCAAGATCCAGTACGCATGCTGAGACTGTTAAAGATTTTATCACGGTCGCCGTTTACTGTAGAAACGCAAACTCAAGAAGCTTTAATTGCTTGTCGCCAAGAGCTAATTAAAAGTTCTCAGGCACGGGTCTTCGAAGAACTTATCAAAATGTTAAATTCCGGAGCCGCAAAGAACTTTTTCCAACTGCTAATAGAGAACCATCTTCTTGAGATCCTTTTTCCCTATATGGATAAGGCATTCCGCTTAAATCGCGCACTAGAAGAGCAAACAGCCACCTACCTAAAAGCTCTAGATGACAAAATACTAAAAAAAGAGGCAGAGTATGATCGTCATCAGCTGATGGCTATATTCCTTTTTCCTTTAGTGAACTTTAATGTCCGTTATAAGCATCAGAAGCACCCGTATTTGTCTTTGACATCCGTTTTTGATTATATCAAAAATTTCCTAGAACAATTCTTTGCTGACTCGTTCACAAGTTGCTCAAAAAAGAATTTTATCCTGACAGCATTAATTTTACAAATGCAGTACAGACTCACTCCCCTGATCCCTACAAAAAAAGCGCTCTTCTTTAATAAGAAACTTTTACATCACACAAGGTTCTTAGAAGCATTATCTTTATTGGAAATTCGTAGTATAGTGTATCCTAAGCTCGATAAAGTGTATGTTGCTTGGATACGTCATCATCAAACACTTAAGTGTAAAAAGGATTCTCATTCTCAAAAGTAGGTCTAAACATGATCCCTTCTGGCCTAGTTTATCTGCTTTATCCCCTAGGATTTCTTGCTAGTCTTTTTTTTGGGAGTGCCTTCTCAATACAGTGGTGGCTGAGTAAAAAGCGCAAAGAGGTCTATGCTCCTCGAAGCTTTTGGATTCTCTCTTCAATAGGAGCCACTTTGATGATTGTCCACGGGACAATTCAAAGCCAATTTCCTGTGACTGTACTTCATGTCATTAACTTAATTATCTACCTCAGAAACCTAAATATTACTTCCTCTCGACCGATTTCCTTTCGAGCGACCTTAGTTCTGATGGCTCTGAGCGTGGTGTTCGTGACTCTGCCTTTCCTCTATGTGAACATGGAATGGATGGCCTCTCCTAATATCTTCCATCTTCCTCTTCCTCCTGCACAACTTTCTTGGCATCTTATAGGCTGTTTAGGGCTTGCTATTTTTTCGGGTCGTTTTTTAATCCAATGGTTCTACATAGAATCGAATAATACTAAAGATTTCCCCTTACTATTTTGGAAAATTGGACTTCTTGGGGGATTGCTGGCGCTGGTGTACTTCATTCGCATCGGAGATCCTATAAACATCCTGTGCTATGGCTGTGGATTATTCCCGTCCATCGCAAATTTACGTCTCTTTTATAAAGAACAACGTTCGACTCCTTATTTGGATACACACTGCTTTCTCTCTGCTGGAGAAGCTAGCGGTGACATTTTGGGGGGTAAGTTAATCCAATCCATAAAGTCTCTCTATCCAAACATACGGTTCTGGGGTGTTGGAGGTCCTGCAATGCGACAAGAAGGTCTCCAGCCCATTCTAAACATGGAGGAGTTTCAAGTTTCAGGATTTGCTGAAGTTCTGGGGTCATTATTTAGATTATATCGAAATTACCGCAAAATCCTAAAAACGATACTCAAACACAAGCCAGCGACTCTTATCTTCATTGATTTCCCCGATTTTCACCTTCTCTTAATTAAAAAGCTGAGAAAACATGGGTATCGAGGAAAAATCATCCATTACGTTTGCCCGAGTATTTGGGCATGGCGCCCCAAAAGAAAACGCATACTAGAGCAACATCTTGATATGCTCCTACTGATCCTTCCTTTTGAAGAAGGCCTTTTCAAAAACACATCTCTTGAGACTGTGTATTTAGGACACCCCCTAGTTGAGGAGATCTCTGACTACAAAGAACAGGCCTCTTGGAAAGAGAAATTCCTTAATTCTGACCGTCCTATTGTTGCTGCGTTTCCTGGAAGTCGTCGTGGTGACATCAGCCGAAATTTACGGATCCAGGTACAAGCTTTTCTAAATTCATCGCTATCTCAAACACATCAATTTGTGGTTTCCTCATCAAGCGCTAAGTACGACGAAATCATTGAAGATACTCTAAAAGCAGAAGGATGTCAGCATAGTCAAATCATCCCCATGAATTTCCGCTATGAGCTCATGAGAAGCTGTGATTGTGCACTAGCAAAATGTGGCACTATAGTCTTAGAAACTGCCTTAAATCAAACACCCACAATAGTCATGTGTCGACTTCGACCTTTTGACACATTCTTAGCAAAATATATTTTTAAAATTCTTTTGCCCGCGTATTCCTTACCAAATATCATTATGAACTCCGTGATTTTTCCAGAGTTCATTGGAGGGAAAAAAGATTTTCATCCAGAAGAAATCGCTACCGCTTTAGATTTGCTAAATCAACATGGCTCTAAAGAAAAACAAAAGGAGGACTGCCGCAAATTATGTAAAGTGATGACGACAGGGCAAATAGCTTCTGAAGAGTTTTTAAAAAGAATTTTTGACACACTTCCCGCTGTATGAATATTTAGGTTTCTTAAAACAAGTTCTTTAAGAACTCATAAATAAGTATAAAACAATTCGTTTTGAGCTACTTTTTTATAGTATTTCTAAATAAAAATTAATTGAATAACAATCAATCTTAGAAAGTATAATAAAATATTTCTACTTAATCCATAACTCCAAGATGCATATGTCTAACCCCATCTCTTTGTTTTCCCCTGCAGAGTTAATAGCAAAGTACAATTTAATTCCAAAAACTTCGCCGATTTATCCTCGGAGGACGGAACTTATTATCTTGGAAGAAAATGCGTGTCAAACACGCCTAACCAACGTGGCTCAGGTCCTACATCCTTCTAGCCTATTCAGTATGTCAAAAAAAATACTGAATCCCTGCGGGTGCTCTGGTGGTCCCTTATGTTGGGTGATTCTCAACATCCTAGCATTTATTATTACTTCAGTACTGTTTATCATTCTTTTACCGGTGAATCTCATCGTAGCAGGTCTTCGTCTCTTCATGCCTCTTCCCCCTAAAAAAATCGTAGAGGATTTAAGTGAACCTACTACTGAAGAAACGAATGAGGTCATTCAACCCTTCATTTTCGCTTTGCAAGCGTTGCTTTTTGAGGATAACAAACTTCGCTCTTTTAAAATTGTTGAACAAAGTGTAGGCAAAGCACCCTTACCTAATCCCTTTTTAAATAGACTAGTAGCAATTTCGCCGCAAGAAAGCCAAGAAGCCATGCGGAAGATTCCGGATCTATGCTCACAACTGAAAAAAGTATTAAAGTCTCTAGGCGTGCTAACTCCAGAATGGAAGCACATGCTGAAGTACTTTGAGGGACTGAAAAACGAACATGATAGTAATCCTGATAAAAAGACGTTCCCAATATTGATCAAGCTCCTCATAGAAGCTCTTACTGGAAAGTCCTCTTTACCCAAAACTCCTAGTACAAAGGAAAAAATGCAAGCGGCCTTATTTATTGCAAGTTCTTGCAAGACTTGTAAGCCGACTTGGGGAGAAGTCATAACCAGATCTCTTAACAGACTCTATAGTATAGCTAATGAAGGAGACAATCAGCTTCTGATTTGGGTTCAAGAGTTTAAAGAACGAGAGCTGATGTCCATCCAAGATGGTGATGATGCTGAAGAGTATCGGTTTGCGGCTCAGCAACACGGTGAGCGTTACACAGAGGCAATAGAACAAGTTCTACGAAACGAGTCAGCAGCCAAACTACAATGGCATGTGATCAACACTATGAAATTCTTCCATGGGAAAAATCTCGGTCTAGTTACAGAACACCTACAAGATACTCTCGGCGCCCTAACTTTACGTCAAACTACAGTGGACACACATCAAGGCAGAGAAGACGCTGATTTGTCAGCTGCTCTTTTCCTAAATAAGTATTTAAATTCTGGAAATCAACTTGTTAATAGCGTCTTTAAATCCATGCAAAAAGCAGATCCAGAAACCAAAGCTTTAATCCGTGAGTTTGCTCTAGATATATTATATGCATCCTTACGGCTTCCTCAAACTTCCGCTCATACCGAGGTCTTTTCTACACTCTTAATGGACCCAGAGACCTATGAACCTAATAAAGCTTGTATCGCCTACTTGCTCTATGTATTAAAGATCATCGAACTATAAGCATTAAGAGAAATAAAAAAGGGTTACTAAAAGTAACCCTTTTTTTTGATTGAAGCCCTGTCACATCGAACTAGAAAATAATACGGATACCACCATTGAAGTCATAAGCTATCAGATCTTCTCTCCATTCATAATTAAACGCTAAATACGTACTTAAATATGAATTCCATTCCGTATTATTGCTCAAGCGAGCCTTCCAAGCTTTACAAGGAATATCTACCCCATAACTCTTCCAAGAATAAGCAGCATCCTTGAGTGTAATCAAAGAGACAGGTCCCTTACGATATACATCAAAGACGTAAGCAAGCTGTACACTGTTCACTTCAGCACGTGAGCCACGCGAATAAGCATGTTCTAAAGCAAATCCAAAAGGAATGGCGACATTCTCAAAACGAGTTTTTTGGAACGTTCTAACCTCTTTACCCTGTTCGCTAATTTCTGGAAGATCTATACGGACATACTCGGCTTCTACAAAAGGAACCACTGTGGATACGATTGCCGATATAAACCGTCGAGGATTTACAATATAGCGGTAATCAATGCTTGTGCCTGCGATAAACCCTTTTCCTATCCATGAACCTGTTGAAATACCTAAAGTACCGTAATCTGTAGTCAAATCGTTGTTTATATTACCGTAAACAAAAGCTCCTTTTATTAACCAAGGACCTGCTAAAATCCCCGCATAAGCAGCTCCCATATAACTCTTCACATCGTTCTTAGCTTTGTAGGATTGGCTTTCAGTTTTACCAAAGAACTGTGAGAAACATCCTCCAATTAAGAAGTCTTCAACTAGTTGTGTATCCAAGCCTAGGGCATACCCTGTGAGATGATGTTTGAACCCATCAAACTCTCCGATGTTCTGACAATCTTCAACAACACCTAATCCTGATCCCCAGACATTTGTCGAGAAATCTAACTCCATTCTTTGAGCTATCGTATGATGAGCAAAGATCTCCTGCTTAAGAGCTCTAAGATCTGTATAATGACTCCAGAGATTATTCAAAACTAGAGCCCCTTGCTTCTCAGGATTTAACTTATATCCCGTAGGTTGCCAACCGACTACAAGTCTTCCATCTTCCATTTTACTTTCAGACCAAACTCCTGTGTGACCATACGTTGCTGGTGTGATCGAAGGTAAAGATACATCTATTTTTATATTAGATAGAGAAGCATCTGCTGTAGGCGTCCCTGTCATTCCTTCCGCTGTCTTAAGAGAAATTAATGGAATATCTTTATGAGAACTTAGAAGAGCATGATTTTCATATCCCACATTGGTAGGATCTATAATCTTAAGATCTATGGCATTAGAATGTAATTTTGTTCCCTTAGGAATGATAATTTCAGGAGGAAGAGGAAGAGTTCCGTCTTGCTCAGGAACAAATGAAGACAAATCTACAGTAATACTTATGATATCTGCAAGTACTGGAGTATCTACAGCTTTATCTTTATTGGGTGTAGGAGAGCTCATGTTAATTTGAACTCCGGCAGAAACAAGAGTCTCCTCTTTATTTTCTGTAGGAAGAGGCGCACTGCTATCAACCTGGGAATCAAAAATACGGAGAATAGATCCCGCAGACAATACGATAGAACTTCCTGTTTCCTGTTTAAGTCCTGCCAACCAAAGCTCTGCGTTTTGTGATAAAGCTAAGGTTCCCTCTTGTATAGCAGCAATCTGAGGAATTTTAGATACCCCTCGAGAAAACCGTATCGTCCCTTCATGATGTTGAGCGCTGTCATCTTGTGGCTTGGAGTTAAAAATTAATGAAGGGGCACTTAAAGGACTGACATCTTTATCTGGCAAGCCACGAATTGTGTTCTCTTCATAAGTAATTGCATCTTGGAAAATAATATTTTTATCTTGAACAGCAGAAAGCTCTACGATTTTTGAGTCATTCCCGCATAAGTGAATCGCATTGAAACTCCCATCAAAATTGATATTCCCTTCAAATAAGATATCTCCTCCAAAAGCCTCTAAACAAACAGTTCCTCCGTCTGCAATTTGGACACCAGCACCACTAGGAGCTCTGTTGCCATAGAAAGAAACGTTCCCTGCATTCTTTACAATTTTGAGGTTTTGTGTATAGATGGCCCCTCCACCAAAGGAATCTTTTTCTGATAAAGAAGCGGCTGTTTGCGTGCTATTTTTAGCAAATAGGATATCCCCACTGTTGCCTGTAATTGTAAGCGTTCGTGGGTTGCTGCCTTCAGAAGCAACCAAAGATCCTACAAAAATAGCACCTCCATAAGATCCCGTAGAGTTACTTACAAATAGGATATCTCCTGCGTTATCCTGAATATTTACAGAAGAGTTAGCAATGATAGCTCCTCCACCTGATCTTTGATTTTCAGAGCCAAAAACAAAGTTCTCTTTAAATGCTATGTTTCCCTGATTTCCACAAATCGTTACAGAGCCTTGAGGAGCTGCAACTCCAGCACCGCCAAGACGTGTTCTATTTTTAGAGAATGATACTGCCGAGCCATTGTCCGTAATGTTTACTGATTCGTTTAAAGCGCAAACGGCACCACCGAATTTCCCTGAACCATTAGAGACAAATTCAACCGAGTGGTTCGCGGAGATATCTACTTTTTTAGCTAAAATAGCTCCCCCTGAATCACAACCATTTGAAGTCACGTTATCAGAAAAAACAACATTTTGGTTACTGCAAACATTAACTTCATTAGTAGAAAGCAAAGCACCTCCTCCTACGATAGCTAAATCACCGACAGTAGAAGACTCTTCACCACCACCAAGGTTCCCAGAGAATCTCAGATTTCCTGTATTATCTGTAATAAAGATATGTTGAGCTAGAATGGCCCCACCACCACGAATATCTGTCGAAGAAACAACAGGATGTTCTTCTAACAATGAAGGTGGCACTTCCTCTTCTACAGTTTTAGGAGGATAATGATCTCCATGACTACAAGCATTAAGGCTCTTCTCGTCTTTATTTGTAGATGAAGCATCTGATTCCACGGGAGCTGTTTCTTGAGGAGCTACATATTTTTGAGCAAGACATTGGCCTTTGTTTCCTTTAAAAACAACATCTCCAGAGTTATTAGAAATTGTCACTCTATCAGTAGAGAGAATCGCACCACCACCGACATATTCTCCTATCCAGAAGGTACTTCCACCTATATTTCCTATAAATTGAATATTCCCACTATTGGAATCTAGAAGAACATTATGCCCCCATAAAGCGCCTCCACCAGCATAATCCTCAGCTTGTGTCATCACTTCTAAAACAGAAGCCTTATTTTTTAAAAAAGTGATAGCTCCGGAGTTTCCAATAATATTGATGTTCTCTCCAGAATCCTTTTGTTCTAACTTAGGATTAGATCGACATCCACAATAAATGGCTCCTCCGTGATTCCTCACTTCGTTTTGCTCAAAAAGAATTTCTCCAAAGTTATTTGCAATTATAACCTTATCATTTGCACTTAAAGCACCTCCAGTTAGAGCTGCTGTATTCTGCTTAAAGGCAACTTCGCTAATTGTTTCGTTGAGATCAACAGTACCTGCTAAAATAGCTCCACCATGTGTTTTAGAAGTGTTTTTAACACATTGCACTACTGCATTATTTCTTAAGGTAAGCGTCCCTTGAGCAGCTAAAGCTCCTCCACCTACAAAATCTGTAAGCCCTATATGCTCTCCAAGAGCAATTAGAGACTGGTTTCCTGAAAATTCAATAGCGCTACAGTTCCCTTGAATATCAATATCACTTGCTGAGGATATGGCTCCTCCTGATAATGCTTGATTTTCTTTCCACAAGGCGGTGTTTTCGTTGTTACTGTAAACAAAACTTCCGCAAGCAAAAGCTCCTCCATTGGACTTCTCAGCACTATTTTTCTCTACAACAATAGCTCCTTTATTGCCTACAACGGATAGAATTCCACCTGCAAGGTTATTTTGCACTTCATGGTTGCGAGCAGTGAAAACAGCTCCTCCACGAGAAAAATCTTTAACCAGACGTAAAGCTTCAAGGTCTAAACCAGTGGCACAATCAGTGAGAGTTACATCACCACAATGGGTCACAACAATGTTTACACCTGCGGCAGAGCCATCTTCTAAAGATTCACAAGATATAAAACTCAATCCTTTAACAAGATTTTCAAAAACAATATCTCGATCAGAATAAACTGCAGCCCCAGATTTCGGCGCCTTAAGATTTTCAAAACCTAGCCCTGAATTAGCTCCTGAACCAGAAAAGATAATTCCTTGAAATGAAGAATCCTTTTCAGAGATAGACTGAGAAGATGTATTTTTATAAAAAAATGCTAAACCCTGAAGAGGATCTCTTGCTGAAATGTTTTCTGAGATTTCAAGATCTTCAGAAATAGCTGCTACTGCAGTTTCAGGACTTTTAGGGAGATCTGATGAAACTTCTTTAAGGCCACTTTTTTTTGAAGGATCTTCAGTCTCTAGGTCTTTTCTATTCTCTTTGGTATCTGAGGAGATTTTCTCACTTACAGCATTACTTGTATCAGGTTCTTGAGTGGGTTGGGAAAAATTCCTAGTATCTAAATCTGACCAAACCAGCTTTTGATCGATACCAAATACTGTAGTCTCTTCAAAAAGATGCTGAAAATGCTCTAAGAAATTAGCATCGGCGAGATCCAAACTCTCTCCAGAGCTTCCTTGGGTAAGAGGCACTTGAGTGTACAAAACCTTCTCGGATTCTTTCTGAGAGGGATTTACAGGATCTGATCCCTTTAAAACAGATGTTTGAGCCTCTTCAACATGAGCAGAATGTTCCTCAAACTGTTTATTGAATACACCTAAATCTAGTTCTGAGCTGTGTAAGGAATGTGCTTCAAAAGCAATGCCTGCTGACAATATTGCTACTATTACGGAATGAGAAAATGAAGACCTATAAGATCGTACTGTTTTTTTCGCTACCATTGCAACCTTAAACCTGAGAGGTGTTTATAAAGTATTTTGCAAAATATGTAGCACTATCAACAAGATCCCGTCAATAAAGAAAAAGCTATACAGAGAAGCAAAAAATTGAATGTAGTTAACTAAATCAAATTAGACAAAATGCGTTTGCATAGGCGTGCTTGAGCCAGATTTATAGAGCCCAAAATGCCATGGAACAAAGAAGAACCGCACGCCTTACCATGACATTTGATCACAAGTTTAGAAAGACCACAGACTACAGAGCCGGGATAAAATGTGTAATCCAACCGACGTTGAATGTCTGCTTCAAGTTTATCCCCTAGAATACGCTGCAAGAACTCAAATACACCCTCAGCAGTCTTAAGGAAGATGTTTCCTGTAAACCCATCGGTGACAACTATATCTGCAGCACCGTCAAAGACAGCACCGCTTTCTATATTGCCTAAGAAAGCTTCGCCAAATGTCTCTCGCAGCATACGGAATGTCTGGCGATGGGCTTCCGTACCTTTACGTTCTTCTGAACCAATATTAAGCAATCCGATCGTAGGAATCTTAGAATCGCCAAGACACTGACGATAGGCAAGTCCCATACGAGCGAAACCTACCATTTCTTCAGGCTTTACAGAAATATTGGCACCAACATCTAGAATGACTGCATGACCTCGCATTGTAGGAACACAAACAAGTAATGCGGGACGAGATACGGCAGGAAATAGAGGAATCTTAGCACGTGCTAATGTAACTAAGGCCCCTGTATTCCCTGTGGATATAAAAGCGTCGAGTTTATCTTCCTGAAGATAATCCAATCCTAAAGCCATGGATGAGGATTTTTTGCGGATAGCTGCTAGAGGAGAGTCCTCCATAGCCACAAAATTTTCCGCAGAAATGATCTTAGGAAACTTCTCTTGAGGCAGATCTGATATAAATTCTTCTTGAATTTGCTTCCGAATCTCCTCGGAAGCAAAAAGAGTAAATGCAAAGGGAATAGTAGAACTTTGAGATTTAAGTACATCAACCAGCACTTGCCAAACAACAAGAGGAGAATGGTCCCCTCCCATTAAATCTATGCCAATTTGCACTTCCATAAAATCAGATAAGATTTATTTCTTTTCTACAGTCATAACGGCTTTACCGTTATAAAATCCACAAGAAGGGCATATAGTATGAGGAAGAAGGGCATGCTTACAATTGCTGCACTTTGCTGCGTGACAAGCCTTCTTAGCATCGTGACTTCTTCGAATATTCTTTCTTGCATTACTATGTCGATTGCGTGGTACCGCCATGTTCCTTACCTTTTATAAATACTCAAAGGGATTATTCCCCTCATGTTTTTTTCTGTCTTCCAAAAATTTTAAGATATTTTTCCTTTCGGGGCAGCCCTGCCCACTACACTCTTCGAAACAATCGCTTTCTAAAAGGAGCTCCTGACGAATCAAAGGTCTACAATCAAAGACTCCCGAACCTACCTCATCATGAGATATCACACGTTGAAGATCTGGCAAGCAGACGGAGTGTGAAAAAAAATTGTTACACACTGGGCAACATAAACCTAGCTGAGTCTTTAGGCTTAGCGAGAGAATCCATTGGTCACTATCTATGCGTCCCAGAGACCCTTCCACCTCGATGGGAGAATTCAAAAGCTCTTCTTCCCCCTTCTCACGAATGTATTCAGGGCTAATAGAATAGCTGATGCGTTCCGTATCTCCAGGTAGTTTCAAACGAAAAATATATAATTTTAAATTATCGACACAGTCCATACTAAAACCTTTACTACCTAGAACCAAGGCTTTTTGAGGATTAGAAAGATAGCTTACCAAAGACAATGATTATAGAAAACAAAGACCTACAGTTGAAAAGAATTAAATTAAAATAACCTAATTATTTTTAAAAAGAATCAAAAAGCCATTTCTGTAGAATTTTTTACCTATTTTCTTTATAATCACCAACGTAACTTATCTCACGAGCAGTTAGAAATTTAAGTTTCGACGTCTAGAAACCACTCTTTTCCCAAACAGAATAAGTAAGCTCAAGGATATGGTATAGGCACAAGGAAAGTCATGGAAAATGAAATTTTACTCAACATAGAATCGAAAGAAATTCGCTATGCCCATCTGAAAAATGGTCAACTTTTTGATCTAACTATAGAGAGAAAGAAAGTTCGTCAGCTCAAAGGCAATATTTATCGAGGTCGTGTTACCAACATTCTGAGAAATATCCAATCTGCGTTTATTAATATTGATGAGAGAGAGAATGGTTTCATTCATATCTCTGATATTTTAGAGAATTCGAAGAAGTTTGAACAGATGTTCGATATGGATGTAGATGCTCTTCCCGAAGAAGCTTCTGAAGCTCCTCTTCTTTCTTCTGAGGAAGCTCCCATTGAAGAATTTCTCAAATTAGACAGCCCCGTTCTCGTTCAGGTAGTCAAAGAGCCTATTGGAAGTAAGGGAGCTCGCTTAACTTCTAACATCTCCATTCCGGGACGTTATTTGGTACTTTTACCAAACTCACCTCACCGAGGTGTTTCTCGAAAAATTGAAGATCCCCATATGAGAGAGCAGTTAAAACAGCTCATTCGTTCTTTTGAAATGCCTCAAGACATGGGTTTGATTTGCCGTACAGCGAGCACTACAGCCTCTACTGAAGCTCTCATTAATGAGGCCCACGACTTGTTACTCACTTGGAAAACAATTTTAGAAAAATTCTATTCCACAGAGCAACCCTGCTTGCTTTATTCTGAGACGGACATACTAAAAAAAGCTGTGATTACTTGTATCGATAAGAACTACAAGCGACTCCTTATTGATGATTATGCTACGTATCAAAAGTGCAAACATATGTTAAAAAAATACTCTCCGGATGCTTCCATCAAGATAGAGTATTATCGGGATTCTATTCCGATGTTTGAGCGTTTCAATATAGAGAAAGAAATTGATAAGGCGACAAGAAGAAAAATTTGGCTGTCCAGCGGTGGTTATTTGTTTTTTGACAAAACAGAAGCCATGCACACTATCGACGTAAATTCGGGAAGAAGCACACAGTTAGAAAGTGGAGTTGAAGAAACTCTGGTCCAAATCAACTTAGAAGCAGCTGAAGAAATTGCCAGACAGTTGCGTTTACGTAATGTAGGCGGATTAGTGATTATTGACTTTATCGATATGAAATCTCGTAAGAACCAGCGACGTGTTTTGGAACGATTGAAAGAACATATGAAATACGATGCTGCTCGCTGTACTATTTTAAGCATGAGTGAATTTGGTCTTGTTGAGATGACCAGACAGAGAAATCGGGAATCTCTAATGCAGACATTATTCACTCTATGTCCCTACTGCAGCGGCAACGCCATTATTAAAACACCTGAAAGTGTGGTCATCGAGATTGAGAGGGATTTGAAAAAGGTTATTAATCACAAAGAACACTCTCATCTTTGTCTTGTTGTGCATCCAGAAATTGCAAGCTATATGAAACAAGAAAACGATGACAATGAAATGATCAATTTGGCTAAGCAATTAAAAGCTAAACTTCAGATCAATACATCGGACTCGGTTCATTTAAACCACTACCAATTCTTCTCTCTCATTACAGGGGAAAGTATAGATTTATAGGGCAATATACATGCAGTTTTCTAGGTATTTACGCTATGCTTTTGATAACCAGTATCTCCCAGAGCCTTTATATCAGAAATTTTCTGTTTTTCATCAGAATTACATCGATGCAGCTACAAAAAAAGCTGCAGCTGATCAAGCTGAGGTGCTATGTTTACAATGGGTCAAGGTTATCATCGAGGACTTGAAAAACCCTTTCATTTTCCCTCCGTATCATAAAAAAATTCGAGCTCCTATAGATCTATTTCGTTTGAGTATAGATTTTTTTTCTCTAGTCATTGACGATAAAAACTCTCGAATTTTAAACCTACACCGCCTTAAGGAAATAGAAGAATACATTGCTAGGGGAGATAATGTTGTTCTCCTTGCAAATCACCAGACAGAATGCGATCCACAACTCATGTATTATGCCTTAGGCAAGACGCATCCTGAGTTAATGGAGAACATGATTTTTGTAGCTGGAGACCGAGTCACTTCTGATCCCCTAGCACGACCATTTAGCATGGGATGTGATTTATTATGTATTTATTCTAAGCGTCATATTGCCACTCCACCAGAACTCCGGGAAGAAAAGCTTCTTCATAATCAGAAAAGCATGCAAATATTAAAGACCTTGTTAAATGAAGGAGGCAAATTTATTTACGTAGCCCCTGCAGGAGGTCGTGACAGAAAAAATGCGGAAGGAAGATTATATCCTTCAGAATTCTCTCCAGAAAGCATTGAAGTGTTTCGTTTATTAGCTAAGGCTTCTAATCAAACGACACATTTTTATCCCTTTGCTTTAAAAACCTATGACATTCTCCCCCCTCCTCCGAAAATAGAGAATGCAATTGGGGAGCAGCGAGCCATTTTCTTTGCTCCTGTTTTCTTCAACTTCGGAGCAGAACTATTTTTTGATGCATTATGTTCAAAAGAGGAACTTATTCATTGCGATAAACACGCCCAAAGAACATTAAGAGCAGAAAAAGTATTTTCTATTGTAAAAAATCTATACGAGGAATTGTAAGATGTTTTGGAAACTTTTATGTCCTATTTTAATTTGCACTTCCCTATCCATAACATCGTGTGAACAGCAGTTCAAAGTCGTCCCCAATCAGTGCCCTTTACAAGTTTCCACTCCTGCCGCTGCGGACCAGAAAATTGAAAAGATTATTTGTAGTAACGGGCTCCCTCTTCTTATTATTTCCGACCCTAATCTTCCTACTTCGGGAGCAGCACTCCTTGTGAAAACAGGAAATAATGCCGATCCTGAAGAGTATCCTGGGATGGCGCACTTCACAGAACACTGTGTCTTTCTTGGAAATGAAAAGTATCCTGAGGTCTCTGGTTTCCCTGGATTTTTAAGCGAAAATAATGGGGTGCATAATGCTTTCACTTACCCAAATAAAACAGTCTTTGTATTTTCAGTAGAACATTCTGCGTTTTCTGATGCTTTAGACCAATTTGTTCATCTATTTATTAATCCGAAGTTTCGTCAAGAAGATCTTGATAGAGAAAAGTACGCAGTACATCAAGAATTCGCTGCTCATCCTCTTTCTGATGGGAGACGTGTGCATCGCATTCAGCAGCTTGTTGCTCCTCAGGGCCATCCCTGCGCACGTTTTGGTTGTGGGAATGCTTCCACCCTCACCCCAGTGACTACAGAGAAAATGGCAGAATGGTTTAAGCTACATTATTCTCCTGAGAATATGTGTGCTATTGCTTACACATCAGCTCCGCTCTCTAAAGCAAAGAAACAGTTCTCAAAGATTTTTTCTCAGATTCCTAGATCAAAAAATTATGAAAGACAGGAACCTTTTCTTCCTTCTGGTGACACCTCGTCATTAAAGAATCTCTATATTAACCAAGCGATTCAGCCTACCTCTAATCTAGAAATTTACTGGCATATTTATGAATCTTCCCATCCGATTCCTTTAGGCTGTTACAAGGCTCTTGCTGAAGTTTTAAGAAATGAGAGTAAGAACAGTTTAGTCTCTTTATTGAAAAACGAGCAGCTAATTACGGATTTAGACGTGGAATTCTTTAGAAGTTCTTTAAATACTGGAGAATTCTATATTAGCTATGAGCTTACGGAGAAAGGCGATAAACACTATTCTCAGGTTATTGATAGTACCTTCCAATATCTTCGATATATTCAGGAACACGGGATTCCCAACTATACGTTAGAAGAAATTTCTACAATTAATGCTTTAAACTACTGTTACAGTTCCAAAAGTCCATTGTTTGATCTGCTTTGTAAGCAGATTGTATCCTTGGGCAATGAGGATCTATCTACGTATCCTTATCATAGCCTTGTGTATCCTAAATACTCTTCTGAAGACGAGTCTGCTCTTCTTAATTTAGTCTCTGATCCTGAACAAGCACGTTTTGTCTTATCTAGTAAGAACTCTGAGCATTGGGAAGAAGCGACTCAGCTCCACGATCCTATTTTTGACATGACCTACTATGTAAAAGCTCTGGACGGTGTTCAGGATTATGGAAAGGTGCAGTCACTAAAGCCCATAGCTCTTCCAAAGCCGAATCTGTTTATTCCTAAAGAGGTGACTCTTCCTGGTGTACACCTACTGAAAAAACAAGAATTTCCTTTTGCTCCTGCACTCAGTTACCAAGATGATAAATTAACTCTGTACCATTGCGAGGACCACTACTATACAGCACCGAAACTCTCCAGTCAGATTCGCATCCGCTCTCCTCAGATTTCGAGGTCCTCCCCTCAATTTCTAGTTGCTACGGAGCTCTATTGCTTAGCTGTGAATGATCAGCTTTTGAGGGAGTATTATCCCGCAACGCAAGCTGGTCTTTCTTTTACTTCTGCTTTAGGTGGTGATGGTATTGATTTAAGAGTTTCAGGGTACACAACAACAGTCCCTGCATTGTTAAACTCAATTTTAACCTCATTACCTAATTTAGAGATTAGCTATGAGACATTCTTAGTATATAAAAAGCAGTTGTTAGAGCTTTATCAAGGAGCTTTGCTCAACTGTCCGGTTCGTTCTGGGCTTGATGAGCTTGCCTCACAAGTTATGAAGGAGACGTATTCTAATACTACTAAGCTATCAGCTCTTGAGAAGTTAAGTTTTTCTGAATTCCAAGCGTTTGCCTCGAACCTTTTCAACAGTGTACATCTTGAAGTTATGGTCTTAGGGAACCTTTCTGAGCAGCAGAAGAAAGATTATCTTGAGATGCTACAAGTTTTCACTGCGTCACGATCTTCGCATGCTACAAAGCCCTTTTATTACGAGCTACAGTCTCAGGAAATTTCTGAGATCCATCATGACTATCCGTTAACTGCAAACGGGATGCTCTTATTACTTCAAGATAAGAGTTCCCCGTCTATACAAGGGAAGGTTTGTGCGGAGATGCTCTTTGAATGGTTGCATCACATTACTTTTGAGGAGCTTAGAACGCAACAGCAATTGGGTTATATGGTGGGTGCGCGCTATCGAGAGTTTGCTTCCAGGCCGTTTGGATTTCTCTATATCCGTTCGGATGCGTATTCTCCTGAAGAGCTTCTTGCTAAAACTTCTCTGTTCCTTAACAAGGTCTCAGCTTCTCCTGAGAAATTTGGAATATCGCAAGAGAAATTCGCAAACATACGCAAAGCGTATATCAATAAAATCTTGGAGCCTGAGCATTCCTTAGACATGATGAACTCGGCGTTATTTTCTCTAGCATTTGAGCGGCCTTTTGTGGAGTTTTCGACTCCCGACTTGAAGATTGCTATTGCGGAAACGTTAACATACGAAGAGTTCTTAAAATACTGTCAGTGTTTCCTTAGCAATGAACTAGGGACGCAAACTAGCGTCTATATACGTGGCACTCAGAAGACCTCTTAAAAACAAAGGCATAAGATCATATCTTATGCCTTTGTTTTATCTTTAGTTTACCTGAAAAAACAGTAGAGGAATTCTGGAACATTTTTCAATAACCAGAAGACTCCCAAGGAAATTATGGAGGGGCCTAAAGCTCCGAGAAACAACCATCCCATATGGATTGTCGATGAGGGAAATGCGGACCTTAAGATGAGGTATCCCACGATATTTGGGATATTGGAGACTAGGGTAAGTCCCCCTGCTGCCATGCAGCCTGCGACTACAAGATAGTGGTAGCAATCTGTAGCTACGGAGAGGTTATGTACTAGATAGTTCACAAGTGCATTATCTAAGAATATGGACAGCGTATAGGAAACTGTCATGTATCCGAAATCTGACAGACCTTGCATTAGATTCAGCACCCACCATTCTTGAAGATCTCCGAAGACTACCAATCCGGCATAAAAAAGTCCTACGTAGCATACCTTGGAAAGGTTGATTGGATCTTGATAAAAGATAGTGAACTTCTGAAACCCTAAGTAAAAGAGTAGTAGAGCTCCCATGAACAAGGGTGTGGATCGTGATAATATTATAGAACCGACAAAAATAATATTAACACAGATGATCCACCAGGGCACTTTTTCAACGCTAGGATCTTTGTCACTAGGGATATCTGGGAACTTTTTAAATTCTTTTCGAAAGATAAAATAATAGATTGTTGTAGAGATTAGGATAGCGACGATAGCTTTCCATGCGAAGTGGGAAAGAAAAAACGAGTGTTCCCATTTTAGTGCAGGAAAGATAAGGAAGAGAGCTCTTGAGGATACATAGCTTGTGAGTCCTCCTATGGAAATATTAGAAAACAGAAGTCCCATAGTAGCGTATGCGAAGCGTCTTGACGGAGAAAAAACATAAAAATGTCTCATAAGTAGAGTCGCACCGATAATCATAGCTCCTGTTTCTTTAAGGAGACAGGAGAGAAGTGGTGGTGCGATCATCAATGTCCACCACCAGGATTTGGGAGAGGTTTTTCCTAATTTTGCAATTGAGGAGAGCACAAGTTCTGCGAAATATACTATAGGGCGGGACTCTAGTAAAATGAGGATCACCATAATGAAGACAGCGAATCCATAATTTCTACTATTAAAATAGGCCATGGAAATCCTGTATCCTTCGGTATATAGAAACCAGAAGAACAAGGGTACTGCCCACAAGAAAAATACAATTTCTACTCTACTTAGGATTCTGAAGAGTTCTGACAACCGGGCATAGCGTTTCCAGCATTCTGGGAAAACAAGTTTTTTATGTTCGTAAGACTGACATAGAGTGTAGAGCCAGGGAGTCAGAAATGTGTGCAGTATGGAACAAAAAAAGAGCACTGCGGCGCCTATTTTCAAAGAATAAGAGTATGGAGGCAGGATCATAGAGAACCAGACGAGCTAAGTTAATACTTATGCGTAGACATAAAGGTATTCACAGTAAAAAGAAAGGGTCAAAAAATTTAGGAAGATCTCTGGTTTTCTTCTCGTAGAGAAATAGAAATTTCACATTAAGAAGCTAAAACACATTTATAAAAGAAATTGTTTAAAATAAAAAAATCCTTTAAGTAGGAAGAGAATGTGAGGGTTTATTTATGTCTTACAAGATTACACTTCCTAAAGCAGATGAAACGACTGCTAAAAAAGTAACGAAAATTTCCGAAGCTTCTACTCTTATATTCTCTGTGCTGAAGGAAAAGGCGAGTTTAGGTAATGTTCATGGATTTTGCCAAGCAGAAAACTCACTTTCTGTAGAGGCAAATAAAATCATATCTGTGGCTGAAAACACTCTAGCGGGCTGTTTTTGTAAGTAGATTGCTTTAGAGAATACCAATGCGGTTCCCTATAAAGACGGCTAACGGGAATTCCTTGGGTTTGTTTGATTAGGCTATGGATTTGGGAGGATACTTTTGAATCTTGTTCTAACTCTTCTAGATAACAAACGAATAGGGTAGCTCCTGAACCTGACATAAGCACATGGCTTTCGAAAGGACTCCACATCCTCTCTAACATGTGTTTTTTATTTTTCAAGTCTGTCCGTATACGAAATACGGATTTTTCTAGATCATTTTCACCATAGAAACAGGCGTTATGATTTCCTGTACTATAGTCTTGTGGAAGTAAGGATTGGTATGCCTTTTCTGTGGGTATTCCTTGATGATCGAGATAGAGAACATATTTATGTTTATGGTTGAGTTTTTTTATAGAGAAGAGGTGTTCTCCCCGACCTTTCCCTAATGCTGTTCCTGAAGAAAAAAAAAAGGAACATCGCTTCCGATTTCTCGAGCCCAAAGTTGCAATGTTGTTATAGGAATATGGGTTTGGAAATGCTCGTTAAGAGCGTAGAGGGCTGTGGCTGCATTACTACTGCCTCCTCCTAAGCCAGACTGGAGGGGAATAGATTTATTGAGGTGCCAAGAAACTGGTTGGTGAATTTGTGTTTCTCTTCTGAAAATTTCGAGGCTTTTCCAGATGAGATTCGAGGGGGAAAGCAATTCGTTAACATTACTGCTCAAACTATCCTTCATGC
Organism: Chlamydia pneumoniae TW-183; assembly: GCF_000007205.1. Lineage (NCBI taxonomy): Bacteria > Pseudomonadati > Chlamydiota > Chlamydiia > Chlamydiales > Chlamydiaceae > Chlamydia > Chlamydia pneumoniae. The sequence continues at coordinate 1,085,765 of NC_005043.1, read as the reverse complement.
TATTCTTTAAAGAAAGTGTGTCTCCAAAATCTATAGCTTGATAAAGGGTTGTGAGCTCGTGAAAATTATCGAAACGCTTTCCCCATATTTTTAAAAAAAGGTTTAACTTTGCGGGAGAAAAGTATTGCATGATATCCTTATAACAAACTTTTCTACCCTACGTATTAGCCTTCTTGATTTTCCTCAGTTTGTTTTCCTTGAGCCAAAACAGTGACGTATTCATTGTCAGAGGTAACTTCGACCAATAAGGTTGCGGTTACTTCTTCTTTTAGCTTTAAAGGAATGTTTTTCTTGCCCAAATTCTTAATAGCGTAGTGGGCATGAGGAAAGTTTTTACGAACCAAGAAAATATTCTTTTTAGCAGCTTCTGCAATAATATCTGCAATGGTTACAGATCCGTACATATTGTTATCAGGGTCAACACGTACTTGGAATTCCAAAACGATATCTTTGAGAGCCTGAGCAATCCTTTCGGAATCTGCTTTATCAGCAGCTGCTTGTATTAAGCGTTGCTCTTTAAGTTTAGCTTGTAAACGCAGAGTTCCTGCACCAGCAATCACTGCTTTTTTCTTAGGGATAAGATAGTTACGGACATATCCAGGGCGAGCGGTAATTAAATCACCACTACGTCCTAATCCATCAACATCTTCAAGTAAAAGTAGCTGTTGTTTCATTCTTCTTCCTTTAAATTAATCTTCTCCAACAAAAGGCAACAACCCTAAATGGCGAGCTCTTTTGATTGCTTGGGATAGCACGCCTTGGAAACGGGAAGAAACACCTGTAATTCTTCTAGGTAATACTTTACCTCTTTCGGTAATGAATTTTTTTAAGGTTTCAACATCCTTATAATCTATTGTTTTCCAACCTGCGGAAACAAAAGGGCATTTTTTATTAAAACGCTTCCTTCTGTGTTCATTATTATGAACAGGCTTATTCATATTTTCTCCTTAACAAATTATTCGGGTAGAGAGGCGAATTCTAAAACTTCTTTTACAGAATCTGCTCTAAGAGTCATGAAACGAAGTAGATCTTCATTTAAGTGATACTCTTTCCAAAGCTCTGTAATGGCTCCAGGAGAGACAGAAAAATAAATAAAATAGTAGTAACCTTCTCTAGCTCCACGAATGGTATACGCTAGTTTTTTACGTCCTTGATCGTGAATTTTATGAATTTCACCGCCGTAATTAGTTATGCCTGAAATAACCTTATCCAAAGCTTTGCGCCTAGCTTCTTCACTAAGAGTGACGCTAAACACATAGGCGCCTTCGTAAAGTTGATTTTCTTTTTTTCCCATTAAAAACTCCTAAACACAGACAGATAGAGTAGTTTATTATCCTTAAGATATCTCAGTCCACTAAAATTATTTCAGAAACTTCTCAAGCCATTTAAAATTTCGAACACCACTCGGTAAATAGAGTAGATGCCTCAACAAATATGGATCCCAACTGAAGATTTTCTTCTTCAGAAAACTTTCCTAAAACGAAATTAGATAGCTCAACACCCTCTTCGAGGGGTCTTCCTACACCGAACCGTAATTGCCAATATTCATTGGAACCCAAGCTGGCAGTAATGCTCTTAAGACCATTGTGTCCCCCACTTCCTCCGTTAAAACAAAGGCGAAGTTTACCAAACGAACGGTTCACATCATCAGCGAGAACTAGAATGTGACTCAGAGCAACATTAAAATATTTTTTAGCCAAAACCACGGCTTTACCGCTTAAATTGACAAAAGTTGTTGGTTTAATAAAAACCAAAGGCCCTGAAGAAGACTCTACGAGAGTCATTAAAGCATGGCATTTTGATAACGGTTTAAATGGGGGGCCTTGGAGCTCCTCCACTAACCTATCAGCCAATAGGAACCCTGCGTTATGTCTAGTATTTGCATACCCATGCCTAGGGTTCCCTATCGCTACAATGAGCTTAGCCATATTATCTTCTAGAGACGGTTATAGCGACTTCTTTCAAAGGTGTAATTGTTTCTATTCCAGCAGGGATCTTTATATCGGATAGTTTTCTCGTTTGAGAAAGTCCAACAGACCGCACATCAAGTTCTAGAAAAGGTACAATATCTTTAGGTTTGCATACTACGCGAACGGCACGAATCACTTGTCGTAAAGATCCACCGAGTTTCACTCCAATACAGTCTACAGCATTGATACAACGGATAGGAATATTTAACTTTACAGGACGATCTTCTACGAGTTCTTCAAAATCGAGGTGAATTACATCGTAGGTGGTGATTTGATATTGGATATCTTTAACTAGAGCTTTAATTATACGCCCTTCATAAGACAAAGAAAAGACCGTAGAAGATAGGGCTCCGCTTTCTAAATTCGATAAAAACTTTTTAAACACAAGTGCATCCACAGTGATATTCGCAAGGCTCTTGCCTGCAGAATATACTACAGCAGGGATTCCACCTTGCTGACGAATTTTCTTAAGAAAAGATTTCTTACCAGTCTCTCGACTTGTAACTACAAGCTCCATAATGTTGTTTTCTCCGTAATCTTGAGCTAAAAGAGCTGTGCGCTATGCATTCACTCTGAGAGTCCAAACATATTTTCTTAGAGGGCCAATCACTGTCATGTCTTGGACGTCTATCGACAGTTTTCGAGGCAAAATTATATCTCCAGTTTGGAAAAAGTCAATACTTTCCCTAATTAAAGAATTGAACGTATATCCTTCTTGTAAGAAGAGACAACTAAAGAATACAGTTACCAAAAGGAGAAGAAAAGGACTCTGGGGTGGAAGGATTCGAACCTCCGATGCACGGTACCAAAAACCGCTGCCTTACCGCTTGGCCACACCCCAACAGAAAGGCATTAGTTTAACGAATCTTCAGTTTTTGAAAATAGGAAAATGATAAAAAACTCTCTTTTTTGGTCTTGAGATTTTACCTTCGCCCTTGATATGGGATATTTTATAGCTTTAGGGAGAGTCTATGAGAATCGTACAAGTCGCTGTAGAATTCACTCCAATCGTTAAAGTAGGCGGTCTAGGCGATGCTGTAGCTAGTCTATCTAAGGAGTTAGCGAAACAAAATGATGTGGAAGTACTTCTCCCTCATTATCCTTTAATTTCCAAATTCTCTTCGTCTCAAGTTCTTTCCGAGCGTTCTTTCTATTATGAATTTTTAGGCAAGCAGCAAGCCTCTGCAATTTCTTATTCTTACGAGGGTCTTACGCTTACTATAATTACGTTGGATTCACAAATAGAGCTTTTCTCAACCACGTCCGTGTACTCTGAGAATAATGTTGTACGTTTCTCTGCTTTTGCAGCTGCAGCTGCAGCTTATCTTCAAGAAGCGGATCCTGCTGACATTGTGCACTTGCATGACTGGCATGTAGGTTTACTTGCGGGTTTATTAAAAAACCCTTTAAACCCTGTGCATTCGAAGATTGTCTTTACTATCCATAATTTTGGTTATCGAGGGTATTGTAGTACGCAGCTATTAGCAGCGTCGCAAATTGATGATTTTCATTTGAGTCACTACCAACTATTTCGCGATCCGCAAACTTCTGTTCTAATGAAGGGAGCTCTCTATTGTTCGGATTACATTACGACAGTGTCTCTTACTTATGTGCAGGAAATTATAAACGACTATTCTGATTACGAACTTCATGATGCGATTCTAGCAAGAAATTCTGTATTTTCTGGGATCATCAATGGCATTGATGAAGACGTTTGGAACCCGAAGACAGATCCTGCTTTAGCTGTACAGTACGATGCAAGCCTATTAAGCGAACCTGACGTTCTCTTTACTAAAAAAGAAGAGAACAGAGCGGTATTATATGAGAAGTTGGGGATCAGTTCAGACTATTTTCCTTTGATTTGTGTGATCTCACGCATTGTTGAGGAAAAGGGTCCTGAATTTATGAAAGAGATTATTCTCCATGCTATGGAGCACAGTTATGCCTTTATCTTGATTGGGACAAGTCAAAATGAGGTTCTTCTTAATGAGTTCCGTAACTTACAAGATTGTTTAGCGAGCTCCCCCAACATTCGTTTGATCTTGGACTTTAATGATCCTTTAGCCAGGCTAACTTATGCTGCTGCCGATATGATCTGCATCCCTTCACATAGGGAGGCTTGTGGACTTACCCAGCTGATAGCGATGCGTTATGGCACAGTTCCTTTAGTTCGTAAAACTGGAGGGCTTGCTGATACAGTGATTCCTGGGGTAAATGGTTTCACTTTCTTTGATACAAACAATTTTAATGAATTTCGGGCTATGCTTAGCAACGCTGTAACGACGTATCGTCAGGAGCCTGACGTTTGGTTGAATTTGATTGAGTCGGGAATGCTTCGGGCCTCTGGCTTAGATGCCATGGCTAAGCATTACGTAAATCTTTATCAATCTTTACTCTCATGATTCTTTTCTGAATCTTTTGTTTTAGCTCTTTGGGATAAAAAGTTTTTGTTCATCCAGAAGTATTCGATTCCTGAGGCTATAGAATACACAGCTATGATTGAAACCGTAACTGAGGCAAAGATTTCCAATCCATTCTGAGAAAGAAGTCCTAGGGAGTGAGGAATCATAACCAAAAGAATTAAGAAGAAGCTGACTCCTTGTAGTATAGCTTTTAGTTTCCCACTAGCCCTTGCAGCGACAACACGCCCACGGAAAGCACATACAGTACGCAAAGTACTAATTACAGAATCCCGTGCTAGGAAGATGAATACCAGAAGCAAAGGTAAATTGACTGGAGGCTGTGTAAAAGTTAGGTAGATAGAAATTCTGTAGATACTATCTGCCATAGGATCCAGGAGTTTTCCTAAATCGGTAACCTGTGAAAATTTTCTTGCGACATAACCATCGATAGCGTCTGTTAACTCAGAGATTGCCAGGAGAGCTAACAGCACGTAAGGCAACACTACTGGAGTGATTCCAAACCATTTTCCTTTTAAATACAGGATCATGAAAATCGGTGTAATAAAGAGTCTGGAAAAAGTGATGTAATTAGGTAGCCCCACCCTACTCCCCTAATATATGGTTCTTGTCTGTCCATGAGATGAGTGCCTTACTAAGAGGAAAGCACTGAAATCACAGTCTGCGTATTTTTTGTTCTAGCTTACTTAAGGAAACCCTATAGTTATTTTATTCACAAGATCGAGGATAACTTTGAATTTAAAAGGAAGTCGTGTTTTCCTTAAAATCAATTGCTCGCATGATCCATTTTTGTATATCGAGAACCCTCTTGCTCTAAGCTAAATAGAAAATTTTCTAATTTTTCTAAATTATTGAAAATATTGTCAAGCACTATGAAAATAACTCAAAATTGAGTGTTATAATCCAAACATCTGCTCACAGGATTGTTCTTAAGATTACTCAAGAGAGTTTTTAGGTCAAAAGGTAAAAAATCTTCATATAATTTAATTAGAATGGAAATGATGTTTTAAAAACTTGTTCTCTGATCTTGTTAAATCTATGTCGTTATTTTCTTTTGGTTTTCTGTACTGCAGTATTTTTCAAAAGGTATATACTCATCCTAACACGTACCGTGAGACACACGGAAATCTACGCTTGTGGAGAAGGTGTGACTGTAGCTTTAAAATCTATGCTACCTTCAATGAAACAAGAATCTCCCGCTTTAGCTAAGGAGAATGTCAAAAGAAAAAATGTTATACCTTGGAGTCATTTGTGTCAGAACATCCCCTCACCTTACAGTCTATGATTGCGACTATCTTACGATTTTGGAGCGAGCAAGGGTGCGTCATCCATCAAGGATACGATTTAGAAGTTGGTGCTGGAACATTCAATCCTGCAACGTTCTTACGAGCCTTAGGACCTGAGCCCTATAAGGCTGCTTATGTAGAACCTTCAAGGCGTCCGCAAGATGGTCGGTATGGCGTGCATCCGAACCGGCTACAAAACTATCATCAACTCCAGGTCATTTTAAAGCCCGTGCCTGAAAATTTTCTCTCACTCTATACGGAATCGCTACGGGCCATTGGTTTAGACCTTCGTGATCACGATATCCGTTTTATTCATGACGATTGGGAAAACCCTACCATTGGAGCTTGGGGCTTAGGTTGGGAAGTGTGGCTCAATGGGATGGAAATTACCCAGTTGACCTATTTCCAAGCCATTGGGAGTAAACCTTTGGATACTATCAGTGGGGAGATCACCTATGGCATTGAAAGAATTGCGATGTATTTGCAAAAGAAAACCTCTATTTATGATGTCTTATGGAATGACACTTTAACGTATGGACAAATTACACAAGCTTCTGAAAAAGCTTGGAGTGAATATAATTTTGACTATGCAAACACCGAGATGTGGTTTAAGCATTTCGAAGATTTCGCTGAGGAAGCTTTAAGAACTCTTAAAAATGGTCTTTCTGTTCCTGCTTATGACTTCGTGATCAAAGCGTCGCATGCTTTTAATATCCTTGATGCTCGGGGAACGATTTCTGTTACTGAGCGTACACGTTATATTGCTCGTATCCGTCAATTAACTCGTTTAGTTGCGGATAGCTATGTAGAGTGGCGTGCTTCTTTAAATTATCCTTTACTTAGTCTTTCTTCAACATCTGAGCCTAAGGAAACATCAGAATCTGTAGTTCCTATGATTTCATCTACAGAGGATCTCTTACTAGAAATTGGTTCTGAGGAACTTCCTGCGACTTTTGTTCCTATTGGAATACAACAACTAGAATCGTTAGCTCGCCAGGTTCTTACTGATCATAATATTGTTTATGAGGGGTTAGAGGTCCTTGGCTCTCCACGACGGTTGGCTTTGCTTGTTAAAAACGTAGCTCCTGAGGTCGTGCAGAAGGCTTTTGAGAAAAAAGGTCCTATGCTGACGTCTTTATTTTCTCCTGATGGAGATGTGTCTCCTCAAGGCCAGCAGTTTTTTGCTTCTCAGGGTGTGGATATTTCTCATTATCAAGATCTTTCCCGTCACGCTTCCTTAGCTATCCGTACAGTCAACGGTTCTGAATATTTATTCCTATTACATCCTGAGATAAGGTTACGAACTGCTGATATCTTAATGCAGGAACTTCCTTTATTAATTCAGAGGATGAAATTCCCTAAAAAGATGGTTTGGGATAACAGCGGAGTCGAGTATGCCCGCCCTATACGTTGGCTAGTTGCTCTTTATGGAGAACACATCTTACCAATCACTCTCGGTACTATAATAGCTTCAAGAAATTCTTTTGGTCATCGTCAATTAGATCCGAGAAAAATTTCGATTTCCTCTCCTCAAGATTATGTAGAAACCTTAAGGCAAGCGTGTGTTGTAGTTTCACAAAAAGAGCGTCGCATGATTATAGAACAAGGGCTACGAGCTCATAGTTCTGATACAATTTCTGCGATTCCTCTTCCCCGTTTAATTGAAGAAGCTACCTTCCTGTCGGAGCACCCTTTTGTCTCTTGTGGGCAATTTTCCGAGCAATTTTGTGCTTTACCGAAAGAGTTACTTATAGCTGAGATGGTAAATCACCAGAAGTATTTCCCTACCCACGAAACCTCTTCTGGAGCTATTTCTAACTTTTTTATTGTAGTTTGTGATAATTCTCCGAATGATACAATCATTGAAGGAAATGAAAAGGCACTCACTCCTCGTCTCACTGACGGAGAATTTCTTTTCAAACAAGACTTACAGACTCCTTTAACAACCTTTATTGAAAAGCTCAAGTCTGTGACATACTTTGAAGCTTTGGGTTCTTTATATGACAAGGTAGAGCGTTTAAAAGCACACCAAAGAGTGTTCTCTACTTTTTCCTCTTTAGCGGCTTCCGAGGACCTAGACATTGCCATCCAATACTGCAAAGCTGACTTAGTGTCGGCTGTCGTCAATGAATTCCCTGAACTTCAGGGGATCATGGGAGAGTATTATCTGAAGCATGCGAATCTTCCCACAGCGTCTGCGGTTGCTGTAGGAGAGCACCTACGACACATTACTATGGGTCAAAAGCTCTCAACCATAGGAACTCTTCTTTCTCTTTTAGATCGTTTGGATAACTTGCTTGCTTGCTTTATTTTAGGACTTAAGCCTACGTCATCGCATGATCCTTATGCACTACGTCGTCAATCCTTAGAAGTGTTAACACTAGTATCCGCCTCTCGGCTCCCTATAGATCTTGCTTCTCTTTTAGATCGTCTAGCGGACCATTTTCCTAGCACCATTGAAGAAAAGGTCTGGGATAAGTCCAAGACTATACACGAAATCCTTGAATTCATTTGGGGTCGGTTAAAAACATTTATGGGATCCCTAGAGTTTCGTAAGGATGAGATTGCTGCTGTTCTTATAGATTCTGCAACGAAAAATCCTATTGAGATTTTAGATACTGCTGAAGCCCTTCAGCTATTAAAGGAAGAGCATACAGAAAAATTAGCAGTGATTACGACCACTCACAATCGTTTAAAGAAGATTCTTTCCTCTTTAAAACTCTCCATGACTTCGTCCCCTATTGAAGTTCTTGGGGATCGTGAATCTAATTTTAAGCAAGTTCTTGATGCTTTCCCTGGATTTCCTAAGGAAACTTCAGCACATGCCTTTTTAGAATATTTCTTATCCCTTGCTGATCTTTCCAATGATATTCAGGATTTTCTGAATACTGTGCATATTGCTAATGATGATGGTGCAATCCGCAACTTACGGATTTCGCTATTACTTACTGCTATGGATAAGTTTTCCTTGTGTCATTGGGAATCTGTAGCTGTATAATTTCATAACATTTAGATAAAGAAAGCGCTCGTGGGAGGAATCCTACGAGCGCTTTCTTTTATTAAGGGAAGATCTTGGTTATGCTATAGCTGGATCTTCTGATTGAAGTTCAGACGTGCTCTCTACTTCTGTAGTTTGTTCACTTGGTAGCGTCTCTTCTTCCTCTACGGTTAACGAAACCGGACTGACTTCTATGATATCACCAGGTCCTTCTGGAGTGACACCAACAACAATAATACTTAATCCTGTAGGGAAAGACTCATCTTTGAACAACTCCTTAAACTTTACAATCTCTGCGAGAATCGGATCTTCAATTGGAGGATAAATGAGTGGGTTCACTCCTGAAGGGACAAGTACGACGAAGTTAGCTAACTCGGAAAAAATAGATCCTGAAAGTACAGAAAGGACCTCCTCACATGTTTCACTTAACCCTATGGTGCATGCCTGGCCATCATCACCAGAATTGCAAAGTACTACAATAACCAGGGGCTTTCCTTCGATTCGGGATGCTTGCAAGCCCTGTTCATAGGAATGATAAAGACATACCTGTGTATCCTGAGATCCGACTATCTCCTGCGTATTACTGTTGCCGTCTTCTGAACCAGGGCGACTTTCCTCTCCGAAGATAGGGAATATCATTAATAATGAAAGTAGAGATAGTGCGATACGCATGTAATGCCTCCTTAATTGATCAAAATTATGTCCGAAGTAGGATGGCAAAATTTTGTTTTTAAATATACTCTAATTCTTTGTTTCTAAAGGCAGGACAGCCTGACATTGAGCCCCACCCTGTTCATCTATTAAGATATAACATAAGCGAGGGCCACTAACTGCCTCCACTTCAGGGAACATCTCTAGAAAACTTCCCATATAGAGAATCACAGGATCCATTTTGTGGAAAAAGTCTAAGGGACTGATAAGCCCGGGGCATAACACAACGACATTAAAGCCCTTGGCGATTGGCGTAGAGAGAGAAAATGAACCATTCGTTAAGTCGGCAAATTCTGGTGTGGGTCGCTCAGAGAAAAAGACTAAAATCCCAGGTTTCCCTTCCTCAATTGCATTATTATAGGCAGCTTCGAATTTACAGAAGAGTTGCGAACCTTCTGCACAGGAAAGTTGTGTAGGCCACCCCCCTTTTCTGTTTTCACTTGGTTGTAGCTCTGCCCTGACTAAAGAAGGAGAGAAAATGAGAAGTGCTAATAAAGGAATAAAATAACGGTGCATCATAATTTTTATTTAAAAATCTTTATTTAAAGTTAAAGTAAGTTATCACAGATAATCAATTTTATCAAATTGCAAACAGATAGAATTAAACTTATAATTTTATAAAATCTATTTTTTGGAGATAGATAAGGATATGAGAGTTGGAAAGCTAGATCGCGGTCAAGCTATGAATTTTAGAGACTACAGTAGAGAAAATCATACTTGCTAAGCTATAGAGAACAGGTCGCCGATATAAATAGGCAAAGATACTTTGTAAGTGAAAATATCTCAAATTTACATCACCTCATTTTGTGCTAATAAGGATTCTATTTCTAACCACTGTTGTGTTTGCCAGTCGCGGAGAATACTAGATGCTCCAACTCCATATCCGATTCCCTCTAAGAATTCATGAGCCTTCTCAGATAGAACAAGAGTCTTCACTGCCGACATTCCAATGGATTCGGTCACTGAAATTGCTCTGGAGCGTGGAGAAGAGAGTAGGTTTCCACAGCAAAGAATAACACTTAAAAATGGCAACAAAAACTTAAAAGATTTCATAAAAAACTAATAATAAAAATAAAAACGAAACAATATTTTATATTATATTTATTAAAATTTCAATAAATTATAAGTAAGTTGCTTTTAATAGGAATTACGCCGCTTTCCGGTTTATTGAAAGGCACATCATTGCAGGTTCCTCCTCCAAGGAAATTAGGAAACATCTAAGAAATCCGGGGGATTTAGAAAAACAAGAATTCTTTACAAAAGAAGAGCTGGGTTAAGGAATGAGCTCACTTTCTGGATCTAGAAGTGTGATTATTGTTCTATCTTTACGCAATTGAACATAGTCTTCCAAAATCTCAAGCTTTTTATCCTGAATATTTTGGTTAAGAGAGAGAGGTTTGCATTGCTCTCGCCATCTCCTATCTGCCATTTTTTGAAGAGATTGTACGAAGATAGTATCGAGAGCTTCTGTGTTTAGGCGCCGCTTGGTTAACAGTTGAAGAATCTGAGAATCAGAAAGTACCTGACAGGCTTCATCAAAGGGAACATTTTTCCGATATTTTTCGTAATAGGAAATCATAAACGCAAACAATTTCCTACATTCGGGATGTTTGAAATCCTCCGGGACAAAGTAGAATTGCGCTGTGTAGAGAATTTTAGTATTGGATCCACAAAAAAGCATACAACGCAAGATATCTGTTTCCATCACAATATGAGGATGTATCTTGGGAACTTTTTGTTTTATGGGAATATTTTGTGGTTCGGCTGTTACCTGAGGGTTTGCTAAAGACAATACCATGTCTTCTGGAACCATCATTAAGGAGGCTAGTTGTTTTAAATGCTCATATACAAGAATAGGACTCCCCCAATGCTTGATCTGACGAATCGCTTCTTCAACTAGAAGAGCCTTTTCTCTAGGGCCAAACTTCGGGTAAGAACTCATTTTTTCACTGATCAAAAACGTAAGATAGTCTTGGCTTTGCTCTAATAAAGCAATGAGTCCTGAGCTTCCTCGTTGCATAAGAAAAGAATCGGGATCATGGCCTTGTGGTAGCTTACAGACAAATACGGACATCTGAGCAGTTTGACAAAGATCCCCAACACGTAATGCTGCTTTATTTCCTGCTTCATCACTGTCGAAGAGTAGGAAGACTTTTAAAACTCCTAATTTACTTAACTCTTTCACATGTTCTTCTGTAAATGCTGTACCTTGAGCTGCCACTGTACAATTAAATCCTGAATCTATCATTTGCAGGCAATCGGCCTGTCCTTCCACTAGGATGACTTTTTTTTCTTTGGCTATTCTCCTACGTGAAAAATTTAACCCAAAGAGGATCCTGGACTTTTTGAATATAGGAGTTTCTGGAGTGTTGACATACTTACCCCCTTGGGAGTTTTCTAAAAATTTCCTAGCGGAAAATCCAATGGTATGTCCTAGCGCATCGTGGACAGGAAAGATGATTCTTCGTGCAAACAAAAACCATTTATTCCCAAAAAACCCTGCAGTATGCAGTTGTTCTTGTGAGATTTTCCTTTCTTCCATGGCTTGTAGAAAAAGAGATTGTTCTGGTCCATAACCCAAATGGAATCGATCGATTGTATCTGGAGAAAATCCCCGATGGTATAAATACTGCAAAGCGTGTCTCGCTTCTGGAAGGTGATACAAGCAATAACGGAAAAAAGTTTCAGCTTCACTGTTGATGTGACGTAATTCTTCTTTCAGTCCTTGAGGAGGGGTGTATCCGGAATCCTTGGGTTGGAGAACTAGGTCTACTTGAAATTTTTTAGATAATACCAAAATGGCTTCAGTAAAAGAGTATCCCAAGTGCTGCATGAGGAAGCCAATGGCATCTCCATGTGCACCACATCCAAAGCAGTGGTAGTGTGCACCCGCAGGATTGACTATGAACGAAGGTGTTTTCTCTGTATGAAAAGGACAACATGCCTTGTATGTTGCACCGGAGCGCTTCAAATGGATGTGTTCCGAAAGGACATCCACAATATCTATACTGTGTCTCAGGTTATCTAAGCTCTCTTCCGTATACATAGCGGTACGCAACTTGGTTATGCTGCAATTTTAACTTACAGATTTCTTAGTTTAAAAAGACTGAGGCTCTATAAAATAAAGAGACTCTCCCCAATTATTAATTTACCTCTGTATTTTGTCTAATGCAGCTTTTCTTTCTGGATGAATTTCTTTTATATTAGGGAATTCTTATAAAAAGAAATTTTCTATTTACAGCATCCCAGGGAAGGATTTACTACCGAGAATTGCCTTGGAATTAATATCCCATCCTGTTTATCTTTTCTCAAGGGGACCGGCTCGTAATGCAGCATTCTTAACTCCCACTCTAGATTTACAACTGAGGCTGTCTCTCAGGAATTTTAGAGGCTCGTTCGAAAACTCTACTTTCTTGTATAGTCAAAGCAACCGTTAGCAAAAGCCACGGTAATAAAGCAGTAATCAATTAGCTCAATACATTTGAATCCTAATGGATATGAAAACAATAACGTACATTGCGAATAAGTTATGACGGAAAAAAAACCTACCCCGATGATGGAACAATGGCATCAGTGTAAAGAAAAAGCTGGAGATTCTGTGCTTTTATTTCGGATGGGAGACTTTTACGAAGCTTTTTATGACGATGCGGTTCTTTTATCCCAACATTTGGAACTTACTTTAACACAACGACAGGGAATTCCTATGAGTGGGATTCCTGTATCTACTGTTGATACCTATGTGGATCGCCTCATCGGCAAGGGATTCAAAGTTGCTGTTGCAGAACAATTTGGCGAGCCTGCAAAAGAAAAAGAGAGTAAAAAAATCGGTCCCATGGCCCGGGATATTCAGAGATTTGTCACTCCTGGCACTTTGCTATCCTCCACCCTGCTCCAGGAAAAATTCAATAATTATATTGTTGCTATCAATCGTATCGGGTCTCTGTTTGGTTTTGCTTGTTTAGATCTTTCTACGGGATCTTTCTTTATTGAAGAATGTGAGAATACCAAAGAGCTTGTTGACGAGATCTGTCGTCTTGCTCCTTCTGAAGTGCTCTCGTGTAACAAATTTTATAATAAAGAAACTGCTATTGTCATGCAGTTGCAACAACACCTCAAGCTGACCTTATCTACGTATGCGGACTGGGCCTTTGAACATAAGTTCGCCTCTCAAAAACTTACAACGCATTTTCAAGTGGCCTCCCTAGATGGATTTGGCCTGAAAGGGCTCGTCCCAGCGATCAACGCTGCTGGAGGCCTTCTCTCTTATATCCAAGATAAACTTTTATTACCTACGAAACATATTGCGATTCCCCAAACGCGTGGAAAACAGCAAAAGTTATTAATAGATACGGCATCTCAAGTGAACCTTGAGCTCCTCGCTCCCTTGAATGATCCTCAGGGGAAAAATTCTCTCTTACGTATCATGGATCATACAAGCACACCTATGGGGGGAAGACTTTTACGTCAAATTTTGATCAGTCCTTTCTATAACCCTAAGGAGATCCTTGTACGTCAAGATGCTGTAGAATTTTTCCTTCGGCAAGTGACTTTAAGAAAAAATATCAAAACGTACCTTTGTCAAGTACGTGATATCGAACGACTGATGACCAAAGTGACCACAGGATTGGCAGGGCCTAGAGATATCGGGACACTCAGAGATTCTTTTTCTGCAGGAGCTCAAATCTACGAACAACTGGCTTCTGCGACTCTTCCAGAATTCTTTATAGATAAATGCTCGTTAGATACAAAGCTAGCCTCCTTAATTGCACTGCTTTCAAAGTCCTTGAACGGCGACCTCCCTCTCCGAGTTTCTGATGGAAATATTTTTGTGGATGAGTTCCACAATGATTTAAAGCGCTTACGCCACAATCAAGAGCATTCTCAAGAATGGATTTGGGAATACCAAGAACGCATTCGTAAAGAAACAGGGATCAAAAAACTCAAAATCTGCTTTGCTCAGGCTTTAGGATATTATATTGAAGTGAGCAGCGAGTTTGCTCCTCAACTTCCTAAAGATTTCATCCGTCGGCAATCACGATTGCATGCAGAAAGGTTTACTACTATTGAGCTGCAGCAATTCCAAGATGATATGTCTAATATCTCTGAAAAACTTCAAACTTTAGAAACGCAATTCTTCAAGGATCTTTGCTCACACATCCTACAGTTACGCACTGAGATTTTGGCTCTATCTCAAAGTCTTGCTGATCTAGACTACATCATTTCTCTTGCGGATCTTGCACATGCTCAGGGCTATTGTCGTCCTCGTGTAGATATGAGTGACACCTTATGTATTTATCGTGGTTGTCATCCTGTAGCAAAAACTCTTGTAGACACAGGGAAATTTATTCCCAATGACACTGAAATGCGTGGCTCTCAAACTCGAATGATCTTACTTACTGGGCCTAATATGGCAGGAAAATCTACCTATATCCGTCAGATAGCTCTTCTTGTGATTATGGCTCAAATGGGGTCGTATATCCCTGCAAAATCAGCTCACATCGGAGTGATTGATAAAATTTTTACCAGGATAGGCGCTGGAGACAACCTCTCAAAAGGAATGTCTACTTTTATGGTAGAAATGGCCGAAACTGCGAATATCCTTCACAATGCCACGGACCGCTCTTTAGTGATCCTAGATGAGGTAGGAAGAGGAACCAGTACTTATGATGGCCTTGCCATTGCTCAAGCTGTTGTAGAGTACCTCCTTTTCACTGACAAAAAGAAAGCTAAGACGCTTTTTGCAACTCATTATAAAGAATTGACGACTTTAGAAGACCATTGTCCGCACGTTGAAAATTTTCATGCCGGAGTTAAAGATAAAGCAGGGCAGCCTGTTTTCTTATATGAGATTCTCAAGGGACATTCACAAAAAAGTTTCGGCATTCATGTCGCCAGGCTTGCTGGCTTTCCCCTTTGTGTGGTATCGAGAGCTCAGCAGATCCTAAGACAATTAGAAGGCCCGGAATCCATTACACGCCCTGCTCAAGATAAGATGCAACAACTGACATTATTCTAGTTATGCGCATTGAGGATTTTTCTCTCAAACTCATTCCTTCCTCTCCTGGAGTCTACCTGATGAAGGATGTCCATGATCAAGTCCTCTACATTGGCAAGGCTAAAAATCTCAAAAATCGCTTAGCATCCTATTTTCATGAGAAAGGGGACTCTCGAGAACGCATCCCTTTTCTCATGAAAAAGACCGCGTCTATTGAAACTATTGTTGTGTCGAATGAAACTGAGGCCCTCCTTTTAGAAAACAATTTGATAAAGCAGCACCATCCTAAATACAATGTGTTGCTCAAAGATGATAAAACCTTTTTCTGCCTTGCGATTTCCCTGTCACATTCGTGGCCCAAAGTGGAAGCTATCCGCACGAAGGCGATAACCTCTTCACAACGACAATTGATTTTTGGCCCTTATGTAAGTGCTGAAGCCTGCCACACTCTCTTAGAGGTTATCAGCCAATGGTTTCCTCTGAGGACTTGTTCAGATCGAGAGTTTGCCTTAAGGAAACGCCCTTGCATTCTTTATGACATGAAGCGCTGTCTTGCTCCTTGTGTCGGCTATTGCACTCCTGAAGAATATCAAGGAACCTTAGACAAGGCGATCCTCTTTCTTAAAGGAAAGATCGAAGAAGTGGTCAAGGACTTAGAAAAAGTGATTCAAAAGGCTTCCGATAACTTAGAATTTGAGCAAGCTGCGAATTACTACCGCACGTTGTCCCTAATTAAGCAAGCTATGGCAAAGCAACAGGTGGAAAAATTTCATTTTCAAAATATTGATGCTCTTGGTCTTTACAGACATAAACAACGCACCATCCTCACGCTACTTACTGTCCGCTCAGGGAAGCTTCTTGGGGCACGCCATTTCTCTTTCTTTGAGAATGCTCAAGAAGATCAAGACTTGCTCTCCTCTTTTATTTTGCAATATTATGTTAGCCAACCCTACATTCCTAAAGAAATTCTGACACCTCTTCCCCTAGAATTTCCTACTCTCTCCTACGTATTGAATGCGGAGTCTCCTCCCCGCCTACGTTCTCCAAAAACAGGATATGGAAAAGAACTTCTTGATCTAGCCTATCGCAATGCCAAGGCGTATGCAGCAACTACACTTCCTTCATCAACGCTCCCCTACCAAGACTTTCAAAATATACTGCGGATGTCACAATATCCGTATCGGATAGAATGCTACGATAATGCTCATATGCAAGGTGCTCACGCTACTGGAGTGTACATTGTATTTGAAAATAATGGGTTCGATCCCAAGCAATATCGTACGTTTTCCATAGATTCTGAAAAGACTCAGAATGACTTGGCTCTATTAGAAGAAGTGCTCTTACGAAGGTTTCATTCACTGACCACAGCTCTTCCTGATATGATTGTGGTTGATGGGGGGAAAACGCACTATAACAAGACAAAAAAAATAATCCAAACTCTCAATCTTACAGGAATTCAGGTTGTTACTATCGCAAAAGAAAAAAGTAATCATAGTCGAGGGTTAAATAAGGAGAAGATTTTCTGCGAGACGTTCCCAGAGGGTTTTTCTCTTCCCCCGACTTCTAATTTATTACAATTTTTTCAGATCCTTCGTGATGAGGCACATCGCTTTGCGATTAGTAAGCACAGGAAAAAAAGAGGAAAGGCTTTATTTGAACAGGAAAAAATCCCTGGAATCGGAGAGGTAAAGCGAAAACGATTGTTGCAGAAATTTAAAAGTTGGAAACAGGTAATGCTTAGCTCCCAGGAAGAGCTGGAAGCTATTCCTGGGCTAACTAAGAAAGATATTGCAGTGCTTCTTGCAAGGCAAAAAGACTTCAACAAATCTGATTAAGTCTACCCTTCAGAATTCTCAAGTAAGAAGTCTTCAGGTGAAGGAAGATCTTGAACAGAGACTTCCTCTTCAATTTCTTCATCAATACGATCTTTTGGTTGTGTCAACCCTTTAATGATCACGTGGACAGCGGCCACATGAAGTCCTGTATATTCTGAAATTTCTGAAACAATGCATCCCTGGATTTCTTCTGTTTTCTCTGGTATAGAAACACCGTAATCTACGTTCACTTCGACACGAACTTTGACCAGATGATTTTTTGAATCCTGTTCTACATAGATCCCCTTCATTCTTTCGATATCTCTACCGAACAGAGCGTCTATTAGATTTCCTCCGAGGAGGGAAACACCGTTAATTTTTGCTAAACAATGCAAAATAATTACTTGGATAACACGAGTTTCGATATCACGGCTGAATACCGTTTCAGGAAACTCAATCTCTTTGACATCTAATTTTAAATTTTGTTTTTCCATTTTTCCTCCTCCAATGAGCTCTATTTCTTCACTAAAGAAATATAACACGGTGGAAATAATAAGTGTTAGCGACAGTCTAATCGTCCAGCGGTTAATATGCTACATCCATTAGATCCAACTTCTAGGTTCCCCTACCGCTCTGCTAGTAAAGAAAAAAAGTCGCACTCTTGCCTATGAGTTTTTTTATCCACTTTAACGTCTATAGATCTACCTTCTCTTTTTCACTACTATATGGCATCAGAAAAGTTCTGAAATTGTTCTTCTTGAACTGATATTTTTAATTTAAGACTTGTATTTTCTACGTTTCCTTATGAAACGTGCCCTATTTCTCTAGCGAGAAATACAACACATGGAAATAATAGGCGTTAGTGACAGACTATTAATCTTTCAGGTACGCTACGCACTATGCTCCCTATTTCGATTTTATTATTTTATGTGATTCTAGGTTGTCTATCTGCCTACATAGCAGATAAGAAAAAACGAAATGTTATTGGCTGGTTTTTTGCGGGAGCATTTTTTGGATTTATTGGTCTAGTTGTCCTTCTTCTTCTTCCTTCTCGTCGAAACGCTTTAGAAAAGCCACAAAACGATCCTTTTGATAACTCCGATCTTTTTGATGATTTGAAAAAAAGTTTAGCAGGTAATGACGAGATACCCTCATCGGGAGATCTTCAAGAAATCGTTATCGATACAGAGAAGTGGTTTTATTTAAATAAAGATAGAGAAAACGTAGGTCCGATATCTTTTGAGGAGTTGGTCGTACTTTTAAAGGGAAAAACGTATCCAGAAGAAATTTGGGTATGGAAAAAGGGAATGAAAGATTGGCAACGAGTGAAGGATGTTCCATCACTACAACAGGCTTTGAAAGAAGCATCAAAATAAAGCCCCACGTCCTTAAATAGGGTTGGGGCTCTAATCAGAATAGACTACCAACTAGCCTTAATAACGCCGGGGATTTCTCCCATAGAAGCCATTTGTCTAAAACAGATTCTAGAGATAGCAAACTTTCTTAAGTAGCCTCTAGGACGGCCTGTCAATAAGCATCGATTATGCAAACGTGTAGGAGAAGTATCTCTCTTCATTTTATTTAAAGAGATACGGGCATTTTCTTTTTCTTCTTCGCTAACAGACAAGCTTTTCACGATTTTACGAAGGTCGGATCGTTTTTTAAAATTAGCCTCTACCAATCGTCGACGCTTAGCTTCTCTTGCTACTGATGATTTTTTCGCCATGCGTTTTACCTAAATTTTTAAATTATTTTTTACGTGCAGGTCCTGCTTGGCGCTGCTTTCGATTTGGATCTTTCTTATTAATTACATAAAGACGTCCTTTACGGCGGACTAATTTGTCCCCCTTAGATGGATCAGCCTTAACAGATGAACTAACTTTCATGAGATATTACCTTCACTTCTCATAAAAAGGAGAAGCATACTAAGTTACAACAAGGAACCAATTTAATCTCCTAGGAGCTTTTTTGACAATACCAGACTGTCATCTCTCGAATTTTCTTAGATAAGTTGGAAGAAAGCCGATGTCTTCTTATTGATCTTTATTGATATAATCTTCTAAAATTTCGGGCAAAGCCTCTTTAGTAAGACTCAACCGTGAATGAGGCAAGGAATTATAGGAAGACACTGTGAAACGGACTTATCAACCTAGCAAAAGGAAACGCCGAAATTCTGTGGGTTTCCGTACTCGTATGGCCACAAGAAATGGAAGAAAACTTTTGAATCGTCGCCGCCGCCACGGTAGGCATTCCCTAGTCGATTTATAATTTAGTATTTCGTGCACCCACTCACCTTACCAAAACAATCCCGCGTTTTGAAAAGAAAGCAATTTCTTTACATTACGCGTTCAGGTTTTTGTTGTCGTGGTAGTCAGGCGACTTTCTACGTGGTCCCTTCTAGGCATCCCGGGACTTGTAGGATGGGTATTACTGTATCTAAAAAATTTGGCAAAGCTCACGAAAGAAACTCTTTTAAACGTGTCGTTCGTGAAGTATTTCGGCATGTCCGCCACCAACTTCCCAATTGTCAAATTGTTGTTTTCCCCAAGGGACATAAACAGCGCCCTGTCTTTTCAAAACTTCTCCAGGATTTTATAAATCAAATCCCAGAGGGGTTACATCGTCTTGGAAAAACGAAAGCTACGACTGGTGGCGAATGTACTCCAAAGAGCGAGAAATGTGTGACCGCACCTCGTTAGGAGCAGCTTCAAAGGCAACCTCTGCATGTTGCAAAGCATGATGCCATTGATCAGAATCTAAGTAAAACTGCGCTATCATCATTTCTACACGCCACAAGTTATCCTTATCTTGCTGCCCAAATTGAGAAATATAACTCTCTAGAGGAGCGATGACTTGGCTGGCATCTTGGCGCACACCAGCTCGAGATCTTTTTGCCAGTTCTTGAAACTCTATCAGGGCTACGGTAAAATGGGTTTGCTTTTCATTTTTAGGATCTTTGTTGAGAAGGCGTTTTTTAATTCTCTGACACTCCTCAGAATCCATTTTGCCCACTTCTACCAATAACCGAAACTTCTCAGATAAAAAGAAGTAATCGTCACTGCGCACCCCAAGCTCAAGAGCATGCTTGAGGAATTCTTTATGAGAGAGCTCTTCAGCAAGTCGGTAATACCTTTGCAGTTCCGATAAAGATAGCGACGTCATCATAGGAAACGCCCTTCTTAGTAAAGAATCACTCTCTACGATATGACAAAGACTGTCCCCTAAATTGGAACCCGTCTCATTACCAAAAGAACCTATTCTGTAGATTTCTCTCTCCTCATGTGAGAGCAAAATCATGCAGGGCAGTTCATTAATTTTAAATTTAGATTTCAAAGCAAGATTTTGCTGACGAATGTTTTCAACCTGCGGTCTATGTTTCAGATACTCCACTTCCACACAGACAAACTTCCCCTGAACTCTTTTGATGAATTCAGGTGATTCCAACACCTCTTTACGGATTTTCATACAAGGGCCATTCCAATCGGAACCAGAAAAAATAACAAGCAAAGGAAGCTCTGCTTCCTTGCTCTTTTGCAAAGCCTCCTGATAATCCAGGTGCCAAACAATAGAATCAGAATCTCTGTTCTCGGCTGCTTCTAGCGTAGGTAAGCTCAAGCTCAACAAAAGAGTAGCCAAGACCTTCAACTGTTTTAAGGAACATCTTTTGATATTTTGTAACAGGATCACGGGCTACCTCCTCCTTTCCTAAGATTAGGACGCAATTTATTCTATTCAGGGCGGGCCAGATATGCCTCGAGAACATCTTTCTAGCGACTCTTGTTGTATAGTCTTTTTTTTATTAAAACGAAATAAAAAACACTACTTAAAAACGTTGAACTTCGCTACTAAAAAAAGTTTAGCTTCTATTGCATGAATAAATATGAAATTCTAAGAATATTTATGCGATTTTTTATTTCTTTTGAAAAGAAGGAAATTTGCTATCTTTTCTCCTATAAGATTTTCGAAAGCAAAAATCATAGATCTAGAAAATTTATTTTGTTAGGATAGGCCGAAGAGACTGACGTTAAATTCTCTCTGTCTATATAACAACAAACTCCTGAGTCAAGAGTGATACAGTTATGGCATTTTCTCATATCGAGGGTCTCTATTTCTACAATACAGCATCTCAAAAAAAAGAACTTTTTTTCCCCAATCACACCCCTGTAAGACTATATACTTGTGGTCCTACCGTGTATGACTACGCTCACATAGGGAACTTCCGAACTTATGTCTTTGAAGATATTCTCAAACGCACTCTAGTATTCTTTGGCTACTCTGTAACCCATGTGATGAATATTACTGATGTAGAAGACAAAACCATAGCAGGAGCCTCGAAAAAAAATATTCCGCTGCAAGAATACACGCAGCCATATACCGAAGCCTTTTTTGAAGATCTCGATACTTTAAATATTGCTAGAGCAGATTTCTATCCACACGCAACACACTACATCCCTCAAATGATCCAAGCGATTACAAAGCTCTTAGAGCAAGGAATCGCCTATATAGGTCAGGATGCTTCCGTATATTTTTCTCTAAACCGTTTTCCAAATTATGGGAAGCTCTCTCATCTGGATCTAAGTAGCTTACGCTGCTGCTCCAGAATTTCTGCTGATGAGTATGACAAAGAAAACCCAAGTGATTTTGTACTGTGGAAAGCATACAATCCAGAACGTGATGGCGTCATTTATTGGGAAAGTCCTTTCGGGAAAGGAAGACCTGGATGGCATTTAGAATGTTCGATTATGGCGATGGAACTTCTTGGAGATTCTTTGGATATCCATGCGGGAGGTGTAGATAATATATTTCCTCATCACGAAAATGAAATCGCCCAATCTGAGGCTCTTTCAGGGAAACCCTTTGCACGCTATTGGCTGCATTCGGAACATCTGCTTATTGATGGGAAGAAAATGTCAAAGAGCTTAGGGAATTTCCTCACTCTACGAGACCTTCTCCACCAGGAATTTACTGGTCAAGAAGTACGCTATATGCTACTGCAAAGCCATTATCGTACGCAACTCAACTTTACAGAAGAAGCTCTCCTTGCCTGTAGGCATGCCTTACGCCGCTTAAAAGATTTTGTTTCTCGACTTGAAGGCGTAGATCTCCCTGGGGAATCTCCCCTTCCCAGAACCTTGGACTCTAGCAGTCAATTCATAGAAGCTTTCTCAAGAGCTCTTGCTAATGACTTAAATGTTTCTACAGGATTTGCATCTCTGTTCGATTTTGTTCACGAAATCAACACCTTGATCGACCAAGGGCACTTTTCTAAAGCCGACTCTCTCTATATCTTAGACACTCTTAAAAAAGTCGATACTGTACTTGGTGTGCTTCCTCTAACCACAAGCGTGTGCATCCCAGAAACCGTAATGCAACTTGTTGCAGAACGTGAGGAAGCTAGAAAAACTAAAAATTGGGCGATGGCAGACACCTTACGTGATGAGATACTTGCCGCAGGCTTCCTTGTCGAAGACTCTAAGTCAGGGCCTAGAGTTAAGCCCCTTTAATTCGTCTTCTCTGCATCGAAGCGCCGCATTACAGGGAAATACAGCACATCGCGTATAGATGCAGCATTTGTAAGAATCATAACAAGTCTATCGACACCTATACCAAATCCTCCTGCAGGGGGCATTCCCTGACACAGAGCTTCTAAAAACTCTTCATCGATAGGATGACACTCACTATCCGGAAGGAGTTCTTTTTTAGTATGCTGTTGCTCCAAGAGTTCTCTTTGACGGATAGGATCATTGAGTTCCGAATAGGCATTACACAACTCTTTCCCTAAGCAAAAACTTTCGAAGCGCTCTACAAATGCGGTATCTCCGGAACGCAGAGTTTTACATAACGGGGTTGTCTCTACAGGGTGATCTGTAATGTGGTGAGGAGCTATTAAATTATCAGAGACAAGTTCATCAAATAAGGCTGCTATCAACATCCCCCGGGAAGCTGTCGCAAATGCAGTCTCAGGAAAGGTAGTTTTCTTCTTTAAGATTTCCTTAAGCTTCTGATCACTGTGAACGTCAACATCAATACCTGCATAGGTCGCGATACTTTCTTTCATTGTCATACGAATCCAAGGAGCTTTAAAATCTACCTCTTGGGGGCCATGTTTCCAATAAGAATAGACTAGAGAGGTATTGTCGTGATTTACAGCACGGACAAGATGCTCAACAAGATTTTCTACAAAGACCATGACCTCTTTATAGTCCATGTAAGCAGCATACGCTTCTATCATGGTAAATTCAGGATTATGTGTTCTATCGATTCCTTCGTTTCTGAAGACTTTACCGAGTTCATAAATACGAGGAGCTCCTCCTACTAGGATTTTCTTCAAAGCGATTTCCAGGGAGATTCTTAAAAACATCTCCGAATGTAAAGCTTCCATTGTTGTTGTGAAAGGCTTAGCTTCTGCTCCCCCGTAGATATTTTGTAATATAGGAGTCTCTACCTCTAAAAATCCATGAGCATCCATATAATTACGGATAAGCTTAATAATATAGCTTCTTTTCACAAAGGTATCGCTAACCTCTCTTGAGGAAATTAGATCTAACCAACGCTTGCGGTAGCGGACTTCTTTGTCACTCAAACCTGCGTGCTTATCAGGCAACGAAAGTAAGGATTTACAAAGTAGGGTTACAGTCTCTACAAGAACGGTAAGCTCTCCGGAATGGGTGAAAAATAAATAGCCATCGATCCCAAGGATATCTCCTAAATCTAACTTTTTTTCTATAAACTTAATCGGAGTAATCTCAGCATCTTCAGAAAGTCCGTGTACGGAGGTAAACTCACGGTTGAACATCACTTGGATGGTTTGATTATGGTCTAAAATTTGCCCAAAAGCATTTTTCCCCATCGCACGGAAAAGAACCAAACGCCCAGCAAAACGCACTCTAGGAGTGGACCTACTCATAGCAGCTTCACTATTCCCTAACTCTTGACTAGCAAACGTTTTTTTAATATCTTCGCATGAAAAAACTCCAGGAAACTCGTAAGGATAAAGGACTACACCCAACTCAGAAAGTTCCTGAAGTTTGTGACTCCTATATAAAAAATCCTCATGGTCTAAATATTCTGCTCTCGCCGTCATTCTTTCCTCTAGTATGTTTGTATAGATATCGCTTTTCCAACCCAAGACTCTAAAATCTATCTATCTAAAGTTGTAAAAAGCAGGCCGATCCCACCAGACAGAGTATCTGATGCTTTAATTACACGGCAAATTTTATATAGCTTACTGAGTTTTTGACTCTCTTCGCTCTAGGAAAACTTTAGATTCATAAAGAAAGATATCATGGAATTTCCCCGAGCAAAACCAAGGCCTATATTCTAAATGGTAGTACAGCTCTTGTTTTACTTCTATAAATGGATCCACTGTTGTTGATCACTCTGAGTCTTTTGAAGATTCTGATACTTCTATACATTCTATGTATGTATCAGTAAAAAATTTAAGAAGAATACGCTTTTCTAAATACAAAACTCCTTCTTTCAATCGATAGTCATTTAGTTAAAGAAGTCTCCCTTACAAGTCTCTCCCACTTTTTTGCGTGAACTAAGACACACCAAAACAAATCTTCTAAACCATGAAGGATGAGATTATGAAAAAGAAATTCTAGATGCAAGATTCAGGATGCGGACAAAGACTTAAGAATGTTTGAAAAACATTCCCGTATAGCCAGAAGATGGGTAGTCACAGCCCCGATGTTGACGCAAAAAGTCTTCCCCATGGTCTTCGCATTTCATCCAATCTATTAGGCTTTTTAAACTTTGTCGATGCTCAGGATCGTAATCCTTGTTTTTGTATAGCTTCGTTAAATATTCTATGTCAAATAACTGACGATAGAGTCGAATCCCTGAATTAAAAGCCTGGCGAGCAACATAACATGGATGTCCTTCTTCAAAAAAGAGCTTGGCGGTCCATGTCTTTGCGAAGCGCGAGATAAGAGCCTAACATAAATCTAGGGATCTCCCTATAGAAGACCATGCTTCCATCGTAATAATGAGTATGAGTATAAGCAAAGGTCGCTTTCTTTTCTAAAGATGCATAGTCTCGTGTCTTTACAAAATCTATAATGCTTTGATCTTTAGAAATCATCTCAGGAAGAGGCTCCAGAGCAATCTGATCCACCTCCCTTGTCTTCTTGTATAAATAAATGAGGGCGATCGAAGAAAACAGAATAAGAATCATTCCTCCAATGACTCCAAAAAGCGAGGGCAGGATTGCTGCAGCACCTAAGCCAACCAACACGATTCCTGCAATTAAAGACAGACAGGCGGCTATCGTTAGAATGACTCTCCGCGTATCAAGGGCATGATGGACCTGCGTATGGGGGACCACCTGCAATCCTGTCGAGCAGGGGGCGAGCTCGCTCATCTTATTTTAAAGAATTAATAAATTAAAATTAAAAATAGAAACTATCAAATAAAAACTCTTGGAATATTAAATAAATATTTTAATATTTATCCTTAAGTTAGTAAAATCTCTATCTATAACTCGACTTTCTGTATCCTCTAAAGAAAGAGCTGTTGTATTTTTTAAGTTCTTTTAGATAAACAACTTGAGTTCAGGCCAAAACAGTAGAAGAAATTTTCTCCTCAAAAAAATTTGTTTATAGTTGGTTACATTCGTGTAATCAAGAATGAGGATAAACTTCTTTACAAAGTCAGAACCGAGTGAAGATATGATTCTTTTTTATTCCCTTATTGCTTAAAATTTATTCTCTTAGAATTCGATCCTGAAAATCTTACTAACTGTAAAGCTAGATCAGTTCTTGGATGGCAATAAAGAAAAGACCACAAACTTTTGTGGACAGACATTGAAGCCTGCTCTAGACGACTCCATATCGGCAACATTCTACCTGAACCCCCCCCCTCTATACGAACAAATCAAAAACCAAGTAGTTCCGTAAAAAGAACTTAAATTTTATAGGAAAAGTTCATGGCTCCAATTCACGGAAGTAATGCGTTTGTTGAGGATATTTTACATTCCCACCCTTCTCCACAAGCGACTTATTTTTCTTCAACACGCGCCCAAAAACTTCATGAGTTTAAAGACAGGCATCCCGTGCTTACACGGATTGCTTCTGTAATTATTAAAATTTTTAAAGTTCTGATAGGGCTGATCATCCTTCCCTTAGGAATCTACTGGCTATGTCAAACGCTTTGTACAAACTCGATTCTCCCTTCCAAGAATTTATTAAAAATTTTCAAGAAGCAACCCAACACTAAAACCTTAAAAACTAATTATTTGCATGCTTTGCAAGATTATTCCTCGAAAAACCGCGTTGCTTCCATGAGACGAGTTCCTATCCTCCAGGATAATGTTCTCATCGACACTTTGGAAATATGCCTTTCACAAGCACCTACGAATCGTTGGATGCTCATTTCTTTAGGAAGTGACTGTAGCTTGGAAGAAATCGCTTGTAAGGAGATCTTTGATTCTTGGCAAAGATTTGCCAAGTTGATAGGGGCCAATATACTCGTTTATAACTACCCCGGAGTCATGTCCAGCACAGGGAGCAGCAGCCTAAAGGACCTAGCATCAGCTCATAATATTTGTACAAGATACCTTAAAGATAAAGAACAGGGCCCTGGAGCAAAAGAAATCATTACCTATGGGTACTCCCTAGGAGGTTTGATACAAGCAGAAGCATTGCGAGACCAGAAGATTGTTGCAAACGATGATACTACTTGGATAGCAGTCAAAGATAGGTGTCCTCTCTTTATATCTCCAGAAGGTTTCCACAGTTGCAGACGCATAGGAAAGCTAGTAGCTCGTCTTTTTGGCTGGGGGACCAAAGCCGTAGAGAGAAGCCAAGACCTTCCCTGCCTAGAAATTTTTCTCTATCCTACGGATTCCTTACGAAGATCAACAGTCAGACAGAACAAGCTCTTAGCACCTGAACTTACTCTCGCTCATGCGATAAAAAATAGTCCCTATGTTCAAAATAAAGAATTTATAGAAGTACGATTATCGTCTGATATCGATCCCATCGACAGCAAAACAAGAGTGGCTCTTGCCACACCAATTTTGAAAAAGCTCTCTTAGAAAGAAGGGATGCTCCTTAAGAATCAGATTTAAAGGCACTTAACTATTTAATCTTTCTAAGGACACCGTTATAATATAAGCGCGAAAAACAGCCGCCGATAACACTGAACTTTGTTTGACCTGACGTCCCCAGTCCCTTGAGATTAGAGACGTAAGGATTTCGCATTCACTCTTTTGAATCTTTCAAACAGGTCTGATATTTTGTCAGGAATATTTTCAAATCCTCATCCAGTTTCCTATTTTTCGTCAACACACGCCAAGCAGTTAAGTGACTTTAGTAAGAAGCACCCCATACTCACCAAAATTGTTACGATCATTGTTAAAATTTTCAAACTCTTAATCGGTCTGATTATTCCGCCCCTGGGAATTTATTGGTTATGTCAATTAGTATGTTCCTTGGCTCTTTTCCCCCGTTCTTCGATGCTTTACAGCGTCTTGAAAACCTGCTTTAAAAAGTATCGTTTGGAACAGGAAATACAAGATTATTTTGTAAAGAATCTAGATCCCTCTTTCAAAGACCCAGCAGTCTCGGAAAGTAAAAGAATCACGATCCAACAAGACCATCTTACCATTGATACTTTAGCAATACATTTCAGTACGGCAAGGCCTAAACGTTGGCTGCTGATTTCTCTAGGAAGTGGAGATTTCCTCGAAGACATGATAGGCCTGAAAGATTCCTTGTTTCTCTCCTGGAAAGAGTTAGCTAAACTGCTAGGCGCTAATATCCTAATTTACAACTATCCTGGGGTTAAGTCGAGCACAGGAAAATTGAACTTAGAGAACCTAGCGACAGCTCATAATCTATGTGCAAAGTACCTACAAGATAAAATTCAGGGCCCTGGGGCTAACGAAATCATCACCTACGGATATTCCTTAGGAGGGGTAGTCCAGTCTGCAGCTTTGCAAAAAAATCCTTTTACAAATAGCGAGACTTCTTGGGTAGCAGTCAAAGACCGTGCTCCCCACTCTTTACCCGCAGCTGCTAATAGTTTCTTCGGGCCAATAGGAAAACTCATCGCAGTCCTCGCTCGATGGAAAATGGATGCGGAAAAAAACAGCCGAGAGCTTCCTTGCCCAGAAATTCTTGTTTATTCTGCGGATCGATTTCGCCCTTCAGAAGTTGGTGATGATACCGCATTGCTCCCGGAGTTTACTCTTGCTCATGCAATAAAACGAACCCCATTTGCCAGGAGTAAAAAATTTATAGGAGAGGTAAATCTACTCCACTCAAGCCCTCTGAAACACCCTACAATACAAAAGCTTGCTGAAGCAATCCTTGAGAGTCTCTCTAGAAAAAATTAAAAAATTATAATGCGTATTCTTTTTCTTTTGTTCTCTTTATACTCTGTGTACCTAAAATTTAGGACTCTTGTATGATCCCATCCCCTACCCCAATAAACTTTCGTGATGATACGATTCTAGAGACGGATCCAAAGCCGTCTTTAATCATGTTCTCTTCAAAAAAAACAGAGATAGCTTCTGAAAGACGGAAGGCCCATCCCACCTTATTTAAAGTTCTAGGAACGATTTGGAATATTGTGAAGTTTATTATCTCAATCATTCTGTTCCTTCCCTTAGCGTTATTGTGGGTACTCAAGAAAACCTGTCAGTTTTTCATTCTCCCATCTTCTATCATATCTCAGAGCATGTCAAAAACAGCTGTGGCAATTCGGCGAATGACCTTTCTGTCCCATATTAAACAACTCCTAAGCCTTAAGGAAATCTCAGCTGCCGATCGTGTGGTTATACAATATGACGATTTGGTGGTTGATAGCTTAGCTATAAAGATACCTCATGCTCTTCCCCACAGGTGGATTCTTTATTCTCAAGGAAACTCTGGATTGATGGAAAACCTGTTCGATCGGGGCGATTCCTCTCTACACCAGCTAGCCAAAGCAACCGGCTCGAATCTTCTTGTGTTCAACTATCCTGGAATTATGTCCAGCAAAGGAGAAGCGAAACGAGAAAATCTGGTTAAATCGTATCAGGCATGCGTACGCTACCTACGAGATGAAGAGACAGGTCCTAAAGCCAATCAAATCATAGCTTTCGGATACTCTTTGGGAACTAGTGTCCAAGCTGCTGCTCTAGATCGTGAGGTCACTGATGGCAGTGATGGAACTTCATGGATTGTTGTAAAAGATCGGGGCCCTCGCTCTCTAGCAGATGTCGCGAATCAAATTTGTAAGCCCATAGCTTCCGCGATTATAAAACTCGTTGGTTGGAACATAGACTCTGTGAAACCTAGCGAAAGATTGCGTTGTCCCGAAATTTTCATTTACAACTCTAATCATGATCAAGAACTCATTAGCGACGGCCTCTTCGAAAGAGAAAATTGCGTAGCAACACCTTTTCTAGAGCTTCCTGAAGTAAAAACCTCGGGGACTAAAATTCCTATACCCGAAAGGGATCTTCTCCATCTAAATCCTCTCAGTCCAAATGTAGTAGACAGATTAGCAGCAGTGATCTCTAATTATTTAGATTCTGAAAACAGAAAGTCTCAGCAACCTGATTAATATCCTACGCACTTTTTTGAGACCTTATCCTAATCCAAGGGTTTGTAAGAAAGTTCTCACATTCAACTTAAAAAAGGAAGGTCTCAAAAATAAGTTATAAAATCCCTTAACGTAGTTTAAGAGCAGACTTCACCTTGCTTACGTAAGCAGCTCCACCACCAGGCTCAAATCCCATGCGAGCAAGCTGTTTTCCTTCTGCATCTATGAAGACCAGTTCGGGGAATCCTGTAACTTTATATTGAGCTTTCAGTTCTTGATTTTTTTGGCGCTGCTCTTCAGGTTGATGATTCTTTTGGGGGAAATCAACTTCAACCATATGCAGATGCACACCCGCAAAATGCTTAAACTCAGAGCTTTGCAAAATCTGGTCTTGCATTTTTATGCACCACATACACCAGTCTGATCCTGTAAAGAAAAGACAAATAGGTTTGTGATCTTGTTTAGAATGTTCAAGAGCTTCTGCATAGCTCTCCCATTGTAGATTTGCAGCTGCTATAGGACGAGTTTGTTGCAAATTTTCTCCAGAAGCACGTCTTCGTGCAGCACAACAAGGTAAAGTCAATAGCAGACAACCGACAAAAGCACATCCTTGCAACCAAAATTTCATGTCACTATCCTTAAAAAAACGTGTCGAATAAGTTTGTTGAGTATGATGACACTATTATCTGATTTAGGATAAAATAAGAATAGAAATTCTTATCCACAGAGAGCTCTCCTTTTATGGGTACCAAAACGTACCTCTCTTTTTTAGAAACATTGGCTATTTATGGAAAACTCTCAAAATTTTCATGACACTCTCTGTCAACTTTTGGATCGTTATTCTGAGGAACTCTATCCAACACTTGCATCTCTCCTGAATGTAACTCTTCCGAATACTGCAATCTCTGCAAGTGTTTCTTCTATACCTGAGAAAGCTGTAGAAGTCCCCAATGCAGAACCCCAACCAATCACCCCTCCTCCACCGACAAATCTTTCTCAAGAAAAGACTAAGCCTTCAGATTGGAAATGTGTTCCTCTGCATCCAGACCTGTCACAAAATGCTATTTTAAAAGAGAAATATCCCGCTTTAAAAGATTGTAGTCTTCCTGCTCCGAAGATCCCCTGCTCTATTTTTGTTTATGAAGAAAACAACGAAGAAGTGCTGTTTTTTAACAGATTAGCAAAAATTCTTACGCAACAACTTTTCCCTACAAAGTTGACTTTGATTCATGCGAAGACGAATATCTTCGTAAACAACCCCAATTTTTTTTTAGCTCTAGCCCCTTTAAATGTGATCCGTTATAAAATTCCTACAACTGATTATCATCAATCTCTGACACAAAATGGATGTATCTTTCTTCCCCTCTATTCTTCACTAGAGTATGAAAAAGATTCACAGCTAAAACGAAATCTATGGGCTATATTGAATCGTCTACCTTTCGCCTATACGCCGAAGTCATCGTAGGCTCTAACATCAACAAGGTACTCGATTATGGCGTTCCTGAAAATCTAGAGCACATTACTAAAGGAACTGCTGTTACTATCTCTTTACGGGGAGGGAAAAAAGTTGGAGTTATTTATCAAATAAAAACAACGACCCAATGTAAGAAAATTTTACCTATCTTAGGATTATCCGATTCAGAGATTGTCCTTCCTCAAGATCTTCTAGACTTGCTATTTTGGATCAGCCAATACTACTTTGCTCCTCTTGGGAAAACTCTAAAATTATTTCTTCCCGCTATCTCTTCGAATGTGATTCAGCCTAAGCAGCACTACCGTGTCGTCTTAAAGCAAAGTAAAGCAAAAACTAAAGAGATTCTTGCAAAATTAGAAGTTTTACATCCTTCTCAAGGGGCTGTTTTAAAAATTCTACTACAACATGCGTCCCCACCGGGTTTATCTTCCCTTATGGAGACTGCCAAAGTATCGCAATCTCCAATTCATTCTCTTGAAAAGCTGGGCATTCTTGATATTGTAGATGCAGCGCAGTTAGAGCTTCAAGAAGACCTCCTAACCTTTTTCCCGCCTGCTCCTAAGGATTTACATCCTGAACAGCAAAGTGCTATAGATAAAATTTTTTCCTCACTAAAAACCTCACAATTCCATACACATTTACTTTTCGGAATTACAGGAAGTGGTAAAACAGAGATCTATCTTCGAGCAACAAGCGAGGCTCTTAAACAAGGGAAAAGTACAATTCTTCTTGTTCCAGAGATCGCTCTCACAGTGCAGACAGTCTCATTATTTAAAGCGCGCTTTGGCAAGGATGTAGGTGTTCTCCATCACAAGCTTAGCGACAGCGACAAAAGTCGCACGTGGCGCCAAGCTTCCGAAGGATCCCTACGTATCCTCATAGGACCACGGTCTGCTCTTTTCTGCCCCATGAAGAATCTGGGACTGATCATTGTAGATGAAGAACACGATCCCGCCTATAAACAAACGGAAAGTCCTCCTTGCTACCATGCCAGGGATGTCGCTGTAATGCGAGGCAAACTCGCTCATGCTACTGTGGTTTTAGGAAGTGCGACTCCCAGCTTAGAAAGCTATACTAATGCGCTATCTGGCAAGTACGTTCTGTCTCGGCTCTCTTCAAGAGCAGCTGCTGCTCATCCCGCAAAAATTTCTCTTATCAACATGAACTTAGAGAGGGAAAAGTCAAAAACCAAGATTCTATTTTCCCAGCCTGTGTTAAAGAAAATAGCCGAACGTCTGGAAGTGGGAGAGCAGGTTTTGATTTTCTTTAATCGTCGGGGATATCATACCAACGTCTCTTGTACTGTTTGCAAGCATACATTGAAATGCCCTCATTGTGACATGGTGCTCACCTTCCATAAATATGCAAATGTGCTTCTCTGCCATCTATGCAACTCCTCACCTAAAGACCTCCCACAATCTTGTCCAAAATGTCTTGGAACTATGACGTTGCAATATCGAGGCTCAGGAACAGAAAAAATAGAAAAAATTCTCCAGCAGATTTTTCCTCAGATACGTACCATCCGTATTGATTCAGACACTACCAAATTCAAGGGGAGCCATGAAACGTTACTCAGGCAATTTGCAACAGGAAAAGCAGATGTTTTGATCGGCACCCAGATGATTGCCAAAGGCATGAATTTCTCTGCAGTCACACTCGCGGTCATTCTAAATGGAGATTCTGGATTGTATATCCCTGATTTCCGAGCTTCAGAGCAAGTCTTCCAGCTCATTACACAGGTAGCAGGTAGGTCGGGTCGGAGCCACCTACCTGGAGAAATTCTCATCCAATCCTTTCTTCCTGACCATCCCACAATTCATAGTGCTATGCGTCAGGACTACTCGGCATTTTATAGTCAGGAAATCACAGGTCGCGAACTCTGTGAGTATCCTCCATTTATCCGTCTTATCCGTTGTATTTTCATGGGGAAATGTCCCAAGCAGACTTGGGAAGAGGCCCACCGAGTCCATAACATTCTAAAAGAGCAGCTAGAAAGCACGAATCCACTGATGCCAGTGACTCCTTGCGGTCATTTTAAAATCAAGGATACGTTCCGCTATCAGTTTTTAATTAAGAGTGCTTATGTCATTCCAGTGAATAAGAAACTCCATCACGCCTTAATGCTGGCAAAGCTCTCGCCAAAGGTGAAATTCATGATTGATGTGGACCCTATGACTACTTTTTTCTAAGTATGGCTTCATAACTTGAGCCAACAGGTTCACTTCATCGACAGTATTGTAAGCGTGCAAGTTCACACGTAAGAAAGGATGCTTAGCAAAGGCAACAACGCCTACATGGATCCCTGTAGTTTCTAAAACAGAAATTGCTTCTTCCAAGCAGGTGTGTGGTAAAAATATAGGCTGCACACATCCTGGAGCATGAGAGTCGAAACACTCATGAAAGTGCTCTTTTAACTTAAAGACTTGCTTCCGTGCGATTTCCCCTTCAGAGGCTAGAAAATCATACGCCGTGCCTATAGAAATTAGAGTATGAGGAGATAAAGATGTAGAATAACGCAAGGGCGGAGAATTTTGCATTAAATCGTACTTCACTTCTGATGACGTTAATAAAGAGGCTCCCATCGTCCCTAAAGCTTTTCCGTAAGTAACCAATACAGCATAAAAATTCTCATAACCTAAGGCATGGCACAGTCCTTTACCATCGTCTCCAAAAATTCCCATAGCATGAGCTTCATCTACAATTAAGTGGGCATGATACTTCTTTGATAGTGCTATGATTTGCTCAAGAGGAGCTAAAGTCCCCCTAAAAGAATATACAGAAGAGACAAAGATAAAAATTCTTCCCTTAGAGCTTATCCTGTAACACTGTAATAGAGATTCTAAGTGTTCCAGATTGTTATGATGAAAAGTATGATGTTGCCCAGAGATTGCAGATAGGCTGTGCACTACTGACATATGCACTTCTTCATCCCACAAAAGGACATCTGTAGATCGTGATACGTGATGACATAAGCCTAGGTTCGCCATATAGCCACTATTGACTATGAAAGCATTAGGAGCTCCATGATAGCTTGCGATTTTAGACTCAAGATCGTCGATAACTGAAGAAGGCCCTACCATAAGCCGAGAACCTCGGATCCCGAGCTTCTCATGAGGAAACTGCTGACAATGTATTTGGAAACGCTTACTTACCTCACAGTATATTGTGGGAGAACGAGCGAAACCTAGAAAATCATTTGTTACAAAATCTATAACATCACTGGTAGTCAAGAAACTCTCCTTGCAAACTCACTATGTATCAACCTACCCAGAGAAACGGCTACTTACCCAAATAATGAAACAGCCAGAGCATTTAATGAAACGTAATCAGGTTTCCCAATGCCTAAGATAGGAATGCTTTCAACCTGATGCACATACGATATCTTCACTATGCTACTGGTTTCAGCGCTTTTTAAGATATCATTTACTTCATGTATTGTTGTAGCAAGAGTAGTAAATAAACACAGCCTTACCTTATCCCCAGGAATACCACACACCACTAGGGAACCTGCGTCTTCATTTTGATTTTCAGTAAAATGCTCATGCAAAATACTTTCTAAAGCTTCTAGGCTTACCATTTCTCCACCGATTTTTACAAATCGGCTTAGCCTACCTTCTAAAAATAGATCCCCGCTAGGACCTATATGACCCAAATCTCCAGTCAAATACCACTGATCCCCACCTAAGGAGACAAAACTCTGATGTTCATGGTTCCCAAGATATCCTGAAAATACAGAGTTCCCACGAACAACGATCAATCCCTGTTCTCCCGAGGATACGGGAATATGAGTCTCTTTAGAAATAATCAGCACATCCATCCCTTCGATCGGCATTCCCACACACTCGGATTTCCTAGGACTTTCTTTCGTAGTAATCGAAATTACAGGAGAACATTCGGTAGCACCGTAGCCCTGATAGAGAGCAATTTGTGGTTGTAATTTCTTAGTTTCTTCGTAGAGGGTATCTTTCAATGCATCCCCGCCGATCACAACAAGTCGTAGGGACTCCAAACAGGAATTTTGTTTTTTTGCTGTTTTCAGAATATAGTCGAAAAATACCGGAGTGCTCCCAAAGAAGGTGACCTTTTTATCATCGATAAACTCAACTAACTTTTTAGGGTTTAGAGGATTCGAAGCGAATACTACATGAACGCCCATCAGTAAAGGAAACAAGCCACAGCTATTGAATCCATAAGCATGAAAAGGAGGGAGAAATGCCAACATGACATCTTGTGTATTAGGATCGAAAAATTTGAGGCATGCCTCCTGATTTTCCATTAAATTCTTATGGGTTAGAGGGACTGCTTTTGGAAGTTTTTCTGTTCCAGAAGTAAACAAAATGACAGCAGTATCATCGCTCTCAACCCCTGAAACTCCAAAGATTCTGAGCAACCAAGGGACGGAGCATTTAGAATACAACCCTATCCGGCACTTCTCCCACCAGGAAAGGCGTTTACGCACATCTTCCATATACATAAGATCAAAGGGATATTCTACGAACCCTTGGACCTCAGTTAAATGTTTGATGAACTGCTGTGAAGTAAGAACACGTCGAACCTCTACTGTTTTTGTACATGCACGTAGCTCTCTGAGTCCTTGACTCCAGTTCATCATTACGGGAGTCTTCCCCGCAAGAAGAATGCCAAAATAGGCAATGAATGCTCCTATAGATGCGGGCATCATCACCCCAACTCTATCTTCAGAAAACTTGGAGACCTTAATTGCTACAGCAATTATAGCATTGCGAAGTTCTCGATAAGAGAGTGAGCCTAGATGTTCGTCAAAACAGGCAATTCCCTCTTCATGTTCGGAACATAATATTAAAAAAGCTTCCAATAATGTAGATCCAGGTCGCAACCTTAAATTATGGTTGTTATGACCCCTATTCCGTTGATCGTGCATACGTCGTAACTTCCTCGTTATGCGTAAGGAACTTCTATGGGCAAATTGTCATCTCCTTGATTAAACCAAGAAGCCAAAAAAGTATTTAGGTCTTGTTTTGTTGGAAATTGCTTTAAAAAAAGATGATCTACTTGACATAGAGTAATTTTTACAAACCTTTTAGGCATAAAAAAAATCCCACGACGCAGTAAAGCTCGAAAAGCTTCTTTAAACGCAGGGCCTAACTTAGGTGTAGAGTTCTGCTTATAGCGCGAAAACGCACTCCCCCATAAGCCTGAAACTCTGACTAAAACCACGTTGCATTCCATAACTCTATGTAATAACACATAAGCAGAATACTGATTAACGATTTCCTCTTTCCCTGTTCTCGATAACCTTCCTGAAGGATAAAGAAGGAGGCTTTCCCCTCTATTTAAAGCTCGTGAGGCTTCTTCATAACATACGTTCATACGTTCTAAAGAGCGCTTACTCTCTTTACCGGGAACAAGTTGAGGGATAGGAATGGATCTTACAGAATTTAAAAACCATTGAACAACGCGACTATGAAACAAATACTCGACCGCCATGGGACGAACATGGAATCGACTCCAAAATAGATATTCTAAGATAATAGGGTCCACTTCTGCAACGTGATTGGCAAGAAACAAACACCCCTGCTTAGGATTTATGTTTAAGGTGTCCCACCCTTCAACTTGCATACGGTAGCGCAACTTTAGCAACGCACCCACAAGAAATGTATACATCCCTTCATAAGTAGCTCGCCATAGCTTGATTAGCATAAGTTCCCCTTACTTAGGGAAAAAGAATTTTTTGTAAGCACTATGCTATCTATTATAGTGCTACTCCCGAAGTTTAACATAATCCTAACTTTTGCTAACATTCTTATCTAGATACTTGAGGAAAATTCTATGCACTCCGAGTTGCCTAACTATCAGAACATCGTTGAGTCTGTAGTTACGGAAATCACTACACAACTACTAAACTATCGAAGCGAGCACCGTTTGGTTCCTTTTTGGGAAAAATCCGATGGTTCTTTTATCACCGCTGCTGATTACGGCAGTCAATATTATCTAAAACAACAGCTTGCAAAAGCCTTTCCCAATATTCCTTTTATTGGAGAAGAAACTCTATATCCTGATCAAGACAACGAAAAAATCCCTGAAATCTTAAAATTTACACGCCTGTTAACTTCTTCAGTCTCAAGAGATGACTTAATTTCTACCCTGGTCCCTCCTCCATCTCCGACTTCTTTATTTTGGCTTGTCGACCCTATTGATGGTACTGCAGGTTTTATCAGACATCGTGCTTTTGCCGTTGCTATATCACTAATTTATGAGTATCGACCGATTTTGTCGGTCATGGCATGCCCTGCCTATAATCAGACATTTAAACTATATTCAGCAGCTAAAGGTCATGGTCTTTCTATTGTTCATTCTCAAAATCTAGATAGACGCTTTGTTTATGCTGATAGAAAACAAACAAAACAATTCTGTGAGGCTTCGTTAGCTGCATTGAATCAACAGCATCATGCAACACGTAAGCTAAGCCTGGGTCTCCCCAACACTCCGAGTCCTCGTCGTGTAGAAAGCCAATATAAGTATGCTTTAGTTGCTGAAGGCGCCGTAGATTTTTTCATTCGCTACCCTTTTATTGATTCTCCCGCTCGTGCTTGGGATCACGTACCTGGAGCCTTCCTCGTTGAAGAAGCTGGGGGTAGAGTCACGGATGCTTTAGGAGCCCCTTTAGAATATAGAAAAGAAAGTTTGGTCTTAAATAATCACGCAGTGATTCTTGCTTCTGGAGACCAGGAAACCCATGAGACAACATTAGCAGCGTTACAAAACCAACTCAATGTTGTCCCCACGGATAAGCTTATTGCTCTATGACGTATAGGCCAAGAGCTTGTCTTCCACGAAGGAATCTGATAAAGCTACAAGGTCTTTTCCTGTAGTTTTACTTTGATTGTATAGCTTACTTAGAACTATAGGAAGCTCTTCTACTTTAAGAAGCACTTCTTTAGGAGCATAGACTCTTCCTTCTATTGCTGCGGCCACATTAAGCAATCCCCCAGCATTCACTAAATAGTCGGGACCATAAAGAATTCCCCGTTCGTGGAGCATCATTCCAGCTGAGCTATCTTCAAGTTGGTTATTTGCGACACCTACAATCGCCTTACAATTTAAATCTGCAAGATTATCTTTACGAATCACGTTCCCACGAGCACAAGGAGAGAAAATATCACATTCCAATGCATGAATCTCTTCTGTAGGAACAATCGTAGCCCCATAGAGCCTTGCAGCATCCTGAACGGCTCTTTCTAAAACATCAGCAACATAAAGTTCGGCGCCTTCAAAAAACAACGATTGTAATAGACGTCGTCCTACAGAGCCTATTCCCTGAATCGCAATTTTTTTCCCTCTAAGAGAGGAAGATCCCCAAAGATACTTAGCGGTTTCTTTTATGCATAAAAATCCGCCATGTGCGGTGTATATAGAAGGATCTCCACTAACATCAGCGATCCCACACACATAAGGAGTTTCTTCAGCAACGATAGAAATATCATTTATAGATACACCAAGATCTTCAGCACAGATGTAGGTCCCCTCTAAAGCATTCACAGCCTGGCCAAAAGCCCTCAGCATGTCTTCAGTGAGGGAAGGAGCATCCTGGGGAAGAATAATAACACTTTTCCCCCCGCCTGTTCCTGTATTACTAATGATTGCCTTGTAGGTCATCCCCCGAGCCAAGCGAAGAGCGTCTGTGCACGCATCCTCAAAAGAAGAATATAGAGAGGCTCGCACTCCACCTAAGGCGGGTCCTACTGCCGTTTGATGAATAGCAATAATTGCATGAAGACGAACTTTTGAACATGTGACTTCAATAACACGCTCATAATCATCTATTTTGATCTCTTTAAAGTTCAGTGAGTATTTCATAAATTAGTGAGGTTTAATTAGAAAATAAAATTATTGACTACTTTTAATTAAAAGTCAATTAGGCCTGAGCAGACACTTCTCTTAAAACTTTCTCCGTGTTAGTCTAAATTCACTAAACCCGATTGTATAGGAAATTTTATATTGAGAGTTACTTATGTCTAAAAAACCATTATATGTTGCACATCCTTGGCACAGCCCTACATTAACCCAGGATAATTATGAGTCCCTGTGTTGTTATATAGAAATTACTCCTTATGACTCTGTAAAATTTGAATTAGACAAGGCTACAGGCTTGCTCAAAGTAGACAGACCTCAAAAATTTTCTAACTTTTGTCCCTGCCTTTATGGTTTACTGCCTCAAACATACTGTGGCACTGCTTCTGGGAACTATAGCGGGGAACAAACACGTCGCGAAGGAATCCAAGGTGATAAAGACCCTCTGGATGTCTGTGTTCTTACAGAAAAAAATATCCATCATGGAAATATTTTACTTCAAGCACGTCCTATAGGAGGTCTTCGCATCATTGATTCTGGAGAAGCTGATGATAAGATTATTGCTGTTTTAGAGGACGATTTAGTCTTTGCTGAGAT
The DNA here is from genome assembly GCF_000007205.1 of Chlamydia pneumoniae TW-183. Taxonomy (NCBI): domain Bacteria; kingdom Pseudomonadati; phylum Chlamydiota; class Chlamydiia; order Chlamydiales; family Chlamydiaceae; genus Chlamydia; species Chlamydia pneumoniae. The sequence continues at coordinate 1,046,136 of NC_005043.1, read as the reverse complement.
CGAAGATATTTCAGACTGTCCAGGCACAGTATTAGATATGATCCAACACTATTTCCTAACATATAAAGCGACTCCCAATCATTTAATTAAAGGTAGCCCTGCAAAAATTGAAATCGTGGGGATTTACGGGAAGAAGGAAGCACAAAAGGTGATACAGCTCGCTCACGAGGATTACTTATCCTATATTGGAGACACTGCTGAAGTGAATTAATGTCTAAGGAGAGGGGTTCCCTCTCCTTGAAAATCAAGAAGAGAAAAGATAGTTATTAATAAATTTATCTGCTTCTACGGTAAGATCTCGTAGCTCAGGAAAACTTAATAAGCGGAGTCCTTCTTGCAAAGATAACCATTGACTATCGCAAATTTCCATAGGATCTGCATGGATGTCACCACGAACTTCAGCAAGAAAATAGGTGACTTCTTTGCGAACGAAGACTTGTTCTTCATTATTAAACGAATACTGTTCGATAAGAACTTTAGGGAAGAAATTAACAACACTTAGTCCGGTTTCTTCTACCAATTCTCTCTCTGCAGCCTCTTGAGGACCTTCCTTATCTTCAGAATGCCCTTTAGGGAATCCCCAATGTTTTCCTCGAGTATGGCAAATAAAACAAGCTTTTAATGTGTTCTTATCGGGGGTGCCAAAAAATTTTATAGGAATAACACCAAAAGAATACTCATATTTTGTCTTCATCATAACTAGGGTACATACCTCGAGAATAATATCGTTGAATTATGTCCACCAAAACCAAATGAGTTGGACATCGCTACATCAATATCCCAGTCTTGAGCTTTATTTGCAACTACATCAAAGTCTTCAATTTCTGCGATAGGGTTATCCAAATTAATCGTAGGATGAAGCTTTCCCGTAAGGATAGCTTGAATTGCAACGACGGCTTCAACACCTCCAGCAGCTCCAAGACAATGCCCTATCAATGATTTAGTGGAGTTCATGCGGAGATTTCGTACATGGGAGCCAAAAGCCTTTTTAACAGCTAGAACTTCAGAAAGATCCCCTAATGGAGTCGACGTTCCGTGAGCATTCACATAGTTGACACGTTCTTTAGGAATTCCTGCGGAATTTAAAGCACCAAGCACGCATGCAGTAATCCCCTCACCGTCATCTCTAGGAGCGGTAATATGGAAGGCATCGCATGTAACATAGCTTCCTAACATCTCAGCAAAAATAGGAGCATCGCGACGTAGAGCACTCTCTAGGGTTTCTAAAACAAGAATTCCTGCTCCTTCTCCTAAGACAAAGCCATCACGATCTCTATCCCAAGGACGTGAAGCTTGATCTGGAGCATCGTTTCTCTCAGAGAGAGCACGATTAGCAATAAAACCCTCTAAACCAATACGGTTCACTGCAGCTTCCGTACCACCACAGATGATCATATCAGCGCGCCCAGATACTAAATGTTGGTAGGCGGCATCAATACAATAATTTCCTGTAGCACATGCAGTTGATATAGAATAATTGGGGCCCATCAAACCAAAGTCCATAGCAATAAGTGCTGGGGCCATATTTGTAATGATATAAGGAATAAAGAAGGGAGATAATTTTTTATGAATAACTAAGAGTCTTTCCATCCCTTGGTCTAGGGTAGAGAGCCCACCCATTCCAGAGCCGACAATCACTCCACAACGCACGGGATCGGAAGGCAGATGGTCTTTATCCCAACGTGACATAGCGATCGCTTTCTTAGCAGCTACCATGGCATAGGTAATAAAGGGGTCGACACGACGTGCTTGCTTTTTATCTACATAAGGCTCGGGATTGAATTCTGGGATCCAGCCGGCAAAACGAGTGGCATAATCCTCACAAGGAAAGGATGTAATTGGCCGTACGCCGCTGACACCGGCAAGAAGATTATCGTAAAAGGTATCTACTTCATTACCGAGGCAAGATACAACACCGAATCCTGTAACAACTACGCGTTTTTTACTCATGTAGACCCTTACTCCATTAAGAAGCTAAAAGCTTGGATGTGACAATAAATCCGTCCTTCCATAGCTCTTCTAAACGATATTTTCCACGAATTTCAGAGACAAATACATGGACGACGATAAATCCGTAATCTATCACCACCCAATTACCATCCGTTATCCCCTCCACATGAAGAGGACTAACTTTCTGCTTTTTTAACTCTTCTACGATAGTATTTGCTAAAGCCTTAACATGCACATTCACACTACCTTCAACAAAAACAAAATAATCGGTAAATTCCGAAATTGTTCTAACATCTAGAACAACCAGATTATTCCCTTTTTTGTCGTCAATAGCTTTAGCAGCTACTTTCAATAGATCAAAACAAAATGAATCCATAAAACCAGCTTTAGGATACTCGATTATCCAAGATAAGGTCGAGCTTTTTTTTAAATGGAATTAAACGATATTCCAGTAATATTTTTTTGCCATTTTCTTGAGTCGTCCCTGAGGGCGAACGACGGTTTTCTCTTCTCCCAGCATAAGAAAAGGAAGATCTAAAATATGGTCGGAGAAGGTATGGCTTCTTGCTTGATTAATTTTTTTAATATAACTCAAAATTTGCGCTTTTTTATCCCCTGTAAGACATTTTTTATAGATCGTCTGTTCTGCAGACTGATCGCGATAACACGACGCATACCAAGAACTAATCCCGAGTTGCTGCGCTATGGGGTGGACAATAAAGTCTGGAGAAGAAGAAAAAAGGATCACCTGTCCTGTGGTATCTGCAAAAGCTTCTTCTAGTTTTTCTAAAACAGGAGCATAAAAATCGGAGCCGGTCAGAGTCGATACAAAATTCAAGGCAACTTCATAAAGATCATCACAGGGAACAGAAGAGAGTAGACGAGTTACTATCGAATAATAGAAGGATGGAAGATCCCAAAAAAAAACTTAAATCTAAAAAAGCGGTAAATGCAGGGGGGCAACGTTTTATAGGAAAACAAACCTTGAAGTAAGCCGTAGCAATAAAAACTCCAGCTGCTATTCCCCTTCAATAAGGTTCCGTCTAAATCAAAAGCATATATACAGTTTCTTCTCATAGCAATTGCTGAATCTGTTGCTTCAATTCTAAAATACTTGCATCCAATTCTTCAAGAGCACGCTTGTCTTCTTCAACTAGAGCACTATACTGCATGGCCCGATCAAAATCTAATCCTGAAGACCCTAATAATTTTTTGTCCTGCTCTAATTTATCTTTAAGTTCTTGACGACGCTCTCGTCTTTGCTTCAATACTTGGCGCATATTCACAAGCTTTTCTCGAGAATCTGGAGAAGAGAGAAGTTGTTCTTCAAAGAAGTTAACAATAGTTTGAAGAGCAAGATTGAGTTGATTATCTAAAGAAATTTTTTCAGGAGGAGGTAAAAAAGACATTTTACCTAAGAGCTCTTTCAATGTCTGCCATTCTTCTCGAGATTCGGAAGTAATGTTCCCTTCGGAGCAAGTTTTTGAGAATGTTGTGATGCGCTCAGCAAGAGAGCGAGCCGCTTCTTTCTTGACTTGTTTATCTTTAGCTAATTGCTCTTGATAGGAATGCTCTGCCGCGTCTTGTTTCTCTCGTAATTGATCAAATAATTGTTGCATTTCTTTTTTCAAAGAGATGACATCATCGTGCGTAAGATCAAGAGCTCGAATTTTCTTAGAAATGCCCTCCAAGTCTTTACGAACTTTACTCAGATCATTTCCCTCAATAAGAAGAGAAGAGACCTCAGCTAACATCTGGCGAACTTCTTTTGAATTTTCAGCAGATACAACACGTAAGCGGCCTTGCTCTTGGCGAATTTCTTTTTCCATCCCCTTGAGCTGATCCCAGCACTTACTGAGTTTCAATCGTGTTTCAGCAAAAACATGCGATGAGACAAAAAGTCTTTTTGCTGCGTGTTGAAGGTTTTTGATTTCTTTTCTTAAAAAAAAAACCGTTTTTTTCAATGTTTCTTTATCGGATCCAATAAAATATTTAGCGACAAATGCATCAACATCTTCTGCAAATGTTTGACTTACTTTTTCGATCAGTTCCTTTCGTTTAGGAAACACCTGATTTCCTAAATTAGAGAGACGTTGAAAAAATTTACTCTTCAACCGCATCCGCATCCCAACATTTATCAGTTCCTTGCGGAGATCTATGATTTTTGAAGAAAAACTACTTAACCATAGCAATGAGGTATGATGCTGCTTATAAAAAGCCTGATGTTTATCTAGAGCTTGGCTTTCTAAGAAATTATCTTCTCTATCTTTGAAAATTTTATCTTCTGTTCCTTCTTGGAACTTAAGAATATCTTTTTCTAGACATGTGATTGCCAAATCAATCTGACCAACGACAAAAGACCCTTCTTCATCCTGAAGACCCTTGAGATGACGGCCTTCCTTAGTCAACTCGATATAACAACGCCAATGATCTGCCCGTTTCGCGGTATCTTCGATTTCATTAAATAAGGGGAGGCATTGCTTCCTTAAATCCCAAAACAACCTTAAGTCTGAGCCTTGAGATGATCCTGTTAAGGCTTCCCTCATCTTATTCAAGATAAAAGCAACTTTCTTTTCTGGGGAGGGGAGCTCTTGAATCTCATCAGCGAAACATAATGTCGCATCAGAAATTTCTGTGCTTTCTGTAGACGCCACTTCTTCGACTGCTAATTCATCGTTTAAAAACGATCCCTGCTCCGTTTCCAAAGTATGAAAGCTGTTGTCTGAATTATCCATAATAACAACTTAGGTGTGGGGCTTGACAAATAAAATTGTTAAAACTTAAAGTCTGCTGCTAGCAATCTTTAACGTCAATTATTTTATGAATTTATGTAAAAGAATTTCATTTGAAGAAGGATTAGAGCTATTTGTTTCGTCCCCTATCGAGAGATTACAAGAGCGTGCGGACGCGATTCGTAAAGAACGATATCCTTCAAATGAAGTTACTTATGTTTTGGATGCCAATCCAAACTATACTAATATTTGTAAAATAGATTGTACGTTTTGTGCGTTCTACAGAAAGCCTAAATCTCCCGACGCTTATCTATTATCTTTTGATGAAGTTCGCAGCCTATTACAACGTTATGTAAGTTCAGGAGTCAAAACTGTTTTACTGCAAGGTGGTGTGCACCCGGGGTTAGGCATCGATTATCTTGAAGAACTCGTACGCATTACTGTTCAAGAATTTCCTTCCATCCATCCTCATTTCTTTTCTGCAGTAGAAATCGAACATGCTTGCCGGGTCTCTGGCATCAGTATTGAGCAAGGTCTCCAAAGGTTATGGGATGCGGGGCAACGTACCATCCCTGGGGGCGGGGCTGAGATTCTTTCAGAGAGAGTTAGAAAAATCATCTCTCCAAAAAAAATGCAGCCTGGGGGCTGGATCAATCTACATAAGTTAGCCCATCTCATGGGCTTTCGCACAACAGCAACAATGATGTTTGGGCATGTGGAGAACCCAGAAGATATCCTTATACATCTTCAAACACTCCGTGATGCTCAAGATAGCTGCCCTGGCTTTTATAGTTTTATCCCCTGGAGTTATAAACCTGGGAATACGGCCCTAAGACGTAACGTTCCTCAACAAGCTTCTATTGAAACCTATTACCGCATTTTAGCTTTGGGCAGAATCTTTCTGGATAATTTTGATCACGTAGCAGCCTCATGGTTTGGCGAGGGTAAAAGCTTAGGAGCGAAAGCTCTCCATTACGGAGCTGATGATTTTGGAGGGGTTATTTTAGACGAAAGCGTGCATAAAGCTACAGGATGGTCGATACAGAGCTCTGAAGAAGAAATCTGTAATATCATTCGATCTGAAGGTTTCATTCCTGTGGAGAGAAATACCTTTTATCAACACATCAGCTGTACAGTAAGTAGTCTTTAGCTATCTTCTGAGCAATTGCGTCCGAAGAGAGGCCTAATGTCGGAAGTTCTCGAAATATCGAATAACGTTTAAACCATGTTTTTTGTTTTTTAGTATAATGCCAACTATTGGATACAAATTTTCTTTTTGTCTCCTCGTACTCTTCTAATTTCTCTCCGTTATCAAGGAATTCTATCCATTCTCGATATCCAATGGCCTTGAATGCTGAAGGGTTTTCCCTTATTCCCTGGTTCAATAATCCCCTGACTTCCTCTAGCAGCCCTTCTTGCAGCATAGCTTCGCAACGCATTTGAATATTATTTTTCAAAAATTCTGTTTCAGGGGAAAGAAACCAGGCACGACAACAATACTCTCTTGAAGCTTTGGGAACGATATCCCATTCATGATCGCTAACTTTTTTTCCTGTAAGTTGGATAATTTCCAATCCTCGAATGATTTTATTTTTATCATTCTTAGTGATTGTTTGAGCATATTCTGGATCTTTAAGAAGTAGGTCCTCATAAAGAGCAGAAACCCCGTGTTCTTCTGCTATCGCTTCAAGCTGTTCTCGTATCTGAGGATCTGCCGCGGGACCTTTAGGAGGACCTGAAAGAAAGGCATGAAAATAAAACCCTGAGCCACCAACTAAAATAGGAACTTTATTTCTTGATAAAATGTTTTGGCATGCTTGAATTGCTTCATAATAAAAATCCACAACATTAAACGGCTCTTGAACATGTCGGATGTCAATTAAATGGTGAGGAATCTCTTGTCTAGCTTTTAGAGATACTTTTGCAGTTCCGATATCCATGCCTTGGTATACTTGCATAGAATCCACTGAGACGATCTCTCCATCAATCATGGGGGCTAATGCTAAAGAAACATCAGTTTTCCCAGATCCTGTAGGTCCTGAAAGCAAGACGATCGTACGCTTAAATAGCTTTACAAATAACTTCTGAGGATCAAGGCATACGTCGCATTCAGGAGAAGAAGTTGTATTAAACTCGAATTCAAAAGGAAGCATATAGAGAAACTATAACTTACTTAAACATTCCTGTTCAGACTGGCAGAGCAAGATCAATTGGTCTAAACCTGCAATCCGCATGACTTCGGTTACACTCTCTTTGACACAGCATAGGCACATTTTTCCTCCCAAGCTCTGAACCAATTTAAAATTAGACAGCAGTAGACGAATCCCTGCGCTACTGATATACGAGACATCTGTAAAATTCAGAGCAATTTTAAGATGTTTCTTCTGTATAAACTGCTCTAAATACTCTTGAACACTAGGCACTGAGACGGCATCTAAAGATCCTTGTAAATAAATAACAATGATATCTCCGTATTCTTTAGCTGATAAATTCATCAGTAATCTCTCCAAGAGGAATCTCGTAAATATTAGCGATATTATTTATGATCATAATAAAAAACAATGAGCTCATGATAAGACGTTTTTTCAAAACGCTTTTCCCTCCGGGTCCTCAATACTCTTTATGTTATGCTTCGATCCTGATCGTTTTGAGTTCCCTTGTTTGTGTTCCTACATTTTGTTGGTTATTTCTCCCTGAACTGTCTTTATCTAAATTCAATCCTTCTCCCATTAGGAACCTATTTTTAGTTTCCTCCACTCTATCCAAAGTCCCTCCTACTGCGATTGCAGAACATTTACGTCTTTCTGCGGATGCACCTACATATCTCCATGAATTCTCTATTAAAGAAGCTGAGTCGAGCTTGCATGCTCTTGGGATTTTTTCCTCTTTAGTTATAGAAAAATCTCCTGATAATAAGGGCATTACAATTTTCTATACCTTACAAACACCTATTGCTTATGTTGGGAACCGATCTAATACGTTATGCAATCTCGAGGGGAGCTGCTTTCTTGGTCAACCGTACTTCCCCTCTCTGAATCTCCCTCAGATTTTTTTCTCTCAAGAAGATTTAAAAATGCAAAAACTCCCTAAAGAAAAAATGCTTTTTACCAAGATTCTTCTTAAGGAGCTTGCTATGGAGTCTCCGAAAATCATTGATTTATCTTTATCTGATGCATACCCTGGAGAAATTATAGTGACGCTCTCTTCAGGCAGTCTGTTAAGACTTCCAATTAAGACCTTAGATCGTGCCTTAGACCTGTATAAGCACATGAAAAAAAGTCCTGTAATCGAGAGCGAAAAACAATATGTCTATGATTTGCGTTTTCCAAATTTCTTATTATTAAAAGCTCTATGACTGCTGTTCTTATTCTTACATCTTTCCCTTCGGAGGAAAGTGCTCGCTCCTTAGCTAGACATCTGATTACAGAGCGTCTTGCTTCCTGTGTGCATGTATTCCCTAAAGGCACATCGACATATCTATGGGAAGGCAAGCTATGTGAGTCTGAAGAACATCATATACAAATCAAATCGATAGACATACGCTTCTCGGAAATTTGTCTTGCTATTCAGGAGTTCTCTGGCTATGAGGTTCCTGAAGTCTTACTATTTCCTATTGAAAATGGGGATCCGAGGTACTTGAATTGGTTAACGATTCTCAGCTATCCAGAGAAGCCTCCGCTTTCAGATTAGACATTGACTTTTTCATTTTGAATATCTATCCTTTCTTCAGGAACTTTAAAAACATAGAGTTATGTTTTTTTCTTTCTATATCTCAATTTAATTTGGACTTTATGGAAGAGTTTGTAGCATATATTGTTAAGAATTTAGTTACTAATCCTGAAGCTGTTGAAATTCGTTCTATTGAAGACGAGGATAACGAATCTATTAAGTTAGAAATTCGTGTCGCAGCAGAGGATATTGGGAAAATTATTGGAAGAAGAGGGAACACAATACATGCGCTAAGAACGATTCTTAGACGTGTATGTTCTAGATTAAAAAAGAAAGTGCAGATAGATTTGGTTCAGCCTGAAAATGGAACTGATGTGATTGCTGATCAAGATTACATCTGTGATAATGACTCTTCTAACTCTACTGAAGATACTTTCGGCGAGTCTGACACCTGCTGCAGTGGACACTGTCATTACGACGAAGATCTTAATCAAGAAGAACAAGAAGAAGGCAATATGCATCATTCTTGCGAATGTAGTAACCACCATTAATCGTAGTTATTCGTCTGCTTTTGTTTACATGTAAAAACTAGAGATTTTAATAAAAAGATCTCTAGTTTTTTTATTATCTTTTAACTAAATCTTGTTCTTTAGTGAATGCCTGTTCGATAGTCTGCTGCTTATCAAACTTATGTAGAGCATCTATAATAAAGTGATCTACAATTTGTTCTTGCGTCCATCCTGCGTGAACAAAAGCTTGTAAAAATGGGCTAGCTGCTGTCATTCCTGGAATAGGATTGACCTCTGACAACCAATAATTCCCCTCTTCATCCAAGAAAAAATCTATTCGAGCTGAACCTTTTCCTTGCATTGCTCGGTAGACACGCTCTGCAAGTTCTCTAACACAATCTAAAGATTCTTGTGAGAGCTGTAAATCAAAAGAGATCTTTGCGCAATCTATGCCATCAAATCCATATTTCTCTTGATAATCAATAAACCCACTAGCACCACAGCGTTCATTAGGCCCTGCCATACAATACCAGCTAGAAGAATGGCCGATACAGGACACTTCGATTTCACGAGACCCTAAGCGACTTTCCTCCACAAACACATCCGTGTCATATAGAAATGCTTCTGAGATCTTTTCTTGTAATTCCTCTTTATCACGGACTAAAAATATCCCAATACTAGATCCCAAATGTGCAGTTTTTACAATCATAGGGAAAGAAAATGTCTCTATAAGATTCTGAATACATAGTTCTGGATTGCGTTTCCAGAAACAGAGATTTAAAGGTTGGTAAGGGACTACAGGAACACCCACTGCTGATGCAATTCGTTTTGTTAACAGCTTATCCATTGCAGTTGCTGCTAAAGATGGTGAGGGTCCGGCATAAGGTTTTCCTAAGATTTCAAAAAATCCCTGGATCGTACCATCCTCTCCAAATGGGCCATGGAGCACGGGAAACAAACAGTCGACTTTTGCTAAAGCTGAAGCGATTTCAGAAGAAAGTGGCGAATCCCCTTGAGTCTCTTCAATAAGATGAGGAAAATCCTTTCCTGTTCTCCATAAGCCCTGACGATTTATGATGAAGTAACTCACATCATAGAATTCAGGAGAAATATATTTAGAGACATGTTGAGCAGAAAGTAGAGAAATATCGTGTTCGCAAGATTTCCCTCCACAGACGAGTCCTATGGATAATTTTTTAGGGTTAAAGTCTTTTAAAGCCTCTCCAATAGTATAGATATTTCCAGCTCCTAGAGAAACACAGACATCATGAATGCGAATGTAGTTTCGTAGATAATCTACGATGTCTCCATGGGGAACATAACAACAATGGACATAAGAAGACTTACGAATCTGTTCCGCAAGGTCGGAAAGAATGATAGACTCTCTAGGACTTTCTCCGGCACTATAGACATCTGTAAGTATGACTTCATCAGCTTCTTGGAAAGCTTTGGGGAAGGTTTGTAAGCACTCTTCTAAACGAGAGAATCGATGTGGTTGAAAAATTGCGATGACTCTTCGCAAACCCACAGCATCACGCACAGAGCGCAGGGTATGTGCAACCTCTACAGGATGATGAGCATAATCTTCTAAGAAAAGAAAGCTTTCGGATATATTTTTTCTTTCTAGACGTCGATGAACTCCCGAGAATTTTTTGAGAGCTTTTCGAATGATGTTTATGTCTATGCCAAAGGTAAGAGCAACTCCACAGGCTGCTGCTGCATTTGCAGCGTTATGTTGTCCAGGGAGATTGAGCTCAATGTCTTGATACTCCTGGCCTAAAAAGGTAAAGGAAAAGTGAGATTGCCATGCCTTTTGATTATAGGAAACGATATGCAATTGACATTCTGGTGAATATCCATAAGAAATCCCTTGGACATTTCCTTTCAAAATAGGACAATCCCCGTTATAGAATACCTTATTGAGATCTGTTACTTTTCTAGAGAAGTCCTGGATTACCTGAACCAGGTTATCAAGATTCCCAGCGTAATTATTCAAATGTTCATTATCTATATTTGTAATGACTACTGCACGGGGAGTGTAGTGCTTTAAAGACCCATCACTTTCATCGGCTTCGGCAACGAAGATTTTCGATGATCCAGAATACCCATTCAGGCAGTTTGCAGCGAGTCCTCCAATAGCATAGGAGGGATCTTTCTGAGCTTCCTGGAAAATCGCTCGAATTAGAGATGAGGTCCCTGTCTTCCCATGGCTTCCTGAAACCAGAATGCTTTCATAACCCTCCATAAGCTGACTCAAGAGCTCTGCTCTATGAAGAAGACGTGATGATCTTTGAATAGCGGTAAGATACTCTACATTATCAGGGGCTATACTTGAGCTATAAACAACGACGGCATCATGAGGAACATGGGAGGAATCATGGCCTGAGAAACACCTCGCACCTTTAGCTTTCAGGCTTTCGATCGTATAGCTTTCATATAAGTCGCTTCCAGAGACCTCATAGCCACGATCAAGCAAAATATGAGCTAAAGCGCTCATTCCTATACCACCGATACCGATAAAATGATACTGAGGAGTTCCCTTCATATAATGAACCTATAAGCATTCACAAATGAATGCATGGAATGTTTTTGTTGACCTTTGCTGACTATACGCCGCTAGGGAATTGCGTTGTTTTTCTCTGTTATGGGAGTCTAAAGCAAACGTTACTTTTTCTACTAATAGCTTCTCTGTTAATTCTTTTTCTAGGATCATAGTTCCCCCTTCTAAGACGTCTACAAAGAATTTAGCATTAACTTCCTGATGTCCATAAGCTCCTGGATAGGGAATTAAAATTCCGGGAACTTTTGCCCAAAGAATTTCTTCTAAAATTGTGGCTCCTGCCCTACTGATGACCAAATCTGCGGCAAGCAAGACATCTAGGAGTTGCTCTTCGAACGGCTTCACACAGCAGAGGACCTCTCCACGATTGTAAACATGTTGCACCTTCATAACATCACTTTTAGGTCCTACAATATGATGGACGTACATATTTGGGTACTTATTGACTAGCTTGACAAGAGCTTGGGGAACACAAGTATTTAATATCTGTGCTCCCTGAGAACCTCCAACAACACAGATTGTAGGGGTATGATTTGTACATCGCTTCATCATAGGGCTTCCTAAGGAGAAGCTTCGTTTAGGAAGGAAGACCTCTTCTGCGGGGCAGCGGAAGTGTTTAGTAACGGGGGAGAAATTCACTCCAATACCTCGAGCATAGCGGGAAAACAATTGATTTACTTTTCCAGGAACTAGATTTTGTTCGTGTAGAAATAAGGGAATTTTATGGGACAGTCCTGCGAGCAACACGGGAAGAGAGTGGTAGCTCCCAAATCCTATGACCAGGTCAGGGTCAAAAATTTTAAGTTCCTTTCTTGCTTTCAGGTATCCTGAACATAGAGAAAGGGTCCTGCTCATGATCTTTATGGGATTAAGGACTGTAGGAAGTCCTGAGGGGATTTCCCGATAGCTGATTCCCTGTTGCAAAGAAGGATGGTTCTTGAGACCTTTCCCTAGTAGTAATACGTCTATTCCTTCACGAGAAAAAGCTTCCTTTACCGAGAGAGCTGGGACAATGTGGCCTCCTGAACCTCCTACAGCCAAGGCTACTTTTCGAATTTTCTTCATCATATACCTTCAATAACAACGTGACTCCACACATATTTGCGATAAGAGAGGACCCTCCTTGGCTAAAAAAAGGAAGGTTGACTCCTTTACTAGGAAGCAGGCCTGAAACGACTCCTAAATTCATAAATGCTTGCATGCTAATAATCAAAGTAATGACCATTGCCAAAGCAGCACCTTCTAGTGATGATGCTTTTATAGCGATTGCATACCCTCCGTAAACAAAGCACATATACAAAAGTATGAGGACGAGCATACCTAAAAATCCGAACTCCTCAGCGTAGATTGCGGCAATATAGTCATTTTGGGCTTCTGGGAGGTAGGTAAGCTTCTGAAGGCTAGCTCCAGGACCTTTTCCTAGTAGCTTTCCAGATCCTGCGGCAATTTTGGCTTGATACGGCTGATGTCCTCTTCCTTTGATGTCGAGTTCAGGATGAAGGTAGACGTTTAAGCGGTAGCGAACATAGGGCATTCTATAAGCAAGGGCTCCTCCAGCTATGAGGACGCACAGAAGTGGTAGAAGCCAGTAGCGGAGGCGCACTGAGGTCATGATAAACACAGGAATCAGGGATGCTGAAATTACAGCAGCAGATCCGTTATCGGGTTCTATAGCAATCAAAAGAATCGGAATAAATAAAATTGCTGTAAGTTTAAGAAACATTTTCAGTTGTTTCTGATAGAGGGAAGAGAATGTAAGGAAATATAGAGCGACTATAGGGACGAGGTACTTGACAAATTCCGAAGGTTGAATCGTTAGCTGACCGAACCCCAACCAACGTCTTGCCCCATTACGGCATATCCCTAATCCTGGAATAAACACACAGATTAAGGCTAGGGCAGCTCCTGAAAGCAACACAGGACTGATTTTTAAGAAATCTCTCCATTCCATCATGTAGAGAAGCGATGCGACTCCCAAGCCAAGGATAAGATAGGTCACCTGGCGGATGAGAGCTTTATGTGTACTACATTCTAAAGAGCGGTCTAATACTTCTGCTGAAGAAGTATCAAAAACCATAATCAGCCCTAGAGAAAAGATTCCTAATAAACAGGAAATAACAAACCATTTCATGCTAAGGGACTGCTTAGATCAACGTATGCGCAACTGATCTCCAGGCTTAAGGCGCCGGGCTTTATATTCATCGAGATCATTCATTTTTAGCAAATCATCCAATCGAATATGGTTACGCAATGCTATTGTCCACGGGCTATCCCCTTCTTGGACGATATAATAATTTTCAGGGTTTGCGGTCTGTGTTTGAGGAGTTTTTTCGTTGCTGACATCTTGAGACGTAGGGACTTTGATGACCTGACCAATTTTAAGTTGGGTGGTGGTAAGATCATTGATCTGCATCAATTTTGCAACGGTAGTATGATTTGCTCTCGCAATGCGTTCGAGAAAATCTCCTTTTTTCACTACAACAGTAGCATAAGGAGCTTGTTCCTCTTTTACTGTCTCACGAACAGGCTGAGGCGGAACTGCCACAGTAGGCACTTCTGGGGTTTCGCTAACAACAGGCACGGGTGGTGTGGTTACAATAACCGGCTTACTTTCAATAAACTGTGCAGCTAGAGTCTCTTTAGCGATAGGACGGCTAGGCACTTCTGCGACTACAGGCTTTTCTATGACTTTTTCTTCTGAAACTACTGCTTGTGTAACCTTGCTAGAAGCAAAATTACGGAATCCCTCGTCATAGTCCTTGACGCCAATACGCTTTGATGTGACGAAAAGAGCCACAAGCAATATAGCATTCACTACGACAGCTGTTATTACCATGTCTCTACGATTCATATTTACCTCACTGCCTGCATTTCTCTGATCAACAGCTTAAAGTAAGCTCCGCGTTCTTTAAAACTTTGAAACTGATCAAAGCTTGCGCATCCTGGAGACAATAACACAGTATCTCCCTCTTGTGCTATAGTTTGAGCTATGGACACCGCTTCTTGTAAATCTTTAGAGAGCGTCAAAGGAATCTTTTCTGATAAGGCATCTGCTATTGTCTGTCGACACTCACCCATAGCAATGACATGTTTGGTTGTCTGGGACAATACAGAAGCTAAGGCAGGGAAATCTCCACCTTTATCTTTGCCACCCAAAATAACAATAACATCTTTCCCTACAGCCATAAGAGCCTTTTCTACTGCTGTCACGGTTGTGGCTTTGCTATCATTAATATAGTGCACGCCATCTTTTTTCCCAAGGTACTCTAGTCTATGGGCAGGTTTTTCAAATGTCCGAATTGCCTTCAGAAAACCTTCTGGAGAGACCCAACCAACTTCATTAGCCAAAGCATAAGCTGCGCAATAGTTATCCCTATCATGCAAGTATATTGGTTTTAATGCATCCCCTTTATCTAAAATCTCCTCAATTTCTTCAGAGTAAATTTGATAAGAATTCCCCAAGGAACACTCCTCCCACACCCAAAATGTTTTGTCCTGACGCAAGCATTTTTGGATGCGAAGTTTAGCATCAAAATAGGCATCTAAGTTGCGATGATAGTCCAGGTGGTTACGAGAAAAGTTCAAAAACACAGATCCAGAAAGTGCTGGGATATGTTCCTCTTGGGTTGCTAGCTGAAATGAGCTGATTTCTACAACACGAACTCCTGGTTGTCCCATGTGGTCTAGTATAGGCAAGCCGATATTGCCCATAGCTATAGCAGGGATCCCTAAAGTATTTAAGAGATGGGTAAGAAATAATGTCGTTGTTGTCTTGCCATTAGACCCTGTGATGCCAAAGGAGGGATATCTTTGAAATTCTGGTGTTTTCAAAGCAACTTGGATATCAGTAACGACAGGAATCTTAAGAGATACTGCTTGTTCTACCCACGGATGATACGGTTTGATTCCTGGAGAGCGGATCACAAGGTCGATATTCTCAGGAAACTCGCTAGCTCCCATGAGTAGCCTATCATGCAAATGGTCTACCGATATCAGAGATTCTAAAGAATTGTCTGCTCCTATGAGATAGTGTCCTTGCTGATATAAAAACCTTGCTACCGACTTTCCTGTGATTCCAGTCCCTAAAATAAGAATGCGCTGACACATATCTATCTCCATAAGACAGCCGCTATACCTAGACCTGCGCATACAAAACTAAAGATCCAAAAGCGCATGACGATTTTAGTCTCTGGGAGGCCCTGATATTCATAATGGTGATGCAATGGAGAGCATAAGAAAAGGCGTTTTTTCCTTAATCTACAACTAAGTACTTGTAGAATGACAGATCCCGCTTCAGCAACAAAAACTCCTCCGATCACGACTAGGATGCATTCTGCGCGCAGCATAACAGCGCAGCTCCCTAGCAGGCCCCCTAGAAGTAGTGACCCGGTATCTCCCATGAAGAGCTGGGCCGGGAAACCATTATACCATAAGAATCCGATACAAGCCCCTACAAGAGCAGCTAAAACATAAGCCACATCTTGAGCTATAGGAATTGTAGAACTTCTTAGAGCTACGAAAATAAAGCCCAGAGCAGCAAAGGACATGGTTCCTGCAGCAAGTCCATCCAAACCATCGGTAAGATTTACTGCATTGCTTGTCCCTATAATAGCGACAAGAGCGAGTCCTAAGCAAAAGACTTTTCCTAGCCAAAAGGGAAGAGAAAGCATCCCTTCCATAAAAGGGATCTTGAGAGTCCATAAGGGTTCGGTACTTCCGTAAATGTAAGGAAGAGCAATGAGTGTAAAAGCTGCAATGGCAATTTGGACCATGAACTTATGCTTTGCCTTCAGTCCATGTCCCTGTTTCCGTTTAATTTTTATTCTATCATCATACCAACCCAGACCTGCATAACATGTCAGGAGTATAATAAAGAACCATGTTGAAAATTTTCCCCAAGGCAACCAAACAAGTAAAGAAGCAATTAACGAGATAAAAAGTAAGACTCCTCCTCCCGTAGGAACCTCGGCTTTATCTTTGTGAAGCATTTCAAGTTTCTCACAGTATTCTTTGTGGATGTAATCACGATAATTTTTTCTTTTCAGCCATTTCATTACAGGAACACCCAGAGCTACTGTAAGCACAAGGGTGGTCATCCCTGTCAAAGCCAAAGAAAAAAATAGAGACTGTTTTAGAAACATTGGAATTAAGGGGATCATACTTGCTCCTAAGAAATTAAAAACAAGCTAATAAGGATTCGAGAGCGAGGGCACGAGAACCTTTCAGTAGAATCACGTCCCCATAGCGTGCCACTTGCTTCAAAATGTCTTTAACATCTTGAGCTGAGGAGAAAAAGCTCACTTCACAAGAATAGCTTTTTAAAACACTTTGAACTGGGATCCACTTTTCCCCAATAAAAAATATCATATCTCCTCGAGAAGCTGCTTTTTCAGCTACTAAAGCATGTCCTTCTTCTGAATACCTGCCTAATTCAGCCATATGGCCTAAAATTAAGATGATTTTCCCTCCATCACTTGGTAAAGGTAGAGCATCGAGAGCAGCGATCATAGCTTCTGGACATGCATTGTATGCATCGTTGATGACCTGCATTCCATTTCTCATGCTATGTTCAAAGCGCATAGGAGGCAACTTCAGTTCAGGTAGAGAGCGTATCACTCCCTCTTCTGGAACTTCTAAGATCCAAGAGAGTGCTACAGCAATTAATAAGTTGGTATATGCGGGCTTGTAAGAAAAAGCTATCGGAAGACAATAATTTTCTTCAGGAGTTTGGATGACTACAGAGTCTCCACTAATTGCCTTGTAGCAGAAATCTGCAAGGGGATCGTTAAAAGAAAAAGAAAATTTTTCGGCAGTAGGAGAACAGGACCTTAAATCTAGGTAATATGGAGAATCTTTGGGGAGCAGTTGTAGTTTACTTTTTTGTAGAATATAGCTTTTTTCTTTTAGGATCTCTTGGATGCCTTGGGGGAAATGCATCGCATGTTGGTCATTAATATGCGTGATCACTGCGATCTCTGGCTGGACGATCCGAAGGAGATCTTGCATATTTCCTGGTTCAGAGACCCCCATCTCTAAAATCATCACATCTTCGTCCCCTTCCGCCATCAAGAGGCTTAAAGGTACCGTCAACTGTGAATTATAACTTTTAGGGCTTGCGTGAGTTTTATAGATGGAGCTTAGGATTGTTTTTGAGAATTCTTTGGTTGTTGTTTTCCCTACAGATCCTGTGATTCCAACAAGGGTGCCTTGGAATAAATTGCATTGATTGGATCCTGCTTCTTGCAAAGCAGATTTCGTATCATCAACACGGATCAATTCTAGACCAAAGCTATCTCCTTGGTAGTCATGGGAAACCACGGCGGCAACAGCTCCTGCGGTTGCGGCATGTTTTAAAAATTGATGACCGTCTGTTGCATTTCCAGGAAGGGCAAAAAATAGATCCCCAGGCTGCACTTGCTGGCTATCTATAGCAAATCCTGTAATTTTTTTATCACACTTCGGACAAGAGACATCTGATAGCATCAGAGAGACCCAATCTTCAAGCAACATAGCTCGCATATAATTTTGCCTACAGCATCTATGGTTTTAGAAAGTCTGAACTCCCTACCAGAAGGATGGACCTACACTAAAAAGTACTATATTTAAAATGCAGACAAGAATGCAAGTACCCTTATTAGGTTGATTACATAACCTCTTTTTTAAGAGAACTAAAATGCAATTGCATCTCTCAAAAACGACTAAGATTTCCCTAGTCTCTAGAATTATGCGCACTTCTCGCTTACCATAAAATCTTCTTTCGCTTACACTAAGGATTCTCATCCTCCCCTTTGGTGGCATAGCCAAGCGGTAAGGCCGAGGCCTGCAAAGCCTCTATCCCCGGTTCGATTCCGGGTGCCACCTTTCCTACTGAAGGTATTGTGAACTAAAAAACGACTTGGTAGTGTAAAAATTTTACGTCTACTGGGGGTTTGCATGTCCGAACAGGAAAAATTATCTAATTACAATGCTGATAAAAAACTTTTTTCAGGGATAGATAAACTTTTCCAGATAGTAAAGGGATCGTATGGTCCCAAGCAATCCCTCTCCCCAACTTCTTTCTTTAAAGAGCGTGGCTTCTACGCTATTTCACAAACAGAACTTTCGAATTCCTATGAAAATCTCGGTGTAGATTTTGCGAAAGCTATGGTGAATAAAATTCATAAGGAACACAGCGACGGCGCGACTACTGGACTTATTTTACTCCATGCAATTTTACAGGAAAGCTATGCAGCTTTAGAAAAGGGAATCTCCACACACAAGCTCATTGCCTCTTTAAAATTGCAGGGAGAAAAGCTTCAGGAAGCCTTACAACAACAATCTTGGCCTATTAAAGATGCTCTAAAAGTTCGCAATATTATTTTTTCTTCTCTACACATGCCCACCATTGCCGATCATTTTTACAATGCTTTTTCTGTGGTAGGCCCTGAGGGTCTTATCTCCATCACTAAGGAGAGAGAAAACGACAAAACTTCCATGGATGTCTTTCAAGGATTTAAAATTCCTGCAGGGTATGCTTCGACGTATTTTGTTTCTGATACAGCGTCTCGTCTAACTAGAATTGCTCATCCTCTAATTCTGATCACAGATAGAAAGATCTCTATGATTCACTCCTTACTTCCCCTACTCCAAGAAATTTCAGAACAAAACCAGCACCTCATCATTTTCTGTGAAGATATCGATCCAGACGTACTTGCTACCCTTGTTGTTAACAAATTGCAAGGGCTCTTGCAAGTAACTGTAGTCACCATTCCTCAACTCTCTACTACAAATCAAGAATTAGCCGAGGATATTGCTTTATTTACTGGGACCCACATTTGTCCTTGCCAAGAAGCATCTCATGTTTTAGCTCCTGAGATGGTCACTTTAGGGTCCTGTCTATCTATAGAAATCTCAGAGTCACAAACGACACTCATTGGAGGCCTACATATCCCGGAAGTCCTGACCTTAAAGACGCGACAATTAGCAGAAGAAATACGCACGACCTCATGCCTTGAAACAAAAAAAAGGCTAATCAAAAGCACAAATAGGCTCCAAAGTTCGGTAGCCATTCTTCCTACTGATGAAGATAACGAACCTTTATATACCCTCGCTCTTAAGATTATGGAATCTGCTTTAAGTCGTGGGTATGTTCCTGGAGGAGGCGTTGCATTGTTCTATGCATCTTTAACTTTAGGGACTCCTAAAGATGATGCTGATGAGAATAGTATTGCAATTTCTCTCTTACAGAAGGCCTGTTGTGCTCCTCTGAAGCTCTTGGCAACCAATGCAGACTTGGATGGGGATGCCGTGATTGCTAAGCTCTCCTCACTTGGAACAACAAGCCTAGGAATCAGTGTGTTTTCTAGAGAAATTGAAGATCTTATTGCTGGTGGAATCTTAGATTCGTTAGCTACGACATCTACAATCCTAGCCCAAGCCTTAGATACAGCGATTCTCGTTCTCTCTTCTAAAATTTTAATTTTAGAAAATCAATATGAGATTTCTACGCTCTGATCTTCTCTTATAAAATTAATAAACCCCTTGGTATCAATCATTTGGGATAGCCCCTTAGAATCTTGACTCTAAGGGCTTCTCCTTAGAGATCGATCTTTGTTGTTAGAATTTTTCCCTAGATTCTAATACAGTAGATCAGAAAAACAAAAGTAACCCACGTCCTATGCAAGAAAAGCCCCGACATGTGCATCGTATTATTCACATTTCCGATGTACATTTTCATGTTCTCCCTGTCAATCCCGTGCACTGCTTTAATAAAAGGCTCAAAGGACTTCTGCGCAAGGTATTTGGGTTAGTCCATTTTCAAGCTACAACTATAGGGCAGCGTTTCCCTAAGGTAGTCCGATCTCTTGGAGCGGATAGCGTGTGCATCACGGGAGATTTCTCCCTCACGGCTATGGATGGAGAGTTCTTACTCGCTAAGCATTTCGTTGAAACTCTCGCTAAGCATTCCTCGGTTTACCTTTTGCCTGGCAACCACGATGTCTACACCCTGAAATCTCTTGCACAACAAACGTTTTACACCCACTTCCCAAATGACCAGCTCCAACAGAATAAGGTGTCCTTTCACAAGATCACTGATCATTGGTGGTTAATTTTATTAGATTGTTCTTGTTTGAATGGATGGTTTTCAGCAAATGGAGTGGTGCATTTAGCACAGATTTCGGCTATTGAAACCTTTTTGCTCTCTCTTTCCCCTGAAGAGAATGTCATCATTGCAAACCATTATCCTCTGCTCTCTTCACAAAATCCCAGTCATGATCTTATCAACAATACACATCTTCAAAACGTTTTGAAGAAATATCCCAAAGTACGCCTTTATCTACACGGTCACGAACACCAAGCTGCTGTTTACAATTGTGCGGACACTTCGCCCTCTTATATTCTCAATAGCGGGTCGATCTCTCTACCAACGAATTCACGTTTCCATGTTATAGACTTGTATCCTGAAAAATATCAGGTGCACACTATGATTTTGAAAAATCTCTTAGACTTTGATGCACCTTTAGAAATTGCTAATGAAGCAACTTGGGACTGTCAGAAGTTATAGAATGATGCAGGAAGATTCAGGTGACTAAACACCTTCTTCTAAAATCTTCTCTGCTATAGCTTGAAATAATTGAGGAGTTTCTACGCGCTCTTCTTTCTCTATCTCTCGGATAGACTCTGGCATAGCTACAAGCTTAGCAACCCAAGCTTTGCGCTTGTTCTTTTCATCAAGAACCCGAGACTTCTCTCTTAATTTTTTTAGCAATTGAGCTTCTTTAGATAGCTCTTTGATTTTCTTAGCTTCCATATTACGCACTGTAAAAAAGAAATACTTTTCCTACAACGGCAATCTATTTAGAAACTCGGGATTCGTAGCTTCCCGTACGAGTATCTACTTTGACCAATTCCCCTTCATCAATAAAGATAGGGACCATGATCTTAGCTCCTGTATTCGTCACGGCTGGCTTCAAAACACGCCCTGATGCTGTATCTCCACGCACTCCTGGAGCTGTTTCTGCAATGCTAAGCTCCATAAAAATAGGAGGCTCTACAGCAACCACATCCCCGTTATATAAAACTAGGGTGTAGATGGTATCTTCTAATAACCACTGTCTAATATTCTCGAGTTTCTCCCAGAAGACAACCTCCTGCTCAAAGGTCTCGTCATCCATAAACGTGGCCCCTTCTTGGTCAGTATACAGAAGGCGCATGGAGCGCTCTACGATATCTGCAGTCTCTACAGATTCTCCAGACTTATAGGTTCGTTCAATGACTCTGCCAGTTAAAAAATTTTTTACTTTGATTCTATTAAAAGCCTGGCCTTTTCCTGGCTTTACAAAATCATTTTGTAAAATCAAGTAGGGCTGACCATCAATTTCTATTCTTAATCCCACACGGAATTCACTAGTACTTACACGAACCATAAAGCAATCTATTTCTTAATTTTCTTCGATTTATGTTATCGAGCTTTTTCTCCTTTGTCCAGAAGAATGTACATCAGGAATCGAAGGACTCTCCTTCTATGTAAATGATTGCAGCTGTCCCTTATCAGAATTCTATCTTTTGATTTCTAGGATTTTTTTAATGACCGAGAAACGATAAGAATGCTAAGAATCTGAGAAGAAAACATTACAAAGGAGAGCGTGTGTCCAAACATACTTCTGAATCCAGGATTGCTCAAGATATGTTAGAACGTTATTCTGGCTCTAGCGTAAAGCAATTTTGTCCTTATCTCTTACTCACGAACTTCTCTTACTATATCCAAACCTTTGCAAAACTTCATGGGGTGCCCGTCTTTGAGGGTTCTATGTTTTCTGCTGCCCATGCTCCTCATCTTAAAACTTCAATTTTAGATTTTAAACTAGGGTCTCCAGGAGCTGCATTAACTATAGACTTATGTTCATTTCTTCCTGATCTCAAAGCAGCGCTTATGTTAGGAATGTGTGGGGGCTTACGCTCTCATTATCAGGTTGGAGATTACTTTGTCCCCGTAGCTAGCATACGTGGAGAGGGTACTTCAGACGCCTATTTCCCTCCTGAAGTTCCGGCTCTTGCAAATTTTGTTGTACAGAAAGCAACAACTGAAGTTTTAGAAGATAAGAAGGCAAACTACCATATTGGCATTACCCACACGACCAACATTCGCTTTTGGGAATTTAACAAAAAATTTAGAAAAAAACTGTACGAAACCAAAGCTCAATCCGCTGAAATGGAGTGTGCGACACTTTTTGCTGCCGGATACCGTAGAAACCTGCCCATTGGAGCGTTATTATTGATTTCAGATCTTCCCTTAAGGAAGGAGGGAATCAAAACGAAGTCCAGTGGGAACTTCATCTTTAATACTTATACGGAAGACCACATCTTAACAGGACAAGAAGTCATAGAGAACCTTGAAAAAGTCATGCTAAAACGAGCAGCTTCTGACCATAAGAAGGATCAACAGTATCGAGGATTACCTCATATGGAAGTTGGAGAAGCCGATGACACTATGGCTAGCGGCTCTGAAACTTCCGACAGTGACTATTGAGAGAGAATCCTCTGAAGGATTTGCTCTGTAGTAAAGCCACATTCTTCTGATACATCATCAGAAGCTCCTGAGTATCCGAATCTATCCATAGCGATAGCTAAACCTTCAGATCCGATATACTTATACCACCCCAAAGCAGATCCTGCTTCTATAGAGACACGAATTCCAAGATCTCCGCCTACAATACTCTGTTTGTAGTCCACATCTTGAGCTTCAAAAAGCTCCCAACAAGGGAAAGAAACTACACGCACTTGCTTATCCAAGTGTTCGAGTTCTTTAGCTACAGAAAGAGCTAAAGAAACTTCTGACCCTGTAGCGAAGAGAGTATAGTCTGGTTTTTCTCCTGACTCTTTTAAGACAATATAAGCACCACGACCTACACCATCTTTAAAAGGCCGATGCGCAGCAGGCAGTGTGGGCAATGCTTGTCGCGACAAGACAATGACTGTAGGACCTGTGTGCTTTAATCCTGCAATCCACGCTCCTCTAACTTCATTAGCATCGGCAGGACGTATTACATACAATCCAGGGATCGCGCGCAAAGACATCAATTGTTCCACAGGCTGATGCGTAGGTCCATCTTCTCCAACAAATATAGAATCATGGGTAAATTGATAGATGACTGGTAATTTAGATAATGCGGCCAAGCGAATTGCATTACGCATATAGTCAGAAAAAACTAAAAATGTTCCACCAAAAGGACGAAATACCTGGCTATAAGCTAAACCATTCATGATTGTGGCCATACCAAACTCACGAACGCCGTATTTAATGTTCCTTCCAGAGAAGTCATACGTATGGATGACTTTCTCATTCGCAATCCAAGTTCCATCTGAGCTTGAAAGATCTGCGGACCCTCCAATCAAATAAGGAATGTGCTGTACTAATACTTGGATCAGTTTATTTGAAGCAGCCCGGCCAGCTATAGAGTCTGGCATTTCTACACTCTGCACCAAGGATTCTAAGTTTTTAGGTAACTTATGAGAGGTCAACGCAACGAATTCTTCGTGTAATTCTGGGAACTGTTTTGACCAAACACGAACTTCATCCAGCCATTGCTCCTGTGCTTTTCGATCTTCTTGTATTTTATGAGCAAAGAAGTTCTTTACTGCAGGAGGGACAAAAAACTTTTCTTCAGGGAGATGCCAAAACTGTTTTGTTTCATGAGTCCCTTCGACTCCTAAAGGAGAACCATGAGCCTTATTTGTCCCTTCCTTAGGCGAACCATGACCAATAATTGTATGTGCAATCACTAATACAGGACGTTCCTGCCCCCGTTTGATGCTCGAGAATGTCTCATGAATATGGGTAAAATCATACCCATCAATTTCATATACATCCCAGCCATAGGCTTCAAAACGTTTTTTTGTATCCTCAACACTAATTTCATTAAGATATCCATCGAGAACAACATTATTGTAGTCATAGATGACCACAAGATTATTTAAATTTAAAGAGCCTGCAAAGCTACAAACTTCGTGGCTGACTCCCTCCATAAAACAGCCATCCCCTGCCAAACAATAGATTTTTCCGTTAAAAATCTCATGTCCTGGGCGATTGAATCGGGATTCCAACATCTTCATAGAGAGCGCCATGCCGACAGCATTGCCTAATCCCTGTCCCAGAGGACCTGTCGTTGCTTCGACTCCCACAGTTTCGCCGTACTCGGGATGCCCGGGAGTTCGGGAGTGAAGCTGGCGAAATTCCTGAAGATCCTCTAAGGAAACATCAAATCCGGCAAGATGCAAACAAGAATAGAGAAGAACAGATCCATGACCTGCTGACAAGACAAACCGATCCCTATTAATCCAATGGGGATCACGTGGATTTTGCCGCAGGACATAACCATATAAATAGGCAGCAAGTTCTGCGCATCCTAGGGGAAGTCCTGGATGACCAGAAGAGGCCTTTTGGATGGATTCAATACTAATTTGTTTAATAGCCCCAGCAATTTTTCCTAAAATACCAATATCTAATTCTTTATTGATCATAAGTAAACCCTGGAGACCTTCTATGTAAAAGCAGCAACTATAGGAAATCCCCAAGCAAAAAGCAAGGAACTCTTACCTTGTAATTCTTTCAAAAACAAATGAATTTTCGATCAAATCTCAATAATAAACAGGAAAGTTTTTTAACTAAAAATTAGGGATAGAGACGAAAATAAAGAACTCTCCTATAATGGCAAGGAATCTGCAAAACCGCTGCCGTTGAGAGTTCTTTTTCATGTTAAGCAATACTATTCGCTCCAATTTTTTAAAATTCTATGCTAACCGCCACCATACCATTCTTCCCTCTTCTCCAGTATTTCCTCACAATGATCCCTCGATCCTTTTTACGAATGCAGGAATGAATCAGTTTAAGGATATTTTCCTAAATAAAGAGAAGGTGAGCTACTCTCGAGCCACAACATCGCAGAAATGTATTCGAGCTGGAGGGAAACACAACGACCTAGATAATGTGGGTCATACTTCAAGGCACCTCACCTTCTTCGAGATGTTAGGGAATTTTTCTTTCGGAGACTACTTTAAAGCAGAGGCGATTGCCTTTGCTTGGGAAGTCTCTTTATCTGTTTTTAATTTTAATCCCGAAGGGATTTACGCTACCGTACATGAAAAAGACGATGAAGCATTTGCTCTTTGGGAAGCATATCTTCCTACAGATCGTATTTTCCGTCTTACAGACAAAGACAACTTCTGGAGCATGGCAAACACAGGCCCCTGTGGCTATTGTTCCGAGCTCCTCTTTGATCGTGGCCCCAGTTTTGGAAACGCCTCTTCTCCCCTTGACGATACTGATGGAGAGCGTTTCTTAGAATATTGGAATTTAGTCTTCATGGAATTCAATCGTACCAGCGAAGGCTCTTTACTTGCTTTACCTAATAAACATGTGGATACAGGAGCTGGTCTAGAGAGACTTGTCTCTTTAATTGCTGGGACGCACACTGTTTTTGAAGCGGATGTGTTGCGCGAGCTGATTGCAAAGACTGAGCAGCTCTCTGGGAAAGTCTATCATCCCGATGATAGTGGTGCAGCTTTCCGGGTAATTGCGGATCATGTACGTTCTTTATCTTTTGCTATCGCTGATGGTCTCCTTCCAGGAAACACTGAGCGAGGCTATGTTCTAAGAAAAATTTTGAGACGATCCGTAAACTATGGACGGCGTTTAGGGTTTCGCAATCCCTTCTTAGCAGAAATTGTTCCCTCATTAGCAGATGCTATGGGAGAGGCCTACCCTGAATTAAAGAATTCGCTATCCCAAATTCAAAAAGTACTCACTTTAGAAGAAGAAAGTTTCTTTAAAACTCTTGACCGTGGAGGAAACCTTCTACAGCAAGTTTTGAAAAGTTCTTCTTCCTCCTCTTGCATTTCAGGTGAAGATGCTTTCAAGCTCAAAGATACCTATGGCATGCCCATTGATGAGATTTCTTTGTTAGCTAAAGATTACGACTATAGTGTCGACATGGATACCTTCCATAAGTTAGAGCAAGAAGCTAAAGAACGTTCTAGAAAAAACGTAGTTCAATCCCAAGGGACTTCGGAATCTATCTACAATGAACTACATTTAACTTCAGAATTTATAGGGTATGATCATCTCTCTTGTGATACGTTCATCGAAGCTATCATTTCTAAAGATCACATAGTTTCTTCGCTTCAAGAGAAGCAAGAGGGTGCTATTGTATTAAAAGTTTCTCCTTTTTATGCAGAAAAAGGGGGACAAGTTGGAGATTCTGGGGAGATCTTTTGTAGTGAGGGGACCTTTATTGTTACCCATACGACATCTCCAAAAGCCGGGTTAATCGTACATCATGGAAGAATTTCCCAAGGAAGTCTGACTGTAGAAGCTGCAGTGACTGCTCAGGTAAATCGTTATCGTAGAAAGAGGATTGCCAACAATCACACTGCCTGCCACCTATTACACAAAGCTTTAGAAATCACTTTGGGTGATCACATCCGTCAAGCAGGCTCCTATGTTGACGATACAAAAATTCGTTTAGACTTTACTCACCCCCAGGCAATTTCACCTGAAGATCTTCTTTGTATTGAGACTCTAGTCAATGAAAGTATCCGGGAGAATGAGCCTGTAGATATTCGTGAAGCTCTCTATTCTGATGTGATGAACTCATCAGAAATCAAGCAATTCTTCGGGGATAAGTATAGCGATGTGGTTCGTGTAGTTTCTGCAGGGCACTCTCATGAACTTTGTGGAGGCACGCATGCGGAAGCTACTGGGGATATCGGATTCTTCCGGATTACCAAAGAACATGCTGTGGCCATGGGCATCCGCCGTATTGAGGCGGTCACTGGAGAAAAAGCCGAAGCTACAGTACACCAACAAAGCGAAGTATTAGAAGAGATTGCTACGCTATTACAAGTCCCTAGGGATCAGATTGTCTCCAGGCTAACTGCAACTTTAGATGAGCGCAAACAACAAGACAAACGGTTAAATGAGTTAGAAAACAGTCTGATTCAGACAAAATTAGACAAGTTAATCCACAATTGTCATCAACGTCAAGGAATCACTTGCCTCGTGCATCATCTCGCAGAACATGAGAACCACCGTTTGCAGCAGTACGCACAATGTTTGCATCAAAGGATTCCAGAAAAACTAATTTCTCTGTGGACAACAGAGAAAAATGGGAAATATATTGTACTATCTCGAGTCTCTGACGACCTTATCACACAAGGCGTCCATGCTCAGGATTTATTGAAAGCTGTTCTTACTCCTTGCGGTGGTCGCTGGGGAGGAAAAGATCAATCGGCCCAAGGTAGTGCTCCCGCTCTCCCAGCAACAGAAGTATTAAATGAAACTTTATGGCAATGGATTTCAACCCAGTTAATTTAGATTTTTCTATTTCCAAAGAATTCAAAGAGGAAACACTTCCTTTACTATTAGAAAATATTCATCCAGGAGCCACGGCATTCCTTGCAGCAAAGATGTTTCATGACTGTCGTGCTTCTGTAATTATGATTACGACACCCGCACGTCTTGATGATCTCTTTGAAAATTTAAGGACCTTTTTAGACCAAGCTCCTGTAGAATTTCCCTCTTCTGAAATTGATCTCTCTCCAAAATTAGTGAACATAGATGCTGTGGGGAAGCGAGATCATCTTCTTTACAGCTTGAATCAGCACAGGGCTCCTATATTCTGTGTCACTACATTAAAAGCTCTTTTAGAAAAAACCCGTTCTCCACAAGCTACAAGTCAACAACATCTTGATCTCGCAGTTGGAGATGTCTTAGATCCAGAAGCAACTACGGAACTCTGTAAAAGTTTAGGATATTCTCAGGTCATGCTAACTAGCGAAAAGGGAGAATTTTCTTGTCGCGGAGGAATTGTTGATATTTTCCCGTTATCCTCGCCAGAGCCTTTTAGGATAGAATTTTGGGGAGAGAAGATCATTTCTATCAGATCTTACAATCCTTCGGATCAGCTATCGACAGGAAAAGTCTCTAAAATTTCTATCTCTCCAGCGTACACAGAAGAGGCCTCTGGAGGAAACTATTCTCATTCACTATTAGACTATTTCAGCACCCCTCCTCTCTATCTCTTTGATAACTTAGAAATTCTAGAAGATGACTTTGCGGATATTTCTGGAACACTTTCGTCCCTTCCAGATAGATTTTTCTCTATTGGCACTCTCTACGATCGCATTTCAACGTCTAATCAAGTTTATTTCTCGGAGACTCCGTTTCCTAACGTCAAGAATCTCAAGGAAAACCGCGTCATCATCGAAGCATTTCACCGAAACATGGAAGCGAGTCGCCAAGCGATTCCTATACTGTATCCTGAGCAAATTATTCAGAACGATGAGAATCCCCTACTTGCTTTCCTACAGCATCTTCAAGAATATATGCCTCCTCATGGAAAGCCCTTAAAATTAGCCATCTACAGCACAAAAACGAAATCTTTAAAAGAGGCCCGTGCTCTAGCAGAGACTGTAGCTCGTGGGGATGTGGAAATCTATGAAAAAACAGGGAATCTAACTTCCAGCTTTGCATTAGTAAACGAAGCCTTTGCAGCGATTTCCCTATCCGAGTTTGCTTCTACAAAAGTATTGCGTAGGCAAAAACAACGCACTCACTTTTCAGTGACTACTGAAGAAGTTTTTGTTCCGATTCCAGGAGAGACTGTTGTCCATATTCATAATGGAATTGGAAAATTCCTAGGAATAGAAAAAAAACCGAACCATCTGAATATTGAAACGGATTATCTTGTTTTAGAATATGCAGATAAAGCTCGGCTTTATGTTCCTTCGAACCAAGCCTATCTGATCTCTCGGTATGTTGGGACTTCTGATAAAGCTGCCGATCTCCATCATTTAAATAGTTCGAAATGGAAGCGCTCTAGAGATCTTACTGAAAAATCTTTGATTGTCTACGCAGAGAAGCTCTTACAGTTAGAAGCACAACGTTCGACAACTCCTGCTTTTGTGTACCCTCCTCACGGAGAGTCCGTAATCAAGTTTGCGGAAACGTTTCCCTATGAAGAAACCCCCGATCAGTTAAAGACTATTGATCAGATTTACAATGACATGATGTCTCCAAAACTCATGGATAGATTAATTTGCGGAGATGCTGGCTTTGGGAAAACTGAAGTCATCATGCGGGCTGCTGTCAAGGCTGTTTGCGATGGCCATCGACAAGTCATTGTTATGGTTCCCACAACGATTTTAGCAACTCAGCACTATGAAACTTTTAAAGAAAGAATGGCGGGATTGCCGATCGAAATTGCTGTGCTTTCACGTTTCTCCCAAGCCAAAGTGCAAAAACTCATCTGTGAGCAAGTAGCTTCAGGACAAATTGACATTATCATTGGAACTCACAAACTCATTAACAAAAGCCTAGAGTTTAAGAACCCTGGTTTATTAATTATTGATGAAGAACAACGCTTTGGAGTTAAAGTTAAGGACAATCTGAAGGAGCGCTATCCCATGATTGACTGTCTTACAGTATCTGCGACTCCCATCCCAAGGACATTGCACATGTCTCTATCAGGAGCTCGTGATCTATCTGTGATTGCCATGCCTCCCTTGGATAGGTTGCCTGTAAGTACTTTTGTCATGGAGCATAATACAGAAACATTGACAGCGGCTTTAAGGCACGAGCTCCTTCGAGGAGGACAAGCCTATGTCATTCATAATCGGATTGAGAGCATCTATACTCTTGCTGAGACCATTCGCAATCTGATTCCTGAGGCTCGTATTGGCGTAGCTCATGGTCAAATGGGAGCTGAGGACCTCTCTAATATCTTTACGAAATTCAAAAATCAGAAAACCGACATCCTCGTTGCTACTGCACTGATAGAAAACGGGATTGATATTCCAAACGCCAATACCATTTTGATAGATCATGCCGATAAGTTTGGAATGGCGGATTTATATCAAATGAAGGGACGTGTCGGGCGATGGAATAAAAAGGCCTATTGTTATTTTCTAGTTCCTCACTTAGACAGGTTGTCTGGGCCAGCAGCGAAGCGACTCGCTGCTTTAAATAAGCAGGAATATGGAGGGGGAATGAAGATTGCCCTCCATGATTTAGAAATCCGCGGTGCAGGGAATATTCTAGGAACCGATCAGTCGGGACATATCGGAACTATAGGGTTTAATTTGTATTGCAAATTACTAAAAAAAGCTGTTTCAGCTTTAAAAAAACACACGTCCCCCCTACTTTTCAACGACGATGTGAAAATAGAATTTCCTTACAATTCGCGTATTCCTGATACTTACATCGAAACTGGATCGATGCGCATTGAGTTTTACCAAAAGATTGGTAATGCTGAAAGCTCTGAAGAGCTTACCGCAATACAAGAAGAAATGCGAGATCGCTTTGGCCCATTACCTCAAGAGATCTGCTGGCTTTTTGCCCTTGCTGAAATACGCCTATTTGCTTTGCAGCATGGCATTTCTAGCATTAAGGGAACTGCGAATGCTTTATATGTGCAAAAATGCCTTAGCAAATCTGAACAGACAAAGAAAACCTTGCCCTATGCTCTATCTCCAACTCCTGAACTTCTAGTCAAAGAAGTCATTGAGTCCATAGAAAGGGGCTTCTTAATCAACGCTTCATAATTGGGACTCTATGTCTGCTTTTTTTGATCTTTTAAAATCTCAAACTGCCTCTCATCCTCCCATATGGCTATTACGACAGGTAGGAAGGTACATGCCTCCATACCAAGAGCTGAAAGGATCCCAATCTTTAAAAACCTTTTTCCATAATACTGAAGCTATTGTAGAGGCTACGCTTTTAGGGCCCTCGTTGCTACATGTAGATGCTGCTATTCTCTTTGCTGATATCCTATCCATCTTGGATGGTTTTGCTGTGACCTATGACTTTGCTCCTGGTCCGCGCATACAATTTTCTCCAGAGCAACCTTTCACTTTCACTTCCGATCCACAAACCATCTTTAGCTATCTTTTGGACGCGATTCGAACTCTTAAGCAAAAACTTCCTGTTCCGCTGATTGTTTTTGCAGCATCTCCCTTCACACTCGCCTGCTACTTAATTGATGGAGGTGCTTCCAAAGATTTTTCTAAGACCATGTCTTTTCTCTATGTGTATCCTGAAAAATTTGATCAGCTCATCTCTACAATTATCGAAGGGACTGCTATTTATCTAAAAACACAAATGGATGCAGGAGCTGCTGCTGTGCAGCTTTTTGAATCTTCGAGTCTACGTCTCCCTTCAGCACTCTTTACACGCTATGTGACTGAACCAAACCGTCGTCTGATAGCAAAACTTAAAGAGCAGGCCATTCCTGTGAGTTTATTTTGTCGTTGTTTTGAAGAAAATTTTTATACTCTGCAAGCCACGCAAGCCGATACACTCCATCCTGATTATCATGTGGACCTTCATCGCATACAAAAAAATCTTATGCTCTCCCTACAAGGAAACTTGGATCCGGCAATATTTTTATTGCCCCAAGAGAAATTATTACACTATGTAGAAGCCTTCCTTGTTCCTTTAAGAACATATCCTAACTTCATTTTTAATTCTGGACATGGGATTCTTCCTGAAACACCTTTAGAAAACGTCCAATTGGTAGTTTCTTATGTTCAACGTCAACTTTAAATTCTTAGAAGGACTTCATCAACCCGCGCCCAGATACACAAGCTACCCTACAGCTTTAGAATGGGAACCTTCCGATGCGGCTCCAGCTCTTCTAGCGTTCCAAAGAATTAGAGAAAATCCTCAGCCTCTCTCTCTTTATTTTCATATCCCCTTCTGCCAATCCATGTGTTTGTATTGCGGTTGTTCTGTTGTTTTGAATCGTCGTGAAGATATTGTAGAAGCTTATATCAACACCCTAATCCAAGAGATGAAACTTGTCGTTGAGACCATAGGATTCCGGCCTCAGGTATCCAGGATTCATTTTGGAGGAGGCACCCCTAGCAGACTCTCCAGGGAGTTGTTTACCCTGCTTTTTGACCACATCCATAAGCTTTTTGATCTTTCACATGCTGAAGAAATTGCTATTGAAGTGGATCCTCGTTCTTTAAGAAACGACATGGAAAAAGCAGATTTCTTTCAGAACGTAGGTTTTAATAGGGTTAGCTTAGGCGTTCAAGATACCCAAGCTGATGTTCAAGAAGCTGTACGACGACGCCAATCGCATGAGGAATCTTTAAAGGCATACGAAAAATTTAAGGAACTCGCCTTCCAAAGTATCAATATAGACTTAATTTATGGTCTTCCCAAACAAACCAAGGAGTCCTTTTCTAAAACAATTCAAGATATCTTAGCGATGTATCCAGATCGTCTTGCTTTATTTTCTTTTGCCTCAGTTCCATGGATCAAGCCGCACCAAAAAGCCATGAAAGCTTCGGATATGCCTTCTATGGAAGAGAAATTCGCGATTTATTCTCAATCCCGGCATTTACTTACAAAAGCAGGATATCAGGCCATCGGTATGGATCATTTCTCTCTTCCCCATGATCCTCTTACCCTCGCTTTCAAAAACAAAACTCTAATCCGCAACTTTCAGGGGTATTCTCTACCCCCAGAAGAAGATCTGCTCGGGTTAGGAATGACTTCTACAAGCTTCATTCGTGGAATTTATCTACAAAATGCAAAAACCCTTGAGGAATATCACAATACGGTGCTTCGAGGAACATTTGCCACTGTGAAAAGTAAAATTCTTACCGAGGATGATCGGATTAGAAAATGGGCAATCCATAAGCTGATGTGCACGTTTACGATCAATAAGGAAGAGTTTTTCAACCTTTTTGGATATGAGTTTGATACTTATTTTATAGAAAGTCGTGATCGCTTGATAAGTATGGAAACTACAGGTCTCATCCATAACAGTCCTGGCTCTTTGAAAGTAACTCCTCTTGGAGAATTGTTTGTCAGAGTCATTGCCACAGCTTTCGATCACTATTTTCTCAATAAGGTATCTAAAAAAGAATGTTTCTCAGCTTCTATATAAAAATGTTGAGAAACTGAGCAGAGAGGAGGTTTTGTGTGAAGAGAGCAATCATTATAGGCGCAGGAATTTCTGGTCTTGCTGCAGGTTGGTGGCTTCATAAGAAATTCCCCCAAGCGGAAATCCTTGTTTTAGATAAAGAAGCCTACGCAGGAGGCTTCGTCCGCACGGAATCCCCTCAAGGGTTTTCTTTTGACCTCGGACCTAAAGGATTCCTCACCCGGGGAGACGGAGAGTATACTCTAAAACTTATCCATGAACTTGGTCTCCAAAATTCCTTGATCTTCAGTGATCGTGCAGCAAAAAACCGCTTTGTCTACTACAGAGGGAAGGCCCATAAAATATCCACCTGGACTCTCCTAAGAAAGGGCCTGCTTCCTTCTTTAATTAAGGACTTCCGTGCACCTTGCTATACTCAAGATAGTTCCGTTCAGGATTTCTTAAAGCGACATAGTTCACAAAATTTTACAAGCTATATATTAGATCCACTAATCACAGCCATACGCGCAGGCCATAGCAGCATTCTCTCCACACACATGGCATTTCCTGAACTAGCAAAGAGAGAAGCTTCCAGCGGGTCTCTATTACGCAGTTATCTTAAAAATAGATCCCCCAAAAAGTCTAAGACCGACAGATATCTTGCATCTCTATCTCCTTCCATGGGGACTTTGATTACTACTATCCAAGAAAAACTCCCCGCAACATGGAAGTTTTCTACTAGTGTGACTCACATCGATTGTTCACCAAAAGAAGCTTGTGTAACCACACCTTCAGAGACGTTTTTTGCCGATATGGTAATTTATACAGGACCTCTCCAGCAGCTTCCTGTATTGCTTCCTAACTATGGAATTGAAAATTTATCTAAAAGAGTTCTCCCTTGGAATTTATCTAGCATCAGCTTAGGTTGGCATCACGCCAACTTTTCGCTTCCCAAAGGTTATGGCATGCTATTTGCAGACGAGCTTCCCCTCTTGGGAATCGTTTGGAATTCTCAAATCTTCCCGCAAGCTACGCCAGGGAAAACAGTGCTCTCCCTTCTCATTGAAGGCAAATGGCGGGAATCAGAAGCTCATGCCTTTGCGATAGCAGCTCTCTCAGAATACCTGAATATCAATCAAAAACCAGATGCTTTTGCTTTATTTTCATCTCAGGATGGCATACCACAACATGCTGTTGGCTTTCTAGAAAGGAAAGAGCGTATCCTACCTCACTTACCAGGAAATTTAAAAATTGTAGGTCAAAATATTGCAGGCCCAGGACTGAATCGATGTATAGCTTCTGCATATCATGCTATCTGTGATTTACACACCGAGGAAACGCTGGCACAACCCCAGAGTTCTCTGTAGAGACTCGCCATAATAGTCTCTGTAAGAACGTGGGGAAATTAAATTCTTTTCTACATGCTCAAGAAGATGATTGGACAAGTGTGCGGTCTCATGTAACTGAAAGTACGCATAGGCCAATCCCTCTACCCATCGCAGTTCCATAGCTAAGTAACAGTCCTCTCCCTTAAGGAAATGTAGTTTGGGATGACTGGCGACTTGCCAATCTTCCTTAACCTCCTCAAGAATATGAACTGCCTGAGAAAAGTTGCCTAAAGAGATGTAGGTATCAGCAAGATCTAACTTCACCATATAATAGATATACGCCCATGTCTTCATATGCTCTCCCGACCAAGAAATCTCAGTGAACTCTTCAAGAGCTTTTACAAACCATCCGACTTTCCTCAAAGCCGAGGATTCGCTATAGCCTTGTAAATAGTATACAAGCGAAAGCAGCGAAGATTTAGGGAAGAGTTCCGCAAATACAGACAGATGCTTCAAGGCATCTTCTTTGCCAATGAGATATTCTTGAAGGTCATAACCAAAAAAATATAGGCTATCCCCATGGGGACGGAGCACAAGGTGATCCCAATACTTAGCGTGATTAGGAGCTCCTTTAGGTCGTACTAACGTCCAAACGAGTCGCAGTGCCGTTTGCCAAGAATTACATTCTTCAGAAAACGCTTGAGGAAGCATAGCTATAGCATCTGGATTGTGAAAATATAAAGCCTCATAGCAACGTATTGTGATTCTGGCTTCATCCACATCTGAACTTTCAATGAGAGACCTTGGCACAGAGGCCCCCGATTGAAGGGCTCCCCAAAAGGCTAAAGCTTTATCATATTCTGGATCTTGCGCATCCCTACAAATTTCTTCTAAATTACGTTTTTCTAAATTGCGGACTTGGTTGTAAGCAAGCTCTATAATAGGGTGCGTATAGGTAACATTCCTATATTTAATCATATCATAGATACAGCGGCTATAAATCTCTGAAAGCTCGGGTACAGCCCTATGGACTCTTTGGATCGCAGAGCTGCCCTTATTTTCCCCATGTGGATACGATAAAGAACAGAGAGAATCTAGCAAATGACGGTAGGTAAAAGAAAACTTAGGATGGTAGAGCATATCCTCACATGCAGTCTTTTTCTTTTGCACAGCGTATGCTAAAAATAATCCTATACCTGACTCTTCGCGTCCCCAACTCTTATAAGCACGGAGAAAGTATTCTTCCGCCTTCTCGTAATGATTCTGAACATAAGCAATACACCCTAGATATTCATATGCTCTAGCAAAAGTAGCTCCTAGTTTTACAGCGGGATCTATAATCTGTAAGAAAACTTTCTCAGCGCTCTCGTATTTCCCTTTAGCATAGAAATATGCACCTAGAAAAAACCCATATTCTGGGAAATAGGGATGCTCAGGGACAAAGACAGCATCACCCTTCTCTAGCAAACGCTCTAGCGATGCAAAGTCTTTATTTTGATGATAAAGTTCTAATAAAGAGAAGTATGCATAGTATAGTAATGTGGATTCTAGATAGGCTCCGTGATCAATAAGAACTTCAAGTTCAGGAATCGCTTTTTCCCGTGCGAAAGGGAGGTGTTGTAAGGCATGGCTCAGTAAGACACTATCCACCTCATTAGTACGAGAGACTTCACCTCTAGCTATACGCAGTACCAAAGCATCCATAGCTTCAGTATAGGCAATTTCAGACAAACAGTAGGGTGTGAGTAAAGCATCGCAAGATTCTTGAGCTTCTTGTGCTACTTTTATTTGCAAAGCAAGCAGTGTTTTTTGCAAAAAAGTTTTTTCTATTTGCACTATCTCTGGGTGAGGGCTACACGATCCCTTTTCCAATGCTGCAACCAGCTCTTTTGCCAATTCTATAGCTTTTTTGTAATCCCCTTGTTCTTTAGCTAAAAGCATATCCTGTTTACGGTTTTCATAACCGCTATGCAATGTCACGGTGTAGAGCTCAAAAAGCAAGTGATCTTGCAAAGATTCGTGACAGCCTATAGTGAAAAGCTGATCAACAACATCTCGCAAAGGAGCCTGCTCTGGATTCAACCGGTGCCATAAGATCTGCAAGTCTTTCCTAGCATCCTTCGGCAAGCGTAAGGCTAGGAGTTTCTGAAGAATTTTCACTCCATAGTCACAATCCCCTTTACGAATACACTTCAAGAGATACTCGCGGACTAAGACAACAACAGTTCCCCAATCACGGGCAGTCAAAGTCTCTCTGTCGGCAAGAACCCGCTCAATAAAATCTGCAAAGAGTTCTTCACAATTTTTCCCTGATATTAATGCTGAGTGCATATCTGCACAGCAATGACCAAAGGATTTCTGCTGTGGGAAATTTCCTGAAATCAGTGTCAAACTTAACGCAAAAATGAGGCTCAGCCGAATCAAAGGTCTCAGAAATAAGGTAGGGTGATATAGCTTCTTCATCTAAATACTTCTATTCCTTTTATAGCAGACATTTCTCGAAAGTAAAGGATTTGGGGGGTAGCATTCTTTGAACTACATTCGATCTATAGAAACTACGTTCCCAATGATCAAAGAAAATATGTTTTTCTCTACATGCTACAAAAATTGATACAAATACGTTCTCCATTTTACTCAAAACACGAAAAAAAAACCCAAATCCTCTCTTAAAGTTTTTTGCTTTTTCCAATGGATTTTCCAAACATTTTATAAATTAACACATTGATAAACAAAGAAGTGTGTTCTCATAACAAAATAACAATAACTTACAAAAGTCTTATTTTCTCTAAAAAATGGTTGCATGAATTTGAACAAACAAACTAATTAAAAATTAAAACAAGTAAAAATAGTTTAAAACAGCGACTAGAGGACGCTTTTCATGGCGCTAAAAGATACGGCAAAAAAAATGAAAGACCTGCTGGATAGCATCCAACACGACTTAGCTAAAGCAGAGAAAGGAAACAAGGCAGCAGCTCAAAGAGTACGCACAGACTCTATAAAATTAGAAAAAGTTGCGAAACTTTACAGAAAAGAATCTATAAAAGCAGAGAAATCTGGGTTATTAAAACGTAAGCCATCAACTAAGGCTCCTGCCAAAGTAAAAAAAACTGCGGAAAAAAAAGCCCCTAAAAAAAGCTCTGCTGCTGCAGCTAAAACTAGCAAAGCAGTCAAAGCTTCTAAACCTGCATCTAAAAAGACAGCCGCAAAAAAAGTTAAAAAACCTTCCAAAGCACGCGGATTTAGAAAATAATTCGCCTTAGCTTGATTTCGTTTAGAGGGTGGGTAATTTTCTACTCATCCTCTTTTTTATGCCCAAATTTTTCTCTGTGCTACCTAGGAGTTCTTCCTTAAAAAGGTAGAGATATAATTTTCCTTCGTGATAAAATTTCCATTTTGCTTTTGATATTCTCAAACAACCTTTCAAGTATCTCATCTAGGGATTCGAAATGAAGGTCCTTGTGAATTGTTGTCTAGTTCTCAGATTACCTCTCTAACAAAAACTAAGCTTCTATCTTAACTATGTCTACCATGCAAAATTGTCCACATTTTGGTGTATGTGGAGGATGCTCGTTTCCTCAGTCCAATTATTCTGACTCCTTAAAGAAAAAGGAAGAACTCCTTCATCAGTTATTCGCTCCTTTAGTTCCCTCGGATATGATTGCTCCTATCATCCCATGTTCTCCCTCTTTAAGAGGAAGAAATAAAATGGAATTCTCCTTTTTTCAAACTTATGAAGGAGAAAAAAGTTTAGGATTCATCAGCTCTACAAAACCAAAGAAAGGAATTCCAGTGACTACATGTCTGCTTATCCATGAGCAGACTATGGATATTTTAAAACTCACTCGCGAATGGTGGGATAAGCACCCAGAGCTTATGGCGTACTTCCCCCCTAAAAACAAAGGCTCGTTATGCACACTCACCGTCCGTACGGGGAGCCCGCAGCAAAACTTTATGGTGATCCTAACAACATCAGGAACTCCAGAATATAGGGTAAACGAAGCCTGTATAGATGAATGGAAAGAGATTCTCCTATCGTCTTCTCTAAACATAGCATCGATCTATTGGGAAGAAAAGGTAGCTGCACGTGGGATTTCTACATATTATGAAACTAAACTGCTATACGGAGCCCCCTCGATACAGCAAAAACTGTCCTTACCTAGTGACGGTAACTCTGCCTCTTTTAGTTTGCGTCCCAGAAGTTTCTTCCAACCTCAGATTACTCAGGCAGCGAAAATTATAGAAACTGCGAAAGAGTTTATAAACCCCGAGGGTTCGGAAACGCTTCTTGATCTCTATTGTGGAGCAGGAACTATAGGGATTATGCTCTCTCCCTATGTCAAAAATGTGATTGGCGTTGAGATTATTCCTGATGCTGTAGCTTCGGCTCAGGAGAACATCAAAGCGAATAACAAAGAAGATTGCGTAGAAGTCTATTTAGAAGATGCGAAAGCGTTCTGCAAAAGGAATGAAAATTGTAAAGCTCCTGATGTCATTATTATTGATCCCCCACGTTGTGGTATGCAAAGTAAAGTACTTAAATATATTTTACGTATAGGATCTCCAAAAATTGTCTATATCTCTTGCAACCCTAAAACACAGTTTCAAGAGTGCGCGGACCTAATCTCTGGGGGATATCGCATAAAAAAGATGCAGCCTATTGACCAATTTCCCTATTCGACGCACCTAGAAAATATTATTTTACTAGAAAGAGAGATCGATCTCTAGGAAAAGCATTGAATGCTCGCTTCCTATTATGATAATCTTACTTCGAATTAACCCAAGTTAAGGTGATTGCATGCTTTCTCGTATAGTGACATGTTTTCTATTTTTACTGAGCTCTTTGCCCCTGTTTGCAGAAGAAGAAGCAGCTCAATCAAAAAATACTTTTGTGCAACCTGCCGTGATGTTGGCAATTGCTATTCTATTTTTCTATTTTATCTTATGGCGTCCCGAACAAAAACGCAGAAAGGCCATGGAAAAGCGTAAGAATGATCTCGCTAAAGGAGATAAAGTCACTGCCATGGGAATCATCGGCACTGTTGACGATATCCGTGAGCACACGGTAATTTTAAATATTGCTTCTGGAAAAGTAGAAGTTTTAAAAGGAGCTATTTCTGAAATCCTCAAGCCTAACGATAACAAATCATAAGGAATTTCTTTTGAGACTTTCATCCCACGATTAAAATCGTGGGATTTCTTATTTATTGTCTTAAGGTTTATTGCTTTTTTATGCGCTAAGTTATAATTTGACTCTATGAGCTTTTCATAAAGTCTGGGATTTTTATCGTTATGACTTGGCTTTCAGGCCTCTATTTCATTTGTATTGCTAGTCTTATCTTTTGCGCCATTGGCGTGATTCTTGCAGGTGTGATCCTTCTATCTCGCAAGCTTTTCATTAAGGTACACCCTTGTAAATTAAAGATTAACGACAATGAAGAACTGACAAAAACTGTCGAAAGTGGTCAGACTCTCTTAGTTTCATTATTAAGTTCAGGAATTCCTATTCCCTCCCCTTGTGGAGGAAAAGCCACCTGTAAGCAATGTAAAGTTCGCGTTGTTAAAAATGCTGATGAGCCTTTAGAAACGGACCGTTCTACATTTTCAAAAAGACAACTCGAGGAAGGCTGGCGCCTTTCCTGCCAGTGCAAAGTTCAGCACGACATGAGTTTAGAAATTGAAGAGAGATATTTAAATGCTTCTTCTTGGGAGGGCACTGTTATCTCTAATGACAATGTGGCTACCTTTATTAAAGAACTTGTTGTTGCTGTAGACCCAAATAAACCTATTCCCTTTAAGCCTGGGGGCTACTTACAAATTACAGTACCGAGCTATAAAACGAACTCTTCCGATTGGAAGCAAACTATGGCTCCTGAGTATTACAGCGACTGGGAACACTTTCATCTATTTGATCAAGTTATAGACAACAGTCAACTTCCTGCGGATTCTGCCAACAAAGCGTATTCTTTAGCTTCCTATCCTGCCGAGCTTCCTACAATTAAGTTTAATATACGTATTGCTACGCCTCCTTTCATTAATGGAAAGCCTAATTCAGAGATCCCTTGGGGAGTCTGTTCCTCCTATGTGTTCTCTTTAAAACCTGGAGACAAAATTACAGTTTCTGGGCCTTATGGAGAATCTTTTATGAAAGATGACGACCGCCCTTTAATCTTCCTAATTGGAGGAGCAGGTTCATCTTTTGGTAGGAGCCACATCCTAGATTTACTTTTAAACAAGCATTCCAAGAGAGAAATTGATCTTTGGTATGGGGCGCGCTCATTAAAAGAGAACATTTACCAAGAAGAATATGAAAATTTAGAACGACAGTTTCCCAATTTCCATTATCACCTAGTCCTTTCTGAGCCTCTTCCTGAAGATATTGCTGCAGGTTGGGATAAAGATGACCCTACAAAGACAAACTTCCTATTTCGGGCATTTAATCTAGGTCAATTGAGTAGGTTAGATAATCCTGAAGACTATCTTTACTACGTATGTGGTCCACCGCTACACAATAGCAGTATTCTTAAACTTCTTGGTGACTATGGGGTCGAGCGCAGTTCGATTATTCTTGATGATTTTGGAAGCTAGTGGATCTGGTTTTTCTTTATTGACGACGACGTCTTCTTAGAAGAGAAAGTAGAGACATCGTATATAAGATAATAGAGAAGAAGCAAAAGATCATATGCACCGATTGGCTGACTGCATAGACACGACCACTACTTAAAGCTTGAGAAAAGGTAACATTGGAGTCTAAAAAATACCTACCGTTCGGTTATTTGCTGCATCCCACCGACAAGATGGTGAGATTTCTAATCCTCCAAACGTGGTCATTAGCCCTACGAATCCAAAAAAGAGCCCAAAAACACTCAAATTCAAAATAGAAGCCACCATCTGTTGATCTTCTAGATGTGTACGGGTAACCTGAAAGCGCGTTCCTGTAGTTTGCAGAGAGTCTTCGTTTCTTTGAGTTAAGCAATATCTGTGGCGTAAGCAATATCTATAGAAGGCATCCCGAACGCTAGGGAAACCATATTGCAAAGCATCTTGTATTGCTACTGTCCATCCAAATAGAGTGACCATAGCATAGAGAGCTACTGTACATGATGTCACATGCCTACGTGCTGCCATGCGCACATTATTGCTAAGATCAAAGAGATTCATTCCGCTTCCCAAAGAACGATAGCAAAGAACCATGATGCGTAAATTCCTCCATCTATCTCGACGAGAGCGTGGATTCGTAAGCATAAGGAACGTGGAACAAATCCCATTGATTCCGAAGAAGCCGATACAGACGGCTAATAAAACTCCATTATATGTAGTATCTACGATAGGAAAAATCCAGAAAATAGAGACAGCATCAGAGATCCTTACGAGGTTCATCATTATTTCTGCAAGGCTATCTATAGTAGAATTTGGGAAGGTAGGATTTTCTTCAGCTTCTGCAAGAGTCTCTGGCAGTCCCAGAAGTGTTTGTATACGATAAAAGATATTTGGACTGGAGGTCACGGTCATGGAAACTCCTCCCACAGTATGTCCTACAATACCCATTAAGCTCTCTTCTTGCTCTAAAGAATCTGTGTTATTCGCTTCTTGTTGTTCACTTAGGTCTCTCATTTCTATCAATGAAGTTTCTGTATCTTGTGTCATGGGTCTAGAGACTTCATTGATCCCTGCAGTTCGCATAAAGGTATTTACGATAGCAAAATTAAATGTGGGATCCGTAAACGAGATCCAAAAAATCCCAAAGCTGCCTGAAGAGTATGGCAGGGTTTCGACTCCAGAGTTTACAAATCCTCTATCGTCGAATCGGGAGCCTATATCTCCAGAAACACGATAATAAAAGGAGCGAGGATGTTCTGGATATAGAGAAGGACAGATACCAACGAGCACTATATTCTGTGCATGCGGAGTTAGGCGGAGAGCTTCGCGAACATAGAAAGCTCCGTTACCAAAAAAATATTGGATTAAAAGTGCTACCTGGGGGGTGTTCTAAAAAAAATGCTTCCCAGAGCTCTAATAGAGCTAAAGAAATTGGAGAGGGATCTCTTCGAGGTCTTCTGGGGCACAGATTTAGCAAAGAGGCCTCCATGAAGTTTCCTTGGTTATAGACAACTTCAACTCTTCGGCTTCCTAACAATTGGCTGAGGTGAAGAGATTCTCTTTGTGTATCGTAGTATCCTGATTGACTTCCGTTGATATATCCCACGCCAACTAGAGGAGTGGGGACAGGTGTGTGTGTTGAAGATTCGTAGATAGCTGAGAAGATAGGAACGTCTCTTAAAGAGGAGAAATCTGAATTTTCCATTCCTAAGACGAGGGAAGATAGTTGTTCTACTCTACTAGAAATTGCTGAGGAGGCTAGAGACAGTTGCAAAGAACTGCTTTCTGCACTTTGATGAGTAGGAGATTCTTCTGCGTGTTGTTCGAGGTCTTCTAGGCTTTCTGGAACTTCTTGTAGGTTGCGAGAGGAATTATCTATAGGAACGGGCATGTGTACAGCGAATTTTTTATTTTAAAAACAATGAAATCACTTTTAAATAGAAACAAGCTGGGTAAATAGGTTTATCAAAAAACAGCAAAAAAAAAGAGGATAAAAAAATTATCCTCTTTTGAAATTCTTAATTATGTATTAAGAAACATATAATAGAAAGCTTGGCAACGACTTACTCTCCCATACTCTTGTGTATAGTACCATCAGCGATAAAAGGCTTAACTTCTGAGTTCGGAATGGTATCAGGTGTATCCCTTTCTCCAGTATCGCCAAGCTAAATCTTGTAACGTATTTTCACGTATACTAATAGACGCTTAAGAAGAGTCTTTAGTAAACTTGCATAAATCGACTAATTCAACAAAAAAGCTTATTCAGCTTTTTATATGATAAAAACCAAGTCTATGGACTTATTAGTATTGGTTAGCTAAACACATTACTGTGCGTACACACCCAACCTATCAACCACGTAGTCTACATGGAGTCTCATAGGGATACCTTATCTTAAGGGAGGCTTGGCATTTAGATGCTTTCAATGCTTATCCTTTCCGAACGTAGCTACTCGGCTATGCTTTTGGCAAAACAACCGACACACCATTGGTTCGTCCATTCCGGTCCTCTCGTACTAGGAACAGCTCCTTTCAAGTATCCTGCGCCCACAAAGGATAGAGACCAAACTGTCTCACGACGTTTTGAACCCAGCTCGCGTACCGCTTTAATTGGCGAACAGCCAAACCCTTGGGACCTTCTCCAGCCCCAGGATGCGATGAGCCGACATCGAGGTGCCAAACCGCCACGTCGATATGAACTCTTGGTGGCGATCAGCCTGTTATCCCCGGAGTACCTTTTATCCGTTAAGCGACGGCGATTCCACTTTCCACCGCCGGATCACTAAGCCCGACTTTCGTCTCTGCTCGACTTGTAAGTCTTGCAGTCAACCTATTTTATACCTTTACGCTCTACTCGTGATTGCCAACCACGATGAAATAAGCTTTGGGCTCCTCCGTTACTTTTTAGGAGGATACCGCCCCAGTAAAACTGCCCGTCTGGCAATGTCCATTCTCCAGATTCATGGAGTAATGTTAGACTCCCAACTTGTTAAGACCAGTATTTCAACAATGACTCCCACCCTCCTAACGAAGAGTGTTCATAGTCTCCTGGCTATCCTACACATAACAAATCAAAAATCAATACCAAAGTACAGTAAAGGTTCACGGGGTCTTTTCGTCCTTTTGCGGGTAAACAGCATCTTCACTGCTACTACAATTTCACCGAGTCTTTCGTTGAGACAGTGCCCAGATCGTTACACCATTCGTGCAGGTCGGAACTTACCCGACAAGGAATTTCGCTACCTTAGCACCGTTATAGTTACGGCGGCCATTCACCAGGGCTTGGGTTCAATGCTTTGCCTTGCGGCTGACATATCCCTTTAACCTTTTGGCATTGGGCAGGCGTCACACCATATACTTCCCCTTAGAGGTTTGCATAGTGCTGTGTTTTTGTTAAACAGTCGCCTGGGCCATTTCTCTGCGGCCCCCCGAGGCTCATACCGCTGGGTAATCACCTTAAGAGGCTCCCCTTATTCCGAAGTTACGGGGATAATTTGCCGAGTTCCTTAACGAAAGTTATCTCGCGCGCCTTAGAATACTCATCTCGCCCACCTGTGTCGGTTTTGGTACGGTCACCATCAACAGCTAGAAATTATT
Organism: Chlamydia pneumoniae TW-183; assembly: GCF_000007205.1. Taxonomy (NCBI): domain Bacteria; kingdom Pseudomonadati; phylum Chlamydiota; class Chlamydiia; order Chlamydiales; family Chlamydiaceae; genus Chlamydia; species Chlamydia pneumoniae. Next base: position 1,001,286 of record NC_005043.1, on the reverse strand, counting down.
TCTTGAAAGCCTTGCGCCACACTATCAGTTCCTCCGAAGATTTCCCTTAACCACAACCCGACCTTGTGTTAGCGGATTTGCCTACTAACCAGTCTCATTGTGATACGGACATTTCCAATCGTCCGCGTGCTTAACGTACTCCGTCATTCCATTGCTAAAGTTTTAGGTGGTACAGGAATATTTAACCTGTTGCTCCATCGTCTACGCATTTGTGCCTCGACTTAGGGGCCGACTAACCCAGGGAAGACGAGCTTGACCCTGGAAACCTTGGGCTTACGGCGAGGAAGATTTTCACTTCCTTTATCGTTACTTATGCCATGGATCTTTACTAGTATCCGCTCCAGCACTCCTTTCGGTATACCTTCACTGCTGAATACTACACTCTCCTACCGCGTATACATAATATACACCCGCGATGTCGGTTTTATGCTTGAGCCCCGATCATTATTGGCGCGATGATTCTCGATTGGTGAGCTGTTACGCACTCTTTAAATGATTGCTGCCTCTAAGCCAACATTCCAACTGTCTTAGAATTATCACTTCCTTACTCACTTAGCATAAAATTAGGGACCTTAATCGGCGGTCTGGGCTGTTCCCCTCTCGACAACGAAGCTTAGCCCCCGCTGTCTATCTCCCGGACTCGCTTTTGGTATTCGGAGTTTGATTTCCGTTGGTAAGCCGGTAGGCCCCCGCTAGAATTCAGTGCTCTACCCCCAAAAACTTAATATCCGAGGCTAACCCTAAAGTTATTTCGGAGAGAACAAGATATCTCCAAGTTTGATTGGCCTTTCACCCCTATTCACAACTCATCCAAACATTTTTCAACATGTACTGGTTCGGTCCTCCACAAAGTCTTACCAATGCTTCAACCTGGTCATAAATAGCTCACTTGGTTTCGTGTCTAAATCAAACGACTAAAACGCTCTTTTAAAACTCGCTTTCGCTTCGACTCCGGAATGTAAATCCCTTAATCTCGCCGTTTAACTTAACTCCCTGGCTCATCATGCAAAAGGCACGCCGTCAACCATTACTCCGAAGAGTTATAGGTCTCCGACCGCTTATAAGCTACTGGTTTCAGGTTCTATTTCACTCCCTTAACAAGGGTTCTTTTCACCTTTCCTTCACAGTACTGGTTCACTATAGGTCATTGACTAGTATTTAGCCTTGGAGAGTGGTCTCCCCAGATTCAGACTAGGTTTCACGTGTCTAGCCCTACTCAGGTATCGATTAGCGTCTTTTGTTTTTTCGTTTACGGGACTATCACCCTGTATCGTTCAACTTTCCAGAAGTATTCAACTAAAACTTAAGATCCCATGTTATCGACCCTACAACCCCATATTAAAAATATGGTTTAGGCTGTTCCCCTTTCGCTCGCCGCTACACAGGGAATCTCTTTGATTTCTTTTCCTCCGCTTACTAAGATGTTTCAGTTCAGCGGGTGTCGCCTTATATGCCTATGTATTCAACATATAATGATAGACTATTAGTCTATCGGGTTGCCCCATTCGGATACCTCCGGGTCATAGCTCTATACCAGCTCACCGAAGATTACTGCAGGTAAACGCATCCTTCATCGCCTGTCAATGCCAAGGCATCCGCCAATAGCTCTTAACAACTTGGTCTGTAAATTTTTGATCCATGCAAGTTAACTTCACCTAAAGACAGATATTCTTAAACGTCTATTATTATATGTGAAAAATACTTGTTACCATGATTATTTACATAACATACTTGATCATATACTGAATGTTTTGAAAACAACCTTAACAATGCAAAAGAAATAGAATGCGGAATATAAAATACTTGCCCAACCTAGTCGGGTTGTTAAAAACAACCTTCCTTGTCCTTAAAAAGGAGGTGATCCAGCCCCACCTTCCGGTAGGGCTACCTTGTTACGACTTCATCCCAGTCATCAGCCTCACCTTGGGCGCCTCTCTCCTATAAATAGGTTGAGTCAACGACTTAAGGTAAAACCAACTCCCATGATGTGACGGGCGGTGTGTACAAGGCCCGAGAACGTATTCACGGCGTTATGGCTGACACGCCATTACTAGCAATTCCGACTTCATGTAGTCGAGTTGCAGACTACAATCCGAACTGGGGCTAGCTTTTAGGATTTGCTCCATCTCACGATCTTGCTACCTTCTGTACTAACCATTGTAGCACGTGTGTCGCCCTGGACATAAGGGCCATGCTGACTTGACGTCATCCTCGCCTTCCTCCTGGTTAACCCAGGCAGTCTCGTTAGAGTTCCCACCCTAAGTGCTGGCAACTAACGATAAGGGTTGCGCTCGTTGCGGGACTTAACCCAACACCTCACGGCACGAGCTGACGACAGCCATGCAGCACCTGTGTATCTGTCCTTGCGGAAAGCTGTATTTCTACAGTTGTCAAATACATGTCAAGTCCAGGTAAGGTCCTTCGCGTTGCATCGAATTAAACCACATGCTCCACTGCTTGTGCGGGCCCCCGTCAATTCTTTTGAGTTTCACCCTTGCGAGTGTACTCCTCAGGCGGCATACTTAACACGTTAGCTCCGACACGGATGGGGTTGAGACCATCCACATCAAGTATGCATCGTTTACGGCAAGGACTACCAGGGTATCTAATCCTGTTTGCTCCCCTTGCTTTCGCGCCTTAGCGTCAGGTATAAATTAGAAAAGCGCCTTCGCCACTGGTGTTCTTCCACATATCTACGCATTTCACCGCTACACGTGGAATTCCCTTTTCCCCATCTATCCTCTAGAAAGATAGTTTTAAATGCTGACTTGGGGTTGAGCCCCAAAATTTAACATCTAACTTTCCTTTCCGCCTACACGCCCTTTACGCCCAATAAATCCGATTAACGCTAGCACCCTCCGTATTACCGCAGCTGCTGGCACGGAGTTAGCCGGTGCTTCTTTACCTGGTACGCTCAAATCGATTGGATATTAGCCAATCTCTCTTATTCCCAGGCGAAAGTGCTTTACAACCCTAAGGCCTTCATCACACACGCGGCGTCGCTTCGTCAGACTTTCGTCCATTGCGAAAGATTCTCGACTGCAGCCTCCCGTAGGAGTCTGGGCAGTGTCTCAGTCCCAGTGTTGGCGGTCAATCTCTCAATCCGCCTAGACGTCATCGCCTTGGTGGGCTTTTACCCCACCAACAAGCTGATATCGCATAAACTCTTCCTCAACCGAAAGGTCCGAAGATCCCCTTCTTTAATATATATTAGATGCCTAATTACACTACATTCGGTATTAGCGATCGTTTCCAACCGTTATCCCCAAGTTGAGGGCAGATTATCTATGTACTACTAACCCTTCCGCCACTAAATAACAACCGAAGTCATTATTCCGTTCGACTTGCATGCCTCATCCACGCCGCCAGCGTTCAATCTGAACTAAGATCAAATTCTCAGAAAAAATAAAAAAAATTAACAGATCCTTCAAAAGATCCTCACAAGCATTTTATACTGGCCTGCATTCTATCTCATTTGCATTGTTAAGAAGAAAAATTTAAAAACCTATAAACTACAGATACTCAAACTTTCGTTGCGTATCCACATCGAAGTGTGGACTCTTCTTCTTTGTTTGTTTCACTTAAGAAGAAAGCAACATCCTATAAAAAATGGCATTTTTTTCGCAACGCATTTCGTTTGCTTTTTATTTTTTTCTTTTTTTGCAAAAAACCATTTTCTGCTCCAGAAGGGGCTGTAAGGGCTAAAATTTCGCGAAAAAAATAATGCATTTTTATTCATAAACCCTATTTCTATTCGCAATGAGCTCCGGTTTTCCCTGTCCTGGTTTTCTATTTGAATTCAAAGAACGTTATGTTTGCTGTTTTTCAAGAAATTCATACTACTTATCTTAGTGAGAACATTGAGATTTCCTATTCTGACCTTTTTATCTTGGCTAAATTTCAGACTGAAGCTAATATTTTCCTTAATTTTATATGGTTTGGCGAACGTAGCTCAGCTGGTTAGAGCGTCGGATTGTGGTTCCGAAGGTCGCGGGTTCAAGCCCCGTCGTTCGCCCTCTTTATCTTCTTTGTTTCTTTTGTTTTTCTTGATATAACGAAATCTATAACGAAGCTCGACAATACTTAGAATCTTATGTAGCCCATGATAAGAGAAAGAAAAAAGAGCAGGCACCCTCGTCTTCCGACTTTGCCTTTAGCAGCTAAAGCCAGTTTATATTTATTTTTCGCGTGTTTTTCTGGTCTCAGTCTATGGAGTTTTCATAGAGATCAGCCGTGCACACAGAATTGGATAGGTCTATTAGGTTGGTCATTTAGTTCTTTTCTACTTTATTTCTTTGGTGCCGCGGCATTTTTTATCCCTTTATATTTTCTTTGGTTATCTTTTTTGTACTTCAGAAGGACTCCTCGACCGCTTTTCTTCTATAAAGCTGCGGCATTTCTTTCTCTCCCCTTTTGTTCTGCGATTCTCTTATCCATGTTATCTCCAGTAGGAACGCTTCCTGCTTTATTAGATACACGTCTTCCAAAGTTTATTTTAGGGAATAATCCTCCTGTCTCTTATGTGGGTGGAATCCCTTTCTATCTGTTTTACGAAGGCCAATCTTTTTGTCTAAAACATTTAATTGGGTCTGTAGGAACTGCTCTAATTTTTGGATTCGTGATGCTATTCTCCGTCCTTTATCTTTGCGGAGGCATTGCTTTATTAAAAAAAAAAACCTTTCAAGACGGGGTCAAAAAGGCTTTTTGCTCTTTTTTCCAAACTTGTTTCAAAAATTTAAAAAAATTAATAAATAGGCGAAACTATCTTCCTAAGCCTTCGGTTCCTTTTGTTTCCAAGAATCCTTTTTCTTGTACGAAATCGCAACCTTCGCCACGTCGAGTTTCTGAGACTATCATTTTAGATGGGTCTATTTCTCCCTTACCTCAGGAAGAGATCCCCGGTTCTAAGAAAGAGTCCTTTTTCCTAACTCCTCATCCTTGCAAGCGTTTCCTGACAAAATTTGTTGAGCCTCAAGAGAATAAAGCGAAAGAAGGGAAAACAATTGCGCTATCTTCGACTCCCACTGTAGTGAGGGAATCCAAAGGCAAGGAAAGAGCGGCTCTTCCTAAATTAAAAAGTTTAGCAGTCCCTGAAAATGATCTTCCGCAATATCATTTACTTAGTAAAAACAGAGAAGCTCGTCCCGAGTCCTTACAAGCTGAGCTAGAGAGAAAAGCTCTGATTTTAAAACAGACTCTTACGAGTTTTGGAATTGATGCGGACCTTGGCAACATCTGTTCAGGACCGACATTAGCAGCTTTTGAAGTGTTACCTCATTCTGGAGTTAAGGTTCAGAAAATCAAATCTTTAGAAAATGATATAGCTTTAAAACTCCAAGCTTCGAGCATACGGATTATTGCTCCGATTCCGGGGAAAGCTGCTGTGGGTATTGAAATTCCCACACCTTTTCCTCAAGCTGTGAATTTTCGTGATTTATTAGAAGACTATCAGAAGACAAATCGTAAATTGCAGATTCCCTTGTTGTTAGGGAAGAAAGCAAATGGTGACAATCTTTGGGCTGATTTAGCTACGATGCCTCATCTCATTATTGCTGGTACTACAGGATCTGGGAAATCTGTATGTATTAACACGATTGTCATGTCTATGATTATGACGACCTTACCTTCTGAAATTAAACTCGTCATTATTGATCCTAAAAAAGTAGAGCTCACTGGGTATTCGCAATTACCTCATATGTTATCTCCTGTGATTACCGAATCAAGAGAAGTGTACAATGCTTTAGTTTGGTTAGTTAAGGAAATGGAATCTCGTTATGAGATTTTGAGATATTTGGGTTTGCGCAATATACAAGCGTTTAACTCCCGCACTCGCAATAAAACGATTGAGGCTTCTTACGACAGGGAGATTCGTGAAACTATGCCCTTTATGGTAGGGATCATTGATGAGTTATCTGATTTGCTTCTCTCGTCATCCCAAGATATTGAAACTCCTATCATTCGCTTAGCTCAGATGGCTAGAGCTGTAGGGATTCATCTGATTTTAGCAACGCAACGCCCTTCAAGAGAGGTAATTACAGGTTTAATTAAAGCAAATTTCCCCTCTCGAATTTCTTTTAAGGTCTCCAATAAAGTGAATAGTCAGATTATCATTGATGAACCTGGTGCAGAGAATCTGATGGGAAATGGTGATATGCTTGTACTTCTTCCTTCTGTTTTTGGAACTATACGAGCTCAGGGTGCCTACATTTGTGATGAGGACATAAACAAAGTCATTCAAGATCTATGTTCTAGATTCCCTACACAATATGTGATTCCTTCTTTCCATGCTTTTGATGATTCTGATTCTGATAACTCTGGAGAAAAAGATCCTTTATTTGCTCAGGCGAAAACCTTAATTTTACAGACGGGGAATGCTTCAACCACCTTCCTTCAAAGAAAATTAAAAATTGGTTATGCCCGAGCAGCTAGTTTAATTGATCAACTTGAAGAAGCTAGAATTATTGGGCCTTCGGAAGGAGCTAAGCCTCGTCAAATCCTGATACAGAATCCTCTGGAAGGTTAGCATGCAAGGTTTTTTCCCTTTAGCTTCTGGATCCAAAGGGAATTCTGCTTATCTAGGCACGGATTCTTGTAAGATTCTTATTGATTTAGGAGTGAGCAAGCAAGTCGTCACTCGGGAATTACTCTCTATGAATATCGATCCTGAAGATATTCAGGCAATTTTTGTTACGCACGAACATTCTGATCATATCTCCGGGATTAAAAGTTTTGTTAAGGCGTATAACACTCCCATTGTTTGCAACTTGGAGACGGCTCGTGCTTTATGCCATCTACTAGATAGCCATCCAGAATTCAAAATATTTTCCACAGGGTCTTCATTTTGTTTTCAAGATCTCGAAGTACAGACGTTCAATGTACCTCATGATGCTGTAGATCCTGTGGCTTTTATTTTTCATTATCGCGAAGAGAAACTGGGTTTTTGCACAGATTTAGGTTGGGTCACCTCTTGGATCACACATGAACTCTATGATTGTGATTACTTATTAATTGAGTCCAATCATTCCCCTGAATTGGTACGTCAATCTCAACGTCCTGATGTTTACAAAAAGCGTGTATTGAGTAAATTAGGTCATATTTCTAACCAAGAGTGTGGTCAGCTTTTACAAAAGATTATCACTCCGAAGTTAAAGAAGTTATATCTTGCTCACCTGTCTACCGAGTGTAACACTGCGGAGCTAGCACTTTCTACAGTATCTGAATCGATAGCTTCTATCACTTCTATAGCACCAGAAATTGCATTAGCGCAGGGCATTACATCTCCAATATACTTTTCTCGTCTTGAGGTTGCATGTCCACGGTAACTACGGAACCTTGTTCTTCTATACACATTTCTTTGAACAATGATTGGCGAGATAGCCAGCCGTATTCTTTAGACCGAGCGAGTGAACTTCTTCATTTTCGGTTTCTTCCTTCTTTAGTTTTTTCTAACTGGAAGGTAGAACAGCAAATTGAGACTCTTTGTCACAAATCGGAAAAACGTCGTTTGATTTCTCCTCTAGCCAAGTGGTTAGGAAAACTACACAAGCAAGATCTATTATGTCCTCCAGCTCCACCGGTTTCTGTCTGTTGGATTAATGCGCACGTAGGGTATGGAGTTTTTGCTCGTGATGAAATTGCTCCTTGGACATATATCGGAGAATACACGGGAATTTTGCGTCACCGGCAGGCAATTTGGATGGATGAGAACGATTATTGTTTTCGTTATCCGATGCCTTTATTCACTTTAAGATATTTTACTATTGATAGTGGGAAGCAGGGAAACGTCACACGTTTTATCAATCACAGCGAACAACCTAATGCGGAAGCTATCGGGGTTTTCAGTGAGGGATTGTTTCACGTGATTATCAGGACAATAGCACCGATATATGCGGGCCAAGAAATTTGCTATCACTATGGCCCGCTATATTGGAAACACAGGAAGAAGCGAGAGGAATTTATTCCTGAAGAGGAATAAATTCTAACTTTTCTCGTAAGTTCCCATTAACTCTGCTTGTTCTATAATATGGAATTCCATTGCTTCATATAGCTGATCACGGGTGACGTTTTCTTCTTCTGGAAGAACTACGTCAAGAGCAAATAGAGTAAAGAAGTAGCGGTGCTGTTTATCTGGAGGACAGGGACCTTCATAGACAGGCTTTCCAGAAGTATTTAATCCTTGCACAGCGAAGATTTCAGCTCCTTCGGCAAGATTAGTAATTGTGGTGGATAGGTTATAGACTATCCAGTGGATCCACAGGCCATCGCTACGAATTTCTTTAGGAACATCAGGGTCTTCGACAATCAAAGCAAGACTTTGCGCTGCACCGGGGACGTCTACAAAAGTCAAGGGAGGGGAAATCCCTGCGCCTTGGCATGTATACTTCTTAGGAATTGGGGCGCCATAAGCAAACGCTGGGGACAATAATTGCATGATTCTTCTCCTTTAAGCATCTAGATTACGCACAGGATCTGCAACAGAGCACTCGCGTTCTTTAAGCAAAGCAACATCGCGGTTTGTGGATAGTACATCTTTCAGTAAGGCGATTAGAGCTATGCAGTTCAGAATGACCATACCAGAAAAACCTGTGTCAGATAAGGCCCAAATCATACGCATATCGATAACACCCCCTAGAGGAATGATCAAGACGTATATAGCCTTCAACCATAGATTTGCTCGTCTTCCTGGGATCATATATTGTAAACTTTTTTCTGCGCAAGCAAACCATGTCAATATTGTTGTATATCCGAATAGGGCCATAGCGAGAATAACAATCACACTACCTAGAGAGCCGAGGCTATTTTTAAAGGCACTCATGACCATTAGAGTTCCTTGGGCTCCTGAGCTGTAAGCTCCTGAGACAATTAGAACGAGCATTGTAATAGAGCAAACAACCATCACAATGACTGGGGGGACTAGAGTAACGAGTCCGTCTACAACAGGATTTTTGCTTTTTGTATTTGCTTGCAAAATAGATACCATTCCGCTGCCGCAATCTGTAGCCATGACAGCACGGTTAATCCCTGTAGAGATGACTTGCGAAAGAGTATAGCCTCCGATTCCAGCGAGTCCGGCTTTAATGCCGAATGCTGAAGAGCATATCAGTTTGATTGCGGGAAGAATAGCCGAGGCATGTTGGAAGAGAATGATCCCGCAAGAAATACAGTAAAATCCTGCTATGAAGGGAATCACACGAGCAGAGAATCTTAATATACGGTTATTTCCTCCTGCTAACACGGGGATCACTACGAGAGCTAGTAGAATTCCAACGAGGAGTTTTCCTGGAGTTCCTTCTGCACAGAGAGGAACGATACAACTTACCTGAACACAGTTTCCTGCACAGAAGGCTGTCATGATAGTGAATAAAGCAAAGAATCCTGCGAGTATTTTTTTACGCATGCCAAAAGCGAGGCAGGCTATGGGTCCTCCTATAAATTCTCCTGTATTTCCTTCAGGTTTCCTATATTTTGAACCTAAATAGGAGCCAGCATATTGGACGATAGCTCCGAGGAGGGCTGCAAGCCAGACCCAGACCAGGGCGCCTGGACCTCCACAAGCTAAGGCGACAGCCATTCCGGCGATATTTCCCGTGCCAAAATTTCCTGCTAGGATTCCGGCTACAGCTTCGTACGAAGAAACTTCGTTAGCTTTTGATGAACTATCATCCAATTTATTTTGAAGCATCAAGTTAAAGCCGAGCTTTAACCCGTGGAACTGTAAACCGCGTAATTTCCATGTCAAGAACCCCCCTAACAATAAGATCATAGGGAATACACAAAACGACGTACTCAGTTTATTTAGCTGTTCTATAAAATATAACATTGTCTCTCCTGTTGCGATTGATTATGAAAATTCAGGAAGGCCAAAGAGAAAAACTTCTGGGCTTCCCTTCCCTATTGTTTTGGGGAAAGGAAGCTTAGTTGTAGAGAGCTTTAGAAGGTTAAGTTATCACTATATCCACAAGCTCGGGCCACCTTTCCCCTTGGACAATGGACGCAACGGTCCCGGAGTCCAAACCTAAGGTGGAGGCAAATGCGGCGATATCTTCTTCAGAGATAACCCCTTGAGACCAAGCTTGAGAAAATACTTCACTTAATTGTGTTAAGAAAAGATTCCAAATCCAATCACGGCCTTGCATCTTTTTCATCCCTTCTATCAAGGCAGGGTTTTCAGCAAGAGCTTCTATTAAAGCTAGAGGGTGGACTTCTCGGATACGGTACAAAGCATCCTTAATTTCACCCTGAGACAAAGCTAACGAAATTGAAGACTTTTCTGCAGCAGACGAGACAACGAAAGAAAGGTCTCTTTCGTCCTGCTCTGAAATCTTTTCTGCGTAGGTCTTAAAGTTAGCTTGCACTTGCAGCGTATCCTTCTGAGTTTGATCACGTCGAGCGAAGAGTCTTCGAGAACGACGAGAGAGTCTCTTAACAAGAGAAGGTGTTTCACGGTTTTCCTTCAGTATAACAGACTCTTGATTTAAGTCCCTCGAGTTTTTTGTCTCTAGGTTATATCCTTTAGGATCCAGGGAACAACTACTCAAACTTGTAAGTAAAGTTAACCCGCAAAATATGGTTTTATAAATGACTCTTTTCATTATTTTTAGTTAAAATAAAAATTTAATTTTAAAGATTATAACACATTTTCCTTTTAAAAAGGCCTATTTATTACAAAAATAAATTATTAAGTTATTAACATAACTAAATCCTTATGTTGGAATCTTTAATTCTTCCGAGGAAAACGTCCTTGCGTTTCTCAAGTTGATTTGTTATTGGGCATTTTGTTATCAAAATGGGGTTTTTAGTTAATCTCTTTAAATTTAAAGATATTAACAAAGCAACGTGATAGAGAAGAGGCTTCCATGTTAAAAATTCTTAAAATCAAAGTCTTGGTTTTCCCATTAGCTTTACTTATGGGATGCAATTCTATCGGCTATGCTGGCCCCCAAGGATCTCTACAGACGAACTCGCAGACAAAGGTTAAAATTGGTTCTGAGGTTTGGATAGAACAAAAACTACGTCAGTATCCTGAGCTTCTTTGGCTTACGGAATCTGGAGGGGCTCCTCTTCTCACATCGACTCCTATCGATATGGCCTATTCTGAAAAGCTCTTTAATAAAAAAGTCCCCGCTTTAGACATTGCGATTCGCAGTATGATTCACCTACATCTTTTGATACAGGGGTCTCGTCAATCTTACATGCAGCTCTCTCAGATCCTCCCTTCTGAAGAAGGAGGTATGACATTTAAGCAATTCCAGACGGCGCACAAACAATTATTGTTCTTTTTAAATTCTCCTAAGAGTTTCGATAATACCTTGAGAATTTTAGAAACAGCGATCGTGCTCAGACATGTAGGCTGCTCTGCAAAAGCTGTCACCACGTTTAAGCCTTATTTCACAGACTCGTGCCCACAGAGCTTTTACGCAAAGGCGTTACATGTGTTGCGTACTTTCCCTGAACTTTGTCCTTCTTATGCGAGGCTTTCTCCAGAACAGCAAGAAGTCTTGTTATCTCTAAGACGTTTGGGCAACTACGATTCTCTACTGAACTTAACAGAGGTTCCTAGTGCGCAGCTGCTTTCTGCTTGGAGAACACGTCGGTCTCTTGCGATCTTAGATTTGTACCTGTATTGCTTAGATACCTGTGGAGACAAGAACTGTTCTCAAGAGTTCTATATAAACTTTGCTCCTCTACTTTCCATGTTACAGCAGCATGCGACTATAGAAGAGGCATTCTCTCGTTATTTTACTTATCGAGCGAATCGTTTAGGTTTTGAGGGAACCTCTCGAACGGACATGACTTTGGTTCGCTTAGCAACATTAATGAATCTCTCTCCGTCGGAAGCGAGTACTTTGGCGTGGAGTTTTAAAAATTTACCTTCTGATGAAGCTGAGAATCTTGTTAACAGTTTCTATACAGTACAAGGAGAGCATATTCCTTTAACATTTCGTGGTCTTCCCAGTTTAGTTGCGGGACTTTCGGTCGCGACTCATGGATCTACGGTAAGTCCAGAAAATCGTCTACGTCAATTATACTCGACAATGCTATCCTTATTGGTAAAAAGCTTACGTTCTCATAGAGAAATGCTAAATAAACAACTTCTCCCGCAAGGGACTGTGTTAGATTTTTCTGAGACGACATTGTCTTCGGGAGGCTTGGATGTCTTTGCTGAGAGTATCGCAGTTCGCATCCATTTAAATGGAGCTGTCAGCATCAATCTGTAGAAGGAAGAGTCCCACAAATTTTGTGGGACGTATACGTTCTTACAAGAACTAGATTTGAGTGAATAACGTTGCCATTTCTATAGCTGTCGTCATCCCAGAAACTCCCAAATGACGTCCTTTAATACCTGATCTTTGCCAAGCGATTTCTGCAGAAGGAGCTGCAACTATGGACAAGGTTATGGGAAGACAAAATTCCAAAGAGAGAGCACCAATACCTGCCGCTACTTGATTTACAATTTGGTTATAATGGTCTGTTTCTCCTTGAATTAGGACGCCGCATGCAACAATAGCATCGAACTTTCTTTCAGAAGATAAAAGTTTTTTGATCGTACAGGGAATCTCAAAAGCTCCGGGAACACGGATAGTCATCAAGCCGTCCTCGCTCCCTCCAAACTTCAAAAAAGTTTCCTGAGTACCAGAAACTAGGGCATCAGCCATAGCTTGATTAAAGCAGGAGCCGACAATAGCAATACGTAGATTCTTTGCAGACAAATGTCCTTTCAATGTTTTCATATACTCCTCAAAATTATTGTACCCGATTGTTACAGCATGGGAGATCTAGCCAATGTCCCATACGTTCCTGTTTTGTTCTTAAATACTGCTCATTGTCTTCAGAAATGCGAACAGGAAGAGGAACTCTTTCTGTGATGCTAAGTCCGAAACCTTGAAGCCCAAAATATTTTTGAGGATTATGAGTGATTAATTTTATGGTTGTCAACTTGAGATCAACAAGAATTTGTGCTCCTATGCCATATTCCCTTGAGTCTACGGGAAATCCCATAGCTAAGTTTGCATCTACAGTATCATAACCGTTATCTTGCAAAGCATAAGCACGTACTTTATGGCCCAAACCGATCCCTCGGCCTTCCTGCCCTCGCAAGTAAACAAGAACACCAGTTCCCTTCTCAGCAATGTAGGACATTGCTGAACTCAATTGTTCTCCACAATCACAGCGCTTAGATCCTAAAATATCTCCTGTGACACACTCTGAGTGGACACGTACGAGGACATTACTTTTTCCAGCAACATTGCCTTTTACCAAAGCAAGATGTTGCATTCCTTCCAATAAGGATTCATAGACATGAATCGTAAAGTCTCCGTAAATTGTAGGGAGGCGTGCTGAAGAGATTTTAGAAACCAAACGATCGGAGAGCATGCGATGAGCAATGATCGATGTCACGGGAATCACTGCAATATTATGTTTCCTTGCGAACTCTAAAATTTGAGGCAATCGCATCATAGAGTAGTCTTCGTTCACTAATTCTGCGAGTACACCACAAGGCTGCAGTCCTGCCAACTCCATTAGGTCAACAGTAGATTCTGTATGACCTGCTCGTTTTAACACTCCTCCTGGAGAACTTGCTAGGGGGAAAAAGTGTCCTGGGCTAATAAAATCTTCGGGTTTGCTCTTAGGATCTGCTAATAACTGAACGACTTTGGTTCTATCTGCGGCAGAAACTCCTGTAGTCACCCCGTGAGCAGCATCTACGGATACAGTGAAGGGAGTTTTAAAACGGCAACGGTTATCCTTAACCATGGGAGGAAGATCCAAGCTTAAGAGACGTTCTTGGCTTAAAGCAGCGCAAACCACTCCTGTGGTGTGCTGGAGAAGAAACGTCATCTTTTCAACTGTAATTTTTTCTCCCGCGATAATCAGGTCGCCTTCATCTTCTCTCGAAGCTTCATCAACAACAATAACAAATTTTCCTGCTCTTAAATCCTCAATAGCTCGTTCTAAAGAAACAAAATTTGCAGAGCCTACCTCTTCTCGAGTTTCTATCATTGACTCCCTCGCATTAACGGATTCCGATGCTAAGCATGCTACTCTAAAAATCCTTTCCTTTCAATTCCTTATGGGCTCGAAAACCTGAGGGGAAATCTCCCATACGACCTTCAAAGAATTTCCTAAAATTTGGGAACTTTTCAGAGTTAGAGGAGAGGCAGATTCCAACAAATTTCCTAATACTCCGACTAGAGGTCTCTTTTGGTCCCCAAGAATCATAGGCCCAGAGTAAAGAACCAAAGAATTAACAAATCTTTCTTTTAGCAAAGACGTATGTAGTGTGGTGCCTCCTTCTACAAGAACCTGTAGTATCTTTTTTTGAGCAAGATACTCATAGACCTTGTGAAGATCCACTCCTGATGGGGTAGATTCTGTGAGTAAAACGGGGACGTCTAAGGAATCTAAAACTTTTATATAATTTTCAGGACATCGTTCTGTGGTTACATACAGAGTCGGACTGGTCTTATCAAAGACTTTTGATGTAGGAGGGACGCTCCCACGACTGTCTAAGACGACACGTAGAGGCTGTTTGGGATAGAGCATTCCCTGAGGTTGTCTTGCTGTGAGCCACGGATCGTCACTAAGAACCGTACGAGAACCGACAAGAATGGCTTGGGACTCTGCTCGCAATTTTCCCACATCATGACGAGCCTCTGGACAAGTAATCCATTGAGACTTCCCTTGAGAATCGGCAACTTGACCATCAACACTTGCGGCACTTTTCAATATTGTCCAAGGGAAGTTGTGGGTCCTTTGGTATAGATACGGCTGTAGAGACGCCTGTGCTTCGCTCTCTCCAATACCGACATAGACCTGAATCCCTGCCTGACGTAGCATGGCGATTCCTTGACCTGCGACTTTGGGATCAGGATCAACAAGAGCAACAAAAACTCTAGAGACCTTATGTTTGATTAGTAAGTTCGCACATGGGGGGCATGACCCAAAATGAGAGCAAGGCTCTAGAGAAACATAGACATCGGATCCTGATATAGGCATAGAGGCGTTTTGTATGGCGAGCTCTTCAGCGTGGGGTCCTCCAGCATACGCATGAAATCCCTCCCCTATGATGCGATTTTCTTGAACGACCACACACCCTACCCAAGGATTTGGGGGGGCTGTGATTCTACCCTTTTCTCCGATTTCTATAGCACGCCGCATAAAAAAGAGTTGTTGCTCAGAGAAATCTTCCATATACTCTCACTTTTGCACACTTCTACTTAACAATGAGACAAGCATGTTGGATATAAAAATTATACGCAAGACTCCCGAAGAATGTGAAACTCGACTTCGTAAAAAAGATCCAAAAATTTCTTTAGAACCTGTACTCTCCTTGGATAAAGAGGTCCGTCAACTCAAGACGGATTCAGAAACTTTACAAGCACAAAGACGCCTCTTATCTCAAGATATACATAAAGCTAAAACGCAAGGGGTAGACGCGACAAACTTAATTCAAGAGGTAGAGACTCTTGCTGCGGATCTTGAAAAAATTGAGCAGCACCTCGATCAAAAAAACGCTCAACTACATGAATTGCTGAGCCATCTTCCTAATTACCCTGCTGACGACATTCCTGTATCCGAGGACAAAGCGGGAAATCAAGTCATTAAAAGTGTTGGGGACCTTCCTATATTTTCCTTTCCTCCGAAGCATCACTTAGAGCTAAATCAGGAGTTAGACATCTTAGATTTCCAAGCAGCAGCAAAAACGACAGGATCAGGATGGCCTGCTTATAAAAATCGTGGTGTTCTTCTGGAATGGGCTCTTCTTACGTATATGTTACAGAAGCAAGCAGCTCATGGATTTCAGCTCTGGCTTCCCCCCTTATTAGTGAAGAAAGAAATTTTATTTGGCTCTGGGCAGATTCCGAAATTTGATGGACAATACTATCGTGTTGAGGACGGAGAGCAGTATCTCTATCTGATCCCCACTGCGGAAGTCGTTCTTAATGGGTTTCGTTCCCAAGACATTTTAACAGAAAAAGAACTTCCTCTTTACTATGCTGCGTGCACTCCGTGCTTCCGAAGAGAAGCAGGTGCTGCAGGAGCTCAAGAGAGAGGACTTGTGCGGGTGCATCAATTCCATAAGGTAGAAATGTTTGCCTTTACAACACCCAATCAAGATGATATTGCTTATGAAAAAATGCTTAGTATTGTTGAAGAAATGCTGACAGAGCTCAAGTTGCCTTATCGTCTTTCTTTGCTTTCTACGGGGGATATGTCTTTTACAGCATCCAAGACTATAGATGCTGAGGTCTGGTTGCCAGGACAAAAAGCTTTTTATGAAGTGTCTTCTATTTCTCAGTGTACGGATTTCCAATCGCGGCGCTCTGGGACACGCTATAAAGATAGCCAAGGGAAACTACAGTTTGTTCATACTCTTAACGGTTCAGGTCTGGCAACACCACGTCTCTTGGTAGCTATTTTAGAAAATAACCAACAAGCTGATGGCTCTGTGGTTATTCCTGAAGTCCTTCGTCCTTATTTAGGAGGGTTGGAGATTCTTCTTCCCAAAGACCAGTGAGAACACATCAGACTGTAGACAGCATCAAATTCTAAGGAAAATTATGACTCAGGATCCACATGACCACTTTAAATCACGCACTCCAGAGGACCACATAAAGCATGTTAGAGACAAGCACAGAGTCTGTAAAGGGGAGCCCCATACAACCTTTAAAGGGTTTTTCTATCACTTAGCTAATAATGCTTTATCTACTGGCGTTTTTATTTTTTTCATTCGGACGTTGTTTTTCTTAATTCCTACGAATCGTGCGCTTCAAGTAAAATCCTTAATATCTTTAGGCGTTGGCTGGACATTTTACCACGGATGCTTAAAAGCAAGAAAAGCTTGGGCCTATATGGAACTCTCGCATCGTTCTATGCTGGAAGAGAAAAACGAGATTGAAGAGAATTTTGAACAAGAAAAAATAGAACTCCGGATTTTGTTTGAGAATCAAGGGTTTAAAGACCCTCTCCTCCAAGAGATGGTAGAATATGTCTGTTCCGATTCTACCCTACTACTAGATACGATGATTCGAGAAGAGCTTTACATTCGAAAAGAAGATCTTCCTCATCCCCTGATTCAAGGAGGATCTAGAATATTAGGAGGTCTATGTGGGCTTGCCATTTTCCTCCCACTAGTCCTATGCATCAGCTACACCCTTGCAGGGGTCTTTTCTGCTCTTATGGTTCTGGTTCTTTCCTTCCTAAAAGCTAAAATTCTAAAAAACGATAAAATTTCCGAAATGGTTTGGGTGTTAGGGATCTTCATCACTTCCGCGAGTATTATCTCATCATTAATGAAATTATTATAACAGGTCGCTACGTGTTCTCCCGTTTGTTTTTCACTTCATTTTCTGCAGAAGTAGTGAATACATTTTTTGAATCAGGGATGTCTGAAGATACGAGTCCCCTTCTATCTAAACAAAATCGCAAATTGAGTCACAATCTTCCTTTAAAATCGGCGTATTTATCTTTAGGGACCTACTTGATTGCTCTTCTAAGTTTCTGGCTCCATGCAAAAAATCTCTCTAACTTATTTGTAGTATTTACATTTTTTCTTGCTGGCACTCCTGCTCTGATTAAGTCGTTAGATAACATATGTCAAAAGGTAGTGAACATTGATATTTTGATGACATCAGCAGCCTTCGGCTCTATTTTTATTGGAGGAGCTTTAGAAGGAGCCTTGCTTCTTGTCTTGTTTGCGATTTCAGAAGCGTTGGGACAGATGGTATCGGGGAAAGCAAAGAGCACTTTAGTCTCTTTGAAGCAGCTCGCTCCTACTACGGGTTGGCTTGTCTTAGAAGATGGCAACTTACAAAAAGTCGCAATCAACAAGATTGAGGTTGGAAATATCCTACGCATTAAAAGTGGCGAGGTTGTGCCTTTGGACGGAGAAATCCTTCATGGTTCTTCTTCTATCAACCTCATGCATCTTACTGGAGAAAAAGTTCCTAAATCCTGTCATCCAGGGTCGATTGTTCCTGCGGGAGCCCATAATATGGAAGGGAGTTTCGATCTTCGTGTCTTACGTACGGGATCGGATTCTACCATCGCTCATATTATCAATTTAGTCATTCAGGCACAGAACTCTAAACCTAGGTTACAGCAACGCTTAGATAAATATTCTTCAGTATATGCTCTCTCTATTTTTGCAATTGCCTGTGGAATTGCCCTTTTGGTTCCTTTATTTACTTCCATTCCATTGTTAGGACCTCAGAGTGCATTTTACCGTGCCCTAGCGTTTCTTATTGCAGCGTCTCCGTGTGCTTTGATCATTGCGATTCCTATTGCCTATTTAAGTGCTATCAATGCCTGTGCGAAACATGGGGTTCTCCTGAAAGGCGGTGTGATTTTAGATCGTTTAGTTTCTTGTAATTCTGTAGTGATGGATAAAACGGGAACGTTAACGACTGGCGAGCTTACCTGTATAGGTTGCGACTACTTCGGTTCTAAAAATGAGACCTTTTTCCCTTCAGTATTAGCTTTAGAGCAGTCTTCATCTCATCCGATTGCTGAGGCTATTGTTTCTTACCTTATGGAGCAGAAGGTATCCTCGCTTCCTGCAGATCGGTATCTTACAGTTCCTGGAGAGGGGGTTCGTGGCTATTTCAATGAACAAGAAGCTTTTGTAGGTCGGGTAGAAACAGGACTAGGGAAGGTGCCTTCTGAGTATCTTGAAGATATAGAACAAAAAATTTATCAGGCGAAGCAACATGGGGAGATTTGTTCTCTAGCGTATGTTGGGAATAGTTTTGCTCTATTTTATTTTCGAGATATTCCTCGTCCTCAAGCTAAAGAAATCATTCAAGATCTCAAAGATCTCGGCTATCCCGTGAGCATGCTCACGGGAGATCATAAAGTCAGTGCTGAAAATACAGCGGAAATTTTAGGAATTTCTGAGGTATTTTTCGATCTCACCCCTGAGGATAAGTTAGCGAAAATACGCGAGCTTGCAACACAACGTCAAATTATGATGGTCGGCGATGGAATTAATGATGCTCCTGCTTTAGCACAAGCTACTGTAGGCATTGCTATGGGAGAAGCTGGAAGCGCTACAGCAATAGAAGCTGCTGATATTGTTCTCCTGCACGACTCCTTGTCGTCCCTCCCTTGGATCATTCAAAAAGCAAAACAAACGAAAAAAGTTGTTTCGCAGAACCTTGCACTAGCGCTTGCTATTATTCTTTTAGTCTCCTGGCCTGCATCGTTAGGGATCATTCCTCTATGGCTCGCGGTAATTCTTCATGAGGGAAGTACGGTGATTGTGGGGTTAAATGCTCTCCGTTTGCTGAAAAGTTAGTACTTAGCAAAGCGATGGCTATAGATACTTTGCAATACACCAAGGGATGCCATTGTAGAGATTACCGAAGAGCCCCCATAGGAAATTAGAATCAGAGGGACTCCTGTGATAGGTAGCAGCCCGCACATCATGCTAATATTGATTAAGACGTGCATCGCTAGGTATACGGTAATGCCAGCAGCGAGGAGTTTTCCAAAGTCATCAGTGGCGACTGCAACAGTTCGACAACCAAAACAGATAAGACAATAAAATAGCCCTAGAGTAAAGAGTAGCCCCAGCAACCCGAATTCCTCTCCTAATGCCGAGAATACAGAGTCTGTGTAGCCGTAGGGTAGCCATCCACGACCTGCAAACTCCCCAGTTTTCCATCCACGACCTCGAATTCCTCCCAGCCCTATAGAAATGAGAGACGCGCGTTGGTGATGATTTGACGGGCTGAGTCGCTCGTATTGATATTCCTTGATGACTTTCAGAGCATAGGGTTTCACTTTCTGATGTGAGACGATTCCTGAAAAAATCAATAACGAGCCTATAATTCCGATGGTAGCGACCACTGTACAAAATTTTACTAGTAAAGAATGGACATTACTTAAATAGAAAATCGTCAATGTCACAGGACATAAGACTAATGCGGTTCCTAAATCAGGCTCTTTTAAAATTAGAAAGAACGGAAGTGCGACAACTAAGCAAGCAAGGAATGCTGTTGTTTTCGATGTAATATCTGCTTTTCGGGATTCCAAGATATAACTGAGCATTATCACGATCACAAGCTTTCCATATTCTGAGGGCTGTACGCTCATATGGATGAAAGGAATACGGTACCATCTATGGACATTTTGGACTGACGGAACAAAAAAAAGGCCCACGAGAGCACAAATCATGAAAAAGTAGAGTACCCATGCCCATCGTTTAAATAAGTGATAATCGAAGTAGGCACAGATAAAAAAAACGACCCATCCTAGAGCGAAATGCCTGAGCTGCATGATACTTTTATTGGTCAAGAGGCCTTTGGAGGAGGTCACCAGCATCGCTGTAGGATCCATTGAAGAAATGACCACAACACTTAATAGCATTAAGGTAAGTACGACAAGAAAAACCCAAGAATTCACATACCGAAAATATTTATGATATCTCATAATCGTATTACTATTGAGCAGACTGTAAATTTCTAGAATATGAAAGTTATTTATTACGAAATAGAAGAAATTCCCTCCACGAACACAATGGCAAAATCCTATATGCATTTGTGGGATCCTTATGCATTAACTGTAATCTCCACAAAATGTCAAACTGCGGGCACAGGAAAATTTGGTAAAAGCTGGAAATCTTCAAAGGGGGATCTTCTTAATACCTTCTGTTTTTTTATTACAGACCTCCACATCGATGTATCACGTCTCTTTCGCTTAGGCACAGAAGCTGTTGTTGCCTTATGTAAGGATTTAGGAATTACAGAAGCAAAAATAAAATGGCCTAACGATGTCCTGGTTCATGGAGAAAAGCTCTGTGGAGTTCTTCCAGAGACTCTCCCTGTAGAAGGACTTCTTGGAGTCGTTCTTGGGATCGGCCTCAATGGCAATACTACGAAACAAGCTTTAAAAGATGTCGGACAACCTGCAACATCCCTTCAAGAGATTCTTGGCCATCCCATAGACCTTGAGACTACCAGGGAGCTTCTTATACACCATCTCCTAGGAGTGTTGCAGGAGAATCTTCCCGATAGCTTAGCTACTAAATCGAATCGAGGGAACATCTAAAAAGCGGAACAACTTTGAGGCAAGTCTCAAAGGGGCTCGCTGTCGCAACTTAAGATACTTCTCCACAGCTTCTTCGTAAGCTGCAATCTCAAAATCAAATAGATTTTTACTTGCCCAAAAGTTTTCGATACACAAGATCGCTCGATCGTGCTCTGCAATCGTTTCTATAGACTCTAGGAATCCCTGCACTCTTTCAGAAAGAAGGTCTTCCATCTCTTTAAATGTTGGGATGATCTCGTAGCTATTTTTGAGGAACGCACGCCAAGAGAGCTTGTCACACTGCGAGAGAAAGTCGATTTCCTTTTGGGACTGGGCGTCTTCTTCGCCTACAAGTTGAGAGAGAGCGAGCAACGCATGACGCTTTTCCAAAGCATATACTGTTAACAAGTACCAAGAAAATAGTACGCTTTTTACTGAATAGTAGAGTTGACAATAGGCACCCAAACTGATGCCAAGAAATATACTGCCAGCGATCACATAGAAAACATATCCCATAGGGCTCTATCTATTGCAGGTTAGTATATAAAAAAACAAGTTAGTCAGACAATTTCATGTAGGTCCCGAGTTCCGCATCTGTAAGCTCGCGATATTCGCCATAACGCAAGCCTCCTAAAACCAAACTCCCTATACGGATACGCTTTAGCTCTAAAATAGGAAGTCCTGCAGCATCTGCAAACAACCGGATCTCGTGTTTTTTCCCTTCACTCACGACGATCTTTACTGTACCACGACGAATTTTAGTCACAGAGACAGGACGCACATGTTTGCCGTCTATGAAAGTCCCCTCCATTAATTTTCCCAAATCTTTTGCAGAGACATCGCGGCTAACTTTTAGAAGATACTCTTTGGTAATTCCTGAGGAGGGGTGAATGATTTTATTTGCAAATTCCCCATCATTAGTCACTAAGATTAATCCGGAGGTCTCTTTATCCAAACGTCCCACAGTAAACACACGGTAGGGAAGATGTGCGAAAAGATCGATCACCAACTTAGTTCCAGGAAACTTCTTCTCAGAAGAACACAGATACCCGATAGCTTTATGCACCATGAAATATACTTTCTTAGTGAGATGAACAGAGGTTCCTCCCACCTGTACTTTATCTTCTGGATCTACAAGAACAAAGGGACCCTCAGCAACACGACCATTCACAGTCACGGATCCAGAAAAAATAATTTCATCACACTTCCTTCGAGAAGCAACTCCCGCAGAAGCTAAAAATTTATTAAGACGAACTTTTGTCACGTTTACCCCATATCAAGCACCTATTGTGCCTAAGCAAGGCAATACTGGTCTACTTTTCTTTGCTTAAAAACTTTTTTTACTTCTATATTTTCTACTAGACAAAAGTTGATTTCTGCTTATGCTTAGCTTCTCACCCTAAATTCTAGTAGGAACATATGGCTCTTCTTATTTTATTACGTCATGGACAATCTGTATGGAATGAAAAAAATTTATTTTCTGGATGGGTAGACATTCCTTTAAGCCAACAGGGAATTGAAGAGGCTTTTTCCGCAGGAAGAGCTATTCAAAATTTGCCTATAGACTGCATCTTTACCTCTACCTTAGTACGTAGTCTGATGACCGCCTTACTCGCCATGACAAATCATCACTCTAAGAAGATCCCCTATATTGTTCATGAAGATCCCAAAGCAAAAGAGATGTCGAGGATCTACAGTGCGGAAGAAGAAAACAATATGATTCCTCTCTATCAATCTAGTGCCCTCAACGAAAGAATGTACGGCGAACTTCAAGGAAAAAATAAAAAACAAACAGCCGAACAGTTCGGAGAAGAGCGGGTCAAGCTGTGGAGGCGCAGCTACAAAACAGCTCCTCCTCAGGGAGAAAGCCTCTATGATACGAAACAAAGGACCTTGCCTTACTTTGAAAAAAATATTTTGCCTCAACTGCAAAATGGAAAAAACGTTTTTGTTTCTGCGCACGGAAATTCCTTACGCTCTTTGATTATGGATCTAGAAAAATTAAGTGAAGAAGAGGTACTATCTTTAGAATTACCGACGGGAAAACCAGTTGTATATCAATGGAAAAACCACAAAATCGAAAAGCACCCAGAATTTTTTGGTTAAACAACCAAGTCGCTATTCCTCCTTCTGAGCGGGTTAAAGAAAGTTATGCCCTACACTCGGACATATTTTCTCTACCCCCCGGCTCCGCGTTAAAATTAGCTGAGAAAACAGAGGAGAGTATCCGACAGTTGGTCGGATTGAAAGACTCTCATATTTTTCGTTTTGTCCCTCATTTCCCTCATGTGGTTCATATAGTCCTGGCAGCCCTTGTAGAAAATCTGTCCATGTTTCAAGGAAGAAATCACATCATTCTTCCTGCTCATGATCAACAGCTTTTAATTAATAGCCTATGTCGCCATCAAGGACTCGGAACTACCTATGACTGGGTAACAGTAAATCACGAAGGTAGGATTGTTGAAGAACAGCTTATAGAAACCTTGAGTCCACGTAGTTTGTTATTCTCACTATCTGCAGCTCATGGATTGACAGGGGTAATCCAACCCTTAGATCCTCTGCTCTCCTTATGCAAAGACCGCAGAATCCTCCTTCACTTGGATATTTCTGACATTTTAGGAAGAGCTCCTCTAACTCCTGAGATCCTCAACGCTGACATCATTACTTTCTCTTCAGCAGCTCTTGGAGGTATGGGCTCTATCGGGGGGATCTTCATTCGTAAATCTTTAGAGAGGGTCTTTTCTTCCTGGTTTCCACCTCACACTTCAGCATCTTTATGTTTCAGTGCGGTGGCAGCAATGCAAACTGCGTGTGAAGAACGTATTTCCGCTCTTCCGCTTTTCACATTCCACACCTCCAATTTGTGTAAAAAGCTAATTCAAGAGTTACAAAGCGTCCTCCCCTCAATCCAATTGGCATTTTCCGAGGTCCAGAACCGATTACCTAATATCGTTGTTGCTGCAATTCCTGACATCCCAGCAGAGAGTCTTGCCTTCCATCTCCACCAGCAAGGCATCTATCCATCCTTAGGATACGAGAGATTCCAGCCCCTAGCTCAAGTGTTACAAAATTGTGGGATCTCCCCGTTCTTATGTCACAGTGCCTTACATTTCTCTCTTACAGAAAGAAGTAAAGACCTCGAGTTTTCCAAACTTGCTCGTGCCATGCATGATGCCATTAAGCATCTTACCCCTTTACTTGGAAGTTCCTCATGACCCTACCTCTAGAACCAATGATTTTTTGGTCCTCGCTATCAGCAAAAGTTATGAAAAAATTCCTTACACCACATTGTGCGGGCACGTTTTCTGAAGAGGATGCTGAAGCTAAAGAAGCACATCTGGTCACTGGAAAACAGGGGCACAGACTGATGGGCAACTGCGTCACTTTTTATTGGCTTGTGGATAAGAAAAATGGCGTAATCCTGGATGCAAAATTCCAATACTTTGGTCACCCTTATCTAATCCCACTAGCGGAGGCTGTCTGCAATCTTGTTTGTGGGAAAAGCTATGGCGAAGCTTACAAGATGACTCTTGATGATATTGATAAATCCTTACGCGTACACGCACACCAACCCGCTCTTCCTGAAGATAGCATCTCGCTATACCATTTTGTTATTGATGCCTTAGATACAGCTGTTGAGCAATGTCTTGAAATCCCCTTAGAGGATGGCTCGCTTCCTTTGCAAAATTCTCCCATGAACCTTGATTTCGAAGACGCGAATCCCTATAGCCAGAGTGATTGGGAAGCTCTCACTCACGAACAAAAGCTCTATGCTCTTCGCGCTACAATAGCAGAAAAAATCGGCCCTTACATTGCTATGGACGGAGGTGAAGTAACTGTAGAATCCCTAGAAAACTTTATTGTCACAATTGCCTATTCTGGGAATTGTTCTGGATGTCCTTCGTCATTAGGATCTACTTTAAATTCCATAGGGCAGCTCCTAAGAGCCTATATCTACCCTGAACTTCAAGTGAAGGTAGATGAATCATCATTAAATCTTTCTCACCCGTAGCCATCCCCCCAACTTCTTTTAGTAGAAATCCCTACATTCCTAAATACGAGTCTCTATCATTGTAGAGGCTTTCATTTCACGTGTTCTTGATTCCAACAAATTCAACCTCTAGCAACTTAAAATCCTTCTCTAACCATTCTTTGGAATGTAGGCTCTAAAATTTTCATTCAAAATTTTCCAAGTCCTAAATCCTAAGAGGAGATGCAATTGTCAATAATTCCTACTTTTTGATAGAGAAGAATACGATGGCAACAATGCCATAGGTTTCGTTTATTTTTATGAAGGACTCTTGTGTTTTTTCAAAATTTGGCAAAAAAACTTACCGCTTTGGGGATTTCTCCCCTAGGATGCCTATTAATAGGTGGGGTGGTGAGTTGTGCTATTTTATTTGGAAGATCCTCGAACCCATCCTTAGCCCCTACTCAAGTTAAAACAGAAAAAACTTCTGGCAATTGGCTGAAGCTCACACAAATGGGGAACCCCAAGCTCATAGAATCTCTAACAAAAAAAGAGCAGTTAGAAAAAGATCTGACCTCCTTCCATCCCATTGCATCTGCAAAAGTTGCCATTGCTCTGTCTACAGAAGATGACGTCATGTCTCCTCTGCATCTCTCTGTCATTCTTACTTTAAGAAAAGAAGAGTCCCTAACTCCTTCACTACTCTTCTCAATTACAGACTATCTATGCAGCAGTCTTCCTGGGTTGAAACGAGAACATATATCCCTATCTGACAACTTAGGGAACCTCTATATTCCTGAATCTATAACTGTAAATTCTCTGTTCATCCATACATTAGAAAATTACCTGGGGAAAATTTTCCCCAAGGAACACTTTGCTCTTGCGTATCACGCAAAAGCAGAGAAGCCCACATTACAGCTCACTTTAAATGAAAATTATATTGCTCATTTAACCAAAGAAGAATCCGAAAAGATTGTAGCCCATACTAAACACTACCTCTATCAAAACTATGACGACTCCTATGATATTGTCATAGAAACCCTCCCTTTCGCTCGTTTACAGAATAAAAAATCGTTCCCAGCAAAAGTTCTAATCGGGAGTATGATTCTTGTCATAAGCTTGATGATTGTTGCTTTAGCTAGTTTCTACCTCGCAAGACACGCTTATGAGAGAGTCTCCCCCGAACCTAGGAAAATAAAACGAGGCATAAATATCTCAAAGCTGTTAGAGATTATACAAAAGGAATCTCCAGAAAAAATAGCTTTAATTCTTTCGTACCTGGACCCTAAGAAAGCAGAAGCCTTATTAAACAGATTACCCGAAGATCTCAAACATCAAGTGCTGAAATATAAACTTTAAGAATTAGGTATTTCTTGTGACAACACCACAATCTCCTGGTTCGCTTTCTCAATCTCACCTTCCTCATCCACATGATCCTTGGGATACAGAACCTACAAGTCTTCCCGAAGATCCGAATGATAAGGCAAGCCAAGAACTCCATTCGTTAGTTCATCTCTTTCGCAAGCTATCCATTCACCTACTTAGTGAAGTCGAAAAAACAGTACAACAGCTAAAACCCGACCTACTAGAACTGGCTCTTCTCATCTGTGAAAAATTTCTCTATAAGAAGCTAGAAAATCCTCAAGAACTGGCCCTGCTCCTCTCTACCGCGCTCCAAAGACATACGACATTAAGATCTCTGACTCCCATCAAAGTATTTCTCCATCCCGAGGATCTCAAAACACTTACAGATTGGATCTCCACCCACGAACTCCCCATGATTAAGCATGCTGAGTTTTTCCCTGACACTTCTTGTAGACGATCAGGATTCAAAATAGAAACCCCTAACGGAATTCTGAGACAAGAAATCAGCGAAGAACTAGACCATCTACTTTCTGTTTTGACAGCATGAATCATCTAAATAAAGAAAAACTTCATATTCATAACTGGCAGCCCTACCGTGCCTGTGGTCTATTATCTAAGGTCTCTGGAAATCTTATTGAGGTCGATGGGCTCTCTGCATGCCTGGGGGAGCTCTGCAAAATTTCCTCAACCAAAGATCCGAATCTTCTTGCTGAAGTGATTGGCTTTCACAATCACACGACACTTCTCATGTCCCTATCTCCGTTACACTCTGTAGCTCTTGGAACAGAAGTCCTTCCTTTACGCCGCCCCCCCTCTCTACATCTCTCAGATCATCTTTTAGGGAGAGTCTTAGATGCTTTCGGCAACCCTATTGACAAGAAAGAGGACCTTCCTAAAACACATCGAAAACCTCTTCTGTCTCTACCGCCATCCCCTATGATGAGACAACCTATCGATCAGATCTTCCCTACAGGGATTAAAGCAATCGATGCATTTCTTACCTTAGGGAAAGGACAGCGTATTGGAGTTTTCTCTGAGCCAGGAAGTGGGAAGTCTTCACTGCTCTCAGCAATCGCTTTAGGATCAAAATCTACAATCAATGTGATTGCTTTAATTGGAGAGCGGGGACGCGAAGTCCGAGAATACATAGAGAAGCATAGCAATGCCCTGAAACAGCAGCGTACGATCATCATTGCAGCACCTGCCCATGAGACTGCACCAACAAAAGTAATCGCAGGGCGAGCGGCTATGACAATAGCAGAATATTTTCGAGAGCAAGGCCATGAAGTCTTATTTATTATGGACTCTTTATCCCGATGGATCGCTGCACTCCAAGAAGTCGCTTTAGCGCGAGGAGAAACACTCTCTGCGCACCAATATGCCGCCTCTGTCTTTCACCATGTATCTGAATTTACAGAACGTGCCGGAAACAATGACAAGGGGTCCATAACAGCTCTGTATGCGATTTTATATTACCCGAAGCATCCTGATATTTTTACAGACTATTTAAAATCGCTGTTGGATGGACACTTTTTCCTAACAAGCCAAGGTAAAGCCTTAGCCTCCCCCCCAATCGATATTTTATCAAGTCTTTCTCGGTCAGCACAAGCACTAGCACTTCCCCATCATTATGCAGCTGCAGAAAGACTTCGTTCACTACTTAAGGTATATAATGAAGCTTTAGATATCATTCATCTAGGAGCTTACACTCCCGGTCAAGATGAAGAGTTAGATAAAGCAGTGAAGCTCCTTCCCAGCATCAAAGCCTTCCTAGCGCAACCCTTGTCTAGTTACTGTTACTTAGACAATACATTAAAACAGCTCGAGGCATTAGCAGACTCATGAGAGATCGACTTGGGAGCCTATCTTTAATCTTAAAAGTAAAAATCCATAAATATTTAGATACCCTTCATAATCAGAAGCGCTTAGCTTTAACAGTATCACGAAATATTCAAGCTACAAATAAAAGGATTGCTGATTTACACCTGGAACGTTATGAGCATTTTATTTCTCGAGATAACATAAAACATTATGATATACTCCTAGAATACTTAAAAACATTACAATCATCTCTTTATAAACAACAGAGCGAATCTCTTCGCTTTCTTGAAATCCATCACCAACAACTCCAGGAATTAATAAACCGCAGAAAAATCATCGAAAAGATCAAGAACAATAAGTATTCTAAGGATCAAGAGATAGGAACGTAAGGCTAACTGTAATGACTGAATCGGTATATTCGCCCTCTGCTATGCATGTAAACTCTCTAGCAGATAAGCTCAAAGCCATAAATCAAGAACATATATTAGATATCTGGCCCTCCCTTTCTCCAAAACAACAACAAAGACTTTTTCAGCAGCTCACCTCTGTAGATATTGATTTTTTTCGTAAGCAACAGCAACTGCTTTCCTCACCAACAGCAATTCTTAAAGATTTTCATCCGATAACGTCATTTGCCTCTTCAGGAGAAGATCCAGAACGAGCTCATGCAGGAACTACGCTACTTAAAGAGAAAAAAGTTGCCTGTGTAGTCCTGGCAGGGGGACAAGGCTCAAGATTGAAGTGCGATGGCCCTAAAGGGTTATTCCCTGTTTCTCCTATTAAAAAGAAGCCGCTGTTTCAGTTGGTAGCAGAAAAGGTACGTGCTGCAAGTAAACTTGCAGGTCAACCTCTTCCTCTAGCATTCATGACCTCTCCTTTGAATACCCGACAAACACGTTCTTTTTTTGAATCCAACGACTACTTCCACCTAGATCCAAATCAGGTGGATTTTTTCTGCCAACCACTTTGGCCCCTCCTCACCCTATCTGGAGACCTATTTCTTGAAGATATGGACACTCTAGCTCTTGGTCCGAATGGCAACGGTTGTATAGCTACCCTTCTCTATACTTCAGGAGTATGGGAGAAATGGAAAAATGCTGGCATAGAAATGGTAAGTGTGATCCCCATTGACAATCCTTTAGCGCTTCCTTTTGACGTAGAACTCTGTGGATTCCATGCGATGTCTAACAACGAGGTAACCATAAAAGCGGCTCTACGTCAAACTGCTATTGAAGATGTGGGTATTCTTGTAAAATCTCATGATTCTGGAAAAACTTCTGTTATCGAATACTCTGAAATTCCCCAAAACGAGAGATTCGCTCTTAATGAAGATGGAAAATTAAAATACTGCCTTGCAAATATCGGTCTTTACTGTCTCTCCATGGACTTTATCCGCCACGCCGCCTACCAACAGCTGCCCCTGTATAAAGTCCACAAGCATGCCAAGCAACTAGGCCATACCTCCTTAAATGAGAAAAATGCTTGGAAATTTGAAGAGTTTATCTTTGATCTATTTTGTTATAGCGACCATTGTCAAACTCTTGTGTATCCTAGACAAGAGTGCTTTGCTCCCCTAAAAAATCTGGAGGGCAATCATAGCCCTGATACAGTAAGACAAGCTCTCTCTGACCGAGAGCGCCAACTCTTCCACAAAGTCACAGGAAAAAAGCTCTCTCCTAACACAACATTTGAATTAGAAGCTGATTTTTATTATCCTTCAACATCAACTTCCCTACATTGGGAAAACAAAGCATTTTTCGAGGAACCATTTTTTGAGGCCTCATGAAACAACACATCGGCTACTTAGGTATGGGAATTTGGGGGTTTTGTCTAGCCTCCCTACTTGCGAATAAGGGATATCCTGTTGTGGCATGGTCCCGGAACCCTGACCTAATCAAGCAATTACAAGAAGAACGACGTCATCCTTTAGCTCCCAATGTTGTCATCTCTCCAAACCTTTCATTCACTACAGACATGAAAGAAGCGATCCACAATGCTTTCATGATTGTAGAAGGAGTGACCTCCGCAGGAATCCGTCCCGTAGCAGAGCAATTAAAACAAATCACTGACCTCTCGGTCCCCTTTGTAATTACCTCTAAGGGAATCGAGCAAAATACAGGACTCCTCCTCAGTGAAATCATGCTCGAAGTGCTTGGAGATTCCGTGACTCCATATTTAGGGTATCTCAGTGGTCCTTCCATCGCTAAAGAGGTCCTAAACGGTTCTCCCTGTTCTGTCGTAGTCAGCGCTTACGATTCACAAACTCTCAAACAAATCCACGAAGCTTTTTCCCTCCCCACCTTCCGAGTCTACCCTAATACCGATATTAAAGGTGCTGCTCTCGGAGGAGCTTTGAAAAATGTGATTGCTATTGCCTGTGGGATTGCTGAGGGATTATCGTTTGGAAACAATGCAAAAGCAGGCCTTGTGACCCGGGGATTGCATGAAATGCGTAAACTCGCCGCTATCATGGATTGTAAACCAGAAACTCTAAATGGCCTTGCAGGTCTTGGAGATCTTTGTGTTACCTGCTTCTCAGAGTCGAGTCGGAATTTACGGTTCGGGCACCTTCTTGCTCAAGGTCTTACTTTCGAACAAGCAAAAGCAAAAATTGGGATGGTAGTCGAAGGAGCCTACACAGCACTTTCTGCATACCAAGTCGCCAAACATCATAAAATCGATATGCCCATCACTACGGGAATCTATCGCGTTCTCTATGAAAATCTTGATCTCAAAGAGGGCATTGCTCTCCTCTTACAGAGAAATACAAAAGAAGAGTTCCTATAATCTTTCAGAAAATTAAAGAATCCAGGTGAAAAAAAGACCCGAGACCTACAACATTCTAAGATCCTACCCGTCACTTGTCTTTTCATTTGTACATTTTTTATACCATCTGGTAAAGAGGACTTAATCATTAAAAGCAAATAAGGCCCCTTTGACATGAATAGCAAGATGCTAAAACATTTACGTTTAGCAACCCTTTCCTTCTCTATGTTCTTCGGGATTGTATCTTCTCCCGCAGTATATGCCCTAGGGGCTGGAAACCCTGCAGCTCCAGTACTCCCAGGTGTGAATCCTGAGCAAACGGGATGGTGTGCCTTCCAACTTTGTAATAGTTACGATCTTTTTGCTGCTCTTGCAGGAAGCCTCAAATTTGGGTTCTATGGAGATTATGTCTTCTCAGAAAGTGCCCATATTACCAATGTCCCTGTCATTACCTCCGTTACGACTTCAGGCACAGGAACAACGCCAACCATTACCTCTACAACTAAAAACGTAGACTTTGATCTTAACAACAGCTCCATCAGCTCGAGCTGTGTTTTTGCAACCATAGCTCTACAGGAAACATCCCCAGCTGCCATTCCCCTTTTAGATATAGCCTTCACTGCACGTGTCGGAGGACTTAAGCAGTACTACCGCCTCCCTCTCAATGCTTACAGAGACTTCACTTCAAATCCTTTAAATGCAGAATCTGAAGTTACAGATGGTCTCATTGAAGTCCAGTCAGACTATGGAATTGTCTGGGGTCTGAGTTTACAAAAAGTATTGTGGAAAGATGGAGTGTCTTTTGTAGGGGTGAGCGCTGACTACCGTCACGGTTCCAGTCCCATCAACTATATCATCGTTTACAACAAGGCCAACCCCGAGATCTATTTCGATGCTACTGATGGAAACCTAAGCTATAAAGAATGGTCTGCAAGCATCGGCATCTCTACGTATCTTAATGACTATGTGCTTCCCTATGCATCCGTATCTATAGGAAATACTTCAAGAAAAGCTCCTTCTGATAGCTTCACAGAACTCGAAAAGCAATTTACGAATTTTAAATTTAAAATTCGTAAAATCACAAACTTCGACAGAGTAAACTTCTGCTTCGGAACTACCTGCTGCATCTCAAATAACTTCTACTATAGTGTAGAAGGCCGTTGGGGATATCAGCGTGCTATCAACATTACGTCAGGTCTGCAGTTTTAGTTTTTAAATCCAGAAATTACTGTGGTATACATCCCATTCAATAATTTCAAAGATGCAGATACTAAACTCCATTGTTGTTGCATCGCCTTAAGCTCTAAGTCCAACATCAGCTGTTGCGTTTGAGCTAAGTCTCCATAATTCTGCACATCCGTAAGGACTGTAGTGAAGAAATTAAGTAGGCCTCCTTCATTCACAGCAGTCGTGATATCCACCTTACCATCGACAAGTACCTTCTCGTCATTCTGCAAGGCAATGATAGATAAATCCCCACCAACAATGCGATACGAAGGATCATATTTATTTAAACCAGGAACAAAGGTTATGGATGCTAAATTTGTCATCACATCAGTTAACTGTGTATGAATCACATCTAAAGATTTCGTATAGCTGGCAATGATATCCTCAATTTGTTTCTTCTGTGCATCAGTCAGACTCACATTTGCTTTAACAGAAGCCGACATGTTCGCTAACGCAGCTTTAGCTTTTACTGTACTTGCTATGTCCAGGCGACATTGAGAGACTTCGTTGTTATAGCGCGATAAAATCATCTCATAACCATACGCGAAATTCGCAGTGCCACTCGTCTGAGATATGTACGATCCTAAATTGTAGTTGATAGGAGCAGAGTTAAAGCTCTTAATCATATCTAAAAGAGGACTAAATAAATTTTGCGCATATCCTGATAGGTTTAACTCCCTTCCAAGAGCATAAAGGGCTTCCTCTTGAGCAGGAATGTACTTATCAAGGAGAACATAGGCAAATGCAGATTGTAAAGGCATCTTATCAGCAACAGGATCCGCAGTAGGCTGCACTCCTGAAGTTGCTGTTGCCGCTTGTGGGGCTGCCTTTCCTAAGTGCTGATGGAAGATCTTCTCTTCCTTCTTACGCGACTCGCGACTACTCTGATCTGCCAGAGATGCTTGTATAATGGCAAGTTCCGTACCCGTATTTATAAAACCCTGTTTCATAGATGTCAGGAATGCCTTCCCTAAATCTAAGTTTCGAGCTTCTTTTATCACATCTTTTAAGACTGTAAGATGTCGGGAAAGTGTCGTGGCATCTACATAATCTACAGTTGTAGCTACAGAAGGATGATACGATTCTTCAAACACAGGAGCGACTGCCGTAAGTGGAAGGCTATTTCTTTTTTCTATTTTCGGATGCATAATATTCTATTTCCTAAGTACTAAGATTTAATCCTTCTCGCAATCTTCGAAACCATTTGGTTTAATAAAGCAAGGGCAGCACTTACAAGAGTCCATTCCTGTTGCATTGCTGATGATTCTAATTGCAGAGCAAGCTGTTGGTTCTGGTTAAACGTTGAAAAATCTTGTTGTGAAGACTCCATAGCCTGTAAGAGCTGTTGCTGACCACCTGGGGTAATTCCATTTTGCCCACCTTGAATCACAAAACTCTCAAATGTAGCTAACTGCCGTTTCCAATTATTAAAAGGTTCTGTGAAGATTTCTGCAGTAAATGCCTCATACGTAGCATTAGGGTCATTCACAGCTTTAAGGGTGAGCCCTGATAAGAAACCCAGTAAACAAGATAAATTGCGAATCAGATCGTCGCTTTGAGACTTGAAGTTTGTTAACGTATCCACAAGCTCACGAATTTGTGACTTTGATAACTCTGCATCCGCCTTGATCTCAACGAGCATCTTATCAATAGCCGCTTTTATCTTATTGCAGCGGGTAATATCTGCCATCGCTCGTGTTTTTTCATCATTCAAAACACCCACAGCCTTACCAATAGGATCCGCTACCGCTTGCAAATTCATCTGTTTCAAATATATAGATAAAGAATAATAAATATCGGCAGATTGAAACGTAGTGATCTCTTTGATTAGTTCGTTGAGATACTTAGCAGCCTTATTAGAATACGTCATCTGTATCCCTAAGGAGGCAATCACGTTCTGCTGCGTAGGCAAATACTTATCCAACATCAATGAAGAGTAGACCATCTGCAAAGGAGCTGTGGTTACAAAAGACTCTTTGTTGGCTTTCATAGTATCAAAATACTTCAACAAAGAAGGATCCAAAGAATTTTTCTGCGTTTGGAAGGTTGCTATCTGTGTACTCCAACCGGAAATTAGCCCATCCAAAGCCGTAATAGATCTATTAGCAGCATCCTCTATAGTTTGATACATACTACGTGACATCAAATTATACGGATACCGTAAGAAAGATGCAGCCTGACTTAAGAAAATAGGATTGATCTCGTTTACTTTATTATTTTTGAAAAGATCTATGCCTCTATATGAAGTGCCGCTCTGTATATTAGTAGCAAATTGGTCAAAAACCTGATCACTAGTTACATCAAATCCATTTGCTCGCGCTTGCCAGTAACTTTTTTCTTGATTAATAGCATCTATGTAATTTTGCTTAGCCGGAGTGCTAGTTCCATAGCTCATTCCAAAAATAGTGGCACAACACTGATAGGTATAGATAACACCAAGGAGAGTATCGAGTCTCATGGTAGTAGGTAGAAGAGTGTTGGATGCAATTATCGTCCCATTCACACCATTTTGGAAACTACGAATCTGAGCAATAATTTCCTGGGGAAGACTTGTATCTGTATTGGGGAGCATATTCTCAGTCAGCTGACGATAGTTCCCACTCAAATTTAATAAACTTTGAATCACCCCAGCATCGCGAGCATTATACTCTGCATCTGCTGGATAGTGCGTCGCCTGTGGATCCGTCCATCCTGGATTCAAAATGTCCTTTAATATGCTATAAAAGTTCTTTAGATACTGTTGGACCTCCTGAGCAGCGGTAATATTAAGAGAAAGATCCGCAATCTGAACATTAAGGTAATCCGTAACAGGATAGGAAAGTACCTGCATGTTATTGTAAATTGTCATGATCTCCTGCCAAAAAGCATGAACCTTACTTTTAGGAGGAGCATCCGCTGCTTTCAAAGCCTCGATTTCCTTCACAAAATCACCAGGCAACGCATAGAGAGCGTTATAATCAGCGTCTGTTGGTGTCGAACCAGCAGCAAATTTAGGCTTAAGATTATTCAAGAGCGTTATATAGTTAAGTATAATAGCACTCTCAGGATTCGAAGGATCTATACCCTCGGGAGGGGTAACAGAATCTAAATAACTCTTGAAGACCTTATCCAAGCCCTCAACGAAAATTTTAGACGTTTCAAAATTAGGGTTTTGGAGGATAGCCTTTACCTCGTCATCAGTAAAGGTCGGCATTGTCCTATCTATGATTCCAGCAGAAATCCCTGGACGTGAGGATTCTTCTGTAGGAAGATAGGAAATTGAGGTTTGAACTTGGGCGGGACGAAGTGCCTCTGCACTTAACTCCTGAACTAAACCCAAAGCATGTTTTAAACCCTGAGCTTTATCTTGCAACTCTTGGAAAAATAGAGCGCTGCAAGAAAGTTCGATAGCTGACGTATCAATCTTACCACCAGATAAAGCAGTGGTCACATTGGGGGTGAAATTAATGTAGCTCGGTTGTAGCGTCACGGTATTTATCAGATAATAATAATCAATTATTCTTAATTTTATTTAAAAAATAATTTATAAAAAATAAGAAATAATTGTTATTAAAACTAACTTATAAATAACTAATGACTTTGATTTTTATTTTTCTTTTAATTCTGATTTAATTCGCAACAACTCATCAGTAATCTGCTGCGGACAATCCGAACCAAAGATCTTCAAATACTCCCCAATGTTCTCAACTTCAGCAAGCCAACCCTCAGCATCTACAGAGAACAGTTCTTGTACAGTTTGTAGGTCAAGATTCAAGCCATTGAGGTTGAATTTTTGAATGTTAGGAAGATAACCAATAGGCGTGCGCTCTGCAATATCTTCCAGACCATCAGTCCTTTGGAATATCCATTCTAGAACACGTAAGTTTTCACTAAAACCAGGCCAGAGAAACTCCCCTTGATTATTCTTACGGAACCAATTGACTCCAAAAATCTTAGGAAGCTTAAGACTTCTATTCTCAGCAAAGGAAAGCCAATGCTGGAAGTAATATGCCATGTTATACCCACAGAAAGGAAGCATGGCAAAAGGATCGTGGCGGAGTTTACCTAACTGACCAACAATAGCTGCAGTTGTCGTCGATGACATCCCCGCTCCTATAGTCACTCCGTGTTCCCAACTTAAAGCTTCGTAAACTAAAGGAATGGTTTCGGAACGACGTCCGCCAAAAATAATAGCATCTAAGGGAACACCCTGAGGACTATTCCACTCAGGATCTAAAGAAGGACACTGACGTAAAGGAGCTGTAAATCGAGAATTCGGATGGGCAGCAGGACTCCCTCCAGGCTTCCAAGGCTTTCCAAGCCAATCTGTTAAAGGCTCTGGTGGTTGCTCCGTTAATCCCTCCCACCAAACATCCCCATCGGCAGTCAAGGCAACATTCGTAAAAATAGAATTCGACCTGCAAGTTGCCAAAGCATTGGGATTTGTACGCTCAGAAGTCCCAGGAGCAACACCAAAAAATCCATATTCTGGATTTACAGCATACAACCTGCCGTCACGACCCGGACGGATCCAAGCAATATCATCCCCAATACACTCAATCTTCCAACCTGGAAGTTTAGGCATCAACATAGCTAAATTTGTCTTACCACAGGCACTCGGGAACGAAGCAGAAAAGTATTTTTTCTTCCCTTCAGGATTGGTAATTCCAATAATCAACATGTGCTCAGCAAGCCAGCCCTGAGATTTTGCCATGTAAGAAGCTAAGCGAAGAGCCACACACTTCTTACCCAGTAAAGCATTGCCTCCATAACCACTTCCAAAAGACATCACACTACTATCATCTTGAAAATGTACAATCCGCATTGATTTCGGATTGCAAGGCCAAGAAACATCGGCCTCTCCTGGAGATAAAGGCTTACCCACACTATGTAAACACTTTAAAAACTTCCCCGAAGTCCCTAAAGAACGTAAAACATCATCACCCATACGAGTCATGATCTTCATAGAACAAACGACATAAGGAGAATCTGTTAACTCAACACCTACAATAGAAAATGGAGAGTCTAAAGGACCCATACAGAAAGGAACTATATACAGAGTGCGCCCCTGCATACATCCACGAAAAAGTTGATGCAACTCCCTACGCATCTCTTGAGGATCTCTCCAATTATTCGTAGGGCCTGCCTCTGCTTCCGTCGAAGTGCAAATGAAAGTAAATTGCTCTACCCGAGCGACATCATCAGCAGACGAACGGACCAAAAAGCAATTGGGATGAAACTCAGGATTCAAACGGATCATCGTCCCTGTACTCTCCATAAGAGTGCAGAGCTCATCATACTCGGTATCCGAACCATCACAAAGACGTATGTCCTTCGGAGTCGTTAATTTAGCAACCTCATCAATCCAAGATTTCAGACCTTCATGCTTGATGTTGGTGCTCCATACCATGACTATACCAAATTCCCTTTACGCTTCTTAAACTGATCTAAATGTTCCAAAGCTTTCCCGGTTCCTAAACAAACTGCCAGCAAAGGATGCGGTGCTGTAATCACAGAAAGTCCTGTGTTCTTACTCAAAGCCTTATCTAATCCCTTAATTAAAGCGCCCCCTCCAGCTAAAACCATACCACGTTCTACTAAATCAGCAGAAAGTTCTGGTGGACACTTCTCTAATGTCAAACGTACACATTCTATGATCTGCTGAATAGGTTCAGCCAAACACTCTCTAATCTCCACAGAATTAATACGCTTGGTAATCGGCAAGCCCGCCACCTGATCACGACCTCGAACTTCCATCTCCAACTCCTGATCCCCTAAAGGATAGGCCGAGCCAATGGTAATCTTGATTTCTTCAGCAGTACGAGGACCTATCATTAAATTGTACGTACGACGCATGTAGTTAATGATACACTCATCAAATTCGTCCCCAGCAATACGCAAAGAACGAGATTCAACAATTCCTCCCAAAGAAATAATAGCAATCTCGGTAGTGCCTCCTCCAATATCAATAATCATACTCGCTGCAGGCTCATGAACAGGCAGATCCACACCTATCGCAGCAGCCATAGGTTCTTCAATTAAGATTACTTCCTGAGCCCCAGCATGTAATGCAGAATCTTCAACAGCACGTTTTTCTACTCCAGTAATCCCAGAAGGAACAGCAATTAAAATTCTTGGGCGAAAAACACTACGAGAAGGAGTTACACGTTTAATTAAAGCCTTTAACATGCCCTCAGCAATCTCAAAATCAGCAATTACCCCATCCTTCATAGGACGCACTGCCATAATCTTTCTGGGCGTCTTACCCAACATCGCTTTCGCCTTATGCCCTACAGCAAGCACTGCATGCGTCTGTGCATCCACAGCAACTACAGAAGGTTCACTAAGAACAATACCCCGACCTCGGACATAAACCAAAGTGTTTGCAGTGCCTAAATCAATGCCAACATTACCAGAAAAAAAATTAAAGACCTTGTCGAAACGACCCAAAGCCCTGTTGTAAAGGCGATTGGAAAAATTCTTAAGTTTAAACAGATTGCGATGTGGACTCATAAAATCATATCTGCAGCAATTCCAATACTTCTTCCCAAGTTAACTTGGATACAACCTCATCATCAGAGTTAATCACTTTCTTTACAAGGCTCTTTTTCCTGTTCTGCAAAGTAAGGATTTTTTCTTCAATCGTGTTCAAGGTTACCAATTTATAGGAAGAGACAGAACGGCTCTGCCCAATACGATGGACTCGGTCAGTCGCTTGATTCTCTACAGCAGGATTCCACCACATGTCGTAGTGAATCACTGTATCAGCACCGACAAGATTCAAGCCCGTGCCCCCAGCTTTTAAGGAAATTAAGAAAACCAACAAGCTAGGATCTTCATTAAACTGATTCACTAAATCTAGTCTGTTCTTGGTGGAACCATCTAGATAGACAAAAGGAATGCCTCGAGACTCTAAATCTTTCTTAATAATGCCCAGCATCTTTGTATACTGACTAAAGACCACAGTCTTATGCCCAGAATCCACAAGAGAAGAAAGTAGATCCATCAACATATCATACTTTGCTGAATCCCCAGGCTCTGGAGCATCCTTAGCAAAAATAGCAGGATGACAGCAAATTTGCTTTAACCGAGTCAAAGTTGCTAAAACATGAATATGGATACGCTCAAAACCTTCCTGCTTGACCAAACGTGAAAGCTCTTGCTTCGCAGAAGCTGCATAGGACTGATACAGCTCCTTCTGAGATTCTGTAAGATGACAGTGATATAAAATCTCAGAGACTGGAGGAAGATCTTTCAATACATCTTCTTTCATACGACGAAGAATAAAAGGTGAGACCTTTTTCTTAAGCGCAACCATATTGTCAGCTTTATTGCCCATATAGTTGCCCGTACGTATGTACTTTCCAACAAAGCGATCGTAGCTGCTCAATAAACCAGGCATTAAGAAATCAAAAAGACTCCATAACTCTTCTAACGAGTTCTCTATCGGCGTTCCAGTTAATATCAACCGATGATCCGATTGAATCATCTTCACCGATTTTGCATTCCGAGTCGTACGATTCTTAATGTGGTGCGCTTCATCTAAAACAACATAGTCAAAACGAAAGCTCTTATATAACTCCACGTCTTTCTGTAATAAATTATACGAAGTAATCGCGACGTCGCGATCAGCTAAAGCCGTTAACTGCTTCCGTCTTTGAGAAGGAACTCCATCAATAACTAAAGTCCTGAATTCAGGATTAAATTTACGGAACTCTTCCTTCCAGTTATAAACTAAAGAGGTAGGACAAACAATCAAAGAACAGCCGCTGCCTTTCTCTAGTTTACTCTGAGTAACAGCAATAATCGCCTGGAGAGTCTTTCCAAGTCCCATATCATCAGCTAAAATCCCGTTGAGATGCATTTTTCTCAAACGCTCTAACCAATGTACGCCCTCGGTTTGATAGCTACGTAACGTTGCCTGAATCTGCTGAGGAACATCTTGGAAATCAAACTCGATCTCACCACGAATTTGCTTCTGAATCTCTATAAGCCTTTCAGACATGGAAAAGTTCACAGGAAGTGCTTCAAACTGATCTAACGAAATTCCCGTTAAACTCCATAAAGGACACTTCTGAACTAAGTCATCTAAAACTTTAAATCCTATTTCATTAAAAATCTGCACCACAGGAGCAATTTTTTCTAAGTCTAAGACTAAAATACAAGGCAACTTACCCGAATTCACCTTACCGCGCCGCGTTCCCTTAGATTGCTGACCCGCTTTAGGAAGCTCTAAAAAGCGCTTTTTCGCACTAATGCAGTCCCACAATAAATCTAAAGGCACTCCTTTCAATAAACCATGAACCTTAAGGTCTGCCTCATAATAATTAATGTCGCTCCCTTCTCGGAACGATAATTCAAAGATCGTCTCATCATAAATAAACTGACCTGAAAGATTTTCCGGACAGTTAAAAGTAATGCGATGTTGATTCGCAGGGATCGTCTCCGTCATAAATTCCACGATCTTCTTCTCACTTTTAACACGAAAAGCTCCATCGCGTTCATCATAAATAAAGCCTGAGAAGACCTCTTCCAACATCTTACGCTCTTCAACCAGATTTCTGGCTAAGATTCCCTCATCACTAATAAAGGCACGAACATCCTGATATTGCAAAGCCAAAGATGCTGCTGGAACCCGTAAAGAACCATAAAGGAAATGTAATTTTGCCTCTAATTCCCCGTCCAAATAGCTCATATCACAAATGGCCCGGACCTCATCTACATAAGGAAGTGTCACAAAGGAATTCAAAAGGTGAACATTCGCAATTTCAGCATATTCCTGAAATACAGGAAGAGCATTCTCACGGAACGAACCAAACAAAGCCTCTGGAATTGCTATATCTCGCAAACGACTAAAGGAACGTAAATGCGCACGCTTGATCTGAGGAGAAAACCGATGATAAACAAAATGATGAATAATCCCTGGAGCATCCGACTCTAATAACATGGTCTGCTCAGGCTGAACTTCATCATCATCAACAAGAATCACAGGAGTCATTAACAACGCTTTGTAGGGCATGTCAAAGAAGTCTAAGTTAAACTTCATCTTAGCCGGAGTTAATGACCAACACAGAGGCTCTTCAAGATTTCCACAGAATAACCCTGAAAAACTCTCTTTTTCCCCTAAACTTCCTCCTCCACGATCTGCCAGTTGATGTTCAAACATCTTTGCAAGAATCACACCTAACGCAGGAGGCATCAAATACGCAGATTTTAATAACTTCTCTTCGGTTGTATGATTGGGGTAACGGACATAGCGAATCAATAAATCTATTAGCTTGCGATCGGAAGCATTAAACGATTGCATCGTAAAGAAAAACCGACGCCCATTCAATACAATTGGCTCCTGATACAACACC
This sequence comes from Chlamydia pneumoniae TW-183, assembly GCF_000007205.1. Lineage (NCBI taxonomy): Bacteria > Pseudomonadati > Chlamydiota > Chlamydiia > Chlamydiales > Chlamydiaceae > Chlamydia > Chlamydia pneumoniae. Next base: position 959,769 of record NC_005043.1, on the reverse strand, counting down.
CCTTCCAAAAAGGTACGGATATTAGAGATATAAAAAGGCTTGGAACGACACGGTAAACGAAGTACTAATTGAAACTCTATAGGCTGATTGGCAGGAGCAAACGTATCCTCATTTACAGAAACAAATAATACAGCAAGCTCAGCAGAATCCTTTTCTAAATATTCTAAAGGTAGGAAAAAAGGATTCGCACTTAAAGCATTTGCAGCGTGAACATACTCTCTTAAAATCTCTTTTTGATGCTCACGATCTTTACGCTCTTCTTCCTTTGTGGCAGCAGCGACAAAAGTTTCCTTGAGCTCCTTTTTTACTTCCTCGTTGATCTCGTGATCCGTTTCTAAATCAGCACTACGAGCATAGGCTACTACCATCTCATTAAAATATTGCTCTAAATAGAATAATAGTGCGACGATGTGCTGGCAGTCGTAGTTATACGAACAATCACAGTTGGAATCCACAGTATCGGATTCCGAGCGATCAACTTCAATCTCACACTCATAAATGTTGTCGTACAAGCCCCGAACCTGAGCGCTGATGCAGACAGTCTCTCCATTCATCGAAAGGATTTTCGCATCAATCACAGCCCCCTGCTCAAAAAGTTTTTTACCATCTTGTAAAATATTGGCTGAAAAATCCCGGCGTAACTTGCGAAAATTAAGCATTTCTCCTCTGGAATAAGAGTGGATAATATAATCTGCTTACTTGTACCTGTTTACCCATGCTAAATCAATGAAAAATTTTATCAAAGCCCTTCTCAGGGGGAAGAGACACGAATTTCTATGATACTAAAGACTCTAGTCGTTGCTAAAAACTCTTCAAAAATCTAAACTATTCTTTTCTTTGCGGGTGTAGCTCAGTGGTAGAGCGTCACGTTGCCAACGTGAAGGTCGTGAGTTCAAGCCTCATCACCCGCTTTTCCTTTCAAGTCTAATAAAAAGGGTTGTCTTGTGCCACGTAGTCTCTCCAATGAGCAGTTCTCCGTCGATTTAGAAGAATCTCCTGGTTGTATTGTCTCAGCTTTAGTAAAAGTCTCCCCAGAAGTACTTAACAAACTCAACAAGCAAGCTCTTAAAAAGATTAAAAAAGAAATTACACTTCCAGGATTCCGCAAAGGAAAAGCCCCTGATGATGTAATTGCATCCCGATATCCTACTAACGTAAGAAAAGAGTTAGGAGAACTAGTAACTCAAGACGCTTATCATGCCTTATCTACAGTCGGAGATCGTCGTCCTCTTTCGCCTAAAGCTGTCCGTTCGAACTCAATCACTCAATTCGATCTTCAAGAAGGAGCCAAAGTAGAGTTCTCTTATGAAGCTTTCCCTGCAATTTCTGATCTTCCTTGGGAAAACCTTTCTTTACCTCAGGAAGAAGCTGCTAGTGAGATTTCAGATAGTGATATCGAGAAGGGACTCACAAACATTGGTATGTTCTTTGCAACAAAAACTCCTGTAGAACGTCCTTCCCAAGAAGGCGATTTCATTTCTATTTCCTTGCACGTCTCTAAAAGTAATGATGAGAATGCTTCCTCTGCAGCGATTTTTGAAAACAAATATTTTAAGCTTTCTGAAGAAGAAATGACCGATGCCTTTAAAGAAAAATTCTTAGGAATTTCTACTGGACATCGTGTTGTTGAGACAATTACCTCCCCTGAAATTCAATCCTTCTTAAGAGGAGATACTTTAACATTTACAGTAAACGCTGTAATCGAAGTCTCGATCCCCGAGATAGATGACGAAAAAGCTCGTCAACTACAAGCAGAATCTCTAGACGATTTAAAAGCGAAATTACGCATACAACTAGAGAAGCAAGCTAAAGATAAACAATTGCAAAAACGCTTTTCTGAAGCTGAAGATGCTCTTGCCATGCTCGTAGATTTTGAACTTCCTACCTCCCTGCTTGAAGAACGTATTTCCTTAATCACAAGAGAAAAACTTCTTAATGCACGTCTTATCCAATATTGTTCTGATGAAGAACTTGAAAAAAGAAAATCAGAACTTATCAAGGAAGCAGAAGAAGATGCTACAAAAGCATTAAAGTTACTGTTTTTGACTCATAAAATTTTCTCTGATGAAAAACTCACCATTAGCCGCGAAGAACTGCAATACATGATGGATGTATGTTCAAGAGAGCGCTTCGGACAACAACCTCCTAAAGATATTTCCAATGACACCTTACAAGAACTTGTAATGTCAGCCCGCGATCGGCTGACCTATAGCAAAGCTATCGAACATGTTCTTCGCAAAGCAGAACTGTTGGCTTCAACTCCTTCTGCATAAATTTTAGTTAGAGGAAAATACTTGACCCAAGAAAGTCTTAAACATAGAATTCGAGATTTTAATGTCTAAGCTTGTTGCTGACGTAGACAGCCTAAAAAGTCTTAGCTACGTTCCTAGGGTCATTTCGTGATCGGGAACGTATGGACACAACTGAAAATTATTTGATGAGGAAACGCAAATGACACTGGTACCCTATGTTGTCGAGGATACGGGCCGTGGTGAAAGGGCCATGGATATTTACTCCCGTCTTCTGAAAGATCGTATTGTAATGATCGGTCAGGAAATCACGGAGCCCCTCGCAAACACAGTAATTGCCCAGCTCCTTTTCCTCATGTCCGAAGATCCTAAAAAGGATATTCAAATTTTCATCAATTCCCCAGGCGGCTACATCACCGCTGGACTGGCAATCTATGATACCATTCGCTTTTTAGGTTGTGATGTAAATACCTACTGCATCGGTCAAGCTGCATCCATGGGAGCCCTCTTATTATCCGCAGGAACTAAAGGAAAGCGTCACGCTCTTCCCCATAGCCGTATGATGATCCACCAACCTTCTGGAGGCATTATCGGAACATCCGCAGACATCCAACTCCAAGCAGCTGAAATTCTAACACTAAAAAAACACCTTGCCAATATCCTCTCTGAATGCACAGGACAACCTGTAGAAAAAATTATAGAAGATTCTGAACGAGATTTCTTCATGGGAGCCGAGGAAGCCATCTCCTACGGACTTATTGATAAGGTGGTAACTTCTGCGAAAGAAACTAATAAGGATACAAGTAGCACTTAGAGAGAACATATGAATAAAAAAAATCTAACTATTTGTTCATTTTGCGGTCGGTCTGAAAAAGATGTAGAGAAACTGATTGCTGGGCCTTCGGTATACATTTGTGACTACTGCATCAAATTATGCTCTGGAATTTTAGATAAGAAACCCTCCTCTACAATATCCTCAGCTCCAGTTTCTGAAACACCTTCACAGCCTTCTGATCTCAGGGTGCTTACCCCTAAGGAAATCAAAAAGCATATTGATGAATATGTCATTGGTCAGGAAAGAGCTAAAAAGACAATCGCTGTTGCTGTTTATAATCACTATAAACGTATACGTGCTCTACTACATAACAAACAGGTAAGCTACGGGAAATCTAACGTGCTTCTCCTAGGCCCTACAGGATCTGGAAAAACATTAATTGCAAAAACATTGGCAAAAATTTTAGATGTTCCCTTCACCATAGCCGACGCAACGACCCTAACGGAAGCAGGTTATGTCGGTGAAGATGTAGAGAACATTGTCTTACGTTTATTACAAGCTGCTGATTACGATGTCGCCCGTGCAGAACGAGGCATTATCTATATCGATGAAATCGATAAAATTGGAAGGACAACAGCAAACGTCTCCATTACTAGAGATGTTTCTGGCGAAGGGGTTCAACAAGCATTGTTAAAAATCGTTGAAGGAACCACAGCAAACGTTCCTCCTAAAGGAGGACGTAAGCATCCTAACCAAGAGTATATCCGAGTCAATACGGAAAATATCTTATTTATCGTAGGCGGAGCCTTCGTCAACCTAGATAAGATTATCGCAAAGCGATTGGGGAAAACTACCATAGGGTTTTCTGATGATCAAGCAGACCTCTCTCAAAAAACCAGAGACCATCTACTTGCTAAAGTTGAAACCGAAGACCTGATTGCCTTCGGAATGATCCCTGAATTTGTCGGAAGATTCAACTGCATTGTAAACTGTGAAGAGCTTTCTTTGGATGAGCTTGTAGCCATCCTTACAGAACCTACAAATGCGATTGTGAAACAATATATGGAGCTATTCGCAGAAGAAAACGTCAAGTTAGTCTTCAAAAAAGAAGCCCTATATGCTATAGCAAAAAAAGCCAAGCAAGCAAAAACTGGAGCTCGTGCTCTAGGGATGATCCTAGAAAATCTCCTTAGAGACCTTATGTTTGAAATTCCTTCAGATCCTACAGTAGAAGCTATTCATATCCAAGAAGACACTATCGCAGAAAATAAAGCGCCAATAATTATCAGAAGGACCCCAGAAGCTATCGCTTAGCTCTTTTTAGTTCCTATTTTAGGGGTGTCATGACAACAATTGCCATAGAAGCTGCAAAAAAAGTTCTTATCAAACTACGTAATGCAGGATATCAGGCATATTTTGTCGGTGGTTGTGTTCGAGATATGTTAATGAATCGCCCTCTCGAGGATATTGACATAGCTACCAATGCATCCCCAACGATTGTATCTACGATCTTCCCAGACGTCATCAGTATTGGTGTTGCCTTTGGTATCATCGTAGTAAAACAGGACGGACGCCTATTTGAAGTTGCAACTTTCCGCTCTGACGGTGAATACAAAGATGGAAGGCATCCCGATCGTATCATCTTTTCTTCTATGCGAGAAGATGCCCTCCGAAGAGACTTCACAGTAAACGGGATGTACTACGATCCTTTTGAAGACAAAGTTTTCGACTTTGTCGAAGGAACTCGTGATATTGAAAAGAAAGTCATTCGAGCTATAGGCCATCCACGTTTAAGATTCTCAGAAGATAAACTGCGTATCCTACGTGCCATACGTTTTTCTTCCTCCCTCGGCTTCACCCTAGACCCAACTACAGAACGCGCCATTATTAAAGAAGCCCCGGCATTAGTAAATTCCGTATCCCCGGAGAGAATCTGGCAAGAGCTAAAAAAAATGCTTAAAAGACAGCCTTATGGAGCCCTCTCTCTTCTGCTCAAGCTTAAAGTCTTAATTTTTATTTTCCCTGAACTACGTGATATTCCCTACAGTCTCTTAAGAACAACCATAGAATTTGCCCGTAAGTTTAATCCAACACATTTCCCTGAAATTCTTTTTTTACTGCCTCTATTCCAAGGGGTCAGTGAGGAAGCCGCAACAGTAGCGTTTGGAAGATTACGAATTTCTAATAAAGAATTGAAATTAATAGAATCTTGGTACGAGGCACTCCCTCATTTCCAAAACCAATCCGGCAATCGTGTATTTTGGGCGCATTTCCTAGCGTCTCCGACAGCACCTCTATTTTTGGAGCTCTTCTCGGCTCTACAAAAAGATCCGAGCAGACAGCAGCACTTTATCTCTCGAGTGCAAGAACTCGAATCACGCTTAGAGCAATTCATATTAAGAATAAAAACATCCTCCCCCGTTGTTTCGGCTCCTGATCTGATAGCTAAGGGCATCTCTCCCGGAAGACTTCTTGGCGATCTACTCAGAGAAGCTGAGATTCTCTCTATAGAAAATGAATGTCTCGACAAAGAAAAAATTTTATTGCTTTTACAAGAAAAAGGCTTTTGGAAGTAGATTAATTTAAATAGAATCCTACTTTTACAACCCTTAGAAATTTATCTCTTTAGCTTTAATTTTTTAACTCCTATTATTTTCTCATTAATTACTGAAAAAATAGAATAGAGACGATTATGCTAAAAATAGCCATCTTAGGAAGACCCAATGTAGGAAAGTCATCACTTTTCAATCGTCTATGTAAACGCTCTTTAGCAATTGTAAATTCTCAAGAGGGGACAACTCGAGATCGCCTCTACGGCGAGCTCCATGCGTTTGGTGTTCCTGCTCAGGTCATCGATACTGGAGGTGTTGATCACAATTCTGAAGATTACTTCCAAAAGCATATCTATAACCAAGCCCTCACCGGCGCTAAGGAAGCTGATGTCCTATTGCTAGTCATTGATATCCGCTGTGGTATTACCGAAGAAGATGCTCACCTAGCCAAACTCCTCCTTCCCTTAAAGAAACCTCTCATCCTTGTCGCCAATAAAGCAGACAGTCGCCAAGAGGAATTACAAATTCATGAGACCTATAAATTAGGAATTCGAGATATTGTAGTGACCTCAACAGCTCACGATAAGCACATTGATACCCTTCTTCAAAGAATTAAGTTGGTAGCCAACCTACCAGAACCTCGCGAAGAAGAAGAAGAAGGCCTTGAGGAGCTTTCTGTAGATGAACACGAAGAATCTGAGGCGGCTCTCCCTTCAAATACATTCCCTGATTTTTCAGAAGTATTCACGGAAGGCTTCTCCCCTGAAGAACCCTGCACTATCCCAGAGTCTCCTCAGCAAGCTCCCAAGACATTAAAAATAGCGCTCATCGGACGTCCTAACGTAGGGAAATCTTCTATTATTAACGGTCTTCTCAATGAAGAGCGTTGTATTATTGATAATACTCCTGGGACAACACGTGATAATATCGATATTCTGTATTCCCATAAGGACCGCCAGTATCTTTTCATTGATACTGCGGGTCTTAGAAAAATGAAAAGCGTTAAGAATTCCATAGAATGGATTTCTTCATCTCGAACTGAAAAAGCTATTTCTCGTGCTGATATCTGTCTTCTTGTGATTGATGCTACACAAAAACTCTCTTCTTATGAGAAGCGCATCCTCTCTTTAATTTCTAAACGAAAAAAGCCTCACATCATATTAATTAACAAATGGGATTTACTTGAAGAAGTCCGCATGGAGCATTACTGCAAAGATCTACGCGCTACTGATCCTTATTTAGGACAAGCTAAAATGCTTTGTATCTCTGCTACTACGAAACGCAATCTTAAAAAGATCTTCTCTGCAATTGATGAACTACATCACGTAGTATCGAATAAAGTTCCAACACCGATAGTAAATAAAACTCTTGCTTCTGCTCTACATAGAAACCATCCTCAGGTGATTCAAGGACGCAGGTTGAGGATCTATTATGCAATCCAAAAGACAACGACACCTCTGCAGTTTTTATTATTTATAAATGCAAAGTCTCTATTAACAAAACATTATGAATATTATTTAAAAAACACATTAAAATCGTCGTTTAATTTATATGGAATACCTTTCGATTTAGAATTTAAAGAAAAACCAAAAAGACATAATTAATTTGTTAAAAAATAATAAAAAATATTATTACCATGAAATAAAAATAAATTAATTATTTCTTGGAGATTTAAAGTCATGAACTATGACCAATACGATACGCCCGACACCGACCACGATCAGATTTTCGAAGACTTACTTGACAACTCTGAAGAAGCAGCTTCACTAGACAAATATCAAGAAACTGGGGTGTATGTTGAAGAAAATACAGACCAGGGAGACCTACTTATTGTTCTTGGTGAATCTGTATTTAAAAATACTATACACCAAGAACAATAAGTAGGTCTCCCTGGTCTAACATTGCACTGAAGACAATTTCAGAACCTGAATACGACTGCAACCAACTCCTAAAAACACAGTCTCTCCTTACTACAAACGTTGATACTTTGCTCAACGCCCCTAAGGATTTTCCTAACTCCAAGAACCAAAAGCACATTCTTTTCTGTATAGCAAACAATACACTGAGCCACTATGCCCAGTTCCTCATAGCCGGCAATCGCAGAAAATTCTGGATTCGCTACTATAATGACCAAGTTTGGTCAGAATGGACCCCATTTATTTAAAAATAAAAACTATGTAGCCTGTGAAACAAATACCTAGAAGGACTCCTCCTTCTAGGTTATTTCTTAATCTTGATCTTCAGAATCTGTAACTACAGTCAACTCTAACGGACCGTAATTCACATTATTATGAAAAGACGTAGCTACAGTAGGAATCACGTTGTTGACACGAGGATTAGGCTCTACGGTCAGTTCAAGACGGAAAAGATGCCGCGCAATCGTAATACGAATATCACGAATCAAGCTCTCAAACAGTAAGAAAGACTCGTGTTTAAATTCTAACAAAGGATCTTTTTGCCCTACAGTACGTAGGCCAACTTCACTCCGTAGTAAGTCCATATCTACAAGATGAATCCGCCACTGCTCATCAATATGCATGACCATGACAGACCGAACGACATCTCTACAAATAGCAGATGCATCCAATTCTTCCCCTCCAGCTTTGGAGAGCCCTTCTACCATATGATCAAAGCGTACTTGAAACTCTTGAATCAATTCAGCAGCGATCTTTTCAGCAATAGAATCTGTATCTTTAAGCTGTCTGAGTTCTTCTATATTTAAGGCTATTGGGAAAGATGAGGTTATCCATTCTTCAAGATTTGGCAATGTCCACCCTTTGAACTGACGATCACTCATCACTAAGGATGCTACCATCAGAGACACATGGCATAGAATTTCTTTTGCAAGATCGAAAACAGATTCCGCATGTAAGACATCATGGCGGAAAGCGTATATCGCTTGTCTCTGCTTATTCATGACATCATCATACTCTAAGGTATGCTTACGGATAGTATAGTTTCTCCCTTCGACACGTTTCTGTGCTGTTTCTATGAGTCTATTAAACATAGGGTCCGACATCGCCTCTCCTTCTGGAGGACGAAAATGACGGATAAGGGTATTCAATTTAGGGGAGGCGAATAGTCGCATCAGCCGATCTTCAAAAGATAAAAAGAATTTCGCAGCGCCAGGGTCTCCTAAACGAGCACAACGCCCACGCAACTGTCTATCAATTCGACGGGATTGATGCCGTGTAGTACCGATCACATGGAGACCGCCTACGATCACAGCTTCATTATCTAGTTTGATGTCTGTGCCTCGACCAGCCATATTTGTAGCTACAGTCACAGCACCTAATTTCCCTGCTCCTGCTATAATTTCTGCTTCTTGAGCATGATTCTTAGCATTCAATACAGTATGCTCTATCCGATTCTGTCTCAAAATCCGAGACAGCTTCTCAGAGACCTCTACAGATTCTGTACCAACAAGAATAGGGTTCCCCTTGCCATGAATAGTCGCAATCTCATTAACAATAGCGTGGTACTTCTCACGCTCTGTCATATAAAATTCATCATTATGATCTATGCGTAAGCAAGGCTTGAACGTGGGTACTTGGAGGACATAAAGATTATAAATTTCTTTAAACTCTCGAGACTCCGTAATTGCTGTTCCGGTCATCCCTGCAAGCTTTTCATATAGACGGAAGAAATTTTGCAACGTGACTGTAGCAAGCGTCTGAGATTCCTTACGGATAGTGACGTGTTCTTTAGCTTCGATAGCTTGATGGAGGCCTTCAGAAAAACGTCGTCCAGGTTGAGGACGTCCTGTATGTTCATCGATAATCACAATCTGATCGTCGCGGACAATATAATCTACATCACGCTCCATGAGAAGTTGGGCTCGTAATAACTGTCGTAATCCGTGAGCACGAGCCTTTCTTAAGGTGTCTTCTTCAGAAATTGCAATTTTTTTATTGATCTTATCTGCAGGTGATAGGGTCTCATCATTTTCTATAAGAGCATACTCATGCCCCATATCCATCATCACGAACTCTTCGGTAGAGCCTCCAGCATACTCAACCCACTGCTGCATTCCTTTATCTGTAAGCTCAAAATCATTATTGTGCTCATCAACAATAATGTAGAGCTCTGAAAGACGCTCTAGGCTCTCTTCTTTATTCTGCTCAGCATGATAATAAACATCCCATTTATCGATCATAGCACGAAGATCTGGGTGCTCACGTACACGACGTAACACACGATTCAAAGGCATTCCTTTGCTTACCAACCAAAGGCTGCGGCAAAATTCAGAGATGCCTTCAAGAACTTTTTTATCTTTAGGAAGAATATCAACATCTAAAAAGCTATCTAAGCCGCGACGTGCTTCTAATGCGATACGGCTGCAGAGCTCTTTTTGCAAATACACTAGACTTGCGACTTTTTCTTTAAGCTCAAAATAGACTGGATTATGTTTTTCTCCAGGACCTGAGATAATTAAGGGTGTTCTAGCTTCATCTATTAAGATCGAGTCGACTTCATCAATGATAGCAAAGTAATATCCTCTACCTACCTGCTCTTCAAGGCGAGTAGCTATAGAATTATCTCTCAAATAATCAAAACCAAACTCAGATGCTGTACCATAGACAACATCACATTGATAAATTTTCTTACGCTTTTCTAAAAGAGTTCCTGAAACCAAAACTCCCGTTGTAAGTCCTAACCAGCGCAGTACCGATCCTACCCATTCACAATCTCGTTGTGCAAGATAGTCGTTAACAGTAACCAAATGCACTGGCTTGCCTGTTAAAGCATTTAAATACAGAGGCATCACTGCAGTGAGTGTTTTCCCCTCCCCGGTCTGCATCTCTGTAATAAATCCCTTGTGCATAGCAATGGCCCCTAGAATCTGCACATCATAAGGAACCATATCCCATCTTTGATGGTATCCGGAGACTTCGACTGGGGTGCCTGCTAAACGTCGACAAACGTTTTTCACGACACCATAAGCTTCAGGAAGCATGCTATCAAGAGACTCTCCGTTCTGATATCTCTGCTTTAATTCCGCAGTCTTATTCCGCAATTCATCATCAGATAAAGGCGTGAGCATTTCATCATAAATGTTCACTTTATCTACAAGTTTTTGAAATTTTTTTAGAATACGCTCTTGAGAGGAACCAAAGAAGCGTTTAAGAAAACCTAACATATGTCGTTTAATTCACTGTAATTACTAGAATACCATCTTTTACGAGAACGTTTCTCAATACCATACTCGATCTTACTTAATAAAACGAATAAAAGTTCCCAAGAAGCTGATTTCTGCTTTTTGTTATCTTCGAGCCACGAGGGCTTTGTAGTCCATAGAATAAAAAATTTAAAAAAATCAGATTTAAGCGGCAAGCAGAGCATCCACTTCCACAATATGATGATCGTTGAGAGGTAGTTTTTTACGTAAAATTCGCAAAATCTGCGAACGTCGTTGTTTCTCCTGCAAAGAGGTATCTCGAGAAGAAAGAAACGATTGAATTTCATAAGCAGCATCAAAATTTCCACAACGTGCTTCGCATGCACTTAATAACTCTAAAGTTTCACAACTATGGTCGAGTTCTACGGCCTTTTTCGCATACATCAAGCCTTCTTCTGAACCAAGTAGTGTTGCATACCCAACTCCACAAAGCCAAGCCAAAGCCTTGCACGCTGTTAAACATTCAGGGAAATTTTGAATCAGATTACAATACACACGCTCTGCGTCTCCATACTTGCGTAATCGACACAAGCTAAAGCCATAGCCTAGCCCGCATTTGTAATCTTTAGCAAATGTGGAACAGCGCAAAGCCAATTCCCAGCAGGGCTCTGCTAATACATAATCTCGTTGATCCATAGCTGCCATAGCTGCATATTTCATCAGCAAGGCATCCCCACGAGACCAAAGATCACTGCTCTGATAAATAAGTAGAGCTTTCCCTGGTCTGCCTAGCTTTTGTTCACAAAGCCCGATATTAAATAAAGCTTCTTCTTTGTAGACAGGATTTGATAAGAGTTTGCGGAATAATTTGCCTGCTTTTGCATAGCTTGAGGTAATGCGATACGCTTGTGCTAAATTATAGGTGACCTCAACAGGGCAGACTCCCAAAGCATTCGCACGATTATAAAAATCTATAGCATCTTTATAACGCTTGGAAGTGAAATAAATGTGCCCCATAGTCACAAAAGTTTCTTGGTGAGATAGGGGAGAAATCCATGGTTCAATCAAACTGCAGGCAGCATCTAAATCGCCTAACCGCACCAGAGCTGAAGCATATTTTGCAGCGTCTTCTTCTTCAAACAAATCTTGAGGAACGGAAGCAAACGCCTGTGCACATTCTTTAAAAGCCCCAAACCTGTAGGCTTTATAGGCAATTTCTAAGAAAAAATAGGGACCGCGCAATCCCAATTTCTTCGCTTCGGCAAGCAGTTTCTCGGATTCCTCGAAACGCTGCATCTTGCGTAGAATGCGCATATATTCAAATAAACACTGCCGTCGATACGACCGTTTTTTTAAAATAGGTAGGAGTTGCTGTTCTGCAAGCGCCCATTCTTTGAGCTCCATACTTAGGCGTACTTCTCGTATAACTTGCACAGCATAGCGACGAAAATAAACAAAGCGGTAATAACCTTTAGCGACCAGCGCTATTGCTAAACTTGCAGCTAGAGCCCACAAGATGACTAACCACATAATTCGCCATTTTTGACTTTTATCTCTCTTTGCAATACCAAAAAAAGTCTTTAAAGTCTTTAAATTTCTTCTCTCTGAGATCTACCTAATGACTGCCCCATCAAGCAGCGTGTTTCAAAACCCATACGTGAGTTCTTCAAAAGATCGTTATCGAACCGTATAGCGTTAGGCAAAAAGAGCAAGATAACTGTAGAGCCGCCAAAAGCAAAAAAGCCCTTCTCGTCACCTTTAGCATAGGTTTGGTTCGGAGAAAATGTTTGTACAATGGAGCCTACATTCATAGCTCCAACTTCTAAATAGAGGACGTTGCCGAACTGCTCTGTTTCGAGTACAGTAACCGTCCGTTTATTTTCACAAAATAAAATGAAATTATCTTTAACAGCTAAAGGATGGACAGAGAACAGCGCTCCATTCACACAACGTGTCTTTTGAGGAAGGCAATCACAGGGAAAATGGAATCGATGGTAATCAAAGGGGGCAAGGCGGGCAAAAACAATGCTGCCATGAGCGTATAATTTTGTTAACTCATGGTCTCCTAAAAGCTTGGGTAATGAAAACGCTTTTGATTTAACAATAAACTTATCGAATTCCGAAACATTAGGATACACAAGGTAACGTCCATCCACAGGAGTGATGAATACCTCTTTCCCACCAACAATAGGGCGTGCTTCGGGTTTCAATTTCCGGGTAAAAAAATCATTAAATGAGGTGAAGTCTGCAACAGGCTTTGTCAATTCTTTTTCAGAAATCTTATATCGATTCATGAAAGGGCGAATTTGCCGACGTGTCCACGAACACCTTTGAAGCCAGCCATAAATTCGAGAAAAGATGGGGTGTGTTGATAGAAATACTGAGAGCTTCTTCCCTAGCTTAGAGTTGTATAGGAAGAGCATTGTTTTTTCATAAAATATAGGTTCTATTACTTTTTTTTTAGTGATTCGATCAATATATTGGGGCTTCTGCACAAGACCTCTAGAAACGATAAAAAGAAATTATAAAAAGATTAATGAAAATATTCCAATTGAATTAGTCTTAATATTTATCCAAACTCCTTTCACCTCTTTAATCTAAAACTTGGTATTCTATCCGAAAGTTCCTTTAACTTTTCTATTTTTATGCTAAAGCACGATACCATTGCTGCCATTGCCACTCCTCCAGGGGAAGGAAGTATTGCTGTTGTACGACTCTCTGGCCCACAAGCGATTGTCATTGCCGATCGTATTTTTTCTGGATCTGTGGCTAGCTTTGCCTCCCATACGATACATCTTGGACAAGTCATTTTTGAAGAGACATTAATTGACCAAGCTCTTCTTCTTCTAATGCGCTCTCCTCGCTCCTTCACTGGAGAAGATGTAGTCGAATTTCAGTGTCATGGAGGATTTTTCGCTTGCTCCCAAATTTTAGACGCTTTGATTGCTTTAGGCGCCCGTCCTGCACTCCCTGGAGAGTTTTCTCAACGAGCGTTTCTAAATGGAAAAATTGACCTGGTTCAAGCAGAGGCAATCCAAAATCTCATTGTTGCGGAAAATATAGACGCCTTTCGGATTGCTCAAACGCATTTTCAAGGAAATTTTTCTAAGAAAATTCAAGAAATACATACTCTGATTATCGAAGCATTGGCGTTTTTGGAAGTCCTAGCCGACTTCCCTGAAGAAGAACAACCAGACCTCCTCGTCCCTCAAGAAAAAATTCAAAATGCTCTGCATATCGTGGAAGATTTTATTTCCAGTTTTGATGAGGGGCAGAGGCTTGCTCAGGGAACAAGTTTGATCCTTGCAGGGAAACCTAACGTAGGGAAATCCTCCCTACTCAATGCGCTTCTTCAGAAAAATCGGGCGATTGTAACACATATTCCTGGAACCACTCGTGATATCTTAGAGGAGCAGTGGCTCTTGCAAGGCAAACGCATCCGACTGCTAGACACAGCAGGACAAAGAACAACAGACAATGACATTGAAAAAGAGGGCATTGAACGAGCTCTTTCTGCTATGGAAGAAGCGGATGGGATCCTCTGGGTAATAGATGCGACGCAACCTCTAGAAGATCTTCCTAAAATTCTTTTTACAAAACCTTCATTCCTCCTATGGAATAAAGCTGACCTCACCCCTCCTCCATTCCTTGACACTTCGCTCCCTCAATTTGCGATCTCAGCAAAAACTGGTGAGGGACTTACTCAAGTGAAACAAGCTTTAATCCAATGGATGCAAAAACAAGAGGCTGGAAAAACCTCTAAAGTGTTTTTAGTTTCTTCTCGCCATCACATGATCTTACAAGAGGTGGCTCGCTGTCTGAAAGAAGCGCAGCAAAACCTCTATCTGCAACCTCCAGAAATCATTGCTTTGGAGTTAAGAGAGGCACTTCACTCGATTGGGATGCTTTCTGGCAAAGAAGTTACTGAAAGTATTTTAGGGGAAATTTTTAGTAAATTTTGCATTGGAAAATAGCTCACCATGAAGCAATTTATTCTCAGAACACTCAACGCGCTATTTCCCAATCCAAAACCATCTTTAGAAGGGTGGTCCTCTCCCTTTCAACTACTTATTGCTATTCTCTTATCTGGGAATTCTACGGACAAAGCAGTAAATTCCGTGACACCACAACTCTTTGCAAAAGCCCCAGACGCCCAATCTATTTTAGATTTGCCTCCAGGGAAGCTATACCAGCTCATTGCCCCTTGTGGCCTTGGAGAGAGAAAGTCCGCCTATATTTATCAATTATCTCAAATTTTAGTGCGTGATTTTCATGGAGAACCCCCTAATGACATGGCTCTTCTCACACAACTTCCGGGAGTTGGCAGAAAAACCGCTTCTGTTTTTCTTGGGATAGCCTATGGAAAACCTACATTCCCTGTAGACACTCATATTTTGCGTTTAGCGCAGCGATGGAAAATTTCTGAAAAAAAAAGCCCCTCCGCTGCTGAAAAGGATCTGGCTCGCTTTTTTGGCCATGAGAACACACCGAAATTGCACTTGCAACTCATCTATTATGCACGACAGTATTGTCCTGCTTTACATCATAAAATTGACAATTGCCCTATATGTTCATATCTTGCAAAAGAAGCAAATAGTACCCGTACTTAGAAAATCGCTTTGTTATAAAAAAAACTGTATAAATTTAGAGTTGTTAGCTTTTTAAGAATTCGTAACTCTACCTTTTGTCCCACAGTACAATAAAAACTAACTACTGAAAATCGTTTGATTTCTAAGATCATGATTCTTTAAACTCATTCACTCAGCACTTTACTATCTCTACTTTATTTAAAAGATGAAAAAAAACGCATCTCATAAAACAAATGATAAAAAAAGTTTGTCCATTTGGTCTATTGGAGGATCTATTTTTGCTATGTTCTTCGGAGCTGGCAATATTGTCTTTCCCTTAGCTCTGGGATACCACTACAATGCGCATCCCTGGTCTGCCTATTTCGGCATGATGCTTACTGCTGTATGCGTTCCTCTTTTAGGTCTAGTCAGTATGCTATTCTATTCTGGAGACTACCAGAAGTTCTTTTTCTCGATAGGAAGAATTCCAGGGATGATTTTTATTACGGCTATTATACTTTTGATAGGCCCCTTCGGTGGAATCCCTCGAGCCATTGCAGTATCTCATGCCACATTGATTTCACTATCCGAGCATAAGAGTGCTTTCATTCCCTCTTTGCCTATTTTTAGTGCGATTTGCTGTGTGCTTATCTATATCTTCTCATGCAAGCTCAGCCGTTTAATTCAATGGCTAGGATCTGTATTTTTCCCGATTATGTTGGTTACCTTACTTTGGGTCATCATCCGCAGTTTTATGATTCCTACCCACCCCATGGTTCAAGAATTTATTCCGAACGCACGTCAAGCTTGGTTGGCAGGATTCATTGAAGGGTTCAATACTATGGATTTACTTGCAGCGTTTTTCTTCTGCTCCATAGTTTTGATCTCTCTACGTCAGCTCGTAGCTGAAGAGAAACATCCTACAGAGGAAGAAATCCCTCTTAGTTTTCAAGGTATTAGCAAAAAAAATAAGCGTTCCTTAGCTTTAGGTTTCTTTCTTGCTGCGATCTTACTAGGAATGACCTATCTTGGATTTGTTTTATCTGCTGCACGTCATGCGGGCTTACTTGTGAATGTAAGTAAAGGTCATATTCTGGGAAGGATCTCTGCGATTGCATTAGGGCCAAATAGCATTCTCGCAGGAGTCAGCGTTTTCATTGCCTGTCTAACTACGGAAATTGCTTTAGTAGGTATTGTTGCAGATTTTCTAGCTCGTGTAGTTTCCTTTAAGAAACTGAACTATGCTTCAGCAGTAATTTGTACTCTTATCCCCACCTATTTAATTTCTATTTTGAATTTTGAAACTATAAGTCACCTACTCTTGCCTTTGCTACAACTTAGCTATCCAGCTTTGATTGTACTGGCTTGTGGAAACATTGCCTACAAGTTATGGAATTTCCGATACTCCCCAGTCTTGTTTTATTTAACCCTCTCTCTTACAATTGTTTTAAAGTTAGTGAATTAAAATAACATACGGGTTGCTAGCATAATATTATGGTTTTAGAAGCATTAGCCATCTTTCGACAGGATGCGATGCAACATCTCCTTAAACATCGCAAGGAGATCGTTGTAGACTTTTGTGAGGATAGTTACACCATACGCATTCCTGATGAAGAAGCTCCAGAGGGCTATTGGTTAAGCACTTTAAAACTTCAAGATATTGATAGGCTAACTTTTGCTTCTTGCAGTTGTCCTGACGGTGAGTGTTGTCTCCACCTTATGACTGCATATTTTGCTGTCTATGACGCTTTAGGATTGCACCCTTTACACGATAAATTCCGTCATTCCTTTTGGTATGCCGTCTTCTCTCACTTTTTCCTCGACTCGATTCCATTACAAGCTCAAGGAGAGATGGTTTATACACTAGAATCCCCACATATCACGTTAACAATAGAGTGTCTGTCCGAGGAAGTATTCCAAGATTGGCTCCGCACCATTCATGCTTCTGAAGAACCTACAGTATTTACAAATAAGACTTTCTTGAAGTCCGCTCTCTATCGCACTGCTAAAAAATTCTTTTTCTTAAATGAAGAAGGGGCTGAGCTTACGATAGGAGAAAATTCTCAAGGCTTTCCTTCTCATTTTTCTCTTCAATGGCAAGGCCTGGTCTTTAAAGCGGAAATCTTGGATTTTCCTACATTAGAAGACATATTTCCTAAGTTGGAACTCGCGCATACATCTTTAGAGAATGTATCTCACGACATCAGTATTACAAATGTTACGGTCTGCGCAGAAGAAGCTAAGGTAAATTTCACATTAAGTCCTGTTATCCATAAAAAAGACAGAGAGAATCATCCTAAGACTAGAATAGGTTCTGTAGAATACGTTGCAAAAACGCATGAAATGATCACAGGCCCTAAAGCCATAGCCCTTCCCATCTATGCGATTCCTTTGCTCGCTGATAAATTCAAAGATCAGCTGCTTTCTTTGCTCTGCTATGATTCTCTAGAATATCGACTACGCTATGATATCCGTCTACTACGTGACGCTTCCTTCTCATTTTCTGCTTACCTCGTCACTCCTGGGGATTTAGACAATGGCAGTCTCATTTACCCAAACTATTGCTATAGTCCTACGAAAGGTCTGATGCAAGTCGTGGGGATGCTATCTCCAAAACAAGCGTTTATAGTTAAATCCGAACAGGTTGAAGACTTTCTCAATGAGAGGGGGCATCTAATTCAAGAGCCCGGTTTCCAAACATTTATAAACGAACGTCCCGAAGGTCATCTTACTTATAATGTCACAGAACAAGGTGTTTTATTATTCCACTATGATGTCGGAGATCCCTCTTCTACAGAAATACGTTTCGGGACATGGACCTACTATACAAATCAAGGTTTCTTTCTAGAGAAGAAAAACGATTTGCCGATTCAAGATGGGCTCATTGTAGAACCTCAAGACATCCCTGCTTTCATTGTAAAGAACGATGCGGCACTACGACGTCTCCCCAATTTCTTTTCCTCTCCCCCTAATTTAAAAGACCTTCTTATTGAAGTTCACAGGCAATCTCGTGGAAAAGGACTTGACCTCAAGCCTATTCTTGTTGGTTTAGGGGAAAGCCGTTGTTGGCTATTTGGTGTATTTCTATATCGCGAAGATATAGGATTCTCTTTGATTCCCACTCCCCTACAAGGGTTATGCTTTCTACCTAGAGTCATTCCTCCTGAAAATGTCCCACAGTTTCTTACACAGTATGCGCAGCATGAGCGTATTTTATTTCCAAATCCGCAGACACGCCCTCCAGAAAGTTATGAATTGGTGATCCAGTCGATTCATAGGCCTCATCCTGCCTCTCCTCTCCATTTGCAATTGGAGCTGAAGACAAACCTCGGATCTGTCCCCATAGGAATCGCTTTACAAGGATTGAAAAGTAAACATACTTTTCTATTTACACAGGCTGGCTTTTTAGATTTGAAACAAAACCTGTTTCAATTTTTAAAACAGTTCCTATCTACGCAGAAATGTGTGATCGCTGAGAACACTGTCATAGCGAATATTACTGACGTCTTTAAATTAGATGCTCTAGCTCCACTATCAGTAACTGATGATACTATAGCCAATCCCGAAGACTTGCAATTTTTCTCACAGTTAAAAGCAGCGTGTTTACCTCCGATTCCACAAAATCTCTTTTCTTCAGACCACCAGCTCCGCCCGTATCAAAACAGCGGGTTACTTTGGATGTGGTTCTTATACAATCACAGACTCTCAGGGCTTCTCTGTGATGAAATGGGATTAGGAAAGACTCACCAAGCTACAGCCTTACTAGATATTGTATTTCAGTCTTCACAGCCCTCAGCGCGCCCGAAATTCTTAATTGTATGTCCAACAAGTGTGTTACCACACTGGGAGCATATTTTAAGTAATCATCTTCCTGGCGTGAGTATTTTTTCTTTCCATGGGCCAAACAAACCGAGTGAGCTACCTCCTGCTGATATCTTGTTAACTTCTTATGGAACGCTACGACAAAACTACGATAAGTTTTACAAAATAGCATTCACAATTGTCGTTTTCGATGAGATCCACATGGCTAAAAACAAGAGTAGCCAAATTCACAAAATCCTCTGTCGGATAGACGCTCAGATGAAGCTGGGACTTACGGGAACTCCCATAGAGAACAATCTCTTAGAGTTTAAAGGGCTTTTAGACATTATCTTACCCAATTATCTTCCCTCTGACGCTCTATTCAAAAAGTTGTTTACCAAACGATGTTCTTCTGAAGAATTGGAAGAGATTATCCCCTCCCAGGATCTTTTATTAAAGTTGACTCGTCCTTTTATCTTGCGACGGACAAAAAAACTGGTACTTCCCGAGCTTCCTGATAAGGTCGAATCTATCATTGCTTGTTCGTTGTCTCCGGATCAGGAGAAGTTATATATGGCGACCTTGCAAAGAGAGAAAAGTCATATTCAAAAGCTTGAAACTCCCGAAGAACCTGCTACGAATTTCTTACACATTTTTGCTCTCTTAAATCATCTCAAGCAGATTTGTGATCACCCTGCAGTATTTTTCAAAGACCCGGATCAATATAAAAATTACGAATCTGGAAAGTGGAATGCTTTCGTTAAGCTACTTAAGGAATCTTTAAACGCTGGATACAAAGTTGTTGTATTCTCGCAATATATCCACATGATTCGGATCATTACTCTCTATCTTGAGGAAATTGGGATCAAGTATGCTTCGATTCAAGGAAAATCTCTGAATCGGAAGGAAGAAATTGAAACATTTACTACAGATCCTAATTGTCAGGTGTTTGTTGGGTCGTTACTTGCGGCAGGAACAGGAATTAACCTGACTGCAGGCAATGTGGTGATTATGTATGACCGTTGGTGGAATCCTGCCAAGGAAAACCAAGCTCTAGACCGTGTGCATCGGATTGGTCAGAAAAATACAGTCTTTATCTATAAGCTGATTACTGAAGATACACTTGAAGAGCGCATCCATTATTTAATTGAGAAGAAAATTCGCTTATTGGATAAGGTCATTGCCTCTCAAGATTCTAATATCCTACACATGTTGAATCGGGAAGATCTCCTCACTATACTATCCTACAAAGACGAACATGGAACTTCAGACAGTGAAGAGTCCCCTGTAGATGCACCCGTAGAAGATGATACAGGTGTGCTTCCCCCTGAGGATTCCTAACGAAGAAATTGTATTTAGTGCTAATTAAAGAGGAAGTTTACGGTATCCACGATAGGCGACTGCAGCACCTATAATACCGTAAAAATAGGCCCGATTTTTAGGCCAAGTCAAAACCAATCCACTGTCTGTAGAGAAAAGAAGAATCAGAAAGGCAAACGCTAGCAAGCCTATGCCTAAAAATAAGGCTGCAAGAGGCCAACTTTGTAACCATGTCCACTCAGGGATCACTTGTTTATTCGTTTCTTGAGTAGGGTTTTGATCTCCAAGCACGGCTTCCCAATCTTCTGAAGAGACGGCAAATAGGTCTTCGGCTTCTTCTTTAGAAGCTCCTTCTGGGAACGAGATGTGGCAAGAAGAAAACCCTCCTGAGGCTACTGGAGGATCTTGAAGAAAGGCGCTGCAATAGGGACATTGAGGCACGTGCATAGATACACTGCCTTCACACTTCCAACACGTCCTTTGCATTTCTGTCTCTTTAGCAAATGGCATAGGTATCTTTCACTTTTTTCATGATCATGAGGAGAAATACATTCTTCCTCGTCAATTGCTATCCAACTATGCCCTCTGTAGGGTTAAGTTATGGCATTTCCCCCATAAACTCATCCATTTAAACATGCTTGTTTATAACGAATACGTTCTTGTCAATTATGAAATCACGACCTCTTAGGTCGCTAAAATGCCATTAATGCAAGTATACTTCTGGGTATTAAAAAAGAAAACAATATTTACCGAGGGAACGTTTGCTTTTTCTGGGATATATAGGCGAGGTTCAATACAGAATCAGCGAAGAAAAAAGCAATGCTGAAAATTAATCTTTAGGTCTAAAATAAGCACAGGGTCCTCTTCTTAATGAGATGCATGCATTTATGAAGGGGGGTTCTTTTTGAAATCTTGATTACAGTGAGTGAGAATATGACCCAAGAATTTGATTGTGTTGTTATTGGTGCGGGACCTAGTGGCTATGTTGCCGCAATCACTGCTGCGCAATCAAAATTACGGACCGCTCTTATTGAAGAAGACCAGGCTGGGGGGACCTGCTTAAACCGCGGATGCATCCCTTCAAAAGCCCTCATTGCTGGAGCCAATGTTGTATCTCACATTACGCATGCGGAGCAGTTCGGCATCCATGTTGATGGTTATACAATCGATTACCCTGCGATGGCAAAAAGAAAAAATACAGTCGTCCAGGGGATCCGTCAAGGATTAGAAGGATTGATCCGCAGCAACAAGATTACTGTCTTAAAAGGAACCGGATCTCTAGTATCTTCTACAGAAGTTAAAGTTATTGGCCAAGACACGACTATAATCAAAGCCAATCATATTATCCTAGCTACAGGATCCGAGCCTCGTCCTTTCCCAGGGGTTCCCTTCTCCTCTAGAATTTTGAGTTCCACAGGGATCTTAGAACTTGAAGTCCTCCCTAAAAAGCTCGCTATTATTGGTGGCGGCGTTATTGGCTGTGAATTTGCGTCTCTATTTCACACTTTAGGCGTTGAGATTACCGTTATAGAAGCTTTGGATCATATTCTTGCGGTTAACAATAAAGAAGTTTCTCAAACCGTAACGAATAAATTTACGAAACAAGGAATTCGAATTCTTACCAAAGCCTCGATCTCTGCAATCGAAGAATCCCAAAACCAAGTTCGCATTACTGTGAACGATCAAGTGGAAGAGTTTGATTATGTCTTGGTGGCTATTGGTCGCCAATTTAATACAGCAAGTATAGGGCTAGATAATGCTGGAGTGATCCGGGACGATCGTGGCGTGATTCCTGTTGACGAAACCATGCGCACTAATGTTCCAAATATCTATGCGATTGGAGACATCACTGGAAAGTGGCTACTTGCTCATGTGGCTTCGCACCAAGGCGTTATTGCCGCGAAAAATATTTCGGGACATCACGAAGTTATGGATTATTCTGCCATACCTTCTGTGATCTTTACCCACCCAGAAATTGCTATGGTAGGTCTATCTCTACAAGAAGCAGAACAACAAAATCTTCCTGCAAAGCTCACCAAATTTCCTTTTAAAGCGATTGGAAAAGCTGTTGCTTTGGGAGCATCTGATGGTTTTGCTGCTATTGTGAGTCATGAAATTACCCAGCAAATACTCGGAGCTTATGTCATAGGACCTCACGCCTCATCATTAATTGGAGAGATGACCTTAGCGATCCGCAATGAGCTGACCCTACCTTGCATATATGAAACCGTGCATGCTCATCCCACACTCTCTGAAGTTTGGGCTGAAGGTGCTTTACTTGCTACAAATCACCCTTTACACTTCCCTCCTAAGTCATGAAATGTAGACCAACTTTAAATACAGACCAACCTAGAGTGCGGAAAAAGCTTCCCGAGCGTTTCCCCAAGTGGTTACAGAGGCCCTTACCACAAGGTTCTGCATTTCATGCTACGGACGCTACAATAAAACGCTCAGGAATGCCAACGGTATGCGAAGAAGCTCTCTGCCCCAATCGAGCAGAATGTTGGTCTCGTAAAACTGCCACCTACCTTGCTCTCGGCGATGTCTGTACAAGAAGTTGCGGTTTTTGCAATATTGGGCATTCTAAAACCCCACCCGCGCTAGATCCTACAGAACCCGAGCGCATTGCTTTGTCAGCGAAAGAACTGGGGTTGAAGCATGTGGTAATCACCATGGTGGCTCGCGATGACCTTGAGGATGGTGGTGCACAAGGTTTAGTCGATATCATTCAAAAGTTACGTGAAGAACTCCCTCAAGCGACTACAGAAGTTTTAGCTTCTGATTTCCAAGGGAATGTTTCTGCTCTCCACACCCTGTTAGATTCTGGCATTACTATTTATAATCATAATGTCGAAACTGTAGCGAGGCTCTCGCCTCTAGTACGGCACAAAGCAACCTATGCCCGATCTATGTTCATGTTAGAACAAGCTGCCAACTACCTCCCCGATCTTAAAATCAAATCCGGGATCATGGTAGGATTAGGTGAGATGGAAGGAGAAGTCAAACAAACTCTCCAAGATCTGGCTTCCATAGGAGTTCGTATTGTCACTATAGGTCAATACTTACGTCCTTCTCGTAAGCATCTCCAAGTCAAAAGTTATGTGACTCCCGAGACTTTTGATTACTATCGTCGAGTCGGAGAAGCTATGGGTCTTTTTGTTTACGCAGGACCTTTTGTACGCTCGAGTTTTAATGCCGATATGATCCTAGCTTCTGTACAAGACAAAGCGTCAGCTTAACAAGCATAGTACGATCCATCTCATCGAATCTTGATATTGAAAGATCATGGATTCACATCTTAAAAACTACATTCTAACGCTTTTTCAAACTGTCATCCTTGCGATCTTCTCATCCAGACAAGACACTAACCGATGATACCAAGATGAAGAAACTTGTTAGGAAAATTCTTAAAACTGCGCTCCGTAGTCTTAGCCCCTCCAACAAACAATTCCGTACGCTATAAATAATTACAATTTTAGATACGCTTACAAATAACTATCCAAAGCCGGCCCACTCAAAAGAAGAGTTGATAAATACGCCTGATAGCCTCCATTTAGACAAGACACCGAAAGAAATCTACTCTTTAAAAATAGAAATAAGCATCTAGAATTCAATACCCTATCTATTAAGCCGCGGGATGGACTGATGCATCAAGAGATAGAGATAAGTCAAAATGTGCTCGGACAGAAAGATTGTGCTCACGAATCCGTACCAGCTGATATCCTTGCTGTATTGTAGGATAATTTTGAGTTGCTTCAAAAAAAGCTCCTTCTGATTCAGATTTTCTTATAAGCACATTATTTTTCCTTTTGTTTTATTAAATATAAATAAAACCTAGATCCCCTAGAACTAAGTTCAACTACGTGTAAAAGAGTCAATTCTGGAAATATTTTCTTTTCTAACAGTCAAGATAAAACACGTGCTTCACTGTAGAGTAGAGCGACCAAGATGCTCGATCTTTATACAATCTTTGCATTCCTATAAAACTGATTTGTTAGTCTTTACACGAAAAATATGAGTTTTTATCTCAGAGAGGAAGGAACCTCAGTGATCCTAGTGGCTATCGGAAACCGTCTTCAATCACCGGGACTCGATCTTGGTCAAGCAGCACTTGATTTTAGACAACTTATGAGCCAGAAGGGTAGCGTAAGCAAAGTAAAGATAATTCTTAAAATGAACATGATGATTCCTAAACCAAGAATTCCTAAAACACCAACAATGGTATGATAGATTCTAGAAAAAATAGAGCCTGGGAAATCTTCTATGCACCACATAGCAAAGAGTCTTCCTATACTGAAAAAAAATGCTCCCACGACGGGGATACTCTCTAATACACTCCAATAGATAAGCTTAGTTGTTACTTTGAAAGCTGAAAGTGGAAAGTCTTTAGGTACTGAGGGGCATACAAGCATTAAATCCTCAAATGGAAATAATACAGAGTTT
This sequence comes from Chlamydia pneumoniae TW-183, assembly GCF_000007205.1. Lineage (NCBI taxonomy): Bacteria > Pseudomonadati > Chlamydiota > Chlamydiia > Chlamydiales > Chlamydiaceae > Chlamydia > Chlamydia pneumoniae. Next base: position 934,942 of record NC_005043.1, on the reverse strand, counting down.
TTGTTTCGAACACGTAGATACCCCGCCCCTATTGATGGAAACCTTTCAGTTGCTCGAAAAAATTCTTCTTCATTTTGATAAATTTTCAGAATTACCCTCCCCTTTTGTCCTAAGTATTTCTTATGAATAAAAATAAGCCCTAAGACGAGAGTTATATTATAAAGCAAAGCTATCAATAAAATTCTAGAACTCTTGTACTTATATACAACAACTTTGCTAAAGACTTGAGGAAATGTCTGGGCTTCTACCTCGAAGCAGGGGAGGAGAAAACTGCAAGAATCCTAGTGGCTATGATCTGCAGTCCCGCCATCTTGTACGCTAAGAATAACACTTAAATAAGAACCAGACGGGCAACATAAGCACAGAAAAAATAATTCTTAAAATGAACGTAAGAATTCCCAAACCAAGAATTCCTAGAACGGCGACAATTGTATGATAGATCTTATCAAACGTAGAGCCTGAGAAACCTTCAACGCACCACACAGCACAAAATCGTCCGATACCAAATAATGTACTTACAACAGGAATACACTCTACTATACTCCTACAAATACAAGTGAATGTCATGCTGCAAGGTGAATATCGGGAGTCTTTGGTTACCCAAGGAAATAGAATCACTAAGTCCACGAGCGGGGATAGAACAAAATCTTTTCCTCGAACACGTCGATACCCAGCCGGTACCAAGGGCCATTTTGCATTTGCTAAAAAAAACTCCCCTGCAGTTTTATAAATTTTCATAAACATGCTCTTCTTGTTTTTCAAATAGTTCTCATGAAGAAAGTCGCGGTAGTACGTTTCCTTCATTATAAAGCAAAGCCATGAATAAAACCTTGAATCTCTTATATTTATATAAAAGGATTTCGCCAAAGTTGGCACGAAACATATGTATTTCTATCTCAAAATAGAGGCAAGGGAAACCACAATGGTCCGAGTGACTATCCAAAATATAACGTCCTACCCCTAACTCTTATACCATCAAAGAACTCGAAAGGTAACGTAGGTACCGCAACAACGATGCTTAAAATGAACACGGATTCTCAAACCAAAAAGTTTGCCTAAGACTTAAGTAAGGGAGTTTGTGAATTACTCTTATTGCAACAAAGGTAGAGAGCTTCATAAAACGATAGGAAAGAAAACTCTGAAAAATATCACATAAGGTAGAGAGCATTTATCTTACCTTCAAAAAAACATCCCTTTCATAATTGGAACACCATGCCGAGAGGTATGTATGAAATCATTTTTTAATATCGTGGCTTGAAGAAAAAGAAGACAAGGATTACCATTTTATGTTCGCGATTGGCACTAATCCCCCCTTTTGTTATGGTGAATAAAAAGGTATGCGTGGATTATGGTTCGTCGATCTATTTCTTTTTGCTTGTTCTTTCTAATGACATTGCTGTGCTGTACAAGCTGTAACAGCAGGTCTCTAATTGTGCACGGTCTTCCTGGCAGAGAAGCGAATGAGATTGTGGTGCTTTTGGTAAGCAAAGGGGTGGCTGCACAAAAATTGCCTCAAGCTGCAGCGGCTACAGCCGGAGCAGCTACTGAGCAAATGTGGGATATCGCGGTTCCGTCAGCACAAATCACAGAGGCCCTTGCCATTCTAAATCAAGCGGGTCTTCCACGTATGAAAGGGACAAGCCTGTTAGATCTTTTTGCAAAACAAGGTCTTGTTCCTTCCGAGCTTCAGGAAAAAATCCGTTATCAAGAAGGCTTATCAGAACAGATGGCCTCTACGATTAGAAAAATGGATGGCGTTGTCGATGCCTCAGTACAGATTTCCTTCACTACAGAAAATGAAGATAATCTTCCTTTAACAGCCTCTGTGTATATTAAGCATCGAGGGGTTTTGGACAATCCGAACAGCATTATGGTTTCCAAAATTAAGCGCCTTATTGCAAGTGCTGTTCCAGGACTTGTGCCAGAGAACGTCTCTGTAGTGAGCGATCGCGCAGCTTATAGTGATATTACAATTAATGGTCCTTGGGGATTAACAGAAGAAATCGATTATGTTTCTGTTTGGGGTATTATTCTTGCGAAGTCTTCGCTCACCAAATTCCGTCTCATTTTTTATGTCTTGATTCTCATTTTATTTGTTATTTCTTGTGGTCTCCTTTGGGTCATTTGGAAAACTCATACTCTCATTATGACTATGGGAGGTACAAAAGGGTTCTTCAACCCTACACCATATACAAAGAATGCCTTGGAAGCCAAGAAAGCCGAGGGAGCAGCTGCTGACAAAGAGAAAAAAGAAGATGCAGATTCACAGGGGGAAAGCAAAAATGCGGAAACCAGTGATAAAGACTCTAGTGATAAAGATGCTCCAGAAGGAAGCAATGAAATTGAGGGTGCTTAGTGACTGCCAACACTTTTGGAACTCTAGACATCTTGATGAAGCACTCCAAGGAAGATGACCTCTCCAGGTTTCTTCCTAAAAATCTTCTTGTTGAATCTCCTCATCCCGAAGAAATCCCTTTAAAATCTTTATCTTTTACGATGAGTTGGCTACCTACAATTCATCCTTCATGGATTACCATTGCCATGAAAGAGTTCCCTCCTGAAATCCAAGGTCAATTATTAGCGTGGTTGCCAGAGCCTTTAGTTCAAGAAATTCTACCCTTACTGCCTGGCATCTCTATAGCCCCACATCGCTGTGCACCTTTCGGAGCCTTCTATCTTCTAGATATGCTAAGTAAAAAGATCCGTCCTTGTGGAATTACAGAAGAAATCTTTCTTCCTGCATCCTCAGCAAATGCTATACTTTACTATACAGGTCCTGTAAAGATCGCTTTAATCAACTGCCTAGGTCTTTATTCTATTGCTAAAGAGTTGAAGCACATTCTGGATAAGGTTGTGATTGAACGAGTGAAGAATGCTCTCTCCCCTACAGAGAAACTCTTTCTTACCTACTGCCAATCTCATCCGATGAAACATTTAGAAACTACGAATTTTCTTTCTTCTTGGACTACTGATGCAGAATTACGACAGTTCGTTCATAAGCAAGGGTTAGAGTTTTTAGGTAAAGCATTAACAAAAGAAAACGCTTCTTTTCTATGGTATTTTCTACGTAGGTTAGATGTCGGTCGAGCATATATCGTCGAGCAGACTTTAAAAACATGGTATGACCATCCCTATGTGGATTATTTTAAGTCCCGCCTAGAACAATGCATGAAAGTCTTAGTGAAATAAAAGCTTTATAAGTAAAGATTTAGCTTTATACAAAGTATAGAAAAATAACACGACAATAAAAGGAGCGGTGTTTTCTCTTCTGAGGTAAATCAGCCTCAAAGATACTACGCCATAGTAAAGATGAAGTTTTTTAGCTTAATTTTTAAAGATGATGATGTCTCCCCAAATAAGAAGGTTTTATCTCCTGAAGCTTTCTCTGCTTTCCTTGATGCCAAAGAGCTGTTAGAAAAAACAAAAGCCGATAGCGAAGCCTATGTTGCAGAGACAGAACAAAAGTGTGCACAAATTCGTCAAGAAGCTAAAGATCAAGGATTTAAAGAGGGATCTGAATCCTGGAGCAAGCAAATTGCTTTCTTAGAAGAAGAAACTAAAAATCTACGCATAAGAGTACGCGAGGCCTTGGTTCCTCTGGCAATTGCGAGTGTGAGGAAAATCATTGGGAAGGAACTCGAATTACATCCTGAAACTATTGTCTCTATTATTTCTCAAGCATTGAAAGAGCTCACACAAAATAAACATATCATTATCTCTGTCAATCCCAAAGATTTACCTCTTGTTGAGAAAAGTCGTCCTGAACTCAAGAACATCGTGGAGTATGCTGACTCCTTAATTCTTACAGCAAAACCTGATGTTACTCCTGGGGGTTGCATTATCGAGACTGAAGCAGGGATCATCAATGCGCAGCTTGATGTACAATTAGATGCCTTAGAAAAAGCTTTCTCGACTATACTAAAAGCGAAGAACCCTGTAGACGAGCCATCTGAGACTTCATCATCCACGGATTCTTCTTCTTTATCTAATGATCAGGATAAGAAAGAATAAAGGTATTCACTATTATGCGATCCATTTTTCGATTTTCCCTTTGTTTTTTTACGCTGAGCGTCTCATGCTGTTTTGCTGACGCCAGTCTATATGAAAACTCCTGTCCCTCGCGTTGTCAACCTACCCCTCCTCCCTCGAATTCTAATCCTTTGAACGTAGTACAACAGCCTGTTGCTGCATCGTCAGTGCCTTCCTACATGCCCCCACTGAATGCTGATGATGTTCTCCCTAGAGACCATCTGTCAGATGGAAGTTTCTCAGATACGTATCCAGACATTACAACGCAAGCGATCATCTTAATTTTCTTGGCCCTATCGCCTTTCCTGGTCATGTTGCTCACTTCGTATCTAAAGATTATCATTACTTTAGTCTTATTACGTAACGCCTTAGGAGTACAACAAACACCTCCCAGTCAAGTCCTCAATGGGATTGCACTCATCCTATCTATTTATGTGATGTTCCCCACGGGAGTGGCTATGTATAAAGATGCTCGCAAGGAAATCGAAGCCAATACCATTCCTCAAAGCCTCTTCACTGCAGAAGGTGCTGAAACAGTGTTTGTCGCTTTAAACAAATCTAAAGAACCTTTGCGCTCTTTCTTAATTCGCAACACTCCAAAAGCACAAATTCAAAGCTTTTACAAGATCTCACAGAAAACCTTCCCTTCGGAAATTCGAGCGCACCTCACTGCCTCCGACTTTGTAATCATTATTCCTGCTTTTATTATGGGTCAGATAAAAAATGCTTTCGAAATTGGAGTCTTGATCTATCTACCTTTCTTTGTTATTGATTTAGTGACTGCTAACGTTCTTGTAGCGATGCAGATGATGATGTTATCCCCTCTATCGATTTCGTTACCTTTAAAGTTACTTTTGATCGTCATGGTAGACGGATGGACATTACTGCTCCAAGGGCTTATGATCAGCTTTAAATAAGGACACGTGCCGTGTTAGCATTTTTCGCAACTAGTTTCAAATCTGTTCTTTTTGAGTACTCCTACCAATCATTATTACTTATTTTGATTGTTTCGGCACCTCCCATCATCTTAGCTTCCATAGTCGGGATTATGGTTGCGATCTTCCAAGCCGCAACACAAATCCAAGAACAGACCTTCGCTTTTGCAGTCAAACTAGTCGTGATTTTTGGAACCTTAATGATCTCTGGAGGGTGGCTTAGCAATATGATTTTACGCTTTGCAGGTCAGATTTTCCAAAACTTCTATAAATGGAAATAAAGAGCTTATGGGAATCTCTCTACCAGAGCTTTTTTCCAACCTAGGTTCTGCTTACTTAGATTATATCTTTCAACATCCTCCGGCCTATGTTTGGTCAGTTTTTCTTCTTTTATTAGCCCGTCTGCTTCCTATTTTTGCTGTAGCTCCCTTCTTAGGAGCAAAGCTCTTTCCCTCCCCTATTAAAATCGGGATTAGTCTCTCTTGGCTTGCAATCATCTTTCCAAAAGTCTTGGCGGATACGCAGATCACAAATTACATGGATAACAATCTCTTTTATGTTTTACTTGTGAAGGAGATGATCATAGGCATTGTGATAGGCTTTGTTTTAGCATTTCCCTTTTATGCTGCACAATCGGCAGGATCTTTCATCACTAACCAACAAGGGATTCAGGGTTTAGAGGGCGCGACATCCCTGATTTCCATTGAGCAGACCTCTCCGCATGGCATTTTATACCATTACTTCGTGACTATTATTTTTTGGTTAGTGGGTGGTCACCGTATTGTAATCTCTTTGTTATTGCAAACTCTTGAAGTCATTCCGATCCATAGTTTCTTTCCTGCCGAGATGATGAGCTTAAGTGCCCCGATTTGGATTACTATGATCAAGATGTGCCAGCTCTGTCTCGTGATGACCATACAGCTGAGTGCTCCTGCAGCTTTGGCGATGTTAATGTCCGACCTATTCTTAGGGATTATTAACCGTATGGCACCTCAAGTTCAGGTCATCTACCTCCTCTCTGCCCTTAAGGCTTTCATGGGTCTTCTCTTTCTCACCCTGGCGTGGTGGTTCATAATTAAGCAGATAGATTATTTCACTCTTGCTTGGTTCAAAGAAGTCCCCATTATGCTCCTAGGTTCCAACCCTCAAGTACTCTAATCCCCTAGGCTCTTATCGTGACTCTTATCTGGAGATGCGCTCACTTACGAATCTTAGCGCACTGTTTATGGATTATCTTAGGGAATCTCTCGCATATTCTTTTGTAATCTAAGAATCTATAAATTCAAGACTATAGAAAAGGATGCATCTCTTAAAACATGAGATACGTTCCAGCCTGTGAGCTCTCGACGAACATGCCTGAAAACAAGGCAAAAAGTTGAGGAAAGGAGGGCTTCAACATTTTGCCTTTAGGGAAAAAGTAGTTTTAAGAAGGTTTATTAGAAGTATCTTGATGTTTGTCACAATGATCTTTCGAACACGTCGAACATGACGGTGCTGTTGTAATAAAAGAAAGAATGACACAGAGAACAATAAACGAGACTGCAAAGGAAGGGATGTTTAATACAAAAAATAAAATCAAGCCACAGAGAATTGCATTCTTAATAGGGCCATTAGCAATCGAATAGCTCTGGAGATTGCTAAGCATTTTACGAATTTCAACGTGAAAACCTAGGACCACACCACAAGCAATAAACAGTCCTCCAGCCCATGAAATAAAATCAGCGATGATACCAACCAGCACCAAGCAACCACCGATAGCTTCGCAAGCTCGATGAGAAAGAAACTTCTTCCATTTCCCTACTTTAGGATTGGAGTGTAAATCTTTCACCTTACGCTTCAAAGAGTCAAATTGTGAGGACGATTCTTTGGAGGAGTTCTCTTTCGGGGTCTCGTCTGCCATGGCCCTACCTATAGAAATATTTTTTATAGTACTTATTAAGACAATTATCAAAAAAAACTATTTAAAATAAATATTAAAATTAAATTATAATTTAATACTCTTTGAAGGGCAGCGACATCGAGAAATTGCCTTAGTATCTGGGTCTACCAAAAATAAGTAATCTCCGGCACTTCCTAAGGTGTAGTCGAACATTTTTTTATTTAATAAGGGGAGCAAATCGTATCGACTTAGAAGTAACTGCATCTTATCTCGCAGCTCCAGGCGGAAGTCGGTGCGTGTTTTAAAAAGCTCCAAAGCAGCTGCCTGGCCATGTTCTTGGATGGCATGTTCTTGACGCTTCACCGCTTCCCAAATGCCATCGCGCAGGAGCGACGTTTCCCTATAAGCATCGGGATGATCTAGAACAGCTTCTAACAGTAGGGGATCCATGAAGATCAGATTTAGCTTACAGTGGCCTAAGCTTTTCTCTTCATAATGCAGAAAATTCAGTAGCGACTGAGAGTTTGACGACCCTTTGAGCATTTTATAAAAAATCTCGGCTTGTTCCTCAGGCAATGTTAGAGTTTCAATAACATCGGGTCCAAGCTGCGCTCCCCTCTCTAAAATCTCTTGTTTGTTACTTATCAAAGCATTAGCGATGGCATACTCAGATCCAGGAGGTACATTTCCCGTGTCTACATAAGCACGTCGAAGTAACCGAATAAAAATAGCATACCATGATGCTGTATCGCTATAGCATTCGGGAGGTTCACTAAGCAAAGCATAGAGGTTATACCTTGAGTTATTCGGAGGCCTTGAAAAAGGAACCTGCAATAAACGGTATCTTTGCTTTTTCTTAGTAGCTACTTTCGCAATCTGCTTTGGAGTGACTTTGCCTTTATCTTTTGAGATTCTTTCAATTGCTGAGGCGTGGCGAGATTTTTCTTGATATTCGATTTCAGCACAAGCAGAGCGTTTTATGGAAAAGAAGTTCTCTCCACGTTCTATAGTTTGAGCACAGGCACAACGTTTACGAGCATTCGCAGCATCAAAGGCGACTAAAGAAACCAAAGATGTCAAGCACAGTAAAGTAAAGATAAAAGGTTGCATAGGCTTATTTCCCAACCGCAAATTGGTATGTTAACGTCCTTGGAGGATATGCTTTAGGTTCCCGTGTTATAGTTAAAGCAATTGTTTCAGGAAGTTTTTCAGGATCAGGATTTCTCTGGAAGGAAAGTACAACATGGGTCACGTGGGAGAGCAGTCGCTGTGTTTCAAAGTAAGACTGATCCTTAATATTACAAATACGAAGTTCCAATCTCTGATCCTTGGTGTCATGATGGAGAGAAGCTCGTACCGCACCTGCCAGCTTAGGATCTCGATAAACACCCCGATCAAAGATTAAAGAAAATAATGATCCAGGCTCCTCGTAAGATGAAGACAAGGACATGCTAAACAGGGTTCTGAGCTGCTTGTAGGCTCGGCTTTCTTCGATATAAAAGTTATAAATACGTTCTTTTTGCTTTTGTACAGTATAAATTTTCCGATACCAAAATCCTAAAGTCCCTAATAACAAAGCAATTAGAGTGAACGACATGAGTAATTCCATAAGCACAAAGCCACGCTTTTGCTTTTTCATAGCTATAGAGTTACACATAGGCATCTCTGTACGGATACTGCTTGTTTCTGATCTGGGAAAAGTTCCACAACAACATCGGCAAGGCAAACTTTCATCTTAAGATTATCACCACGGACTTCCTGACGGATATCTACATTGTAACCATAAGGGATCCGATAGCCTATCCCCTGACTGGTATATGCTAAAGAAACTGTCTGCCCTTTCCCTGAGGTGAGAACAGTTCCTTCTGCCATTTGCTGACGCATCTTTTCTTCAACAGATAGAAAGCAGTGGTCGATCAGGGCTGGCAATTGCAAATTAAAAATATCTTCCTCAAAAGACCTGTGGATGGCGTAGTAAAATCTGATGCAGGGCAAGAGCACTGCACAAACCAAAGAAAGCGCCATCAGGACTTCTATAAGTAAAAAGCTACGTTTAAGTTTACGTCGAGACCCCATGATGTTACTCAAGAGTTACTTCTTATTTGAACTTTGTACACGCTTAGAGAAGATGACTAAATCATCACCCTTATCATTAAGTTGCACAATCAGATCTTCTCCCCAAGCGTCTTTAAGTAATTTCCTACCCTCTTTACACCAAGAAGCCTCTTCGACAACTGTCTCCTTATGAGCAATGATTTCCTTTAACGAAGATCCCCCCGTGGCATACTCCATCATCAAGATGTCGTATACTTTCGCACAATTTTGCTCAGATTGAAATACCTTACCTTTATGGATACTGCCTCGCATATTGAATGCTAAAGCACCACCAATAATCCCTATGAGGGTGATTACAACCATCATCTCAATCAATGTGATGGACTGCTTTCTCTTTTGTCTTTTCATACCGACTCCTCTGAGTACACACTTTATAATGTTTGGATATTGCTTGTGAGTGGGATCAATATTGCCAACATGATCACACCGATCAGGCCACCAAGAAAAATCAGAATCACGGGTTGACACCACGACGTTATCGAAGCCAACGTTTTTTGTGTATCCTCATTATAAATGTGGGCTACATATCCTAAAACGTCGGCAAGATCCCCCGACTCTTCTCCCAAAGCAATCATCCCTATAGCGAGCTTGGGAACCCAAGAGCGCTGAGCAAGCTCCTGACTTAAAGATCCCCCACCGATTACAGCCTGAACAATATCTCTCATATCGGTCTTCAGTCTGTCATAGGGAATTGCGTCACACCCCAAGTCGAGACCTTCGATTAGGGTCCCCCCTCCCTTCAAGATTGCCGATGCCACGGAACAAAACCGATTCACCGCTACCTTAACAACAAACTTCTTGGTTCCTGGCAAAGCAAATAAGAGCTTCTCTAGGATCTTTTTCCAGGGAATGCGATGGCGCATCAAAATTCCAACGGTAATCAAAGCACTCGCAAATCCTAAAAATAGATACCGGTATGCGGAGAGACAGTCGCTAACTCCAAAAACAATTTTTGTTAGTCCTTTGACTTCCATATTTTCAAAGGTCTCTTTTAATGAAGGGATCACTCCTAACAAAAAGAAAAGCATCACGGCAAAAGAAAATACTAACAACACACAAGGATAACTTAATGCGCCGACCATCTTCTTGGTAATCTGCGCACGCTCTTCCAGAACAACAATAATATTTTGCAGACACCCTTCGAGATTCCCCACACTTTCTCCAGCAGCGACACCACTACAATAAAAGTGATCAAAGATATTCGGATGTGCTGCCATAGCTTGAGATAAAGACCCACCCGATCTTAGAGTTTCCATAAACGATGTGAGCAAAAGTCCCATTTTCTGCTCATGATACTGATCTCGGAGAGATACCAAGCTTTCATATAGCGGCAGTCCAGAGCGTAGGAGGAGGAGGAGCTGTTTTGTAAACACGATGAGCTCGGTACTTTTAATGCTCATTCTTCGTAAGGCGACCTCACGAATATCCAAAACTTGGATATTTTCCTGGGCGAGCTTTTCTCTAGCTTCTTGTATATGAAGGGCTTCCAAATATCCTCGTTTCCTTCGCTCTTTGGGATCTAAATATGTATACCGATATCGAGGCATCCGCCCTCCCTAATCACAGCGCTTGGTAACTCTTAAGACTTCTGCTAAGGTAGTCTCACCAGATACAGCAAGAGCGATGCCGTGCTCTAAGATCGGTAAGAATCCGTTTTGTTCTGCAGTTTCTCGTAAAATATGATAGGGGCGGTTTGAGGCTACTTCTGAACGAAATAGTGTATTCGGGCGTAAAAATTCGTAAATTCCCTGTCTTCCTTTATATCCGGAACGGAAACAATGCACGCACCCTTGCCCCCGATATAAAGGCATTTCTGTATCTTTCCCTAGAGAAGCTAGAAAAGATTTTTCCTGATTCTCAGGAGTATAAGCGACCTTACAATAGGGACAAATGGTTCGCACCAGCCTCTGGGCAACCACGCCAACGAGCGTTGCCGATAACAAATAGGATTCTATCCCCATATCCAGAAGACGGGGAATCGCAGAAATAGCGTCATTCGTATGGAGCGTGCTCACTACCAAATGCCCAGTCAATGCTGCTTGTATTGCGATTTCTGCAGTTTCCTGATCTCGGATTTCTCCGACCATAAGGATATCGGGATCTTGACGCAGTAAATGCCGTAACCCTCGTGCGAAAGTCAGCCCAATTTTAGGCTTCACAGCAATCTGAGCAATTCCAGGCAGTTTATACTCTGGAGGATCTTCGATCGTCATGATATTTGTTAAAGGTCCCTTAAGCTCTTGTAATACACTGTAGAGGGTCGTAGTTTTCCCACTGCCTGTAGGTCCTGTAACCAGAAGGATCCCTTCAGGAGCTGTTATGGTATCTTTAAAGAGTATTTCGGTACCCTTAGGCATATGCAAGCCCGCGATATCCAAAATGACATTGCGCTTATCTAAAATACGAAGAACAACACGCTCGCCATAAATCACGGGAACCGTGCTGACACGCATGTCCACTTCCTGACCACCAATATGGATCTTAATACGCCCGTCTTGAGGAAGACGGTGCTCCGCAATATCCATCTTTGCGAGGACTTTAAGCCGAGTGGTTAATGCCGAACGCAGGTGGGAAGGTGGGGAATGACGATCGTGAAGCACACCATCAATGCGGTAGCGGATTCTCATAGAATCCTCACAAGGCTCAAAATGAATGTCCGAAGCGCGCTCTTCAATCGCTTCTTTCAGAATCCAGTTCAACAAGCGTACGACTGGGATCGTATCCGTAGTCTCCAGAAGATCTTCTTCTTCCGAAATCGTAGTGCCATCTTCCTCTTTCATTGTTAACAACATATCGGAAACATTACCTTCCCGATTGCTGTAGAGCTGCTGTAAGCGCTGCAGAATCTCCGATTCCTCTTTTAGAACGAAACGCACAGGCTTTTTTATTAACAATTTGACTTCATCTTGAGCAATGACTGAAGTCGCGGTAGCATGGGCTATAGTAATAGCCTCACTACTCTCTTCAATAGGGAGAAGACAGTGTTTCTTTAAAAAAGTATAAGGAAGGATATCCAAAAGCTCCTGAGATAAAATACTAGCAGCCATCGTATTCTTGCCTCTCTACCTGAGATAAAGATACTCCTGATGCCGGGAACATCTCTAATTTTTTATGAGCTGCTCGTGCTGCAGCCTCACTAGCTGCTAAAGCCTGATAGTATTCTTCTCTCTCTCCAGGGCGCGAAGAGAGTAAAGCTTCTTCTTTACGTTCTTGTTGCTCTACAGGATTTTCTAGGATCTTCGGAGTGATAAATACAAACATCTCCGTGAGACTGTCTGATGTGGAACTCATTCCAAATAACTTCCCTATACCAGGAATGTCTCCAAGGAAAGGAATGCCATCATGAGAATCTGACATCTGTTTGCAACGCAAACCTCCAATAATCACAGTCTCTCCGTCAGCAATGCGCACCTTATTAGTAATATTACGCCTTGTAACATCAGGACGATCATCATGATTTTTTCCCGTAGTATCAAAGGTGATGTCTGTCTCTAAAGTAATGTAACTTTTTCCGTCTTCCTCTCCCACATTAATTACGGGGAGCATTTTTATCATGATACCGTACTGCGCACGATTGTATTGCGCTTTATCTTTATCTGAAGACACCGCTATTGACATTTCATCAACAACAGCAATCCGTGCTGGGGTTTGGTTCATAGTAACTACAGAAGGACTCGCATTAATCCGAACGTCCTCTTGAGCCATTAAAAATTGATAGGCGAGATCATAACCAGGAACTATCGAAGATCCCGTACTTCCTTTAAATAAAAATTCTAGTATGCCAGTACCCCCGGCCCAAGACACAGAAGGACTGCACCCTTTTTTACAAACTTCCTCACCAAGACGTAGAAGATTTAACCCAGATTTCTGCTCATGTGCCAATTTTCTTTCAAATAACAGCACCTCGATACGGACCATCTTTTTAGGGACATCTAGTTTCTTAAGTAGCATCTGAATACGTGGAAGAACTTCTTTCTCAACCACCATAATCAGAGTTCCTGTCTTAGAATCCGCGATGAAGTTTCCGTACTTCACTGAGCCATCTTTCGCAGAAGAACTTACTGTAGTATCAATTTGGATCGAGGCATTTAATTGCGACCCACATCCATCTGCAGCTCCGACACTCGCCTTATTCTCGCCAGAGAAGACATCATGGACTTGGGAAAGCAATGCCGCCAACTCTTGGGGATCGGAGTGCTTGACGTTATACCAAAATACTGTTTTATCCGTAGGGTTCTCAATCCCTTCTTCAAGCTCTCGAATGAGAGTCAGCGCTTGCTGCACTAACGCCGCGGTTCCACTTAAAAACAACGAACGCCCTTGATACTGTAAAGGAACTACACGAAGGCCTAAAGATTCTTCACTAACATCTTTAGTCAGATCCTCACGAAATGCTGCGTTGAGAATGGAAATCATCTCCCCTGGATCGATCTTAGTTAAGGGAATCACCCGATACTCTTGACGTATGCTCTCCGACTGCACAAAATTATAAATCTTCAGAAGCTCGCCGACTTCCCCCGCAGAACCAAAAATCCACACACGTCCTGCAATCACATCTACATGCGTTGTTTCAGGGTTAATGAACTTTTTTAAGACATGTTGATTGGTATGCGCATCTACGTTCGAATTCAATACAAAACCAATATAGGCTGTTTCTGGGAGCGCCTCTAAATCTTTTCTGGAGGAAAAAACTCCAGCAACACTGCAGCCCTCCTTACGCATCATATAAAGTTCCTTAATCCAAGAATTGACCTGACGCACGCCAATACCTAAGCGAGATAGGATCTGAGTGAGACAGTCTTCGAAAGACTCTTTAGGAACTACAAATTTCGATAAGGTTGCGATTTTAATCGCTCCGATTTCTTGAGGAATCAAATAAATAGAGTCTTCGGTTCCGTAATCGGTAACAAGATTGTAAATCGTAGTCTCTGGGTGATTCCAGAGGGCGTAGTCCTCGAGATTGCCCCCTTTCTCACGAATTTCTGCAGCCCAAAGCTCCTCGATCTCTCGAAGATAGCCTCGCACCTCACCAATCCGTCGAATTAAGTCCTTCCACAGAGCTTCATCCTCAGTTCCAGAAGCGCGTAGCTTTCGTGCTTCCTCATACAACTTGCTCAGCTGAAGGCTATACTCCCTCATATTGGCATTAAACGAAGCCATCCCCTCATAATCGTCTGCTCCTCTCCCCGAGTGCTCTAAAGAAGCCATCTTCTCGGCTATCGTTAAAGCCACTCCAGAAGAACAACAGAGCATTCCGGATAGGGCAACTAAATGCAGTAAAGAATTACGGAAAAAAACCATCTATGATCCCCCACGATTGGTCGCCCCTGGATGTGCTGCTGCGCTACGTGTGTTTGAAGACACTTCTTGAGAAGCCACAGCAGGCTCAAATCCTTGTTTTAACGGTAAACTGATTGTCTCTACGAGAGTTCGCTGTGCATTAAACATATGCCCTCGCAAGACAAACCCTCGAAGATCCTTTTCTAACTTTTCAAAGACCAAAAGAGGTCCTGTTACCTTTCCTGTAACGTAATCTTGAATCTGGTCTGCCCTTGAAAGTTTCTCCCAACCCTTAGCAGTTCTTAGTATCCAATCGTCGGGAGAAAGAATCAGCCTTTGTCCCCCTACCAAAACGATAGGCTTTGACCATGAGCGCATCCCAGTGAACTCGATTTCACGTATCACTTCGTTAATTTCGATAGGAGAAGGCACCCCTTTCACAAGACTTATCGTCTGACGTTGCGTACCCCCGACATTCCATAGATCCGCAATCATGACCTTATCGTCGATCCTCTTCACCTCAAAAAGAGGCGCTCGCGAGCTCGCTCCTTGAAACTCTCCGCAGGTCTGCCAGCAGTTGCCATCCCAAAGGAGAACATCTCCAACAGCAAGGTACCGACTATAATTCTCCTCATCAGAGGAAACAAAATCGACACGTTCTTTTGTCGCCTTATCCGCGTACTCAGCTCCCCCATGCATCAAGAGAAACTTATCCACACCGATACGACGTATCTTTTGTTTTACAGGAAAGCTTGCATCTACTCTAAATCCCGCAATCTCCCAGCAATCTAGTTTATTAGCTGGAGGGTTTAAAAATAAGGTTTCACAATCTCGCGGCTTCGAAATTAACTCCTTATGTAAACCTTGGAGGCGCACCTTAACTTCTACTCTACCATCCACGCTCACAGAAAAGCACTCAATCCACAACTCTGTGGGTACCCCTTTAGGGCTGAATGAATACACAGGGCCTCGAGAAGAGTTGGTGACGTTCAAATAGACTCTCTCCTTAAGAGCCGCGATGTAGCACTCTTTTGAAGAGGCTAGTTGTAGCGAAAACTTCCCACCACAAGCGTCTGGTCTATCGTTACTGCCCAGAAAAAGCAGCTCTTTCCTTAAATCAGGCAATCTCTCTTCTAGATCTGGAAAATTTAAAGCACAGGCTCCGCCCAGGAGGCTCTCTGCCTGAGGAAACGCTCGAATCCCCCCTAAGCTTTCCTCGGCACTCAAAGAAATCCTATATAAATCTGTTACATAGTTCGGTGAATAACACAGCATCCAAAGCAGAGCGATGAAACTCACAAAACTATAACCTATCGAAAGAAGCTGGTACATAGTGAGGGGCAGGTTAAAAATAAAGTTATAAGATAACTTAAAAAACAAAAAAAATCAATTTATAAAAACAAATTAAATTCAATTTAAATTTAAAAACTAAATCCAATTTAATTTATAAACAAACTAACTCTGAGATTACAGGACGTGCAGTCAAACTAAAATTTTTATTTTTATCTATACATAGGGTGTCCTCGATGCGAATCCCACCAATCCCAGGAAAATAGACCCCTGGCTCCACAGTAATGGTCATGCCAGATTCCAGTTTCACCTGACTTCCCCGCGGAGAACAAGGGTACTCATGAATATGTCTCCCCACCCCGTGTCCTATTCCATGGATAAAATAAGTATCCAGGTGATGCTCTCGCAGTACACGCACAGCTTCTGCATCAATGTCTCCCCAAAGCACTCCTTCTTTGCAAAGAGCCATGGCGCGCTTTTGAGCTTCCACAACCACAGGATAGCTTTCCAAAAGCTTAGGATGCGGAGTTCCCAATGCCGTCATCCGGGTCATATCAGAACAATACCCGTTCAGAAGAACTCCAATATCAATAAGAACAATATCTCCTTTCTTTAAAGGACGGTCTGTAGGGATCGAGTGTGGAAACGCTGAATGCTCTCCAAAAGCAATAATGGGAGGAAAAGAAGGTCCTTCGGCTCCTGCCTCAGCCCAGAAAGCTCGCAGCTGTCTCACGACCTCTTTCTCTGTGATTCCCTCTCGAAGTAACGTCAATACGTAATCATATCCTGCGGATCCCAAAGCTGCAGCTTCTTGCATGCGTCTAATTTCTTCTTCAGATTTTATACTACGAATTTTCTCTGTGAAGCACTCTAAAGGCTCCCAAAGACAGGGAAGTACTTGCCTCTGTGCAAACTTGTGATACACTGTTGAGGCACTATCAAATCCTATTTTCTGATACCTCTGTTTTTGTACGTAGAGCGATAAGTCTGCAACAACATCCTGAGTGAGAAAAGTCAAAGGCACACGTTGGATATGAGAATAGAGGTCCTTATCCATTCTGTAGACAAAGAACATCACTTCTTGCTGCCCTATCAATAAGATCCCTGCAATCGCTTCATCATGCAGGAAATAAGCAAGATCTTCGCTTTTTTCCACAAGAATAGCATCAAGATTATGTTCTGAGAGGGCTCTTTGAGCACGTAAAATACGATCGTGTGACATATGATTATCCTTCCATAAAATCAGAGTCTAAAATTAACCGACGAATTCGTGCACCGTCAAATCCTTTTTCAGGTTTCCCTACACTCCAAAGCAATTTGAGCCAGGAAACATCAAAAACATGCTGATGTTTAGAAAACGTTGCCTGCGTCAAAGTTTCTTTCATCAATGCTGTTAAAGCCTCTGAGTTTATATCAGTAGAGCCCCTTGCTGCCAATAGCAATAACCATTCTTTTAGCTCTTCTTCACCAATGACAGTGGGGGTACTTTCAATAGAGAAAACACAAGGTCCTACCTGTGATATTTCTATTCCTAAGTCGCATAACGTTCTTCCGTGATGAGAGAAGAAAAAAGCCTCCTCAGGAGTCACCTGAAGGCGTAGAGGAATCAGTAATGCTTGTGATTGATACATGCGAGAATTCTCTTGCATCAAAGACAGAAAAAACAGGTGCTTTCGCGCTGCAGCTGTAAAAATAATGTGCACACCCTCAAGATCCTCAGCCAGGACCACACGACCTAAAGAAGTTAAAAAACGAACGTCGCTAGAATATATCCAATCCATTTGGGACTTAGGTCCTCTAGATGTATATTCTTGTTTCTCTAAGGAAACATCTTCTGAACTATATGCAAAAAGATTTTGATCAAACTCTACACTCTCTTCTTCTTGCACATCGCTTGTTTCCAACATACGAAACATGGGTAAGGGCACCGAATCAGATTCTTCTATTTCTTGATGCGTACGACATAAGATGCCAGGAGGACATGCTAGAGTCTCTACGATAGCTTCTTTGATACAATCTCCAACAAGTTCTTCCTTAAGAATTCGAGCCTCTATTTTTTGTGGGTGGACATTAAAATCACACCATGACGAAGGAAGATAGAGCTTCAGCACAAAAACAGGATACCTGTGTAGAGGCAGAAGCAAGGCATAGGCGTCCCCAACCTTCTTAGAAATAAATAAAGACTCTATAGGGCGATCGTTAATAAAGATTTTCTGTCCTTGACGTGTGGGACGGTGGAAGCTGGGAGACCCTAACACCCCTACAATACGGACACCATTTGCCTCTTTATCTATGGTGAGGGCATCCTGCATGAAGTGGTCTCCCATCACATAGGCGACTCTTTCTTGAAATCCTTGCTGCTTAGCAATCTGAATTTCATGATGTCCCTCGCTAATCCAGGACCACCCTATGTTTGCTGTGGATAAAATCCGATTTTCTATCAGCTTGCGAATCCCTAAGCGATCCGATTGCATGCTCTTTTGGAATCCACGACGCACAGGAACATTATAAAACAGGGAGTTCACAATCACTGTGGTTCCTAGTTGCCGAGCACAGGGCTCACAAGAAACGATGTCTCCCCCATGAATTACGGTACGTACACCCTCGTCCCCCTCAATGGAAGATTGTATTTCCATTTTAGAAATCGAGGCAATGGAGGGTAGAGCCTCGCCTCGAAAGCCAAAGCTATTTAAAGAAAAAATATCAGAGAATTCTCTTATTTTTGAAGTGGCGTGACGTTGGAGGGCAATGGGGATGTCTTCGGCTCTGAAGCCACAACCATTATCTCTGATAATGATTGCGCCTTGTCCCCCTCCTAAAGTTTCGATTTCTATTTCATCGGCGCCAGCATCTAAGGAATTCTCAATCAGTTCTTTAACAACAGAAACGGAGTTTTCAATGACCTCACCAGCAGCAATTTGATTGATGGTCAGGGGATCAAGTAACTGAATAGGCCTTCTTGTAGACATAGGTGCCTTCGTTAAATTTCCGAGCCAGCAAATTAAAATACCCTAAAGCTAATGTCAAGAAAGCTTCCGTCTAATTTCCATTTTTCCTTAAAAATGAACGGGTTAGAAAAAGATTAATTAAAATAATAAAAATATTATTATCAATAGGCTTGTTTTTAGAAAAAGATTAATTTTAAAATTGATTCATAAATACAAAATAATTTTATTTTAGGAATTAGATCGATGAGCAAGCCCTCTCCTCGTAATGCCAATCAACCTCAAAAACCTTCAGCCTCTTTCAATAAAAAAACGCGAAGCCGTCTAGCAGAGCTGGCTGCTCAAAAGAAAGCAAAGGCTGATGACTTAGAACAAGTCCATCCCGTACCTACGGAAGAAGAAATTAAAAAAGCTTTAGGCAATATCTTCGAAGGTCTTAGCAATGGACTAGACCTACAACAGATTCTAGGTCTCTCGGACTATCTCTTAGAGGAGATCTATACTGTAGCTTATACATTCTATTCTCAAGGGAAGTACAACGAAGCTGTAGGACTCTTCCAGTTATTGGCAGCAGCACAACCTCAGAACTACAAGTATATGTTAGGGTTAAGCTCCTGCTACCACCAATTGCATTTATATAATGAAGCGGCTTTTGGATTTTTCCTTGCTTTCGATGCTCAACCTGACAACCCAATTCCTCCTTACTACATTGCTGATAGCTTATTGAAGCTACA
The DNA here is from genome assembly GCF_000007205.1 of Chlamydia pneumoniae TW-183. Lineage (NCBI taxonomy): Bacteria > Pseudomonadati > Chlamydiota > Chlamydiia > Chlamydiales > Chlamydiaceae > Chlamydia > Chlamydia pneumoniae. The sequence goes on along the minus strand of NC_005043.1, from coordinate 915,735 downwards.
GCAACCCGAAGAATCTAACAATTTCTTAGACGTCACCATGGATATCTGTGGGAATAACCCAGAATTCAAAATCTTAAAAGAACGTTGCCAAATTATGAAACAGTCTATTGAGAAGCAGATGGCTGGAGAAACTAAGAAAGCACCGACAAAAAAACCTGCGGGAAAAAGCAAAACAACTACAAATAAGAAAAGCGGAAAGAAACGTTAGTAAGATTCTAAGGAGAAATCATGAATAAAAAGCCCAAGAAAACAAAAAAGGCAGTTCAGTCTAAGGCAGCTCCTGTAAAGCGCGTACCAGAAGAATCTCAAGAAGCTGCTATCCAGCAGTTAGAACTTGCGGTATCTGATCTATATAAAGAGCTTCCCTTAGCTCAGACATTTGCCAGTCTTACTGACAAGAATCAGATTAATAGCATCATCGCGGCTCTTTCTGGAACTCTAGAATCTTTACATCTCGAAGAGTTAACTCAAGGATTATTCCCTTCTGCCCAAGAAGATGCCAACTTCGCAAAGGAGTTATCTTCAGTAGTACACGGATTAAAAAACCTAACCACTGTAGTTAATAAACAAATGGTTAAAGGCGCTGAGTAAAGCCCTTTGCAGAATCAAACCCCTTAGGATACAAACATGTCTATTTCATCTTCTTCAGGACCTGACAATCAAAAAAATATCATGTCTCAAGTTCTGACATCGACACCCCAGGGCGTGCCCCAACAAGATAAGCTGTCTGGCAACGAAACGAAGCAAATACAGCAAACACGTCAGGGTAAAAACACTGAGATGGAAAGCGATGCCACTATTGCTGGTGCTTCTGGAAAAGACAAAACTTCCTCGACTACAAAAACAGAAACAGCTCCACAACAGGGAGTTGCTGCTGGGAAAGAATCCTCAGAAAGTCAAAAGGCAGGTGCTGATACTGGAGTATCAGGAGCGGCTGCTACTACAGCATCAAATACTGCAACAAAAATTGCTATGCAGACCTCTATTGAAGAGGCGAGCAAAAGTATGGAGTCTACCTTAGAGTCACTTCAAAGCCTCAGTGCCGCGCAAATGAAAGAAGTCGAAGCGGTTGTTGTTGCTGCCCTCTCAGGGAAAAGTTCGGGTTCCGCAAAATTGGAAACACCTGAGCTCCCCAAGCCCGGGGTGACACCAAGATCAGAGGTTATCGAAATCGGACTCGCGCTTGCTAAAGCAATTCAGACATTGGGAGAAGCCACAAAATCTGCCTTATCTAACTATGCAAGTACACAAGCACAAGCAGACCAAACAAATAAACTAGGTCTAGAAAAGCAAGCGATAAAAATCGATAAAGAACGAGAAGAATACCAAGAGATGAAGGCTGCCGAACAGAAGTCTAAAGATCTCGAAGGAACAATGGATACTGTCAATACTGTGATGATCGCGGTTTCTGTTGCCATTACAGTTATTTCTATTGTTGCTGCTATTTTTACATGCGGAGCTGGACTCGCTGGACTCGCTGCGGGAGCTGCTGTAGGTGCAGCGGCAGCTGGAGGTGCAGCAGGAGCTGCTGCCGCAACCACGGTAGCAACACAAATTACAGTTCAAGCTGTTGTCCAAGCGGTGAAACAAGCTGTTATCACAGCTGTCAGACAAGCGATCACCGCGGCTATAAAAGCGGCTGTCAAATCTGGAATAAAAGCATTTATCAAAACTTTAGTCAAAGCGATTGCCAAAGCCATTTCTAAAGGAATCTCTAAGGTTTTCGCTAAGGGAACTCAAATGATTGCGAAGAACTTCCCCAAGCTCTCGAAAGTCATCTCGTCTCTTACCAGTAAATGGGTCACGGTTGGGGTTGGGGTTGTAGTTGCGGCGCCTGCTCTCGGTAAAGGGATTATGCAAATGCAGCTCTCGGAGATGCAACAAAACGTCGCTCAATTTCAGAAAGAAGTCGGAAAACTGCAGGCTGCGGCTGATATGATTTCTATGTTCACTCAATTTTGGCAACAGGCAAGTAAAATTGCCTCAAAACAAACAGGCGAGTCTAATGAAATGACTCAAAAAGCTACCAAGCTGGGCGCTCAAATCCTTAAAGCGTATGCCGCAATCAGCGGAGCCATCGCTGGCGCAGCATAAAACCAATAATTTTTAAAGGAGCATGTATTGCTATGACATCAGGAGTTAGTGGAAGTTCAAGTCAGGATCCCACATTGGCTGCGCAATTGGCACAATCCTCTCAAAAAGCAGGAAATGCTCAGAGCGGTCACGATACTAAGAATGTAACAAAGCAAGGGGCTCAAGCAGAAGTCGCTGCTGGAGGCTTTGAGGATCTCATTCAAGACGCTTCAGCGCAAAGTACAGGAAAAAAAGAAGCTACATCTTCAACTACTAAAAGTAGTAAGGGAGAAAAAAGCGAAAAATCTGGGAAATCTAAATCCTCAACTTCGGTAGCAAGCGCAAGTGAAACTGCAACGGCACAAGCCGTACAAGGTCCTAAGGGATTAAGACAAAATAATTATGACTCACCCAGCCTTCCTACTCCTGAGGCACAGACCATCAATGGTATTGTACTTAAAAAAGGCATGGGTACGTTAGCACTCCTCGGTTTAGTTATGACCTTGATGGCCAATGCTGCCGGAGAGTCTTGGAAAGCTTCATTCCAATCACAAAACCAAGCGATCCGGTCACAAGTCGAATCCGCTCCTGCTATTGGAGAAGCTATTAAAAGGCAAGCGAACCATCAAGCATCAGCTACAGAAGCACAGGCAAAACAGTCCTTGATTAGTGGTATTGTAAACATTGTAGGATTTACAGTTTCTGTAGGAGCGGGTATTTTCTCTGCTGCAAAAGGAGCTACCTCGGCTTTAAAATCTGCTTCCTTTGCCAAAGAAACAGGTGCCTCAGCTGCTGGAGGTGCTGCTTCCAAAGCTTTAACTTCTGCAAGTTCTTCTGTTCAACAGACTATGGCTTCGACTGCCAAGGCGGCAACAACAGCAGCGAGTTCTGCGGGATCAGCAGCCACCAAAGCTGCAGCGAACCTAACCGATGATATGGCCGCAGCAGCTTCAAAAATGGCCTCTGATGGAGCTTCGAAAGCTTCAGGAGGACTCTTTGGCGAAGTCTTAAATAAACCTAACTGGTCTGAAAAAGTCTCCAGAGGTATGAACGTAGTGAAAACTCAGGGAGCGCGTGTTGCATCATTTGCAGGAAATGCTCTTTCTTCCTCTATGCAAATGAGTCAATTAATGCATGGACTCACAGCGGCTGTTGAAGGTCTTTCTGCGGGGCAGACAGGAATAGAAGTCGCCCATCATCAGCGGTTAGCAGGACAAGCAGAGGCTCAAGCAGAAGTCTTGAAACAAATGTCTTCGGTTTATGGTCAGCAAGCAGGACAAGCAGGACAATTACAAGAGCAAGCTATGCAATCATTTAATACTGCCTTACAAACACTACAAAATATTGCGGACTCTCAAACACAAACAACATCTGCTATCTTTAATTAATCACAATTAGAGATCTGATCAAAAAAAGCTCGGTTTGATACCGAGCTTTTTCATGTAAAGCGGCTTTACTTTAAGAAACAATGTAGCCCTGTCGGAACTCTTCATGGTAGATGAGACGACAGCCCGCCACCATGAAGGCTACAGCTAACACCAAGCCCAAGGAGACTCCCTTCTCCCCAAGCAATATCCAACCATAAAAGCCTGAATAAAGTGGCATGACAAGGCTACAAAATGAAAGGAAAGTGGAAGAATACTTTCTTAATAATTTGGCGTACAGGTTGTAGCAAATCAAATTAGAAATTACCACTAGAGCCAAAGTCGCGTATAGAAACTGCGATATATCTTGCACTGGTAAAGGACGCCAGGGTTCCACGACTGCAGAGTGCATGATTGATAGCATTCCGGCTATTAACATCGCGTATGCATTAATTGCTGTGACCGATAACGTAGACTGCTTTTCGATTTGTCTAAGAAGAGTCCAGCCAAAAGAAGCTAAACTTGCTGCCCCCAAGATTAGAAGCTCAGGAAGACCTATTTGCCAGGTCCAAGGCTGAGAATCGTCTCCTCCCCCACCAAAGGTTAAGTAACAAATATAGCTCACCAAGCCTAGGGATAATCCTAAAACCTTTTTGAGAGTCACTTTCTCTTTCAGCTGAATATAGGAAAAAAGTGCTGACATTAGAGGAGAGAGTCCATAAATAAAGCATGTCTTAGATGAACTTAGACTTTGTAATCCTATGAACTCAAAAATATTGGTAAGATAGAAACCTGTTAAAGCTAACAGGACGATATATAAGAATATTTTCTTCGATATACCAACAAAACCGCCTCGAAACCATGCAGCAAGAGCCAAGATCGCACCAGCGATTACCATGCGAGCTCCTGTAGCAAATATCGGAGCTGAAGCATTCATAACTAGTTTGCTAAGAGCGAAGGAAGAAGACCAAATAAATGCCGTAAGAAAAACTAGAAAAAGCGACATATGCAAACCAGTTTGTAATGTTTATTAAGCAGATAGTATAAAAGATGTTTTTATTAGTTCCAATCTAAATCTCCTGGCGCTTTGGAACTTGTATTAAAAAATAAAAGTTTTTTTATAAAAAAAAGCTTCTTGCTTTGATCAAAAAAAACACTAAAATGCTAACAACGAAAGTCCCCCTAACATGGAGGCGTGGAACAAGATGATTCAAGTAACTTGTGATCAAAAAAATTATGAAGTACTCGAAGGTACTACAGCAGCGGAACTCGCTAAACAATTAAAAAATTCTCATCAATTCATTGGTGTTCTCATTAACGAACGCCCTAGAGATCTTTCCACCCACCTAAACGAAGGCGACACCTTAGTATTTCTGACTTCCGAAGATCCCGAAGGACGAGAAATTTTTCTTCATACTTCTGCCCATCTTCTAGCCCAAGCCGTATTGCGTTTATGGCCTGATGCAATTCCTACAATCGGCCCTGTCATCGACCATGGCTTTTACTATGATTTTGCCAATCTTTCCATTAGCGAAAGTGATTTCCCGTTAATTGAAGATACAGTAAAACAAATTGTTGATGAAAAGCTTGCGATTTCTCGCTTTACTTATGGCGATAAGCAACAAGCTTTAGCACAATTCCCACAGAATCCATTTAAGACAGAGTTGATTCGTGAGCTTCCTGAAAATGAAGAAATTTCTGCCTATAGCCAAGGGGAGTTTTTTGATCTTTGCCGAGGTCCTCACCTTCCCTCTACAGCTCATGTAAAAGCGTTTAAAGTCTTACGCACATCTGCAGCTTATTGGCGAGGGGATCCTTCTCGAGAATCTTTAGTACGTATTTACGGAACTTCGTTTCCTACATCTAAGGAACTTCGAGCACATTTAGAGCAAATTGAGGAAGCAAAAAAACGGGACCACCGTGTTTTGGGGGCCAAGTTAGATCTATTTTCTCAGCAAGAAAGTTCTCCTGGAATGCCCTTCTTCCATCCTCGCGGTATGATTGTTTGGGATGCATTGATTCGTTATTGGAAGCAGCTGCACACAGCTGCGGGTTATAAGGAAATCCTAACGCCACAGTTGATGAATCGTCAGTTATGGGAAGTTTCAGGCCACTGGGACAATTATAAAGCAAACATGTACACACTGCAAATCGACGATGAAGATTATGCCATTAAGCCCATGAACTGCCCAGGATGCATGCTCTATTATAAAACCCGCTTGCATAGTTATAAGGAGTTCCCTCTACGTGTAGCAGAAGTTGGTCATGTCCATCGTCAAGAAGCTTCGGGAGCCCTTTCAGGGTTAATGCGTGTCCGTGCGTTCCACCAAGATGATGCTCATGTATTTCTTACTCCAGAGCAAGTCGAAGAGGAAACTTTGAATATTCTTCAGTTAGTTTCTACACTGTACGGTACATTTGGATTAGAGTATCACCTGGAACTCTCCACACGTCCAGAAAAAGATACGATTGGGGATGATTCTCTATGGGAGCTAGCAACAGATGCCTTAAATCGAGCATTAGTTCAGTCCGGGACACCCTTCATTGTTCGTCCAGGAGAAGGTGCTTTTTACGGTCCTAAAATTGATATCCATGTTAAAGATGCGATTCAAAGAACATGGCAATGTGGAACCATCCAGTTAGACATGTTCCTTCCAGAGCGTTTCGAATTAGAATACACCACAGCTCAAGGAACTAAGAGTGTTCCTGTGATGTTACATCGGGCTCTTTTTGGTTCTATAGAACGCTTTTTAGGAATTCTGATTGAGAACTTCAAAGGAAGATTCCCCTTATGGTTAAGTCCTGAGCAAGTGCGTATCATCACAGTTGCTGATCGCCATATTCCTAGAGCGAAAGAGCTCGAGGAAGCGTGGAAACGTTTAGGCTTAGTCGTCACCTTAGACGATTCTAGTGAGTCTGTAAGTAAAAAGATTCGCAATGCCCAAAACATGCAGGTCAATTACATGATCACTCTTGGAGATCATGAAATTAATGAAAATGTACTCGCAGTACGCACCCGAGATAACCGAGTGATTAATGATGTCTCTGTAGAGAGATTCTTAAACACTATACTTGAAGAAAAGAACTCTTTAAGTTTAACTGCATTATTGTAGTTGCTAAGGATTTTTGAGGATACGCATCAAGAATGAAGACCATCGCTGTAAACAGCTTTAAAGGTGGAACAGCAAAAACATCAACAACCCTTCATCTTGGTGCGGCTCTTGCCCAGTACCATCAAGCCAGGGTATTGCTTATTGATTTTGACGCTCAAGCAAATCTCACCTCTGGATTAGGCTTAGATCCTGATTGCTATGACAGCCTTGCTGTTGTGTTACAAGGCGAAAAAGAAATTCAAGAAGTCATCCGACCCATCCAAGACACTCAGCTGGATTTAATTCCTGCTGACACCTGGTTAGAGCGTATTGAAGTGTCAGGAAATCTTGCTGCGGATCGCTATTCTCATGAAAGACTGAAATATGTACTTGGTTCTGTCCAAGACAAGTACGACTATGTGATTATTGATACTCCTCCTTCACTTTGTTGGCTTACAGAATCTGCCCTAATTGCTGCTGATTATGCGCTTATTTGCGCTACCCCAGAATTTTATAGTGTCAAAGGTCTAGAACGTCTGGCTGGTTTCATCCAAGGAATTTCAGCACGACATCCCCTAACGATTTTAGGAGTTGCCTTATCCTTTTGGAATTGCAGAGGGAAAAACAATTCCGCATTTGCTGAGCTGATTCACAAAACTTTCCCCGGGAAGTTATTGAATACGAAAATACGTAGAGACATCACTGTTTCAGAAGCTGCGATTCATGGCAAACCTGTCTTTGCTACATCTCCCAGTGCACGTGCCTCTGAAGATTATTTCAACCTCACTAAAGAATTGCTAATTTTATTAAGAGATATTTAGCTCTATGGGGAATCTAAAAACGCTCTTAGAAAGTCGCTTCAAAAAGAATACTCCCACTAAAATGGAAGCGCTTGCCCGTAAACGCATGGAAGGAGATCCCTCTCCTCTTGCCGTTCGCCTTTCCAATCCTACGCTTTCCTCTAAAGAAAAAGAGCAACTCCGTCATCTGCTTCAGCACTACAACTTTCGAGAACAGATTGAAGAACCTGATCTTACCCAGCTCTGTACTCTTTCTGCTGAAGTGAAGCAAATCCATCATCAATCTGTCCTTTTACATGGGGAGCGCATCACAAAAGTCCGTGATTTACTGAAAAGCTATCGTGAAGGTGCTTTTTCTTCTTGGCTTCTCTTAACCTATGGGAATAGACAAACCCCCTATAATTTTTTAGTTTACTACGAACTCTTTACCCTTCTTCCTGAACCTTTAAAAATAGAGATGGAAAAGATGCCTAGACAAGCTGTCTATACTTTAGCATCTCGTCAAGGGCCCCAAGAAAAAAAAGAAGAGATTATCCGAAACTACCGAGGGGAAAGAAAAAGCGAGCTTTTAGATCGCATTCGCAAAGAGTTCCCCTTAGTTGAGACAGATTGTAGAAAAACATCACCAGTAAAGCAGGCTCTTGCTATGCTTACCAAAGGCTCTCAAATACTAACTAAGTGTACGAGTCTCTCTTCTGATGAGCAGATCATTTTGGAAAAATTGATAAAAAAACTAGAAAAAGTTAAAAGTAACCTCTTTCCCGATACAAAGGTATGATTTATGGCAGCAAAGACAAAAACATTAGAGCTTGAAGACAACGTTTTTCTCCTTCTTGAAGGAAATTTAAAAAGAATTTTTGCTACTCCTATTGGTTACACAACCTTTCGAGAATTTCAAAATGTCGTTTTCAACTGTGCCAATGGTCAGCAAGAGATTGCAAATTTCTTTTTCGAGATGTTAATTAATGGCAAGTTAACACAAGAACTTGCTCCTCAGCAAAAGCAAGCTGCGCATAGTTTAATTGCCGAATTTATGATGCCTATTCGTGTCGCTAAAGACATCCATGAACGCGGGGAATTTATTAATTTCATCACTTCAGATATGCTTACCCAACAAGAGCGTTGTATTTTCTTAAATCGATTAGCTCGTGTCGATGGTCAAGAGTTCTTATTGATGACTGATGTGCAGAATACCTGCCACTTGATTCGTCATTTACTAGCAAGACTTTTAGAAGCACAAAAGAATCCTGTTGGAGAGAAAAATCTTCAGGAAATTCAAGAAGAAATTACATCATTAAAAAATCACTTTGATGAGCTAACTAAAGCACTTCAATAGCGGACGTCATGAATAAAAAAAAGCGCGTACTTACCGGGGATCGTCCCACAGGGAAACTCCATTTAGGGCATTGGGTTGGTTCTATAAAAAACCGATTAGAACTTCAAAATAGCCCTGAGTACGATTGCTTTTTTATTATTGCCGATCTCCACACCCTAACTACAAAAATCCGCAAGGAAGAGGTTTTAGATGTAGATAACCACATCTATGAAGTTCTTGCTGATTGGCTAAGTGTAGGGATTGATCCAACGAAATCTATAATTTACCTACAATCTGCGATCCCTGAGATCTACGAGTTACATCTCCTATTTTCGATGCTCATCTCAATCAATAGAGTGATGGGCATTCCCAGCCTCAAAGATATGGCCCGAAATGCCTCAATCGAGGAGGGAAGTCTTTCTTATGGTCTTATTGGGTACCCTATTTTACAAAGTGCGGATATTCTTCTAGCGAAAGCACAGTTTGTCCCTGTAGGGAAAGACAATGAAGCGCATGTGGAGCTCACCCGGGATATCGCTAGAAATTTCAACCGTCTGTATGGGCAGGTATTTCCAGAGCCCGAGGTACTACAAGGCGAGCTTACCTCTCTTGTAGGAATTGACGGGCAAGGGAAAATGAGTAAGTCCGCGAACAACGCGATCTATCTTTCCGATAGCGACGCTACAATTACTGAGAAAGTCCGTAAGATGTACACGGATCCCAACCGGATTCGAGCAACCACACCAGGTCGAGTTGAAGGAAATCCCCTCTTTATTTATCATGACATCTTCAATCCCCATAAAGATGAGGTTGAAGAGTTTAAAGCACGCTATCGTCAAGGTTGCATTAAAGACATCGAAGTAAAAGCACGCCTTGCTGAAGAGCTGATTCACTTTTTAAAACCCATAAAAGAAAGACGCTCAGAATTTCTATCCAAGCCTCTGGCATTACAAAACGTCTTAGAGGATGGCACGCATAAAATGCGTGAAGTAGCCAAAGTCACTATGGAAGAAGTTCATGACAAATTTGGGTTTAGCCATAAATGGCGCTCATTGCTTAAATAATTTTTACTATGACATTCCAACTTCATGCTCCTTTTGCTCCTTGCGGCGACCAGCCAGAGGCGATTGCTCGGCTGTCTGCGGGTGTGCGTAATCAGGTAAAATCACAAGTACTTCTTGGAACTACAGGTTCTGGGAAGACATTCACTATTGCGAATGTTGTTGCCAACGTAAATCTCCCTACCCTGGTTTTAGCCCATAACAAAACGCTAGCTGCTCAGCTGTATCAAGAATTTCGTGAATTTTTCCCTAATAATGCCGTTGAGTATTTCATCTCTTACTACGATTACTATCAACCTGAGGCCTATATTGCCCGTAGTGATACCTATATAGAAAAAAGCCTCCTTATCAATGATGAAATCGATAAGTTACGTTTATCAGCAACACGGTCTATTTTAGAGCGCCGAGACACTTTAATCGTTTCCTCAGTATCTTGCATTTATGGTATTGGTTCTCCTGAAAACTATACATCCATGGCGTTAGTCTTAGAGGTAGGGAAAGAGTACCCTAGGAATATCCTGACAGCTCAGCTTGTTAAAATGCACTATCAAGCATCTCCCATCCCACAGAGAAGTGCATTTCGAGAGCGTGGGAGTGTAATCGATATTTTCCCTGCATACGAAAGTGAACTTGCCCTAAGATTAGAATTTCTAAATGACACCCTTACCTCCATAGAATACAGCGATCCCCTCACTATGATTCCCAAGGAAAGTGTCCCTTCGGCTACTTTATATCCTGGATCTCATTACGTCATTCCTGAGGCAATTCGCGAGCAAGCGATCCGAACCATTCAGGAAGAGTTAGAAGAGCGCATGGCCTTTTTTGACGACCGTCCTATAGAAAAGGACCGCATTTTCCATCGTACGACTCATGACATTGAGATGATCAAGGAAATCGGATTCTGCAAGGGCATAGAAAACTATTCACGGCATTTTACAGGGGCGCCCCCAGGAGCACCGCCTACGTGCCTCTTAGATTATTTTCCTGAGGACTTTCTCCTTATTATCGATGAGTCTCATCAAACACTACCTCAAATACGTGCTATGTATCGTGGAGACCAATCTCGGAAGCAATCTTTAGTAGAATATGGATTCCGTCTCCCCTCAGCCTTCGATAACCGCCCGCTAACCTATGAAGAAGCCCAGAAGTACTTTCGTAAAGTCATCTATGTCTCTGCAACACCAGGTGATACGGAAGTCCAAGAGAGCTCAGGTCATATTGTACAACAAATCATCCGCCCGACGGGGATCCCCGATCCTATGCCTGAAATCCGTCCTGCTACAGGACAAGTGGATGATCTTCTTGAAGAAATTCGTTTGCGGCTGTCTCAGAAACATGAAAAAATCCTAGTGATTTCTATAACAAAGAAACTTGCCGAAGATATGGCGGGTTTTCTTTCAGAATTAGAGATCCCTGCGGCATACTTGCATTCTGGAATAGAAACTGCAGAACGCACGCAAATCCTTACAGACCTACGCTCGGGCGTTATTGACGTATTGATTGGAGTCAATCTCCTACGTGAAGGACTCGATCTTCCCGAGGTCTCTTTAGTTGCGATCTTAGATGCTGACAAAGAGGGCTTTTTAAGAAGCACGTCATCTCTGATTCAGTTTTGTGGAAGAGCTGCTAGGAATATCAATGGTAAAGTCATTTTCTATGCTGATCAAAAAACCCGTTCTATAGAGGAGACTCTTCGAGAGACCGAACGCCGGCGTCAGATACAGTTAGATTACAATAAAGAGCACAATATTGTTCCTAAGCCCATTATAAAAGCTATTTTTGCCAATCCTATTCTACAAACCTCTAAAGACTCGGAGTCTCCCAAGGAATCTCAACGCCCCCTATCTAAAGAAGATCTTGAAGAGCAAATTAAGAAATACGAAGCTCTCATGCAACGTGCTGCTAAAGAATTTCGATTCAACGAAGCTGCGAAATACCGCGATGCAATGCAAGCTTGCAAAGAACAGCTTCTCTATTTGTTCTAAGAGAATTTCTGATCTCGATATTCAAGAATATTCCTCCCCAAATTTATCTATTTTTGTCATTATGAGTTTGATGTGAATCCGTAGCTACGTATTTTAGAATACATATCTACAGTTCAAGAAGCAGAGCAGGATCAGTAGGTTCACATGCTATTGAGCTCTTAGCAAAGTCTTAAAGAAAAGAGATAAAAATTATGTTTGAAGCTGTCATTGCCGATATCCAGGCTAGGGAAATCTTGGATTCTCGCGGGTATCCCACTTTACATGTTAAAGTAACCACTAGCACAGGTTCTGTTGGAGAAGCTCGGGTTCCTTCAGGAGCATCCACAGGGAAAAAAGAAGCCTTAGAGTTTCGTGATACAGATTCTCCTCGTTATCAAGGCAAAGGGGTTTTGCAAGCTGTAAAAAACGTAAAAGAAATTCTTTTTCCCCTCGTCAAGGGATGTAGTGTTTATGAGCAATCCTTAATTGATTCTCTGATGATGGATTCTGACGGCTCTCCGAACAAAGAAACTCTAGGGGCCAATGCTATTTTAGGAGTCTCTCTAGCTACAGCACATGCAGCAGCAGCAACACTACGCAGACCTCTGTATCGTTATTTAGGAGGGTGTTTTGCCTGCAGTCTTCCCTGTCCTATGATGAATCTGATCAATGGAGGCATGCATGCCGATAACGGCTTGGAGTTCCAAGAATTTATGATCCGTCCTATTGGAGCCTCTTCCATCAAAGAAGCTGTCAACATGGGTGCTGACGTTTTTCATACTTTGAAAAAATTACTCCATGAAAGAGGCTTATCTACTGGAGTGGGTGACGAAGGAGGCTTCGCCCCGAATCTTGCTTCTAATGAAGAAGCTCTAGAGCTCCTATTGCTGGCTATTGAAAAAGCAGGCTTTACTCCAGGAAAAGATATATCGCTAGCCTTAGACTGCGCAGCATCCTCATTCTATAACGTAAAAACAGGCACGTATGATGGGAGGCACTATGAAGAGCAAATCGCAATCCTTTCTAATTTATGTGATCGCTATCCTATAGACTCCATAGAAGATGGTCTTGCTGAAGAAGACTATGACGGGTGGGCCTTGTTAACTGAAGTTCTTGGAGAAAAAGTACAGATTGTGGGTGATGACCTATTTGTTACAAATCCGGAATTAATATTAGAGGGTATTAGCAATGGATTAGCGAACTCTGTGTTGATTAAACCAAATCAGATAGGGACGCTTACTGAAACAGTGTATGCTATCAAGCTTGCGCAAATGGCTGGCTATACTACAATTATTTCTCATCGCTCAGGAGAAACTACGGACACTACGATTGCAGATCTTGCTGTTGCCTTCAACGCCGGTCAAATCAAAACAGGCTCTTTATCACGTTCTGAGCGTGTTGCAAAATACAATAGACTCATGGAAATTGAAGAAGAGCTTGGATCCGAAGCAATTTTCACAGATTCTAATGTATTTGCTTACGAGGATTCTGAGGAATAGAGGGATTTTCTCTATTTCTATCTTATCTCCAAATCAAGAATACATCGCAGATCTATGGGCCTTATCTTTCTGATCTGCAATGTGTTCTTTATTTCCCTCTTTCAAGACATCTTCATCAGCACGTCTATAAATCCTTTCTTATTCTATTTTCATTAAAAAACCGCTCCTAGGATCTTGCTTGTAGCTCTTTTGATATCTTGGTATAGTTTCTTGGATTAAAAAAAAATTCATTTGCAAACCTTGAAAACGAGAGGAAAATATGGCAGCTATAAAACAAATTTTACGTTCTATGCTATCTCAGAGTAGCTTATGGATGGTCCTATTTTCATTATATTCTCTATCTGGTTATTGCTATGTAATTACAGACAAACCAGAAGATGACTTCCATTCTTCATCCGCAGTAAAATGGGATCATTGGGGAAAGACAACTCTCTCAAGATTATCAAATAAAAAAGCCTCTGCAAAAGCTGTTTCAGGAACTGGTGCTACAACTGTCGGCTTTATAAAAGACACTTGGTCTCGAACATACGCAGTAAGATGGAATTATTGGGGGACCAAAGAACTCCCTACCAGCTCATGGGTAAAAAAATCAAAAGCAACAGGAATCTCCTCTGATGGGTCTATAATCGCGGGGATTGTCGAGAATGAGCTTTCTCAAAGTTTCGCAGTCACATGGAAAAACAATGAAATGTATTTGCTCCCTTCCACATGGGCAGTGCAATCTAAAGCGTATGGAATTTCTTCTGATGGCTCTGTTATTGTAGGGAGTGCTAAGGATGCTTGGTCGCGAACTTTCGCTGTGAAGTGGACGGGACACGAGGCTCAGGTGTTACCAGTAGGCTGGGCTGTCAAATCTGTAGCGAATTCTGTATCTGCCAATGGATCTATAATTGTAGGGTCTGTACAAGACGCCTCTGGAATTCTTTATGCTGTAAAGTGGGAAGGGAACACTATTACACATCTAGGAACTTTAGGAGGCTATTCTGCCATTGCAAAAGCTGTATCCAATAATGGCAAGGTCATTGTAGGGAGATCCGAAACATATTATGGAGAGGTCCATGCTTTCTGTCATAAGAATGGCGTCATGTCAGACCTCGGCACCCTCGGAGGATCTTATTCTGCAGCTAAGGGAGTCTCTGCAACTGGAAAAGTTATTGTCGGTATGTCCACAACAGCAAATGGGAAATTGCATGCCTTTAAATATGTCGGTGGAAGAATGATCGACTTAGGAGAGTATAGCTGGAAAGAAGCCTGTGCAAACGCTGTTTCTATTGATGGAGAAATTATTGTTGGAGTCCAATCAGAATAAGAATCGTCAGTTATCTACATTTATCTACGTTGATGTGTTAGCAATTTTCTGAGTATAGGACGACTTCCATAAGAACCCTAATCATCAAGGTAGATAAAGGCATGACATTCTCCTAGCTCTGTTTCAAATTTTCCTACGATTGTTTTGCCATCGTCAGAAACACCAAAAGCAAAAGATGCTGAACCTCCTAAAGTCCCCAAATCTATCATTCTTCCATCCACATATTTAAATGCACGGTATTCACCATCTGTTCTTGTAGAATGACCCACGATGACCTTACCATCCCTAGAAACTCCAGTTGCTACAGAGTAATCTCCTCCTAAAGTCCCGATATCTTTGATAACACCGTTGTGATAAACAAAGGCATGAACTTCATTTTCTTCACTGATGAACTCGCCTACGATAAAAGATCCATCTTTAGAAACTGCATGTGCTGACGATCTTTTAGCTCCTGGGATATTAGAAAGCAGATGTTGTTCACCGTCCTTCCAGTACACTGCCTTGGCAATTTCCTCGCTACCCATGGCGTCCCCTACAATCACAGAGCCACCTTCAGAGGCATCCCAAGCGCAAGAATGTCGATCTTCTGGTAAGTTAGGGAGAACAACCATTCCTGTTTCATCCCACTTCACAGCAAAGTTTGTCTCTGTATCATCACTATATAGGCACCCTACAATCGTCTTTCCATCACTGGAAACACCCTCTGCAAAAGATTGCATTCCCTCAGAAAATATTCCAAGATCAACAAGTGCACCGTTTACCCACTTCACAGCGCGGCAAGACGGATCTTGATCCGAGATTCCTATAATTACAGAGCCATCATAAGAAGCTTTAAATACCAAGGCCTCGGATCTCGGGACCAAACCTTCTAACAGAAATTTCTCACCATCAACATATTTAAATGCATTGCCACCTTCATAACCTACGACAACGCGGCCATCTCCAGATACACCTCGAGCCCAAGAATATAATCCAGAAGTTCCAATATCAATAAAATGTCCTGCAAACAGCGTCTGTGTTGTAAGAACGAAAAGTACCACAGAGAACACAACGCCTATCGATCTGTAATTTTGGCAACATGTCTTTTTCATAGGGACTCTAACAACAAAAATAATTTCAAAAACCACTTAACTTTATCTACATAGAGAAAAGACAACAAGTATGAAAATTGGAATTATGAATCACTTCATGAATTCCAAGCTTACGATTTACTTCGTTTATCTTTTCTCTACGATGCTTTTATTTATGTATATGGAACAGATAGGCGCGTTCAGCTCCAGCGTCAGTTTTTATAGAGCCAATGATATCGTTTCCTTCGCTAGATATGTCGAACACTCGAGCTTCTTCCCCTCCCAAAGTTGTTAAATCCTCCATTTCTCCTTCTGCATAGTAAAAAGCATGAATTTCTCCGGTCTTCACTGCTGAAAATCCTACGATGGCTCTCCCATCAGCAGAAACTCCAGTTGCGACAGAAAAACCTCCTCCTAGAGTGCCGAGATCGTGCATTGTCTCATCTTTGTGCATAAAGGCATGAGTCTCACCATTATTAGTCGTGGACCATCCTACAATTACTTTCCCATTTGCCGATATAGCCTCTGCTGAAGCGACACTACCTCCGAGAGTCCCCAAACTATACACAGCATTTTTATTCCATTTTACAGCAACGATGTGATTGCGAGAGATTTCCCCTCTCCCGACAATCACCGTACCATCCTCAGAGATTGCATTCGCCTCAGACCAGAGACCTTGAGGCAACAACTTCAATTGTTTGATTTTCCCTTTTTCCCACTTGACACCAACTTGCCATCCGTAATCCTCTCCACGAGCAGTTGCAGAGACTCCTACGATGATACTACCATCTCCAGAAACACCCCTTGCTACAGAATAGGTAGCTCCTAGAGTACCGAGATCTTTCATATCTCTACCGTCGAAGACAAAGGCATGAGTATATCCCTCTCTAGTATCTGACCACCCAACGACCACCTCTCCATCCTTTGAAATTCCCTCTGCAGATGAAGCCTCGCCACCTAAAGTGCCGAGATGTTTTATCAGGTGACTTTCCCATATGACAGCAGTCACACTACCTTGGCCAGCTCCCGAAGCTCCTACAATTCTACTGCCATTTCCAGAAATTGCATGAGCTTCAGACCACCCTTCCTTACTCAGTAACTCAAGATCTGTAAAGGTATACCCTTTCCAGTCTTCTATAGACTTCTGATATGGTGATTCCTGAGAAGTACTCGCATATCCTATGTTGGAAAGGGCCGCTGCACACAGCACTCCTCTAAACAGAGTGCAGAGCGTCAAATGACCTAGAACCTTTATCTTCTTACTCATATTTAAACCTAACTTTGTAAGTACGTTGATCCAAGTTAAAATCAACACTTAGTTAAACGGCTTATAGTTATAAGGATATGGCGGAAGAATTGCCAGAAGAAATTAAAAATATTTTTATTAGTCTCTGAACCTTTAAAGGCACTACACGTTGTATCTGTGTATTTTTAAAACTAAAAAGAAGAGTCCATAGTTGGGTACTTAATCAGCATTTCCAACTATGGACTGCACATGTTCTGATTATTTATTGAACAATAGCTTAGAAGCTAAGATTATAGCTACTTTGGCTTACTAAGCTTAGTGTGCCTGTTAAGGGTTGTTGATTCATAACTACTGACAACGTCACGAGTTGCTGTTGTCTTACGTCATAGTACATAGCAAGAGAAGCAAAAGGTCTTAAAACACTCACTGTAGAATTTTCCAAGACAAAGTTTCCCATAGCAGAGACGGATCCCTTAAATTCATCTATATGTGAATTCAGATCTCTCTCCACACCTAAAGTTGCTGCTGTACTCATTTTAGGGCTTAGGGAGGCAAATACATGCGCACCCATAAAGCTAGTAGCTGCTGAGTAGGCTACAGAATCATAGCTTACAGGAAATCGAACATTCTTCTCAGAATACCCTTCTCTACTTAGGTGGAGAACTTGAATGCCCATAAAGGGTTGCAGAACAACAGTTTCTCCTAAATTAAAGTCATAGCGTCCTTGAACTTGTCCTCCAAAACCTGACAAGACACTGCTTCCTAAGCCTTGTTCTGTGTAAGGAAGAGCTGCACGTTCTACGAGAGCATCTTGAGAGCCATAGTGGAGAGCTACTTTAAAGCCGCATTTAGGAGCTGAAGCGAGTTTCCAGTCCATAAAAGCTCCTGTGAGCAATTGCTGATTCTGCACGTTTCCATGAACTTGGGAACGGTAACTTAAAAACGTCCCTTTCTGTACATCATTTTGCACTGCAGGGCTCTGTTTTGAGATCGCACCTTTCACACTTGTAAAAGATGGTGCTCCTGAGGATACACTTTCAACTTTTGCACTATGCTGGATAAGCAATCTTTGTAGTTGTTGTTGGCTATTTTTCAAAGAGGAGTACGTAGCATTGATATCTACCATTCCACGTGGATTCTGGCTAGTTACGACAGTGCTTCCCCCATGGACAGGAGCAGGGCTCGGAGCTTGGAAAGGACATAGGAACGCATGCCAATCTCCAGATGGTACTTGTGCTCTACCCACAATTACCTTTCCATCTCCAGACACACCTTGAGCATAAGATTCAGGCCCTCCTAAAGTTCCTAAATCTACCATCTGTCCATCAGCATATTGGAATGCATGATATCTATGCTCAGAGTTCGTGGATACTCCTACAATCACAGAACCATCTGAAGATACTGCATGTGCTAAAGAATAAAAACCTCCGAGGGTCCCTATATCGCTCATAACACCGTTTTTATAAGCATAGGCATGAGTCTGAGAATCTGCATTTTCAGAACCTCCTACAATCACAGTGCCATCTGTTGAGATTGCACTAGCAACAGAAGTAGTTCCTCCTAAAGTCCCAATAACAGAGAGCTGATCCCCGATCCATTGTACTGCGGTATTTCTCCATGACACGTCTACCATGGTTCCTACAATTATAGAACCATCTGAAGAAATTCCGTTAACACAAGCATTCATAGCATCAGGAAGAGAAGGAAGTTGTGTAATCACGTCGTCCTCCCATTTCACAGCAACAGAAGCGCCAAGATTTATATTTCTATTCCCTCCAATCACTCTTCCATCTGCAGAAACTGCCGATGCTACAGAATCGAGGGTGTCAGGGAGCATGGGAAGTTCAGAAACCTTGCCATTTACCCATTTCACAGCAACACTACCCATCCCGATGGCATAGTTTGTACCCACAATAACCGTTCCGTCCGGGGTTATACCATTAGGGTATACAGAGCATTGAGGACGTACTGCCTCTAAGGGTTGCAAATGCCCATCAATATATTGAAATCCTACAGTTATAGCAAAAGGATCATCCGGAACTTTCATTCCTATAACAATTTTACCATCTCCAGAAACTCCTGTTGCTTGAGCAGCATGCCGAGGTTCTCCTGCTATATCAACAAGAGTATGTGCAAAAGATCCTGGAATTGCTGTCAGTAAGAATGCTGTTACCCAAAGATCTTTTCGATAAATCCATGGAGTAAGGACTTTCATAAATTTCATATGCGACCTAACTTTTTTAAAGGTTTCGGATCTGCTTAAACACGGAAGTGGCAATGCAGAATTTCTGACTATACTCATATTCAGACATGGCTGCAAGTAAGAAGAATATAGCTCAGATTATATTCTGAGCTATATTTTATCTGTTTATCTCTATCAACTATGGATAGAAATGTTCGCAAGAAAATTAAATTTTCTTCTTTAGAATCCTAAGGCATACCTAAGATCACTGGAAAATCCCATAACCCCTTGTAGAGGCTGTTGATTAACTCGTAGAATAAGATTCAGAGACTGTAGATAGGGAAGCTCATAGTTGACACGCATTTCCGCAAATGCCCTTGTGTGAGTCACATCAAGCTTTTCAAACACAAAGTTTCCAATAGACGCTATAGATCCTGAGAACCTGTCCGTATGGGCTGCAAAGTTTTGCTCCATTCCCATGCGTGTGCCTACATGTAAAGAATCTACAAGTGCAATATGAGATCCAATTCCTAAATACACTACACCTGTAGAATAGTCTATAGGATCATAGTGTACAGGAAATTGCACTGCATTTTCGGTATATTCTTTCCTTGTAATGTGGACAAACTGCAGTCCTAGGAAAGGCTGGACCCTGACATGTCCTCCGAGGCTCTTACCATACCGCCCTTCTATCTGAGCAGCGACCCCTTCAAAATGGCTCTCCCCACTCCCGGCTTCTGTATTCTCTAATTGCTCTCTTGTAATCGTGGCTTTTTGTTTTCCATATCCGAAAGACACCTTGACACTAGATCCTAGAGCATCAGAATCCTGCCATCCAATAAAGGCTCCCATCCAGAGTCTATTGTGGCTTACGTTAAAATTATTAGGAACGTGGGAGCTGAAATTATGGTCCAAAAACACCCCCAAACGATATTTAGGACGTATTTTGTATGCGATTCCAAAATATTGTGCTGCTAAATTGCTAGGGAGATTCTGCAAGGCATTCACATAAAGCCCGGCACCAAGAGCGATGTTACTCCTTCCAAACTCTGTGAACTCATGATCTGAGGCTCTCTGTAACATCATATTTTGTAGGTTGAATATGGAATTTAGCTGACGGCCATTTTCTCTTAGAGTTTTATACGTATTATCGAGATCAAAGAGTACATTATTAGAGGAGAAATCCGTATGACACATAAATGCGTGCCAACTGCCATCAGCAATTTGTGATCTACCCATGATCACTTTACCATCTGGGGACACTGTTTTTGCTGTAGAAGAGGTACCCCCAAGAGTCCCCAAATCTTTCATCTCACCATTATAGTATTGAAAAGCATGCACGGATTTATCGGCTGTCTGCGCCTGACCAACAATCACAGAACCGTCTGAAGAAACTCCAGTTGCTGAAGAATTCGCCCCTCCTAAAGTTCCTCAATCTTTCATTTGGTTATCTTTATACATATAGGCGTGGGATTCCTGATTCCCATTGGTTACAGTTGCTGTATTTGCCGCACCTACAATCACGGTGCCGTCTCCAGAAATATAAAGACCTGTAGAAGCATCTCCTCCTAAGGTTCCCAGATACGTAGGAACATTATTTACCCATTTTACAGCTGTAGTTTTCCTTGTTATCGTGCTCTCCATAGACCCAACAATAATCGTGCCATCATCAGATATAGCATACGCATAAGAGCTTCTAGAGCCTCCTGAAATATCTGCTAATTGTGTTACTGTAGTCGCTCCGCTTGCCCACTGCACAGCCTTGGGTTGCCCTGAAGCATCATATGAGAAACCCTCGATCACCTGAGTATCCTTAGAAATCGCACGCGCTTCCGTATGTGACGTCCCCCCCGTGATTCCAGTTAAGGGTGTTAAAGTGCCATCCGCACTCCATTTTGCGCCGTTATATTTTCCTGCACCTAGGCTACACGTTCCTACAGTGATCGTGCCATCGTAGGAGATTCCGTAAGCATAGCCGCTCTGATTTGCCGTTTCTACGGAAAGGATTGTGAATGTCTTCTTAGATACGTCGTATTTAAACGGCTGATATTCTACGGGAGTCGATCCCGCCTTAGTAAAATACCCAACAGAAAATGCACCATCTCCTGACAGACATTCGACCGAAGGATCTAAACCTAAATTTAAATCTATAAGACTATCTGCAAAGGATTCTTGAGAAGGAATCATAAATATTAGAGCAGCAACAGTCGAATAGCAGAGGCTCTTCTTTAACTGACTGTTCCACCATTTTTGATATAGACTCACTTGATTCCCTCCGCTCTTTTTTAGTAGAAAGCTTCTGTGTTTAGAAGATTTCTACATAAGTATTGTGAGTAAAAAACAAAAGCTTTAACAATTTTTATTGTCTATATTCTCAAACATCCATGTGATTTAAAAGAAGTTAGAGAATAATATTTTCATTCATTAGAAGATCGAGATGAAAAAATAAGATCTTCGTTGCAAGCAATTGATTTACTAAGATATAGCAAGAATAAAAGAAATAGTAGGTGTCTCCTTAAGGAAATTTTTTTATACTGCGTAAGAAACAAAACACTAGAGGAAAGACGTTCCTTCTCAAGGATGACAAGCCTTAAGAATAGAGCGCCGTAATACCCATGATCCCTTTTACTAAAACAATAGGGTTCCGTTTGTGGTTGGCTTGCGCCGTTGCTATCATTGCACCTCTAGGGATCAACATCGTATGGTTAAACCTAGATCAATACCGCACCATAGTCTCTGCTATTTCTACTGCACTGAAAGAAAACGCTGCTTTCAAAGCCAATACTCTCACTCAGATTGTCCCTTTGAATGTCGATGTTCTATCTCTATTTTCTGATGTCTTAGATTTAGATGCTGGTATTCCAGAGACTCCGAACGTTCTCCTTAGCAATGAAATGCAGAAAGTATTCCAAGGGATCTATAATGAAATCTCTTTAATCAAGGTATTCCCAAATGGAGATAAAATTGTTGTTGCTTCTAGCATTCCTGAACACTTAGGGGAAAACTATAATCACAAAATAGACATCCCTAAGAACACTCCATTTTTAGCAGCCCTAAAACAATCTCCTAAAAATCAAGAAGTCTTTTCTGTAATGCAAGCTAATGTTTTTGATGCAAAAACTCAAGAACTCCAAGGGATCTTATACACCACGTTCAGTGCTGAGAGCTTACTCAAAGATCTCCTGATAAACAAGCAATCCTATCTCACTGTAAAAACTGCGATCCTTTCCAAATACGGCGTTATCTTAAAAGCTTCTGATCCTGCTCTCCATCTCCATACTGTCTACCCTGACATGACGAAAGAAAAATTCTGCCAAGTTTTTCTCAATGATGATCCTTGCCCTATAGACTCAGAATTAGGTCCTTTAACTCTCTCCCCTCTGGATATTGGAGAAAATTTCTATTCTTTTAAAATCAAAGATACTGAGATTTGGGGCTGTATTGAAAATGTTCCCAGTATAGATATTGCAGTCCTTTCCTATGCTAAAAAAGAAGAGAGCTTTGCGCCTTTATGGCGCAGAGCTCGCATGTACACTGCCTATTTCTTTTGCATTCTCTTAGGGAGCCTCATAGCCTTTATTGTAGCAAGACGATTGTCGTTACCTATCAGAAAACTTGCCACTGCGATGATAGAATCTAGGAAAAACAAAAACTGCCTCTATACTGACGACTCCTTAGGGTTTGAGATCAACAGACTTGGCCATATTTTTAATGCTATGGTGGAGAATCTCCACAAACAGCAACACCTCGCTAAGACGAACTTTGAGATGAAAGAAAATGCACAGAACGCTCTACATTTAGGAGAGCAGGCTCAGCAGCGACTTCTTCCTAATACTCTCCCCAGCTATCCTCATATAGAACTCGCAAAAGCCTATATCCCTGCCATTACTGTAGGTGGTGATTTCTTTGATGTTTTTGTTGTAGGAGAGGGTTCGAAGGCTCGCCTATTCCTGATTGTTGCTGACGCCTCAGGGAAAGGTGTTAATGCTTGTGGGTATTCGCTATTTCTAAAAAATATGCTCAGAACATTCCTTTCTCGCTCTTCGTCTCTTCAACAGGCAATCCAAGAAACCTCACGCTTATTTTATAACAATACAAAAAACTCAGGGATGTTTGTCACTCTATGTGTGTACTGTTATCATCAAACTTCCAACACCATGGAATATTATTCTTGTGGACATCCTCCTGCCTGCTACCTAGATCCTGATGGCGAGACTTCTTGGCTATTCCATCCTGGAATGGCTTTAGGCTTCCTTCCCGAAGTTGCGAACATCACTTCAAAGCTATTTCATCCTAAGCCAGGGTCTCTCTTTGTCTTGTATTCTGATGGTATTACAGAAGCCCATAATAACAATAACGACATGTTTGGAGAAGAGCGCCTACAAGCTGCAATTCAAGGATTGACAGGGAAAAGTGCTGCTGATGCCGTCCACAGGTTGATGTTAAGTGTAAAAACCTTTGTCGGGAACTCCCATCAACATGACGACATCACCTTATTAATATTAAAGGTATTAGAATCATGAAACATACCTTTACCAAGCGTGTTCTATTTTTTTTCTTTTTAGTGATTCCCATTCCCCTACTCCTCAATCTTATGGTCGTAGGTTTTTTCTCATTTTCTGCCGCTAAAGCAAATTTAGTACAGGTCCTCCATACCCGTGCTACGAACTTAAGTATAGAATTCGAAAAAAAACTGACGATACACAAGCTTTTCCTCGATAGACTTGCCAACACATTAGCCTTAAAATCCTATGCATCTCCTTCTGCAGAGCCCTATGCACAGGCATACAATGAGATGATGGCACTCTCCAATACAGACTTTTCCTTATGCCTTATAGATCCCTTTGATGGATCTGTAAGGACGAAAAATCCTGGAGACCCTTTCATTCGCTATCTAAAACAGCATCCTGAAATGAAGAAAAAGCTATCCGCAGCTGTAGGGAAAGCCTTTTTATTGACCATTCCAGGTAAACCACTTTTACATTATCTTATTCTAGTTGAAGATGTCGCATCTTGGGATTCTACAACGACTTCAGGACTGCTTGTAAGTTTCTATCCCATGTCTTTTTTACAGAAAGATTTATTCCAATCCTTACACATCACCAAAGGAAATATCTGCCTTGTAAATAAGTATGGCGAGGTCCTCTTCTGTGCTCAGGACAGTGAATCTTCTTTTGTATTTTCTCTAGATCTCCCTAATTTACCGCAATTCCAAGCAAGAAGCCCCTCTGCCATAGAAATTGAGAAAGCTTCTGGAATTCTTGGTGGGGAGAACCTAATCACAGTGAGTATCAACAAGAAACGCTACCTAGGATTGGTACTGAATAAAATTCCTATCCAAGGGACCTACACTCTATCTTTAGTTCCAGTTTCTGATCTCATCCAATCCGCCTTGAAAGTTCCTCTCAATATTTGTTTTTTCTATGTACTTGCTTTCCTCCTCATGTGGTGGATTTTCTCTAAGATCAACACCAAACTTAACAAGCCTCTTCAAGAACTGACCTTCTGTATGGAAGCTGCCTGGCGAGGAAACCATAACGTGAGGTTTGAACCCCAGCCTTACGGTTATGAATTCAATGAACTAGGAAATATTTTCAATTGCACTCTCCTACTCTTATTGAATTCCATTGAGAAAGCAGATATCGATTACCATTCAGGCGAAAAATTACAAAAAGAATTAGGGATTTTATCTTCACTACAAAGTGCGTTACTAAGTCCGGATTTCCCTACGTTCCCTAAAGTTACCTTTAGTTCCCAACATCTCCGGAGAAGGCAACTTTCCGGTCATTTTAATGGTTGGACAGTTCAAGATGGTGGCGATACCCTTTTAGGGATCATAGGGCTCGCTGGCGATATTGGTCTTCCTTCCTATCTCTATGCTTTATCCGCACGGAGTCTTTTTCTTGCCTATGCTTCCTCGGACGTTTCGTTACAAAAAATCAGCAAGGATACTGCCGACAGCTTCTCAAAAACAACAGAAGGCAATGAGGCTGTAGTTGCTATGACTTTCATTAAATATGTAGAAAAAGATCGATCTCTAGAGCTCCTCTCGTTAAGCGAGGGAGCTCCTACCATGTTTCTACAACGAGGAGAATCTTTCGTACGTCTCCCCTTAGAGACTCACCAAGCTCTACAGCCTGGAGATCGGTTGATCTGCCTCACTGGAGGAGAAGACATCCTCAAGTACTTTTCTCAGCTTCCTATTGAAGAGCTCTTAAAAGATCCTTTAAACCCTCTAAATACAGAGAATCTTATTGATTCTCTAACCATGATGTTAAACAACGAAACCGAACATTCTGCAGATGGAACTCTGACCATCCTTTCATTTTCATAAACTTGCCTTCGGAGCTCTAGAAAAATAGTAGTGGAGGATATCAGTGACAGAAACATGTATTCGTGTTACAGCAAAGGAATATCCCATAACTATCTTCTACATCCTATGTCACGTTTGGATATTTTTGTTTTCGATTCTCTGATCGCAAACCAGGATCAAAATCTTCTTGAGGAAATTTTCTGTTCTGAAGACACAGTTTTATTTAAAGCCTACCGTACTACGGCTCTACAATCCCCTCTAGCTGCTAAGAACCTAAATATCGCCCGTAAAGTCGCAAATTATATCTTAGCTGACAATGGGGAAATCGATACAGTAAAGCTTGTCGAAGCCATTCACCATCTCTCACAATGTACCTATCCTTTAGGGCCTCATCGCCATAATGAAGCTCAAGATCGCGAACACCTCCTTAAAATGCTAAAAGCTCTAAAGGAAAATCCTAAATTAAAAGAAAGCATCAAAACTCTCTTTGTCCCTTCATACTCTACAATCCAAAACCTAATTCGCCATACACTAGCATTGAATCCACAGACAATTCTCTCTACGATTCATGTGCGTCAAGCAGCACTCACAGCGCTCTTCACCTACCTTCGGCAAGATGTAGGTTCCTGTTTTGCTACGGCTCCTGCCATTCTCATTCACCAAGAATATCCAGAACGATTCCTTAAAGATCTCAATGATCTCATTAGCAGTGGCAAACTCTCTAGAATCGTAAACCAAAGGGAAATTGCGGTTCCTATAAACCTTTCGGGATGCATTGGAGAGCTATTCAAGCCTTTAAGGATTCTAGATCTTTATCCTGATCCTCTGGTTAAGCTCTCCTCATCTCCAGGACTCAAAAAAGCCTTTTCTGCTGCCAATCTTATTGAAACTCTTGGGGATTCTGAAGCACAAATCCAACAGTTGCTCTCGCATCAATATTTGATGCAAAAACTACAAAATGTCCATGAGACCTTAACTGCTAACGACATTATCAAATCGACACTTCTGCACTACTATCAGCTCCAAGAAAGTACTGTACGAGCTATTTTCTTCAAAGAAGGGTTGTTCAGCAAAGAACAAGTGGCATTCTCGACGCAACACCCCAGAGAGCTCTCAGAAATACAACGGGTATACCACTACTTACATGCCTATGAAGAAGCAAAATCTGCTTTTATCCATGACACTCAAAATCCCTTACTGAAAGCCTGGGAGTATACTTTAGCGACTCTTGCGGATGCTAGCCAATCTACCATCTCAAACCATATCCGCCTTGCCTTAGGATGGAAAAGTGAAGACCCTCACAGTCTTGTATCTCTAGTTACACACTTTGTTGAAGAGGAAGTAGAAAACATCCGAATTTTAGTCCAACAATGTGAACAGACCTATCACGAAGCACGCTCCCAACTAGAATATATTGAAGGGCGGATGCGCAACCCACTAAATAATCAAGACAGTCAGATTTTGACGATGGATCACATGCGCTTCCGTCAAGAACTCAATAAAGCTCTTTATGAGTGGGATAGTGCTCAAGAAAAGGCAAAGAAATTTCTACATCTTCCTGAATTCTTACTTTCTTTCTATACAAAGCAAATTCCCTTATACTTTCGTAGTTCTTACGATGCCTTCATTCAAGAATTTGCTCATCTCTATGCTAATGCTCCCGCTGGCTTCCGTATTCTTTTCACGCATGGACGCACCCATCCGAACACATGGTCCCCCATCTATTCGATTAATGAATTTATACGTTTTCTTTCTGAATTCTTCACCTCCACAGAGTCAGAACTTCTGGGGAAACATGCCGTGATCAATTTAGAGAAAGAAACATCTCGGCTCGTCCACAACATCACTGCCATGCTACACACGGATGTTTTCCAAGAAGCTCTCCTTACAAGAATTTTAGAAGCCTATCAGCTTCCTGTGCCTCCCTCCATCTTAAACCACTTAGATCAGCTGTCACAAACTCCCTGGGTTTATGTTTCTGGAGGAACAGTGGACACTCTTCTTTTGGATTATTTTGAAAGCTCAGAACCTCTGACACTTACAGAAAAGCATCCTGAAAATCCTCATGAGCTTGCAGCTTTCTACGCAGACGCCCTTAAAGATCTCCCTACAGGAATTAAAAGTTATCTAGAAGAAGGATCCCACTCTCTACTTAGCTCATCACCCACCCACGTTTTCTCTATAATCGCAGGATCTCCTTTATTTCGGGAAGCTTGGGATAATGATTGGTACAGCTATACCTGGCTTCGTGATGTCTGGGTGAAACAACACCAAGATTTCCTTCAAGATACTATATTACCTCAGCTAAGTATCTATGCTTTCATAGAGAATTTTTGTAACAAATATGCTTTGCAACATGTAGTTCATGACTTTCATGATTTCTGCTCCGACCACTCCTTGACTCTTCCGGAGCTCTATGACAAAGGATCGCGTTTTCTAAGCTCCTTATTCACCAAAGATAAGACCGTAGCTCTTATCTATATACGCCGTCTTCTCTACCTTATGGTCCGTGAAGTCCCTTATGTTTCAGAACAACAGCTTCCAGAAGTCTTAGATAACGTCTCTTCATATCTCGGGATTTCCTCTCGTATTACCTATGAGAAATTCCGCTCCCTGATAGAGGAAACCATCCCTAAAATGACCTTACTCTCCTCAGCAGACCTGAGGCATATCTATAAAGGTCTCCTCATGCAAAGTTATCAAAAGATCTACACCGAAGAAGATACGTACCTCCGCCTCACCACGGCAATGAGGCATCATAATCTTGCCTATCCCGCTCCTTTGCTCTTTGCAGACAGTAACTGGCCTTCTATTTATTTTGGATTCATCCTAAATCCAGGAACCACAGAGATCGATCTTTGGAAATTTAACTATGCAGGGCTGCAAGGACAGCCTCTTGACAATATCCAGGAGCTGTTCGCAACGTCAAGACCCTGGACCCTCTATGCAAATCCTATAGATTATGGCATGCCACCGCCTCCAGGCTACCGCAGCCGCCTCCCTAAAGAATTTTTCTAGATTATTTTTTCTTTTTAAAAAGAGCTGAAAATAAACTTCTTAAAGAGAACTTTGAAATTTCACGTCCCATGGCCGAGATGCTCTCCGTAAGGGGAAGTTTCTTAGGGCAGACACGGACACAGTTATGCGCTTGACCACAACCCTCAATCCCTCCTTTACCCATAAGAGCCCGCCATCTTTTCTTAGACTGCTTATCTCCAGGATACGTATTAAAATAACGCGCTTGGGAAATTGCTGCAGGACCTATGAAATCGCTTTTATTATCAATTTGGGGACATGCTTCTGTACAGCAGCCACACGTCATACACTGCGACAATGCATAGAGAAGCTCTTGCTGTTCCTGAGTGACTTGAGGACCAAACGTCTCTCCTTCAATATCCGCAGCAACCCAACCCTGAATCCTTTCGAGATTATCAAACATAATCGATCTATCTACAATTAAATCTCGGATTAACGGGAACTTAGTAAGAGGAGCAAGGACAATCTCTCGGGATTGCGTTGCATCGATATATTCTTGGATCAGAGCAGTACATGCCTGACGAGGAACTCCATTCACAAGAATAGAACAGGATCCGCAGACCTCTTCTAAGCAACCCTGCTCCCAAACTACAGGATTGACCTTTTCCCCTAAGATATTTACCGGTCGCTTTTCGATTTCCATAAGAGCGCTGATAACATTTTCCCCAGGATGTAAAGGAAGTTCAAAGCTTTCCCAGTATTGCTTCCCTGGAACGCCTCTGTAAATTTTTAAAATAAAAGTCTCTAGATTCTCCATCATCTCTCTTTTTCTATATGGGTAGACGGATATTATCAGGAATATTCGTGAGTTCTATTTTTCCTGTTGAAGATTTTGTGTAATCCCGGAGAGTCGGGGCTACGTGGCGAGTATCCACAGGAAGATAGGAAATCTCAGGTTCTTCAGGAGCATAAACAGCGACTGTAGTCTTCAGCCAATGCTCGTCATCTCTCTCAGGAAATTCTGGTTTGTAATGGGAACCCCGAAACTCATTGCGTAGAAGAGCTCCCTTAGTAATCGCCAGTGCGAGTTCTAACATGGGTCCCATCTGCCGTACAAAATGGAAGGATTTATTCGCAAATGGTGAAGAGTCCAATACAGAGACATTTTTTAATCTCTCACGAAATTCTTTCAATTTATCCATAGTTTCTTGGAGATCACGATTATTTCGTTTTACCGTAACATTTCGCACCATAATCTTTGCGATTTCCTCATGCAAAACAAAAATATTCTCTTTTCCTGATGCAGATAAAAGACGCGCGTTCTCCTCTTTTTCCTGCTGTAGAGCACGATCAAAATCACTAGACGTTGCCTGTGATGCCCCAAAAGCCTCTATAAAACGAGAAGCTTCATCTCCAGAAACCAAACCCGCAAACAAACAGGAAAGTAAAGAATTAGCACCTAAGCGATTGGCTCCATGATATTGGAAATCAGATTCTCCACAATTAAAACATCCAGGAATATTCGTCATCTGACGGAAGCGACTATCACGATCAGGATCATCGGCAGCAGGCCAATCTACCCAAGCACCTCCCATAGAATAGTGCACGGCAGGGAAAATCCTCATAGGAACCGTATTGGGGTCCTCGCCAGTAAATTTCTTATAAATATCTAAAACGACTTCTAACTTATGACGTGTTTTCTCGGGAAGATGAGTGACATCTAAGTACGCTTCCATGCGTCCATCAATTCCTAATCCAGCTTCACATACACGTAAAATAGCACGCGCTCCTACATCTCGGCTGACAAGATTCCCATACGCAGGATACATATCTTCTAAGAAATACCAAGGAGCTCCTGTCTCTCCACAAGGACGTTCCGAACCATCTGGAAATACTATGCGCTTTGAAGAATCCCCAGGCACCCACACACGACCGCCCTCACCACGCACAGACTCTGAAATTAATCGTAGCTTATCCCTTCCAGGAATTGCTGTAGGGTGAATTTGTATAAACTCTGGGTTTGCATAGGCCATGCCTTGTAAAAAGAGTCTTCCGTTCGCGGCTCCCGTACAGAAAGTCGAGTTTGTAGACATCTTAAAGATCACTCCGGGGCCTCCCGTAGCTATAATGACAGCATCGCCTCGTAAAATCTCCAGACGGTTATTAAACAAGTTCATTAATATAATGCCGCAAGCACGTCCGGAATGGTCGGTAACTAAACGTACAAATTCATGATTTTCTCGTTTTATCACCCTACCCGCATGTTCTCGCCGTCGCACTTGCTCATCTAAAGTATACATAAGCTGCTGCCCTGTAGAAGCTCCACAGAATACTGTGCGGTGGTATAACGTACCTCCAAATCTACGAACATCTAAGTTCCCAGAAGGACCACGGTTAAAAGGACAACCAAAGTTATCTAACATTTTAATGATTCTGGGTGCTGCAAGACACATTTCCAAGACAGGAGGCTGATCTGCAAGAAAATCCCCACCTTTAATCGTATCATAGGCATGCACGTAGGGAGAATCCTCTTCCTCAGGCTTCAGATTTAAGGCAGCGTTGATTCCCCCTTGAGCACATACAGAATGGGAGCGCTTGACTTTAGTCAGAGATACGAGCTCTACAATAATCCCAAGGTTGGCTAACTGCATAGCTGCGGATAATCCTGCCAATCCCCCACCAACAACGATTACTTTTCGATTCTCATCCATTTGCTATGCCACACTATACAAATTCCAAACCGCACTCACTCCCATGAAAGTCACAACAGTCATAGCGAGGTAACATACTATCCTCAATACCCCTTGCATCCTCAGAGAAACAACGACACCCCAACGACAACAAAAGGTCCACAACCCATTAAACCCATGAAATGCTGCAGCAATGACCAAAATAGTATAGAGAAGAGCTATGAATAGTGATCCCAAGGCATCACGAACTACATAAAGAAATGCGGTACCTGCACTTGGAGTCAATAAATAGGAGTTCCTCTCCGACAATAACGCAGCATCAGCACCACCTAAATCATGACGAGACACCTCGATACTCGAAGCTTCTGTATTGGGAAGATTCAAAGTTAAAAAGCCTTTAGTCCCTCTAACAATCACGTCATAGCGAGAAGGTTGAATGTCTACAGCATAATAGGTAGTTCCATGGATATCAACATGGACTGGATAACGGATAAAACGCAAATGCACAACGTGGAAAGCAATTCCAAAGAGTAAAATCCAGGCAGTCCACCTTTGCCACGTATAGCTATAATTTTTAGCATAACGCAAATGAGGTCGACTTCCGTCACCAGAATAACAATTACTTTTTCCTTGAAAGAGATATACGATGCCGATAATCGCATGACAGAGAAAAGGAAGGACTAAACCCGCCACTTCAATAATTTTCAGCCCTGGGATCTTATGAAAACCATTGACCATAGCAACGAAACCCTTCCCCTGGGAAAAGTAAGAAGAAGCTAGCATGTTCGTAAATAGGTGTTCACATAGGAAAAAAGTAAACGCTATACCCGCTAAGGAGTGAATACAACGGAAGATAAAGGTGCTATAATACTTGCCTTTCTTGTGTGACACTTCTGGGCAGATTTCATGTCGTGACATTCTAAGACTTTTTACTAAACTTTAAGTTCAACTCAAGATAGAGGCTAGAATAAAATTATGGAAAGTAATTTTTCATAAGAAACAGAAGCTTATATGACAAAATAGAAAGGTTATGGAGTTCTATGAACTCCATCAAATTAACCGTGCAGAAAGCGTAAGACGTTCTTGTAAGCAAGAGCTGCAAGCTCTTGTGGGAACATCCCTTTTACATTGGCAACGGCGTTGATCGTATGGAGCACATGTGCAGGCTCATTTTTCTTTCCCCGATAAGGTACAGGAGCCAGAAAAGGCGCATCCGTCTCTATTAAAAGATGCTCAAGAGGAAGTTCTACAACCAGATCTCGCAAATCTTGAGCATTTTTAAAAGTCACGATCCCACTTATAGAAATAAACCATCCCCGAGAGATCAGTTCCTGAGCTTCTTCCAAGGTTCCTGTAAAGCAATGCAGCATCCCTGGACGTGAACGTGGATCGTTATGGTAGTATTGGTCTAGCATACGGAAAAAATCGTTAAAAGCACCTCGACAATGCACTACAAGTGGGAGTTCGCATTCTAAAGATAAAGCCAAATAGCGTTGGAGAACCTCTTTCTGCCTTGCTATTCCCTCTTCCGTGGCAAAGCAATAATCTAAACCGACCTCTCCGATTGCGGCGAGTTTCTTACTATGTGCTGCAGCATGAAAATTCCTGTAGTCTTCTTCGATATCCTGATCTACATCTTGAGGGGGAGTCCCTCCAACATGGCAAAATCGAATTTTAGGAAAACGTTCGGCATACGCAAACGAGCGATTTAATTCCTTTTCTGTTGTGGTTACATTAACAACTAGTGACACTCCAGAATCTTGAGCGCGCTGTAATACGCTGTTAATATCTTCTTCAAAAGCATCATCAGAAAGATGAACATGAGCATCAGCCAAATCCACGGGTTGTCTCCTAGTTTAAGCAAAGTCGTAGAACATTCAGGGCAAGAATTCCCTATAGAATACATTCTCTTGAAAATATCTTCACTAAAGAAGAATCCTTAAAACACAGCGAACTCCCGAGACTCTGTCCTACTAAGGAAAATTTAAGCTCCCCAGACTCAAGATTCTACACAAGATTGAAGCGGCTCTGCTTTTAAAGGCAGGTGAACTTTGGTATTCTTGTTACAAATAAAAAGGGCAGCATATGCTGCCCTAACAATTTTTAAGGTACCTCGTGGATGATTCCACCTACGAATGCTTGTGTTGGTTCTACACTTAACAGCTACCTTACAAATCGACTTACGACGTCTTCTAAAAGATTTTGTGTAATCTTTTCTGGAAGTACGACAGGTGCAGAGTTATCTCCAGGATAGTAGACATACGAAGGGACACTTGCGCGACCTAACCGAGCAAGCTCCTCTGTAATCCCTGGATCCTTACGGGTCCAATCTGCCTCTAAAGTCACAATTCCATGAGTTTCGAACATCTTTTGCACAGCATCACCATACAAAACAGGCTTGTTCATCTGACAAGTCAAGCACCACTTAGCCGTGAAGTTCACAAAAACAGGACGACCTTGGGCTCGCAATTGGGCAAGCTTCTCTAAGGAAAAAGGCTGCCATAAACTATCTTCGTTCACACTGACTGTCTGCTGAGGTTCAGCAAAGTAATGAGAAGCTAAACCACTTACAGAGATGGCTCCACCTAGGAATGCAAAGAACAATAAAGAAGCACAAACACGTTGTTTTTTAGGAGAGACGGGGGTTCCCCAACGTCCTAAAATCCAAGCTCCTAATCCTGCAAGCCACAGTCCTCCAAGGAGAACAACAACAGAAGTTGTACTTGTTTCAGAACCAAAAATCCATACCAACCAAGTTACCGTTACTAACAACATAAATCCTGTTAGCTGTTTGAAGGTGCTCATCCATCCCCCAGGCTTAGGAAGTACGGACAACATTTTTGGAAATACAGAAAAGACTAGGTAAGGTGAAGCCATCCCCAGGCCTATCGCAGTAAAAATCAAGAGCTGCTGCAGGAAAGATAAAGACATGACTAATCCCAATACGGAACCTAAGAAGGGTCCTGTACAAGGAGTCGTGACTAGCGTAGCTAAAATACCATTAAAAAAGGCCCCTACAGCTTTATTATTAGAGCTCTTCATCTCTGAAGATTGTAACTTCCCTCCTAGGTTTGCAAACATGGTCCCCATTTCAAAAAGCCCTAGAGAACTTAAAGCAAATAAGAAGAATACTATGATCAATGTGGCAACAAACATAGGCTCTTGGAGTTGGAAGCCCCAGCCGATATTGTGACCTAAAACCTTAAGTATAAAGGCAACACCTGCCAATCCCCAGAAACATCCTACAACCCCTAAAGTAAACCATAAGCCATTGGCAATTACAGAAGAGCGGTGCTCTCCAGCAGATTTTATTAAACCGTAGACCTTCAGGGTCACTAAAGGAAGCACACAAGGCATAATATTCAACAAGACCCCGCCGAGAAAGGCCATGATCAAAATTGTGATATATTGTGACAGTCCTGCTACAGCAGATCCTGTTTGACCAAGAACTTCACTATGAATGGTGAGTGATTCTACGGGACGACCTGTGTGGTCGGCTAACAGCAGTATCCCATGAAGCTTCTCATTCTTCTGAACTCCGGAGAGATTTTTTACTTTTAATCTCCATGCAGTTCCTGTTCCCCCGCTATAAGAGGTCTCTGCATAAGCAAAAAGCTTATCGGCTTTTTCAGAAACAAACCATGCTTTCGTAGCGTTGATCTTCTTAGAGATATTTAAAATGATCTCATTTCCTTTTCCTTGCGCCACTTGAACAGAGTGATCATTTTCTAAAACACGAGGTTGCGCATGCAGCGTTTTAGTAAATTCTGCGTGTGTATCAGGATAAAGAGAAGGCTCCTTCTCTTCGTAGGGCAGTGTCAATTTTAGATCGACGTTCCCGGGCAAGCAACTATCTCCACAAGCTAGCCATTCGACCTGAGCTCGTAATTCGACCTCCTGACCAGGAGTGTATCCTTCAGGAGCACGGACATCTGCGACAATAAGAGCGGAATCTTCATATCCAAAAAATGTAGTGCCCTCTTCCTCAAATACTTTGGGGGTAGGCCAATGCTCTTCTTCAACCACGAAACCTTTCGGCAACTGCCAAGAAATTTTGAGAGGACTTCCAATTTCTCCGGGATTCTTCCAGTAGATATGGCTCCCTTTGGAAGCTGTAATCTTGATCCCCAATCGGAATGTCTGTAGTCCAGGGATGTAGCTACCCTCAGAAAGGAGTTCTGCACCTGGATGATTCACTTGTTGTGTAATTTCTTCCGCCTGGATAGAGGAAAAACTTCCAGATAACGCTGGGAAAGAAAAGAAAGGTGCTATCAATGCGGTTTGTAAATATGTTTTGAATTTATTCAAAATAACACCGTGATTTTATAAATCAAGTTACTAATTATACATTAATTTTTATATTCCATTTTATAAATCTTCTTTACAAAACCCGCTTGGCTCTATAACGAAAATTTGTTAGGATCATCTTTACTTTGAGACACTCTCTGTAAATAAAGATTTTTATTCCATGGTACACTTCTCTCATAACCCCATCATTCAGGCCTACACGGAAGCAGATTTTTTTGGTAAAAGTATATTCTTTTGTCTTCTTATTCTTTCTGTGTGTACTTGGACAGTACTACATCAAAAGCTTGCCATTCAAAAAAATTTTTTAAAAGCAGGAAAGTCTCTTAAAGATTTCTTAATTAAAAACCGTCACGCACCTCTGTCTCTGGATATCCATCCAGAGCTCAGCCCCTTTGCGGACTTGTATTTTACTATAAAACGGGGAACTTTGGAGCTCTTAGATAAAAATCGGCAATCGGCTCCAGATCGAGGTCCCATCCTTTCTTCTGAAGATATCCAATCTTTGGAGACGCTCCTGGGAGCCATCATGCCGAAATATAAAGCTCTTTTACATAAAAACAGCTTTATTCCGGCGACAACGATCAGCTTAGCTCCTTTTCTAGGACTTTTAGGTACAGTATGGGGAATTTTAGTCGCTTTTACCCACATTAGCTCGGGAAGCAGTGGAAACTCAGCCATTATGGAAGGACTCGCCACAGCCCTGGGAACGACGATTATAGGACTCTTTGTTGCTATACCCTCACTGATCGCTTTTAACTATCTTAAAGCACATTCTTCGGAATTGATTTCTGAGATAGAGCAGACAGCATATTTACTACTGAATTCTATAGAAGTCAAATACCGCAATACAAACTTATGAAATACCGCTTCACGGAAGAAATAGAAGAAGAGCCCCTGGTGAACTTAACGCCGTTGATTGATATTGTCTTTGTCATTTTAATGGCATTTATCGTTGCTGTTCCCTTAATAAAACTGGATTCTATAGCTCTTGCTCCTGGCACACAAGAGCAAGAAGTGCTGAGCAGCGAAAACGATTCTATAGCGGTAATTAAAGTATTTGCGGACCATTCGTTAACTTTGAACGAGCATCCGATCACACTACAAGAGCTCACTGTTCGCCTTACCCTCCTCCATAAAGCCTATCCTGAAAAGACCCCCCTATTACTACAAGATGGAGAAACCTCCTTTCGGACATATCAAAACGTAAAGAATGCTATAGAAGCTGCGGGGTTTCACGAACTTCACGTAGCCCTACAGAATTGAATTATGATGAAGTATCTTCCCTATATAGCAATCACGGCATGTATTCATGGGGGGATTCTTCTCCTTGTCTTTGCTTCTCCTCTTCCTAAAAAACGTTTACAACCCAAAGCCTTTCAAGAAAAACTCGTCACTATCCAACCGAAACCTCCTGTCCCTACTCCCTCAGTAGTTGTAGATCCAGCTAAAACGATACGCCCCTCTGTAGCTACGCAGCCACAAAAACAAGCTAAATGCAGCCCTCCTCAAGAGAACGTCCAGAAGGCTCTACAAAAACCCATTCCAAAAGTTATAAAAACAGAACCTCCTAAACCATCACCAGCCCCTACTGTAGCAAAAAAAACGACCGCAACTGAGAAACCTCCTCCCTCTACAACTAAAAAAAATACACAGTTATCAAAAACCCAACTACAAACACTCTCCGAAGTTGCCCAAGCCCTTTCCCTACATGTAGATAAAATTGAGAAAAGTGAAACTTCTCTCAAAAATATCTCCTGGCCATCTACAGCCCAATTGACCATGCACTCAGAACTTAAAGCAACTCAAGAAGACGAGCTATGTGAGTTATTTCGCACTCACATAGCTCTCCCCTCTAAAGGGTATGTGCGTATTAAATTAGTCCTTTCTCCGAATGGAGAGATTCAAGAATGCAGTTTTCTCTCTGAGGTGAGTGCTGCTGACAAACAGCTGCTCACTCAGAGGATTCAAGCACTCCCATTTCAAAAATTTCTCGAAAAATACAAAGTCTCGAAAAATATATCTTTTCATATTAAACTGGTCAGTAATGAATCCTAACGCTCTATCCCTAGGGTGAGGAGATATCGGCATGTTACGGCAACTATGCTTCCAAGTTTTTTTCTTTTGCTTCGCATCGCTAGTCTATGCTGAAGAATTAGAAGTTGTTGTCCGTTCCGAACATATCACGCTCCCTATTGAGGTCTCTTGCCAGACCGATACGAAAGATCCAAAAATACAGAAATACCTCAGCTCGCTAACGGAGATATTTTGCAAGGACATTGCCCTAGGAGACTGTCTACAACCCACAGCGGCTTCTAAAGAATCGTCATCTCCTTTAGCAATATCTTTACGGTTGCATGTACCTCAGCTATCTGTAGTGCTTTTACAGTCTTCAAAAACTCCTCAAACCTTATGTTCTTTTACTATTTCTCAAAATCTTTCTGTAGATCGTCAAAAAATCCATCACGCTGCTGATACAGTTCATTACGCCCTCACAGGGATTCCTGGAATCAGTGCTGGGAAAATTGTTTTTGCTCTAAGTTCTTTAGGAAAAGATCAAAAGCTCAAGCAAGGAGAATTATGGACTACAGATTACGATGGGAAAAACCTCGCCCCTTTAACCACAGAATGTTCGCTCTCTATAACTCCAAAATGGGTGGGTGTGGGATCAAATTTTCCCTATCTCTATGTTTCGTATAAGTATGGTGTGCCTAAAATTTTTCTTGGTTCCCTAGAGAACACTGAAGGTAAAAAAGTCCTTCCGTTAAAAGGCAACCAACTCATGCCTACGTTTTCTCCAAGAAAAAAGCTTTTAGCTTTCGTTGCTGATACGTATGGAAATCCTGATTTATTTATTCAACCGTTCTCACTAACTTCAGGACCTATGGGTCGCCCACGTCGCCTCCTTAATGAGAATTTCGGGACTCAAGGGAATCCCTCCTTCAACCCTGAAGGATCCCAGCTTGTCTTTATATCGAACAAAGACGGCCGTCCGCGTCTTTATATTATGTCCCTCGATCCTGAACCCCAAGCACCTCGCTTGCTGACAAAAAAATACAGAAATAGCAGTTGCCCTGCATGGTCTCCAGATGGTAAAAAAATAGCCTTCTGCTCTGTAATTAAAGGGGTGCGACAAATTTGTATTTACGATCTCTCCTCTGGAGAGGATTACCAACTCACTACGTCTCCCACAAATAAAGAGAGTCCTTCTTGGGCTATAGACAGCCGTCATCTTGTCTTTAGTGCGGGGAATGCTGAAGAATCAGAGTTATATTTAATCAGTCTAGTCACCAAAAAAACTAACAAAATTGCTATAGGAGTAGGAGAAAAACGGTTCCCCTCCTGGGGTGCTTTCCCTCAGCAACCGATAAAGAGAACACTATGAATATACATTCCCTATGGAAACTTTGTACTTTATTGGCTTTACTTGCATTGCCAGCATGTAGCCTTTCCCCTAATTATGGCTGGGAGGATTCCTGTAATACATGCCATCATACAAGACGAAAAAAGCCTTCTTCTTTTGGCTTTGTTCCTCTCTATACCGAAGAGGACTTTAACCCTAATTTTACCTTCGGTGAGTATGATTCCAAAGAAGAAAAACAATACAAGTCAAGCCAAGTTGCAGCATTTCGTAATATCACCTTTGCTACAGACAGCTATACAATTAAAGGTGAAGAGAACCTTGCGATTCTCACGAACTTGGTTCACTACATGAAGAAAAACCCGAAAGCTACACTGTACATTGAAGGGCATACTGACGAGCGTGGAGCTGCATCCTATAACCTTGCTTTAGGAGCACGACGAGCCAATGCGATTAAAGAGCATCTCCGAAAGCAGGGAATCTCTGCAGATCGTCTATCTACTATTTCCTACGGAAAAGAACATCCTTTAAATTCGGGACACAACGAACTAGCATGGCAACAAAATCGCCGTACAGAGTTTAAGATTCATGCACGCTAAGCTAAGCTTTTTTATTCTTCTAAGTCTGTTATTTTCAGGAATAGATTGCAGTCGTTTGCATGCTGCTGGAAGGTCTCCTTCTCTACAAGGAGTCCTTGCAGAAATCGAAGATATCTCGGCAAAATTAGCCTCTCACGAAGTGGAGATTGTCATGTTGTCAGAGCGCTTGGATGAACAAGACTCTAAATGCCAAAAATGGACAGCAGCAAAACCAGAAACCCTGGCTCAAAAAATCCGCGAGCTAGAGTCCGATCAAAAGGCGCTTGCGAAAACATTAGCTGTACTAACAACTTCTGTTAAAGACTTACAGACGAACTTACAAAGTAAACTACAAGAAATTCAAAAAGATCACCGAGCTTTAGCTCAGGATTTGCGTCTAGTACGACGTTCTTTACTTGCTTTAGTAGACAGCTCTTCTCCTGGAGCCTATGCTGACTTCTCGGATCCTGTTCCTGAGAATATTTATATAGTACGTGAAGGTGATAGTCTTAGTAAAATTGCTAAAAAATATAAACTTTCAGTAACTGAATTAAAGAAAATTAATAAATTAGATTCCGATGCTATCTATGCTGGGCAACGACTTTGTTTACAAAGAAATAAGCAATAATAACCATCTTAGATTCGCAAATCTTTTCAAAACTAAGTTTCTCTCTGTAGATAATAAACAAACAGTCCTGTACGATCAGAAATAAAGATTCGATCTCATATTTCAAATGAAATTTACAGTTGCTTTATTTGGAGAAGCAGAAAAAGGAAGTTACGATACTGCGTACTTCTGTCGTAGTCTTGTAGATCTACATAATTATCTTGGAGATGTCAGCAGTCCAGGCATCACTTTAGCTATTAAAACATTATTAAGTGATTATAATGTAGTGTACTTCAGAGTTCGAGAAGAAGGCTACTGTGTAGATAGTTACTTTTTTGGTTTGCATTTCTTAAATACACAAACGACGTTAAAAAACATCATTGCTATCGGACTTCCTGGTGTTGGAAATCAACACATCATTGAAGCTTCTCGGTCTTTATGCCAAAAACACAATAGCCTTTTATTGTTCTTTGATCACGATCTTTATGACTTGCTGACTTTCAATCAGCCTTTCTAGTCTATAGTCCCGAAATAATTTTGCAGTCCTTCTTCATTTGGAGCCATCGCTCGCTCTCCTTCATGCCAATTTGCAGGACAGACTAAGCCATTAGTTTCAAAGAAGATTAAAGCATCTAGGGTTCTAAGTTCTTCTTCTATAGAACGGCCTAGAGGAAGATCATTCACTACAAGATGACGGATGATTCCACCTTTATCAATCAGGAAAACTCCTCTGAAAGATAATTCTTCTTCGGGTTTTAACACATGATAACTTCTTGAAATGACTTTATCTTCGTCTGAGAGAAGAGGATAGGTAATACCTTCGATACCACCTTGCTTTTTCTTAGTAGCTAACCACTGTTGATGGGTGGCAATGTCATCCACGGAACAGCCTATGACTTCAGCTCCTCGGGTGTGGAATTCTCCTAAAGCATCTTGAAATGCGTGCAATTCCGTAGGACACACGTAAGTAAAATCTTTAGGATAGAAGAAAAGCACAACATACTTTCCTAAATAATCTTTTAAAGATACGGTACACGTTTCGCCATTAACAACAGCTTGCGCAACAAAATCAGGGGCTTCCTTTCCAACTAGGGAGAGTGTCATAAAAACCTCTTCTTCAACTCTTTTATTGTTCCGCACCAGAGAGGACTCGAACCTCTGACCACCTGGTTCGTAGCCAGGTACTCTATCCGACTGAGCTACTGGTGCCTATTTTCGCTCAACATAGTGTATCCCAGAAAGATCAAATGATCAACATTTTCTCTGTCTATAAGAAAATGCTGTGGAAATTTTTAATGAACTAATCTTACTAAAAATTTTTATTTCTTAGAAATTTCCGTTATACCATCCCAAATCAAGGATGTTTTAGAAGAGAGTCCTCAATCAACAACGCATGTTTTAGGCAGCCTTATTAAGAACTCAACTGATTATGTTTTCGTCCTTGAGCTGATAAAAAAAGAACTCGTTAGCAAGAGGCATGATACCGAAACTGCGCATTTTAATGAAGAGGTTGTTACAATGAGGGGATCGCAGATCCCTGCATCTACAAGATCCTCGAATGTATCTGTCATGCCATTATAGCCAAATCTAGGGTTCTCGTGAGAGAGAATGGTATGAATGACTTCTTCTGAAGATCTACCACAGTTCTGAGCTAAAACCTTCAAGGGAGTTCGTACCGCTTGTAGGAGAGTCTCAAAACCAAAAGTCATACCCGAAGATAGGTTTGCAGGCACCTCGATAGCGTGTGCTGCTCGTAAGAAAGCCACTCCCCCACCAGGAACTATCCCACCTTTCATGGCAGCTTTTGTAGCACGTAAGGCAGATTCTAACTGGAACTGTCGTTCCCTTTGTTCTGTATCCGTATCGGCAGTAATTTGCACTTGCGGGATACTTCCTATAAAGATCGCTAACCGTTCTTCTAATTCCTGACACTCACTCTCTGAGGTACTCCTAGCTATCGCTAAACAGAGCTCCTGTTTCCTAGCTTGTATGATCTCAGCATCTCCCCCTCCCTCAAGGAAGGTAAACGTTTCTTTAGTAATCATGACCTGTTTCACACGCCCCAAAACATCTAAGGAAACTGGTATTTCACAGTTTTCTGATTCTTGTCCTATAAGGGTAGCTCCCGTTAAAATAGCAAGATCTTCCAAAACGACTTGTCGCAGTTCTCTAGATCCTGGAGCCTTCACAGCACAAACAGGAAGACCGTTTCTAAGCTTATTCAAAATCAGAGTTCTTAAAACATTCTGATCAAAATCTTCTGCTATGATCACTAAGGGGTGGGTGTTCTGTTCAGAGATGAGTTCTAAATACCGAATCAGTTCTTCACTTAAAGACACTAGGCTATGGGATAGGATGAGCACTAAAGCTTCTTCCCACACAACATCCATTGTCTCTGGACGCGTAACAAAATAGGGAGAAAGGTATCCACTTTTTACTCTTTTTCCTAAACCACGTGTTTTGGAAATTCCAGAGTCTTTGCTAGAGAAGACGCCTTTAAGATCGGCTTGGGATATGACAGTTGCTACCACGGTACCTAAAGTAACATCATGGTTTGCCGCAACCATAGCGACATGCAAAACGTCTTTTGGAGACTGTAACTCTATAGCTTGCCTTTGTAATTGCTGGTAGACCATCTCCACTGACAAGAGAATGCCTGCTTTGATCTCCTGAGGATCTAGACCTGCAGCAATGCCTTTTAGACCCTGAGTAAAAAGAGCATCGATAACAACAAGGGCTGTTGTTGAGCCATCTCCAGTTTGTTCTACAACTTTTAGCAAGGCTTCCTTTGCAAGCTTTACTCCAAGAGATTCGAATGCGTCTTGAAGTATGATTTCTTTAGCAATCCGAATTCCGTTTTTCGTTAAGACAATAGGAGCTTTTCCTTTTTTGATGACTACGTTATACCCTCGAGGTCCAAATGCTGGGGTTACAGCTTTAGTAAGAGCATGCACTCCTCGTTTTAATGCTGAAAGTCCCTCAAATTGACTTTTAAATACCCAAACCACTCGATCCTCTGATGTCTATTCTTAATGCAGGAAAGGCTTCTGCCATGAAAAGGTCATCTTAGAAACAAGAAATATTCCTGTCAAACCGTAGAGGATCTTAAGTGTTCTTGTTAGGATTCTGCATACTCTGAGAGTAAACATGAACTACGCAGTTGATGAAAGCTCTCTCGAGACTCTTTACATAACCTACGCAATGGCCATACAATATAGCGCTCTTTGTGCGATATGCTGAGAAATTCATCCCCCCCAAATAAATTGCATATGGAAGATCGACGTGCAGGAATGCGCTCTATGGATTTTAACGTTTGCTCAACCTGTTTAGGATATAATGCTTTTAATACACCCCAAATTGTACATTGTGTTTCTACTGGATAGAAAATCTTAGGATCTTGAAGAACAAGAAGAACCCCGGAGCACATCTCCATTTTGTATTTTCCGAAAAAAGGCTCATAGAAAAAAGGAAGAAACAGAACACCGGGAAGCTTCATGCGATTCAGCTCGTCGGCAACTTTTTCCCCGTCCATCCAAGGAGCTCCGAGCACTTTGAAAGGTAAGGTATAACCTACACCGATACTTGCTACAGACAAGGCACCTAAAATCCCTGTGGCAGCATAGAAAAACGGTGATTGTGGATCTGGCATTTGAGGACTTGTGGGCATCCAAATCAATCCTGTTTCATCAAAGGTCATCGAGCGATTCCACCCTTTCATAGGGATCACGACAACATTAGCGTTAGGAGCGTATGTCTTTTTAAAAAACAACGCTAATTCCCCAGGTGTCATGCCATAACAATAAGGAATCGCTAGGGAACCTGAAGTTGTGGGATTAGGAAGAGGTCCATCAACAATCCTTCCTCCCATAGGATTCGGCCGATCTAAAACAATGAGCTGTTTTCCGTACCGTTCAGAAGCCTTTACTATTTGCATCAGCACGGTAACAAAGCTATAAGAACGCACTCCGATATCCTGAACATCATAAACAAATACATCACAATGTTCGGCAACCTCTTTGGGAACCTCTTTCACTCCATACAAGGATACAGAACGTAAATTTGGATATCTGGATGGCTGATTCCCCACCGTTTCTGTAGGTGTGGCTCCATAATAGCCGTGTTCCAACGTACAGAGGATTTCCACGGTACAATCATGCTTACGAGAATAGAATACAGAGAGGGCATCCTGCCCACGACTATTGATAGCTGCGCTATGAGAAATTAGAGCGATTTTCTTGCCTTGAATGCAACGTGTATACTCCCCTTCAGAAAAAATACGATCTAAGCCTACAAAAACTTGAGCACACCCTACGTAAGGGAAAATACAACTTAACAATACAAAAGAGTAAAAAATTTTCTTCATTGTGAAACTCAAAAATTGAAAAAACATCAACAGGCAATCATAAAAGTTCTTCAGAACAAAAATAAACTAGAATGTCTACCTTACTAGCGATTGCGTAGATACAATGTATGTTGTACTTTAACTACAAAGATTTTCATCGGCTAATAATTGCGCATTACGCTTGCTGACTCTATCTTGTTAAAACTTTATAATTTCAAAAGATTAAGAAAGATTCATGAAAATTGTGATTGCTAGTTCTCATGGTTATAAAATACGAGAAACCAAGACTTTTTTAAAGCGTTTAGGTGATTTCGATATTTTTTCTCTTTCTGATTTTCCTGACTATA
This sequence comes from Chlamydia pneumoniae TW-183, assembly GCF_000007205.1. Lineage (NCBI taxonomy): Bacteria > Pseudomonadati > Chlamydiota > Chlamydiia > Chlamydiales > Chlamydiaceae > Chlamydia > Chlamydia pneumoniae. Next base: position 871,241 of record NC_005043.1, on the reverse strand, counting down.
AACTTCCCCAAGAACAGGAAGATTCTATAACGGCGAACGCCCTTACTAAAGGGATTCACGCTGCCAATCATTTGGGTTGCTGGGTCATTGCGGATGATACGATGTTACGCGTCCCCGCTTTAAATGGTCTTCCGGGTCCTTTATCTGCGAACTTTGCTGGTGTAGGTGCGTATGATAAAGATCATCGAAAAAAGCTGCTTGATCTTATGTCGTCTTTGGAAAGCCTCGTAGACCGTTCTGCGTACTTCGAGTGTTGTGTAGTTTTAGTCTCCCCTAATCAGGAGATTTTTAAAACGTATGGGATATGCGAGGGCTACATCAGCCATCAAGAAAAAGGTTCTTCAGGGTTCGGCTACGACCCTATCTTTGTAAAATATGATTACAAACAAACATTTGCCGAGCTTAGTGAAGATGTGAAAAATCAAGTTTCTCACAGAGCAAAGGCATTGCAAAAACTCGCCCCTCACCTGCAAAGCTTATTTGAAAAACACCTACTCACTAGGGACTAGTGTTCGCAAAGATTGCTCCAAGCAACCACGAATTTCTCGCATTTCTGCTAACAGAGCTTCTGCTCGTAAAAAATCCGCTTCCAAATTAGCAACCGAGGGCATCCCTTCTGCGGAAGGAAGCTGTTGAGTAGTTAAGAGCATCTCCATACTCACTACGGACTTCGCAGTAAGCCGAGGTGTTTTTTGAAAACAGACAGAGTGGATACCTTCATTCATGGGAGCTTCCAATTAATCATTGGTTTATTCAGCTTATTAAGGAGATAGTTAATTTTTGAAAAGTGTGAACAACCAAAAAAACCACGGTGAGCAGCTAACGGAGAGGGGTGAGGAGAGGATAGAACCGCATGTTGATGTTTTGAATTAAATAAAAGCTCGCATTTTTTTCTTGCAGCAGCTCCCCATAAAACAAAGATGATATGGGTTCTCTCTTGAATCAGTTTCGTCACAATGGCATCTGTAAACAGCTCCCAACCTTTACCAGCATGAGAGAAGGGTTCTCCCGCACGCACCGTCAATACTGTGTTCAATAATAAGATCCCTTGGTTTGCCCAAGACTGCAAACACCCCTTATGATTTTCAATCCCCAAATCTGTTTTTAACTCTCGGAAAATATTAATTAAAGAAGGGGGCAAACGCTGACCTTCGGGAACACTAAAGCTCAATCCATGAGCTTGCCCCTTTCCTGGATAAGGATCTTGACCCAAGATAACAACACGCACCTGATCAAAGGGCGTGCTTCTCAAAGCAGAAAATACGCAATTCTCCTCAGGGTAAACAGTATGCTCTTTATACTCCTGTTTTAAAAAAATAAGAAGTTGCTGCATGTAGGGTTTGGACCACTCTTCCTTAAGTTGCTCACGCCAACATAAAGGAAGCTGTTCTTGCCAAGACACAGGGAGCTGATCTATAGTAGCATTCTGCATAAATCACCTTTCTATAATTGTGATGAAAGTATACTCGCTTTTTATTTTAGCTCGACAGAGATTGTCAGTCTCGAGGTGTAAAGCTAAAAATTAGGACTTATTATGACATGTATCTCAGAACTTAACGAAGCACAACGCAAAGCTGTAACAGCTCCTCTCAATCCTGTACTCGTTCTAGCAGGAGCAGGAGCAGGTAAAACTCGTGTGGTTACCTATAGAATCTTACACCTAATTAACCAAGGCATCGCGCCTCGAGAAATTCTGGCTGTAACTTTTACGAATAAAGCAGCGCGAGAACTTAAAGAACGTATTGTCAATCAGTGTGCTTCCACTAATGAATTTGATGTTCCGATGGTGTGTACATTTCATAGTTTAGGAGTTTTTATTCTCCGACGTTCTATAAATCTGCTAAATCGTGAAAATAATTTTACTATTTATGATCAAAGTGACGCGGAAAAGCTCATCAAGCATGCCTTGCAACAACACAACCTCAAACCTAATCTTGCGAGCAAAATACAAGCTCACGTCTCACAAGCAAAGAACCGTTTACTCTTTCCCGAAGATTTGGATCCCAATGACTATATCGATCCTGTAGTCTCGATATACCAAGAATACCAAAAGAAACTTATCGAAGCGAATGCTCTGGATTTCGATGATCTTCTCTTTTTAACCGTAAGACTTCTTAGAGAAAGTCCCGAAGCACAGGAATTATATAACCAATTATGGAAAGCATTGCTCATCGATGAGTATCAAGATACCAACCATGCACAATATACTTTAATGCAGCTCCTCTCAAAGCAACATCGCAATGTCTTTGCTGTTGGGGATCCTGATCAGTCTATCTACTCCTGGCGAGGAGCAAATATTCACAATATCTTAAATTTTGAAAACGATTACCCTAATGCTAAAGTCTTATGCCTCGAAGAAAACTACCGCAGTTATGGCAATATTCTAAATGCCGCTAATGCTCTGATTAAAAATAACGCATCAAGGTTAGAAAAAGAATTGCGTAGCGTCAAAGGACCTGGAGAAAAGATTCGTCTTTTCCTAGGAAGCACAGATCGCGAAGAAGCAGACTTTGTCGCTGCAGAAATTCTTCAATTACATAGAGTCGGGAATATAAAACTACGTGACATCTGTATTTTCTATAGAACGAACTCCCAATCTCGGACATTTGAAGACGCTCTACTTCGCAGGCGCATTCCCTATGAAATTATCGGGGGTCTCTCCTTCTACAAGCGTAAGGAAATCCAAGATATCCTAGCCTTTCTCCGTATCTTTATTTCCAAAAGCGACATCGTTGCTTTTGATAGAACTGTAAATCTACCCAAACGAGGGATCGGTTCAACAACGATATTTGCACTCACGCAATATGCAATTGCTCAAGGTCTCCCTATCCTCAAAGCATGCCAACAAGCCTTGGATACTAAAGACGTCAAATTATCTAAAAAACAACAAGAAGGCCTTCAAGAGTATCTTGCACTTTTCCCTCAAATTGAACATGCCTACAATACTCTTTCCCTTAGAGATTTTATAGAGTCTGTAGTTAGGATCACGGGTTACCTTGAGATCTTAAAAGAAGATGCGGATACCTTCAAAGATCGGAAAAGCAATTTAGAGGAACTCTATCATAAAGCTTTGGAATCCGAACAACAAAATCCAAAGACACATTTGGAACTTTTCCTTGATGATCTTGCCTTAAAAGGCTCTGATGATGATCTAAATTTAACTGCGGATCGCGTGAATTTGATGACCCTTCATAATGGAAAAGGGTTGGAGTTCCGTGTATCATTTCTTGTAGGTCTAGAAGAACAATTGCTTCCACATGCGAACTCTCTGGGCGGCACTTATGAAAATATTGAAGAAGAACGACGGTTATGCTACGTAGGAATTACTCGAGCTCAAGATCTCCTCTATCTTACTACCGCACAAGTTCGCAGCCTCTGGGGAACCGTACGGATGATGAAGCCCAGTAGATTTTTAAAGGAAATTCCAAAAGATTATATGATTCAAGTGCGTTAGACATGTTTCAGCAAAAGCAGAAGTTGTCTCTAAAGTATCTACCCTCACTAAGGATGCAACAAGGCCTGCAGATGCTGCAATCGCCACTTACTGAGTTATCATCGTATGTAGTTCAAGAGATCATTGATAATCCTTTTTTTGATCTCTCTTCACTAGAAGAGGAAGAATGGTCTCCTTGTTATCGACCTACAAACTCTACGTTTTCCTATTTGAATCAGACTCCTGGACCTCAAGAGTCTTTATATACTCGTCTCCTTCCTCAAATCGAGGAGGCTTTTTCTACTGCAGAAGAACGATTCATTGCCCATCAAATTGCCGGGAATCTCTCGGATGAAGGACTCTTTCTAAGAAATCCTGAGGATTTTGCTCAAGAACTTGAGCTTCCCTTAGAAAAAATTCATAAAGTTTGGGACACTATACAAAACCTAAGTCCTGAAGGCATTGCCTCTCCTTCGCTACAAAGCTATTGGATGAAGCTCCTCCGCAACTCCTCCCACCAACAAGCCTATAGCATCGTCCGTGATTGCTATCCCTTGATGACTAACTGTGAGTTTGCGCCTATTATGAAAAAGTTCAGTCTCTCTTTATCCGAACTTCGAAATATTTTAAAAAAAGCATTAGGATCTATACCTTGGTGTCCTGCAGCAGCTTGCACTGTGAAGCCCATGGTATCAACTCCTCTTCCCGATATTTATCTTTTTTATTCCTCAGGATCTTGGAAAATTGAAGTGAGTACTCGAGGCTTGCCATCTATAAAGCTGAATAAAGAAACGTTTCACTTCTATGAACACCTTCCTAAAGAAGAGCAGAAAAACCTCTCTCAACAAATTTTATCAGCAAAGTGGCTAATCAAAAATCTCAGAAAACGAGAACAAACGCTCCTTCAAGTGATGGAGACACTTCTCCCCAAACAAGAAGACTTTTTATTAGGAAAAATTCCAGCCCCCTATCCTTTAGGCATTAAAGATTTGGCTGAAGATCTCTCTTTTCATGAGTCAACAATCTTCCGTGCCATTGAAAACAAAGCGGTTGCAGCTCCTATAGGGATTTTCCCTCTAAAGCACCTCTTCCCCCGAGGAATCCATCAAGATTCCTCGCATTCTAAAGAGAATGTTCTACAATGGATCCGCCAATGGATCGCAACGGAACAAACTCCTCTATCTGATAGTGTGATCAGTGACAGAATCACTGCAAAAGGGATTCCTTGTGCCCGACGTACAGTAGCAAAATACCGTGCACAACTAAAGATCCTGCCTGCTAATAAAAGAAAAAAGCTGTTTTACATAAGATCATCAAACAGTCATTTTAGAGATAGGCAGTTCTAGTTAAAGTTAAACAAAGTAGGATTGATAAATTTGCTTCCAACGGACATTTTCAAGCTTTCGTTTTCTAGCATAGTGTTCCAAAACAGGAATAGGCTCTTTAGCAAACATTTTTATTTCCTTATCCGTCAGCCTTAGCAGCACCCATAAGGGAGGTACTCCGAGCATTTTACGAATCTTTTTCATGGCCCGATACAAATAGCTCTGCGCCATGCACAATCGCATCAAAAAATACATAGGTAAAACCAGCATAATCAGTATACCGGCAGGATACCATAAGGAGATTCCTAAACCTAAAATGGTGAAGAATAATAGCAAGTAGCTCTCTCCTGGAGAGCGAAATAGAGGACCGAAAAACCTTCTCCAACCCCAACGAGAAGTTTGATAAGCTAACACCTCTTCAAAGACAGGCTCATGAAATTTCATTCTCACAGCATGCACGGCTTCGTGAGCGAGTACCTCATCTCTGGAATACATTCCTAGCCATCGCGAAGCTTTCCGGTGATGTTTACGCAGTTGGATGGTCACTTCATTATTTAGAATCCACGTACATCCTGCTTCCCAGACATCTAATCCTTCATTAGAGTAGAGCACTTCAACATACTCAGGGAAAATATCGAATTGTTCCCTTAAAGATTCAGGAAACGACGCGGGGGTTTCGGGTCCTGCATCTAGCATAGCATTGCTACGTACAAGAAACGCTACCTTTTCTTCTTCTGGGCCTGCAATCAATCCCTGTTTATTGAAAGTAATCAAATCATCATCAGGAGAAGAAAGGCTGGTGACAAACTCAAGTTTTTCCACGTTTCGTGTCCTAGGTTTCTATCTATGCTCGGCTCTTTTTCAAACCTTTTTTCTCATTGTTAAAAGAAATTACAATCGTTAACAAGAAAAATTGAAAAGGTTTTAGCATCTTGGCAATAAGAAATCTCGTCTCTTTTAATGTTGTGTTATTTTAAAACTTTTTACTAATCAGAAAAGAATGACAGTTGCAGGTTCAAGATGAAACCTAAATAGTTTCTATCATATTATTCCCTTGAAAAGAATTTGCTTCTTACTCAATAACCATAGGGACATATCAAGAATTCTCTATGCTAGCCTTCATATAGACCAGCGTTCCTGTTATTTAGCGTATGAAAACGCAACAGTATAGGTTGGACGATCCAGTTGATTATTTTTCCATGATCGAGAAACTAAGAGCACCGACTCATGAAAAGCTGCTAGAGTGACTTATTGTAACTGTTAATGAGCTTTGCTATTGGCATGCGTGTTATTATTTCAGCGAAACCTTGAAATAAATAACATATATTTGCATGAAAACAAAGTTTTAGGAATTAGAAAATTAAATTAATAAAAGGGAGTCGCGTTTTCTCTCGGTAAAGTATCCAGGGTCCTCACGCAATTAGATTAATGAAAAAGTCCTTAATTATAGTAGAATCACCTGCAAAAATTAAAACGCTACAAAAATTATTAGGGAGTGAATTTGTTTTTGCCTCATCTATAGGACATATTGTAGATCTCCCTGCTAAGGAATTTGGCATTGATGTGGATCATGATTTCGAACCACAATACCAAGTGCTTCCCGATAAACAAGAGGTCATCAATCACATCCGCAAGCTAGCCGCGAAGTGTGAAAAAGTCTATCTTTCCCCTGACCCTGATAGAGAAGGAGAGGCAATTGCCTGGCACATCGCGAATCAGCTTCCTGACTCTCCTCTGATCCAGAGGGTATCGTTTAATGCCATTACCAAAAATGCGGTTACAGAGGCCTTAAAACACCCTCGAACCATCGATATGGCTTTAGTCAACGCACAACAAGCGCGGAGACTTCTTGACCGCATTGTGGGATATAAAATTTCTCCTATCCTAAGTCGAAAGTTACAACAACGCTCAGGGATATCTGCAGGGCGTGTGCAATCTGTAGCTTTGAAGCTTGTCGTAGATCGAGAAAAGGCTATTGATGCTTTTGTTCCTGTTGAATACTGGAATTTACGCGTTTTAATGCAAGATCCCAAAACGACAAAAACGTTTTGGGCGCATTTATACGCTGTGCAAGGAAAAAAGTGGGAGAAAGAAATCCCTGAAGGGAAAACCGAAAATGATGTCCTTCTTATTAACTCTGAAGAGAAAGCCCGTCACTATGCCGAGCTGTTAGAGAAATCCTCGTATACAATCACTCGTGTAGAAGCTAAGGCAAAACGACGTTTTGCTCCTCCTCCTTTCATTACATCCACTCTCCAGCAGGAAGCAAGCCGGCATTTTCGTTTTTCTGCTTCTAGAACCATGTCTATAGCGCAAACCCTCTATGAGGGCGTCGATTTAGATAGTGAAGATTCTACAGGTTTGATTACCTACATGCGTACGGATTCCGTACGTGTAGATCCCGAAGCATTAACTACAGTTAGAGAGTACATCCAACAGACTTTCGGTAAAGAATATCTCCCTGAGAAAGCAAACGTATATACTACAAAAAAGATGACGCAAGATGCTCACGAAGCCATACGTCCCACTGATATTAATCTGACTCCTGACAAATTAAAGAATAAGCTTTCTGATGATCAATTTAAAGTATACAACTTAATCTGGAAACGCTTCGTAGCCTCACAGATTACCCCTGCAATTTATGATACTTTAGCTGTTCAAATTACTACGGATACAGAAATAGACCTCCGAGCTTCAGGATCCTTACTAAAATTTAAAGGGTTTCTCGCTGTCTATGAAGAGAAGCAAGATGATGAAAATGATCAAGAAGAAGACCATCCTCTCCCCCCCCTACATGCCCAAGATGCCTTAATCAAAGAGGAAGTATCCCAAGAACAGGCATTTACAAAACCCCTTCCTAGATTCACAGAAGCTTCTCTAGTCAAAGAGTTAGAAAAATCTGGGATCGGCCGTCCTTCAACGTATGCCACGATAATGAACAAAATTCAAAGTCGTGAATATACGACTAAAGAAAATCAACGGTTACGTCCTACAGAATTAGGAAAGATTATCTCACAGTTCTTAGAAACAAACTTTCCAAGAATTATGGATATCGGGTTCACAGCTCTCATGGAAGACGAGCTTGAACTCATTGCAGATAATAAAAAACCTTGGAAACTCTTACTTCAAGAATTCTGGACTACATTCCTTCCTGTAGTGATTACAGCAGAAAAAGAAGCTGTCATTCCTAGAATTCTCACAAATATAGAATGTTCTAAGTGCCATAAAGGAAAACTAGTAAAAATCTGGTCTAAAAACAGTTATTTCTATGGCTGCTCAGAATATCCTGAATGCGATTACCGCACTTCTGAAGAAGAGCTCGCTTTCAACAAAGAAGACTATGCTGAAGACACCCCCTGGGACAGTCCTTGTCCTCTTTGTGGAGGCGTTATGAAAGTACGTCACGGCCGCTATGGAACATTTTTAGGGTGTGAGAAGTATCCTGAATGCCGTGGCACTATATCAATCCATAAAAAGGGAGAGGAAATCGAACAGGAAGAGCCTATCCCCTGCCCTGCAATAGGCTGTAATGGGAAAATTTTCAAAAAACGCTCCCGTTACAACAAGATTTTCTATTCCTGTTCAGAGTATCCTGAATGTAGTGTGATTGGAAATTCTATAGATGCTGTAATCACAAAGTACTCAGGAACAGAAAAAATTCCCTATAAGAAAAAAACTCCGACCAAGAAAAAATCTTCAGCAAAAACAACAAAAGCAGCCAAAACACCTTCTAAAAAGGGAAAAGCAAAAAGCTCGGTTAAAAAATCTTCAGAAAAGAAAACAGGTCCTTTATTCCTTCCCTCTCCAGATCTAGCAAAAATGATCGGAAACGAACCCGTATCTCGGGGAGAAGCAACCAAAAAAATCTGGGATTACATCAAGGAACATCAATTACAGGCACCAGAAAATAAAAAACTTTTAGTTCCTGATAACAATTTAGCTACGATCATTGGTCCGAATCCTATCGATATGTTCCAACTTTCGAAACACCTAAGTCAGCATTTAACAAAGGTCTCTAATGACGAGTCGTCGGCTTCTTCGTAATCATTCACAAGCTGGTAGACTTCTTGGTAGGATGTCGCTTTTGCTAGAGACGAACGAAGAAAACGCACCTTAGCCGCGGAAATTAGGTAGTGGCCACATAATTTACGTGTTTCTGAAAGGAACTTCGTTTCGCTTTGATAATAGTCTTCTACTAGGCGCATATGCTCCAGAAACGCAGCTTTCCTTTTGATAAAGGGAATTTTCTCATAGCTTCCTGTAGTGAGATAGTCTTGGATTTGTTTTCCAATCCAAGGGGCTCCCAAGGTTCCTCGAGCTACCAGAACACCATCACATCCTGTAGTTAGCATTGCTTGCGCAGCTTCTGGAGAAAAAATATCTCCGTTACCAAAAACTGGGAATTCTTTTCCTGCAGCAGCCTTGGCTCTAGAAATATACTCTTGCTTGCTAGGACCGTGGTATCCCTGAGCACGAGTTCTCCCGTGAACAAAAACTGCGCTAGCTCCAGCATCACGTATAATACGTACCGTATCCTCTACGTTGATATGTTCCATATCCCAACCCGAGCGAATTTTTACTGTTACAGGAATGGAAACGCTATTGATGATTTTATCTAAAATCCTCCCAATAAGCTCTGGCGTCTTCAAAAGACCTGACCCACTGCCATCTTTGGTGATTTTATCTGTAGGACATCCACAATTTAGGTCTATAAGGTCGAAACCAAGGCCTTCTAAAATTTTAGCGGCCTCCCCACTAGTTTCTGGATTACTACCGCACAACTGCGCTCCTATGGGACGCATGTTCTCATTATAATCTAGAAGCTTCGAAGTACGCTCAGGAGCGTAGAGTATCCCTTCTACTTTCACCATTTCACAAAACATCAACCCTGGTTGATACAATGCGGACATGCAACGGTAGGGATAATCTGAAAATCCCGCTAGAGGAGCATAGACTATAGAGGAACGAAGTAAAATATTTTTTATAAATATTGGAGCAGCCATGGAGAATGAAAAATATTAAGAATAATAAAACGTAGGACTCTTAATATAACAAAAGGAAGGATTCCAAGGCAAAGCAGACCAACAAAAGGACTGGGATCTATAAATCCAATTCTAGGAACAAAGCGACGAAAGAAATTCAAAAAAGGGTCAACACACTTGGAAACCAACTGGTACCAGCGCGCAGACTGGCAATCAGGGACCCAAGAAGCAAAGATATAGGCTAAAATTAGAAAGCTATAAACATTAATAGCCGTTCTTAACAAATAAGATAGCATTATATTTTACTCTCTTAATTATAATTAATATGTGTTTTTCTTGAAAAAGAGCCCTCTATCCATTAAAATAGCTGCCTTTATATTTTAAGAATTCTTGAGCTATGAATTTCAAGCTGCCTGTTTATCATATTGGACTAACCAAAGCTGAAAACAATACTATTAAAATAGCAATTTTACAGAAAACATGTAAAGGATGGATCGTCTGTCACTGTGAACAAATTCCCGAAGGAAAGACCTGGTCTCTCCCAAAAAAATACTTTGCAGCACCAACGACTTTCTCTCTGCAGGGCTCTGACATCTTAGTCAAAAGTTCTTCCTCATCCCTTAAAAATAGAAAAAATATTTTAAAAGTAGCTCTCACAAATCTAGAAGCAAGTCTTGCCCTACCCTGGGAATCTCTGATTGTACAGCCACAACTAGGCAAACCGACGGATAGAGGAGAAACTCCTCTGACCCTATGGATTGCTCAAAAAAATACACTCAAAAAAGAACTTTCTTTTCTGTCCCAGGCTCAGATTTTCCCTGATAAACTCTCTTGTCGTGCTGCCGATATTTTTTTTCTAGCAGAACAGAGCCCTTTAAAGAGCCTGCCCGCATATCTTCTTATCTATGGCGGTTCTGAAGAAGTTACCTGCATTTTTGTAAAAAATCATGCCATTGCTGTAGCTCGTTCTTTTAGCAACCACTCAACGAAAAAAAGCTGCGACGACATCCATGCAACGTTGCAGTATATACAAGAAACATTCCCACAAACTGTGCTTCCTGCTATTCACGTCGCACAGATATCCCCGAATCTACAAAAAATTTTAGAACAAAAACTGTCTCTCCCGCTTGTGGTCTGTCAATCTATGACTTATGGAGTGGAAGACGAGGATTGGGAAATTTATGGAGATACTATTGCTGCTGCCCACCATGGGGCCTCAAGACGACCTCTAACTTTTCCCTATGACGCTACCTCAGTTTCCCCAGCAGCCCAAAAACATTGGCTGCTACGCTCCTCTCTGTTGATAGGGAAGTATGCCCTCATGGCTACGGTAGTCGTAAGTCTGGGATCCGTGTTAAAACTTAAATCTCTTTCTTCCTCAGCTTCGAACCATTTTGCTTTCGCTTGTCCTGAAGAGGGCGTGCTCCCAAGATCTTTAAGGGCCGCAGAAAAAACAGTAAAGGCAATCGGAAAGAAGAACTCGGCTTCCAACTACCCACTCTTGCCTACAATTCCCACAAGTGAGCAAACATTAAAATTTCTTCTTGCCCTTGGGAAAAGCAGCCCCTCAATAAAGTTCTCGTATTTCTCCTATACCATGACAAGTTATCCCTCAAAAGATAACCCCTCTCTCCCCTACAGTGCCTTAGTTGAAGTCAAGGGACAAGGACAACCTGAAGACATCCCTCAATTCTTAAAAAAAATATCGAGTCACCCCAAGCTACAACATGTTTCAGAGTCTCTAGAAGATCAACGATCTTTTAAACTACAATTTACATTAAGCTCTTAGGACGTCTTATGAAAAAATGGATTTCTATTTTAATTCTTAGTTTTCTTTCTCTTTTGAGTATACTTCCCGTCCTAGCGATTACCATAAATCACGTGAAGATCTCTCAGCGTTGGTCTGATCTAAATTCTCAGATTCTCACACTGAAAGTTATAAGAGATCATGAAGATCAGGTGATCAAACACAATGCTCGCATTTCTAAGGATCGCAATAACCTCTCAATAGAAAGTTTAAATGCCTCTTGCAAGCAATTACGCCCTCTATCCAAAGAACGCGAACGTTTAAACAAATTAAACTCAAATTCTTTGCTAGCACAAAGTAAAGAAGTTTGGGAAAGAAAGCGTGCTCTAGAAAAATCAAATCACCAGCTCGTCTGGAACTGCGAACAAATGCACAATGACTTTGCATTTGTGCGTCTAGAGCAAGCTACTGAAATGGATAATGAAGATATCGAGTCCTTGTTTTCTCTTTTCAACCCAGAGAACCCTGTCGCGCCCCTAGTTTTCTTCACCTGTTGGAAAATGACAAAACAAACTACGCCTCTAGGAAATGAGGTCTGGTTAACACATGCTGAGGCTATAAGTCGATGGATATAAAAAAACTCTTTTGCTTATTTCTATGTTCTTCTCTAATTGCCATGAGTCCCATTTATGGGAAAACAGGTGACTATGAGAAACTCACCCTTACAGGGATCAATATCATTGATAGAAACGGCCTGTCAGAAACTATTTGCTCTAAAGAGAAGCTAAAGAAATACACCAAGGTAGACTTTCTTGCTCCCCAGCCCTATCAAAAGGTCATGAGGATGTATAAAAACAAACGCGGAGATAACGTTTCTTGTTTAACAGCCTATCACACTAACGGGCAAATTAAGCAGTACCTGGAGTGTCTCAATAATCGTGCTTATGGAAGATATCGTGAATGGCACGTCAACGGGAATATCAAAATCCAAGCTGAGGTTATCGGAGGTATTGCGGATCTTCATCCCTCAGCAGAGTCTGGCTGGCTATTTGATCAAACTACATTTGCCTATAATGATGAAGGTATCTTAGAAGCCGCTATCGTCTATGAAAAAGGGCTGCTCGAAGGATCTTCGGTGTATTACCATACTAATGGGAATATTTGGAAAGAGTGTCCCTATCATAAGGGAGTTCCTCAAGGTAAATTCCTGACATACACATCTTCGGGGAAACTGCTCAAAGAACAGAATTACCAACAAGGCAAAAGACACGGTCTTTCGATTCGCTACAGCGAAGATTCCGAAGAAGATGTTTTAGCCTGGGAAGAATATCATGAGGGACGACTCCTAAAAGCAGAGTACTTAGATCCTCAAACTCACGAAATCTATGCGACTATACACGAAGGGAACGGCATTCAAGCAATCTACGGCAAGTATGCCGTTATAGAAACTAGGGCATTTTACCGAGGGAAACCTTATGGAAAAGTTACCAGATTCGACAACTCCGGAACACAGATTGTCCAAACGTATAACCTTTTGCAAGGCGCGAAGCACGGAGAAGAATTTTTCTTTTATCCTGAGACAGGGAAACCCAAGCTGCTTCTTAATTGGCATGAAGGAATTTTAAATGGGATAGTAAAAACTTGGTATCCCGGAGGAACCTTAGAAAGTTGTAAAGAACTCGTAAATAACAAAAAATCCGGGTTACTGACCATTTACTACCCTGAAGGACAGATCATGGCGACCGAAGAGTATGATAATGATCTTCTAATTAAAGGAGAGTACTTCCGCCCTGGAGACCGTCATCCCTACTCTAAAATAGATCGTGGTTGTGGGACTGCAGTATTTTTCTCGTCGGCGGGAACTATTACTAAAAAAATCCCCTATCAGGACGGCAAACCTTTGCTCAACTAGAACTTCCCTATGACTGATCCTAAAATAGAGAAATCCGCACTACGTAAACTATTTATCTCTATACGCAGGGATCTCTCTGAAGAACGCAAGCATGAGGCCTCTTCTGCAGTGGCCTCTTTCGTTCGCAGCTTTTCTAAAGAGAGCGTCGTTCTCTCTTTTGTCTCTTTCAATCACGAAATAGACATGCAAGAAGCAAATCGCATACTTATCCAGAAATGTACCCTAGCTCTTCCCAAGATTGATCAGGAAAACCTCTATCCTGTTCTTATCCCCTCGATAGACGATCTTATTTCCGTTGTGCATCCCAAAGATCCCTTCTCGAAACAAACACCGATCTCGAGTGATAAGATTACCCACGTGCTCGTTCCGGGCCTTGCCTTTGATCAGCAGGGCTATCGGCTTGGTTATGGTCACGGTTTCTACGATCGCTGGTTAGCACAACATCCCTATCCCTCTATACGAACCATCGGCATCGGCTACTGCGAACAAAAAATCGATAGACTTCCCCAAGAAAGTCATGACATCCCCCTTTCCCAAATCTATTTATGTTAGAAATAAGAAGAAGTTCTTTTGATTTTTTGAAAATAGTTTCCCTTGTTAAAGGAATCTCGGCATCCAATAGATCTATTTTTTCAGTTTCATAATTTAGATATACTATCTGAAACTAAGGTCCTTGTATTCTAGTGCTTTTCTTAAATTTATTGAGAAATAACAAGCCATCTTGAAGTTACTTTTTGCCTTGACTGCCATGGCAAATTCAAGTATGCATAGAGAGCAAAACAATACAGAATGATACACATCATCTAAAACCTTCCACCCCCAAATCTCTCAACTAACTATGAGAAGAACTTCTCTATTTCTCTCGATTCTCAGAGAAACAGAACTATTCTCTGGGGAATATGGAAACCAAGAGGAGCATTTACATGAATTTACCTGATAGAAAAAAGGCTCTAGAAGCTGCTGTTGCTTATATTGAAAAGCAATTCGGCGCTGGGTCCATCATGAGTTTAGGAAGACACTCTGCCACACATGAAATCTCCACCATCAAAACAGGAGCTTTATCTTTAGACTTAGCTCTTGGAATTCATGGGGTCCCCAAAGGACGGGTGATCGAAATCTTTGGTCCTGAATCCTCAGGGAAAACGACACTAGCTACCCATATTGTCGCGAATGCTCAAAAAATGGGCGGTGTTGCTGCCTATATAGATGCTGAACATGCTTTAGATCCTAGTTATGCATCTCTTATTGGCGTCAATATCGATGATCTTATGATTTCTCAACCCGACTGTGGTGAAGATGCATTAAGCATAGCAGAATTGCTCGCGCGTTCAGGAGCTGTCGATGTTATCGTTATTGACTCTGTAGCCGCTTTAGTTCCTAAAAGCGAACTCGAAGGAGACATCGGTGATGTACACGTAGGCCTACAAGCTCGTATGATGTCTCAAGCATTACGCAAGCTCACCGCTACCCTATCACGTAGCCAAACCTGTGCAGTGTTCATTAACCAAATCCGAGAGAAAATCGGTGTTAGCTTCGGAAACCCAGAAACTACTACGGGAGGACGTGCCTTAAAATTCTACTCTTCAATACGATTAGATATTCGCCGTATAGGTTCAATAAAAGGCAGTGATAACTCTGACATCGGAAATCGAATTAAAGTGAAGGTAGCTAAAAATAAACTTGCTCCTCCATTCAGAATCGCAGAATTTGACATCCTATTCAATGAAGGGATTTCTTCTGCAGGTTGTATCCTAGATCTTGCTGTCGAATATAATATTATTGAGAAAAAAGGTTCTTGGTTCAACTATCAAGAGAAGAAGTTAGGACAGGGAAGAGAATTTGTTCGTGAAGAACTTAAACGTAATAGAAAGCTTTTTAAGGAAATTGAGAAGCGCATCTACGATGTAATTGCAGCGAATAAAACTCCCTCTGTTCATGCTAATGAAACACCTCAGGAAGTTCCTGCTCAAACAGTAGAAGCTTAAATTGTAATTTCTAAATAGAAAACATAGAGATTCTACAAATTACCTTGAGACAAAGAATCCCCCCTTCTAATACTTTAGGAGGGGGGATTCTGTTTACAGATGCATGATCCTATTTTTTAAGCTAATAAGATCCAAAAATTCTAGACCTGCCAAGATACTACTTACAAGAACAAGGCTCCGTTGAATTAATAAAAGAGCTCAAAAAGTTCCATAGAGTATCTAAAACTTCTTGTGATCCTTGCAAAACAGCATCAGGATTCTCTCTGCCTACCAAAGTTTGTAGCATTTCTTTCTCTTCGCTGGCATGTTTAATATCAGCTTCTTGATGTACAGTAAAGTATGCATAGCCTCGAGCAGAAACTCCAAAATATTCTTTCAAACCACGGATTTTCTCTACACAGACTTGAGGAATCTGAATCTCATAAGTATAGAGAGCGCCTAAACCCACGGCAAGTTGTGGCATGTCGCATAAGCGGCGAAATGTCGCTACCATATCTTGAGCAGCCTGACTGAATTCATGATTGGCAAGCTCCTCTTCAGAAACTCCAAGAGATAAAGCAAACTGTCTCCATAAATCTATGTGATTAGGATTTCCAGCTTCTTCATCCATGAGATTCTCAAGAATTTGTCTACGAATCTGCAAGTCATCACAGCGAGCATGCAGCGCTGAAAGGTAACAAGGAAATGCTTTAATATGTAAATAGTAATCTTTGGCATAAGCTTGAAGTTGTTGTTTTTCTAACTTTCCTTCAGACCAACGCTGATAAAATTCGTGCTTTAACATATGTTGATCTTCAATTTGCTTATCAAGTAATTCTATCCAGGATGTCATAATACCTCAGGAGGTTGGTGCGGGAGTTTCCCATGCCATAGATTGTAGCAGAGGACCATATAAATCTTCATCCTCAGCGATTGCTAAAGTGCTCATATCTTGTAATGTAGTTGGAGAAGAATGGAAGGTAATCTTGGGAGCTTCCTCTATAATAGCAATGGGAGTCTGCTCGTCTCCCTCTCCCATACAAAGAACCGCAGCTGCCGATAAACCATCTAATAAATTGCTATAAGTCATCTTCAAAGCACGACCAAAACAATCTGGTTTTCCTACATAATTATATAAAGGGAAAAAACCATTCCAACATAAGCCTAAACCCATAGTTCCCCGACGCAACGGAGTCGTATGACTATCCGATATAATGATTCCGCAATGCTCGAGATGATAGAAATTCCTTAACCAATCCCCTAGAGTATTCACGGAAAGCAAAAAATCCCTAGGATACAACACAAAATAACCTTCAACATTGGACTCGTCAATCCCCGCTGAAGGAATGAGTATCCCCCACTTCTTAGTTAGATATATGCCGTATTTCTCTACAAAAACATAGGCATCTGCTTCTTGCTTTATTAATTCATCTTTAGAAACCTTCTCAAGTTCTACAACAGCACCTTCACATAAAGAGACTATCTTAGACGTAATCACAACAATAGAGCGTTCGTTTAACTTAGGCAATGAAGACTCTAGAATAGAATATAGGTCATCATAAGGATATATTTTTGGTGTTTTGACTGTGGTGATTTTCATAGTAACACGTTGTGATCTTTTGGGTATCTCTAAGCACAGTTTTGGTCCATGTCTCTAGCAAGGACAAAGGGAAAAATGTATCACCAGCATATTCTTTTTTGATATGAGAAATAAAAAAATCTCGAACAATTTGATTTTCTAAGAAAAGAGAATAAAGCTCACCACCACCGATTAAAAATGTCGGCGAAGAAAGATCTAAGAGCAGGAATTCTTCTAAAGAAGTTACCCAGATCTCCCCGTGCACTCCCTGTCGTTTTTCATGAGAAAACACGACGACTGCTCTATCAACAAAATACTTCCTAGGAAGTGTTTCCCAAGTCTTTCTTCCCATAACAATAGGAAATTTTTGTATGGTTTCAGAAAAAAATTGGAGATCTTCAGGGTAATGCCAAGGAAGCTTTCCTTCTAAACCTATCACCCCTCTAGGATCACAAGCCACGATCCCGCGGACCCCTCTATTTTTACACATCTCGACACCTAGAGGATTTTCAAAATTAGATGGGTGCACAGGCTTCACAAGCAGCTACTGATAAAGCTTTTTGATGAGCAGCAACATTATGCACTCGCAAGTAGTCCACACCTTGTTGTTGTAAGAGTATAGATAGACCTACGGTTTCCCAATCACGATCCTTGGGATCATGATTACCAAATAAAGATAAGAACGATTTTCGAGAATGTCCAATAAGGATAGGGCATCCCAAACGCTTAAATTTCGCAATCTCATACAAAGTAGCCAAAGATTGCGCAGCCCCCTTCCCAAAACCTATACCGGGATCAAAAATCACCTGATTTGCGTTCAGACCAACATCAGAAAACATCTTAAGTTGCTTCTCACCCCAGCTCAACAGTTGCTCTCCAATAGGGACAGAAAACGACAAGATATTTTTAGGATCCACAGGAAGCGAAGACGAGTGATTCATAACCAAGGATAGCTCACAATCCCTAGCGACCTCAGCCATAGACTGTGATCCCCCAGAGACATCATTAATCCACTGGATCGGATAAATATCCATAGCCCTAAGAATAATTTCAGGATAAAACGTATCTAAAGAGATGATTGGATATTGTTTTCTATTGGACCAAGTCTCTTTTAACAACCTTAAAACAGGCTCCAGACGCTCCCATTCTTGATCTACAGATAAAAACTGCTTTACTTTAGGGTTTGTTGCTTGAGCTCCAAAATCTATAACTGCAGCGCCCTCTGTAAATAACTTCTCAGCTTGAGCCACTGCTTTTTCTGGATCTAAAAACATGCCCCCATCAGACATAGAGTCGTTAGTCACATTTACCACCCCCATCAACATCGTATCTGGAGATAAACTCCTACGAATCATCCCTGGAGGTGAGGGAAGGTGATGCGCCAACTCTCCAAATGTAAAGTTGTGATAAGGAGAACCTTGAGTGCAAAATCGACGATAAGGACAAAGAGATGCTATTAAAGCAATCAAAAAAGGACGTGATAACAAATTGGACAAAGGAATCGTTATCTCGGTGTGATCACAACAAAAAGACTCGTCACCATAAAGCAAAATATCTACATCTATGGTTCGAGGAGACCATGGGGGCGACTCCTCTGCTCTACCTACCACCTTCTCTATCTGTTTGATAGTAACCAGTAGTTCTCGCAAAGATAGGGTGGTTTCCCCTACAAGTACCGAATTAAAATAAGGAAGGTCCCACTCTGGAGGAGATCCCGGTAATAACAAGGCTTCTGTTTCTAGAATTACCGAACTACGTAGACCTAAAACAGCTTGTTCGCCTAATAAAGTACGAGCAATCTGTAGATTTTTAAAACGATTTCCTAAATTTGATCCTAAACTTAAGCAGACAAAACGGGGCTCGGACATAGCTCTTTACTAATTGTAAATTTTATAGGATTTAATAGGTTGGGAACAGGTGGCCGTTCTTTTTCTACCTCTAGATCTATCTTGGAGGCTTTATCTCCAAAAGATATCACTAAGCTATCAAATAGCTCGTTAGCCAGGTGCTCTATTAAAGCATAAGGCTTTGTATTCGCAATCTCTTCAATAAGAGAGGTGACCTCTAGATAACAACAAGCATCTGAAAGCTTGTCGGATAAACAAGCAGACGGGACTTCGTTATAAGAAAAAGTCACTGAAATAAGAACAGGCTGCTTAAAATGACGCTCTTCAACAGAACACCCTAAAAACAACCACATACGAAACTTGGATATAATTAACTGATAACGTTCTATAGCAATCACCAGAGCAATATTTTTTATACAAGGCTATAAAAAACGAACCTTTTACTCAAAGACTATTTGGATTTCAAACTCTTAACTTTGCTAGTTCCGGTTTTTTCTTCCTCTAATAAGTCTAAGAATGCTCTCAATTGTTTCGATCGAATAGGATGACGCATCTTCCTTAAAGCTTTGGCTTCAATCTGACGAATACGCTCACGAGTAACATTAAAGGCAGAACCCACTTCTTCTAAAGTCTTAGGTTTGCCATCAAGAAGGCCAAAACGATGGATCAAAACAAATCGCTCACGATCCGTAAGCGTCTTTAAGACCTCTTTCATCTTGTCTTTAAGCATAGAATACCCCGTAGCCTCTGCGGGAGACTCTACGGCAGTATCCTCCAAGAAATCCCCAAAGGAACTTTCACTACCCTCTCCAACCTCGGCTTGTAGAGAGATGGGGTGCTGAGCAATCTTATAAATTTCCCGAACACGGTCAGGAGTTAATCCTAACTCTTCTGCTAACTCTTCAGGAGTGGGCTCTTTTCCTGTTTCCATCATTAATTTCTTCGCTCCACGAAGAACTTTATTGATGGTTTCAATCATATGGACTGGAATACGGATCGTTCTTGCCTGATCCGCAATAGCACGAGTCACAGCTTGACGAATCCACCAGGTGGCATACGTCGAGAACTTATAACCACGGCGATACTCAAACTTCTCGACAGCCTTCATCAAGCCCATATTCCCTTCTTGAATTAAATCTAAGAAGGAAAGCCCACGGTTGGTATACTTTTTGGCTATAGAAATCACTAGACGTAAATTGGACTCCACCATTTCTTTTTTGGCTTCTTGGCTCTTATCCATCCACCGCTGTAACATACGTACATCTTTCTTGAACTCTTCTAAAGTCCTTCCAGCAGCAACTTCTCTTTTATACAACTTACGCTTAGCTGCTGCCAACTTTGCAGCAGCAAACTTATTTCTTTCTGCACGAACTTTCAAATCATTAATTTGCTGTTCTAAGTGTAAGAAAGAATCATAAGCCTTGAAAACAACTTCGCCAAAATCTTCAGTGACATTATGACGACAATGGAAACAACGCAAGTAGGCTTGCGTCCGAATACGACACTTCTCTAAACTGTCATTTAATTTAGCTGCTTCTTGCTTGGATAAATCAGGCTGTTTTAAAGACAATAATAAGTTTTCTAAATACGTATCTTCTTCCTTAAGCAAGGTAATTAGCTTGGGAAGTAACTTAAGAAAGTGAGTCTTATCCTCTACTTCTTTCTCGGAAATAATCTTATCAAAACGTTCCTTGCCGCTAATCAAATAGTGGGCTATAGAAATCGCTTCTTTAGCAGAATAACGGAAGCGTAAAATGATTCTTTCAATCTGTACTTGAGCTTTTTCTATTCTCTTAGAAATTTCTACCTCTTCTTCCCTAGTAAGGAGAGGTACTGTACCCATTTCTTTCAAATACATCCGAACAGGATCGTCAGGAGTCCCTTCAGTCCTCCTAGCTAAACCCTCAAGCTCTTTAGCTTCTTTTTTCTTCTCTTTCTGCCTTTCAACATCAATTTGATTCAAAACTTGAATGTCCATTCCAGTTAAGAAAATCAACACTTGGTCAATTTGCTCCGGAGTGTCGAAGGACATAGGAAGAATTTCATTGATTTCTTCGTATGTGATGAAACCCTGTTCCTTAGCAAGAGCAACAAGCTCTTCTAACTTCTTTTGAGATTCTTCTTCTGATGAAACTTCTGTAGCTTGGCTATTCTGTGTATTCATGAACAACTTTCTTACTTGGAATAAAACAAGGGGATTTCTAGCCTTAGAGGACAGTTTAGTCAAAGGAAGATAGGAAATCTAGGGATTTTTATCTTATACGCTGACGAAAATCAATATCTTACCAACAATTTGATACAACTTTCCTCATAGAAGAAGAAATAGTATCAACTCTGAAGCACTTCTTTATGGAGAGGATAAAGAACCCCCAAAACATGATAGCAAAGAGGGCCTTTATTCAAAGCCATTAAACAATAACGGAAAGGAAGATGACCTCGTGATTTCGTTTTAATCACTAATCTACCAGAGCATTCTTCTCTAGAGGAATGAAGATCCTCCATCCACTGTTTGCCCCCAGAAATCACTATGTCACTACCAAATTTTAAAAAATCTTCTGCACAATACCCCGTCCACGTTTTAAATAACGCATTAGCAAAAACCGCACGTTGGGATTGACGAGCATAGACAAAAAGCATCCCGAGATTTTCTTCTCTTAAGCTATCAAATAACTGGCGACACTCTAAAGAGTAGTTATGCACACTCGTATCTGTATGAAGGTAACGTGATGCTGTTAAAGAAGAGGCTGCCTCTATGTTTTCAGCCTTAAAAGCAATTTTTTTTAACTCACTAGACAATTGTAAAGAAATATTTCCCGTAACAGCATTCGATTCTTGAGAAGGAATATTCTCTGCTATGTCTGACTCTAACTGAAGCAAGTTACGGATCTCATACATTAAATCCTGAACCTTGTTTTCCAGCTTTCCAATGTAGATCTGCCGCTTATCCAGCATATTGCGTTGCTCAGAGAAGGTCGCTTGATACTCGTCATTTAAAGCTTGCTGGTAGGCTAAAGTCTCAGCCAACTCTCGATTTAAAGTTTGTACTTCCTCTGTTTTTTCTCCGCATTCCTGAATTAAAGAATCTACTTGCATTTTCAAACATCGATTCTCTTCTGTTCTATGAAGTAACAAAGTTTCTAATTTTTGCCCCTCTCCCTTAGTTTTCACAAGTAAACCCTGAAGATGAAATAGGCTATTTTTAAGCTTCTGACTTTGAATTTGCAGTTGAGCACTCTCTTGCTGATGTTCTTTAAGAGATTCTCGAATTTGTCTTAACCCTTCATTATTTTCTGTTAATTTTCTAATTTTTGTTTGAAGAAGCTGAACAGCTGCTGTTTTTAATTGATTTTCCCTACGTCTCAATGCAAAAAACCAGCCTAAAGAAGAAATTGTAGTAAAAACAAAGTATCCATAAATTTTTTGACTAATCGACAGAAAAGGGTAACACACTAGGGGAAGAAGTAGCGTTACCACCGGAAGAAAGTAAATCCAATATTTGAAACAAGTATGCAACCATTTCCTTACCAATAACATAAAAAATAAATCCTTATATCAACAAAAATAAGAATAAATTGCTCTTCATAGCCATAAGTTCTATTTGATTAGAAAAGTATTTTTTTAAGACCATTCTTATTGTTATGTTGGCATAAAACTTTTTTTATTTCTCATAAATTCTCTTTTTTCTTAATATGTGTATCGAAAATAAGAAAAAGCTTTCCTTTCTCTCTCAATTGATCTGCAATTAATAGCAGTTTATTTTAAATCTTAAAGTTCTTGTCTTGTCTGGAGATATTATGGCACCTAAAAAACCGAATAAAAAAAACGTTATACAAAGAAGACCTTCTGCTGAAAAACGCATTCTAACTGCTCAAAAAAGAGAGTTAATCAATCACAGCTTCAAATCTAAAGTGAAAACAATAGTCAAAAAGTTTGAAGCATCTTTAAAACTCGACGACACTCAAGCCACTCTTAGCAACTTACAATCCGTCTACAGTGTTGTAGATAAGGCTGTAAAGCGAGGTATCTTCAAAGATAATAAGGCAGCACGCATTAAATCTAAAGCAACCTTAAAAGTTAACGCGAGAGCATCGTGACCTTAAAACAATCTAATAATTAGGTAGATTATGGCAACAGCACATCTTGGTAGACAAGCACTTCTGCATTTAAGATCTTGGACTCCGGCAATCAGAGCTTCAGGCAATTTATTCAGACAGCAATCAATGTCTCTACACAATAACGTTTTGTTTGCCGGCGACATCGTCGGAGCAATTAAAAATTCCACAGCAATCTCTAGACATGCTTTAGGAAGCTCCCATTATGCACATGCTGCTTTGCAGAAAACTGAAGGGTTTCTGGGTGCCGCTGACGGAGTGAACACTGCAGTGGCAGGAGCTATGTTGTGGGGCCAACTACTTAATGGTTCTATGATCTTCGAAACTGATGAGGAAACAGGAGAACTCAGACGTTGCAACGAAGCAGATGCTGAGGGTTGTATGACTCAAAAACTACAACGACGATCAGCCCTAACTATCACAGGAAAAGTTGCTCGTTTAGCATCAAAGACTCTTGGAACAGCTACATTCTTACATGAAATGGACGTGGTTTCCTTAGGAGCCAATGCAAACAAAATTGGATGTAAGGTGACTTCCTGCCTAAACTTAGTGGCTACAGGATGCTCTTTAACTGAGAGTTCAATTTCACTTTACAGAATTTTAAGCACCAGGCCTGAAACAATCTCCGACCCCGAAAACAGAAACAAGCCTTCTGCCGAATTCGCAGCACGTTCCAAAGCTATAAGAAACGCCTTCATTGCATGGCTTGGAGATGTAGTTGATTTAGTTTGTGATGCTCTTGGCACTCTTTCTCTATTCCTTCCTGCTATTCTTGGAGTCCATGCTGTTCTAATTATGGCTATTCTTGGATTGATTAGCTGTGTCATAAACTTTGTTAAAGATTATGCTAAAATAGGATAGTTTTTAACGACATTCGCAGCAAAAAAACCCTCTTAGAGTATTCTTTGAGGGTTTTTTTATTTTGATAAGAATCTAGTAATTAGACTTCTTAATTATCTTATGTAACGTCTCGGGATCTCCCCAAACTGAAACTCTATATTTAGCTCGGGTAATTGCAGTATAGAGAATAGACACCCCAAACACTTCGCTTCCCTTGGGAATAATTACAATAACCTCATCGTATTCACTCCCCTGGCTCTTGTGTACAGACATAACGTAATTGTAGACGTATTGTGATAGAGCCCTAGAATCTATGGGTTCATGTTGAGGGAAATGCAATTTCTGAGTTTTTAAACACAGTAATCCTGTGTCTCCATTAAATAGTCCCCAAGTTTCATAACGACTCGTCACCATAATAGGAATACGTAAATCAGGATCGCTTCTCGCCAATCTTTGATGTATCATTGTGTTTAAGTTCAGAACCCCCCAAGGGCCATGGCGCATAGGAGTCAATACACACAAACGTGCTTCTGATTGACGTAACGACTTTACAAAACGATTTTTCAAGACTTCTATAGCTGAGGATATCGATGGGAGAGGAGAAAAAGAAATCATTTCGCCACGCAATACAGATTGAGTCAGCTGATCCACAACTCCAGTCTTTGCCCTATGCGATGTCTTCAGGAAAAACGTATTTTCATGGAAATATCCTATGAGATCTTGAAGGGGATTTCCAACCCCAATGCCAATAGGAGGCAATTGATTGGTATCTCCGAGAATAATTAAACTCGAGGTATAAAGTTTTTTGTCTTTCTCATATCCCTGTAGGGTTTGTACCAAACTATACAACAAGTCAAAAGTTACCATAGAGCCTTCATCTACTAAAAGGACATCTATAGAGTTATAGCGACGGTACGCATACTCCTGAAGAAAGTGGTGCACCGTCTGCATCAACACCATGTCGTCAAATATATTATATTTCATAAGAATCTGACGAATATGAGACGTGGCCTTTCCTGTAGGAGATACTATAGCAATACGTAACTTAGGTTGCTGCTTCACTAAAGAGAGGATGAGTTGTGCAGCTAAAAAAGTTTTTCCTGTTCCTGGGCCTCCAGAAACTATAGAAAAACATCCTTGAGTTATTTTATTAAAAATAAAGTTTTGCTCTTCTGAAAGGATCGAAGAATCTATAGAAGGAGGAAAATAATTCGGGGTTGCTGAACAAAGCAACGAAAGCTTGTCTAAGAGTTTCGATCGTATCGTATACAGAGACCGTAAATACAAACGTCCTGAAACAACGACAAATAATTTATCTCGAACTTCCTTAGGAAGGTTATGAAATCCCCGATACAAATCTGTTTCTGAGATCCCTCCTAGAGAAGGTCTAATGCGATTTTCCTCAAGGGAAAGAAAAGGATGACCATAACGCCAAAGCGCTGAGGAGACCGCGAGAAAAACAAAAGACTCTTCAAAGTCCGAAGAGATGTGCTTAGAAGCAAAAGCGATGTCTAAAGGGGATATCACCTGCTGATGTACTAAGTCTTCTAAAAAAGGAGCAAATTCTGTGTGCAATGCCCATCCCTACTTTGATTCCGTTATAGAGTCTAACATAACATGAATGCATGAAGATTCGAAAATCTTTTCCTAAACACTCGGAGAATAGTTCCTAAGCAAAACTATAAAAAATTTACTACACAAAAACTCTTTACTTTAAGAGTGAAAAGATGGGGGGAGAATGCTAAGAGGCAGCTCGGTCCTTAGATTGATGTTTTTGGCAAAATGCTAATGCCTTCTGCGTCTTATAGTCGTTGATACTATCATTGGGTGAGAGCATACAGAGAAATTCTAAAGCTTCGTCGTAACGCTTATTTTCCATCAGGCATAACCCTGCTAAGCGATAGGATTGAGGGGAGGGGGCCACCTTAGTCAACCACATGCTATACAAATAGCATTTGTCATAGTCTTCATGAGCAAAAAGATATTCAGCATCTGCTAAGAAATTGGCCTTCTCAGCCTCACTAATCACTATAGAGGGAATATTCGCTTCCGATATAAATTTTTCTAACTTTAAAAGACGAGCAATGGCATGGGAAGACAGTGCTTGCTTATACGCCTGTTTTATAAAAAGAAACACAACACTTTCGCATTCTATATCGTAGCTTGTAAACCTCAAGACCAGCTGAAGAAGGTTCAATGCCTTTTCATCATTTCCTCCTTTTTTCCAAAGATCTTTTGCACCATAAACTAAGTGATGAACGAGCTGTTGGCGATCAATATCATAAGACTGTATGGCTTCCCAAAGATCTAGGTAATTGCGGAGTTTTGTATGCTGCTCGTCGTCCCCAGAAACTATATTTTGTAATGTATCCGAAGAAAGAGCTAATTTTTCACTAATGGAAATAGAAGGATCCAAAATATGAAGTAGGGCAACACATTGTTTAGCCTCTTCAGTTTTTATCTGCTGTACTTTATTTGAAAGCAGCTCTTCAAAAGTGGTAATAATTTGCTGATGTAATTCTTCCAATCCAGAGAAAGAAACTAAAGCCTCACAAAACCGAATAGCCCCTTCCATATGTGTAGAAAAGCGGTCTACCAATATCTGAACTACTAAAGAACTATTTGGGTGAACATAATGCTTCTGCCACATCTCTAGGAGCTGAATTAAAGGATATAATTTATCTTTAGGAAGGATAAACACGTGTTCCATAATCAAGGAAACAAGCTCTTCCTCGGGGAGAAGTTCTGCATAAGGACACTGCTCTAAAATATAGATCTTTTTGAGATAGAAAAGCACCATCTCATAATAATCAAAATAAATATCTGCAGACTTAGATTCTACCAACTCTAGAAAATAACTCCGGCTAAGAAGAATCGCAATACGATCGTATGTCTTCGCATTCCACTCACATTCGTGTTTTAATAACCTATTGATATTGCGATTAAGAATTACTCTGCCTTCGGGGAACATTTTCTGTTCTATCAGAGAATGCGCAGAAATATAATCTAACAGAAAATCTGTTAGCAGCTGTTCAATACTTATATTCAATAAAGGAGCAAGCGCTCGAGTTTTCTCTTCTTGCCAGTAGGCTAGTTGCTCTATGACCTCACGGTATAGCTTTTGCTTATAGCATACTAGAGCCTTAAATAAGTGGTAGTAAGGGGAGTTGGGACAGCGCTGATTCAGAAGACAAAGAATGGTCTCCATGACGTCTGTTTTTTCTAAAAAAAAACTGTTGATCAGTCGGGATCCTAAAATTTCCTCCTTAAAAAGAAAAGGACCGTCCTGAGCCTCGTCGTAAACTTTAGAGAAAATCTTTTCTGCTTGAGAAAACTTTTGTTGCTTCTGTAGTAAAAACCCTTGGAAACAAAGAATATGCAAATGCTGATGTTGCGATGGCAGATGATGTAATACGGAATCCGTGAACTCTTTTTCTTCCTCAATCCACACGGATCGTGATTTTTCCTTAGGCCCTATAGAAAAATCATGGGAACAGAATAAGTAATATAACACCCCGCCAGAAGAAAAACACGTGAGTAGGAAAATACCAAACAATATGCAACGAAACATTTACGTCCTGAACGGCCTTCAAAGAAGTTAAAAAACTATGTCGCTTCTAAATTATTAATTTTAAATTATATATATAGTGTTGTGTTTATGCAAAACTATTTTTCAAAAAAGAAAAAAGTAAAAAAGTGTAAGTGACCTTTGAAAAATAACTGATTTTATATTACGTATTCATTCATATAATCTATTTTGTTTTCATATGATCGGTGATAAAATCATATTGTTTGTTACTGAGGATCTCAGTTTATCTTCGCAATTAAAAGACTTGGCATCACAAAGATCTGATTACCAAATACTCGTATCTCCGGTGTTTCCGACATCTTTTGAATCTGTTGCTATATTTTGTGAATACCTATTGCTACCTGAGCAAATTTTCTCTCCTGGGATCTTTCCAGAAGAAGATTTAATTGTTCTATTCGATACATTTCAAGAAGAGGCGATCACAAAGGTGTTAAATCAAGGAGCAACAGGGTATCTTCTCCGTCCTATTACAGCGAAAGTATTAGATGCCGTGATCAGAGCTTTCCTACGCCAACACGAAGTTCTAGAGCATAGCATTCCAGATACAATGACTTTTGGAGATCATACATTCCGAGTCTTGAATCTCGTGATAGAATCTCCAGAAGGAAGCGTATACCTTACCCCTTCTGAAGCAGGTATTCTTAAAAAACTCCTTATCAACCGTGGACACCTATGTCTCCGAAAGAATCTTTTAGCAGAGATTAAAGGAAATACTAAAGAAATCATTGCTCGCAACGTGGATGTCCATATTGCTTCTTTAAGAAAAAAATTAGGTCCCTACGGATCTAAAATTGTAACGATTCGTGGTGTAGGCTATCTATTTTCAGATGATGACAGTATTCCTCTCCAGAATCATGACAATACAGCGCATCCAAACGAAGAGTAAAGTAAGTTCTTTATATCTTGTAAGTAAATCTTCAGAGTATGAAAATACTGAGGCAAATAGCTTGAGTATGCTATATGACTTATCTAGCCTCGTCTATATTTTCTCCTGAGGACTTTCTCTATCCTGAGATAATCTCCAAAGCTCACTATACCTGGGATATTCTTGATTTAATGGATCAGATGCTGGAAAACCACGTGTTTTCTGGGATTCATGGTACTGTAGAGTCTGGTGTAACTTTAAAAAATATAGAAAAGATTGAGATTGCTGAAGATGCCTACGTAGAGTCTGGGGCTTACATTGTAGGACCATGCATTCTTGGCTCACAAACAGAAGTTCGTCATGGGGCCTATCTGCGAGGCAATGTCATCACAGGCAGTCGCTGTGTTGTGGGTCACTGTACTGAAATCAAGAATAGCTATTTAGGTCATCATACGAAAGCCGCTCACTTTGCTTACCTCGGAGATTCTGTGTTAAGTTCAGAAGTCAATCTAGGTGCTGGAGTACGTTGTGCTAATTTCCGTCTAGATGGAAGGAACATCTATGTTCGTTCTACCTCAGATAAATCAAAAAAAATCGATACAGGGCGTCGTAAACTTGGTGCCTTTTTAGGAAAAGGGGTTGCTATAGGATGCAATGTTGTCATCAATCCAGGCCAACATATTCTCCCTCATACTAGAATTCGTCCTGGTCAAGTCATTTAAAAATAGGGGACTCTTGTGTTACATGCTTTAGATACGTATCGACCTTCTATAGAAAGTGCTATAGAAAAGGCTTTGGAAGGATTTGGTCCTATAGGTCACCCGATTCGCTCTCCTGTAGAATACGCTTTACAGGGCGGTGGAAAGCGTTTAAGACCTGGTTTAGTCTGCATGATGGCTCAAGGTTTGGGCTTAAATCATGACGTTATGGACTCAGCTTTAGCTGTAGAGTTTGTCCACACTTCCACCCTAATTGCGGACGATCTTCCTTGCATGGACAACGACGATGAGCGTAGGGGACGCCCGACGGTACATAAAGCTTTCGATGAAGCAACCGCCTTACTCGCATCTTACGCCCTAATTCCTGCTGCTTACTCCCACCTTCGCTTAAACGCAAAGAAGTTAAAAGAACAGGGCTGTGATCCTAGAGAAATAGATATCGCTTACAACATTATCGGAGATATTACAGACAAAAATATTGGATGTTCTGGGGTATTAGGAGGGCAGTATGATGATATGTTCTTTTCTAACCGAGGTCAAGAACACGTACAATCTATTATGATCAAAAAAACGGGTTCTCTATTTGAGATTGCATGTATTTCTGGTTGGTTATTTGGTGGCGGAGACCCACAATTTGCACCTATAATTACAAGTTTCTCAAATAATTTTGGCTTACTTTTTCAAATAAAAGATGATTTTTCAGATTTACAAAAAGACTCCCAACAAATTGGGCTAAATTATGCTTTACTATTTGGAGAAAAGGCCGCTCTAGAGCTATTAGCAAGATCTCAAAACAATTGCTTAGAGCTCTTGGATCGTCTCAGTGCTGGTGGATTAAAGAATAGTTCTGAATTCGAAACGATTATCTCGAGTTTAGGATCTTTTTAAATCTTCAAGGATATTCTAAGGTGCTATTTTAAACTTACAGCCACCTTGGCTTCTATCTTTACTAACAAAATTTCTTATAAAAAAGGGATGAAGATAAAATCTTCATCCCCGAGAGAGATCTGGATGAGAGGATTTGAACCTCCGCCCCCTTGCACCCCATGCAAGTGCGCTACCAGGCTGCGCTACACCCAGGAAACTAGATTTCTACAAACAGGTAATACCCTCAAATTGGAATTCGCATTTTTGGAATTCAGCAACGCCAATCTGAGCACATTTTTCTATAATAACCTCCATAGAATCCTCGGAAGATAAATCCGCAGAGTCTATATCTACAGCTATAGAAGCTGTAAATGAGGCTCCTCCTTTGACACCCTTTACCTTGAAGTTCACAAAAATCCCTTCCTTGGTTTTAGAAATGTTTTTAAACCTAACCAAGTTATTATATATAAGATCTTTCATTTTATGATCTCTTCATGAAAAAAGAATAAAAATACCAGTAGAGAATGTTCCTGTAAATGCAAAGATTATGTTTTTACAATATCTAAAATTACAGATCTAGAGACTTAGGTCGTTGGTTCTTTTCGCATTTCCTGATTTAACCGTCCTAAATCTATGTCAGAATAATCTACAAATTTGAAAAATAATTCGTACATAGGATTGAACTTGACAACCTCTCGCACTAAACCTGTAGCTATAGTGCGGTAATTTTGATGACCTTGAGGCTGTGAGCGTAACTCACAAATCCATTGCAAAGCCCGAGCATTTACATGGAAAAACCAACGTATATTGTAAGCCATGGGAACCATATACTGAGCTTCCTCAGGGAACTCCTGAACAATCTCATTATAGGTTTCATTCGCCCTCTCCATAGCTTCTCGATAAGATTTTTCCATAGGAGTATCTAGAAGCTCCACAGGAAAATTGTATCCATGATGTGTAGAGAGTAACTGTCGTTCTTGAGTCAGCGTCCGATGTCGTTGCAAATCGCGGTATGCACCGAAATCAGCAAGTATATCAAAGCCAAATTCTACGCATTCTAAACCACGAGGAGACTTATGCCGGCGGTTTTCTCTTGCAGAAACACTGCTCTCTAAAATCTGTACAAGATCTTCATGAGGCATTTTTTTACAATAGTCTATGAGATCTGTAAGAGAACGATTTGAATAAGGAAAAAGAAATCCAGCAGCTACTTTATAAATGCCATCAGGGTCTCCGTATACCAACTGAACACTCGGTGAAGAAGACATCTCCTCACTAAATGTTGCTTGTTCAGCAAGTCCCTTGAGCTGCTCTTTTAAAGCTCTTCGATATTGCATCATAGCTTGATGATGGTGATGATGAGGCTCGGCTCTACTTACAAATGAAGGAATAACTTTCATAAGCTCTGTTAGGGATTCATCTCCTAAACGTCGCAACTCTGCAAGGTTATGACCTTGTAACTTGTGAATCAGATTTTGCCAAAACCTACCGTTACCGAAAAATCCTAGATTTGTCAAAGTTGCCGCAGGAAGAAGTCCCCGTATACAATCTAAAACTTTAGCTCGTAATGATGTGGCATAGGCAGATGCGGGTGTTTTAGAATCTTTAGGATACAGTTTTTCAAAATAGGCACGAACTTGAGGGATTAAAGCAGAATAGGTATCGAATAAAAAATCACAAGTACCCAAAAACATGTCTTTAAAGGCCGAAGTCATCAAAATAGGGTCTCGGTAATATAAATACTCCCCCCGTACCTTTTGATCGAAATAGACGTATCTTGTGGACTTTTCTAGCGGGGATCCGCCAATTCGAGCATCCTCTAAAACTTTAGCAGCCAAAATAGAGACATTTTCCATAGCCAGGTGGGCTCCGCCAAGCTCTCCTACAGAATCATCCCCAAAATTATCAAGAACCCTTTGGTAAAAGTCCGCAGCTTTCTGTACATCGGTTTCGAAGTCATAGGCTTCGTCACAAACATCTCCATCCTCTTCATTAGATAGAAATTCTTTTAACAAAAGTGCTCGCAAACCTAAAACTGAACGGGAGTATTTAGAAAATAAAGCTCCCTTAACGACTTCTGGAAGATTTTTTAAAGCAAATACATCGGACGTCAGATTGGTAACAAAATGTGACAAACACTGCTTTTGTTTACACGTAAACTCTTCTTCTTTGCCCAACATGAAAACCTCAAAACTGAACGGACATCTTCCCGAAAACTACTAATATACTCGGATAATATAAACTTGCTTAAGTGGATTCCTGCTTCGACGATTGGCGCGCCTCATCCCTACAGGGGAGTACGACGTATAACGTCGCTTATGACCCCAAGCATACTTTAGCTTATGGTTTTTGTAACCAAGTATCGGTGAAAAAATTTCACCTCAAACCTCCGAAATCACAAGAGAAATTTTTGTAATTCTACAACCTATTGCATACAAAAAACAGAGAGAAAACAGAAATTTTTTATCCAAATCAAAGCCAAAAGATCACAGTTTCTACACAACTAACAAAAATTCCCTCATCCTATTTTTCTTTGAAAAATTGATGTAGAAAAAGGGTTGATCTTGTGTTTATAAACATGCAAAATCCTCACTTATCAACAAAATGAACAATGTTTTAACAAAGTTTTGAACAACAAAACCACATAAACTTCCCTCGAAAAACAAAGTTTTAAACAGTTTCCACACCCCCTAAAGAAGAAGAGAATATTATGTATAAATATAACAATATATATTTAGGACCTGTGGAAACTGTTGAAAGGATCTGAGAAATGAGTTCTTTAACACTAAGTAGACGTCCTAGAAGAAACCGAAAGACAGCAGCTATAAGAGATTTGTTGGCCGAAACTCACTTAAGCCCAAAAGATCTCATAGCACCATTCTTTGTGAAGTATGGAAATAACATAAAGGAAGAGATCCCGAGTCTTCCTGGAGTGTTCCGATGGAGTTTGGATTTGCTATTAAAGGAAATAGAGCGTTTGTGTACCTACGGGTTACGAGCTGTAATGCTGTTTCCCATTATTCCTGATGATCTTAAAGATGCTTACGGTTCTTACTCCTCAAATCCTAAAAACATCTTATGTCATAGCATTCATGAAATAAAAAACGCATTTCCTCACCTATGTCTGATTAGTGATATAGCTTTAGATCCTTATACGACACACGGTCATGATGGGATTTTCCTTAATGGAGAGGTCCTTAATGATGAAAGTGTTAGAATTTTTGGAAATATTGCAACTTTACATGCTGAAATGGGAGCGGATATCGTAGCTCCGAGTGATATGATGGATGGAAGGATTGGCTACATTCGCTCTAAGTTAGACCAGTCTGGCTACTCAAAGACCTCTATAATGTCTTATAGTGTAAAGTACGCTTCTTGTTTGTATTCTCCTTTTCGTGATGCGCTGAGTTCTCACGTAACTTCAGGAGATAAAAAACAGTATCAGATGAACCCTAAAAACGTATTAGAGGCATTGCTTGAATCTTCTTTAGACGAGGAGGAGGGAGCAGATATCTTAATGGTGAAGCCTGCAGGACTCTATCTTGATGTGATCTATCGGATTCGACAAAATACCTGTTTGCCTCTAGCTGCGTATCAGGTCAGTGGGGAATACGCTATGATCTTATCAGCCTTTCAACAAGGTTGGTTAGATAAAGAAACACTATTTCATGAGTCTTTGATAGCAATCAAGAGAGCTGGCGCAGATATGATTATTAGTTACTCCGCTCCTTTTATTTTGGAATTACTGCATCAGGGATTTGAATTTTAAGTTCTTTGAAGAACAAAAAATCAATCTTGATGGGGAGTTAGGATCCCTGATTCCTTGGCGTACTCTATTAAGGATTCCTTGACTATGGTAAGCATTTCTGTTTTAGATGGATCTATAAGAGTGGGTAAGGCGAAATCTTCACCACAAACCTCTAAAAACCCTAGTTCATTAGCTAAATCAAAATTTTTAGTAATTACAGCTTTAATCAGAGGAACTACAGGAATTCTCATCGGCATAACTTTATCATAGATGTCAGTATCAATAATCGGCCGAGTTTCTCCGTGGAGGTTAGTATCTGGATTCGTATAGGTACGCTTTTTCTTGAAAAATCCTGAGAGATAGGTTTTTGTAAATGTCGGTTTGTTAAACCCAATTCTTAAAAAGCTAAACAACTCCCGTTTTGTTGGGTTGTGTAAGACTGAAATTGAATGGTCTCGAAATCCTAAAAAGGGTTCCTCTTCCTTTTTGCATAGCCTTCCTGTTAAGGGATCTCCGCTAATTAATGTATCGTTATCCGAGATGTCATTAAGATTGATTAAACTAGAGAAGCTAGCTCCTTTTGTAGTAATCACATAGCGTCTTAGAGAACTTTTTAGTGCAGTACCAGCAAGTGCTGTGACTTGCTCGTGCAGAATTCTTCCCTTTAAGAAAAGATGGCCAATAGTAAGGACATCTTGAAATGACAGTGTGAATACCACTTCTTTCTCATTGGTAATAGGGGCTACGCTGTGAATATGTATCGATGGAGATCCAGAGGGGAATGGTCCCGAAACGGTATGAAGGTGAGCAATTGTCTTTAGTTCTTGCGTAGGTAGAGTTAAACGATCTCTGAAAACTATATGAGGACGGAGTCCAAAAAGTTTAGCTATAGCTCGAACTCCTACCACAAATACATAAAATCCTTCTTCTCTAGAGGAAAAGAGAGCCAGATGTTTTTCTGGGCTTGGAGTAAAAGGACGATTGTCAGCTAAATTGATGAAAACATCTCTCGGAGTTTGTGTTGGAATTGCGGGAATATCAAAAGGACGTTGTTTGATTAATGCAAAGAGCCCATTTTCCTTAAAGATTTCGGAAAGATCTGAACGTGAGAGAGTTTGGAGATCATACGTATATTCTGTAGATGTAGGACCAGGAGTTTTCTTAATGATGACATCTAAAAGAGAACGTTTATTTCCACGTCGTATAGCGGTAACTACTCCTGAAACGTGAGAGGTAATGTAGGTGTTAGGAAAGTGCTTGTATTCTGCTATAGGAGCTCCTGAACAGACCGCATCTCCTTGCTCTACCTTAAGTTTAAGAGATAAAGGTTGGAATGGCCTTAAGTCTATAGATACGAATTCTGGATCGATTTTGTTATAGAAACCAGATTCTTTGGGAGACCCTTGTAAGGATAAATCTAAACCCCGATTGACTGTAATTTTCATAAAAATTTAAAAGGGAAGTCCCTTGGACTCTGTCCTTGGGTGTTTCATTCAATCGGGATTATAAGTGATTTTATAGAGGAATCCAGTTTTTTTTCTTATTTTTTTTGGTAGATGACAATTTTTGTTTTGGGCGTTTTGATTCTTTTGTGGGATGTAAATCTAGGGTAATTTCGTTGATTAAATTTTCTGTCTCTTTTCGATACTCATCGCAAGAAGAACGGACTTTTTCTAAGGCCAGCCACTCTTCTGGAGAGAAGTTATCTGGATTATTTGCAAAGACTTCCATCTGTTCTTTGGACATTCCTGTCTGTGTTAGAATCTCTTGAGCTCTTTTGTCTAGCTCTTGGATTTTTTCTTGAGTTTTTGTGATTAGATATTCGTAATCTGCATCAGAATCTGAAGATAACGAGGATCCAAAGGAGGGATCGAAGTCTATATTATAAATAGTTAGGATTTGTTTTATAGAATCTATTATTTTTTGCGCAGATTTACTATTCATAACAATCACCATCATTTTAGTTTATTATAAAATAAGTTTGATTATTTTGTATTGTGATATTGCTCTTTTTCATACGTAAGAGTATATTTTTAGGTTAAAAACTGGAGACATCGTGGACTATTTAGAAAAGTTGCAAGTCTTAATAGAAGAAGGCCAATCTGCGAACTTTTTAAGCCTTTGGGAGGAGTATTGTTTTAACGATGTAGTGCGGGGGCGGGAGCTTGTTGAGATCCTAGAAAAAGTAAAGTCTTCCTCTTTAGCATCTTTATTTGGAAAGATTGTGGATACCGTCGTTCCTCTTTGGGAAAAAATACCCGAGGGAAAGGATAAAGATCGAGTTCTTCAATTAATTTTAGATTTGCAAACATCTAACAGCCAGATGTTTTTTGATATAGCCACTGAATATGTGAATAAAAAGTACAGTGGAGAAGAAAACTTTAACGAGGCTTTGCGTGTTGTTGGGCTTCGTGATGGTCGTGATTTTCAGTTTAGCCTCAGCCGTTTTGATTTTTTGATGCATATGCATAAGGGAAACTTTGTCTTCCATCAAGGGGGTTGGGGTGTTGGCGAGGTTATGGGGGTCTCGTTTCTTCAGCAGAAGGTGTTGATAGAGTTTGAAGGAATTATGAGTGCCAAGGATATTTCTTTCGAGACGGCATTTAAAAGTTTAACTCCTTTGAGCGGCGATCACTTCCTTTCACGACGGTTTGGAGATCCCGATGGGTTTGAGGCTTTTGCTAAGGAAAACCCTATTGAAGTTGTTGAGATTCTCCTTAGAGATCTTGGACCAAAGACCGCAAAGGAAATCAAAGACGAGTTAGTTGATCTTGTGATTCCTGAGGCAGATTGGAATCGGTGGTGGCAATCAGCTAAGACTAAGATTAAAAAGGGAACTAGAATTATATCCCCAGACAATCCTAAAGAGCCCTATGTTTTATCTGATGCAGGGTGTTCTCATATGGGACAGTTGGAGCGTAAGTTGGGATTGAGTCTCAATAGCGCAGAAAAGATCTCTCTGATCTATCATTTTATTAGAGATTTGCATAGTGAATTGAAAAATATAGAGATTCGCAAGAGTCTAGTTAAAGCTTTGCAAGATCTTGATGTTGAGGAAGGTAATAAGTCTTTAATTTTGCAGAGAGAACTGCTTCTTTCTGAGTATTTGGGAATTAAGGATGCGAGCATAGACAAAGAGTATATAACATCCTTATCAGAAGATGATACCAGTCGTCTTTTGGAAAACATGCCTATTGTTGCTTTGCAAAAGTCCTTTTTGTCTTTGGTAAGAAAG
Organism: Chlamydia pneumoniae TW-183; assembly: GCF_000007205.1. NCBI lineage: Bacteria > Pseudomonadati > Chlamydiota > Chlamydiia > Chlamydiales > Chlamydiaceae > Chlamydia > Chlamydia pneumoniae. Next base: position 834,477 of record NC_005043.1, on the reverse strand, counting down.
TACTCTTCCTTCTGGCAACAAGTTTTTATGCAAATTCTTCTTTATACCACCTCTCCAACCATGAGGGATTTTGTATATAAAACCATTAAAAACGATCCATCAAGCGTAGAGGTTTTAAAGAAAAGACTTCTAGATAGTGCCCATCAACCAATGATGTTCCCTGAGCTGTTTGTTTGGTTTTTCTTGAAGCTTGGGAACCATGAAGATGGTCTCTTTGATCCTGAAGACAAGGAAGTCTTAAGATTGTTCTTAGAGTCAGCTTTGAATTTTATGTATCAAGTAGCCTCTACACCTCATAAAGAACTGGGAAAAAAGTTACACCACTACTTGGTGGGGCAAAGGTATCTCGCTGTGCGTCAGATGATAGAAGGCGCATCCCTTCCCTTTTTAAAAGAATTACTATTACTATCCACCAAATGCCCGCAGTTTTCTTCTTCTGATTTGAACGTTTTACAAAGCCTTGCTGAAGTTGTTCAGCCAACGCTAAAAAAGCACAAGTCTAATGTAGAAGAAGAAAATGTTTTATGGTCGACTTCTGAGAGTTTTTCAAGAATGAAAGCCAAGCTACAATCTCTTGTTGGCAAGGAGATGGTTGATAATGCTAAGGAAATTGAAGATGCTCGTTCTTTAGGGGATTTGCGGGAAAATTCTGAGTACAAGTTTGCTTTAGAGAAGAGAGCTCGCTTACAAGAAGAAATTCGCGTGCTATCGGAAGAAATTAATCGGGCGAGAATTCTTACAAAAGACCTTGTCTTTACAGATAAAGTTGGTGTTGGCTGTAAAGTTACTTTAAAAGGGGATGCTGGAGAGGTTGTGGAGTATACAATTTTAGGACCTTGGGATGCCGATCCAGATAGTTGTATACTTTCTTTACAATCCAAGCTTGCGCAGAACATGTTAGGGAAGAAGTTGAATGACGTGGTAATACTGCAAGGAAAGGAGTATAAGATTTCTCGGATACAATCCATTTGGGAAGAACATGGAGCATAGCGGGGTCGAACCGCTGACCTCAACAATGCCATTGTTGCGCTCTACCAACTGAGCTAATACCCCAAAAGATACAAAAAAGTATCATGTTCCAGGGTTTAGAATCAATCTTTGTTATAATTAGGTGTAGTCATATATGAGTTTTTTTAATCACATACCAACATTTTCTCCGGATGCTATTTTAGGTTTGCAGAACGTTTTCTTTGCAGATAAGCGTCCCGAAAAGGTTAACCTTGTGATTGGTGTTTATGAGCATCCGCAAAAGCGTTACGGCGGCTTGTCTTGTATACGTAAGGCACAAACTGTCATTTTGGAAGAAGAACAAAATAAGAGTTATCTTCCTATTTCAGGGTTGCAAATATTTTTAGATGAGATGCGTGAGCTGGTTTTTGGTGCTGTAGATCCGAGTGCTATAGTCGGGTTTCAGTCTTTAGGAGGTACAGGAGCGCTACACTTGGGAGCCCGGCTTCTTTCCGTGGCAAAAGGATCTGGTAAGGTTTATGTTCCCGAGCAGACTTGGAGCAATCATATACGCATTTTCTCTCAAGAGGGTCTTGAGGTAATCCGATATCCTTATTATAGCAAAGAACAAAAACAGCTGTTATTTGAACCCCTGATCGCATTTTTGAAGGAAGTAGAAAAGAATTCCGTTATCTTATTGCATGGTTGTTGTCACAACCCTACAGGTGTAGATTTTACTGAAGATATGTGGAAAGAACTCGCCATCTTAATGAAAGAAAGAGAGTTAATTCCATTTTTTGATACCGCATACCAAGGTTTTGCTCACGGCATAGAGTTGGATAGAAAACCTATAGAAATTTTTATATCAGAGGGAAATACGGTTCTTGTCGCTGCTTCATCAAGCAAAAACTTTGCTCTTTATGGTGAGCGTGTAGGATATTTTGCTGTTCACAGTACTTTTACTGATGAGTTGGTTAAAATTCACAGTTTCTTAGAAGAAAAAATTCGAGGGGAATACTCTTCACCACAACGTTGGGGTGTAGAAATTGTTTCTACAATTTTGAGTAATCCATATTTGAAAGAAGAATGGCAATCAGAACTCAATTTTATAAGAGAGTCTTTGGGTAAAATGAGAACAAGATTTGTTCAAGCTTTGCGTAAGGTTGCCGGTCATACATTTGACTTTTTATTGTCCCAACATGGATTCTTTGCATACCCTGGGTTTTCCGATAAACAGGTGCTCTTTTTAAGAGAACAACACGCTGTTTATACAACAGCGGGAGGAAGAATGAATTTAAATGGAATTACGGAAAAAAATATAGATCATGTAGTGCAAAGTTTTATTCAAGCTTATGAGCTATAGCCTACGCAATAAAAAAACAAAAATCTGCGTCTATATTATTATTGCTTTAGGGATTCTCTCTTTTCGAAGCATCCCTCAAGAGGTCTATGATAAGATCAGAAGCAGTTTTGTCTCTCTACACGTCAAATTTTTCCCTAAAATTAAACAAGCTCCTTCTTCTCATCTTGCTAATTTAGAATTAGAGAACCTCGTTCTTAAGGAGAGGGTGGCTTCTTTAGAAGAGAAACTCAAACTTTATGAGGTCTCTAATCACACTCCTCCTTTATTTCCAGAGATCTTAACTCCCTATTTTCATAAGTTGGTAGAGGGAAAGGTTGTCTATCGAGATTACACACATTGGTCTAGTTCTTGTTGGGTGAATGTAGGAAAAACTCATGGAATCAAGAAAAATTCTCCGGTGCTTTCTGGAAATGTTCTAGTAGGACTTGTCGATTATGTTGGAGAACACCAATCCCGTATACGATTAATCACAGATGTAGGAATGAAGCCCTCTGTAGTTGCTATGCGCGGTGATATTCAGTCTTGGTGGATAAAACACAGTCTTAGAGAACTAATCAGACAAGTAGAGCAGATTTCACACGCCTATATCCTTGAAAAGGATAAGTATGAAAAAATCTCTCAGCTACAAGAGTTAGATTCTTTAATACAGGGAGAAGGAGAAAACCAAGCTCTCCTAAGAGGAATACTTTCTGGAGTGGGTGGGGCTTTATGGAAAGAAGGGTCTTTATGTTTAGAGGGAGAAGGATTCTACTTTAGCGAGGGAAAAACTCTGCTACCTGGAGATATCTTAGTGACAACAGGATTAGATGGGGTATTTCCCCCAGGACTGTTGGTGGCTAGAGTCACCAAGGTAAAAGCTCCTCGTGATGGAGCCTGTACTTTCAAGATAGAAGCTCAGTCTTTGGAAGAAAAGCTTATGGAGCTGGATCAGCTCTTTATTTTACCTCCCCTAGAATTTAATCCTAATGATAGGCCTGACATTTTTGGATTGCTTTGGGATTGAAGTTAGGAATGTCTTCGCTGCTATTTAAAGCGAAAAACCCATTTCCTTGGGTGTCTATGCCACGGATAAAGATAACTCCAAGCTCTACATCATCATCAATTTCAAATTGATTTAAAAACTTCCTGACAGCTTTGACGTAGATCCTGCCTTGGTAATCTAATTTTTCTTGTTTTATGTAGATAGATAGGTTGCTTTTTGAGTAATCGGAGTTTGTCTCTCCTAAAAACGATGTTTTCCAGTCAATAATGTAGTACTTTCCTTCATGCTCAAAAAAAAGATCAATCACCCCTTGCCACAGCTCTTGGTTCTCTAAAAATAAAAAAGAAGTCTCTCGAAATATCTTATTCGGTAGAACTTGAGATAGAGAAAATGTCTGCGATGAAAATGTTAAAGGAGAAAAAAACGTCTTACTAAGTAGTTTAAGAATCGTTTCCTCGAATCCTTCAAGATGAGTGTGTTTTATGAAACGCATGATCGTAGACATCAAGTACTCAGTGTCTTGTAATAGAGAAAATTGAATAGATTCTAAAATTTTGTGTATAAGAATTCCTGTTTTTTCTCCCAGAGGAAGCTGTTGTTTTGAAATCGGGAGTTTGGAATATGGGATCGATTGCGAGTCTTTGTGAGTGTCCAATAGGAATTTTGTAGATGAGAAGGAAAAAATAGTTTTCGGGGGTGTCACTTTTAGAGCGAACGTCTCTAAAAGTGGCAGATTCAACACTGTGGTAGCATGTCCATGGTCCTTAGGTAGCGAATACGAAAATAAATCAGGATGTTCTTGATGTAGGTGGATAGCTAAGTCATAAGCCGAACTCTGCGTACCTTCTAATTTCACGTAATTTGTTAATGCGGAGCTTCTCTGAAGAGAAGGCGGTTGCGTGCTTATAGGTAGGTACAGCTGTTTTTTTGCTCTCGTGCAAGCAACGTACATTTCTCTTAGTAATTCTGAAGAGCTTTTATTTTTTTTACTTTTCTCAATTCCTGGACAAAAGACTATATCGTATTCGAGACCTTTAGAAGAGTGAATGGTAGTGATTTTTAAAGTTTCCAAGTCCTCAGAATAAGAAGATATAGCGAGTTCTTCTTCCCACCGTCCTGTTTCAGAAAAGTTTTTCAGGTGAAGAAGTTGGTGGTAGGGATAAGAAGAAATTGTATCTAGGTAACCACAAAGTTTCTCCATTTCCTGAAAAATAAGATCCCCTCTAGGAGATGAGAACAATACGTTTCCTTGCGTAGTCATCACTCGGTAAAATGTAGCCAGAAGTCCATGATGTGAGATGTAGCTATGTAGTGATTGGAAATAAATCGTAAAGTCTTCTTTTTTTGTTGTGACTTCGTCTAAAGAAAGTCCAAAAAGAGATGAGAACAATATCTTGCTGATTTTTTCATAATTCTCCGGGTGAAGAATGGCTTCTAGTAGAGCTGTAGTCAGTATGTGAGTTTCTGTAAGATGAAATATAGATTTGTTTTTAGAAAAGGAAACAGGAATAGTCGCATAGGAAATTAACTCAAAAGCTTGATTTGAGTCTGAGACCAGGACAACCATATTCCCTAGGGGAATCTTTTGTTCTTTTTGTAGTCTTAGCGCTTCTGAGAATATCCATAATGCCTGGTCTTTAATAGTTTCATAAAAGAAGAAATGAATAGGAGCGTGGGGGGGATTTTCAAATGTCTCACTACTCTGAGGATTTAGCGCATGGTATTCTATAGGTAGGTAGCCAGGGATCTCTAAAAATGGAGAGATTTTCCCGAATATTTGGTTGATGGCTTCCATGAGTTTGGGTGTAGAGCGGTAATTATTGACAAGCTGTAGTTGCTTGTCTTCTGAAAACGAAGATTTGGCTGTAAGATAGGTAGGAAGATCCGCACTTCTCCATTCATAAATAGATTGCTTGGGGTCTCCGATAAGAAATAACGATCCTGTAAATTTCGGAGAAATAAAGAGATTCGAAAAGATGCTCCATTGTTGCTTGTCTGTATCTTGAAATTCATCAATTAATACGAGCTGGTATTGCTCTCTAAGAGCTTGAACTACAGGTTGAGCTTCAGATGAAGAGAGTAGTTTCTCGAGGGCAAAGACGCTTTCATCGGGAGAGAGCCAAGGGGTATAATTTTGTTTAAGATACTCTTGGAGATCGACTAACAAAGTATTGAAGATTCGATCCAAGTTACAAAACTCTAAAGTACGCTCTACCCAAGACATGTTTTCTAAAACAGTAAAGGCAGCACAAGGCTTGTAACGTGCAAGACGGTGTTTGAAGTTGAATGTTTCTGCAATTTTAAAGAATGAAAATAAAGAGCTATGGGTCTCCGAAGTGTAAAGGAGATCCACAAAATGATGGAGATCATCAAGAATGGAAAAGGGCTGCTTTTTAAATCCTGAGATGTGGGCAGTTAGCTGATCTAGAAAAACCTGTTTTGGAATTTCTAAAAGAGAGTTGTATATTTGTTGATGCCAAAGAGAAATTTGCTCAAGTCTTTCAACACGTGAGGAAAAGTAGGAGGAGATTGGTTGGGTATAGCTGGCAAGTAGCTTATCCACCAGAGAAGATGTATGCTTCGAGGTTACATTGTAGCGAACTGCTAATAGATGAAACTGTTCTTGAAAAAGTACATTTTTCCAGAGGTCTTGTTTTAAATAGTTAGTGATGTGATGAAGAACTAATTGAGAGTGGGTCAGAGCAGGGTTTTTGTGAATAAGACGGGTCTTAGGAAAATATTGTTCTAGAACAAAGTTGCAAAAGCCATGAATCGTAAACAAAGACATCTGATCTAGAGTAGCAAGAGCATTGCGAACTTGCATGTAAATCTGCTTTACATTGCAATTGATATCTAAATATGTGGGTAAAGAAGCCGGCTGAGAGTTTAGAACCGCTTTTAATTCTCTTAAAGTTTGAGCAAGATTGTCTTTGATGCGAACCTTAAGCTCATTGGTAGAAGCATTCGTAAATGTAATTGCTAAGGCATGTTCTACATGTGTTAGCGAGCCTTCAATCAAGGCTCGCAACACGATCTGTTCTATAGTAAATGTTTTTCCTGTGCCTGCAGAGGCTTCTAGGAAAAATTTTCCCTGAATCGAAGAGTTTGAGTCAAAAATATTAAACGGCTTCACAGGGACCTCTGAAAAGAGATAAAATTTTCAAACGTTCGGATGCACCCACGTGATTTAAGATCTCCTCGATATTACGATTGTGAAACTGCCAGAAAATAGGAAGAGAAGGATTTTTAGCTTCTTCACTTATAGCAGAAAGTACTGCCTGATGAAATTTTTCTTCATCGTCTAAGGTTTTCCAACATAATGGAGAAAGTAGGGGAATGGGTTGCGAAGACATCAGGTGATAGACTTCTAAAACTTTACGGAGATAACCTTCAGGATCCGAAAAAGGAGGATGGTGGTTTTCTTTAGTATTGAACGATGTAAGCTTTATTAAAGCCGAATCTGAAGAGAGGTGCTGAGACATTTGTAACACCGCCAACGCTACATATCTTTCTAAGAGCTGTTTTTGTTCAGAAGAGGTTTCTGGGAGACTCCCTAGGGTTCTGGTTGTTTTTTTTAGGGAATCTCTAGGATCTATAGAACATAAATAAAGTCCCTCATTGCATACCCCATGAATTGTTCCATGGATTTGGACCGGATTTCCTTGGAAAGATAAAGAAAGAGGCGGGAAAAGGTAACTTTCATGATAGGGTCTCTCTTCGAAAATTGAGGAAGAGAATGTGACTGTATAAGGTGAATGTTTCGGATCTTTGTCCAATCCATTACGCAATAGGATTGTCTTTTCCCTATAGTAAGTAAAAAGCTCTTCAGCATGAGGAGAGATACTAGGGATCAGGTCATGCTCTTTGTCTACAAAACATTCATTCCAAAAGTCTTCGATTTGATGTTTTGTTGGAAAGAGTTTCTGTTGTTTTTTAAGGTGTTCTGGGTAGGAAATTCTGAGATTGTAATTGGTTTTTAAAAAGAGGTCTAAAGGAGAAAAGATTCCTTTGATAATTTCATTGAGAGAGAGATGTTGAGGAAGATTTACCTGCTTTACAGTTGGAATAAACAAGGAAGGGAGGAGAGCTTTTTTAGAATAGAAAGCATGAGCAAGAGAGTAGTTGTATTCTTGAGAGGTGTGTAAACAAGCTTTATTCTTGAAGAAAGCAGAGAGGTAGGGTTGTGTAGGTAACGTTTCTACAGGCAGGTCTAAGGTTTCTTTAATATGGTTTAGAAAGGGACTAGGAAGGTTGAATTGCGCTGCCGATGATATATAACTAATATGAAGTTCATGTTTTGTAGAGACTAAAATTTGTAGGAAGTGGAAATTTTCCTCGTCTTCTGTAGAAGAAAATGCAAGCTCTTCATGTGTTGTTGTCCTATTTAAAAGATCAAAAATGTCAGACGATGTTGTTTTATTAGCTCCTAAAATAAAGACATAGCCTTTAGGAATTAAGCTGAGGCTACTCAAACTACCTATGTAAGGTCCTGGCTTGTCATACAGGGGACTGGGTTTATGGAAATGAAGCAAAAAGTCTAAACAGAAATCAGTGAAAAAAAGAAGAGAACAGGAAGATGTAGCAAAGGTTGGGAAAAGAGAGTTCCTTAACGTTGTAATGAAAGAGGTCTCTTCGGGAGATAAAACAAAAATCTTTTCTAAACAAGAAAACACGTTTTGAAATAGATCTTCATAGCTATGTTGGGAGCTGGAAAGATAAAGGTTGATACGCTCTTGAATGAAATAAATTAAAGGTACTGTTGTTTCCCAAACTTCTACTTGGCTCACACGCCCACCCTCTTGATGGAATGGGTATTCTTCTAATATCAGATCACCTAGAGCTTTCATTTGTTGACCCGAAGCTCGGTCTTTTGAAGAAATTTTTCCCCATTCTGAGGAAAGCTTTTTAATCAGATAGGGAACCTTGTTTTGATCTATAGGTTGTTGTAGTTGTGGGTGCGTAAGGAGTTGAAGAATGTAATGTAAATCCCCTTGTGTTTGTAAAATAGAAGAAAGTAGGAGGATTTTATTTCTGAGATCTTCAGCCCGTGGATCTACTTCATCAGTAAAGTATATAGGCACATGAGGATTGAAAATAGCGTTTAGATGTACCTTGTAGCTCTCTATGTGAGAAGAGAGAATAAAAATCTCCTCAGGTGACACTCCGCGATGCAGAAGTTCTGTAACTTTACAAAATACCTCCTGGACTTCTCTGGGAATATTTAGAGCTCTATAAATACAAATGGTCTGCTTTGTTTGAGAGAAATCTTGAGGAGACGTGGGCTTGAGGTCTAAAATAGAGTTCTGTATTACCCCTAAAGAACTATCGTGTTTTGAAGGGAGAAACATCTCTTGATAGTCTATTTCCCTATCTAGGAAAAAATTTTGCGACGACTGAGATTTATGAGCTAAGTTTGCAAGAAGTGCTTGCCTGTCTGATAATACATAGTGTTCCCAGGCATTTTTTATTGGGGAGTCGGGAAGTTGATTCCAAAAGAAATCAATAGCTCTATCGGAAAGTAAATCACCAAAATATTCTCGACAGGGAGAAAAACAATAGAAATATACAGGGAAATACGTACTTAAATTAATAAAAAATTCCGCAAGATGTTTGGGAAGATGAGCATAACCAAAAATATGAAGGGAGCAGTCCTCCTCTTGCGTTCGATTATTTAAAATAGTGGTGAACATCTCTTCATAAGAAGAAAAATGGCTTTCCAAGATTTGAAATAATTCTTGGTAATGGGAGGCGTTTTTGGTCGGGCGTTGTGAAAACGTATGGAACTGCTTAAACGCAGCAGCAAGTTTTTTTGTTGTTTCGTATGTGGGTGGAGATAAAAACTCCCTTCCATTTTCAAATTTGGAAGCCTTCGAGATTTCTTCTAAAATATTATTTATTAACAAGGGAAGGGTAAGGTAGTCCGGAATATTGGGCTGCGAGCAACCCGAACCCAAGAATAAGTGTTTGACAATGGAATCCGAAGCAGTGAAAATAGTTGATCCCATAAAGATGTGGTCTGACAAGACATGTACAAGTTGGTTTTTTATCCAGTGCCCTGTAGTAGCATTTGCAACAAGAATCCACCTTTTGGTAAAAGGTTTTTGATGTGTGGACGTAATATCCTCCGCAAGCTGAGCTAGGAGGTGACGGGGCGAGTTACTGAAGCTTGCTCGACAATGTTTGGTGGCATTCATGACTGTTTCGGTTAAAAAAAAATCGTTTAGGGCACTAGTAACTACACATTTCCTGACGATTATAAACGATAATTTATATAAATTTCTTTTAGCGTTTTTCCTATTGGAAGGCAAAACTCTAACAGAGAATGCAAAGATTCTCTCCTGTGTAAGTTTCTTTTTTGCCCTTCCCTTTCTTTTACTAGCTCCGCTAGCTGGAAGTTTAGCAGATCGCTTTCAGAAACGGAATATTATCTTAGCAACCAGATTTATAGAGATTTTATGTACAATTCTCGGAACGTACTTTTTCTTTATCCAATCTGTAGTTGGGGGGTATGTAGTCTTAATTTTAATGGCATGTCACACCACAATCTTTGGGCCAGCAAAGCTCGGGATTCTTCCCGAAATGCTACCCTCAGAACAGCTCTCCCAAGCCAACGGGATTATGACAGCAGCCACCTATACAGGAAGTATTTTAGGTTCTTGCCTTGCTCCTCTTCTTGTCGATGTAACTCATCGTTTAGGTGTAAATAGCTATGTCTGGCCTACCTTAATGTGTGTTATTGTTTCTATTATCAGTACTCTTATTTCCTTCTGTATCCGACCTAGCAATGTGAAAAATGTGAAACAGAAAATCACCTTGGTGAGTTTCAAAGATTTATGGAAAGTTTTGAAAGATACCCGGATGATTCATTATTTGACTGTATCGATTTTTTTGGGATCTTTCTTCTTATTGATAGGTGCTTATACTCAGCTAGAGATCATCCCTTTTGTAGAATTTACTTTAAAATATCCTAAGCATTATGGCGCTTACTTGTTTCCTATAGTGGCGTTAGGTGTAGGCACGGGGTCGTACATCACCGGGAAAATCTCAGGAAAAGATATCAAAATAGGATACGTCCCTTTGGCCGCTATCGGCCTAGCTCTCGTATTTATGGGGCTGTATGCCTTTGCTTGTTCGATACTATTCGTGTTGTTTTTTTTACTCGCACTGGGATTTCTTGGTGGGGTGTATCAAGTGCCTCTCCATGCTTATGTACAATATGCAAGCCCGGAACATAAGAGAGGGCAAATTTTGGCTGCCAATAACTTTTTAGATTTCTTTGGAGTGTTAGTCGCTGCAGGAGTGATCCGAGTTTTGGGAAGTAACTTAGGCTTGTCTCCTGAAACAAGTTTTTTCTATATCGGTTGGTTTGTGCTCGCTGTCTCTATCTGGACATTATGGATATGGAGAGAACACGTCTATCGCCTGTTGTTGGGTATCATATTAAGACGGCAGCTAGGTTACTATTTAAAAATCCACCAGTCTTCGAGCCCGAAATGTTATTTTGTTGCCGTACAAAGTTATAGGGAAATCCGACGTGTTTTAGCTGCTCTAACCAAAACAGTGAGAAGCAGAGTCATCATTCTCGACCAAAAATTAGTGCCAGGATGGAGAGCGTGGTTATTGTCTTGGTGTGTTCCCACAGTTGTCTCTAGTGTTAGAGATAACGATTCTGAGGCCCAAGATGCCTGGGCTGTTCTACAAGCAAATCACCTGAAAACATCTTTGAAAAAATTTCCTGATGTCAGTGTTGTATGTTTGGGACTACCCAAGAATGTAGAGAGATTTACATCCATACTACAAGAACAAGGTATCGACTTGCATCCGATACAACTTGTTCAGAAAGAAGGGAAAAAAAGAGTGATTTATACTCTAGTGTTTCCTCATGCATAAGGAGTCTTGTACTCCTTTAGGAAACATCTAAGATACCGTAAATCGTTCTTATAAGGCATTCTGACAGTGTTTTTGCTTTTTTAAATCTATCTATACGTGAATTGGGGTTTTGTATAACATCCCTTGTTTATTGGGGGATGAAATATTTTTTTGGATAGAATTCTATCCTAAACTTCGTGATCAGAAAATGACTATATCTAAAGATTTCAATTTCTGATCACGAAGCTTTTTCTTTTGTCTCCTTTTAAATCAATAAATTCTCAAAGGACCCGCATTTTGTTGTGTGCTGATTACAAGAGAAGTACTAAGGAGAAAAATTTATGTTGATGATGCTTATGATGATTATTGGAATTACAGGAGGTTCTGGAGCTGGGAAAACCACCCTAACCCAAAACATTAAAGAAATTTTCGGTGAGGATGTGAGTGTTATCTGCCAAGATAATTATTACAAAGATAGATCTCATTATACTCCTGAAGAACGTGCCAATTTAATTTGGGATCATCCGGACGCCTTTGATAATGACTTATTAATTTCAGACATAAAACGTCTAAAAAATAATGAGATTGTCCAAGCCCCAGTTTTTGATTTTGTTTTAGGTAATCGATCTAAAACGGAGATAGAAACGATCTATCCATCTAAAGTTATTCTTGTTGAAGGTATTCTGGTCTTTGAAAATCAAGAACTTAGAGATCTTATGGATATTAGGATCTTTGTAGACACCGATGCTGATGAAAGGATACTACGCCGTATGGTTCGAGATGTTCAAGAACAAGGAGATAGCGTGGACTGCATCATGTCTCGTTATCTTTCTATGGTAAAGCCTATGCATGAGAAATTTATAGAGCCGACTCGGAAATATGCTGATATCATTGTACATGGAAATTACCGACAAAACGTAGTAACAAATATTTTGTCACAGAAAATTAAAAATCATTTAGAGAATGCCCTGGAAAGCGATGAGACGTATTATATGGTCAACTCTAAGTAATTTTTTTTAAGAGACATGTGTTCTGGTTTCTTCACTTTTCTAAGTTTTACAACTCCCAGATGAAGAAACCAGAATAGGTATTAAATCAAACAACAACTTGCTGATTCACTGTTTTCGCTGATCTCACACAAATGAGCACGTCGAAAAGGCTTATTTCCTCGTGAACTATCAAATTTACGAACTCTAGGGCTTTGAGAGCACTCTTCACCACAACATCCTTGATGTTGATGAATACATTCATCACAGCAAAGAAATAGAGCATTGCAATCTGTGTTCGCACAATTGTAATAAGCGTCACTAGGAGTTTGACAATGACAACATTCTGCTATAGGGGCCACATCAGGGTCACTCTCATCAATGGGAATAGCTAGGCGATCATCAAAAACAAAGAGCTTTCCTAACCACTTGCCGGTGCCTACTTGTTGTCCATAAGCAATGACACCACCATCAAGTTGATAGACTTCTTTAAAGCCTTTTTCTAATAAAACTGGAGAGTAAAGCTCACAACGAATTCCCCCCGTACAGTACATCATAACGGGAGTGGTTTCGGGATCACATTCTTGAGCAAGCTTCTCAGCATACTCTGGAAACTCTCTGAAAGTTTGAATATCAGGTAGAGTCGCATTATCAAAGTGACCAATTTTCCACTCATAGTTATTTCGGACATCTAGAATAAGGCAACGATTTTCTTGGAGTTTTTCGTGCCATTCTTGAGGAGAAATGTGCTTTGCCTGTTTGGAAAGATCTACCTCACATCCTAAGGCAGCAAGTTCTTTTCGATACTTTACTGTGATCCTAGGAAAGATATTTTCCTTAATATGATGGATTTTAAACTTAATCTTAGAAAAATTAGGACGCTCTTTAAGCCATTGCATATAGAGCTCAGCATGGGGCTCATAACCACTGAATTGTCCATTGATACCCTGCTCTGAAATGTAAATACGACAAGAGACATCGAGGTCTTCTAAGAACTTTTTGTGTAAAGCGATTTCTTCATGTGGATTATCCACACGAGTAATATAATAATAGGCTAGTGCATAATATTTTTTTTCCATGATAAATACTCTAACATAATCTTGGAAATAATTGCATTGTAGAAAATTGCCATTAGAACTAAAATGCTCTTTGGTATTTTGTCAAGTTATGAGTGTGCGTTTTATTTTTATTTTACTCCGCACCTTGAGCTTTGTAAAATAGTGCCAAAATTGCCCCAGGATGAAAATCAAGGGGCATAGATGATTTCCAAGGATTAAATATAAGGACTGAAATACATGGCTCGATATTGTGGCCCTAAAAATAGAGTGGCAAGGCGTTTTGGTGCGAACATCTTTGGCAGAAGCCGAAATCCTTTGTTAAAGAAGCCTCATCCTCCAGGTCAACATGGTATGCAGAGAAAGAAAAAGTCTGACTATGGGCTCCAACTGGAAGAGAAACAGAAGCTTAAAGCTTGCTACGGCATGATTATGGAAAAGCAGCTGGTTAAGGCTTTCAAAGAAGTTATACATAAGCAGGGAAATGTTGCTCAAATGTTCCTTGAAAGATTTGAGTGTCGTCTTGATAACATGGTATACCGTATGGGCTTTGCAAAAACAATTTTTGCTGCTCAGCAGCTTGTTGCTCACGGACATATCTTAGTTAATGGGCGAAGAGTCGATAGACGCTCTTTCTTTTTACGTCCTGGAATGCAGATTTCTCTAAAAGAAAAATCTAAACGACTTCAGTCTGTAAAAGATGCCCTAGAAAGCAAAGACGAAAGTTCTCTGCCTTCTTACATTTCTTTAGATAAGACAGGCTTTAAAGGGGAATTACTTGTATCTCCTGAGCAAGATCAAATCGAGGCTCAATTGCCTCTACCTATCAACATTTCTGTTGTTTGTGAGTTCCTATCTCATAGAACATAAGTGTAGTTGATTTAGAATCTTTTCTAGAAAACGCCAACTGTATATCAGTATGGCGTTTTTTTTGATTTCAGAAGATCTACTGGATTGCTTCGGGATCTAAAAGCACTTAAAAAACTTCCTAACTATCTCTGTTTTTTGAAAACTTCAAAAGTTCCCCAATTTCTTTTTGCCAATTTTCAGGCCCACCAGGGGTTTCTAAATACTTAGGAATTTTTCTAGTTCGTTCATCTGTCATTAAAAATTTAAAAGATTCCTTACCTATATAGCCCTCTCCAAGGGGCGCATGGCGGTCTTTGTTCGCTCCTAATGGAAACATAGAATCATTGAGATGAAAGGCTCGTAGATAAGATAAACCGACATACTCGTCAAATTCATTAAGAACATCTTCCCACCCCTGTGGAGAGGTAATGTCGTACCCCGCAGCAAAAATATGACAAGTATCTACACACACGCCAATGGGAATTTGATTTTTCAAATTCTGAACGAGGTAACCCAATTCTTCAAAGTTACTCCCAATTAACGTTCCCTGACCCGCTGTGGTTTCCAGTAAAACAACAAGAGGAGGAGAACTATCAAATAAAGGGGCCGATTGGCTAAAACTGCTGACAATTTTATTCATGCAGTCTTCTTTAGAGCTTTTGAGAGCTGCTCCAGGGTGAAAATTAACAAAAGAAATGCCTAAAGTGATGCAGTCCAGAATTTCTTGATAAATGCCAATCCGACTTTTTTCTAAAATTACCGGATCAGGGGCTCCTGGATTAATCAGATATCCTGCATGACTCATAATATAAGAAAGGTCAGTTTCTTTGAGCGCTGCTTTGAAATCTTCAATCACTTCTTCTTTTAGAGCCCGTCTTTGCCACTGCCTTTGGTTTGCTGTAAAAATCTGAACTGTAGAAGCCCCTATATCCCGGCCTTCATAAATCGCATTTTTGAGTCCACCAGCAGTTGAAGTGTGAGCCCCTAGTAAGGGAATGGAGGGAGGAGGAAGTACTTTCATAAAATTTCAAGGTCTTTTCTTAACTACCCAGTTTCAGAGGAAACCTAGGTCCTTTGATTGAGCTGCTCATTTCTTGAGGCTTTTTCAATTTTTCAAAAATTTTAATAATAACTTTCGTATGTCTTCCCCCACAGAATTTCATATTCTTGAGTTTTGAACAAAACCGAATGCGCAGTATCGCAATAATACAGAAAAAATATATTTTAAAGAATCATCCATAAAAAGCTCTTTTTATAAGAAGAAAGCATCAGTTTTATATAGAAAAAAGCTGCTGACAGGTATCGTTTACGGTGTTATGAAACAAAGGCTTCTTTCTATGTCGATATCATAGAGATTATGAAATGATACTTATGCTTCTCAAACGCAATGTAGAGCTCTGTAAAGATGCTTTATTTAGCTTGAAATAGCTTCCTCCAATTGTGATTTCTGAAGAAGTATAGGGGGAAATGTCGAAGAGATAGTCTTGTTTTAAAGGAGGAGGGGAAAACGGTTTAATGAGCAGAAAAGACAATGAGGTTTCCTTAGCTCGTTCAATTTTTAATATATTATCCGGAACTTTCTGTAGTCGTATTACAGGGATATTTCGAGAAATTGCAATGGCAACCTATTTTGGAGCTGATCCAATTGTAGCTGCTTTCTGGTTAGGTTTCCGTACTGTTTTTTTCTTAAGAAAAATTTTAGGAGGGCTCATTCTAGAACAAGCCTTCATCCCTCATTTTGAATTTCTCCGTGCTCAAAGTCTCGATCGTGCGGCGTTTTTTTTCCGACGCTTTTCTAGATTGATTAAAGGCAGCACTATTATATTCACTCTGCTTATTGAAGCAGTATTGTGGGTAGTTCTTCAATACGTTGAAGAGGGGACTTACGATATGATTCTCCTTACTATGATACTCTTGCCCTGTGGCATTTTCTTAATGATGTACAATGTAAACGGCGCTTTGCTTCACTGTGAAAATAAGTTTTTCGGGGTGGGATTAGCTCCCGTAGTTGTAAATATCATTTGGATTTTCTTTGTTATAGCGGCTCGTCATTCAGATCCTAGAGAGCGTATTATCGGTTTATCCGTGGCTCTAGTTATCGGGTTTTTCTTCGAATGGTTAATCACGGTTCCTGGAGTATGGAAATTTCTATTAGAAGCGAAGAGCCCACCTCAAGAACACGATAGTGTTCGAGCTTTATTAGCTCCCTTATCTTTGGGTATTTTAACTTCAAGCATCTTCCAGCTGAACCTTCTTTCTGATATCTGCTTGGCTCGCTATGTACATGAAATAGGCCCTCTATATCTTATGTACTCCTTAAAGATTTATCAGCTCCCCATACATCTCTTTGGCTTTGGTGTGTTTACCGTTCTCCTCCCAGCAATTTCTCGTTGTGTACAGCGAGAAGATCATGAGAGGGGATTGAAACTTATGAAGTTCGTTCTCACCCTAACCATGTCCGTAATGATCATTATGACAGCAGGGCTATTGCTCTTAGCTTTACCTGGAGTCCGTGTCCTTTATGAACACGGACTTTTCCCTCAGAGTGCTGTCTACGCTATTGTTCGTGTATTGCGAGGTTATGGTGCCAGTATTATCCCTATGGCCTTGGCTCCTTTAGTCTCTGTTCTTTTTTATGCACAGCGGCAGTATGCTGTTCCGCTCTTTATAGGAATCGGTACGGCTTTGGCCAATATTGTTTTAAGCTTGGTTCTAGGTCGTTGGGTTTTAAAAGACGTCTCGGGCATTTCCTATGCTACATCCATAACTGCTTGGGTGCAGTTATATTTCCTCTGGTATTATTCTTCGAAAAGACTCCCTATGTACTCTAAGTTACTTTGGGAGAGCATCCGGCGTTCCATAAAAGTTATGGGAACCACTATGCTTGCTTGTATGATTACTCTAGGCTTAAATATCCTTACGCAAACTACATATGTAATTTTCTTAAACCCCCTCACACCACTTGCTTGGCCCTTATCCTCCATAACGGCTCAAGCAATTGCTTTTTTATCTGAGAGCTGCATTTTCTTGGCTTTTTTGTTTGGTTTTGCAAAACTGCTTCGAGTAGAAGATCTTATTAATTTGGCTTCTTTTGAATACTGGCGTGGGCAACGGGGTCTTTTGCAAAGACAACACGTGATGCAAGACACTCAAAATTAATCATGTTTGTTTCTTGTAGCTCAGTCGCTTTCTTTTAGCTTTAAGTTTTGATAGCCTGCTTGGTCTTCTGTTTCTACACTTAATATTGATACTAAGGATACTATGAAAAAACAGGTATATCAATGGTTAGCGAGTGTGGTTCTTTTAGCGCTGACAATTTCAGGATACGCTGAACTTCCTCTCTCGGAACAAAAAGTAAAAAGTCACACTTATACAACTTTAGACGAAGTCAAAGACTACTTAAGTAAACGGGGTTTTGTAGAAACGCGAAAGCAAGATGGCGTTTTAAGAATAGCAGGAGATGTTAGAGCCCGGTGGTTGTATTTCAGAGAAGATATCAAAAACCCCTCAGATAAAGATAAATACAATCCCTTACCAGTAAATCGTTATCGTAGTGAATTTTATCTCTATATTGATTATCGCGCTGAGAGGAACTGGCTGTCTTCAAAGATGAATTGGACAGCAATTGCAGGAGGGGAAAACACTGCAGCTGGTGTTGATATCAACAGAGCATTTCTAGGATATCGTTTTTATAAGAATCCCGAAACACGTACAGATTTCTTTATGGAAATCGGACGTTCTGGTTTAGGAGATCTCTTTGAGTCAGAAGTCCAATTCCAAAGAAATTTTGACGGACTACATATATATTGGACTCGAGAACTTTCTAAGGACTATCCTTATCAAGTGATTGTTCATGGAGGTCCTTTCGTCGTGAACATGACAAAAAAACATTATGCTTGGGTTGTAGAAGGGATTCTCAATCGTTTGCCTAAACAGTTTTTTGTGAAATGTAGTGTTGTCGACTGGAACACATTCGTTCCTTCAGAAACCTCCACTACAGAAAAAGCTGCTACAAACGCTATGAAATACAAATACTGTGTTTGGCAGTGGCTCGTCGGAAAGCGTAGTCAGGTTCCTTGGATCAATGGACAGAAAAAGCCTCTATATCTTTATGGAGCTTTCTTAATGAACCCTTTAGCAAAGGCTACGAAGACTACGTTAAATGGAAAAGAAAACCTAGCTTGGTTTATTGGAGGAACTTTAGGGGGACTCAGAAAAGCTGGAGACTGGTCTGCCACAGTACGTTATGAGTATGTCGAAGCCTTGTCGGTTCCAGAAATAGATGTTTCAGGGATTGGCCGTGGTAATTTATTAAAGTTTTGGTTCGCCCAAGCAATTGCTGCTAACTATGATCCTAAAGAGGCTAATGGTTTTACAAATTATAAAGGATTTTCCGCTCTATATATGTATGGCATCACAGATTCTCTATCATTCAGAGCTTATGGGGCTTACTCCAAACCAGCAAACGATAAACTCGGCAGTGATTTTACTTTCCGAAAGTTTGATCTAGGTATAATTTCAGCGTTTTAAGTCAAATTTTAATAAAATCTTTAAAAACAGGCTCGCATTAATTATTAGTGAGAGCTTTTTTTTTATTTTTTATAATAAAACTAAAAGATTTTTATTATTTTTTGAGTTTTTATGGTTAATCCTATTGGTCCAGGTCCTATAGACGAAACAGAACGCACACCTCCCGCAGATCTTTCTGCTCAAGGATTGGAGGCGAGTGCAGCAAATAAGAGTGCGGAAGCTCAAAGAATAGCAGGTGCGGAAGCTAAGCCTAAAGAATCTAAGACCGATTCTGTAGAGCGATGGAGCATCTTGCGTTCTGCAGTGAATGCTCTCATGAGTCTGGCAGATAAGCTGGGTATTGCTTCTAGTAACAGCTCGTCTTCTACTAGCAGATCTGCAGACGTGGACTCAACGACAGCGACCGCACCTACGCCTCCTCCACCCACGTTTGATGATTATAAGACTCAAGCGCAAACAGCTTACGATACTATCTTTACCTCAACATCACTAGCTGACATACAGGCTGCTTTGGTGAGCCTCCAGGATGCTGTCACTAATATAAAGGATACAGCGGCTACTGATGAGGAAACCGCAATCGCTGCGGAGTGGGAAACTAAGAATGCCGATGCAGTTAAAGTTGGCGCGCAAATTACAGAATTAGCGAAATATGCTTCGGATAACCAAGCGATTCTTGACTCTTTAGGTAAACTGACTTCCTTCGACCTCTTACAGGCTGCTCTTCTCCAATCTGTAGCAAACAATAACAAAGCAGCTGAGCTTCTTAAAGAGATGCAAGATAACCCAGTAGTCCCAGGGAAAACGCCTGCAATTGCTCAATCTTTAGTTGATCAGACAGATGCTACAGCGACACAGATAGAGAAAGATGGAAATGCGATTAGGGATGCATATTTTGCAGGACAGAACGCTAGTGGAGCTGTAGAAAATGCTAAATCTAATAACAGTATAAGCAACATAGATTCAGCTAAAGCAGCAATCGCTACTGCTAAGACACAAATAGCTGAAGCTCAGAAAAAGTTCCCCGACTCTCCAATTCTTCAAGAAGCGGAACAAATGGTAATACAGGCTGAGAAAGATCTTAAAAATATCAAACCTGCAGATGGTTCTGATGTTCCAAATCCAGGAACTACAGTTGGAGGCTCCAAGCAACAAGGAAGTAGTATTGGTAGTATTCGTGTTTCCATGCTGTTAGATGATGCTGAAAATGAGACCGCTTCCATTTTGATGTCTGGGTTTCGTCAGATGATTCACATGTTCAATACGGAAAATCCTGATTCTCAAGCTGCCCAACAGGAGCTCGCAGCACAAGCTAGAGCAGCGAAAGCCGCTGGAGATGACAGTGCTGCTGCAGCGCTGGCAGATGCTCAGAAAGCTTTAGAAGCGGCTCTAGGTAAAGCTGGGCAACAACAGGGCATACTCAATGCTTTAGGACAGATCGCTTCTGCTGCTGTTGTGAGCGCAGGAGTTCCTCCCGCTGCAGCAAGTTCTATAGGGTCATCTGTAAAACAGCTTTACAAGACCTCAAAATCTACAGGTTCTGATTATAAAACACAGATATCAGCAGGTTATGATGCTTACAAATCCATCAATGATGCCTATGGTAGGGCACGAAATGATGCGACTCGTGATGTGATAAACAATGTAAGTACCCCCGCTCTCACACGATCCGTTCCTAGAGCACGAACAGAAGCTCGAGGACCAGAAAAAACAGATCAAGCCCTCGCTAGGGTGATTTCTGGCAATAGCAGAACTCTTGGAGATGTCTATAGTCAAGTTTCGGCACTACAATCTGTAATGCAGATCATCCAGTCGAATCCTCAAGCGAATAATGAGGAGATCAGACAAAAGCTTACATCGGCAGTGACAAAGCCTCCACAGTTTGGCTATCCTTATGTGCAACTTTCTAATGACTCTACACAGAAGTTCATAGCTAAATTAGAAAGTTTGTTTGCTGAAGGATCTAGGACAGCAGCTGAAATAAAAGCACTTTCCTTTGAAACGAACTCCTTGTTTATTCAGCAGGTGCTGGTCAATATCGGCTCTCTATATTCTGGTTATCTCCAATAACAACACCTAAGTGTTCGTTTGGAGAGATTATTATGTGCTTTGGTAAGGCCTTTGTTGAGGCCTTACCAACACACTAGAACGATCTTCAATAAATAAAAGACACCAGTTTTAAACTTCTTTTCTAAGCTTTTATTTGATTTTAGAGAATGGTTTGCAAGGTCCTCTATACTTTTTTAGAGTTTCTCTTCCATGATTGATTCCAATCTTGTTAATTGATCAGCAGCTTAGGAGATGTTCTTTCTAAGCTGCAGATGGATAAAGAAAAAGTATAGGGTAAAGGAGAAGAAAAGATCCTTTAGGAGCTCTAAAAACTCCTAAGGATGCAATTAGTTGGAATAGATGGCACCAGCAAGCTGTGATAAAATACCGTTTAATACTTGCATGGATGTGGAAACTAATGTCCACTCCTGTTGGATAGTGGTCATTTGGTTTTGTAGGTTCAACTGCTGTGTCTGGCCTTGAGAAGTATACGTTTGCTGATCGGATTGCACCTGGGTAAATAAAGGACCTAGGCCTCCTGTCGCACTGATATTAGGGAATCCACTAGTTAGAAAACTTTCCAAAGCAGCTAGAGTTGGAATCCAGTCATCAAAACTTTCAATTTTAAACACACTTTTGTCGTATTTGTTATTACTAGTTGTCTGAAGAGTCATTTTGAGACCCGCGAGTAAAGATTCTAATACAGTAAGTTGGTTTAAAGTGACTGATAAGCTGTATTGATAATAGGTAGTTGCGTTAAGCATTTCTTGTTTTTGTGCTGAGGTAGCCCCTGGAAGAGAGTTAATTTTTTGGAGAAGTCCATTGACTAGATTAATCGCTTGTTTACATCTCGCAGTGTCGCGATAAATATACTCCCGTTCTCTAGCTGCAGCTAGAAGTGTTTCATAGTAATCACCAGCAAACAGGTTTTGTCCAGTTTTACTCTGAACTAAATAGGAAGAGAGGCTATAGTAGACAGAAGTCGTAGAAAATTCATTGGTAATCTGTAGCAAGCTGTTTAAGGCATTCGCTGCGAGGTTATTGAAGTTAATTTCTTCGATCAAAGGTTTTAAAAAAGCCTCTTGCTTTGGTAGCTGAGAGTTTAAAATCATAGAAATTAAAGCATCTCCTAAGCTCTCCGATGTGATCCAAGCAGCAACAGCAAATTTACGGTTCTCAGTGAAAGAGGCTTTTCCTGGGTCTAAGTCATCTGCTTTCTTTTGTAACTCAGCTATTTGTAATTGTAATTGTAAAACATGCGCAGTTGCAGCCGTATTAAATTCATTTAGGATCCTCTGAGCATTGCTTACATAATCGGCTTCAACAGTTCCAACATTCGTCATTGCTTCTCTGATAAAACCACCTAAATCGGGCTGTATCGCACCATTTGCTGTTGTAAGACAATTTCCAAAGACAGTCTCATTAGCAAATTGGTACATTTGATCCCCAATATTATGGAAAAAATGACGCGTAGCTTTAAACTCATTCCCTCGTGTTTGTAAATAAGCTTTGATTTGATCTTGACTTGTAACTGCGGTTCCTAAAGAGTATTCCGCGAGTTCTTGATAGGCTGCCATTTTTGCTATCCAGCCATTTACCCATGAACCACCAACAACGATGTGAATCGGTAAATACTCATTCACACTTTTGTCAAAAATTGCTTTTTCATCATCGGCTAACCTTTCGTACATATAAGAAAGGCAAAGGAGACCTCCGTACATCTCCATAGAAGTCGTAAGTACAGCAGAAATATATTTATTAGTGATGGCTATGTTAAGTGCATTGGCTTGACTAATCCAAGTAACAAAGCAATTTTGTGCTTGTTGGAACATGGAGAGTTGTGTTTCTAGCATGCTTCGGTTGTTTTCAACTACACGTTTTGTCTCAGAGAGATTTTGGATAGAATTTTGATATACTTTCGTGATTTTCCCTCGATACTCAGCAATTTGTCTATCCGTAAGGTAGAGTTTTAAAGATGCTGTATTAGGAAGTTGTGTTGCTGTGTAAATAAGATCGAATTCAGCTTTTGTAAACGTGGTCTTATCGACTAGGGGAACCAAAGTTTGTAGTATAGTAATGATTTCCTGATCCCCACCAAGTGCAGGAGCTTGTTTAATAGCATCATCTATAGCTTGTAAAATAGTGCTGAGGGTGTTCATTCCGTTGACTTCATTGACATTGTCAGGAGTGATCGCAGGAGGTGTAGGAAGCAGCTGAATCGCGTTCTCATTCATCTCTTGGATCGGTGCACCGACTTTTGCACGATATGTATGTAAAGGCTCTTCTATAAACTCTTTGAAGAAATCTGCTGCATAGATATCAGGATATTCCTTAAGTATCGCTTCGATCTCTTCAGTAGAGACTCCTTTAGCTTCTAATACTGCTTTTATTTCTTCTTGCTTAGCTTGGATTTCAGCAGCTTTTTCTTGTTTTACATGTTCAAGGAGATTTTTTTCTGAAGGAACATAGGAGCTGGAAAATACAACCTTTTCTTGTTCAGCTGTTAGAGTTGTCAAACCGAGGTAGCTCGCCATTAACTGACGAACTGTGGATATAGTGGATAAAGCTCCGAGATCAATTTCTGTAACGGAGGCCACTAATTCCGCTAGACCTCCGTCAATAACAAGAACTAAAGCAAGAGCTGCTGCTGATACGATATCTGTGGGAGTTTGTGATGAGGGTGCTCTTGGAGAGCTAGCTTGCGGACGCGAATGCTTGTAATCTGTCCAAGATGTTGTGGGGAAGATCGTATTGTTTGGGTTTAATAAAGCAGCAACATTGGTATTTTCTGATTGCAGGGCGTTCATTAAATGCCTTAGAGCATAAATCCCTGAATTTAACTCTTCTAAATTTATCGCAGGCACTGATCTGGGATCAAAACCAGAGTACTTATGGTCCAGCTTGATGATTCGAGTACTTTCACCTGAAATGGTTCTTAGTCGATTTTGGATAGAAAAGGTAGACATAGAAAATAAATAATATTTTTATTTTATTTTCGTACTTTGTTTTGTTTTTTTCTATGAAGCTTTTCAAATAAAAAATAATTTGTTTTCTATAATATTGATAGTTTTCTTTTTAAACATTTGACGAATTTTTTGAATTAAAAAAATAATTTATTAATGTTAATGTTAATTAAAAATAACACTGTTCTTATCTAAGCAGACATTGATATGATTTATAGCACTTCTATTTCAACATTTTATAAAAAACTCTCTCTAGTGTCTTCAATGCATTCTTTTGCACAAAGACACAGGGAATCTTTAGAACATATCGCTAATTATGAGAAGACTACAGCGGAACGTGACATACTAAAACGGTTGATCGAAGTTTTGGATCAGAGGGCGAGCGAGCGCTACCGCTCTGCCGTCGAGAAGCTACACAAATATGAAGTGGAGCGTGCGACAGTAGCGAAGTCTATTCCTGTGGCAGCCATTCATGAGAAACCTCTTTCCTCTACACATGCATCTGTTCAGGTTACAGCAAGTACGCCAGCAGCTACAGGATCTGGAGTCGGGGCCTATTATAACGCAGTAAAACAGAAGTGGGCGCAAGATCTTATCGTTGAGCTTAATACGGTTATGACCACTATCATGGCCTCAGTTAATAGTAAGAATCCTGCAAATAAAGATGTCTTTGATAAATTAAATACTGAACTTCAGGCTTTAGTCGCTGCGGGGAATAATTTAACAGAAGAGAATTTTCAGACTCTCTACAATTTCCCAGAGGAGATCTTCACTGCAATCCAACGAGCAGATACGTTTACTGGGGGAATGAAAACAGACTTTACGAACCAGTTGGCAGGCAAATATGGAAATCAAGCTACTTTAACTCAAACGTTTGCAGACGGTAGAGTCGAAGGGTTCAAAGACATCCTTACAGCGGTACAAGGAGTCCTTACACCAGAGCAGTTTACTATCTTTGCTGAGATTGCGACAGAGCTGCAGGCTTTAGCAGATCATGTAGGTAATTTTGATGAAGCAGGATTACAACGGATTGAGGATGCTGGAGAAAAACTCGCCGCAGTCATTAATTCTTCTGACCTGACTAGAAATGATAAAATTATGTTCTGTCAACATATAACAGACTTATACTCAGATCAAGTTGCGGCTTTAGGATCCTTTGATACGGTACTTGATGCAAGTATCTATGTTAACCAGCATCAAGGAACGATGTTTTCCAATTTGTCTAGCTTTGTTGGCTCTTTAATTGGAACTTTTGCTCCAATTGATCTGAGTTCCTCTCAAGGTGATATTAGTAGTGCGGCTTTAGCTGGAGCTCTACAAACAGCCCGAGGGTTAAATTCTCGTTTCAATGAGTTAACTGCTGAGCAACAGAAACTGATTAATGAGTGTATAAAATCTTTGGTTACCTTTAAGTGTGGTGAGCACCTTGGTGCTATCTGGGCTTATTTTACAGCATCTACTGTAGTTGCTTTAAACCCTACTGCAACCATGGACCACGTTAAAGCTGCTATCCTTGAAGAAGCTAAAGAATTAGATAACTCTAGTTTTCAGTTAGCATCATCTATAAAATCCGCGATGACTTCAATTGTAAATTCAAGCGGTTCCTTTTCCGTAACGGTGAACTCAAGTACCTTACAATATACTATATATTCTGAGAAAAACGGCAAAGTTGAGATTAATCAAATCCTGTTAAATTATGGATCTATAGGATTTTTGCCAGAAATTACGAAACTAGCAAAAACAAACGCCGAATCTACGGCACGAAGTTATTTTCGGTTTAAGGCTCTTGCTGCTGTAGAATCAGAAAATGTACAGAACAAAATCGAAGATCTTCAGAGTCAATTGCAACAATTCACCAATATGAAAACAGAACTGTTTGATGGGCAATTGTTATCACAGGCTAGTGAATTACGGGCTCTCCCCCTACCTTCGGCAGTCGCCTCTGTGTTGATCGATCGTTATATGCCTAAAGAGGTCGATTATCTAAATGAAATCTATAAGAAGCTATATTATAGCAACTTAGGATCTTCTGTCGGAAATTCCATTATTGATGCGATTTCTCAATATGTCAATGGAGCTACGTATTTCAATTTTGCTAGTTATGTGGGACAACAGCCGGCAGTAGGTGCTGGGGGAGCGAATGCCTTCCCAGGATCTCAAGAAAGCGCTCAGGCAAAGTTGGATCAGGAGCGAAAGCAAGCTGCTTTGTATCTCCAAGAAACACGGGGAGCTCTTACAGTTATTGAAGAACAAAGAGCTAGAGTGCTTAAAGATGATAAAATCACGAATGAGCAGCGCTCCACGATTTTAGATTCCTTAAGGAACTACGAGGACAACATCAATTCTATCTCAGGTTCTTTAGTGTTATTGCAAAATTACTTACAGCCTTTGTCTATAGCTGGAGGTTCTGTAGCAGGAACTTTTGAAGTTAAAGAGGGGCAAGAGCAATGGCAAGCGCGATTGCAGATTCTTGAAGAAGCTTTAGTGTCCGGGTTAGTAGGAAATATGATTAATGGGGGTATGTTCCCACTGCAATCTACAATACAGTCAGACCAGCAATCTTTTGCGGATATGGGACAGAACTTCCAGTTAGATTTGCAGATGCACCTGACTTCTATGCAGCAGGAGTGGACTGTAGTCGCGACTTCTCTACAGCTTTTAAATCAAATGTACTTAAGTTTAGCACGAAGCCTGACAGGATAGTTCTTCAATTTCTAAACTTGGATTTCTAAATCTTAAAAAAATTTTAATCTTGCGGAGATGTTGGCATGTTTTTCGCTCCTCTTCTTTATGAATCGTTACGGAGGGGTCTTATGCATCCAACATCTCATATGCAACAGCAACTCGCTCGCTTGGAGTTTATCAACGACCAGCTGACTACAGAGTTAGAACATGTAAATGAATTATTATGTAGTTTAGGTTTCCCTGAAGGTCTCACTACAATCAAGGCAATCGCAGAGGAAGTCCTCTCTGATGACGAACCTCTACTAGATTAGATTATCGTTCAGGCTGTATACTATCTAAAATATTGCCATTCCCTGAGCTATGGAAAATGCTTCTAGGGTTTTTGTGTGACTGCCCCTGTGCTTCGTGGCAGTGTGCGGCCGTTGCTAATTGTTATGATTCCGTATTTATGTCTAGACCAGAGCACAAACCTAATATTCCTTATATTACTAAAGCTACAAGACGGGGTCTGCGTATGAAGACGCTTGCTTATCTGGCCTCTTTAAAAGATGCTAGACAGCTTGCCTATGATTTTCTGAAAGATCCTGGTTCTTTAGCTCGGTTAGCTAAGGCTTTGATAGCTCCTAAGGAGGCCTTACAGGAGGGCAACCTATTTTTTTATGGCTGTAGTAATATTGAGGATATTTTAGAGGAGATGCGTCGTCCTCATAGAATCCTTTTGTTAGGATTTTCTTATTGTCAAAAGCCTAAGGCATGTCCTGAAGGGCGTTTCAATGATGCTTGTCGGTATGATCCTTCACATCCTACATGTGCCTCATGTTCTATAGGGACCATGATGCGGCTGAATGCTCGTAGATACACTACTGTGATCATCCCTACATTTATAGATATCGCAAAACATTTACACACTTTAAAAAAGCGCTACCCTGGATATCAAATTCTCTTTGCAGTTACTGCTTGTGAACTTTCCTTAAAAATGTTTGGAGATTATGCCTCCGTAATGAACTTAAAGGGTGTGGGCATCAGACTCACAGGACGTATTTGCAATACATTTAAGGCATTTAAATTAGCTGAGCGAGGAGTCAAACCAGGAGTCACTATCCTAGAAGAAGATGGCTTTGAGGTATTAGCAAGGATTCTTACAGAATACAGTAGCGCTCCTTTCCCTAGAGACTTTTGTGAGATCCATTAGTATGAGAACGAGTCTCCCAGGTAATGTTGCTTTACCATAGGGTTACTGATCATTTGGCTTGAAGACCCTTCAAAGAAGATCTTCCCATCAATAATCAAATAACACCTATCAGCAATAGAAAGGAGCTCTTTAGCATTGTGATCTGTAATTAGAATGCCGATTCCACGTCCTGCTAGAATTTTAATTAGGTACTTGACGTTTTGAATGACGAGAGGATCTACATTCGCAAAAGGCTCATCTAACAACAATACGCTGGGATTTAAAGCTAATACACAGGCGATCTCCAATCTTCGTCGTTCCCCTCCAGATAGGGTTCCTGCCTTTTTATGGAGGCAGGAACCTAGTTGCAAATCATCAACCAGGGTGTTTAAAAGATGGGATTGTTGTTTACGCGCTTTGTAAATGATCTCTAAAATGCAAATCAGGTTATCTTGAACTGTGAGTTCTTTAAAAATTGTGGGTTCTTGAGCAAGATAACCGATTCCCAGTCGTGCACGATGGTCCATAGTTTTTTTGGTGACATCGACATTTTTAAAGATAATCTTCCCAGAGTCAGGGCGAATTAAGCCTACAGTAAGATAAAATGCTGTTGTTTTTCCTGCTCCGTTAGGGCCGAGTAGGCCGACAATCTCCCCGGGGTTGATTTGGAAAGACACATCATTTGTCACGGGCTTCTTGTTATACTTCTTTACGAGATTACACACAGAAAGTATAGGCATAGAGGCTTAATTCCTGAATAAAGATAAATAGAGGGTTTTCATACCTCCTGAAGAACTGTCCTCCTTATCTGGAGACCCATACCCAGGTACAGGATCTACTTGGAAACGGCAGTCATACACATGTAAGGAACCATCTTGGTAATTTAGTAATCCTGAGTTTCCTCGGAATTGCATTTGCTTTTCAAAATTTTGTGTTAGAATATGCCCTGAGATCCGGGTGAGGTATTCTTTACAGGAATAACTAGACTGAGGAAAATGCAGTTCCATACACGATTTATCAATTTTACAATGGAAGAATCGTTCTTCAGGAGAGCAAATTTGTTTGGAGACATTCACCTTTTTTATTTTTAAAAAAGGGGGGGATTCTTGGAAGTGCTTGTTCATACAGGAAACATCGCAAATCTGGTCCACTTGAATAATGGCTACCATAGTCCCAAAAGCCAAGACAAGTAGTCCTAGAGAATAAAAGAGCCCGCAGTATAGAAATTTTGTCATGCTGAGACCATATCAAAGGAACTGACGCAAGTAAATAATTGATCCCAGGTGGGGAGGAGAGCTGCGAATTCTTCTAAGCTCAACATAGAAGCTGCATCACTTTTAGCGATTTTTGGATTGGTATGGGTCTCTATAAAAAGGCCATGAGCTCCTGCAGCTAAAGCAGCTCGTGAAAGAGTAGGAACGAATTCTGTCAGACCACCACTTTCTGTAGATAGAGCTCCAGGGAGCTGCACGGAGTGCGTGGCATCAAAAATTACAGGAAATCCTGAACGGGATAAAACAGGAATCGAGCGCATATCAGAAACAAGGTTATTGTAACCGAAGCTACACCCTCTTTCTGTAAGTAAGATTTTGTTATTTCCTGTAGAGAGTACTTTATTTATTGGGCCTTCCATATCCCAAGGGGAGAGAAACTGCCCTTTTTTTAAATTTACTATAGCGCCAGTTTCTGCAGTTGCAACGAGGAGGTCGGTTTGTCTGCAGAGGAACGCAGGTACCTGAAGGATATTGCAGACTTCGGCAGCCGCGTAAGCGTCTTGAGGCGTATGGACATCTGTAAGAATGCCCACGCCAAAAGTTTCTTTGACTTTGGCAAGGATGCGCAATCCCTCTGTCAAACCAGGCCCTCGAAATGAGTTTAGGGAAGAGCGATTTGCTTTGTCGTAACTGCTTTTAAAAAACCATTGGATCCGATCCGAATAAGGGGCGAGTATGGACTGTAATTTCCCTGCGATTTCCAATGTAATATCTTCCCCCTCAATAACACAGGGGCCAGCAATTAGGATCATTTTGTTATTGAACATGACCATCCTTTTTTAGAATAAAGCAACTTTTGGTTCTAACTTTCCAGGTTATAAGATCGGAGAATACAATCCAAGTTGCTCCTTAATTTTACCTATAAAATTACAGGTAAGGAGGTGGAATTCGCTTTTTATATAGCTTTGAAAGAAGTTCTTTAGGGAACAAGAAAATCTTGTGTCAGAATTGACTTTTTTCTTGGTAGACCTATACTGATTGAGGGATTTCCTTTGCTCGCTTTCGTGCTCAATACCCCAAGGTTGTACAAGAATAGGGACCGATAGCTCAGTGGATAGAGCATTCGCCTTCTAAGCGAATGGTCGCAGGTTCGAGTCCTGCTCGGTCCGAGTTTATCTTTATGCGTGCAATTATTTTTTATTGAAGTGGTAGCCTTCGGTTTCCCTTAGGCTAGCAATTTCAATGAGAAGTACTTAAGCTAGGCTTAAGGCTACTTTTCTTCCATAATTTCTAAACTGACCCTTACATTGTTCCTGCTTGCTACAGAAACCAGAAGAGTACGAATCGCTTTGATCGTACGGCCTTCTTTGCCAATGATCTTCCCGATATCAGGTTTAGCTACACTTAGTTCATAAATAATCGTGTGAGTCCCCTGAACTTCTTTAATACGGACTTCTTCAGGGCGGTCCACTAGATTCTTAATGATATAGGCTAAAAATTCTTTCATAGTAATCCTTAACTAATTCGCGTTGTCTTTAAAAAGAGATGTTAAAAAATGAAATTCAATTTTAATTAATTTTAATGCGTTTCCTAAAATAAATGAACTTTTTAATGAATTATTGTTCTTTTAAAATCGATTCCAATAAATTTTTATTTAATATAGTTGTTTCATTGCGGAATTCTTTTATTAAGAGGGAACGCATATCCTCGGGTAAACCCGCCTTTAATGAACAAAATTGCCGGGTTTCTGGATGAGTGAAATCAACGCTATAGGCATGCAATTGTTGTTTATCAAGACCGTAACTCGAATTCATAGAGGGGATTCCATACACAGGATCCCCAAGAATAGGAGTCCCTAAATGTTTCATATGAACCCTAAGCTGGTGGGTCCTTCCTGTCTCTGGAGACAAGGCAACAAAACTCAGTTTTCCATTAAAAGCAAGGACTTGGCAGTGGGTAACGGCTTCTTTTCCTTGAGAGCTTACAGTCATTTCTTTACGTTTGTTTTGATGCCGGCTTATATGTGTATGGATCGTAGTACTCCTAGGTTTCCCTATACAAACTGCTAAGTAGCTTTTCTTTAACCGCTTGGTTGAAAAAAGCTCGCTGAAAACCTTCTTGGCCTGCCGCGTTTTTGCAGTAATAATCAATCCCGAGGTATCTTTATCAAGTCGATGTACGATTCCAGGTCTCCAAGGTTCCTCAGGGAATTCTTCCTTCAGTCTCTCTCCTATTTCATGGAGAAGAGCATGAACCAGGGTTCCATGGAAATGACCAGGTGCTGGATGGACCACCATATCCCGAGGTTTATTGATCACTAAGATCATTCCATCCTCATAAACCTTATCTAGAGGGATGGCTTCGGGTAGGAGCTCAAGAAGTTCTTCCTTTTCTTGGATATCTATAGTGACTATATCACCACAATTTAAGCGCGTTGCCACCCTGGTGTTTATTTGCCCATTGATTTGGACAAGACCACTTAAGATATGTTCTTGGTAGAAAGCTCGAGAATATTTGGGATGCACCTCAGTCAGGTACTTGTCTAAACGCCCCGAGTTTTCTTTACATACAGTAAAGGAAGTCACAGTTTTCATTGAAATCTTGATAACTTTCTTTACTAGTTTAATATCGAATCAGTTAAGGATCTAGCGATTTTATTGAAAGAAAGAGTCTCTTTTTGAATCTTAGACACTTAGAATTTTTCAAAAATAATTTAATGAGTCTAAAAAGATAGAAATGCGTTGAATTAAGATAAAATGCTGGAATCAACTGAGGCTAACCTATGTAGCTCAAACATCATCATGACAAACTTCGATGGCAGTTTGACAAGCAAAATTTTTAGTCAAGGGAAAGATGCGAGTGTCTTTGTAAAGCAATTTTTTAGATATTTTGGGCGCAATAAAGGTCGTTCAAAGTCAAGATTTCGAATTTTGTACAGGCCAGCAACCTTAAAGAGGAAAGGTCTGAACATAAAAATATAGACTTCAATAGGCTAGAGACGTGCAGGACCGTTTTTTCCCATTGCTCTACAGGTAAGGGAAACTTATCAAGATTCTTAGCCAAATAAGGAGTATCGTGGTCAGCAATGAGAGTAAGGTATAAAGGCGAATTGATAAAAGGAGCCCAACGTTTGGGAGAACAGAGGAACCGTTCTTGCATAAGCCTATCTACGGGAAGCGCTAGGAAATAGGTAAACGACATTACTGCTCTTTATAGACAGATCTCATACGCTTAGAAGCTTTTTGTGCTCGGTCCATATCCTTATGTACAAGCCCAAATGTTGAAATTAAAATAGACTGAATGAAATTATCATACATTTTTTGCCCTTCCTCAGCTCCTCGTTGCTCGATAAGAGCTCGGCGTAGCTGATCAAGAGTTTTTACAGGACCCTCGAAGGTAGGAGTGTTTGCCATCGTCATGTACTCAGGTACACCAGGCTTTTCTACGTCAGGAGCTTTTGGAGTCTCTGGTTTTCTTATATAAATGTGACGTGGTTCCATACGTACTACAATGGTTATAGTGTCTATAAATTTAATTCTAATTTAAAAAGAAAATATTTTACCATCTCTTATTAATCAGAAGTTTTTTAGATAAACTTAGTTTTTTAAATTAAGGTTTGTTGTTTCAAGATAGATGTCTTTGCCGTCTTAAAGTTTGTGATCTGTGTTTTTCTCTCTCCTAAGTGTCCATGGCGTTCTAAAAGTCCTTTGAGGTACTTGACGGTGACTTCTTTTATTCTTCCAAGATCTTTTTGTATCGCTGCTTGTTTTTTTTCTATGGCTAGCAGTTCCTTAGTGCATGCCTCTTCATTAAAGCAAAGGATTTTCTTAATCGTTAGTGAAGCAAGTTGAGAGGTGTCTTGTTTTGTAACGGGAGTTGCAAGCTCATGAAGCCAGGGCTCCAGAGCATGGAGCACTGCTTGATGTAGGTCATCAGCAGAAATTTTCTTGTTTATGGCTAGGACTTCTCGGACAGAATCATAGAGCTTATGTTTAATAAAGATGTATTCTAAGGTTTTATGATAATGGTCCAAAGTAAGTTGTTCTTGGAGCAACAAAAGTTCTTTTTCAAGATACCCCTGTAGAGCTGTAGTATGCAGTTTGAGAATCTCGGATATCGAACATTCTACAGGCTTATTCTCGTAAATGACTGTGGGCTTAGAATAGAGAATCACCTGGCATTCAGTATGCTCGAATAACAAGGGAAGCATCTCTTTGGCTCGAGAGCCTTTTGGCAGCTTAATTTCAATGTGAGGGACATCTGTAGAGAAGTCTTGGATGGTATCGATTTTAATTGTGCCACGTTTTGCTGCGTTCTCTATAGAACGGATCAAAGTCTCAGTCGTAGATTGAGGACAAATTTGTTTCACTACAAGCGTTTTATCATTAATAATGTCTATAGATGCACGCAGTGTAATCGATCCCAATCCATCTTGATACTCCGAGGGATCCATCAATCCTCCCGAAGGAAAGTCAGGAAACACAGTGAATTTTTTATCATTTAAAATTGCAATTTGCGCTTTCAAAAGTTCTGCAAAATTGTGAGGGAAAATTTTCGTGGTCATCCCCACAGCAATCCCGTCCACACCATGAAGTAAAAGCACGGGGAGCTTTGCAGGTAAAATATCAGGTTCTTTTTCTCTTCCATCATAAGAGTCATGAAAAGCTATCAAGTCGGTATTAAAGAGCGTTTCTCGAGCTAAAGGACTGAGTCGTGCTTCTATATAACGGGCAGCAGCGTGAGGATCTCCCGTAAGGGGATTTCCGAAGTTTCCTTGCGTGTCGATGAGGTAGCCTTTATTTGCTAAGACAACAAGAGCTTCAACAATAGGGGCATCGCCATGGGGATGGAGAGCCATAGTTCTTCCTGCAATATTGGCAACTTTATGCATTTTCCCGTCGTCCATAAGGAATAAAGTCCATAGAAGTCGACGCTGCACCGGTTTTAAGCCATCAAGAATATGAGGAATCGCTCTCTCTAAAATTACGTAAGACGCGTAATGCATAAAATGTGTTCGAAAAAGCTCTGAAACGTCACGCATAAATTAAAAATCAGTAATAAGGTTATCCATAATAAATTGTTTTCTCTCTTTTGTATTTTTCCCCATATAGAATTGTAAGATCGAAGAAATGCTCTCTAAAGAGGTAATCGTAACTGGGGTGAGGCGGATCTCAGGACCTATAAACGCAGCAAATTCCTTAGGAGAAATTTCTCCTAAACCTTTAAACCTTGTGATTTCTAAAGAGGAGTCCTTTTTCCCAAATTGCTGTAACGCCTGCATCTTTTCTTGCTCAGAATAGTAGTAGAGCGTAGTCGTTTTGTTTCTAACTTTAAACAAAGGGGTTTCTAAGATAAAGAGGTGATTATTTTCTACAAGAGGCAAGAGTGTTTTAAGGAAGAAAGTAATCAAAAGATTACGAATATGCATACCGTCTACATCCGCATCAGTAGCCAGGATGACTTTGTTATAACGTAAATGCTGAATCTCGTTTTGCGTGATGCCTAGAGCAGTTGCTAAATAAAATAACTCATCATTTTTATACATTTTGGTTTCTTCTAAGGAAAAGACATTCATAGGCTTTCCTCGAAGTGAAAAGACAGCTTGTGTGAGGGGATTTCTTGAAGCAAGAATTGATGCGGACGCAGACTCCCCTTCGGTAAGGAAAATCGAAGAGGCCTCACCATACAGAGAGCGATCGTTATAATGGAATTTACAGTCCCGAAGTTTGGGAATTTTATAATGGACTTTCTTCTGTTTGCTCTTAAGATCTTGTTTTATAAATTGGATATTCTTTCGAGTTTTCTCATTGAATTTTATTTTTTCTAAAAGAAGCTCAGGAGCCACTTTATCTTTACGTAGGGCCTGTACAATCGCTTCCTTTACATCTTTAATTAAAGAAGACCGAATCTGTGTATTCCCAAGCTTATTTTTCGTTTGCGATTCAAAAATTGGCGAGGCTATTTTTATTGCTATGCAGCCCACAATGCCTTCTCGAATGTCATTGGAAACAAATGTTTTTCCAAAAAACTCGTTGACCCCTTTTACTATGGCTTCCTTAAAGGCAGTCAGGTGTGTTCCTCCGTCAAGAGTCTCTTGTCCATTGACAAAAGAAAAATAACGCTCCGTATTTCCTTCAAGGTGAGAAAAGATAAAAGTTAAATCCTCATTTTGAAAAAAAAGAGGAGAGTATAAAGGGGGCTCAGTGATCTCTGCATCGAAAAGATCTTTGAGACCGTTGTGAGATATGAACACCTCATCATTAAATCGGATCTCTAATCCCGAATGTAGGTAGGTGTATTGGCGGATTTTATCTTTTAGGAAGTCGTGGTTAAAAGTAAACTCAGGGAAGATACTAGGATCAGGAGTAAAGGAAACAAAAGTTCCATCAGGATCTTTGGTAGAACCTTGCTTAGACTCTTGCAGAACTCCTCGATGGAAGGTGGCAAGGTGGTATTTTTTCTTTCTTACAGAACGTACAGAAAATATTTCTGAAAGTGCATTCACAGCTTTGAGTCCCACGCCATTCAGCCCTACAGAGAAATGGAAAACATCTTGGGTATATTTAGCTCCCGTATTGATTTTAGAAACACAATCTATAAGTTTACCTAAAGGAATGCCACGACCTTGATCTTGAATGGAGATCTGCTTGTCACTAGCAGAAATTTTTAAAGATTTACCATGACCCATGATAAATTCATCAATCCCATTATCAACCACTTCTTTAAAAAGAGTGTAAATCCCATCCTCTTTTTGAGAACCATTGCCAAGCCTTCCAATGTACATCCCCGCCCGAAGACGAATGTGATCAAGAGAGGCCAAAGAAAGAATGCTTGCTTCTGTGTATGCCGCCATGTGTGATATTTTGTTGAATTTTTAAGAAGAGCGGATAGGACAATCTTTTGATTGCTTATCTATTTTGCGCCAAGAAAAGGGACAAGCTCAACATATAAGTTTCGTACTAAGACGAAACTTATGGATCTTAGTCTTGGGAATGTATCGCTATCACATGAACTCAGCTTTAAACTGCATATCCATCCGCTAAAGTCTTATCATTTAAGGACAGAATCCTTGGAACTCCCCGAGGAGCTCAAAACGCATCTTACCCGAACCTCTTTTTCCTAATCAAGGAAGAACAAAACACGGGAACTGCAAAACATAGGCCTGCCTTCTTCATTGATTTCTCCTAGAGATCGTAGTCAAAATTACCTTTCAATTTTTAAAGCAACGTAAAGATCCTCTGGTATATGGGATAGGCAACCGCCTTCAAAACGCAATGAGCAGAGAAAATAGATTATTTGATGGCTTCTAATTTTCTCTTCGTCTATACAGCTAAGTTACTTTTCATTTATAAATTTAGTATAAGTTTCCTTCATACTGTTCTGAAATTATCGAATCGTGCTTATGGTGTTAGGAGTTGTTGGAATCAGTTATCGTGAAGCCGCTTTGAAAGAAAGAGAGCGTGCGATTCAATATCTGCAATCTTTTGAAAAAAATCTTTTCCTTGCACAGCGTTTTTTAGGCAAAGGAGGAGCGTTTATCCCGTTACTTACTTGTCATCGAGCCGAACTTTATTATTATTCAGAAAGTCCTGAAATTGCTCAAGCCGCCTTACTTTCAGAATTGACATCCCAGGGAATACGTCCTTACCGTCATAGAGGTTTGTCTTGTTTTACTCATCTGTTTCAGGTCACCAGTGGTATAGATAGTTTGATCTTTGGGGAAACGGAAATTCAAGGACAGGTAAAACGAGCCTATTTAAAAGGAAGCAAAGAGAGAGAGTTGCCTTTTGATCTTCATTTTTTATTTCAAAAAGCTCTAAAGGAAGGGAAGGAGTATCGCTCACGCATCGGGTTTCCCGATCATCAAGTGACCATAGAATCTGTCGTTCAAGAAATTCTACTCAGCTACGACAAGTCGATATATACGAATTTTTTATTCGTAGGATACTCGGATATCAATAGGAAAGTCGCTGCCTACTTATATCAACATGGGTATCATAGGATTACCTTTTGCTCTAGACAACAAGTCACGGCCCCCTATAGAACCTTGTCTCGAGAAACGCTCTCATTTCGACAACCCTATGATGTGATTTTCTTTGGCTCTTCAGAATCAGCTTCACAATTTTCCGATCTTTCCTGTGAGAGTCTTGCTAGCATTCCCAAACGTATTGTCTTTGATTTTAACGTGCCACGAACCTTTTTATGGAAAGAAACCCCTACAGGTTTTGTTTATTTAGATATAGATTTCATCAGTGAATGCGTGCAAAAAAGACTGCAATGCACCAAAGAAGGAGTAAATAAAGCAAAACTTTTGTTAACTTGTGCCGCGAAAAAACAATGGGAAATTTATGAAAAAAAGAGCTCACATATAACCCAGAGGCAAATTTCATCCCCACGTATTCCTTCCGTTCTAAGCTATTGATGCTTTAATGCCTAATTCATCGCTTGACATGTACAGCTTTCGAAAATACTCTAAGCTTTCATTAGAAGTACGAATATCCTCTGATGTCTGTGAGGGAATGGGCGTGCTCGGGTTAATTGATAGATTATAATTATTCTTGTTATGGATTCAGCTCGATTTTTCTTGTGGCCTCTTGTTCTTTATAATGAAAAAGATGAGCAAAGAAAAGCGCTCAATGCTGTTTCTGCAAATAAGAAATCGTTTTTATTTTTAAAGTTCGTATTGGCATAACTCGATTTAAAGGAAGAAAAAGCAGGTTTTAGAAATGAGATTGTTTCCATTCCTCAGGGAACAAAGACAACCATTGCTGCGTTGGAAAACACGAGTATGTTGGAAAAATTAATAAAAAATTTTGCCACGTATATGGGTATAACGTCAACTCTCGAGTTAGATGCTGACGGAGCCTATGTCCTGCCTATAAGTGAGGTAGTTAAAGTGCGTGCTCAGCAAAATGCTGATAACGAAATTGTTTTAAGTGCTTCGTTAGGAGCTTTGCCTCCATCTGCTGATACAGCAAAATTATACTTGCAAATGATGATTGGCAATTTATTCGGTAGAGAAACAGGAGGCAGTGCTTTAGGTTTGGATTCCGAGGGCAATGTTGTCATGGTCCGCAGATTTTCTGGGGATACTACATATGATGATTTTGTACGACATGTTGAGAGTTTTATGAATTTTTCAGAGACATGGCTGTCAGATCTTGGCCTAGGTAAACAGTAACAAGGTGGAATAAATGGCAGTACGATTAATTGTTGATGAAGGCCCCTTGTCTGGTGTAATTTTTGTTCTGGAAGATGGGATAAGCTGGTCTATAGGACGCGACTCTAGTGCTAATGACATTCCTATTGAAGATCCTAAACTCGGTGCATCGCAAGCCATTATCAATAAGACTGACGGAAGCTACTACATCACAAATTTAGATGATACAATTCCTATTGTTGTAAATGGCGTAGCGATCCAAGAAACTACACAGTTAAAAAATGAAGATACTATCTTATTAGGAAGCAATCAGTATTCTTTCTTATCAGATGAATTTGATCCTCAAGATCTTGTTTATGATTTTGATATTCCCGAAGACAATTTTTCTAATGATTCAGGGGATTTGTCCGATAGTAATGAACAGGGAAAAGATCTTGAGCCTCGGCAAACTTCGGAAACAAATCATTCACCGAAGCCTAAGGAAAAGCTGACCAAAGATCAGGGAAGTAGCGATCCAATTACAAGTGGGGATCAGGAGCTTGCTGATGCTTTTTTAGCATCAGCAAAAGCGGAAAAAAATCAACCAAGAGCCAAAGTTGCTAAGAAGGGTTTAAAAGAATCTTCAAACGAGTCTTTGAATCCAAAGGAACAAAATGCAAAGGATTCTCCGAAAGGAGAGGAAAGAACCAACAAACCCCAGAACGCCATTATGGAAGATAACGGAGCTTCGCCTAGGCAAGATCCGCAACCAAAGTCAGCAGAACCCTCTCTTAAAAACACAGCCAGGGATGAGACTCCCTTGAAAGAAAATAAACCTGTAGAAGAGAAGGCTAATAAGAAAGCAACACCGGATTCTCCAGAAAAAAAAGATCAACCTGAGGAAGGCTCTAAAATAGAAGCAACACCTTTGGATTCACAAAAAGAATCCGAGGATAAGGAAGCAGAAGAAGCCTTTGTACAAGAAGAAGAAGAGAACCTTACGGAAGATAATAAAGAAGATTCTGACAGTGCCGCTGATGCAAATGACGACACGGCAAGTGACCATACTGCAGAGGATAACAAAGAAACTCCTAAAAAAGTCGAGAACGAAAAGAGCGCAGTTCTATCCCCATTTCATGTTCAAGACTTATTTCGATTCGATCAAACAATTTTTCCAGCAGAGATTGATGATATTGCGAAAAAAAATATCTCTGTAGACTTGACGCAGCCTTCTCGTTTTTTACTCAAAGTTTTAGCCGGAGCTAATATTGGAGCAGAGTTCCATTTAGACTCAGGAAAAACCTATATTTTAGGTACGGATCCTACAACTTGTGACATAGTATTTAATGACTTAAGTGTTTCTCATCAACATGCTAAAATTACTGTCGGTAATGACGGGGGCATTCTTATCGAGGATCTCGATAGTAAAAACGGTGTCATTGTTGAAGGACGAAAAATTGATAAGACCTCTACATTGAGCTCGAATCAAGTTGTGGCTTTAGGAACGACATTATTTTTACTTATAGATCATCATGCCCCCGCTGATACTATAGTTGCTTCTCTATCCCCAGACGATTACAGTTTGTTTGGGAGACAGCAAGACGCCGAAGCCTTAGAAAGACAAGAGGCCCAAGAAGAAGAAGAAAAACAAAAACGCGCTACACTACCCGCAGGATCTTTCATTCTTACCCTGTTTGTTGGAGGATTGGCTATTCTCTTTGGTATAGGAACAGCTTCTCTTTTCCATACCAAAGAAGTGGTTCCTTTAGAAAATATTGATTATCAAGAAGATCTTGCCCAGGTTATCAATCAGTTCCCTACGGTGCGTTATACGTTTAATAAAACGAACAGCCAACTTTTCTTAATCGGACATGTCAAAAATAGTACGGACAAAAGCGAGCTGCTGTATAAAGTAGACGCCCTTTCCTTTGTGAAATCCGTAGATGATAATGTTATTGATGATGAAGCTGTTTGGCAGGAGATGAACATCCTGTTATCAAAGCGACCCGAGTTTAAAGGCATCAGCATGCATTCCCCAGAACCTGGGAAATTCATCATCACAGGCTATGTCAAGACTGAGGAGCAAGCAGCTTGCCTCGTTGATTATTTAAATATACATTTTAATTACCTCTCGTTACTAGAGAATAAAGTTGTTGTTGAAACCCAGATGTTAAAAGCAATTGCAGGCCATCTTCTTCAAGGAGGTTTTGCAAACATCCATGTGGCCTTTGTGAACGGTGAAGTTATCCTTACTGGTTACGTCAATAACGATGATGCAGAGAAGTTCCGTGCTGTAGTGCAAGAGCTGTCGGGGATTCCTGGTGTGAGGTTGGTCAAGAATTTTGCTGTCTTACTCCCAGCTGAAGAGGGAATCATAGATTTAAACCTACGTTACCCCAATCGCTATCGTGTTACAGGCTATTCTAGATACGGAGAAATAAGTATCAATGTAGTTGTCAATGGCAGAATCCTCACAAGAGGGGACGTGATTGATGGTATGACAGTAACAAGTATACAACCTAACGCGATCTTTTTAGAGAAGGAAGGGTTGAAATATAAAATAGACTACAATAAATAACCAAGTATTGGGGTTTATTAATTATTTATATTTAGGTAGATATTCTATGTTTAATATGGAAAATACAGCGAAAGAAGAAAAAAATTCTCAACCGCTGTTAGATTTAGAACAAGATATGCAAGATCATGACAGAGCTCAAGAACTTAAAGCTAGTGTGCAAGATAAAGTTCATAAGTTACATGCGCTGCTTCGAGAAGGTTCTGACAAAGAATCTTTTGGGCAACAACAGTCGTTGTTAGCAGGCTATGTAGCTCTACAGAAAGTTCTGGGTCGGATCAACCGCAAGATGATATAAAGGTCCAGAGGAGAGAAATCTATGGCTACAAATAAAAGTTGCACAGCATTCGATTTTAATAAGATGCTAGACGGCGTATGTACTTACGTGAAGGGTGTTCAACAGTATTTAACTGAGTTAGAGACATCAACACAAGGCACTGTCGATTTGGGAACCATGTTTAATTTGCAATTCCGTATGCAGATCTTATCACAGTATATGGAATCGGTGTCCAACATCCTAACCGCTGTGAACACAGAGATGATCACAATGGCTAGAGCAGTTAAAGGAAGTTAATAATATAAGAGAGAGATCATGGCAGATTTGGAAGTATTTCAAGCAGACTTTGCTTTGTTATTTGAAGCAGGCCTTTTGGCCATTAAACAGGGAGATGAAGATAGCGCAAGAAAGTTATTTCAATCTCTCCATATTCTAAACCCTAATCATTATGGTCATGATCTAGGACTCGCATTGATTTCTTTGCATAAAATGGATCTTTTCGATGCTGAAGAACGCCTCAGTGCGCTGATAAAAGGCAATGAAGATAATTGGAGTATAAAAGCATTTTTATCTCTTACCCATATGCTCATCGTCTTGCATCAAGGAAGTTCTTTTGAAGTGCGCAGAGAGAGTCTAGAAAGTTGCCTAAAATTTGCTGATCAAGTGATAGCAAATTGTAAAATAGAGTCCACAAGAGCTCTTGCTCAATCTGTCTTAGATTGGCATGACACTTTAGTGGCAAAAAGTGCAGGTCCTTTGGGCTAGGCTTTTAAAACAGTAAAACGGTTTTTTTGCTTTATGATAGACCCTGTAGAATGTTTCCCCAACCTTGATGGAGATGCAGAAGCGCAATCTATAACTCAGAATTCTGGCACCCCCTTAGCAAGTGAATTAAAAAAAGATATTTCTCCATTTGCTTTGGGATCTTATGCTGCTCCTAAAGATACGACCCTTGTTCAAGGATTTAAACCAAATCCGATGGCAATGATGCAGGATCAAAATTCTAATTTAATCGATCCTGAGTTGCAAGAGGCCTTGGAATCAGAAGAGCTCCAAGAGCAAATTAACAACTTGAAAGGGCGCCTCTGGGATTTCCGCTCAACTTTCGAAGATAGTCAGACAACAGCACAGTTTGCAGACGAGCATTTCCAAGCTGTAGGAGTCATCATAGATTTAATTAACGAAGACTTGAATACGATTGCTGAGCACACACAACAAGATGCTCGGAAAGAAGATAAAGAAGAGGGTTCGGTAACTAGGAAAATCATTGATTGGGTCTCCTCCGGAGAAGAGGTCCTCAATCGTGCGTTGCTCTACTTCTCTGATAGAGATGGGAATCGTGAGAGTTTAGCAAACTTCCTTAAAGTACAATATGCTGTGCAGCGAGCTACACAAAGAGCAGAACTGTTTGCGAGTATTGTCGGTACCTCTGTAAGTAGCGTGAAAACGATTATGACAACGCAATTAGGTTAACATGGATCAGTTAACAACGGATTTCGACACTCTCATGTCACAACTTGGTGATGTGAATCTTACGACTGTAGTAGGCCGCATTACAGAAGTGGTCGGCATGTTAATCAAAGCCGTAGTTCCTAATGTGCGTGTTGGAGAAGTATGCTTAGTGAAACGTAACGGCATGGAACCTCTCGTAACAGAAGTCGTTGGTTTTACCCAGAGTTTTGCCTTTCTCTCTCCTTTAGGAGAGTTATCAGGAGTGAGTCCTTCTTCCGAAGTCATCCCTACAGGACTCCCCTTACACATTCGAGCAGGAAACGGCCTCTTAGGTCGTGTTCTCAATGGGTTGGGAGAACCCATAGATGTAGAAACTAAAGGTCCATTACAAAATGTGGATCAAACATTTCCTATTTTTCGTGCACCCCCAGATCCCCTGCATAGGGCGAAATTACGACAGATCCTGTCTACGGGTGTGCGTTGTATAGACGGTATGCTCACGGTCGCTAGGGGGCAGCGTATTGGAATTTTTGCTGGTGCTGGAGTGGGAAAATCTTCGCTCTTAGGTATGATCGCAAGAAACGCTGAAGAAGCCGACGTTAATGTAATCGCGCTTATTGGAGAAAGGGGGCGTGAAGTACGTGAGTTTATAGAGGGGGATTTGGGAGAAGAAGGAATGAAACGTTCCGTAATTGTCGTTTCTACTTCTGACCAATCGTCGCAATTGCGACTTAATGCCGCCTATGTAGGGACTGCAATTGCAGAGTATTTTCGTGATCAAGGGAAAACTGTCGTACTTATGATGGATTCCGTGACACGATTTGCTCGTGCATTGCGGGAAGTGGGGTTAGCCGCTGGAGAGCCTCCTGCTAGAGCAGGATACACTCCATCGGTTTTTTCCACTCTACCCCGTCTATTGGAAAGATCAGGAGCCTCCGATAAAGGAACCATTACAGCATTTTATACCGTCTTGGTAGCAGGAGATGATATGAACGAGCCTGTTGCTGACGAAGTCAAATCGATTCTTGACGGGCATATTGTTCTCTCCAATGCACTAGCTCAAGCATACCATTATCCTGCAATTGACGTACTTGCTTCGATTAGCCGACTCCTGACTGCTATTGTTCCTGAAGAACAACGACGGATCATAGGGAAAGCAAGAGAAGTTTTAGCTAAATATAAAGCCAACGAGATGTTGATCCGTATTGGAGAATACCGACGAGGTTCTGATCGTGAGATAGATTTTGCTATCGACCATATTGACAAATTGAACCGGTTTTTAAAGCAAGATATCCACGAAAAGACAAACTATGAGGAAGCAGCACAACAACTGCGCGCCATTTTCCGGTAAATAAAGAGTAGTATGCTGTGGCAAAATATCCACTAGAGCCTGTTTTAGCGATTAAAAAGGATCGTGTAGATAGAGCAGAAAAAGTTGTTAAAGAAAAACGACGTCTTTTAGAAATAGAACAAGAGAAATTACGAGAGAAAGAAGCTGAACGCGATAAAGTTAAAAATCA
Source organism: Chlamydia pneumoniae TW-183 (assembly GCF_000007205.1). Lineage (NCBI taxonomy): Bacteria > Pseudomonadati > Chlamydiota > Chlamydiia > Chlamydiales > Chlamydiaceae > Chlamydia > Chlamydia pneumoniae. Next base: position 790,853 of record NC_005043.1, on the reverse strand, counting down.
CTATATGCAAAAAATCCAACAACTCCGCGATTTGTTGGACGAAGGTACAACAAGCGACGCCGTCTTACAGATAAAATCGTACATTAAAGTGGTTGCAGTACAGCTTTCGGAAGAAGAAGAGAAAGTCAACAAACAAAAAGAAGTTGTGCTTGCTGCTTCTAAAGAACTCGAAAAAGCAGAAGTAAATTTAGCGAAGCGTAGAAAAGAAGAAGAGAAAACACGACTCCATAAAGAAGAATGGATGAAAGAAGCTCTCAAAGAAGAAGCTCGCGCTGAAGAAAAAGAACAAGACGAGATGGGGCAGCTGCTTTTCCAACTGCGCCAGAAAAAAAAACGTGAATCAGGGGGAAGCTAGTTCATGGAATTAAAGAAAACAGCAGAATCATTATATAGCGCTAAAACAGACAATCACACTGTATACCAGAACTCTCCTGAACCTAGAGATAGTCGTGATGTAAAAGTATTTTCTTTGGAAGGAAAGCAAACACGACAAGAGAAAACAACCTCAAGTAAAGGAAATACACGTACAGAATCTAGAAAATTTGCTGATGAAGAGAAGCGAGTTGATGATGAGATTGCTGAAGTAGGATCCAAAGAGGAAGAGCAAGAATCTCAAGAATTTTGCCTTGCTGAGAACGCCTTTGCAGGTATGTCTCTTATAGATATCGCAGCAGCTGGATCAGCAGAAGCTGTTGTAGAAGTCGCTCCCATAGCTGTTAGTAGTATCGATACACAGTGGATAGAAAATATCATACTTTCTACTGTAGAATCTATGGTGATTTCAGAAATCAACGGTGAGCAACTTGTAGAGTTGGTATTAGATGCTAGTTCTAGTGTGCCTGAAGCCTTTGTTGGAGCTAATCTTACATTAGTGCAATCTGGACAGGATCTTTCCGTTAAGTTCTCAAGTTTTGTAGATGCTACACAAATGGCAGAAGCTGCAGACCTTGTAACGAATAACCCTAGCCAACTTTCTTCATTGGTAAGTGCTTTAAAAGGTCATCAACTCACATTAAAAGAATTCTCAGTTGGAAATCTTTTAGTACAGCTTCCTAAAATTGAAGAGGTACAAACTCCTCTACATATGATTGCATCTACGATCCGTCATAGAGAAGAGAAAGATCAAAGAGATCAGAATCAAAAACAAAAACAAGACGATAAAGAACAAGATTCTTATAAAATCGAAGAAGCACGTTTATAAAGGTACTTTATGGCAGTAGCAGCCGATTCTAGTGCAAGTTGGCTAAAATCTCGGAATAATTTTTTAAGTTCCCTAGGGAAGACTGAGGAGCAGGTTGCTGCTCCTGAGTTTCCTAAGGAACTGTGCCAACATAAAATTAGAGAGAAATTTCGACTTGAAGATGTCCAGGTTTCTATAAAGTTTCGTGGATCTATAACTGCTGTAGAAGCTACGAAAGAATTCGGCGTGCATCTTCTAATACAACCTATGGTAGTCCAACCTTGGGAAGTAGAAAATCTGTTGTTCCTAACATCAGAAGAAGACCTTCAGGAGCTCATGGTAGCAGTATTTGATGATGCCAGCCTTGCTTCATATTTCTATGAAAAAGATAAGCTCCTAGGGTTCCATTATTATTTTGTCGCCGAAGCCTGTAAATTATTTGAAGAGCTCCAGTGGGTGCCCTCTTTGTCTGCCAAAGTCGGAGGGGATGCTATATTTACAGCTACAAGTCTGCAAGGCTCTTTCCAAGTCGTAGATATTTCTCTGCGCCTAGATGGAAAAAATGTTCGATGTCGTCTGTTATTGCCAGAAGATACCTTCCAAAGTTGTCAGAAGTTTTTCTCAGGTCTCCATGATGAGTCGGATCTTCATAATATAGATCAAACGCAGCAGATCTCTCTTTCTGTAGAAGTCGGGTATTCTCAGCTAACTCAAGAAGAATGGCATCAGGTAGTCCCAGGATCATTCATTATGTTAGATAGCTGTCTTTATGATCCTGAAACCGAAGAAAGCGGCGCTTTACTCACAGTGCAAAAACATCAGTTTTTTGGTGGCCGTTTCTTAACGCCCTCCTCTGGAGAATTTAAAATTACCAGTTACCCTAACCTAACTCATGAAGACCCTCCTCTTCCTGAAAATCCACAAGCTTCCGCAGCTCCCCTCCCTGGATACAGTAGACTCGTAGTCGAAGTTGCAAGATATTCCTTAGCAGTCAGTGAATTTATAAAATTGAACTTGGGAAGTATATTGAGCTTGGGAAACCATCCAGCATACGGTGTGGATATCATTTTAGATGGAGCTAAGGTCGGTAGGGGAGAAATTATCGCTCTAGGAGATGTTTTAGGTATTCGCGTTTTAGAGGTATAAAGAAAGATTGGATTTATGGATTGTCGTGGTGGCATCCCTCTTCCTGAACCTCAGGTGATTGGCGGATATCATGTTAAAAAAATATTGAGTAAAAAATTAAGAAGTAGAGTTGTTCATGGTCTACATCCTGAAACACGCCATTCTACAGTCATAAAAGTTTTTTCTCCTTCCCCCTCGTTCACGAGTCGCTCTGTCTATAATTTTCTTAAGGAAGCACAGAGCCTCCATCAAATTACTCATCCTAATATTGTTAAGTTCCATCGCTATGGCAAATGGCAAGATTGCCTCTACATTGCTATGGAGTATATAGAAGGGATCTCTTTAAGAGAGTATATCCTCGCGCAATTTATCTCTTTGCCACAAGCCATAGATATTATCTTTGATATTGCTCAAGCTTTGGAGCACCTCCATAGTCGGAATATTCTACATAAAGATATCAAGCCTGAAAATATTCTCATCACTCCTCAGGGTAAAATCAAACTCATAGATTTCGGACTCGCTGATTGGGATACGGAAATACAGAGAGCACATCCTAGCGTTATCGGAACTCCTTATTATATGAGTCCAGAACAACGCCAAGGGGAGTCTCATTCTCCCGCTTCGGATATTTATGCTTTAGGTTTGTTAGCTTATGAGTTGATCTTAGGGCACCTTTCTTTAGGACGCGTCTTTCTTTCATTAGTGCCCGAAAGAATAAGTAAAATTTTAGCAAAAGCGTTACAGCCTTCTCCTAATAATCGCTACAGCTCGACCCGAGAGTTTATCCAGGATATACATCACTATCGCATGTCTGGAGACATGCAAGAAGATCTACGTATTAAAGATCACACGGTAGCTCTCTATGAACAGCTGCAAACACAACGATTTTGGTTAGCCCCAGAAACTCTGAGGTTTCCAGATTTTATATCCGGAGTTCTCTATCATCAAGGATATCCCTTGTATCCTCATGCATATGATACGTTGCTTGAAGGAGATGTTTTTAATCTGTGGTTAGGTTACAGTCCTATAAGTAATGCAACTATAGCTTTGTCTGTTGTAAAAAGTTTAGTCTGCCAACAAGATCTACAGCGACCTCTTTTAGATAGAGTATGCGAAATCAATGAGTGCTTGATTCGCATGAAAATACCCATAGATGAAATGGGTATCTCTATACTCTGCCTCGAAATTTCGAAAGAAAATAAGGAACTCTCTTGGGTAGCTTGTGGGAAAACCGTTTTCTGGATAAAAAGACAGGGAAGGGTTGTCCAAGACTTTGAGAGCTTTTCCCCAGGATTAGGGAAAATTACTTCTTTACAAATTCGAGAAACCAAGGTTGCATGGGAAATAGGTGATGAAGCTGTAGTGTGTACGCTGGAATTAGAAGAATCTGTTGCATCCTTAAAAACCCTATCACTCGCAGAGTTGCAAGATAGAAGGCAAAAAGCTATATTCTGTCCCATAGAGAGCATACATGGTGGAATACAAAGTCGTCAGCACGGAAGTAACTCTCCCTCAACGCTCATTAGCTTAAAAAGAATCCGGTGAAAACTGTGATATTGAACATTGGAAGAAAAATCTTGCAAGGCATCAAAAAAAAGAAAAAAAAGATCGGGATTTTAAGTGGTCTCTTTTTTTTAGATTTAGTTTTACTTGGTGTAAGTTCCCAGAGGCCTACAGAGACCTCGGCAAATGTAAAACACAATCTTAGAGATGAAAAGTTAGCTGCTTGTCCTAAAAATTCAGCAGCCTCACTTTCAGCAAAGAAAAGTCATACCAAGAAAACCACTCCAGGTTCTATCCCCAGTAAAGTCTTCTCTAAATTCGACGCAACCCAAGATAAAACTTTCCAAAAGACTTCAGGATCCGCATTCCCAGCAAAACCTACCACCCTGAAAGAACTGGAAGAGAGAAAAAAACCTCGACCAGAGCGTAGAACTACTGCCGATGTAAAAAGATCCCCACGCTTCTTACCAACACAAGAAGTCGAAGAGCCTGTACCTGCCGCCTCTAAAGAACAATTAGATAGTATACAGGTTTGGGAAGAAAAACAAAATTATGCTCGCAGAGCCGTAAATGCTATCAATCTGAGTATAAAAAAACAACTCGAAGAGCAAACCTCCACAGTTACAGAGAAAGACGTCCAACCTAAAACACAAGCAACACCACACGCTTCGAAGAAAAACGTTGCAAGTCCTTCGACCTCTATGCCAGGAATCGAGAAAGCAGCAACAACAGTGGCTGTACCTCAAGACAAATCTGAAGAAGAAAAAGTTAAAGAGCGATTGACAAAGCGGGAACTTACCTGTGAAGACCTTAAAGATAACGGCTATACTGTCAATTTTGAAGACATTTCTATTTTAGAGTTGTTGCAGTTCGTAAGTAAAATTTCTGGAACGAACTTTGTCTTTGATAGCAACGATTTGCAATTCAATGTCACGATCGTTTCCCACGATCCTACTTCTGTAGATGATTTATCTACAATCTTACTACAAGTCTTAAAAATGCATGACTTGAAGGTTGTTGAACAAGGCAATAACGTCCTTATCTATCGTAATCCTCATCTTTCTAAGCTATCCACAGTAGTCACAGACAGCTCCTTAAAAGAAACGTGTGAAGCTGTTGTGGTTACCCGAGTGTTCCGTCTTTACAGCGTCAGCCCCTCTGCAGCAGTAAATATTATTCAACCTTTACTTTCCCATGATGCTATCGTTAGTGCTTCAGAAGCTACTCGTCATGTTATCATCTCGGATATTGCTGGTAATGTCGATAAAGTCAGTGATTTGCTAGCAGCTCTAGATTGCCCAGGCACATCTGTGGACATGACTGAATACGAAGTTAAATATGCCAATCCCGCAGCTCTTGTTAGCTACTGCCAAGATGTTCTTGGTACTCTGGCCGAAGATGATGCTTTCCAAATGTTCATCCAACCTGGAACGAACAAAATTTTCGTCGTCTCTTCACCACGTCTTGCAAATAAGGCAGAGCAGCTCCTGAAGTCCTTAGATGTCCCAGAAATGGCACATACCCTAGATGATCCTGCAAGTACTGCCTTGGCTTTGGGAGGAACAGGAACCACGAGCCCTAAGAGTTTGCGGTTCTTTATGTACAAGCTGAAGTATCAAAATGGAGAAGTGATTGCTAATGCCCTCCAAGATATCGGTTACAATCTATATGTAACCACAGCTATGGACGAAGATTTCATTAACACTCTCAATAGTATCCAGTGGTTAGAGGTCAATAACTCCATAGTTATTATCGGAAACCAAGGGAATGTCGACAGAGTTATTGGCCTCTTAAACGGTTTAGATTTACCTCCTAAACAGGTTTACATCGAAGTTTTAATTCTAGATACCAGCTTAGAGAAATCCTGGGACTTTGGAGTGCAATGGGTAGCCCTAGGTGATGAACAAAGTAAAGTAGCTTATGCTTCTGGACTATTGAATAATACTGGCATAGCCACACCTACAAAAGCAACTGTCCCTCCCGGCACGCCAAATCCTGGTTCGATCCCTCTTCCTACGCCAGGACAATTGACAGGGTTCTCAGATATGCTGAACTCTTCGTCAGCATTCGGTCTAGGAATCATCGGAAATGTCCTAAGTCATAAAGGGAAGTCTTTCCTTACTTTGGGAGGCTTATTAAGTGCCTTAGATCAAGATGGAGATACTGTCATTGTCTTGAATCCTAGAATCATGGCTCAGGATACGCAACAAGCTTCGTTTTTTGTAGGGCAAACGGTCCCTTACCAAACTACAAATACTATTATCCAAGAAACAGGAACTGTAACGCAAAATATCGATTATGAAGATATTGGAGTGAACCTTGTCGTTACCTCTACAGTTGCTCCCAACAATGTAGTTACACTACAAATCGAACAGACGATCTCAGAATTACATTCCGCGTCTGGATCACTAACACCTGTCACAGATAAAACTTATGCAGCCACACGCTTACAAATTCCCGACGGTTGTTTCTTAGTTATGAGTGGGCATATCAGAGATAAAACTACAAAAGTGGTTTCAGGAGTGCCTTTGCTAAACTCCATACCATTAATTCGTGGTTTATTTAGCCGTACCATCGACCAAAGGCAAAAACGCAATATCATGATGTTTATTAAGCCTAAGGTGATTAGTAGCTTTGAAGAAGGCACTCGTGTTACCAATAAGGAAGGATACAGATACAATTGGGAAGCTGATGAAGGATCCATGCAAGTGGCCCCTCGCCATGCTCCTGAATGCCAAGGACCTCCTTCTTTACAGGCTGAAAGTGACTTTAAAATAATAGAAATAGAAGCTCAGTAGTGGTATATAAAAGAGGAAGATGATATTCTCCGCCGTGGAATAGCTTCTGACTCTGTTGCATTCAGGGGGAAAGCCAAGAAGATGTAGAGTCGGCCGTATAACTTTATGTTTTCTTGGCTTTTTTGTTCCCTACTTCCTACGACATGCCTAAATAGCTCAGTTGGTAGAGCAACACATTCGTAACGTGTAGGTCGTCGGTTCGATCCCGGCTTTGGGCATCTCTCTTTAAAAATATATCTTCAGAATTTTATCAGAAACTCTCAGGAGATAATCCTTTAGTTAACTCCTTCAATACGCTAGCTCTTAAATGTGAAATCGTATCTTTTTGCAGATCCCGGGAGTCTTCAGCTTGTTTTTGCAAGGCAAGATGTGCTCGACGTATTTGCCAAAATAATGGATTCCATAGGGGATGATTTTCGGTTACTTTAATCAAGCCTAAATCTATACCCAGTTGTATCCAGCTCAAGGCATCTAGAGTCTCTTTCAGCTCAAGTTGGCAGGAATGGGTAAGTAGACCTAAGGAACGAAGGATAAGATTCTTTAAATCGCCAGAATTCTCCTCAGAAAGCCGTTTTTTTGCTGCAACCTCAGCAACACTGAGCTTGGAAGCAGTAATCCTTAAAGAAGAAAGAAGCAGTTCTTCAGTGAGCCCTAAAGAACAACGATTCGATAATACCACAATATTGCCAGGAAATCCTGTAACCCCTAGTAATAAACTAGAAGTAATTATCTCCACCTCTTCATCAATAAGATTGGTAAATTCTTTAGAATATAGAAGCGCAGGAATATGCAGAAAACATTGGCTTTTTAACCCCGTCCCACAGTTCTTAGGATTGGTTGTTAAAAATCCAAATTCTGAAGAAAAAGCAAAAGATAACTTGCTATGGAGATAACTATCCAATTGTACAAGTTGATCAAGAGTTTTCTCAACATTTCCTTGGAAATCAATTCCATGTAAAACAAGATGATCTTGAAAATTTATAGCTGCTAAGAAGTCTCCAGATCTGCTAACTACTAATGCCTCACCTTCTGGGTTCCCCACCAAATCATAAGGGAGTAAAAAATGCTCAAGTAGAAACTCTTTCTGCCATAGGGGAGTGTCTTTTAGAGGAAGCACTATAAATTCCCCAAAGCCTTCAATATGATTAAAATGAGAGGTGATAAATTGGAGAATCTCTAATTTCTGTTCTTTAGATAAACAGGGAAGGAACTTAGATACAGAGAGATTTCTAGCTAAAGAAAATGTAGTTACAGGCCACACTTTGTTTGCCTGTGGACTTTCTTTTCTCTTTACTAAGGTCTCTAGTAAATCATTAGGAAGGGTCATCTGGATTTTTGGTTTTTAAATGATTAATCTGATCTCGGATTACTGCTGCTTGCTCGTAGTCCTCTCGTTCTAAGGTATCTTGTAAAGCTTCATTTAATGCTATAAGTTTTAAAAGAGGATTTGTATTGGAAGCTTCCCCAGGGGCTCGACCTATATGAAGAGAGCCTTGGCCTTTCTCCATAGTAAAGGATGAAGATACCACTCTCTCACTTTTGAGTTTGCTGGTAATCTGATTTTTGAAATTTGTATAACATTGGTGGCAGCCTAACAGTTGTTCGTCGTCTTGCTTTGAATGCCATACGGTTTTACAGTTGCCGCACTCTAAAGTGAGAACCCCAACCCCTTTAGATAGACTCAGGTGCTCATTATTATAGTAATGGCTAGGACAAGGACATGTTGCGCATACATAAGAGCGTATAACCTTATCCTTATCTATTTCTGTATAGCATATGGTGGCAGGCTGTTGACAATGATAACATTGGTGGGTAGGTGAGTGAACCATGAGTTAAGTTCCATTAAGCTCGGTACTCAGTACATAGCAAAAATAGAACTAAGGGGAAAAAGATTTTTTTTAGAAAAGATAAAGTTAACAAGAATCATTAAATGGGTCTTGAAGGATTTGAACCTTCGACCCCCTCATTAAAAGTGAGGTGCTCTAACCGCTGAGCTAAAGACCCGAAATATCTTGTTAATTTTATACTTTGACCCCAAGGGGATTCGAACCCCTGTTACCGGAATGAAAATCCGATGTCCTGGGCCAGGCTAGACGATGGGGCCAAGACGAATAAATGTTACTAATTTTCTCTCTTTAGAGCAATCTTTTCCCTCTCTATGACTAAAAAAGTCAGAGGGAAAAGAAAAACCCTAAGTATACTTATATTGAAGCTATTTCAGCTTCTTTTTGCTTTGTTAACTCATCAAGCTGCTTGCAAAACTTGTCAGTTAACTCCTGAATTTTTTTCTCGTTACCTTTGACAACATCTTCTGTAAGAGCCGAGTCTTTTTTCAACTTGTCATTAGCTTCTCTGCGGATATTTCTAACGTTGATCTTAGCTTCTTCACACTTGCGGCGAAGTTGCTTAATCATCTCTTGTCGGTAATCAGCAGTAGGCTCAGGGACCTTAATACGAATAATAGACCCTTCGACTTCAGGCTGTAAGTTTAAATTCGCTGCAATAATTCCTTTTGCAATGGCAGAAGCATTGTTCCCGTCATAGGGAGAAATAACCAATTGCCGAAGATCTGCAACAGAAATCGAAGCGATATCAGACAAACGCATTGTAGTGCCATAAACATCGACTACAACAGTTTCTACTAATGCTGGATGAGCTTTTCCTGTTCTAAAGGACTTTACTTCTTTATGAAAAAAATCTAAAGCCGCAGCCATTTTTTTCTCAGTGTCTTGGAGAACAGACATGGTTTACATCCTCGCTAACTAATGTTCCAATCGTAGGGTCAAATAGAGCCTTTTCTAGAGAGTGCTGTAAAAAGCTAAAGACACGAATTGGAATATGAGAATCCATACATAGGGAAATTGCTGATGCATCCATTACCCCTAGTTGATTGCTCAAAAAATCCTTATAGGAAACAAAATCATATTTTACAGCATCTGGAAAGAGCCTAGGATCTTTATCATAGACACCGTCTACATGCATAGTCGCTTTGATTAAAACGTCAACATTAAGCTCACAAGCTCGTAAAGCAGCTCCAGTATCTGTAGTCAGATAAGGAGAACCAGCTCCAGTGGTGCAGATAAGAATCTTTCCCTGGTCTAAAGCTTCTATTGATTTTTGTGGAGTATAAAGATCAGCTAACTGTGGGCACGATAGGGTAGATGTCAAAAGACAAGGGATATCCTCAGCTTTTAAAGCATCTGCTACTGCCATACCATTGATCAAGGTAGCCAGCATTCCCATTTGATCTGCCGATACACGATTAATTTGAAGTTCCTTTTGCTCAGCGAGTCCTCTTAAAATATTGCCACCGCCGATTACAAGGGCGATTTCTATATCATTATTACGAACTGCTCTTAGCTCTGATACCAGTCGGGATAAACGCATTTCATCAATTCTATTGCTAGAATCTTTAGATAATGCTTCCCCAGAAATTTTAAACAAGACTCGTCTAGTTTGCTTAGCCATGTTTTTATTAGGCTCCTATTTTCCATAAAATGAACTGTTCTATTGCAACAGAGCTTCCAGAGGTTTTGGAGAAATCATCTATTAAACTTTGAATAGAAAGGTCGGCGTTCTTAATAAATGGTTGTTCTAATAAACAGGCTTCTTGGAAGAATGTGTTTAATTTTCCTGTAACGATCTTCTCAATAACTTCTTGAGGTTTTCCTTGAATTTGAGAAGCAATCACTTCTTTTTCTTTAGCAATAGCTTCAGCAGGAACGCTTTCTTTACTGAGGAATTGAGGTTGAGCAGCAACAACATGCATTGCAATGTCTTTTGCTAAGCTGTCAGCAGTAGAGGAGCCTGAAAGCATAGTCAGAGCTACTGTCTTGCCGTTGCCATGGGAATAAATTCCTACAGTAGAATTTGTAGCCTTAGGAAAGTATGCCACTCTACTAATACGGATGTTTTCTCCTACAGTCTGCATAGTCACTGCTCTGAGTTCGTCTACAGAAAGAGAGGGATCTTGGGACGAGGCTGCTTGCGATAGGGCTTCAACGGTATCTACTTTGTATTTGAGAATGTCATTAAGTAGATTGGAAACAAATTCTCTAAAGACTGCGTTGTTTGCAACAAAATCTGTCTCTACGTTCACTTCAATTAATGCAGTGCCGTTGGCGTCAGTTTTAGCTGCTATGATGCCTTCTTTAGTTTCTCTGTGTTCTTTTTTCCCAGCAGATGCCAATCCCAACTTACGTAAATAGACAACAGCTTCTTCTAGGTTACCACCGCAAGCTTCTAAAGCTTCCTTACACTTTGTTAACCCTACACCAGTTTGTTGTCTTAATGTTTTTAGGGTCTCCATAGAAAAGTCGCTCATTAGTTTGCCTCGCCATCAAATTTTTTTGCTAATAGATCTTCTTCTCGATTCTCTTCGTCAGATTCGTCATCTTGGCTAGATTCGAAAGCTGAGAGATCGGGCACTTCTAAAGATTTCACTGGAGAAACAATTTCTATACCAAGCTTATGTTTGGCCTCGATAATATTTTCTTTAATCACATTGATGATTAATCGAATGCTTTTAAGAGAGTCATCATTACAGGGGATCACATGGTCGATAGGAGTAGGATCGCAGTTAGTATCGACGAGAGCAAGAACAGGAATTCCGAGTTTTTTTGCTTCTGCAACAGCAATTTTTTCATAGCTAGGGTCAACAACAACTAGAAGACCAGGAGCCTTCTTCATGTAACGAATCCCTTCAAGGTTTCGCAATAATTTTTGATGACGTTTAGCTAAAAGAGCTGCTTCTTTCTTAGTAAGATAGGCCTGATTTCTAGATAAATCTTTTTCAATTTTGTCTAACGTTTTAATGGAATTTCGGATAGTCGTCATGTTGGTTAACATTCCGCCTAGCCAACGTTCAGCAATAAAAAATTCGCCAGCTTCTATTGCAGCTTCTCGAATGACACACTTTGCTTGTTTTTTTGTTCCTACGAATAGGACAGTTTTATTGTCTTGAATTACTTTGCGAATGTGGGGAAGAGCATTGCGTAATTGCTGTAAAGTTTTTGCTAGATTGATGATGTAAAGACCGTTTTTCTCCTCAAAGATGTAAAGTTTCATCTTTGGGTTCCATCTTCGAGTTTGGTGTCCAAAATGAGCACCGGCACTCATAAGGTCTTTAATTGTAAGTTTGCAGGATTGGGATTCCAAGCTTTGTACCTCTATTTCAAAATTAGAATACGTTAACAACGGCATTCTGACATAAAAGCCAGAATTTCAGTCTTGGTTGTGTAAAGAAAGCGCCCGATCAGAATCGAACTGACACCGGTAGCTTGGAAGGCTACAGCTCTACCATTGAGCTACGGGCGCAAACTGGATTAAGGGGTATAGTAGTGTAATAATGCTTTTAACGCAAGCGTGTAATCTACAGGAAGCTATTAGAAAATAGCATAAGTAAATAATTCATTTGTCTTGATGTGATGTGAAGTAGGGGGGGAATAAAAATTGCTCAGAAATTAAGAAGCTCTGAGCATAAATCAGAGCCTAACATGTAGACTCTGATAACAAGGTGAGGAGAAATTCTAAGCAAATCTTTAGAATCTGAACTGACCAGATACGTGAGCAGCTCTCTCGTTAATTAAACGAGCTTCTGCAGTAAGTGACCATTTATCAGCATCAACTAAAGTAGCTCCTACAGTAACTCCACAAGCTTTTCTAGATTTAAACTTGTTGATCTGACAGGAAACAATTTGCATGAAGTCTGAGAACGAATCAGTAGTAGACAATGCTGTGGCATTTCCTAGTAAAGAAGGGTTCCATGCAGTTAAGTTTAAAACAGCTGTAGGTAGTTTTGGCTGAGCAATGCGGATGTTATCAGCATCAAAAGTTGCTCGAGACCATTGTACTCCAATGTATGGCACTAAAGAGTTTAGTCTGTAAGATAGAGAGGCTCCTACTTGCCATTCATGATAATTGATGGTCGCAGACTTTGTTCCAGTAGCTGTTGCTACGCCAGCGTCTGTTGGCAAGGGGAAAGCAACGCCTTTATAGCCCTTGGGTTTGTTTACAGAGAATTGCGATACGTTACAGATCACATTAAGTTCTTCAACTTTAGGTTTGGACTGTGCATATTGGAATTCAGCTCCCAAAGTTGCACAACCGCATTCCCATAAGGCTCCACGAGCGCCTACGCTCCAAGAGAAAGAGGTGTCTGTGTAAAGTTCAACAACTCCGTTACTTAAAGAAACGTTTGGTAGTTCATTTGCATTTACAGTAGTACCTTTAACTCCGAATAAACCAACGAGATTGAACGCTGTAGAGTTTCCTCTAATGTAACCATTAGAAGCTCCTAAAGTACAGAAAACATCAAAGCGATCCCAAATGTTTAAGGCAATGAAGCCTGCATTAGTGAACCACTCTGCATCGTGTAAATGCTTATTGTAGGCCGGGTTAGGTCTATCTACGGCAGTAGTATAGTTTGCAGCAGCGGATCCAGTAGGCTTGGCTCCCATAGAAAATGTTTTAGGTGCATCTACTTTTAAGATACGGTCGAAAACATAGTCTCCGTAAAATCCAGCACGTAAGCTAATAGCGTCGCACCAAGTAGCGCAAGGATCGCAAGGATCTCCTGCAGCACCTTCCCATATTGTACCATCAATTAATAAGCTTGGATCAGAAGGGTTCCCTACAGGCAAGGCTTGTAAGGAGCCGACAGAACCAGCAAATGCGGCGGATAATAACGCCGACTTTAAGAGTTTTTTCATACTCACCTCTAAAGATTATGCTTAGTATCTTTTATTTATGTGCTCGCTATTACTCATATTTTGGCGACACGACGTCCAAATTAAAGCCAGACAAGATATCCTGCAGGCAAATTTAGGAAGCTCTTATCATTGAAAAACGGCCTTAAATATGAACATACAGCTCATTAGTCGAAAACATATCAAACTTTTCTTATTATAGTAAAGACGATAAGAAGATTAAGTGTTTTTAGCCGCACATTTCAACCAAGAACTTCTGTTATGAGCTATAGGAAAGCTATAGCTTTTTTGTATATTCTTTTCATTATATATATAATTTAGTTCCCCTTAAAAATGGCTCCTCACTACCTTCTCAAGTCTTTTTCTCTTGAGAAATTTTTTTTGTTTATTTTTATTATTTAGAACATGATTTTTGGTTTTAATATGTTTTGATTGGACTAAAATTAGTTGTATTTTGCGAACTGTATCTTCTCTAGATTTTGTTCGATTAGATTGACTATTCTTCTTAAATATCGTGCTTCTTTTTATTATTGTATTTAGCAGACTATGATTGGAAATAATGTGAGAGCATAGTTCTCTGTAATTTTCAGACGAGAGTGAAGCTCATAATATCCATAGCATGAAACGACCGAAAAAATTTCCTATTTATCTTTCCATTGCTCAAAAGACCAACAGACTGTTGTCTGGGATTGTTATTGCATTTGCTGTGATTGCATTGCGTTTATGGTATCTTGCTGTTGTTGAACATGAACAAAAGTTAGAAGAGGCATACAAGCCACAGATTCGAGTGCTTCCTCAATATGTGGAAAGAGCAACGATTTGTGATCGTTTTGGAAAGACATTGGCTGTGAATCAGTTGCAATATGATGTGAGCGTTGCTTATGGGGCCATTCGTGATTTGCCTACTCGGGCTTGGCGTGTCGATGAGCATGGGCATAAACAGCTCATTCCTGTGCGTAAGCATTATATAATGTGTTTGTCTGAGCTTTTATCTCAGGAATTGCATTTAGATCGCGAGGCGATCGAAGATGCAATTCATGCAAAAGCTTCTGTATTAGGTTCGGTCCCTTATTTAGTGGCTGCTAATGTTTCTGAGCGCACCTATTTGAAACTCAAAATGTTATCTAAAGATTGGCCTGGATTGCATGTAGAGGCTGTAGTTCGTCGTCATTATCCTCAAGAAAGCGTGGCTTCAGATATTTTAGGTTATGTAGGACCTATCAGTCTTCAAGAGTATAAGAGAGTCACTCAGGAGCTGAGTCAATTGCGTGAGTGTGTGCGTGCTTATGAAGAGGGTGAAGATCCTAAGTTGCCTGAAGGATTAGCAAGTATAGATCAGGTGCGTGCTTTATTAGAGTCTGTGGAGAGCAACGCTTATAGTTTAAATGCTTTAGTAGGAAAAATGGGTGTTGAGGCCTGTTGGGACTCAAAATTACGAGGTAAGATCGGAAAAAAACCGATTTTAGTAGATCGTCGTGGGAACTTCATTCAAGAAATGGAGGGTGCTGTTCCTGAAGCTCCTGGAACTAAATTGCAGTTGACTTTGTCTGCTGAGCTACAAGCGTATGCGGATGCGTTACTTTTAGAATATGAAAAAACGGAGACGTTTCGTAGTGCTAAGTCATTGAAGAAACGAGAGAAGCTTCCTCCTTTGTTCCCTTGGATTAAAGGAGGAGCCATTATTGCGTTAGATCCTAATAACGGAGAGATTTTAGCCATGGCTTCTTCTCCCCGTTATCGTAACAATGATTTTGTGAATGCGAAGGTTGCGGAAGATTCTAAAGCGGTAAGATCGTCTATTTATCGATGGTTAGAAAATAAAGAGCATATTGCAGAAATTTATGATAGGAAAGTCCCTCTAATTCGGGAAAGAAGGAATCCTCTTACTGGATTATGTTATGAAGAGATTTTGCCATTAACCTTTGATTGCTTCCTTGATTTTCTTTTCCCTGAAAACTCTGTGATTAAATTGCAGTTAAAAAGAAACAGCTTTGTAGGACAGGCGATAGAGGTTCAAAACTTGGTGACTCGTTTGCTTTCTTTATTTCCTTATGAAGAGGGGACGTGTCCTTGTTCCGCTATTTTTGATGCAGTTTTCCCTAATGAAGAGGGGCATATCTTAATCCAAGAAGTCATTTCTCTTCGGGAACAAAAATGGATCATGGAATGTCTGAATCAGCATAAAGCAGATATTGAAGAGCTTAAGGAAGCATTAGACCAAGTTTTTAATGAGCTTCCTGCGAATTACGATAAAATCTTGTATACGGATATCCTTAGGCTGATTGTAGATCCAGAGCGTTTTTCTCCTGTACTTCCTTCAGAGGTTCATAGGCTCTCGTTATCTGAATTTACAGAGCTTCAAGGACGTTATGTGGTGCTTCGCTCTGCATTCTCTACTATTTTAGAAGATGCTTTTATTGAGGTGCATTTTAAGTCGTGGCGTAAGAGTGAATTTCTTCAATATCTTGCTGCGAAACGTCAAGAGGAAGCATTAAGGAAACAGAGGTATCCTACACCTTATGTAGATTACTTAGAGGAAGAAAAAACAAGGCAATATAAAATGTTCTGCCAAGAACATTTGGATACATTTCTTGCGTATTTATTTTCTAAAACCCCTTATAAAGAAGGCTTAGAGCCTTACTATGATATTTTAGATTTATGGATAAATGAATTAGATAATGGAGCGCATAGAGCGTTATCTTGGCACGAACATTATCTTTTTCTAAAAGAACGTGTGTCGCATCTTTCAGAACATCTCCCTGCACTTTTTTCTACATTTCGTGAATTCAATGAATTGCAACGTCCTCTATTAGGCAAATATCCCATCTCGATTGTGAGAAATAAGAGGCAGACAGAACAAGATTTAGCTGCTTCTTTTTATCCAGTATATGGATACGGATACCTACGTCCTCATGCCTACGGGCAAGCAGCTACCTTAGGTTCTATTTTTAAGTTAGTATCTGCATATTCTGTGTTATCTCAGAGGATCTTATGGGGACATAATGAGGAGCCTGCGAATCCCTTGGTCATTATTGATAAAAATTCCTTTGGCTATAGGAGTTCTAAGCCTCACGTGGGCTTTTTTAAAGATGGCACACCGATTCCCACGTTTTTCCGTGGGGGGAGTTTGCCGGGAAATGATTTCATGGGAAGAGGCTTTATTGATTTAGTCTCAGCATTAGAGATGTCTAGCAACCCGTACTTTTCATTATTGGTAGGGGAAGGTCTTGGGGATCCTGAAGATTTAGCAGACGCGGCTTCTTTATTTGGTTTTGGCGAGAAAACAGGTTTAGGATTGCCAGGAGAGTATGCGGGTAGGGTGCCTCATGATTTGGCGTATAACCGTTCCGGTTTATACGCAACAGCGATTGGACAGCATACTCTTGTTGTAACTCCTTTGCAGACAGCAGTGATGTTAGCTTCTTTAGTTAATGGCGGTGTGGTTTATGTCCCCAAGTTATTGCTTGGAGAATGGGAGGGGGAGCATGTTTCTTATCTCTCTTCTAAAAAGAAGCGAACGATTTTCATGCCTGATGCTGTAGTAGAGGTGCTTAAGACTGGCATGCGCAATGTTATCTGGGGTCAATACGGAACAGCTCGAGCAATACAAAGTCAATTTCCTCCACAACTTTTGTCTCGTATTATTGGAAAGACAAGTACAGCAGAGTCCATTATGCGTGTGGGACTGGATCGGGAATATGGTACCATGAAAATGAAAGACATCTGGTTTGCTGCGGTGGGTTTTTCTGATCAAGATTTATCTCTTCCTACGATCGTAGTCATAGTCTATTTACGCTTAGGAGAATTTGGTCGAGATGCGGCTCCTATGGCGGTAAAAATGATTGATATGTGGGAAAAAATTCAACAAAGAGAATCTTTTTTAAGGGGATAGTTTTCTTTTGGCATGGTTTTCGCTCCTCATTTAGTTGAGATCAACGAATCATGTGCTGGGAGAAATATCCATGGAAGAAGCTGCGAAACACTTGGCAAAAGAATTTCTGTGTTCAGGAATTAACCTTTTTTTGAGCGGTGAATATGAGCAAGCGGAAAAAAGACTGAAAGAAACCTTAGAATTAGACTCTACAGCAGCACTCGCTTATTGTTATTTAGGGATTATTGCTTTAGAGACTGGAAGAGTCTCCGAGGCTTTGAACTGGTGTTCTAAAGGTTTAGCATCCGAGCCGGGAGACAGCTATCTCCGTTATTGTTATGGTGTAGCGTTAGACCGGGGGAATCAATATGAAGCAGCTATCGAACAGTATAGTGCGTATGTTGCTTTGCATCCCGATGATGTTGAGTGCTGGTTTAGTCTTGGAAGTGTATATCATCGTTTGAAGAGACTTCAAGAGGCTTTAGATTGTTTTGATAAGATCCTTGCACTTGATCCTTGGAATCCACAAAGTTTATATAATAAGGCAGTGATCCTTTCTGAAATGGACGATGAAGCGGAGTCCATTCGTTTGCTTGAAGTTGCTGTAGCGAAGAATCCCTTATATTGGAAAGCTTGGGTAAAGTTAGGTTTTTTGCTTTCTCGAAGCAAACGATGGGACAAGGCTACTGAGGCTTATGAACGTGTTGTTCAGCTGCGACCTGATTTGTCTGATGGTCATTACAATTTAGGTTTATGTTATCTCACTTTAGATAAAACTCGATTAGCTTTGAAGGCTTTTCAAGAAGCGTTGTTTCTCAATGCTGAAGATGCTGATGCACATTTTTATGTCGGACTTGCTCACTTGGATCTTAAGCAAATGCGGGAAGCGTATGAGGCTTTTAATAGCGCGTTGTCTATTAATTTAGAACATGAGCGCGCTCACTATCTTCTGGGCTATTTGCATCATATGCAAGGAGAGACCGATAAGGCAACAAAAGAGCTTTTATTTTTGCAAAAAAAGGATTCTACGTTTGCTCCCTTATTGCAGAAGACTGTGGTGTCAGATCCCTCCTCAATGCAATTTGAAAGGCGTTTAGATACTATTTCTTAAGGCATGTTAAGTAGAAAAAACGTCACAGCAATAAACTAGGGAAATAGTGTTTTCAATTGAAATTAGAAGACAAAAATTTTTTATTTCCCTAGAATGGCTTTGCATGTAAGCGCCTTAGTGTATTCCATGCTGATGGTGTGATCTCCAAGGGAGTTAGGATTTTTAGAAAATTCTTTCTCTTTTCTTCTGGGCTTGAAAGGGGTAGGTTCGTCTTTCAAGCCTTCTTTGTTATACTGAAAAAATAATCTGTGTGCTATCTTAGCTTTGTCCTCGTGTAATTTAATACGATAAATTCAAGAGTTTTGCGCGACGGGATTAAAGGTTATGGGCGAATCAGTAAAGGTTTTTTTAGAAGAGCGTGAGGACTATCCTTACGGTTTTGTGACTCCTATAGAGTCTCAAGGATTGACGCGAGGACTTAGTGAAGAGACAATCGAAGAAATCGCTGCTCTACGTAATGAACCTCAGTTTATTATAGATTTTCGTTTACAAGCATACCGTTATTGGAAGCAGTTGCATGAGCCAGCCTGGGCACGCCTGCATTATGGTCCTATAGCCTATGATGATATAGTCTATTTTTCATCTCCTAAGCAGAAAAAACCTCTTGGACGTTTAGAAGATGCCGATCCAGAAATTTTAGATACGTTCAAAAAATTAGGTATACCTTTAGATGAGCAGAAGCGCTTACTAAATGTCGAGAATGTTGCTGTAGATTTAGTTTTTGACTCGGTCTCTATTGGAACCACATTTAAAGAAGCGTTGGAAAAGGCCGGAGTTATTTTCTGTTCTTTGGGCGAAGCGATTCAAGAACATCCGAATTTGGTAAAAAAATATTTAGGCTCCGTTGTTTCGCATCGGGATAATTTCTTTGCTGCTTTGAATGCGGCTGTTTTTAGTGACGGCTCTTTTGTTTATGTTCCTAAAGGGGTGAAATGTCCTATGGATATTTCTACCTATTTTCGGATTAATAACAAGGAAGCGGGTCAATTTGAGCGTACTCTCATTGTTGTGGAGGATGGCGGCTATGCGAGTTATCTTGAGGGGTGTACGGCGCCGGCATACTCTTCTAATCAGCTACATGCTGCGGTTGTTGAATTGGTGGCTCATGAGCATGCGGTCATAAGGTATTCCACGGTGCAAAATTGGTATGCTGGTGATAAGAAAACAGGGAAAGGCGGCATTTATAATTTTGTAACAAAACGAGGTCTGTGCGCAGGCTATCGTTCTAAGATCTCCTGGTCACAGGTTGAGGTTGGTGCTGCAATTACATGGAAATACCCTAGTTGTATTTTAAAGGGCGACGAGAGTGTTGGAGAATTTTATTCTGTAGCTCTTACTAGTGGGAAAATGCAGGCCGACACAGGCACCAAAATGCTACACGTAGGGAAACGCACCACATCCACGGTGATCTCTAAGGGAATTTCTTCTGACGAGTCTAAGAACACGTTTAGAAGTTTGGTCTCCTTAGGGAAAAAGGCTGAACATAGTAGTAACTATACGCAATGCGACTCCATGTTGATAGGCAAGGCTTCCGGAGCCTATACGGATCCGAAGATTGTAGTAGAAAATTCAACATCTTCAATTGAGCATGAAGCCACGACCTCAAAATTACGTGAGGATCAGTTATTGTATTTACGTAGTCGTGGACTGAGTCCTGAGGAAGCAGTCAGCTTAGTGATCCATGGTTTTTGTCGGGAAATTATAGAACAATTACCTTTAGAATTTGCTCAGGAAGCATCGAAGTTATTGTTAATTAAATTAGAAAATAGCGTGGGTTAGGTTCAATGTTAAAAATAAAGCACTTACATGCTAGCTGTAATGATGTGAAGATTCTGGATGATTTCAATTTGAATATCCAACCTGGAACTATGCATGTCATTATGGGACCTAATGGGGCAGGAAAATCGACTCTTGCTAAAATTTTAGCGGGAGATGAGAGTGTCTTGGTATCTTCGGGTGAGATTGCATTACAGGAGCAAAATTTGCTTTCTATGTTGCCAGAAGAGCGTTCCCGAGCAGGGCTATTTGTTGGTTTTCAAATGCCTCCAGAGATTCCTGGAGTCAATAACAAGATGTTTTTGCGAGACGCCTATAATGCCCGCCGTCGTGCGAATCAAGAGGGAGATATTTCTATTGATGAGTTTAATACTCTGCTTTCGACTGTATTAGAGACGTATGAGTATAACGCGACTACAGATCTATTTTTAGATAGGAATGTCAACGAGGGTTTTTCTGGAGGAGAAAGAAAGCGCAATGAGATTTGCCAGATGCTAGTTTTAGAACCCGAAATGGTCTTACTGGATGAACCTGATTCTGGTTTGGATGTAGATGCATTACGTTTGATTTGTAGAGTCTTGGAGAAATACCGAGAGTTACATCCTACCAGTTCCTTATGCATTGTGACTCACAACCCCAAATTAGGAAACCTCATTCGCCCTGATGTTGTTCATCTTTTATTAGATGGTCGAGTAGCGCTTTCAGGAGACGTTTCTTTGATGCATGAATTAGAAGCAAAAAGCTACCAAGAGGTGACTAAGCGTGTTGCGTGGAGATAAGGTGTTAGTTTCAATAGAGACATTTTCTTCTATTGCTTCGGGTTCTCCTGTGCAAAAAGCTGCGGAAGCTTGCTACACTCAATATAGCAAGCAGCCTTCTTCAAAAGAGGTGCTTAGTAGCTTTTCTTGGATTCAGGAGCTTTCTCTTTTTCCTGATCGCTATAATCTTGCGACTGGAGCTTCAGAACTAATTAAGCAACATTGGCTACACAATAACCATTCTTTAGCCTTTGAGTGTATTTTAATTAATGGAAAATACGAACCTTCGTTATCCCAGTTGCCTGAGGGGGTGATTGTCTGTGGTATAGACGAAGCTAGGGGATCATTGTCTTCATTCATGCAAGGGTTTGATGTAAATAAGCATCCCTTAGCATTTTTAAATGCTGTTTGTTCTGAAGATCGGGGTGTAGTGATTTACATTCCTGAAGAGATGCAGACGAGCGATCCTATTTTTGTACGTCATATTAGTTTTCCTACAGTTTCGGATCATGATGTGATTTTCTCTCCTAGGATCGTCGTTATTTTAGGACAACGGGCGTCCGCTCAAATACAAATATCACATGATGTTGATTTAGAGATGGTGGGTTCTAGTAAAACTATAGTCAATGGGGTTACCGAGCTCTTCGTTGGAGAAGGGGCGGATCTTACAGTGTTTATGGTTCCAGGATATTCTGAAGAGGATACCTTGAGTTGGTCCACTATTGCGACGGTTGAGAAAGATGCTATCTGCAGGATGACTCAGAATTTGCTTGAAAGTTGTCAAGGTTTCGGATGGTTTGACAATACGAGCTACATAGTCGGGAAGAAGGGACACGCAGAATCTCTAGTGTTAGTCCAATCGCCAAGAAAAACTTGGGTCAATAATTTAATGTCTCACGATGCTGAAGAGACGGTATCGCGTCAGAACATTAAATCGATTTTATATTCAGGGCATTTTCTATTTGAAGGGACAATTTCTATTTCTTCTCAAGGAGACTTGTCGGATGCGAATCAAAAGCATGATACGTTGTTATTAAGTTCAGAAGCTCGTGTATCTACATTTCCACGTTTAGAGATAGAAACAGACGAGGTGAAGGCATCCCACGGCGCTACAGTAGGACCTTTAGATCCTCAGCAGATCTTTTACATGCGTTCTCGAGGCATGACAGAGGCAGAGGCTCAGGAAAAACTCATACATGGGTTCCTAAAACAAGGATTAGTTTCCGATACGTTTTTGGGATCTTCTTTTCAGCTAAATCAAACCTCCTAGGTTTAGGATTTAGGGGGGGGGATGATCAGTGAAGAATTTAAAAGAAGATTTTCCGATTTTTGCTGCTAAAGCAAAAGAGAACGAGCCTTTTATTTATTTAGATTCAGCTGCAACGACTCAGAAACCTCAACAGGTGATAGATGCCGTTGCTAACTTTTATACTTCTTCATATGCAACTGTAAATCGTGCGATTTATAGTTCCTCTAGGAACGTCACGGAAGCATACGCAGCTGTTCGCGAAAAAGTGCGTAAGTGGGTATCCGCAGCCTCTGATAGTGAAATCGTATTCACCCGTGGGACAACTGCAGGGTTAAATTTATTAGCCATTTCTGTTAATGACCTCTGGATCCCTAAGGGGGGTGTTGTTCTGGTTTCTGAGGCAGAACACCATGCGAATGTTTTATCTTGGGAGATTGCCTGTCGGCGGCGAGGTTCTTTAGTAAAAAAGATCAGAGTTCATGATTCAGGGCTTATAGATCTTGATGATTTGGAAAAGCTTCTAAATGAAGGTGCTCAATTTGTAAGCATTCCTCATGTGAGTAATGTTACGGGTTGTGTCCAACCTCTCCAACAAGTTGCTGAGCTTGTCCACCGCTATGACGCTTACCTTGCTGTTGATGGTGCTCAGGGAGCTCCTCATCTTCCTATAGACGTTCAGCTTTGGGATGTAGATTTCTATGTGTTTTCGTCACATAAGATTTATGGACCCACGGGCATAGGAGTCTTATATGGGAAAAAAGATCTATTAGATCAGTTGCCTCCAGTAGAAGGAGGTGGTGATATGGTTGCTATCTACGATCATCAGAATCCTGAATATCTTCCTGCACCTATGAAATTTGAAGCTGGGACTCCAAATATTGCTGGAGTTTTAGGCTTAGGGGCTGCTTTAGATTATCTCGATGGCTTGTCAGCTAAGTTTATCTACGACAAAGAGATTGCCCTAACTACATATTTACATAAAGAGCTGCTTGAGATTCCAGGTGTAGAGATTCTCGGACCTTCTATAGAGGAACCCAGGGGAGCTCTTATAGGCATGACAATCGATGGAGCCCATCCTTTGGATCTAGGTTTTTTATTAGATCTTAGAGGAATTGCTGTGCGGACGGGTCATCAATGTGCCCAACCTGCTATGGAGCGATGGAATGTGGGTCATGTGTTGAGAGTGTCCTTAGGAATCTATAATGATGAGGATGATATCGATCAATTCATCCTTGTTTTGCAGGATTCTTTAGATAAGATTCGTAGATGACCCGTCTGCGATGGGATCTTCTATTTTTTTGGACGTGGTAAGGTTATCTTTTTGGAAGTTGTTTTTTGAGATACAGCTGTTTACTTTTCTCTTTAATCCAGTTTTTTAAATACCTAGAGCTCTGAAATAAACTCGGGCAGACGTACTGCATAGGTTTTATGTCTAAGCGGTAGATGTTATGAGTTTTTAATTTTCTGTTAATGGTATTCCCTAACAGGAAAGAATAGGGGTAGTGATCTGCAGCAAGCTTCCGGCTTGTAGGATCTGACTTCCCGAAGGGGAAGAGGAATGCCAAGGGCTTGGCTCCTGTTATTGTTTCTATGTGATGTCGCGAAAGTAAAATTTCTGTAGTGAGATACGGAGGATTATTCATGAGATTCCGAATTGCGAATCCTGAGGATGCTAATTGGATATAGGGAGACTTTGCCATTTCTATCAGTTCATTTTGGCAACAAAAGGGCATGTAGTTAGAGAAGATCTCGTCTTGGAATGCTAGAGTTTCAGAGGGTTTTAAACGATGTGAAGGGTGAAGGTCTTGAGCAGCATTTGATGGAATATATCGGGAAGCTACCCCTACAACAGCAGGAATCTTTTGTTCCTCAAGGAAGGGAAAGATATTTGTATAGAAGTCAAAGGAGGCGAAGTCAAAAGTGAGCATTAGCGAATGTCCTTTTGAGGTTCGTTCTTTGGGGAGGGTAATAGCAAAGTTTTGTTTTAGGAGCCGTAGGTAATTTTTTAGACGGTCTAACTGGGAACGAGAGTGGGAAAAAAAGACCTGTCGGAAAGCAAGAACTATGAGCATAAGGCTTTAAGAAGCAGGGTCAATATCTTCTTGGAAGTATAGGGTTAAGGTCCCTGTGATTACTTTAGGGGGAGAGTCGGGAGTAGAAAGAGACGGCTGCTCAGAAAGCACTTCAGTAAGTTCCGGGATTTCTAGAGATTCTGACATAGAGGTCCTTAAGAGTTTTATCCTTTTTTGCCAAAACGTTTGCTTAATGTCCATTCTCCATCGCTATACATGCGTTCAAATTGGTGAAATAGGGGGGAGCTTTTCAATGCTGCAAAGTCTTGACTTACATCTTGGTGGAGGAGTTCTTTGAGTTCGATCACACGTAGTAGGGTTAAAAAAGATAGAGTAGGATATTCAGGAGAGCTGTTAGCAGTTTGTAAGAGCTGATAGGATTTACTTAAAGCAACATCATACAATTGATCAGCTTGTGCTTCTGAAATTTCCTTGAGGAGTTTTTGAATGGGGTGGGGCAGCTGCAGTGCTTGACTATTGTTATAAGCGAGTCCTGCGTAGTAGGCTCCACGTAAAGGCTCATTATGAATATAGAAGCACGAAGCTAAAAACCCTGCATAGGGCTTCATGGATTCTCCTCCAAGATGATAGGCTTGTTCCAATGACGACAAGGCAGATTTAGATGGAAGGAATCCTTGAGAAACAGCGACTTCAGCTGCTCTCGTAAGTAGAAGAATGCTATTACGTTTGGCTTGGGAATGTTTATACGTGTTAGAAACAATCTTTAGGGATAGGAAGGACGCAAGAACGATACAAATGGCAATTGCCGAAGAAAAAGAATAAAATTTTTTCCAAATATTATGGACTAGCTTTTGCATAAAGGAACGACAGTTTGGCGTTGAAAATCTATAAGCATGCCGAAGATTTTTATGGATCTTCCTCTAACTAGAGTTTGTGCTCTTCCGTTTGGAGTTTTATGGCTTAAACCTATTTTGATTTGAAGCTTTCACTTTATGTTATCGCAATTTAGCATTCGCATTCAATTTTTTTCTCTTTTCCAGAACATAAGCTAAAGACTCGATGATGCGTGGGGGGAGGTTGTTTCGTGTTTATCAAGAGTTATTTTTCTTTTCGTCTGTTTATGTCTGCGAGCAAAGAAGACCTAGGAAGCTCTACCCGTCGTTACAGCACCTAAACTTCCCGATAGAAAAGCCCAGATTTTTACTTAAGGGTTTTAAAAAAGAGCTTCACTTCTACAACCATGTTTGATAGAAAAATTTCAATGCTGTTATGTTTATGCAGCATTTGGATATGCTTACGTTGATCTGTAAGCATTCCCTGTACGTCCAGGATTTCAAATGCTTGCAAATCCAAAATTCTATTAGGAAAAATCAGGAGATATTGTGACTGAGGAAATCAGTAAGGATACAATTATAGAAGTAGCTATAGATGATATTCGTGTGAGTCCTTTTCAGCCTCGTCGAGTATTCTCTAATGAGGAGCTGCAAGAATTAATAGCGTCGATAAAAGCTGTAGGTTTGATTCATCCTCCTGTAGTGCGTGAAATTTGCACTGGAGATCGGGTGTTATATTATGAGCTTATTGCTGGCGAGCGCCGCTGGCGGGCCATGCAGCTCGCAGGAGCAACTACGATACCTGTGATTCTCAAGCATGTCATTGCTGATGGTACTGCTGCAGAAGCTACATTGATTGAGAACATCCAAAGGGTAAATTTAAACCCTATAGAAATGGCTGAGGCCTTTAAAAGATTAATTCATGTCTTTGGACTCACTCAGGACAAAGTTGCTTATAAAGTAGGGAAAAAACGTTCTACAGTAGCAAATTATTTGCGGTTACTTGCTCTTTCTAAGACGATCCAGGAAAGCTTGTTGCAGGGTCAGATTACTCTCGGCCATGCTAAAGTCATCTTGACTCTGGAAGATCCTATACTTAGGGAAAAGCTGAATGAGATCATCATACAAGAGCATTTGGCAGTACGTGAAGCGGAACTGATAGCGAAGCAGCTTATAAGTGAAGAGGGCTCTTCGATAGAGTTGAAGCCCACTCCTTTAGACATGGCAGAGTCGTCAAAGCAGCATGAAGAATTGCAACAACGTCTCAGTGATCTTTGTGGGTATAAGGTCCAGATAAAAACCCGGGGATCAAAGGCTACAGTCTCTTTTCATTTGCAAAATACTCAGGATCTTCAAAAGTTGGAAGCTTGGCTTTCCAGCCATGGGACACTCAGTGAGAGTCTATCTTAATACTAGCGGTACTTGCGAAAGATCCCACGGTGCCTAGGCTAAGAGCGTCTTCTTTTATATTAAGAATGGATGTTGCGTTAGGTCTTAAAGTAGCCATTCCATGGATATGGAATGGCTTTTGTTTTGTATTTACAATTGTGTTTGCAGCTCGGAATGCTCTAGCTAACATAAAGTCAAACATCACTCAGGATATATAGAGCAGACCTCTCCCTTGGGATTCCTTAATGGTAGCTTAAGAATAGCGTAGAGGACGAATCAATGGATACAACGGTATGTATGGTGCGCGTCTCCTTGATTTGGGATGATCTCTGACTTGCAAGCTTCTTGTTTTTGTGGACAACGATTGTAAAAGTAGCATCCTGTAGAGCAAGATTCTTCAGAATCTTTGTGATATTCTTGGAATATAGGTTTAGATTGCCTTTGATCAGGAGTCTCTGGAAGTTGGGCATTTAACAACATGCGCGTATAAGGATGTTGTGGATCAGAAAAAATGCGTTTTGTATTTCCTTTTTCTACAATTTGCCCCTTATACATAATGAATACCTCTGTGCAGAACGAGCGTACAACGGCAAGATCATGCGAAATGAAGAGATATGTGAGGCTGAGTTTTTTTTGCAGCTCGGCAAGCATATTCAGAATTTGTGCTTGAATAGATAAATCTAGAGCAGAAACAATTTCGTCACAAATAATTAACTGAGGGACTCCTAATAGGGCTCTCGCTATAGAGACTCGTTGTTGTTGTCCTCCAGAAAGCTGGTGAGGATAACGATAAAAATACTCCTCAGATAACCCTACCAATTCTAAATATTCCCTTACCGTTGCTAGTACTTTTTCTTTTGGGACGAGTTTATGGTAAAGCAGAGAGTGGCCTAAACTATCTAGGATAGTTTTTCGCGGGTTTAATGAAGCTTGTGGATTTTGAAAGACCAACCGTACTTGAGATCGTAATTGATGGCGTCCGTGTTTAGAATGCAACTTGATTGGGGTGCCGTTAAAAGTTAAGAACCCAGAGGTGAGAGGTAGGAGACCTGCGAGAGCTAACGCCAGGGTACTTTTCCCTGATCCAGATTCTCCAATAAGTCCGACAGCACGTCTGGAGTATAGTGAAAAAGAGACGTCGTCAACAGGACGACTGGCAATTGTCTTTCCCTGAAACCAAAAGGAACGCTTGTAATAGTGCTTTGTTAATGAGGTTGCTTGAATTAAAGGTTGGGGAAAATTAGTCGTCATACAGCCAACACCTTACTTTGTGACCTTCGCGTACCGGATAGATTTCTGGAGCTTCCGCAGAACATCGATTTAAAATTTTTGAGCATCTAGGGTGATAGCGACATCCCGAGGGAAAGGCCGTGTAGTGTGGGGGCTGTCCTGGAATGGGGTTGAAGGAACCTAGTTGTTGCGGTTGTAGAGAGGGTCTGGATGCTAAAAGATCTCGGGTATAGGGATGAGAAGGATTATGGAACATTTGAACCGCAGGGGCACATTCTACCATGCGTCCTGCATAGAGCACGAGCACGTCATCAGCAGTTTCTGCAACGACTCCCATATTATGGGTAATAATAAGAAGGCTCATTCCCGTTTTTTTCTGTAGTGTTTTTAGTAATTGTAGAATCTGATACTGAACAGAAACATCTAAAGCAGTCGTAGGTTCATCAGCAATAAGAAGTTTAGGAGAACAGAGGAGCGCCATGGCAATGCAAATTCTTTGAAGCATCCCTCCAGAGAGTTGGTGGGGGTAGAGATTCAAGCACAGCCTGGGATCATGAAACCCTGTTTCTTCAAGAGCGTATAACATCTTTTCTTTAGCAACTTCTGCAGTTAAGGCTAGGTGGGTATGAATAATTTCTCGAAACTGCTGTTCAATAGTAAACACGGGGTTTAGAGATGCTTGCGGGTTTTGAAAGATCATAGAAATTTCTGTCCCTATAATCTTTTTTTGTATAGAGCGCGAAGCCGTAAGTAAGTTGTGGCCTTGGAAGTTGACCTGGCCAGAAACAGAAAATGGGGGGCAAGGAAGTAATCGAAGGATTGCATGCGCAGAGACAGATTTTCCTGATCCTGATTCTCCAATGATTGCTAAGGTTTGTCCTTCATTGATAGTAAACGATAAAGATTGGACGATGGGGTACTGTTGGCGTTGTTTTGCCAAGGTTATGGATAGATCCTCTATCTGTAAAATGGGATTAGAAGCCATAAGTCGTTTACAAGATCGTTTAGGCAAGTTATTATTGCGAAAAAGGCTATTCTTATGCAAACCCTTGCTCGTCTATTTGGCCAATCTCCATTTGCTCCTTTACAAGCTCATCTGGAAATGGTGGTCTCTTGTGTGGAATACATGCTTCCTATATTCACTGCTCTCCGAGATGGAAGATATGAAGAATTATTAGAAATGGCAAAACTTGTTTCTGATAAAGAGTATCAAGCAGATTGTATAAAAAATGATATGAGGAATCATCTTCCTGCAGGATTATTCATGCCGATATCTCGAGCGGGGATTCTAGAAATTATTTCTATACAAGATAGCATCGCGGATACTGCTGAAGATGTTGCTATCTTATTAACCATCAGACGATTAAACTTTTATCCATCTATGGAAACGCTTTTTTTCCGATTTTTGGAAAAAAATCTAGAAGCTTTTGAGTTAACTATGACATTGCTACATGAATTCAACCAATTGCTTGAAAGTTCATTTGGGGGGAGGAAGGCAGATAAAGCACGCTTGCTTGTAGGGCGTGTGGCTAAATCTGAACATGAATCGGATGTTTTGCAACGAGAACTTATGCAAATATTTTTTTCTGATGATTTTATAATTCCTGAAAAAGAGTTTTATCTTTGGTTACAAGTAATTCGACGCACTGCGGGGATTTCAGATAGTTCTGAAAAGCTCGCACATAGAATTAATATGACCCTAGAAGAAAAGTAATACTCCATGCTTCCATTAATCATTTTTGTCCTTCTATGTGGCTTTTATACTTCTTGGAATATAGGAGCTAATGATGTCGCTAATGCTGTAGGCCCTAGTGTAGGATCTGGGGTATTGACATTGCGACAAGCCGTGGTCATCGCTGCTATCTTTGAGTTTTTTGGTGCTCTCCTTCTTGGAGATCGTGTTGCAGGGACTATAGAAAGTAGTATCGTTTCTGTGACCAATCCTATGATTGCCTCTGGGGACTATATGTACGGCATGACGGCAGCCTTACTAGCAACAGGCGTGTGGTTGCAGCTGGCCTCTTTTTTTGGTTGGCCCGTCTCAACAACGCATTCTATAGTTGGAGCTGTGATTGGCTTTGGATTGGTCCTTGGTAAGGGAACAATCATTTACTGGAATTCCGTAGGCATTATTTTAATTAGCTGGATTCTCTCCCCTTTTATGGGTGGGTGTGTTGCTTACCTGATCTTTTCTTTCATTCGGCGCCATATTTTTTATAAGAATGATCCTGTTCTTGCTATGGTTCGTGTTGCTCCGTTTTTAGCAGCTTTGGTGATCATGACTTTAGGAACCGTGATGATCTCTGGGGGCGTGATCCTTAAGGTTTCTTCAACTCCCTGGGCAGTTAGTGGGGTTCTGGTTTGTGGACTTCTAAGTTATATCATTACGTTTTACTACGTCCATACCAAGCACTGTTCCTACATTTCAGATACACCAAAAAAAGGCAGTCTTACCTATCGTTTGAAAGAACGAGGCGGAAATTATGGAAGAAAGTATCTTGTTGTAGAAAGAATCTTTGCCTACCTACAGATTATCGTAGCTTGCTTTATGGCGTTTGCTCACGGATCTAATGATGTTGCTAATGCCATTGCTCCTGTAGCTGGAGTCTTGCGTCAGGCATATCCTGCTTCCTATACGTCGTATACATTAATTAGGCTCATGGCATTTGGAGGCATAGGCTTGGTCATAGGCCTTGCGATTTGGGGATGGCGTGTTATAGAAACTGTAGGCTGTAAAATTACCGAGTTAACCCCGTCTCGAGGGTTTTCCGTGGGGATGGGCTCAGCATTAACAATTGCTTTAGCTTCTATTTTAGGACTTCCTATATCTACGACACATGTTGTTGTTGGAGCTGTTTTAGGAATAGGTTTAGCACGAGGGATCCGTGCCATTAACTTAAACATTATCAAAGATATTGTACTCTCCTGGTTTATTACGCTTCCTGCAGGAGCTTTATTATCCATACTCTTTTTCTTTGCTTTAAGAGCTTTGTTCCATTAAAAATAAGAAAAATCAAATAGTAGGTTCTTGAGGATATATGGATAAGCTAACAGTACAAGATCTTTCTCCAGAAGAAAAAAAAGTCCTCGTACGTGTAGATTTCAATGTCCCCATGCAAGATGGCAAGATACTCGATGACATTCGTATTCGCAGTGCGATGCCTACAATCAACTATCTACTTAAGAAACATGCTGCAGTGATTTTAATGAGTCATTTAGGGCGACCTAAAGGACAGGGGTTCCAAGAGGAATATTCTCTGCAACCCGTTGTGGATGTTCTCGAAGGATACTTAGGACATCATGTGCCTCTAGCTCCAGATTGTGTGGGTGAGGTTGCACGTCAAGCTGTAGCTCAGCTTTCTCCTGGTCGCGTTTTGCTTCTTGAGAACTTGCGTTTCCATATAGGAGAAGAACATCCAGAAAAAGACCCGACGTTCGCCGCAGAACTCTCTTCCTACGGGGATTTCTATGTCAACGATGCTTTCGGAACTTCGCATAGAAAACATGCTTCAGTCTATGTAGTGCCGCAGGCTTTCCCAGGTAGAGCCGCAGCAGGCCTGCTTATGGAAAAAGAATTGGAATTTTTAGGAAGACATCTATTGACCTCCCCTAAGAGGCCTTTCACTGCCATCCTTGGAGGAGCTAAGATTTCTTCTAAAATTGGAGTTATAGAGGCTCTACTGAATCAAGTAGACTACCTCTTATTAGCTGGAGGTATGGGATTTACTTTCCTACAAGCCTTGGGAAAATCCCTAGGGAACTCTCTTGTGGAGAAATCTGCCTTGGATCTTGCTAGAAATGTATTGAAAATTGCTAAAAGTCGTAATGTTACCATAGTTTTGCCTAGCGATGTGAAAGCAGCCGAAAATCTCCAATCTAAGGAATATTCTGTGATTTCTATAGATCAAGGCATTCCTCCGCATCTTCAAGGCTTTGATATTGGACCTAGAACAACCGAAGAATTTATCCGTATTATAAACCAATCAGCGACTGTGTTTTGGAATGGTCCTGTGGGTGTTTATGAGGTCCCTCCTTTTGACTCTGGATCTATTGCTATAGCGAATGCCTTAGGCAATCACCCTTCAGCTGTTACTGTCGTGGGTGGAGGAGATGCGGCAGCTGTGGTTGCTTTGGCAGGCTGCTCTACAAAAGTTTCCCATGTTTCTACTGGAGGAGGGGCTTCTTTAGAGTTTCTAGAGCAGGGCTTCCTCCCAGGTACAGAAGTTTTATCTCCATCCAAAAGCTAAAGTACTCTTAAATCAACATACTTAAGAATTCGTGTTAAGAGATGTATCTTGTTGTCGTTTAGGTAAACACGATGCATCGCGCTCTTCTTCTCTCTTAACATGGAGAGCTGCGGTGCTTGTCTATGTGTGGGTAACTCTTTCCCCCAGGCTTTGGTCTATCTTTAGGTTGTAATTCTCCAAACCTTAATACATTCCGATTTTTCAAATTTTCACCAGAGGACTCCTCTGGAGATAACTCCCTGAACTTTAGATGTTTTTTATTATAAAAACGTCTTTTTTCTCTTAGAAATAGAATAGTTATATTTTCTAATTGCGAATTAATTTTATTTAAAATGTTTATAGATAAATTAATTTAATTCTTAAAATTAAGTAATAAAGAAAAATAAAAATAGAAAATTATAATGTCTGTTAATCCATCAGGAAATTCCAAGAACGATCTCTGGATTACGGGAGCTCATGATCAGCATCCCGATGTTAAAGAATCCGGGGTTACAAGTGCTAACCTAGGAAGTCATAGAGTGACTGCCTCAGGAGGACGCCAAGGGTTATTAGCACGAATCAAAGAAGCAGTAACCGGGTTTTTTAGTCGGATGAGCTTCTTCAGATCGGGAGCTCCAAGAGGTAGCCAACAACCCTCTGCTCCATCTGCAGATACTGTACGTAGCCCGTTGCCGGGAGGGGATGCTCGCGCTACCGAGGGAGCTGGTAGGAACTTAATTAAAAAAGGGTACCAACCAGGGATGAAAGTCACTATCCCACAGGTTCCTGGAGGAGGGGCCCAACGTTCATCAGGTAGCACGACACTAAAGCCTACGCGTCCGGCACCCCCACCTCCTAAAACGGGTGGAACTAATGCAAAACGTCCGGCAACGCACGGGAAGGGTCCAGCACCCCAGCCTCCTAAAACAGGTGGGACCAATGCTAAGCGCGCAGCAACGCATGGGAAAGGTCCAGCACCTCAACCTCCTAAGGGCATTTTGAAACAGCCCGGGCAGTCTGGGACTTCAGGAAAGAAGCGTGTCAGCTGGTCTGACGAAGATTAAATGTAGCCACTAAGGTTTTCCTTTAAAAGGCGGTGAACAAGAGAACCACTCAGGCCTGTCTCTCTAAGAGATTGGCGGGGTGCTTTCTCTCTATTGGGCTTGGGTATTACGGAACTTACAGAGGTAGTACGCACATTCTACGTCTTAGTAAGCGATCTTTATAGTTTAGTGGTTTTTGTAATAGTTAATTATTAATTAATTTAAAAAAGTTTATACATAATTATTTTCTTTTTAAAATTAATTAAATTTAAAAAAGAAAAATAAATAGAGAATTGCAATGGGAATCAATCCTTCGGGTAATAGATCACCAGATGATGTATGGGTTAGAGGAGCTCAAGGCGATAGCTCCAGTACCCAAGGTACAGGAGCTACAAACTCAAATCTTGGTGCTCACAACGTAACTACATCAACCTCACAGCCGCAAGTTGCTTCTAAAGCAAAGCAGTTATGGCAGACGGTAAGGGAGTTCTTTTTAGGGAAGAAATCACCCGATTCTTCTCAGGGTGCTTCGGGACCTGCAATGCAAAGTCCTTCAGGACCTACAATACGGCCTACGCGTCCGGCACCTCCACCTCCTACAACGGGTGGGGCTAATGCGAAACGTCCCGCAACGCATGGGAAAGGTCGAGCACCTCAACCTCCTACGGCGGGGTCTTCTTCAGGATCAGAGCAACCTACTGCCATGAGTTCTGAAGTCGCTAAACTTGTGAGTGAATTAAAAGATGCAGTCCATAGTCATGCGGAGTCTCAAAAAGTACTTAAAAAGGTATCTCAAGAGCTACAAACAAAGTGGACGGATTGGGAAAATAATAGGGGTCCAGACTATCTTTTGCATGGTTATCGTGTCATTGCTCGAGCTTTGCAGCAAACATACACAGAACAATCTATGCTTATCGAAGGGACTTTATCTACAGGACCAGTTCCGCAAGCAGTGACTGTAGCTAAGGATGCTGTAACTCAGACAGTTAGAGGCGCAATTAAGAATTTAGAAAATCCTAAGCCAGGTAATGATCCTGATGGTGTACTCATGCAAGTGGTTATAAGCTTAGGTATCGAAGGACCTACATTAGACCCAGGAGAATCTATCCAAAACTTTTTAGAAACTAGGGTTTCGGATTTCGGTGGAGATGATAGCGACATAGATTATACAAGTGATATAGCTCGATTAGGGTCAGCTTTAGATCGGGTACGCGAAAATCATCCTAATGAGATGCCTAGAATATGGATAGCATTAGCACGAGAACTCGGTGCGGCTGTACACTCTCATGCTACTTCCGTCCGAATCGCAAATGCAGGAAAGAATCACACTCGTGACGTTGTGCGAATGGCCAATGAGTCGAGTAGACTACTTCAAGGTATGAAAGTGTTATCGGTCGGAGCTTGGGCGAATACAATGACAGTTTTAATCGGGGATCTTTTTGAATAAAAAAGGCAGAAGCATTGTTGTGGAGTAGTTAATCGATGGGAACTCCTATATCTGGCAATGATGGTGACCGTAATACGATATCAGATCCTTTAGAAGAAAGTGCCGCAGAAGAGGGGGATTCAGATTTAGAGGATCGGGTATCGGAAAGTGCTACCCAAGTGATAGAAACCATAGCGGATACGGGGATCCCAGAAGCAACTCCATCTGAAGGTACGAATAGTGATTTAAATAGCGACCTTGTAGATAGAGTAGAATATGAAGCTCGCGGAAGCCTGTTAACTACGATGCTTGCGCGGATTCGTAAAGCAGTATCGCAGATTTGGATGCATGTTAAAACAAAACGCCATCCAAAAGAACAGGGAGTGCGTTCCTTGGGGGACATCCCTTGTGATCTTCTCAAAGCAACGCGACTCCCTAAAGAAACTGCGGAACCTCCATACTTTTATGCTTTAGAAACAGCACTAGCTTCATGCCGAAGCTTTTTCTTTCATGTATTTTTAAGGCTATTCACTCTTTTACGTCGTCAACACCCAGAGGCTCCTTTAGACCTTTGTGGTACAGATCCTATAAGTCCAGAAGCTGCAGTTGCATTTGCTTTAATCTTACGTTCTTGCTGCAAGTGGGTAGCTACGGACGCAGTTCAAGAAGGACTGCCTTTAGAAGTCATCGAAGAGGCAGGAATGTATAATGCGTTTTCTTTAGAAGCTACAACAACAGTAGAAGAAGTCTCCAAAAGGCTCTCCGAACTATTATACTCAGACAAACGTATTGATGGGTTAGCTAACGTCCGTGGGATTACTAAGATAATTACCTCTCCTTATTTAGGAGCTGGGCAATGCGTCAGCGTTGTTGACAACCTAAAAACATATGATCTTGGTCGTAACTATACTCAGGTACTTGCCTGTGCCTCCCAAATTGATGAGTTTGCCGATAAAGGAGAGAACGAAGCTCTCGTTATGAAAGACATCCTCTATTTAGTACGTCAAGATCGTAGCAAAGAGCTCGGAGACTTTTTAATGATGTGGTCAGAAGAGCACGCCTCAGAAGTAAACTATGATGTCGTTCTCGCTATCTTAGAAGTAAATCTCCCTATCTTAGAAGAAGACTATCGCTCGCATCCCCTAGCATATCAGAAGAAATTAAACTATGTGATCTGTCAGTTTTTCTGTAGCGAGCGTCTGACATCAATAGAGCCCAAAGACTAGTATTCAGGACTTTTTAATAAAAGTTCTCATTGTTAACGATTGCCTATAGTAACTTCAGGAAATAAATATGATGAAATAATATTTCTCCTGAAGAATAAAACATAGAAAAGCTCTAAGTACCACTATCTATGATTTTAGATTTTCAATTTTCTATAGGATATTATTTACGGGTTCTTGAACTAGCAATTAGGGATGGCACGCGCATACTCGCATATGACAGAAAACGACTTCTCTTAGATGCATGGCCGGTCAATGACCCCTTACCTACCAACTATGATACAAGCGTATCCACGATTCGTCAGGTAATTCACGAGCTCTTTTCCTGGTCAGCAATTTCTTATTCGATATCGAGTCGACTTTTAGCAATTATTGAATTGCGTTTGCATGAAGAAAAACCCCAAACAGGATGGCTCTACCGGCTGTTCTTCCCCTCCAAGTATCACATCAAAAAAGCCATTGTAGACAAACTATGTATGTTTAAGTCTTTGATTCTTTTTGAGTCCAAGCGTCCTGTCGATAAAATTGTGCAAGCTGCAAATAAGGTGTTCTCTAAAGGGAAAAGTAATTTTTCCTCATGGGAAGATTTTACTCATGAGGTTACGGTATCAGAAGTTCAGACGCCTCTGGCTGGAGAGGTGCAAAGAAGATTGGCAGCAGATGCCTCTCTACAAATGATCATAGAAGCGTTAACCACATTACTTGAAGGGCATACGGCGTATCTTCCCTTAAGTTTAGAATTGCTCAACCAGTTTATAGGAGAAAAAGCGCAACCCCTAAAAACATTATCAGAAAAGAGCTACGTATTGTTACGCGAGCTGATCCAGCTTTTTTCTTTGAGTGCCGAGGATTTCCAAACGATTATTATGAGTATTATCTCAGATTCTCTATCTGAGGTATTGGCAAACTCTCTTATTGGGAACCAGCCTTTAACATTTCATGGGAAGACTTTTGTAGGTCTATGGCAAGAGACTGCCCTAGCCTCCCCTGAAGATTCTAAATTAGCCCTGGGCTTTCTTGCAGAAGTATTGCGGAAAGTCATCGTAGAAAAGAAACTCCATGTATCTAAGTCCGACAATACCACTCCTGAGGAGGTGGGGAATATTTATAGTATTCGAGACCAAAATCCCGCCCTGTGGGATAAAATGATTACCATGTTACTTATGCGTTGGTTGTTAGACTATGATAGAGATATCGGTATAGCCTTAAGAAAAGCAGCGGAATACTATAATCCGCATCCTTCTTTTTGGAGACAATTCTTGAGATTATGGCAACGTCGTCCGTAATGCATATTTTTTACTATACTGATGGCTCTCTTTATTTTGTCTTCTGTAAGATTTTCCAAGCAAAATAGGTGATGACGAGGTATACTCTATGTCACTATGGTTCCTTTTCGTCAGCATCATGCTTATCAGCTGTTAAAACAGCTACACACGTCTGCAATTTCAGAAGCAGATAGAGTTTCGTACTATTTTAAACAAAACCGTTCTTTGGGGTCTAAGGATCGTCAGTGGATTCAAAATATTATTTTTAATATTTTGCGTCATCGCCGTCTTCTTGAAACTTTAATTCTTGATTCGGGAGAACAAGTAACTCCAGAAGCTCTCGTTGCGAAAGTAAACGAAGGGGTTCTAGAGAACTTGGACAGTTACAGCGCTATTCCCTGGCCTGTGCGTTACTCTATATCTGATGATCTTGCGCACTTCTTAGTTCAAGATTATGGAGAAGAACAGGCCGAGGAGATCGCCAAGATTTGGTTAACGGAAGCTCCGATTACGATTCGTGTGAATACAGATAAAATCTCCGTCAAAGAACTCCAAGAGAAGTTAGAATATCCAAGTTCTCCTGGAGAGCTTCCTGAGGCATTGCACTTTTCCAAACGTCATCCCTTACAATCTACAGAAGCATTTCGTCGTGGGTTTTTCGAAATCCAAGATGAAAACTCTCAGAGAATTTCTCAGGGCATTTCCCTAACAGATAAAGATATCGTCTTGGATTTTTGTGCAGGAGCAGGCGGGAAAAGCCTTATCTTTGCGCAGAAAGCAAAACATGTTGTGATCAATGACAGTCGTAAAGCTATTTTGCAAACTGCAAAGCATCGTTTATTACGTGCTGGAGCTAGGAATTTTT
This sequence comes from Chlamydia pneumoniae TW-183, assembly GCF_000007205.1. Lineage (NCBI taxonomy): Bacteria > Pseudomonadati > Chlamydiota > Chlamydiia > Chlamydiales > Chlamydiaceae > Chlamydia > Chlamydia pneumoniae. Next base: position 753,242 of record NC_005043.1, on the reverse strand, counting down.
CTTTAGCGGATCAATTACGTTTAGGATCCTTTTCTGTAGTTATCGTAGACGCTCCTTGTTCTGGAACGGGAGTTTTCCGACGACATCCCGAACATAAGTGGCAATTTTCTAAGAAATTGTTGTTGAACTATGTGCGAGTGCAAAAGAGCATCTTAAAACAAGCAAGTGCTTATGTGGGACCTCGGGGACGACTTGTCTACATTACCTGTTCTCTTTTAAAAGAAGAAAATGAGGCTCATGTTGCCTACATGCACTCTTTAGGTTGGAAAGAAGTCCACAGAAAAACGCTTCCCTTACAAGTAGGTAAGGGCGACGCATTTTTTACTTCTCATTTTCAAAAAATCTAGAATAGAGGCGCTGTAGAGCGCCCGAATCTTTCAAAAGAAATCAAACATTACCGTTCCCTAAAGTAACGATAAGAAGCTCTATCTTTGGTATGCAGAGTTTTAAACTGCTACTTTAAAGTGGCAATCTTTTCTTGTAAGACTAAAAAAGAGACCCGATCACGGATGGTTGCTTCTAAGAAACTTCCAAAACGATCCTGTTCCCCTGAAAATTGTTGGAATTGCATTAAGATAAACATTAAGTGACGGGGATTATCCCAAACTTCTTCTCGGTTTAAGGCAATAGACACTTGCTTAAGGAAACAGTGGTATGCTTTTCCTTCTGTAGATTTTCCCTAAGAGTTCCAAGACAATAAAAAAGAGAGGAGAGAATCCTTTTTAGGAAAGGATATCTGAGCATAACTTGAAGAAGTACAAGTGAAGACAAGTAAACAGCAAAGTAATGTGCGCACAAGGGATTCTTGTTGGATTGAAAAGCGCAAATCTTACATAAACCTTTGGTTTTTTATAAATTAAAAGAAAAAGTTAGATTTTAGAATAGTGTTTTAAATTTTTATACTTGCGGTGCTTGCGGATGCGAAAATACATGAGCAGCATGGTTATAGACATATAGGTTCTATACGATGTGAAGACACGTTTCATATAGAGTTTCCAAGGCTTGATAGTGCGCTCAAAACGACAAGGGGCATAGAAAGGCTGGGAAGAAATTTTCTTGCCTTCATCGTCATAAAAAACCCAATGACCAAGAAGATCTCCTTGTTCAATAGGGAAGGCGTCCGCATGTGCAATAAAAGATACAGAAAGAGGTTCGCGATCTTCGGAGGCATAGAAGTCATAGTAGAGTCCCTCAGGAAGAGGGCAAGAAAGCTTCCCAAGATTCGCTATTTCTAATTGGAGACAGTCGGAGGGGGGGACGAGCTCTTTTCTTAATAGCGGCTCGTTAAATACCGTTTCACATAGAGCAATGACATCTTGGTAGAGATCACTCACAGGACCCGAATAGCCCGTTGCGATCGTTACCAAGAGGCGGTTATTTTTTTCAGCAGCCATAATTAGATTTTTCCCTGCAGTCTTGGTGGTCCCTGTTTTCCCTCCTAAAGCTGGGGGATAGTGGTAGGTAGACCCAGGAAGAAGCAATTTGTTTGTTGGGGATAGGATCCGTTCGCCATGCAGGTTTGTAGCCCCTATTTTATAGCTTGTCGTGGAGATGACCCCTCGAAATGGAGGTTCTTTCAGAGCGCAACGCATGATGCTAATAAGATCACGGGTTGTAGTATAGTGATTCGGATGATGTAACCCATGGGGATTATTAAAATGGGTATGAGTGCAGCCGATTTCTTCTTTTAAGAAGAAGTTCAGCTTATCCATAAACTTCTCTACAGATCCGCAACATGCCATAGCTAAGACATTCGCAGCATCATTAGCAGAACAGACCAGTAAGGCGTGGAACAGGTCCCACCCTAAAAGCTCTTCTCGAAGATGGAGCTGTATTGTAGATCCATCAGTTTCTAACCAGTGGGGAGGACTACGATATCCTGATTGTTTTTTTGCTTGCGGAGTGATGGAAGCGATCGCATCTTGTTTGACTTTGATGAGAGTATCGAGGACTGTGGGATAGTGCTTTAGGATAAAGAGGGCAGTTGCGATTTTCGTCATGCTGGCAGGATAGATTACAGCATCTATGTCTTTATCATAGAATACCTTCCCAGAGTCGGCATGGACAACAGCAGCCGTAGCTCCACGTACTTCTGGGAAAGAGAGTCCTGCATGTAAAGATAACGATGCACAAGATCCGTAGAAGATGATGCATAGATAGGTAAAAAAAGGTCTTTTCATATGCGGACTTTTGATTGTTTATTACTTACGTTATTAGGAAATTCAACAGAATAGAAAGGACTTGACGGCTCTGAAAATAAAGAATTACCATAAATCAGAGGAAATATACTATGAGTTTAGATTTTTTCGAGGAGTTCTATCATCAGTCAATACTCAATACAGGGACGTCCTTCCCCGAAGGATACTTAAATATTGCAGAAATACTCTCTTATCCTCATTGCACTGATGCTAACACTGACTTTCTCTGTAGCCAGTCTGACAACGATTTTATTATTGCAGAATCTAAAGATAAACTCACATTATTTAACGCTGATTTTGCTATTTGGCTCGTTCCTGAGCTTGTTCAAGGACAGGCAGTCACTCGGGGATATATTGCGGTTTCCCAAGGAGAAGGAAACTATGAACCAGAAATGGCTTTCGAAGCCTCTGGACAATACAATCAGTCGTCGCTGATTCTCGAAGCCCTGCAGTTATATCTTAAGGATATTAAAGATACTGAAAATGCTCTGCGTTCTTTCCGCTTTAATAACGATCACTAGGTTTAGGAATGTTGGCCATTGAGCATTTTTAAATGCACAATATTGCAATGATCTTCACGAGCATAAAGAAACTCGTCCACAGAACTTTTAGCCAGAAAAATCCCTAAGCCCCCGAGTTTACGCTGTTCTAAGGGAAGATCTTCCTGAATGTTGATTGAAACAGCAAGAGGATTGAAAGAAGGTCCATGGTCTTTAATCACAACTTCTAAGTCTCCTCTATGGGAGATGCAAGAAATCGCAATCGTTCCTGGAGAATTTTCGCCCTGATAAGCATAAGAAATGATATTGACGAGAAGCTCCTCACAAGCAAGCTCGAGCTTTAACAACTTCTCTTGGGGGCACTTAGATTGTTTTCCTGCACGTTTGATTAAGTCCAACATGCTATGAAGTTCACTAAGTACTGCAGGAAAAACGGTTTCTCCTTCAAAAAAGGTCATAGTATACCTGTTGAGCAATCGTCTCGGCTAGGCGTATAGATAGTATACGGCGAGCACTTTTTATGGCTTCACTATGCATTTCAAATTGGCCTAAAGCAAATTCATGAGCGTTTGCTGTTCCTAAGTCAGGCTCAAAGTCAAAGTCTACAGACTCTCGAGCAACACATTGGTCTATAAGGACTTCTTGAGTGTCATTATTGATAAGCTGTACTTTTGCAGATAGTGATAGTCTGCCTTCATTAGAGACTATAAAATGCCTGTGAGTCTTATCTCCGAGTTTATTTGGGGCATACGTAAAACCTATATTCTTGTCAATACCATTCAGAAGCTCTACTTTAAGAGTATAGCCTGCGCAAGAACTCCTTCCAGAGATAGCAAAAGAACGCTTACTAAGCTCATAAGTTAGAGCTGAGCAGAGCTGACCATGAGGATCTTCTTTTATGGGAGCAATGAAAATTCTTTCCTGTAATAAAGACTTACCTAAAGACGATAAGTGATACGGGCTGTTTAAAATAGAGTAACCACAGCATGACGAAAGTGCTAGAGAAAAAAAAAGATAAATCGTGCCTAAAGAAAACAATCTCATATTGATTTCTATCTTAGGAAGTATGCTTAGATATTCTATCTAGACGCTTTTGACATTTAGCCACTAATAAAGTGTCTGGGTAGTTTGTAATCGCAGTGCGGTAATAGATATTCGCAGCCTCGGCTTTTTTCTTCTTCTCATAGAAACGACCTGTGGCATACAAACCTCGAGCATAATGTTCCCGCATAGCTCCAACATTAGCAGAAACAACCTCATTCAGAGGATGGTTAGGATGCTGCTTTTTCATTGCCTCTTCATTAAGCTTTGCAAAATGAAGATATTGAAGATTGTGAGGCTCTTTCTTAGCTTGCTGTAAATAGATTTCCGATAAACGTACAAAGGCCTCTGAAGATAAAATATGTAGAGGAAATTGTAACGTGAGTTTTTTTAAGGTTTTGGTGGCTTCTGTAAGATCGTTTTTTACAATAAGTAACGCAGCTTTACTATAGAGGGCCTGAGCTCCTAAGTCTTTACTAGGAAACGCTGTTAGAATCTCGTCATAAATGCGTAGCGCATCTTCATCAGCATTCATTAGTTTTGGGAAGCCCTCTAATCGACAAATCCGTTTACGCTTCCCTTGAGCAAATCTTTGAGCAATCGCATATTTCATCTGGAACAACTCTTCAGAGTACTCCGCATCAGGAAGTTGTAAGTAAGATGCAAATGCCTTGTCTGCTAAATCTGGGTGATCCTGCGTGAAGTAACAGACTCCTATAAGATACTGTGCTTGATTACGCAAGATGTCCCTAGGGAAGTGATGCGTAATGATTCCAAAGCATAGTAAAGCTTTTCTGAAATTTCCTTTTTTTAAGAATTCCTGTCCCTGAGAAAAATATTCTTCAGCAGAGTGCTGAGGCTCAAAACGCTGGGTGGAAAGCTTTCCTGAAAAGGGCTCAAAAGAAACAGGTTTTGCATCGCACCCCGTAGATACGAGAACAAGAAGAAGTGGAACGTATAATAGAAATTTCATAATTAGACGGGGGCTTACAACAACAAAACGCCATCATAAAAAAGAAAAACAGAATTTGTCAAATGCCTTGTTTTTGTTTTATTTATAACTTGTTATTTTTTTATTTGATAAAACATTTCTTTATTGTGTAAAATACAAAAAAGGTACTTTATGAAGAAGTTAATTCTATATTTTGCTGCTTTTGTTGCTTCTCTTTTTTGTGGTGTTTTTTTGTGGGATCGAGTTCCTTGTGCACAAAAAATTATGCGGCTTGCTGCTGACCATAGCTCAGAAGTATTTTCTAAGAGCTGCCGCTTTGTACGAAAAATCTCAGGATTTGAAGAGTTACAAGTTTTTGAACGTCACGTCTCTCCAGAACAGGCGTTGGCATTGTTCCCAGAATATCGTGATGGCAAGTCTTTTGTAGAGCTCGCCTTCATCCCACATACCCTTATGCACGTACGCTTCTCTAAAGAAGAACCTGTCAAAAAGCATATTATCAGCCAAGAGGGAGAAATCCTTTGGAGCTTAGTTAATGGTGAGATGGTATTGCATACAGGGACTTGGACATGCTCTAAGGGATTTCGAGAGTGCCTCCTTTTGCACGCTGGTAAGCAAGATATGCGGGTGATACAAACGCTAGCTACCTTAGGGGGAACCACATCCCGGGAATCCTTAGCCCAAGCCTTAGCCCTAAAGAATATCCGTGCAGAGCGAGTAATTAAGGAATGTCAGAAGAAAAAACTGATCTTTGCCTCCGGGAATCAAATAGGAACGCACTTCCAACAGTTCCAGCCTATCCGAGGGTGTACAACAACACTCAATAACAATCCTGTGTGGTTGCAAAAACCACGTCACGCAGCCGTGTTCCCTGCGCAGTATTCCGAAGATCGTGTGCGTCATTTAGTGAAGATGATCTTTGGAGATAATTTTTTAATTGTACGTAGCTCGATGGTCTATGTACCTGTCTATAAGATCTCCCTAGTTTCTGCAGATAATAGTGTCCGTGTTGAATACATCAACGCAGTCACGGGAAAATCTTTTCAAGATCTATAGATAGATAGGCATGCCCTCATGTCTTTGAGAACTTCAAGCATGCAACCTAGCGTCTAGAAAATCTCAAACAGTAATTACACGCACAGGAAGGTCTGCAGTCACAAGTTCTTGACGGAGTTCTTCAATATCTTCACAAACGAAATACGCGTCGTCAGGAGACATCGAGGCAACTCTTTCGTTATCTTGAGTAAAAACTAAAACTAATGTCCGTGAGCCAGGGTGCTTTTGCACAATCTTCTTTAAGATACATAGATGACTATGACGGAGTTCATTGAGATCTAAAGATAGAGTCACAGGAGCTAAAGCTTGTGTATGCCCATTCTCATTAGGCTTATTCCCTTTAGCTTTAGTTTCTTTGCCAGAGGTTGACATTGTAAATGACATTTTTTGCACCTGATTTTTTATTCTATCAAAAGCTTGATCACACTCATAAATGATGTTTTCATTAACAATAGAAAGATCTTTCATCCAGCGACAAGAAATACGTAGAGAATCACTGCGCTTATCTAAAACAAGAATAGCATAGATAAGACGATCTTCTTCTAGAAGTTCTTGTTGTTCTTCATACATATCTGGCCAGATCGGCAGTTCATAAGAATCGATGCCATCACTAACACGAAGGACAGCAAACTTCTTTTGCGCTTTTGATGAAATTTTAGTCGTTACTTTATCAATAATAAACACGGTGCGGACTACAGAACCATGCGGGAGATTTTCAAATTCTCCAGCAAGAACTACAGAAAGACGAGAAAGATGATCTCGCACGGTATCCATAGGGTGCTCTGTAAGGTAAATCCCTAAGAGCTCTTTTTCTTTTTTTAAAAGTTCTTTCTTAGAGCGAGTCGGAATGTCTTTAGGAAGACAAATGGGGACTTCATTTTTTCGATCCATAGCTCCTAAAGTAAAGAACGTCATCACACCAGATGCAGCCTCTTTCTTGTCTTTGGCAATAGCTTCATAGAGGGGCTCTACAGAGGCTAACAGCAAATCTCGGTTAGAATCAAAGCAATCAAAACAACCCGCATCGATTAAACTTTCTATACTTTTTTTCGAAACTTTTTTTAAATCAGACCTCTGGATAAAGTCGCGGATGCTCTCATAAGGACCATGATGATCTCTCTCTTCTACAATGCTCTCAATTAAACCACGCCCAATCCCTTTAATAGCTCCCATCGCAAAGCGTATGCCTTCATCAGTAGCTACAAAGTGATTGCTAGAGACATTGATATGAGGAGGAAGAATCGGAATGCCCATACTCTGAGCTTCTCGAATCAGTTTTCCTATCTTCTCAATATCGTCAGAATCACAGGTAAGTAAGGCCGCAAGCCACTCTTTAGGATAATTTGCTTTGAGATACGCCGTTGTATAAGTAATCAAGCCATAGGCAGCAGCATGAGATTTGTTAAAGCCGTAGGCAGCAAATTTTTCCATCTTATCAAAGATGACAGTCGCTAACTCAGGATCTATGCCGTTATTGCAGGCGCGTTTACAGAACTTTTCGCGCTCCTGCTCCATCTGTTGGAAGTCTTTCTTCCCCATGGCACGTCGTAATACATCACCTTCTCCAAGAGAATAACTAGCTAATGCACCAGCAATCTGCATGACTTGCTCTTGGTAGACCATAATTCCATAGGTTTCCTTAAGAATGGATTCCATAAGGGGATGGTCGTATTCTATAATTTCTTTGCCATGCTTGCGGTTAATAAAAGAAGGAATCATATCCATAGGGCCTGGGCGGTATAAAGCACCCATAGCAATGATTTCCTCAAAGAGGTCAGGGCGTAGGTTTTTTGCTAATTCTTGCATCCCCTTGGATTCCATTTGAAATATCCCCATAGTCTTTCCCTGATGTAAAAGAGAAAATGTGGTGGCATCATCCAAAGGCAGTGTCGCCATAGCTAGCGATTGTCCTGTTTTCTTTTCAATTGCAGACATTGCAATATTGATACTGGTTAAAGTCTTGAGCCCTAATAAGTCGACTTTAAGCATTCCAACACTCTCCACGGGTTTCATAGAGTATTGTGTTGTAATCATTGTGGAGTCTTTAGAAATACAAATCGGAATGTGATTGGTCAGCTGGTCTCCACAGATAATCACACCAGCAGCATGAACCCCTGTATTCCGTATGGAGCCTTCTAAGCAAAGCGCCATATCAATCACTTGTGCAGATTCGGCATCGTTAATATAGAGCTGATGTAGGTCAGGATCTGTTTCTAAAGCTTTAGACAACGTAGTATTTAAATCTGGAATATGTTTCGCAATGTGGTTCACTTTAGATAAGGCCATGTCTAAAGTTCTTCCCACATCTTTGACAGCCATTTTGGCTTTCATAGTTCCAAAAGTAATGATTTGAGCTACATTATCTTTGCCATGACGCTCAATTGCATAATTAATGACACGTTCACGTCCTGCCATGCAAATATCGATGTCAATATCTGGGTAAGACAAACGCTCAGGATTGATAAATCTCTCAAAGAATAAATCAAATCGTATGGGCTCGATTTCTGTGATCCCTAACAAAAATAGTAATACGGATCCAGCTCCTGAACCTCTTCCAGGGCCTACAGGAATGCCATTTGCTTTGGCCCAATGAATAATGTCCCAAACAATCAAAAGATAGTCACACATTCCTTTAGGAATGATGATGGCCATCTCCATGTCCATCCTTTCTTTGACAATATCGATAGGGTCCCGATGTGGAAATTTCTTAGCAATATGAGCAAGAACTTCAGAAGAGTATTTCTTAGGCAAAGCTTCTTCAGCTAGCTGTTTTAAGAAGACTGCAGAAGCTTGATAACGGTCTTCCTCCGTGTAGCTGTTTAAGGTTTTTAAAGATTCAGGGACATAGATAGGGTAGTGTTTCTTGGAAAAATCAAAAGTAAAATCACACCGTTTGGCAACTTCTAATGTGTTGGAAATGACCTCAGGAATATCTTTAAATAACTCTGCCATTTGCGCAGGGGATTTAAAATAGTACTCGCGACTGCGATAGACCTTTCGTTTAGGATTGGGGATATGAGTATTCTGTTTCGCAATCCGCACAGTCTCCCCAGATTGGACATTCAACAGGATTTCATGAGCTTGCCAATCGTTTGCATTGATGTAATGGATGTCATTCGTAGCTACAGTAGGAATGCCTAAGCGCTTACTTGCTTCTAACACTGCAGTATTGACTTTGATCTGTTTTTCAATGAGAGAGTAATATTCTTGCTTTAACCATTCCTCTTTAAAGCCTGCAATGCTCTCTTCGGACATCTTGTGTAGTTGTACTTCTGTGAAATAATCATCTTTGAATAGGTCTTGAAACCATTGCAATTCAAGAAGCAGAGCTTCCGGAGATTTTAAGGCAGCATCTGAAACAGAACTAGATAAACAACCAGATAAACAGATTAAGCCTTCAGAGTACTGTCTCAAAAGATCCTTGTCTATCCGAGGAAAGTAATAGAAACCCTCAGTAAATGCTAGGGAGGTTAAAATACAAAGGTTGCGGTACCCTTGTTCATTTTTACATAATAAAATGAGATGGTGTGCTGCACGACTACGCTTCTCTTTTTTCTTATCGAAACGTGATCCTGGAGCAATATAACACTCGCAACCAATGATGGGTTGGATCCCTTTTTGAGTGCATTCTTTATAGAAATCAACAGCTCCATAAAGATTCCCATGGTCTGTTAGAGCCAGAGCGGGAATTCCAAATTCCTGACCTTTCGCAACGAAATCTTTGATGGAGCTCATTGCATCAAGAACAGAGTATTGAGAATGACAGTGAAGGGGTATCCAGGTCAAAAAAAATCCTCAAGAACGGCTAGGCTTTACTACGAGTGTTTTTCTCCGTAGCGTTCCAAGTTGGTAAAAAGAGCAATAAAGCTATGGATGCACAGGCTAAGAGAGCAATGAAAAACCCTTTCCACCCCCAAACATCAGTAACCTTTCCTAAAGGATACCCTGCAAAGGTAGCTCCAAAATAAGCGAACCATCCAGTAAATCCGCTAGCAGTACCAGCAGCTTTTTTATGAGAGAGTTCTGCTGCTGCTAGACCGATCATCATTTGAGGGCCGTATAAGAAAAAACCAATAACGAAAAGTAAGGTTCCGTCCACCCACCACTGATTATGACTACGTGAAAACCACATGCCTAAAATAGCAAACAGCAAACCTAAAGAGAAGAGGACGTTCATAGGCCCACGATTGCCCTTAGAAATCTTATCAGATAACCAACCAGCAACTAGCATGCCGAATAAACCACCAATCTCAAATAGAGATACGCAAAAATTGGCTTTCACTGCCGCATAATGTTTTGTCTCAATAAGGAATAAAGCGCTCCAATCGTTGACTGCCATTCGTACTATATAAATAAAGAACGAGGCAGCAGCTAAAAACCAAAGCCACTGATTTGTAAGGACATAGGTAAAAAGAATTTCTCTAGTGGATAGCTCGCGTTCGATTTCCTCAGTTCCTTCTGAGGCTGATTTGCCCTCGTGATGTGCGTGATGGGGATCACGCTTGTACTTCTCTATAGGAGGTAGCCCTAAGGACTGAGGCGTGTCTCGTAAACGATTAATTAAAACTAAACCCATTCCAATACAAAGAATGCCTGGAACATACATGGCTCCCCGCCATCCACTATAATCAATAATGAATCCTGTGAGAATAGGAATAAGTGCTCCCCCAATATTGTGGGAGGTACTCCACACACTCCACCAAGTGCCCCGTTCTGATTTCGCATACCAGTGGGTGAGTAGACGAGCACATGGAGGCCAGCCCCACCCTTGGAACCATCCGTTTAGTCCCCACCAAAGAGCAAATAATACAATAGAGGATGACATCCCGAAAAAGATGTTAGTGAGCCCTGTAATCATCAATCCTATAGCCATGAAATATCTAGGATTGGATTGGTCGGACATGACTCCGCTAACAAACTTACTGATTCCATAAGAAAAATATAAGGTACTTCCTATGATCCCTAATTGCGCTTTATCAAAACCCAAATCAGCAATTAGCGTGGGCATCGCAAAGGTAAAGCTTTTTCTTGTGAAATAATAGAAAATGTAGCCGATGAACATGCTATAGAAAATACGAATACGCCAGTATTTGTATTTTTTCTTGACCACTTCTTGGTCTTCAATTTCTTTAATGTGCTTTGGAGGTTGGAAAAATTTAGTCCAAACGTTCATCTTTCAATTTCCATGTGTAAAATCTTTTTCACTGAGATGAAATGCGAAGAAAAGCCTACTTTACCATATCAAGGATGAAAAAACAAGGAGGGAATCGTTTCAGGTTGCGAGAGTAAAGATGCATTAGTAGAGTGTTTTTCTTGGTTATTTTTAATTAAATAAGAAATACTAAAACAGCGTATTTTTACTGCTCCAGATTTGAAAGTCTCATCGTGACATAATTAACTTTGGGAGGCGCATGCAATGAAAAAATTGATTGCTTTGATAGGGATATTTCTTGTTCCAATAAAAGGAAATACCAATAAGGAACACGACGCTCACGCGACTGTTTTAAAAGCGGCCAGAGCAAAGTATAATTTGTTCTTTGTTCAGGATGTTTTCCCTGTACACGAAGTTATCGAGCCTATTTCTCCCGATTGCCTGGTACATTATGAAGGGTGGGTTTGATTGTTGAATGAAGGGATGTAAACTATAACAAGTTCCAGGTTATAACGATCTAGAAAAAAGCAAAATTATCTTTTGTTTTCGTCTGTAAACATGCTTCTTAATAAAGAATTTTAAGAATAGTTTATAGCATTCATAGGGCGCGGTTTTTCTCCAATACTTAGTTACAAAAACCATAAGCTAGCATATAATTATGGTCGTGCGCGTAGCGCGCTCCTGGATTATCTCTAGCAAGGTCGTGCGAAATGCCCTTCATTAAAAAGAGGGTAGATTCGAGTGTGAATATGACTTAGGCTTAGGCAGGAGTCACTAAGCTCCAGATATTCCATTATCTAAAAAAGTAATCATTTTGAGCGAAGACATCACGTGACTGTAACTCTCCCCAAAGGGGTCTTTGATATATTTCCTTATCTTGCAGATGCTAAACAATTGTGGCGTCACACTTCACTTTGGCATAGTGTTGAGAAGGCAATTCATACCGTTTGCATGCTTTATGGATTTTGTGAAATTCGTACTCCTATTTTTGAAAAATCAGAAGTGTTTTTACATGTAGGGGAAGAAAGTGATGTTGTTAAAAAAGAAGTCTATTCGTTTTTAGATAGAAAAGGTCGTTCCATGACTTTGCGTCCCGAAGGGACTGCCGCTGTTGTCCGTTCTTTTCTTGAACACGGGGCCTCTCATCGAAGTGATAATAAGTTCTATTATATTCTTCCCATGTTTCGCTACGAACGTCAGCAAGCGGGTAGATATCGTCAACACCATCAGTTCGGTGTTGAGGCTATTGGTGTGCGTCACCCTCTAAGAGATGCAGAAGTTCTCGCTTTGCTTTGGGATTTCTACTCTCGTGTCGGTTTGCAACATATGCAAATTCAACTCAATTTCTTAGGAGGAAGTGAGACAAGATTTCGATACGATAAGGTTCTACGCGCTTATTTGAAAGAGTCCATGGGAGAATTATCGGCATTAAGCCAGCAGAGATTTTCAACGAATGTTTTGCGTATTTTGGATTCAAAGGAGCCTGAAGATCAAGAAATTATCCGTCAAGCGCCCCCGATTCTAGACTATGTTTCTGATGAAGATCTTAAGTATTTTAATGAAATTTTAGACGCTTTGAGAGTTTTAGAAATCCCATATGCTATCAATCCTCGTTTAGTGCGTGGTTTGGATTATTATTCAGACTTAGTCTTTGAAGCGACTACCACATTCCAAGAGGTCTCTTATGCCTTAGGGGGAGGCGGGCGCTATGACGGCTTGATTTCAGCTTTTGGAGGAGCTTCTCTTCCTGCCTGTGGTTTCGGTGTTGGCCTTGAAAGAGCGATTCAAACGTTATTAGCTCAAAAGCGTATTGAGCCACAGTTCCCTCATAAACTGCGTTTGATTCCAATGGAACCAGATGCGGATCAGTTTTGTTTGGAATGGTCGCAACATTTGCGACGGTTAGGAATCCCTACGGAAGTCGATTGGTCTCATAAAAAAGTAAAAGGAGCTCTAAAAGCAGCGAGTACAGAACAGGTTTCTTTCGTTTGCTTAATCGGTGAGCGAGAGTTAATTTCTCAACAGTTAGTTATTAAAAATATGTCTCTGCGTAAAGAATTCTTTGGAACAAAAGAAGAAGTAGAGCAAAGGTTGTTATATGAAATACAGAACACACCGTTGTAATGAACTCACAAGTAATCATATAGGTGAGAATGTTCAATTGGCAGGATGGGTGCACCGTTATCGTAATCATGGGGGTGTTGTCTTCATAGATTTGCGAGATCGTTTTGGTATTACTCAAATTGTGTGCCGTGAAGATGAGCAACCAGAACTGCACCAACGTTTGGATGCTGTGCGTTCTGAATGGGTTCTTTCTGTACGAGGGAAAGTATGTCCACGTCTTGCAGGAATGGAAAATCCTAACTTAGCAACAGGACATATTGAAGTTGAAGTTGCAAGCTTTGAAGTGCTATCCAAGTCGCAAAATCTCCCTTTTTCCATTGCCGATGACCACATCAATGTGAATGAGGAGCTGCGTTTAGAGTATCGTTATCTAGATATGCGTCGCGGGGATATTATTGAGAAGTTGCTTTGTCGTCATCAGGTCATGCTTGCTTGCCGCAACTTTATGGATGCTCAAGGATTCACAGAAATCGTGACCCCTGTATTAGGAAAATCCACTCCTGAAGGTGCTAGAGATTATCTTGTTCCCTCTAGAATCTATCCTGGAAAATTTTATGCTCTACCGCAATCACCACAACTTTTTAAGCAGCTTTTAATGGTTGGAGGCTTGGATCGTTATTTCCAAATCGCCACGTGCTTTAGAGACGAAGATTTGCGAGCAGATCGTCAACCTGAATTTGCTCAAATAGATATTGAAATGAGCTTTGGGGATACCCAGGACCTACTTCCCATTATAGAACAATTGGTCGCAACACTGTTTGCTACGCAAGGTATAGAGATTCCTTTGCCTTTGGCTAAAATGACCTATCAAGAAGCTAAGGATTCCTATGGTACAGATAAACCAGATTTAAGATTCGATCTTAAATTAAAAGATTGTCGAGACTATGCAAAACGTTCCTCATTCTCTATTTTCTTAGATCAGTTGGCTCACGGAGGTACGATCAAAGGTTTTTGTGTTCCAGGTGGGGCTACTATGTCCCGCAAGCAACTCGATGGTTATACCGAGTTTGTAAAGCGTTATGGGGCTATGGGGCTTGTCTGGATTAAAAATCAAGAGGGGAAAGTTGCTTCCAATATTGCTAAATTTATGGATGAAGAGGTTTTCCACGAACTCTTTGCTTATTTTGATGCCAAAGATCAGGATATTTTGCTCTTGATAGCAGCTCCTGAATCAGTAGCGAATCAGTCTCTCGATCATCTGCGTAGATTGATCGCAAAAGAGCGCGAATTGTATAGCGACAATCAATATAACTTTGTTTGGATTACAGATTTCCCTCTTTTCTCTTTAGAAGATGGAAAAATTGTGGCGGAACACCATCCGTTTACAGCACCTTTGGAGGAGGATATTCCTCTGTTAGAAACAGATCCTCTAGCAGTGCGTTCGTCAAGCTATGACTTGGTTTTAAATGGATATGAAATTGCTTCGGGATCTCAAAGAATTCATAACCCAGACTTGCAAAGTCAAATATTTACTATTTTAAAAATAAGTCCTGAGAGCATCCAAGAAAAATTTGGATTCTTTATCAAAGCTTTGAGTTTTGGAACCCCACCTCATCTAGGGATTGCCTTAGGGTTAGATCGATTGGTTATGGTTTTAACAGCAGCAGAGAGCATTCGCGAGGTCATCGCGTTTCCTAAAACACAGAAAGCATCGGATCTTATGATGAATGCTCCCTCAGAAATTATGTCTTCCCAATTAAAAGAGCTAAGTATTAAGGTAGCTTTTTGATATAAGTTGTAATTGCTTCGGGCATGTAGCATAGTCGTTGCCTTAAGATCAAAGATAGGAGAAGGAAAATGAACAGACGGTGGAATTTAGTTTTAGCAACAGTAGCTCTGGCACTCTCCGTCGCTTCTTGTGACGTACGGTCTAAGGATAAAGACAAGGATCAGGGGTCGTTAGTGGAATATAAAGATAACAAAGATACCAATGACATAGAATTATCTGATAATCAAAAGTTATCCAGAACATTTGGTCATTTATTAGCACGCCAATTACGCAAGTCAGAAGATATGTTTTTTGATATTGCAGAAGTGGCTAAGGGGTTGCAGGCGGAATTGGTTTGTAAAAGTGCTCCTTTAACAGAAACAGAGTATGAAGAAAAAATGGCTGAAGTACAGAAGTTGGTTTTTGAAAAAAAATCAAAAGAAAATCTTTCATTGGCAGAAAAATTCTTAAAAGAAAATAGCAAGAACGCTGGTGTTGTTGAAGTGCAACCAAGTAAATTGCAATACAAAATTATTAAAGAAGGTGCAGGGAAAGCAATTTCAGGTAAACCTTCAGCTCTATTGCACTACAAGGGTTCCTTCATCAATGGCCAAGTATTTAGCAGTTCAGAAGGCAACAATGAGCCTATCTTGCTTCCTCTAGGCCAAACAATTCCTGGTTTTGCTTTAGGTATGCAGGGCATGAAAGAAGGAGAAACTCGAGTTCTCTACATCCATCCTGATCTTGCTTACGGAACCGCAGGACAACTTCCTCCAAACTCTTTATTAATTTTTGAAATTAACTTGATTCAGGCTTCAGCAGATGAAGTTGCTGCTGTACCCCAAGAAGGAAATCAAGGTGAATGAGAGTAGTTCTTCATTGTCCTGATATTCCACAGAATACTGGAAATATAGGTAGAACTTGTGTAGCCCTAGGCGCCGAACTCATTTTGGTTCGGCCCTTGGGCTTTTCTTTAGCCGATAAATTTGTCAAACGTGCAGGGATGGACTACTGGGACAAACTCCAATTGACAGTAGTGGATTCTATAGAAGAAGCACTACATGATGTCCCTGAAGATCAGATTTTTTGTCTTTCTACCAAAGGTTCAGCATCTTATACTGAATTTTCCTTGCCATCTTCAGGCACCTACGTCTTTGGATCTGAATCCAAAGGTCTTCCAAAAGAGATCTTAAAAAAATATTATAAAAATTGCCTGCGCATTCCCATGCAACAAGACATCCGTTCTCTAAATTTAGCTACCAGTGTAGGGATCGTTTTATATGAAGTGGTAAGGCAGAAAACCGTAGCATTGCAAAAGAATCCTACGGTTTAATATTGCAGCGTCTTTTTAAGCGTGCTTATTGATAAGATTGGTTAGGAATTCTTTATCCTTAAGACCTACGACCCGAGCCACCTCGTTCCCATCCTTAAAAAGAATAAGCGTAGGAATAGAGCTGACTTCGTACGTTTCTGCAGGCTTGCTGTTCTCATCTATATTGATTTTTCCAATAGTGACATGAGGAAGTTCCGCAGCAAGATTTTCTAAGATAGGAGTGAGCATCCGACAGGGGCCACACCATTCTGCAAAGAAATCAACGAGAACGAGCCCCGATGCAATAAAAGAGTCAAAATTTTCACTTGATATGATCTTTACCATAAGTTTCCCTTCTCGAAAAATCGAATTACTGTCCCTGTTATTTTCTTGCAGCTAAGAAGACTTGAACTTCCATGAGCATAAGCTCACTAGAACCTGAATCTAGCGCGTCTACCGATTTCGCCATAGCTGCGTTTCGTAAAATTGTAGACTATAGATAATAAAAAACACAATTAAGAAACTTTTTAAAGAAAAACAGCAGATTTTTTTGGATGAACCTTGTTGTGATACCTTTATGTTCAACATAATTCTCGGCTCTGATAGTATTTCTGATTTAACGTGAGGTAAGACAACCCATATGTGGTTATATTCCTTTTATGGGGAGTTTGCTTAAGAACGTTAAGTCATTAGCTGAAAAAGGGTAGGCATGGATATTTCTGGAGCAGTCAAACAGAAACTTTTGCAGTTTTTGGGAAAACAAAAAAAACCAGAATTGTTGGCAACGTATCTTTTCTATCTGGAACAGGCTCTAAGCCTTCGTCCTGTGGTGTTTGTTCGCGACAAGATAATTTTCAAAACTCCAGAAGATGCGGTCCGTATTCTCGAACAGGATAAAAAGATTTGGAGAGAAACAGAAATCCAAATTTCTTCTGAAAAGCCACAGGTAAACGAAAATACGAAGCGTATCTATATTTGCCCATTTACCGGTAAGGTCTTTGCTGACAACGTCTATGCAAACCCTCAAGACGCAATTTATGACTGGCTGTCTTCTTGCCCTCAAAATATGGAAAAACAGGGTGGGGTGCGAATCAAGCGTTTCCTCGTATCAGAAGATCCTGATGTGATAAAAGAATACGCAGTCCCACCAAAAGAACCTATTATAAAAACAGTGTTTGCTTCGGCAATTACAGGTAAATTGTTCCATAGTTTACCCCCTCTTTTAGAGGATTTTATCTCTAGCTACTTGCGTCCTATGACCCTGGAAGAAGTGCAAAATCAAACTAAGTTTCAATTGGAAAGTTCCTTCCTTTCTCTATTGCAAGATGCGCTGGTAGAAGATAAGATCGCAGCATTTATAGAAAGTTTAGCAGACGATACAGCCTTTCATGTGTACATTAGCCAATGGGTAGATACAGAAGAGTAAGCCATTCTTCTCAAGAAACCCTATTACTAGGAACTGAGTTAGGACAAGTCCTTGTTCCAGGAGCTGTATTGCTCTTATTTGGTGATTATGGGGCTGGTAAGACAGAATTTGTACGTGGCATAGTCTCTGGATATCTCGGAGATACTATCGCGGAAGAAGTTGCTAGTCCCTCGTTCTCTATATTACATGTTTATGGTAATGAACCTAAGCGGTTGTGCCACTATGATCTTTACCGGATTGATCAGAAAAATCAGGAATACATTTTTCAAGATGCAGAAGAAGACGATGTCCTTTGTATTGAATGGGCGGATCGCTTGCCTAAGCCACGATTTTGTGATACAATAAATATCTACATTACCATGCAAACAAACATGGAAAGAGAAATTATTATAGAGAAGCGCTAGTCTTTATTCTCCATAGTATCCTTGCATACTGATAGGCATAAAGAAGAGTGAGCCGCGATGTAATAATAGTATAGGTTCCCTGGAACCCTTTTCTGTTCGCAAGGCATTCTCTGCACAGATGCAAAATATAAAGTTAAACACAGAAATCCTTCTACAGTCAGAAGGATATCAAACAAAGATAGAGGAAGTAGAAGGAAATTATGAGTTTATTAAAAGATACGGTTTTTACTTGCCTAGATTGTGAAATGACAGGTCTAGATGTAAAAAAAGATCGTATTATTGAAATTGCCGCTGTTCGCTTTACTTTCGATAGTGTAATTAGTTCGATAGAATTTTTAATCAATCCAGAACGCGTTGTATCTGCGGAGTCCCAGAGAGTCCACCATATCTCCAACGCTATGTTGAGAGATCAGCCGAAAATCGCCGAAGTTTTTCCTCAAATCAAAGCATTTTTTAAAGAAGGCGACTATATCGTAGGACATAGCGTCGGTTTTGATTTGCAGGTTCTCGCTCAAGAGATGGAAAGAATCGGAGAGACCTTCCTCTCAAAGTATACCATTATTGATACCCTCCGATTAGCAAAAGAATATGGAGATAGTCCTAATAATTCTCTAGAATCCTTAGCCGTACACTTTAATGTTCCCTATGATGGGAATCATCGTGCCATGAAGGATGTAGAAATTAATATCAATATTTTTAAACATCTTTGTAAACGTTTCCGAACGTTAGAACAACTGAAACAGGTGTTAGCAAAACCTATTAAAATGAAATATATGCCCCTAGGGAAACACAAGGGACGATGTTTTTCAGAAATTCCTCTTGCCTATCTTCAATGGGCATCAAAAATGGATTTCGATTCAGACCTTCTTTTTTCTATCCGTCATGAAATCAAGCATAGACAAAAGGGGACCGGATTTTCACAAGTTAACAATCCCTTTATGGAATTGTAAGCACTTCGATTTCTAAAAAATAATCAAAAATTTCAGTAACTTATGAAAGAAAATCATAGATTTTCTTTCAGTTGACCGATACTATCGCAACCAAGAATACCCTATAAAAATCCTTTCGGTAGAGTCAACAATGCTTAAGAAAAAACCCGTCTCGTTTAGCTGTATTGACGGACATATTTATAAAATTTTCCCTAATGATCTTAATGCTAATAATACTGTCTTCGGGGGATTATTAATGAGTTTGCTCGATCGTTTAGCCTTAGTGGTCGCAGAACGACACACAGAATCCGTCTGTGTTACTGCTTTTGTTGATGCCCTCCGCTTCTATGCTCCTGCATATATGGGGGAAAATCTGATTTGTAAAGCTGCAGTAAACAGAACATGGCGTACTTCCCTAGAAGTCGGGGTTAAAGTGTGGGCAGAAAATATTTATAAGCAGGAACGACGTCATATTACCTCCGCATACTTTACATTTGTTGCTGTCAACGAAGACAACCAGCCCATTCCTGTCCATCAGATTGTTCCAGAAACTCCAGAAGAAAAACGTCGGTATAATGAAGCAGATCGACGACGTCAAGCAAGGCTTGAACTGAAATAAGGAGAGCCTGTGCTACGAATCTTTTGCTTTGTTATTTCTTGGTGCCTTATAGCTTTTGCTCAACCAGATTTAAGTGGATTCGTTTCCATATTAGGAGCCGCCTGTGGTTATGGATTCTTTTGGTATAGTCTAGAACCCTTAAAAAAACCCTCATTACCTCTAAGGACTCTTTTTGTATCCTGTTTTTTCTGGATCTTCACAATAGAGGGGATTCATTTTTCTTGGATGCTCTCGGATCAATATATAGGCAAACTCATCTATTTGGTATGGCTTACATTAATCACGATTTTGTCCGTTCTATTTTCAGGATTTTCTTGCCTTCTAGTTGCAATCGTACGTCAGAAACGCACAGCTTTTTTATGGAGCCTTCCTGGCGTATGGGTCGCTATCGAGATGCTTCGATTTTATGGGATCTTTTCTGGGATGTCCTTCGATTATCTTGGTTGGCCTATGACAGCCTCTGCTTATGGACGGCAGTTTGGCGGATTTTTGGGGTGGGCAGGTCAGAGCTTCGCTGTCATAGCTGTAAATATGAGCTTTTATTGTCTACTACTGAAAAAACCTCATGCTAAAATGTTATGGGTGCTCACTCTTCTTTTGCCCTATACTTTTGGAGCAATTCATTATGAGTATCTTAAACACGCGTTTCAACAAGATAAGAGAGCGCTGCGTGTCGCTGTTGTTCAACCCGCGCATCCCCCCATACGACCGAAACTTAAGTCCCCAATAGTCGTCTGGGAACAACTCCTCCAACTCGTATCCCCAATACAACAACCCATAGATTTGCTGATTTTCCCAGAAGTAGTCGTGCCTTTTGGTAAGCATAGGCAAGTCTATCCCTATGAATCCTGCGCACATTTATTGTCTTCTTTTGCTCCACTTCCCGAAGGTAAGGCATTTCTATCGAATAGTGATTGTGCCACAGCTCTGTCACAACACTTTCAGTGTCCAGTAATTATTGGCTTAGAACGGTGGGTGAAAAAAGAGAACGTTTTGTATTGGTATAACTCTGCTGAGGTAATATCACACAAAGGAATTTCCGTAGGATACGATAAGCGTATCCTTGTGCCTGGTGGCGAATATATACCAGGAGGGAAATTCGGATCCCTAATTTGTAGACAACTATTTCCTAAATATGCTCTAGGATGCAAGAGACTTCCAGGTAGACGTTCTGGAGTTGTGCAGGTCCGAGGTTTACCTCGTATCGGGATCACCATTTGCTACGAAGAAACTTTCGGCTATCGGTTGCAATCCTACAAGAGACAAGGAGCCGAACTCCTTGTTAACTTAACAAATGACGGATGGTATCCTGAATCACGACTCCCTAAAGTCCATTTCCTCCATGGGATGTTGAGAAATCAAGAGTTTGGGATGCCTTGCGTGCGAGCTTGCCAAACTGGTGTTACAGCAGCTGTGGATTCTCTAGGTCGAATACTCAAAATTCTTCCTTATGATACTAGAGAAACTAAAGCCCCCTCAGGGGTATTGGAAACCTCTTTGCCTCTATTTAATTATAAAACGCTTTATGGGTATTGTGGAGATTACCCTATGATTTTGATAGCTTTCTGTGCAGTCAGTTATCTAGGAGGAGGATTCTTAGGATATCGCTTGCTTGCTAAAAAAGAAATTCGATAATATACGGAGACTCGTTGTCAGGTTTTTACATGTTAGAACGAACTCAAAGAACGTTAAAGCGAGAGGTTCGCTATTCTGGAGTGGGAATTCACTTAGGGAAGTCCTCAACTCTCCATTTGCAACCTGCACAAACAAATACAGGTATTGTTTTTCAAAGACAGTCTGCCTCAGGTAACTACGAAAATGTCCCTGCTTTACTAGATCATGTCTACACTACAGGAAGAAGTACAACATTATCTAGGGGTAGTGCTGTAATCGCCACTGTCGAACATCTTATGGCAGCATTGCGATCTAACAATATAGATAATCTAATTATCCAATGTAGTGGAGAGGAAATCCCCATAGGGGATGGAAGCTCAAATGTCTTTGTTGAGTTAATCGATCAAGCAGGTATTTGTGAACAAGAAGATAAGGTTTCCATTGCGAGACTAACACGTCCTGTATATTATCAACATCAGGACATTTTTTTAGCAGCCTTTCCCTCTGATGAGCTGAAGATTTCCTATACGTTGCATTATCCTCAAAGTTCAACAATAGGGACTCAATACAAATCTTTGGTGATTAATGAAGAGTCTTTTCGCCAGGAAATTGCTCCTTGTAGAACATTTGCTCTATACAATGAGCTATGTTTCTTAATGGAAAAGGGGCTAATTGGAGGGGGATGTTTGGATAATGCTGTAGTTTTTAAGGACGATGGTATTATTAGTAGAGGACAATTAAGATTTGCCGATGAACCAGTACGACATAAAATACTGGATCTGATTGGAGATCTTTCCTTAGTTGGCAGGCCTTTTGTTGCGCATGTATTAGCTGTCGGCTCCGGCCACTCCTCCAATATTGCTTTTGGTAAAAAAATTTTGGAAGCATTAGAACTATAAAGAAAGAATAAATGAATCAACCCTCTGTCATCAAATTACGCGAATTATTAGATTTACTCCCCCACAGATATCCTTTTTTATTAGTGGATAAAGTTTTATCTTATGACATCGAGGCTCGCAGTATCACGGCACAAAAAAATGTCACAATAAATGAGCCTTTTTTTATGGGGCATTTTCCTAACGCGCCTATTATGCCTGGAGTCTTGATATTAGAAGCTTTGGCCCAAGCTGCTGGTGTATTGATAGGCTTAGTTCTAGAAAATGATAGGAATAAGCGTATCGCATTATTTTTAGGGATACAGAAAGCTAAGTTTCGTCAAGCTGTTCGCCCTGGAGATGTACTTACCCTGCAAGCAGATTTTTCTTTAATATCATCGAAAGGAGGTAAAGCTTGGGCACAGGCGCGTGTAGATTCACAGCTAGTCACTGAAGCAGAGCTGAGCTTTGCTCTGGTAGATAAGGAATCCATATAATCACGGAGAAACATGGCGAGCATTCACCCAACTGCAATTATCGAGCCAGGAGCTAAAATTGGAAAGGATGTTGTTATTGAACCGTACGTTGTTATAAAAGCTACGGTAACCCTTTGTGACAACGTTGTTGTTAAGTCCTACGCATATATCGATGGCAATACAACCATAGGCAAGGGGACAACAATATGGCCCTCTGCAATGATCGGTAATAAACCCCAAGATTTAAAGTATCAAGGGGAAAAAACCTATGTGACTATTGGTGAAAATTGCGAAATTCGAGAGTTCGCTATCATCACGTCTTCAACATTCGAAGGTACAACAGTCTCTATCGGGAATAATTGTTTGATTATGCCCTGGGCTCATGTTGCCCATAACTGTACTATTGGAAATAATGTCGTTCTAAGTAACCATGCACAACTTGCAGGACATGTTCAAGTCGGTGATTACGCTATTCTTGGTGGGATGGTTGGAGTGCACCAGTTTGTTCGCATCGGAGCGCATGCTATGGTAGGAGCCCTCAGTGGGATTCGTCGTGATGTTCCTCCCTATACCATTGGAAGTGGAAACCCTTACCAACTCGCTGGTATTAATAAAGTAGGACTACAACGTAGGCAGGTTCCTTTTGCTACGCGATTAGCCCTCATTAAGGCTTTTAAAAAGATTTATCGTGCTGACGGATGTTTTTTTGAATCTCTAGAAGAAACTCTAGAAGAATATGGAGACATTCCAGAAGTAAAAAACTTCATTGAGTTTTGTCAAAGCCCAAGTAAGCGCGGCATCGAACGAAGCATAGATAAGCAAGCCCTTGAAGAAGAAAGCGCAGACAAAGAAGGAGTTTTGATTGAATCTTAAGGTTGTCTATTTCGGCACACCCACATTTGCAGCCACCGTTTTGCAAGATTTGTTGCATCACAAAATCCAAATTACAGCTGTTGTTACCCGAGTTGATAAGCCCCAAAAAAGATCGGCACAACTCATTCCTTCTCCAGTAAAAACTATAGCTCTAACTCACGGTCTACCTTTACTCCAACCTAGTAAAGCGTCAGACCCCCAATTTATTGAAGAACTTCGGGCTTTTAATGCTGATGTTTTTATTGTGGTTGCCTATGGAGCGATTCTTCGTCAGATAGTCCTCGATATTCCTCGTTATGGTTGTTACAATCTGCATGCAGGGCTCTTGCCAGCCTACCGAGGCGCAGCTCCCATACAACGCTGTATTATGGAAGGAGCTACAGAATCTGGAAATACTGTCATCCGTATGGATGCAGGTATGGATACAGGCGACATGGCAAATATTACGCGTGTCCCCATAGGTCCTGATATGACTTCAGGAGAATTGGCGGATGCTCTTGCATCGCAGGGCGCAGAAGTTCTAATAAAAACTTTACAACAAATTGAGTCAGGTCAACTGCAACTCGTCAGTCAAGACGCTGCTTTGGCGACAATAGCGCCAAAATTGTCTAAGGAAGAAGGACAGGTTCCTTGGGATAAACCTGCTAAAGAGGCTTATGCTCATATACGAGGAGTCACGCCAGCTCCAGGAGCGTGGACCCTATTCTCTTTTTCTGAAAAAGCGCCAAAACGCTTGATGATCCGTAAGGCCTCTCTTTTAGCAGAGGCGGGAAGATATGGAGCCCCCGGGACTGTTGTTGTAACAGATAGGCAAGAGCTTGCTATTGCCTGTTCTGAGGGAGCCATTTGCTTGCACGAAGTGCAGGTAGAAGGCAAGGGTTCTACGAACTCAAAATCCTTTTTAAACGGCTATCCAGCAAAGAAATTAAAAATAGTTTTTACTTTAAATAATTAACTTTACAACGTGTTTTTTATTTAGGGCATTTAAACTAAATTAAGTCGTTTTATGTTATTATAGGCTCTAATTTTTTTTTAAAAAGCCTTGTAAGGAGGTAAAAATGGCGACTAACGCAATTAGATCGACAGGAAGTGCAGCAAGTAAGATGCTGCTGCCAGTTGCCAAAGAACCAGCGGCTGTCAGCTCCTTTGCTCAGAAAGGGATTTATTGTATTCAACAATTTTTTACAAACCCTGGGAATAAGTTAGCAAAGTTTGTAGGGGCAACAAAAAGTTTAGATAAATGCTTTAAGCTAAGTAAGGCGGTTTCTGACTGTGTCGTAGGATCGCTGGAAGAGGCGGGATGCACAGGGGACGCATTGACCTCCGCGAGAAACGCCCAGGGTATGTTAAAAACAACTCGAGAAGTTGTTGCCTTAGCTAATGTGCTCAATGGAGCTGTTCCATCTATCGTTAACTCGACTCAGAGGTGTTACCAATACACACGTCAAGCCTTCGAGTTAGGAAGCAAGACAAAAGAAAGAAAAACGCCTGGGGAGTATAGTAAAATGCTATTAACTCGAGGTGATTACCTATTGGCAGCTTCCAGGGAAGCTTGTACGGCAGTCGGTGCAACGACTTACTCAGCGACATTCGGTGTTTTACGTCCGTTAATGTTAATCAATAAACTCACAGCAAAACCATTCTTAGACAAAGCGACTGTAGGCAATTTTGGCACGGCTGTTGCTGGAATTATGACCATTAATCATATGGCAGGAGTTGCTGGTGCTGTTGGCGGAATCGCATTAGAACAAAAGCTGTTCAAACGTGCGAAGGAATCCCTATACAATGAGAGATGTGCCTTAGAAAACCAACAATCTCAGTTGAGTGGGGACGTGATTCTAAGCGCGGAAAGGGCATTACGTAAAGAACACGTTGCTACTCTAAAAAGAAATGTTTTAACTCTTCTTGAAAAAGCTTTAGAGTTGGTAGTGGATGGAGTCAAACTCATTCCTTTACCGATTACAGTGGCTTGCTCCGCTGCAATTTCTGGAGCCTTGACGGCAGCATCCGCAGGAATTGGCTTATATAGCATATGGCAGAAAACAAAGTCTGGCAAATAAGCTAGTTTTATCTTTATTTTAAAGAAGTCGCTTCTAAAAAATTTTTTGGAAGCGACTTTCTATTTCTATAAATAGGAATTTTCCAAGAATCTTTTATCTTTGAGTTCTTAGTACCTAGAGTACTTTTCCTATTGTAAAAATCTTCCCCCTCTGATAACCTGTCCCTTTATTTTCTTAAGGGAAAATTTCCTTTTCTTTTTAGAGAATTCGATAAGTAAAATACTAAGCAGATTTGTTTCTTTGTTCCTCCAAGAGGAAAGCAAATCATTATTGTTAATGGATAAGTTTATGCGGTCTCATATTAGTGTGATGGGAAAAAAAGAAGGGATGATTCACATCTTTGATAAAGATGGATCCTTGGTTGCTTGCTCAGTAATTCGCGTTGAGCCTAACGTTGTTACCCAGATCAAAACTAAGGAAAGCGACGGATATTTCTCCTTGCAAATAGGAGCGGAAGAAATGAATGCCCCCGCTCATACAATTACAAAACGTGTTAGTAAGCCTAAACTCGGACATTTGCGTAAAGCTGGTGGTCGAGTTTTTCGTTTTCTTAAAGAAGTCCGAGGTTCTGAAGAGGCTCTTAATGGGGTGTCTTTGGGAGATGCTTTTGGATTGGAAGTTTTTGAAGATGTTTCCTCAGTTGATGTTCGTGGAATTTCAAAAGGAAAAGGTTTTCAAGGTGTCATGAAGAAATTTGGTTTTCGTGGCGGTCCAGGAAGCCATGGTTCAGGGTTTCATCGTCATGCAGGTTCTATAGGAATGCGATCGACTCCTGGTCGTTGTTTCCCTGGAAGTAAGCGTCCTAGTCATATGGGCGCAGAGAACGTTACTGTAAAAAATTTAGAAGTAATAAAAGTAGATTTAGAAAAAAAAGTACTGTTAGTTAAAGGTGCCATTCCTGGAGCGCGAGGCTCTATTGTTATAGTGAAACATTCTTCTAGAACTTAGGATACGGACAGGGGTGATACAGAGAGGACCTAATGGTTTTATTATCAAAATTTGATTTTTCAGGAAATAAAATAGGCGAAGTTGAAGTAGCAGACTCTTTGTTTGCAGATGAGGGCGATGGCCTTCAATTGATCAAGGATTATATTGTTGCTATTCGCGCGAATAAAAGACAGTGGTCTGCATGCACTAGAAATCGTTCTGAAGTGAGTCATTCTACAAAAAAACCTTTCAAACAAAAAGGTACGGGTAATGCCCGTCAGGGATGTTTAGCTTCTCCTCAGTTTCGTGGGGGTGGGATTGTTTTTGGGCCTAAGCCTAAATTTAATCAACACGTACGTATAAACCGTAAAGAAAGAAAAGCCGCAATCAGGCTTTTGTTGGCGCAAAAAATTCAAACAAACAAATTGACTGTAGTTGACGATACGGTCTTTGTAGATGCTTTAACAGCTCCTAAAACTCAGTCAGCGTTAAGGTTTTTAAAAGATTGCAATGTTGAGTGTCGTAGCATTCTCTTTATTGATCACTTAGATCATGTAGAGAAGAATGAAAATTTAAGATTAAGTTTGCGTAACCTCACTGCAGTTAAGGGTTTTGTCTATGGAATCAATATCAATGGGTATGACTTAGCTTCTGCTCATAATATTGTTATTTCTAAAAAAGCTTTGCAGGAACTTGTTGAGCGTCTTGTTTCTGAAACGAAAGATTAAGAAGGAATTTTAGGATATGAAAGATCCTTATGATGTAATTAAGCGTCACTACGTAACAGAGAAAGCTAAAATGTTAGAGCATTTAAGCGCTGGAACTGGAGAGGGAAAGAAAAAGGGAAGCTTTTGTAAAGACCCTAAATTTGTTTTTATAGTCTCTCATGATGCAACAAAGCCATTAATCGCCCAAGCTTTAGAGGCAATTTACGTTGATAAAAATGTAAAAGTAAAGAGTGTGAACACCATAAATGTAAAACCTCAACCCGCCCGCATGTTTCGAGGGCGCCGTAAAGGAAAAACCTCAGGATTTAAGAAAGCAATTGTAACTTTCTATCAAGGGCACTCTGTCGGATAATTTATTAGAGAGATAAACAGCATGTTTAAAAAATTTAAACCAGTAACTCCAGGAACTAGACAGCTGGTCCTTCCCGCTTTTGATGAGTTAACAACGCGTGGTGAGTTGCGCGGTACGAAGTCAAAAAGAAGTCTTCGACCAAATAAAAAGCTCTCTTTCTTTAAGAAGAGTTCTGGTGGAAGAGATAATTTAGGCCATATATCCTGCCGTCATCGTGGCGGAGGAGCAAAACAATTGTATAGGGTCGTTGACTTCAAACGTAATAAAGATGGGATTACTGCGAAAGTAGTTACTGTAGAATACGATCCTAATCGTTCTGCATACATTGCTCTCTTAAGCTACGAAGACGGAGAAAAACGTTACATTCTCGCCCCTAAAGGCATCCAAAGGGGAGACGTTGTTGTTTCAGGTGAAGGAAGTCCATTTAAGCCTGGATGTTGTATGACTTTAAAAAGCATACCTTTAGGATTGTCAGTTCATAATATTGAAATGCGTCCTTCTTCAGGTGGAAAGCTTGTAAGATCTGCTGGATTAGCTGCTCAAGTTATAGCTAAGTCTCCAGGATACGTTACTTTAAAGATGCCTTCTGGAGAGTTCCGTATGTTAAATGAGGGATGCAGAGCTACCATTGGTGAAGTTTCCAATGCCGATCACAACCTACGTGTAGATGGCAAAGCTGGAAGAAGACGTTGGATGGGAGTTCGTCCTACAGTCCGTGGTACTGCAATGAACCCTGTAGATCATCCCCACGGTGGTGGAGAAGGTCGCCATAATGGTTATATTCCACGTACACCTTGGGGAAAGGTTACGAAGGGATTAAAAACACGTGACAAGAACAAAAGTAATAAATGGATTGTTAAAGATCGTAGGAAATAAGGATTATGAGTAGATCGTTAAGAAAAGGTCCGTTTGTTGATCACCACCTCCTAAAAAAAGTGCGTGCAATGAACATAGAGGAGAAAAAAACTCCTATCAAAACATGGTCTCGTCGTTCAATGATTACTCCTGAGATGATCGGCCATACGTTTGAAGTTCACAACGGGAAGAAATTTTTAACCGTATTTGTTTCAGAAACTATGGTGGGTCATAAATTAGGAGAATTTTCTCCCACAAGGATATTTAAAAGCCATCCTGTGAAGAAAGGGTAAGTCTAAAGGAGACATAGCATGTTTAAAGCGACCGCCCGATATATTCGGGTACAACCTCGTAAAGCTAGATTAGCTGCTGGGCTTATGAGAAATCTAAGTGTGCAAGAGGCTGAGGAACAGCTGGGATTTTCTCAGTTGAAAGCTGGAAGATGTTTAAAAAAGGTTTTAAATAGCGCTGTAGCTAATGCTGAATTGCATGAAAATATAAAGCGTGAAAATTTAAGCGTTACCGAAGTTCGAGTAGATGCCGGGCCTGTCTACAAGCGATCTAAATCAAAAAGTAGAGGAGGACGCTCTCCTATTTTAAAACGTACCAGTCACTTGACTGTTATTGTTGGTGAGAAGGAACGGTAAAAGGGAAGAAGGATCATGGGTCAGAAAGGTTGTCCAATCGGATTTCGTACAGGGGTTACAAAAAAATGGCGTTCTCTTTGGTACGGAAATAAACAAGAATTTGGTAAATTTCTCATAGAAGATGTAAGAATTCGACAGTTTTTAAGAAAAAAACCTTCATGTCAAGGTGCCGCTGGATTTGTTGTCCGTCGTATGAGTGGTAAAATTGAAGTGACCATCCAAACCGCTCGTCCTGGGTTGGTAATTGGAAAAAAAGGCGCTGAAGTTGATCTGCTTAAAGAAGAGCTCAGAGCTCTTACCGGAAAAGAAGTCTGGTTAGAAATCGCGGAAATTAAACGTCCCGAACTAAATGCAAAATTAGTAGCTGATAACATTGCAAGACAAATTGAACGTCGAGTCTCTTTTAGACGGGCTATGAAAAAGGCAATGCAATCAGTAATGGATGCTGGAGCTGTTGGTGTAAAAATTCAAGTTTCAGGCAGGTTAGCAGGAGCCGAGATTGCTCGTTCTGAATGGTATAAAAATGGCCGTGTGCCGCTTCATACGCTAAGAGCTGACATTGATTATGCTACAGCTTGTGCGGAAACTACCTACGGAATTATCGGTATAAAAGTTTGGATTAATCTTGGAGAGAACTCCTCTTCTACAACTCCTAACAATCCGGCAGCACCCTCTGCAGCTGCTTAAAGTTGTAAATAAGGATGAGTGAATTATTATGTTAATGCCTAAACGAACAAAATTTCGTAAGCAACAAAAAGGACAGTTTGCAGGATTAAGTAAGGGAGCTACATTTGTAGACTTCGGAGAATATGCAATGCAAACTCTTGAGCGTGGCTGGGTCACCAGTCGTCAAATTGAAGCCTGCAGGGTTGCGATTAATAGATATTTAAAACGTCGAGGAAAAGTATGGATTCGTATTTTTCCAGACAAAAGTGTAACAAAAAAGCCTGCAGAAACTCGTATGGGTAAAGGTAAAGGGGCCCCAGATCATTGGGTAGCAGTAGTTCGTCCAGGACGTATATTGTTTGAAGTAGCGAATGTCTCTAAAGAAGATGCTCAAGATGCCCTCCGAAGAGCTGCTGCCAAACTAGGAATAAAAACACGTTTTGTTAAGCGAGTGGAAAGGGTATAAACATGGCTGCTAAAAAGGATTTATTGACCCAGTTAAGGGGCAAAGGCGACGACGATTTAGATGCGTATGTTCATGAAAACAAAAAGGCTTTGTTTGCTTTAAGAGCAGAAAATTTACTGCAAAACAAAGTTGTGAAAGTTCATATGTTTTCTACGCATAAGAAAAATATTGCTCGAGCTCTAACAGTAAAACAAGAAAGAAAAGGTAAAGTCCATGGCTAGTGAACCAAGAGGCTCTAGAAAAGTTAAGATTGGTGTTGTTGTCTCGGCAAAAATGGAAAAAACTGTCGTTGTTCGAGTAGAAAGGATATTTTCTCATCCTCAGTATCTTAAAGTAGTGAGAAGTTCAAAGAAATATTACGCTCACACTGAACTAAAAGTTTCTGAAGGGGATAAAGTTAAAATTCAAGAAACACGACCTTTGTCTAAGCTTAAAAGATGGCGCGTTATAGAACATGTTGGCGTGGTAAGTTAGCAACATTAGGTAGATAGAGATTATGATTCAGCAAGAAAGTCAGTTAAAAGTTGCCGATAATACTGGAGCTAAAAAAGTAAAATGCTTCAAGGTTCTTGGAGGTTCTCGTAGACGTTATGCTACTGTCGGAGATGTCATTGTATGCTCAGTTAGAGATGTCGAACCTAATAGTTCTATAAAAAAGGGAGACGTTATCAAAGCTGTGATCGTGCGCACACGTCGGCATATTACAAGAAAAGATGGGTCTACTTTAAAATTTGATACAAATAGCTGTGTAATTATCGATGATAAAGGAAATCCTAAAGGAACAAGGATTTTTGGCCCCGTAGCTCGAGAAATTCGAGATAGAGGTTTTATAAAAATTAGTTCTTTAGCTCCTGAGGTAATTTAAGGAGAAGGAAGTTATGAAAAAGCAAAACATTCGTGTTGGTGATAAGGTATTTATATTAGCTGGTAATGATAAAGGAAAAGAAGGAAAAGTCCTTTCTCTTACTGAAGATAAAGTAGTTGTCGAAGGTGTAAACGTTCGCATAAAAAATATAAAACGTAGTCAACAAAATCCTAAAGGTAAACGGATTAGTATAGAGGCTCCTATCCATATTTCTAATGTACGTTTAACCATAGCTGGTGAACCTGCCAAACTCTCTGTCAAAGTGACTGAACAGGGGCGGGAGTTGTGGCAAAGACGCCCTGACGGAACATCCCAGCTGTATCGTCTAGTGAGGGGAAAGAAAGGCTAATATGAGTAGATTAAAAAAATTCTATACTGAAGAAATTCGCAAATCTTTGTTTGAAAAGTTTGGCTATGCAAATAAAATGCAGATCCCTGTTCTTAAAAAAATTGTCTTAAGTATGGGACTTGCTGAAGCCGCTAAAGATAAAAATTTATTCCAAGCCCACTTAGAAGAATTGACCATGATCTCTGGGCAAAAACCGTTAGTAACAAAAGCTCGAAATTCTATTGCCGGTTTTAAATTACGAGAAGGTCAAGGAATCGGTGCAAAAGTTACCCTTCGTGGAATTCGTATGTACGATTTTATGGATCGTTTCTGTAATATTGTTTCTCCACGGATTCGCGACTTCCGCGGATTTTCTAATAAAGGAGACGGAAGGGGTTGCTATTCTGTAGGATTAGACGATCAACAAATTTTCCCAGAAATTAATTTAGATCGTGTGAAGCGCACCCAGGGATTGAATATCACATGGGTAACTACCGCGCAAACAGATGATGAGTGCACCACTCTATTAGAGTTGATGGGCTTACGATTTAAGAAAGCTCAATAAAGAGGAAAAGGATCTATATGGGCATGACAAGTGATTCTATAGCAGATTTGTTAACGCGAATTCGTAACGCTTTGATGGCAGAACATCTGTATGTAGACGTAGAGCACAGTAAAATGCGAGAGGCTATTGTAAAAATCCTCAAGCATAAAGGTTTTGTGGCTCATTATTTAGTAAAGGAAGAAAACCGCAAACGCGCTATGCGTGTGTTTTTACAATATTCCGATGATCGTAAACCAGTAATACACCAACTGAAACGGGTATCAAAACCCTCTCGAAGAGTCTATGTATCGGCTGCGAAAATCCCTTACGTCTTTGGAAATATGGGAATTTCAGTCCTCTCCACTTCTCAGGGAGTTATGGAAGGTTCTCTAGCCAGATCTAAGAATATTGGGGGCGAATTGCTCTGTTTGGTGTGGTAACAGGATTAAGTATAGGACGGTAAAGCATGTCTCGTAAGGCTCGAGAACCTATTCTACTTCCTCAAGGAGTAGAAGTTTCGATTCAAGATGATAAAATTATTGTAAAAGGTCCTAAAGGGTCCTTAACACAGAAATCGGTCAAAGAAGTAGAAATCACCTTAAAAGATAACAGTATATTTGTACACGCAGCTCCCCATGTTGTCGATAGACCTAGCTGTATGCAGGGGTTATATTGGGCGCTCATTTCAAATATGGTTCAAGGTGTCCATTTAGGATTTGAAAAACGTTTAGAAATGATTGGAGTGGGTTTCAGAGCCTCTGTTCAAGGTGCATTTTTGGATCTCTCCATTGGGGTTTCTCACCCTACAAAAATTCCTATCCCATCTACTCTTCAGGTATCAGTTGAAAAAAATACTCTGATTTCAGTGAAAGGGCTTGATAAGCAGTTGGTTGGTGAATTTGCTGCAAGTATTCGCGCCAAACGTCCTCCTGAACCTTATAAAGGTAAGGGAATTCGTTATGAAAATGAATATGTCCGTCGTAAAGCTGGTAAAGCTGCGAAAACAGGCAAAAAATAGGTCGAGGGTTATGGAAAGTTCGTTATGTAAAAAGTCATTAATGAAAAGACGAAGAGCTTTGCGAGTGCGTAAAGTATTAAAAGGTTCCCCTACAAAGCCTCGTTTGTCCGTAGTGAAAACAAATAAACATATTTATGTACAGTTGATAGACGATTCTATCGGCAAGACGTTGGCTTCCGTTTCCACTCTATCAAAATTAAATAAGAGTCAAGGTCTGACTAAAAAAAACCAAGAAGTTGCTAAAGTATTAGGAACTCAAATTGCTGAATTGGGAAAAAACCTTCAACTTGATCGAGTTGTTTTCGATCGCGGTCCTTTCAAATATCACGGAATTGTTTCTATGGTAGCTGATGGGGCTAGAGAGGGTGGTTTACAGTTTTAATGAAGGTTTAGGAAGAGATGTCGCTATCAAAGAATTCTCATAAAGAAGATCAATTAGAAGAGAAAGTTCTTGTTGTTAACCGTTGCTCCAAAGTTGTTAAGGGAGGACGAAAGTTCAGTTTTTCTGCTTTAATTTTAGTAGGAGATGGCAAGGGTCGTTTGGGCTATGGTTTTGCTAAAGCCAATGAACTCACAGATGCCATTCGTAAAGGTGGTGAAGCTGCAAAAAAGAATTTAATGAAGATAGAAGCTTTAGAAGATGGTTCTATTCCTCATGAAGTTCTTGTCCATCACGATGGAGCACAGTTGCTGTTAAAACCAGCAAAACCTGGAACTGGAATTGTTGCCGGTTCTCGTATTCGTTTGATCCTAGAAATGGCTGGTATTAAAGATATTGTAGCTAAAAGTTTCGGATCTAATAACCCTATGAACCAAGTGAAAGCGGCGTTTAAAGCTCTTACAGGACTCAGCCCACGTAAGGATTTGTTAAGAAGAGGAGCGGCTATAAATGATTAAGTTAGAATCATTATTTGATATTTCTGAACGTAAACGAAGAAAAAAATTATTAGGTCGTGGTCCTTCTTCCGGTCATGGGAAAACCAGTGGTCGTGGTCATAAAGGAGACGGTAGCCGTTCGGGATACAAACGTCGTTTTGGCTATGAAGGGGGAGGAGTTCCTTTATATAGAAGAGTTCCTACAAGAGGGTTTTCTCATAAACGTTTTGATAAATGCGTTGAAGAAATTACTACAGGACGTTTAGCCGAGCTTTTCCAAGAAGGAGAAGCAATTACTTTAGATGCATTAAAAGCAAAGAAAGCCATTGCGAGACAAGCTGTACGAGTCAAAGTCATTCTCAAAGGAGATTTGGAAAAGACTTTTGTATGGCAAGATACTGCTGTAGTCCTATCGCAAGGAGTACAAAATTTGCTAGGCATTACTTAAAAAATAAGATTGTTTAGGCCGTATATGACCACATTGAGACAATTTTTTCTGATTACCGAATTACGACAAAAGTTATTCTATACTTTTGCTTTGCTTACGGCCTGTAGAGTGGGTGTATTTATTCCTGTTCCAGGAATTAATGGTGAATTAGCTGTAGCTTACTTCAAGCAGTTATTGGGATCAGGTCAGAATTTATTTCAACTAGCTGATATTTTTTCTGGAGGCGCTTTTGCCCAAATGACCGTAATTGCGCTGGGTGTGGTTCCTTACATTTCAGCCTCAATTATCGTTCAGCTGTTCCTAGTCTTTATGCCTGCGCTGCAAAGAGAAATGAGGGAGTCTTCTGATCAAGGGAAACGTAGGATTGGTAGACTCACACGTTTGTTTACCGTTGCTTTAGCTGTAATACAGTCTCTCTTATTTGCTAAGTTTGCTCTTAGAATGAATCTAACTATTCCGGGGATTGTTCTGCCCACTTTATTATCTTCAAAACTATTTGGAGTCCCCTGGATTTTTTATATCACTACAGTTGTAGTCATGACTACAGGAACTCTCTTATTGATGTGGATCGGTGAACAGATCTCCGATAAGGGGATTGGGAACGGGATAAGTTTAATTATCGCCCTTGGAATTCTATCCTCATTTCCTTCTGTATTGGGATCTATTGTTAATAAGTTAAATTTAGGATCTCAAGACTCCTCTGATTTGGGTCTAATTTCAATTTTAATCCTTGCTCTTGTTTTTGTTTTTGTTCTGATTACTACGATTTTGATTATCGAGGGAGTGAGAAAAATCCCTGTGCAATATGCTCGAAGGGTAATTGGAAGAAGAGAAGTCCCCGGTGGAGGGTCCTATCTTCCTTTAAAAGTTAACTATGCTGGCGTCATTCCTGTGATTTTTGCTTCCTCGCTACTGATGTTCCCAGCAACTATAGGACAGTTTATTGCGTCAGAGTCTTCTTGGATGAAGCGTATAGCAGCTTTACTTGCTCCAGGCAGTTTAGTTTATTCTATATGTTATGTGTTGCTCATTATATTTTTTACATACTTTTGGACAGCCACACAATTTCATCCAGAACAAATTGCTTCTGAAATGAAAAAAAATAATGCCTTTATTCCTGGCATACGTCAGGGCAAGCCTACGCAACATTACTTAGAGTATACAATGAATCGTGTGACCCTTTTAGGAGCGTTGTTCTTAGCGGCGATCGCGATATTACCTTCACTTTTAGGTTGTCTGCTTCGTGTGGATTCTAATGTAAGCTATTTCTTAGGCGGTACTGCAATGCTTATCGTCGTAGGGGTCGTTTTAGATACAATGAAGCAGGTTGATGCCTTTTTGTTAATGCGTCGCTACGATAGCGTGCTGAAAACAGATCGGACGAAAGGAAGACATTGAAAAATAACAATTTTTGACCTAAGATGCTTATACTATTTTAAGGGAGGCCCAACGTATGCCACGCATCATTGGAATTGATATTCCTGCAAAGAAAAAGTTAAAAATAAGTCTGACATATATTTATGGAATAGGATCAGCTCGTTCTGATGAAATCATTAAAAAGTTGAAGTTAGATCCTGAGGCAAGAGCCTCTGAATTAACTGAAGAAGAAGTAGGACGACTGAACTCTCTGCTACAATCAGAATATACCGTAGAAGGGGATTTGCGACGTCGTGTTCAATCGGATATCAAAAGATTGATCGCCATCCATTCTTATCGAGGTCAGAGACATAGACTTTCTTTACC
Organism: Chlamydia pneumoniae TW-183; assembly: GCF_000007205.1. NCBI lineage: Bacteria > Pseudomonadati > Chlamydiota > Chlamydiia > Chlamydiales > Chlamydiaceae > Chlamydia > Chlamydia pneumoniae. The sequence goes on along the minus strand of NC_005043.1, from coordinate 717,460 downwards.
AGTAAGAGGACAACGTACAAAAACTAATTCTCGTACTCGAAAAGGTAAAAGAAAAACAGTCGCAGGTAAGAAGAAATAATTTTTAATTAGGAGTCGTGTTTTGGTTAAAAATCAAGCGCAGGCAAAAAAGAGCGTAAAAAGAAAACAACTAAAAAATATTCCTTCAGGTGTTGTGCATGTTAAAGCAACCTTTAACAATACAATAGTATCTATAACAGATCCTGCTGGTAATGTGATTTCTTGGGCATCAGCAGGTAAAGTAGGATATTCTGGTTCAAGAAAATCTTCAGCCTTTGCTGCCACTGTAGCAGCTCAAGACGCTGCTAAAACTGCCATGAACTCTGGTTTAAAGGAAGTAGAGGTTTGTTTGAAGGGTACTGGAGCTGGGAGAGAGTCTGCTGTTCGTGCTTTGATATCTGCTGGTTTGGTAGTTTCTGTAATCCGTGATGAAACTCCTGTTCCTCATAATGGTTGCCGGCCAAGAAAAAGGCGCAGAGTGTAGTTTTAGGGAAGGAGAAAGGGATGTCAGATAACGCACACAATTTACTTTATGATAAGTTTGAACTGCCTGAAGCAGTTAAAATGTTGCCTGTTGAAGGGCTTCCAATAGACAAACATGCTCGCTTCATTGCTGAGCCTCTAGAAAGAGGAATGGGCCACACTTTAGGAAATGCTCTAAGACGTGCTTTGCTTATTGGTTTAGAAGCTCCAGCTATTATCTCGTTTGCTATGACAGGCGTACTTCATGAATATATGGCAATCGAAGGGGTTATTGAGGATGTAACTAACATCATTCTGAATTTAAAAGGTGCCCTATTAAAAAAGTACCCCATGCAGGATAGTTCTTTAGGAAGAACCACTCAGGTCTTAAAAGCTTCAATTTCTATAGATGCTTCCGATTTAGCCGCAGCTAATGGACAAAAAGAAGTGACTCTACAAGATCTATTGCAAGAAGGGGACTTTGAAGCCGTTAACCCAGATCAAGTCATTTTTACTGTTACTCAACCCATACAGTTGGAAGTCGTTCTACGAATTGCTTTTGGTAGGGGATATACACCTTCTGAAAGGATTGTTTTGGAAGATAAGGGTGTTTATGAAATCGTTTTGGATGCAGCCTTTTCTCCAGTCACTTTAGTCAACTACTTTGTAGAAGATACACGGGTGGGTCAGGATACAGATTTTGACCGTTTAGTTTTAATAGTTGAAACAGATGGAAGAGTGACTCCGAAAGAAGCTCTGGCTTTTTCAACTCAAATTTTGACTAAACATTTTTCCATTTTTGAAAATATGGATGAGAAGAAAATCGTATTTGAAGAAGCTATTTCTATTGAGAAAGAAAACAAAGATGATATTCTTCATAAGTTAATTTTAGGAATTAATGAAATAGAACTCTCAGTCAGATCAACAAATTGTTTGTCTAATGCAAATATTGAGACTATTGGCGAACTTGTTATTATGCCTGAACCTCGATTGCTACAATTCAGAAATTTTGGAAAGAAATCACTGTGTGAGATCAAGAATAAATTGAAAGAAATGAAGCTTGAATTAGGAATGGACCTAACGCAATTTGGCGTAGGTTTAGATAACGTAAAAGAAAAAATGAAGTGGTATGCCGAAAAGATTCGGGCTAAAAATACAAAGGGATAGTAAGTAATGCAACACGCTAGAAAAAAATTTAGAGTTGGTCGTACTTCCTCGCATAATCGCTGTATGTTAGCTAACATGTTAAAGTCTCTAATTCATTATGAAAGAATTGAGACTACTTTGCCTAAAGCTAAAGAACTACGCCGACATGCTGATAAAATGATTACCTTAGCTAAAAAAAACTCCTTAGCAGCACGACGTATAGCTATTGGACGGCTTATGGTCAGATACAATAAATTAACAAGCAAAGAAGCTCGACAAGCTAAAGGTGGAGACACCTCTGTATATAATGTCGATCGTTTGGTTGTGAATAAGTTATTCGATGAGTTGGGGAATCGTTTTGTAGAAAGAAAAGGTGGTTACACACGTATTCTAAAACTGCAAAATAGAATTGGTGATAATGCTCAAAAGTGTATTATAGAGTTTTTAGCTAGCTAAAGCTAATCAATTTCCAATTTATTGAACTCTGAGGGTAAGCGATGAAAGTTGTAATTAATGGTTTCGGGCGAATTGGTCGTTTAGTTTTAAGACAAATCTTAAAGAGAAACTCTTCAGTAGAAGTCCTCGCCATTAATGATCTTGTTCCTGGGGATGCGCTTACCTATCTATTTAAATTCGACTCTACACATGGACGTTTTCCTGAGGATGTACGTTGTGAAGCGGACCACCTCATCGTTGGGAAGAGAAAAATTCAATTTTTATCTGAACGCAATGTTCAAAATCTTCCTTGGAAAGATTTAGGGGTTGATCTCGTTATTGAATGTACAGGATTGTTCACAAAAAAAGAAGATGCTGAGAAGCATATTCAAGCTGGAGCGAAACGAGTCTTAATCTCTGCTCCTGGAAAAGGTGATATTCCTACTTTCGTTATGGGAGTGAACCATAAGACTTTCAATCCAGAAAAAGACTTTGTTATATCGAATGCTTCTTGCACTACGAATTGTTTAGCTCCTATTGCTAAAGTTTTACTAGATAATTTCGGAATTACAGAAGGTTTGATGACAACAGTTCATGCTGCTACTGCTACTCAACTAGTTGTTGACGGACCTTCTAAGAAAGATTGGAGAGGAGGTCGTGGATGTTTACAAAATATTATTCCCGCCTCAACCGGAGCTGCAAAAGCTGTAACTCTATGTCTTCCCGAGTTAAAGGGAAAATTAACAGGAATGGCTTTTCGGGTTCCTATCGAAGACGTGTCTGTAGTTGACTTGACCGTCAGGTTAGATAAGTCTACGACATACGATGACATTTGCAAAGCTATGAAACAGGCTTCAGAAACTGATTTAAAAGGCATTTTAGATTATACAGATGAGCAGGTAGTTTCTTCAGATTTTATAGGATCTGAGTACTCCTCGATATTCGATGCTCTAGCTGGTATCGCTTTGAATGATCGGTTCTTCAAGTTAGTTGCGTGGTATGATAACGAAACAGGATATGCCACGCGTATAGTAGACTTATTAGAGTATGTAGAAAAAAACTCTAAATAAAAGGTTATAATTACGTGTATTTTACAAGAGACCCCATCATAGAAACTGTAATTACCTCTCGAGAGGGGTATAAGTTGTCGGTAAGGAATACAAAGCATTTTTCACAAGATCCTTTTATGGTTGAAGCTATAGAAGTGATCTCTTTAGGAAATATTTGTTTTTTCCGTAACTGTGATCATAGTAAACCTTTTTTAGTCCCTGCCGGAGACTATGAGGTTATGGAAGTCCGTGATACTAAAATCAATTTGAAAGCTGTCGGTTTAGATCGTGGAGTGAAAATTGCTGGTGGTAGAGAAGCTCTAATCAAGTTGACCAAATCGACTCCGCTTCCTGTGATTGATGAGAAGCCTCTAGCTGATAGCCCAGAGGAAGGAACCGAGCCTACATCTCCTAGTAAAAAGGAAAAGAAAGAGGCAAGGAAAGATTCCTTTAAAGGGGAGAAGTGGAAGGAAAAGAAAAAGCTCAGCCGTCGTAGAAATCATAAAGAGATTGCTGAAGTAACTGGAGCATCTCAAGAAATCTTGGATACTGTTAAGGAAGAGCTTTGGGAAGAATCTCAAGAAAATGAGATTGTTGAACAGAAGAAGTTTTCTTTACTTCCACCCCCAGCAAAGTTGATCTCCGAAGTTATCTCTCAAACTGTTGTAGATCCAGTAGTTACTTCTGCGGATCTTAACGAGTCGTTACAAGCTTTGGTTCGTGAGAGCAGCGATCTCATCAATGCTTTGCTATCGGCAGATGATGCTATACATTTTCCTGAGACAGAAGAGGAACCTACCTCAGCTTCTTTTGAAGAGTCTTCTGCAATGTTCTTCCCCGAAACATCTTCTGCTACAGAAGAAGAATAGCTATTTTTAAAGGTATGGTTTAAGTTCACTTTAACTTAAGGCATACCTTTCCCTTTTTTGAAAAATCATTGATCTAGAAAAAAAACTGTGATAAGATGTTCTTTAGTTTTCTATCCTTATGGAAAAAGATCATCTTTAAAGAACACGCCTTTTAATTGAAGGCTTCTCTGAACAGACTGTCTTTTCGTGCTCAGATGGTGGAATGGTAGACACTAGGGACTTAAAATCCCTTGGGCGTAGGCCCGTGCAAGTTCGAGTCTTGTTCTGAGCAATTTTCTAAGTTTTTTAATCTGTAGAGTTATCCAAATAAGTTGCCTGTCTTTTTAAAAGTCACTTATGACGAATTAGGACAAGAACTCAGTCGTATGCTATACGATGAATGATTAGGTTAATTTTAGAGGTACTCTGTGCGGCTCTTATCTATACTTAAGCTGCATCTCTTCTCGCTACGATCTTCCAGTTCATTATCCCCTCACTATTATCATTCATGCTCCCGTTCCATGCTTCATTTGCTTTGTCGCTGGAAAGATGCTGATATTATGGAATGGCAGCAGATTTGCAATATTCTTTCAGGAGTCTGTAGCAGAATGAGTGGAAAGTTGGTTTCTTTGCAGAAGGAAACCCAAGACTCTTGTCATCAGGAGCATGAACGTATTCACTTACAGTATCGGGAACAGCTATCTGCTTTGGAAGAAGAATATCGCCGTCGTGAAGAAGCTAAAAATCAAGATTTAGAAAAGTTACAACAAGAAAATACCTGGTTGCAAAATCGCCTTGCTGAGAAATTACAACAAATTCGACACCAAAGTGATATTATCGACGAGATAAAAAAAGAACTGCTTCAAAGTGTACAGCGAACAGAAATTAGTGAAGGGCGTCGTTTATGCTATGAGCATAAAATTAAACAGCTGGAAGAACAACTACAGCGTTATGTTTCGCAACACGGAGCCCCCTCTATAGAGATAGAAGAAGACAAATCTTCAGCCGCATATGCAGAGATCAACCGTTTGAAGAAAAGTCTTATAGATTTGCAACAAGAAAAAGATATTTATATAAAAACATATCATTCAGAGATTGCTAAGTTAAGAGAAAAATTACAGCGACAAGAAGGAGCTCAAACTAGCTCTGAGGTTTGTTCTATTGAGAAGTTAACAGAGGTGCAAACCGATCTAGCTGAAAAAAAGAAAGCCATAGCCTTACTCCAAGATATTGTTGAGGATCAATATTGTCAGCTTCGAGATCTACATAAAGAGAAAGGTATGGCTATGCCTTCAAATACAAAGTTAGATCATTTGAAAGGACTTTTAGGCAAAGAACCTGAGAGTGAAGTAGACGTAGTATTCTCAGAATCTAAATCTTTAGGGAGTTAAGATTCCTACGTAGTAAACAGGACTGTTTTAAATAGCAGGAAATTTTTTTCTAGAAACCGAGAATTCACTACTTGAGAAGTGATTATCTAGGTTAGGATCATCTTTTAAAGACAATAAGTTCAAAGTATTTCAGGAATCGATTGTGTCAGAACTGATTATAGGTGTGGATCCAGGAACGATAGTCGCAGGATATGCCATCATTGCAGTGGAACAGCGCTATCAATTACGTCCTTATAGTTATGGTGCCATTCGTTTATCTTCCGACATGCCACTGCCTATGCGCTATAAGACTTTGTTTGAGCAACTCTCAGGAGTATTAGATGATACGCAACCTAATGCTATGGTCCTAGAAACGCAATTTGTAAATAAGAATCCTCAAAGTACTATGAAATTAGCTATGGCACGAGGAATCGTTTTATTGGCTGCAGCTCAGCGTGATATCCTCATTTTTGAATATGCCCCAAATGTTGCTAAGAAAGCAGTAGTCGGTAAGGGTCATGCAAGTAAAAGACAGGTCCAGGTGATGGTAAGCAAGATTCTAAATGTTCCCGAAGTTTTGCACCCTTCGAATGAAGATATTGCTGATGCCTTTGCACTTGCTATATGTCATACTCATGTAGCGCGTAGCCCTCTTTGTGGAGTGAGATAAGATGTACGACTATATTCGTGGAACACTGACCTATGTGCATACTGGTGCAATTGTTATAGAATGCCAAGGTATTGGCTACCATATTGCTATTACAGAACGTTGGGCAATAGAATGCATCAGGGCTTTACATCAAGACTTTCTCGTCTTCACTCATGTGATATTCCGTGAAACGGAACACTTGCTCTATGGGTTTCATTCTCGAGAAGAGCGAGAGTGTTTCCGTATTTTAATTTCTTTTTCTGGAATAGGACCTAAGCTAGCCCTCGCGATTCTTAATGCGCTACCTTTAAAGGTACTATGTTCTGTAGTCCGATCTGAAGATATTCGTGCTTTAGCTTCCGTATCGGGAATTGGGAAAAAAACTGCTGAAAAACTCATGGTTGAGCTTAAACAAAAATTACCAGATTTACTTCCTCTAGACTCGAGAGTGGAGACCAGCCAAACACATACCACCTCTTCTTGCTTGGAGGAAGGCATTCAGGCTTTAGCAGCTTTGGGTTATTCAAAAATTGCTGCTGAACGTATGATTGCCGAAGCAATCAAAGATCTCCCTGAGGGATCTTCTTTAACAGATATCCTTCCTATCGCTCTGAAAAAGAATTTTTCAGGAGTGAACAAGGACTAGACTTTCCTAAAGATCATGCTATACTCCTCCTAAAATAAAACGATTTTATTTAAAGGAGATATGTATACACCATGGAACAAACGCTATCCATTATTAAACCAGATTCTGTTAGCAAAGCCCATATCGGAGAGATCTTATCTATTTTTGAACAATCTGGATTACGTATAGCTGCTATGAAAATGATGCACCTATCCCAAACTGAAGCCGAAGGGTTTTATTTTGTGCATAGAGAGCGTCCTTTTTTCCAAGAACTTGTTGATTTTATGGTCTCAGGCCCTGTTGTAGTTTTAGTATTGGAAGGGGCAAATGCCGTTTCCCGAAATCGTGAACTTATGGGAGCTACAAATCCTGCAGAAGCTGCTTCAGGAACCATTCGAGCTAAGTTTGGGGAATCTATAGGCGTGAATGCTGTTCATGGATCTGATACTTTAGAAAATGCTGCTGTCGAAATCGCTTACTTCTTCAGTAAGATAGAAGTTGTTAACGCTTCGAAACCTCTCGTTTAGTTTAGTACTGTAGTTGCTTTACGATGAGGTTGAGCAAGAATTTCTTCTAGCTCATTATCAAGAAATTCTTCCCAGGTAAACAACAAACTACCAGATGCCTTGATCCTTTCCAAGAAGTCATCGCGAGAGGGGAACCAAGGACGTAACGTAGTCAAAAATTCTTCGTGAGAGCGTTGATTACGGTAGGTAGGTTGTTGTTGAGGAATTGGCAGGTAGTAGGACAACTTATCTAGGTCGATATCCCACAGAAATGTCGTGTGATGTACCCAGCGATGTCTTTGAATATATTGTGCATTACCTCCTATTTTCTTATGACCAAGAACATAGTCGTTTTCTCGAATAGAAAAGGTATTAGGAAGTAGTGGACTATAGATGCCATAAGTCCATGCTAATAATTCCTGAGGTTGGGCAGAAGCTTCTGAACTGTTCATAATCCAAGATACCATCAGGGTATTGGAATCTATGAATACCGTCCCCCCTCCACTATAGCGGCGTATGATAGGAATATGGTCTGCTTGTGCTCTAGAAATATGAACGTCTTGATTCAAGTTTCGAGAAATTCCTAAAACTATAGAGTCTTTGGCACCTGAATTTATAATGCAAAAATTTTGATTCGCGACTCTTAGTAAAGCCTCTTCAATTTGCAGTTGGTGAAGAATAGAGTGTCCCCGTAAATCTAGGAAAATACAGTTAGTGGTGGGCATGTTTTTTTAAAGCTATCATCAAAACTTGAATGTCAGCAGAAGCTATGCCCGATATTCTCGATGCAGAACCAAGAGTTCGAGGTGTAAATTTCGCTAATTTCTCTTGAGCTTCTAAGCTTAAGGCTGTTATCTGCTTATAATCTAAGTCTTCTGGAATTAGTAAACTCTCGGCTTTTTCTAAACTCTGAATCAGAATTTTCTGGCGATCTATATATCCAGAATATTTGATTTCCATTTCTAAGGAGGCATTGAGAACCGCTCCTAAATCACGGATATCATTTGGGAATGCTTCTCTAAGCATGTCATAAGAAACTTCAGGACGAGATAGTGCTTTTGCTAAAGAGACTACAGACTGGCCGTACTGCCTAAATGTCTTTTGGAGGCGAACCTTTTCTTCTTCTAATAGCTGGTTTTGCTTTTTGACAAGTTCGTAACGTTCCTCTGAGAGTAACCCTAATTCATAACCATAGTGCGATAGTCGAGCACACGCATTATCTTGTCTTAATAAGAGCCGGTGTTCTGCTCTTCCTGTAAACATGCGGTAAGGTTCATCCAAAATCTGTGTGGTGAGATCGTCTAGCATGACGCCGATGTAAGATTCTTGGCGTGAAGGAATAAAAGGAGGCCTGTTGAAAACCTTGTTCACAGCGTTAATGCCGGCAATTAACCCTTGGGCTGCGGCTTCTTCATAACCTGTGGTGCCATTAATCTGCCCACATAAGAAGAGCCCTTCAATAAGTTTACTCTCCAGTGTGGGGTGGATCACATTGCCGTGAATATAATCATATTCTATAGCATAAGCTGGTCGAGTGATAATTGCATTTTCTAACCCCAGTACAGAACGGATCATATCGTATTGTACATCAAAAGGCATAGAAGTAGATAACCCATTAGCATAGATCTCTTGGGTATGCAGCCCTTCTGGCTCTAGAAAGACGTGGTGACGTTCTTTGTCCGAGAACTTTACAATTTTATCTTCTATAGAAGGACAATAGCGAGGACCTACCCCTTCAATGCAGCCCCCATAAAGTGCCGAACGATGTAAGTTTGCTGAAATGATTGCCTTAGTTTTTTCCATGGTGTGGGTAATGAAACAAGAAAGTTGTGGTAAAGGAGGCTGAAAAGGCTCGGTTCTGTGTACAAAACCCACACCTAAATCTCCAGGTTGCTCTTCCATGCAGGAAAAATTTATAGAAGAGGCTAGTAAACGGGGAGGGGTCCCAGTTTTCAATCTGCTTATAGGAAAACCACGTTTTTTAAGATCTTCCGATAAACCTTGTGATGAAGGGTCGCCTAAACGTCCTCCAGAGAAATTACGGTCCCCAATATGAATTAGGCCGCGCATAAAAGTTCCCGAAGAAAGAACTACAGTCTTTCCTGAGAACATCCAGCCTTCTTTAGTAGTGACTCCAGAAATCACACCTTCTTTATCTAATAGAGACTCTACAGTGGCCTGCATAATATGAAGGCCCGGAGTATTCTCCAAAAGACGTTTCATATGAATATGATAAAGTTGCTTATCTACTTGAGCTCGTGGTGCTCGGACAGCAGGTCCCTTGGTTTGGTTCAGAATGCGAAATTGTATGCCAGATTGATCTGTCACTTCCGCCATAATACCACCAAGGGCATCGATCTCTCGAACAATGTGCCCTTTGCCGATACCACCGACAGCAGGATTGCAACTCAACTTGGCAATAGTATCCAAATTGGAGGTGAGCATAAGAACGGAGACACCCATCTTTGCAGAGCAATATGCTGCCTCACAACCTGCATGTCCAGCTCCCACTACAATCACATCATAAGCAATTGGGTGAGTCCACATAAGTTACTAAAAACTACTTGTTTTTATGACGATCTCTACGACGTCTTTTTTTACGCTTGTGCTTGGCGATCTTGAGTCTTCGTTTCTTCTTAACAGATGACATAATATCTTTATGGTTAACGTATCGATTTGACATCCCCTTCGTCATAAGTGACGAAGATTCTTCATATTCAAACCGAAGTTTGAATTTTTCCGGCGGAACTCTGGTTCAATAGGATGCAGACGCTATTTCTTTGCAAATATGGTGCTATCCTCAGCCGACCAAACAACTATACTGATTCTTGGGTTTTAAGACAAATCGGATTGTCCAATCTACTTGACTCTGATTCGCATTGCGAATCAACTAGCTGATACATTCAAAAGCCGAATAATTGCGAAAACGTGCGAGTTCTTTTTCAAAAACTAGAGGGACAGAACCTATAGAACCATGACGGTTTTTTGCTATAATAAGTTCTGCAGTGCCAGGCTTATCATTGGGATCATAATATTCTCTACGAAGTAAGAACATCACTAAATCCGAATCTTGCTCAATACTTCCACTTTCCCGAAGATCACTCATCATCGGACGATGATTTGCCCGATCCTCAACTTTTCGAGAAAGCTGTGAAAGACAAAGAATCGGAATGTTTAACTCACGGGCAAGAGTCTTCAACATTCGGGAAATCTCTGAAATTTCTGTTTGACGACTTTCTGTAGCACGCAAAGTCCCTGAGCCGGAAAGTAATTGTAAATAATCAATAATGAGAAATTGAATATCATAGCTTTCCTTCATTCTACGAGCCCGAGCTCGTAGATCAGAAACTTTTAACCCTGGCTGATCATCAATGAGCAAAGTGTGTTCCTGCATTTCATTGATTACCGAAACAATTCTTTGAAAGTCATGACCGGAAAGGTCGCCTATAGAGATTTTTTTAGAGTCAACTTCGGATCGAGAGCAAATCATACGATGAATCAGCTGATCCACTGTCATCTCTAAAGAAAAAATTCCAATGGGGAGGCGGTTTTGAAAACAAAGATTCTCTGCAATATTCAAAGCGAGTGCTGTTTTCCCCATGGCAGGGCGGGCAGCTAAGATCATCAAATTTGAAGGAGAAAATCCGTGAATCAGCTGGTCTAAATCAATAAAGTGTGTGGGAATGCCAGTGAAGAAAGACTTATTGTCTCCTTGAGCATTCTGTAAAAATAATTCTTGTCTCTCTTGTAATTGTACAAGGTAGGGCTTATCTGTAGTTGTTGTTAACCCGCGTAATTTGTCAGCAACTAAAGTGTACTGACTTACCGATGTTGATTGGCTGATTTTAAAAAAAGAATTCTGAGCTTCATCTAAGGCTTCGGCAACATTTTTCGGCTGCTCTAAAGCTCTTTTTTCGATTTCTTTTGCTGTAGAAATCATCTTCCTTAGAATCGACTTCGATCGGATGATGTCTACGTATTCTTCAAGATAGGCTGCGGTACCTGCAAATTCGGCTAAAGTAATTAGATACGAAGGGCCCCCAATTACAGTAATCTGGTTGTGCCGTTTGAGTTCTTCTCCAGCTAAGTGAACATCGATAGGTTTATCTTGCTTGAAGGCATCTTGGAGGACTCGAAAAATAATTTTATGTTCAAGGTAATAAAAATCTTCTTCGTAGAGTTGGTTGGCTGCAAGATTTAGATAATGTACCCCTGTCAGCATGCAACCTAAAACTATCATTTCCGATTCTTTCGAATGAGGAGGAGAGGGGAGAGGTACACCAGTAGATTTGTCCATTAGAAGCGAACTTTCGTAATTCGTGAGGGTTTAGGATACTTCTAGATAGGTTATGTTATCTAGCATATATCCCTCAAGTGCTAGTTGCTCAGAGAGATTTTCGAGGAACTGCTCAGAACCTTTTATTGCAAGTTTCCAAATCTATAGGGAGTTCAGAGGTGAATTTTAAGAGATTGCCTTCCTTTTTTCTTGTCAGGTTTGCACAAGTTGACATTTTTCATTTTGATAGTTAACCTATCCTAACAATAACAGTGAGATCAAAATTCATTGTTAGGCTGTGATGAATAAATAAGGAAAGATGACTGAGTGGTCGAAAGTACGTCCCTGCTAAGGACGCGTACCCCTAAAGGGTACCGAGGGTTCGAATCCCTCTCTTTCCGAATAACCTCTACCTTGGCTAACGCAAGCTAGTTGTAGTTCGCACCCTTTTTCGTATTCTTTTTAAAGAAAGCCTAATATATGTCAATGTAGAGCCGAACAGTTGCAAGATGAGAAACCGTTTGAGCGAACTCTATGCTTGTTTGTAGATTTAGCATGCTCTATAATGGGGCCGAATTATAAGGTTCCTAAAAGGATCGTACTAGTTAGCCAAAATTATGAGACAATTTTGCAACCTACTTTCTCTATCACGTTTGTGGCTAGCGCTATACTTCTGCCAAGAAAAATTGCATATCCGCTTACTTGCTATTGTTGGAGCTATGCTAAGCGATGTCTTAGATGGCTATCTTGCTCGACGCTATAAAGCGACAAGTCGTCTCGGTTCAATCCTAGACCCTATTACAGATAAAGTCTTTGTGTTCGTTTGTATCACGGTCCTCTATATGGAAGGATCCTTATCAATAGCACACCTCTTTTTCATTTGCGCTCGAGACTTATTCCTTATTATCTTTGTCTGCTACCTTTCTTTAGTTAAAGGTTGGAAAGGCTATGATTATGGCTCTTTATTTTGGGGCAAGATCTTTACAGTAGTTCAATTTATTATTTTACTAGGGGTCACGGCAGGGGGTGAAATTCCTTGGACCGGACTAGTCCCCCTCGTGGCTCTCGGTTTTCTATATTTCCTCGAGAGAATTATGGATTATAAAAAACAGTTTCTCCGCTAACCCGGAAAGAAAAAGTATTGTGAGCAAGGATTATAAGTTTATCCACGAACCGCTTGAACTTTACGGCGCGTTGCAGTAAAATGGAGTCTCTTTTTATCGTGATCGTTAATTTATGCCTTGCCGTTTGCTAAGTAACCAGTATTATAGGAGCTATAAGCATGCGATGTCTTCTGGGTGTAAACTAAATGTCTATAAGTCTTTATACGCCATAAAGTTGGGAAGGAGTTTATGCAGTCATCAGAAGTGAAACCCTTTTCAAGGCTGCGGGCATATCTTTGTCCTATTTATAAATCAGAATTTTCTAAGTTTGTTCCACTATTTCTACTAGCGTTTTTCGTTGGCTTTAACTACTGCCTGCTGAAAAACATGAAAGATACTCTGGTCATTGTCGGTTCAGATGCTGGGGCAGAAGTGATTCCCTTCCTTAAGGTTTGGGGAATTGTCCCGGGAGCTGTTATTGTTACTATGGTCTATGGGTGGTTAGGCAGTCGGTATCCTCGGGATACCGTTTTTTATTGCTTCATGGCCGCATTCCTTGGTTTTTTCTTCCTGTTTGCTGTGATCATTTATCCTGTAGGGGATAGCCTGCATCTCAACTCTCTCGCTGATAAATTACAAGAGCTCCTTCCTCAAGGACTTCGTGGTTTTATTGTGATGGTCCGTTACTGGAGTTACAGTATTTATTACGTAATGTCAGAGCTGTGGAGTTCGGTTGTTCTTTCGATGTTGTTCTGGGGACTAGCCAATCAGATTACTACAATTACTGAAGCGGGCCGTTTTTACGCTCTTATCAATACAGGATTAAATCTCTCCTCAATATGCGCAGGAGAAATCTCCTATTGGATGGGGAAACAAACATTTGTTGCCTACTCCTTTGCATGTGATTCCTGGCACTCTGTAATGCTCAACTTGACCATGCTGATCACTTGTTCTGGTTTAATTATGATCTGGCTATATAGGCGGATTCATCATTTGACTATTGATACTTCGATCCCTCCATCTAGACGTGTCTTGGCAGAAGAGGGAGCAGCTACTGCTAATCTAAAGGAAAAGAAAAAACCTAAAGCCAAAGCTAGAAACCTTTTCTTACACCTCATTCAGTCTCGTTATTTATTAGGGCTCGCTATTATTGTCCTATCCTATAATTTGGTGATCCATCTATTCGAAGTCGTTTGGAAGGATCAAGTTAGCCAGATTTACAGTTCTCACGTAGAATTCAATGGGTATATGAGTAGAATCACTACCCTCATTGGCGTCGTTTCTGTATTAGCAGCTGTACTCCTTACCGGACAGTGTATCCGTAAATGGGGATGGACTGTCGGTGCTTTAGTCACTCCATTGGTAATGTTAGTTTCAGGACTGCTCTTTTTCGGAACTATTTTTGCTGCAAAAAGAGACATCTCTATTTTTGGGGGAGTTCTTGGAATGACACCTCTGGCTCTAGCTGCCTGGACTGGAGGGATGCAAAATGTCCTATCCCGGGGGACGAAATTTACGTTCTTTGATCAAACCAAGGAAATGGCCTTTATCCCACTTTCTCCAGAGGATAAAAATCATGGGAAAGCCGCGATTGATGGTGTCGTTTCAAGGATAGGAAAGTCTGGAGGCTCTTTAATTTACCAAGGGCTGCTTGTTATTTTCTCTTCTGTTGCAGCAAGTTTAAACGTCATCGCCCTAGTTCTTCTCATTATTATGGTCGTTTGGATTGCGGTTGTTGCCTATATCGGTAAAGAATACTACTCTAGAGCTGCTGATGCTGTAGCAACCTTGAAACAACCTAAAGAACCTTCCTCTTCAATCGTACGTGAAGCCCAGGAATCTGTAGAACAAGAAGAAATGGCTGTTCTGTAGGTTGATAGAAAAACTCTGTGTTATTCTCGGTGAGCATGAGAATTTTATAATTTTCATCTTTAAGCTTTTCTGCTCATCCCTTATTTTATCCATTTTAGAATTTACTAGAATTTATAGGTCGTTATGAAAACGTTGTGGCACTTCGTATCCAAAGCCTTTTTATCGATAGTAGGACTGTGTTGCGGAGTTGTTCTTGCTTTTGTCGTTATATTCGCACTCATAGCTTCCTCTTTAGGAAATGGGGATGCTACCTTCGTTAGCTTGCCTGACGCCCAAGGAGAAGTAAAAGATCTAGGGAAAACAGCCCCCATTATTGCTGTTATCGAAATGAAAGATGTAATTGCTTCTTCAAAAAATACGGCCAAAACGATTCAGAATATTTTAGAAGGATTTGAGAAAGCTCCTCTTAAAGATCGTGTCAAAGGTATTGTCATTGATATGGATTGCCCAGGAGGCGAGGTCTTTGAAATAGATAGAATTTACTCTATGCTTCGCTTTTGGAAAGAACGTAAGGGATTCCCTATTTATATTTATGTGAATGGTCTTTGTGCTTCGGGAGGCTATTATGTATCCTGCGCTGCAACTAAAATTTATGCCACCTCCTCCTCTCTTATCGGTTCTATCGGAGTGCGTTCTGGACCATTCTTCAATGTAAAAGAAGGTTTAAATCGCTACGGAGTTGAAAGTGATCTGCTGACAGCTGGAAAAGATAAGGCTCCAATGAATCCTTATACACCGTGGACTTCTCATGATAGAGAAGAACGGCAAGCGACTCTTGATTTTCTCTACGGACAATTTGTTGATATAGTTACACAAAACCGTCCTCTGCTTACTAAAGAGAAGTTAGTTCACACTCTCGGAGCACGTATTTTTTCTCCAGAGAAGGCCAAACAAGAAGGCTATATTGATGTTGTAGGCGCAACTAAAGAACAAGTCCTTCAAGACATAGTTGCTGTTTGTAAGATTGAAGATAACTATAGAGTGATTGGCTCTGGTGGTGATGGTTGGTGGAAGCGGGTGGCTTCAGCTGCAGCTTCAAGTCCATTAGTTACTGGCATGATTAAACACGATATTCTGCCTTTATCCCATGACGCTGCATACATACCTCCCTACTTGGCACTGTAGAGAGACCTAGAAGGGAATATGCAATGAAGAAACTGTTTGTATTAGATGCCTCAGGATTTATTTTTCGTGCCTACTTTGCTTTGCCAGAAATGAAAAATCATCAAGGACAAGCAACACAAGCAGTTTTTGGATTTATTCGTTCTTTAAATAAACTTATCAAAGAATTCTCTCCAGAATACATGATCTCCGTCTTTGACGGTCCTAATAATAAACAAAGCCGTCAGGCGATTTATGCTGATTACAAAAGTAATCGACAGAAAAAATTCGAAGACATCCCTCCACAAATAGCTCTAGTTAAAGAGTACTGCTCTTTAATAGGCCTAGCTTACTTAGAAAAAGAGTCGGTAGAAGCTGACGATGTGATTGCAAGTATTGCTAAGAAGGCTAGAGAAGAGAATTATAAAGTTTACGTATGCACCGCGGATAAAGATCTGTTGCAGCTTGTAAACGATCATGTTGTAGCTTGGAATCCTTGGGCAGATCAAGGTGTTGTAGGGATCTCTGAGGTGATAGAACGTTATGGGATTCCTCCAGGGAATATCCCTGATTATCTAGCGTTAGTTGGAGACTCTTCTGATAACATTCCAGGGCTCCCAGGTTGTGGGCCTAAAAAAGCTGCAGCACTTCTTAAACAATTTGGAAGTGTTGAGGGACTTTTAGAAAATTTAGACGCCGTGAAGGGATTAAGTCAAACTATGCTGAGTGAACGGCAGGAGACTTTAAAGCTTAGTAAACGGCTTGCCCTCTTGGATTCTAATATCCCTATCCCAGTACCAATAGAGTCCCTTACCTTTCCACAACACCCTGTGGATGAAGAGAAACTCATACACTTTTATATACAACAAGGATTTAAAACTCTTGTGCCGTCCAAGCAAACAGAGGCTGCGACAGTCGATGTTCAGATAATCAAAGATGCGGAAAGCCTCACCAACATTTTAAACCTTGTGCAAGGGGGGGACATTGCCTTTGCTGTAGCATATACAGGAAACCATCTTCTCTCTTTGAAGCTTGAAGGTTTAGCTTTGACACAGGGATCAGGGGTATTTTTTATTGCCTTAGAAGAGGAAGGCACGAAGATACTCCCTATATTAAAAGATTTCTTTTTAAGAGAAGATCTTACTTTCTATGGTTATAATCTAAAACGCGATTGCCACGCTCTTCTAAATGCAGGAATTGTAATTCGAGAAATTTCTTATGACCTAGCTTTAGCTGAGCACTTGACAAATGGGGGAGGAAAAATCTCCTTTCAATCTCTTTTAGTAAATCACGGATTTACAGAAACTGCTCACCGGTTTGCTAAGGAATGGGGAAATTCAGGATTGCCTATAGGTCGTCTACCAGAACAACCTGAGCAATATTTTGGTGAATTTGTTGCCTACCTTCCCATAATAAAAGACGCTATTTTAGAAGAAATCAACCGTAAGAATCTCAACCATATCTTAAGTGATATTGAAATGCCCTTGGAGAAGGTTCTTTTCTCTATGGAAAGAGCTGGAGTGCCTTTAGATGTTGAGGAGTTGGCTATTTTAGAAGCCCTCTTTGAAACAGAATTAGCCGTACTGACAGAGGAAATCTATGATCTTTCTGGAGGGCCATTCAATATAAAATCACCAAAACAGTTATCAGATATTTTATATAACGAATTAGGTCTTCGCCCTATAGATAAGGCAAAATCTACACGTGCAGAGGTGTTAGAGGCTTTACGTAGTGAGCACCCAATTATCGAAAAACTTTTAGCTTTCCGGACGATTGAAAAATTATTATCCACATATGTAAAAGCATTACCGAAACAAGTAGATTCCCATACACAGAGAATACACCCCTCTTTTGATCAGACAGGAGCTGTGACAGGAAGATTAGCTTGTCGAGATCCTAATTTACAAAATATTCCTATAAGATCGGAACGAGGAATCTTACTTAGGAAGGCTTTTCGTTTATCTGAGAAAAATAGTTATTTTTTATCTGCCGATTATTCTCAAATTGAGTTAAGATTTTTAGCACATTTAAGCCAAGATAAGTCATTAAAATTTGCTTTTGAGTCAGGAGAAGATATTCATGCTTTTACTGCATCACAAGTGTTTCATGTGCCTTTAGAACAGGTTTCAAAAGAACAAAGAATGCAGGCAAAGACAGTAAATTTTGGTATCGTGTATGGACAACAGGCTTTTGGTTTGGCAAAAGTTTTAAAAATTTCTATTGGCGAAGCTCAAGAGTTAATTCAAGCATATTTCTCTCGTTATCCCGAAATTGCTCATTTTGTTGAAGAAACTATACAACAAGCAGCTAAAGATTTACGGGTGACCACGATGTTAGGTCGAGAAAGAATTATCGATAGTTGGAATGAATTTCCTGGCTCAAGAGCAGCTTCAGGACGTTTTGCTGTAAATACTCGCATTCAGGGAAGTGCTGCTGAATTGATAAAACTTGCAATGCTGGATATTTCACAAGCAATAAAGCAACAGCAAATGAAGAGTCGTATGTTATTACAAATACATGACGAATTATTATTTGAGGTTCCTGAAGAAGAAATAGAAGAGATGCAAAGACTAGTGAGAGAGAAGATGGAATCAGCTATGACTTTATCCGTTCCTATAGTTGTGAATATCTTAATTGGAAAAAATTGGGCAGAATGTTAAAATTATTAAAAGTTTCCATTACAGGGGATCTCTCTTCTGGGAAGACTGAAGCTTGCCAAGTTTTTCAGGAATTGGGAGCCTATGTAGTTAGTGCTGATGAAATTTCGCATAGTTTCCTTATCCCTCATACACGCATAGGTCGTCGTGTTATAGATCTTTTAGGATCGGATGTTGTAGTTGATGGGGCGTTTGATGCGCAAGCCATAGCAGCCAAAGTTTTTTACAATTCCGTTCTATTACAAGGTCTGGAAGCCATTCTACATCCAGAAGTTTGTCGAATTATTGAGGAACAATATCATCAAAGTATTCAAGATGGGAACTATCCGTTATTTGTCGCAGAAGTGCCTTTATTATACGAAATACACTATGCTAAGTGGTTTGATTCAGTGATCCTTGTTATGGCAAACGAAGATATTCGACGCGAGAGATTCATGAAGAAAACAGGGCGTTCCTCTGAAGACTTTGATCAAAGGTGTTCGCGTTTTCTAAATGTCGAAGAAAAGTTAGCACAAGCAGATGTTGTTGTTGAAAACAACGGAACTAAAAAAGAATTACATCAAAAAATTGAAGAATATTTTTACGCTTTAAAGGGAGCATTATGAAAGAAGAGCGTTCTTCAGAAATCTTGCCTAGGGTGAAGGAAACGAAAAAACATGCTTACGTTTCTATGCAGGAAAAATCTTGTGTAGGGGAGTGTGCTGTAGTTGCCAGTGAGTCTGAAGAGGCCGAGTCTGTCACAGTTACAAAAATTGCTAAACTGCAAAGAATGGGAATTGAAGAGCTGAATATATTAGCTCGCCAATACGGTGTGAAAAATATAGGATCTCTAACAAAGTCTCAGGTCGTCTTTGAGATTGTTAAAGCCAAGTCAGAGCGCCCAGATGAATTGCTGATAGGTGAAGGCGTGTTAGAAGTCCTTCCAGACGGATTTGGATTTCTGAGATCCCCAACCTATAATTACCTACCTTCTGCTGAAGATATTTATGTTTCTCCAGCTCAGATTCGTAGATTTGATCTCAAAAAAGGTGATACGATTATCGGTACGATACGCTCACCTAAAGAGAAAGAAAAGTACTTTGCTCTATTGAAAGTAGATAAGATCAACGGATCTACTCCAGATAAAGCTAAAGAACGTGTACTTTTTGAAAACCTGACCCCCCTCTACCCTAATCAAAGAATCGTGATGGAAATGGGGAAAGATCATTTGGCTGAGAGAGTCTTAGATCTTACCGCCCCCATTGGAAAAGGACAGCGGGGATTGATTGTAGCCCCACCAAGATCTGGGAAAACTGTCATTCTCCAAAGCATAGCACACGCGATTGCTGTGAATAATCCTGATATTGTTCTTATTGTCTTGTTAATTGACGAAAGACCCGAAGAAGTTACCGATATGATTCGGCAAGTTCGTGGAGAAGTTGTTGCCTCGACATTTGACGAACAACCAGAAAGGCATATTCAGGTCGCTGAGATGGTTATAGAGAAAGCTCGTCGTTTAGTGGAACATGGAAATGATGTGGTCATTCTACTCGATTCCATAACACGATTAGCACGTGCCTATAATACAGTTCAGCCGCATTCTGGAAAAATTCTTACCGGGGGTGTCGATGCTAGTGCATTGCACAAACCTAAGCGTTTCTTCGGTGCTGCAAGAAATATTGAAGGCGGGGGATCGCTCACAATTCTTGCAACCGCTTTAATTGATACTGGTTCCAGAATGGACGAAGTGATTTTTGAAGAATTCAAAGGCACTGGAAATATGGAACTCGTCTTGGATCGACGTCTGTCAGATCGAAGAACCTACCCCGCTATTGATTTAATTAAGAGTGGAACTAGAAAAGAAGAACTCCTCTATCATCCTAGTGAATTAGAAAGGGTCTACCTTTTCCGTCAGGCCATAGCAGATCTTACTACTATAGACGCCATGCATCTCTTGCTAGGAAGGTTGAAGAAAACCAATAGTAACGCAGAATTCTTGTTGTCACTCAAAGAATAGTCTTGCTTAATCTTTGTTATGCTTTTAGGTAGGACGTCACTCAGTAGATTGTGTTGGCGTGCTTCCTATGAGTACTTCTGGGAAAATAATTAAAGGT
This sequence comes from Chlamydia pneumoniae TW-183, assembly GCF_000007205.1. NCBI lineage: Bacteria > Pseudomonadati > Chlamydiota > Chlamydiia > Chlamydiales > Chlamydiaceae > Chlamydia > Chlamydia pneumoniae. The sequence continues at coordinate 697,250 of NC_005043.1, read as the reverse complement.
ATCTCTCTATATATAGATTTATAATTACACGGGACTGCTTTATAAAGTAGTTCTTGAGTATAGTGGTAATTTAGATTCAAATTATCGATATACAAAGGGTTTGTAGCCTCACTATAAGTTCCCACGAATTGAGTTCCTTGAAACGTTGCAAGAACTAGAGGAGGCTCCAAATATAAGGGAAAGCCTTTGGGAAGAGAAATTCCAAGAAACAGGCGTATTAGCATGTTTTCCCTTATAAGTGAGTTTTTTGTATTTTGTCAAAAACGGTCGGAGGCTCTGGAGAATGATGAACTACGAAGATGCAAAATTACGCGGTCAAGCTGTAGCAATTCTATACCAAATCGGAGCTATAAAGTTCGGAAAACATATTCTCGCTAGCGGAGAAGAAACTCCTCTGTATGTAGATATGCGTCTTGTGATCTCCTCTCCAGAAGTTCTCCAGACAGTGGCAACTCTTATTTGGCGCCTCCGCCCCTCATTCAATAGTAGCTTACTCTGCGGAGTCCCTTATACTGCTCTAACCCTAGCAACCTCGATCTCTTTAAAATATAACATCCCTATGGTATTGCGAAGGAAGGAATTACAGAATGTAGACCCCTCGGACGCTATTAAAGTAGAAGGGTTATTTACTCCAGGACAAACTTGTTTAGTCATCAATGATATGGTTTCCTCAGGAAAATCTATAATAGAGACAGCAGTCGCACTGGAAGAAAATGGTCTGGTAGTTCGTGAAGCATTGGTATTCTTAGATCGTAGAAAAGAAGCGTGTCAACCACTTGGTCCACAGGGAATAAAAGTCAGTTCGGTATTTACTGTACCCACTCTGATAAAAGCTTTGATCGCTTATGGGAAGCTAAGCAGTGGTGATCTAACCCTGGCAAACAAAATTTCCGAAATTCTAGAAATTGAATCTTAATTTCTAGAACCTATTTATTAAAAAGAATTTAATTATTTAACAAAATTTATTTGTTTTGTTGTGTTGGCCTTTTTATTTGTTTCTAATTTAAAATTAAATTAGAACAGGCGAATACAAATGATAGAAAACGATTTTCCGGAGGCCTCAAATTTTGAGAGCTCTCATTTTTATCGAGATAAGGTTGGAGTAATTATCTTGTGTGGAGGGGAGGGCAAAAGGTTATCTCCTCTAACTAATTGTCGCTGTAAGCCTACCGTATCTTTTGGAGGACGGTATAAGCTGATCGATATTCCAATATCTCATGCAATTAGTGCAGGTTTTTCAAAAATTTTTGTTATAGGTCAGTACCTTACCTACACTCTACAACAGCATTTATTTAAGACGTATTTTTATCATGGAGTTTTGCAGGATCAGATACATCTTCTTGCTCCTGAAGCACGTCAGGGTGACCAAATCTGGTATCAGGGTACCGCAGATGCAATTCGAAAAAACTTACTTTATTTCGAAGATACAGAAATCGAATACTTTTTAATCTTATCAGGAGACCAGCTCTACAATATGGATTTTAGATCTATTGTAGATACAGCCATACGAACTCATGTAGATATGGTTCTTGTTGCCCAGCCTATCCCAGAAAAAGATGCCTATAGAATGGGAGTCTTAGATATTGATTCTGAAGGAAAACTCATCGATTTCTATGAAAAACCTCAAGAAAAAGAAGTACTCAAGCGTTTTCAGCTTTCTTCTGAAGATCGCCGTATTCATAAGTTAACCGAAGATTCAGGAGACTTTCTTGGATCAATGGGCATCTACTTATTCCGAAGAGACAGTTTGTTTTCTTTGCTTCGCGAAGAAGAAGGAAACGATTTTGGAAAGCATCTCATCCAAGCTCAGATGAAGCGGGGACAAGTACAAACTCTCCTTTATAATGGGTATTGGGCCGACATCGGAACTATAGAATCTTATTATGAAGCAAATATAGCGTTAACTCAAAAGCCTCATGCAGAGAAAAGAGGACTGAATTGTTATGATGATAACGGAATGATCTATAGTAAAAATCATCATCTTCCTGGAGCAATCATTACGGATTCTATGATCTCAAGTTCTTTATTATGTGAGGGTTGTGTTATTAATACGAGTCATGTATCTCGGAGTGTCTTAGGGATTCGTAGTAAGATTGGAGAGAACTCTGTAGTCGATCAGTCTATAATTATGGGCAATGCTCGGTACGGATCTCCATCCATGCCATCTTTAGGAATTGGGAAAGACTGTGAGATTCGTAAAGCGATTATAGATGAGAATTGTTGTATTGGAAACGGTGTCAAACTACAGAATCTCAAGGGCTATATTAAATATGATTCTCCTGATAAAAAGCTATTTGTGAGAGATAATATTATCATTGTTCCTCAAGGCACGCACATTCCTGACAACTATATCTTCTAGGGCAAAGTGTAGCTCCCAAGGTCAGTCGTGACGCTCTAGAGATAGGAACTTCAGAGACATTTGCTTTTTATGGTTAGAGTTCCTACAGTAGACGGCAATTGCGTTTTTACACTGGCTCCCTTCAAATGCATATTTATGGTTTGGCAGATTTGCATCTAGCCTTAGGCGTCCCTGAAAAAACTATGGAAGTTTTTGGAGACCCCTGGATAGGATACCATCAGAAAATTTGCTCTGAATGGCAAGCTGTTGTCCATCCAGAGGATATTGTTCTCCTCCCAGGAGATATTTCTTGGGCTATGAACCTCTCAGAGGCTCATAAAGATTTCGCCTTTATTGGGGATCTCCCAGGAACGAAGTATATGATTCGTGGAAATCATGATTACTGGAGTTCTGCTTCAACAAGTAAAATTCTACAAGCACTTCCTCCCTCTCTATACTATTTGAATCAAGGGTTTGCTCTGTTAACACCCCATCTTGCTGTTGTAGGAGTGCGACTGTGGGATAGTCCTACAATATGTGTGAAGAAGGAGAATTTCCTTACTCCTTCTACTCAGGAACAATCTTATACAGAACAGGATGAAAAGATTTTTCTCCGAGAGTTGGGCCGTTTAAAGAGAGCTTTTGCTGCCCTTCCTAAAGAAGTCACTGAGGTGATTGTGATGACACACTACCCCCCAATCAGCAGTGACGGTACTCCAGGACCTATTTCGGAATTCTTAGAAGCTGATGGAAGAGTCTCTCTATGCCTATTTGGTCATATTCATAAAGTGCAACGCCCTATAGATGGATTCGGTAATATCCGAGGGATCCACTACATACTAGTGGCTGCTGATTACGTAAACTTTGTTCCTCAAGAGGTGATGTGAGAATTTTAGCAGGTAAGTACAAAGGGAAATCCTTAAAAACATTTTCTAATCCACATATCCGACCTACTTCAGGTTTAGTGAAAGAAGCGTTTTTCAGTATCTGTAGGGAAGATATAGAAGGGGCTGCTTTTTTAGATCTTTTTGCCGGGATGGGAGCGATAGGTTTTGAAGCCCTAAGTCGTGGAGCTGCTTCTGTCGTATTCGTGGACATCTCTATAAAAGCAATACAATTAATACACACAAATAGTGCTTTACTCGGAGAACAACTTCCTGTCGTCATCTTTAGACAAGATGCTCAATCGGCAATTCAAAGACTTATCAAACAAAAGAGATCCTTTGATCTAATCTATATAGATCCTCCTTACGAACTTTGTAATTGTTACGTAGAAACCCTTTTACAGAAGATTGTTTCGGGAAACATCCTGAATCCTGAAGGGACTCTATTCCTAGAGAATGCCTCCGATGAAGAGATTGCTTGTGAAGGTTTGACCCTAAGGCGAAGAAGAAAACTTGGGAAAACATATCTTGCTGAGTATATTGTGGAAAAGGACCCTTAAGACTGAGGAAATATCGAATAGTCCTTCTTAATATCAGAAAGTACTGATTTTCAATGTGATAATTTTTTTATATGTTTCTATTTTTTCAGATATTTATACGAATCCCTCTTCTTTAAAATTAGGCTTTATAGCGCGCTGGATAAAAATTTCTTATCTAGAATATGATGCAAAAAGAGGCAGAACAGCGAGGCACAGCTAAACGTGAAGATAAAATTTTCTTGGAAGGTAAATTTTTTAATATGTTTACTGGCTGTGGGACTGATCTTTTTCGGGTGCTCTCGAGTAAAAAGAGAAGTTCTCGTAGGTCGTGATGCCACCTGGTTTCCAAAACAATTCGGCATTTATACATCCGATACCAACGCATTTTTAAACGATCTTGTTTCTGAGATTAACTATAAAGAGAATCTAAATATTAATATTGTAAATCAAGATTGGGTGCATCTCTTTGAGAATTTAGATGATAAAAAGACCCAAGGAGCATTTACATCTGTATTGCCTACTCTTGAGATGCTCGAACACTATCAATTTTCTGATCCCATTTTACTCACAGGTCCTGTCCTTGTCGTCGCTCAAGACTCTCCTTACCAATCTATAGAGGATCTTAAAGGTCGTCTTATTGGAGTGTATAAGTTTGACTCTTCAGTTCTTGTAGCTCAAAATATCCCTGACGCTGTGATTAGCCTCTACCAACATGTTCCAATAGCATTGGAAGCCTTAACATCGAATTGTTACGACGCTCTTCTAGCTCCTGTAATTGAAGTGACCGCGCTAATAGAAACAGCATATAAAGGAAGACTGAAAATTATTTCAAAACCCTTAAACGCAGATGGTTTGCGGCTTGCAATACTGAAAGGGACAAACGGAGATTTGCTTGAAGGGTTTAACGCAGGACTTGTGAAAACACGACGCTCAGGAAAATACGATGCTATAAAACAGCGGTATCGTCTTCCCTAAAATCTTATCGAATCCCTGTGTGTTTTTTCCCGCTCTTTATTAACTCCTCGGCAACTACTGTAGAGTTTTCTTTCACGATATCTACCAAAGTCGATACCCAAAGAGGGGAGCTATAAATCGCTGGGATTCGTAATGCCCGATATCCTCGAGAACGTAGCAGAGGCAGGTAGTCCCTTTCTATTTCATATAAAGTTTCCAAGTGATCAGAAATGAAGCCAAAAGGCACAACAATGACATTAGGCTTATCCGTATCTATGTTTTGACATAGTTGCGCAGTGGACGGGGAGAGCCATTTTCCAGGACCAAACTTCGATTGGAAGCAAAGAAAATTCTCAGATTGCTTGAAGTTTGTCGTAATTGCTGAAAATGATTCATAACATTGCTTGCTATAGGGATCTCCTTGAGAGATATAGCGTACAGGAAGTCCATGTACAGAAAATAAGAAGCAGCACTCTTTTTCTAAGATTCCTAACTTCTGAAGGAAATCCCGAATGTGGCAGGTAATGAGAGAGACAAATTTAGAATCACTCCCAAATTGGGGAATCCAAGAAATGGGGATTTCTGGCACGTGCTTCATAAAGAAACGTACAATGCTTCCCGTAACAGAATAGGTGAAGTGAGGGAATAAAGGGATACCTATCACGTGACGCGTATGTAGAGTACGCAAAGCAAGCAACGTCTTTTCATGTGTGCTGGGTAGATAGCGGTGAAATGGAATTACAGGCGCTCGTAAGATTTCAGAGAGTGTTTTTGCAAGAGTTTCGGTGTCAAAATAAATAGGAGACCAATTTTGCAAAGATTGATATTGAGGGAGAACTTTCGGAACACGTTTTTTAGCGATGAAAGTAAAGAGATGCCTATGCAGTACTCTGGGAAGGAAAGTGCCCGTAACATCTCTATCAGTAAGTAGAGAAATCAGAAATTCTTGAAGGTCTTTAGCATGACGAGGTCCTCCAAAATTAGCTAGTAGATAGGCTGGAGTTGTCACGGTGACTTTCTTTGCTAAAAATAGGGAGACCAAACATTGCATTAAAACAATTAATCTCATAATTTTCCATTAGAATTAACAAAGTAGGACTCAGGATTTATGAAACCTTTAGGTTTTCAGGAGAATTTAGAAGCTTTATGTAATAAAACAAGTCGTCAGTTACTTAAGTATTTAATTAAGCAGATCCTCTTTGTTTGTGGAGCCTCTCTTCTCATCGCTCTTGAGTTCAGTTTTTTTCTATATTTCTTTCTATTCTCAGGGAAAACAGTCATTCCAGCATTCTGTCTTGCGTGTTTTTTTCTTACATTGTTTGTTTGCCTTGTCACACGGCTCTATCTTCTTTCGGGGAAAGGTGATTTTTTTGAGGATCTCGCTTCAGAGTATCTTCAAGGTGCTGTTCCTCCCAATAAACGCTCCCAGAACATTGTAGAAGAGCAATCGCATTTAGCGGCAGCAGCTACTAAATTATCTATAAATCTTCAGAATCAAGAATACTCTCTTCTTTCTGAGATATTCAAATTCTTGCCCAAGCATGATCTCATTAGGAAATTTAGTTGTTTTTGTTTTTGGAAAGATTACTTTCTTTTTCGTGAATGTTTACTCCAAAAAGCGATCGAAGCTTATATCAAAGTGGTTCAAGCCATCCCTGTAGATCTTAGTGCGCATGTCTCTTTAGCAGATGCGTATGTAGCTCTTTCTGGTCTTTACGCAGATCCAAGGAAATACCCAGAGTTTGATGCTAATTATTGGATCCCTTCGGGTAGATATAGCGCTGAGATTCAAGAAAAGTTTTTTGCAACGGCGCGAAGAGCTATTGAAGAGTTCCAAATTTTAAATGAGTATGCTCCAGGTAACGCTTGGGTACACGCACAACTCGCTTATAGCTATCATGACTTGCAAATGCCTATGGAAGAAATCCAAGAGTATGAAATTGTCCTAAAATTAAAACCTAATGATGTAGAAACGATGTCAAAGTTAGGAATACTTTATTTTCAGCAAGGTATGAATGCTAAAGGTCTAAGAATTTACGAAGAGATAAAAAAAAGAGATTATAAAAAATCTCAAAAACTTATTAAATTTTATGGTGTTGAATATAAATACTAATTTTTTAGCAATTTCCTAGAATACATGCCGACGATATCATTAATTCAATGGACGAAATAACACCTAATTATCCTCTTTTAAGGCAAGACAGTCTGTGGAATAGAGTCAGGGTTTCTTGGCGTGCGGATTTGTCTGTAAGTTCTCGTTACGAAATTGCTAGTGCTATAGCAATTCTAGGCTTATTAGTTGCCTTTTGTGCTTCTGCTGCGGTAAGTATTATATTTACTGCGAACCCTCTTGCTCAGGTATTTATAGATGGCTGTTTGGCTTTAGGGCTTTTACCTATCCCATTGGTTATAGGTCTACTAATCATAGGAATTATAGTTTTACTCTATGGTATTTACTTGTTTCCTCAACAACGCGAGTAATAACACTATCCATTTGTTTTTATACTTTTTATTTGCAGATTATTTTTCTTTTTTTATATAGTGCCTGGAAACCTTTACGTCAGCCTTTATTTTGTCATAGGTTACTGATTATTTGGCCAATCTCAGGTTTGAGCTGTCGTATTTTAAATAAGGAGAATAAAAATGAAAAAATTAATGTTAGCCCTTCTTTTAGCTCTTGTGCTTCCTGTTGCAGGTTCTGCTTTTGGATACGAATCTTGTTCAGCACCACAAGACGAAGCTCAAGGTTCTGAAGATGAAGGACGAGACGAATCTTCAGATAGCGACACTCAAACTGAAAAAGATGAAGAAGGCGGTTCTGAAGAGAATACTGCTGAATAGTTTTTAGTTTTTAAAAGACAAACAAGAGGGTGAAAGCCCTCTATTTGTCTTTTTCCCCCATGAGTTGACAAGTTATTTCCATACTCACAACTCTCTTATATTAAAATTTTGGAGATTGTTTTTGTTCTATGTAGCGACAAATAATTTCTAAAAGAGTCTTTGCTCCTTATCCCTCTCTTCTGAAATTTCTTGACCCATTCATAGTCCAAAGCATAACATGGTTACATGAAGATTAAAAAATCTTTTCAATACAGTTTATGCCAAGCAAAGAGATTTCAGAACATGCTGCCAAACCACTTTGATCCATGTTTGCAGCCAGTGAATTTACAACTCAAACAAGACAGATTGGCATACGGGGAGCTCATCATATTGCTATCTAAATATCAACAAAAGACCTTTTCCTCTTTGTTGAAGGAAGAAACATGTTCTCTTAATCGTGCGAAGCAGCACTTATTGTATAAGATTTTGAGAGATTTTAATACTATGCAGCATCTAAGGTCCCTCGGATTAAATGGTTGGGGAGAGATCCCTATGAGTCCTTGCCTCTAAAAGCGGAGGGAGAGTGGTCACATGTATAAAAGATGTGTGCTAGATAAAATTTTAAAGGGGATTGTCGCCGGTTCTTTAATTTTGTTATACTGGTCCTCAGACCTACTTGAAAGAGACATTAAGTCGATAAAAGGTAACGTAAGAGATATTCAAGAAGACATTCGTGAAATCTCACGCGTAGTGAAACAACAGCAGACATCACAAGCTATCCCTGCGGCACCTGGGGTGATGCTCGCTCCTAAGCTCGTCAGAGACGAAGCTTTTGCTCTACTCTTTGGAGATCCTAGTTATCCTAATTTACTTTCCCTAGACCCCTATAAACAGCAGACTCTTCCTGAACTTCTAGGAACAAATTTCCACCCTCATGGTATCCTACGCACTGCCCATGTCGGAAAACCCGAAAATCTGAGCCCTTTTAATGGCTTTGATTATGTCGTGGGCTTTTACGATCTCTGTATTCCTAGTTTAGCTTCTCCCCACGTAGGGAAATACGAAGAATTTTCTCCAGATCTCGCTGTGAAAATAGAAGAACATCTTGTTGAAGATGGTTCTGGGGATAAAGAGTTTCACATCTATCTGAGGCCGAATGTTTTTTGGCGTCCTATAGATCCTAAGGCCCTTCCAAAACACGTTCAGTTAGACGAAGTATTTCAACGTCCTCATCCTGTGACAGCTCATGATATTAAGTTTTTCTACGACGCTGTTATGAACCCTTATGTAGCAACCATGCGAGCAGTGGCTCTGCGCTCTTGTTATGAAGATGTGGTTTCTGTCTCAGTAGAAAACGATTTAAAATTAGTAGTCAGATGGAAAGCACACACGGTAATCAATGAAGAAGGAAAGGAAGAGCGCAAAGTGCTCTACTCTGCATTTTCTAATACCTTAAGCTTGCAGCCCCTCCCTAGATTTGTATATCAGTATTTTGCTAACGGGGAAAAAATCATTGAAGATGAGAATATCGATACCTACCGAACCAATTCCATTTGGGCGCAAAACTTCACTATGCATTGGGCAAACAACTATATTGTAAGTTGTGGAGCCTACTACTTTGCAGGGATGGATGATGAGAAAATCGTGTTTTCTAGAAATCCTGACTTCTATGATCCTCTTGCGGCTCTTATTGACAAGCGTTTCGTCTATTTTAAGGAAAGCACAGACTCCCTATTCCAAGATTTTAAGACAGGGAAAATAGACATCTCTTACCTTCCACCCAACCAAAGAGATAATTTCTATAGTTTTATGAAAAGCTCCGCTTATAACAAACAGGTAGCTAAGGGAGGAGCCGTCCGTGAAACAGTCTCAGCAGATCGAGCATATACGTACATAGGATGGAATTGCTTTTCATTATTTTTCCAAAGCCGACAGGTGCGCTGTGCTATGAACATGGCAATCGATAGAGAGAGGATTATCGAACAGTGCTTGGATGGCCAAGGCTATACGATTAGTGGGCCTTTTGCTTCGAGTTCTCCTTCTTATAATAAACAGATCGAAGGGTGGCATTATTCTCCAGAAGAAGCAGCTCGTCTCCTGGAAGAAGAGGGATGGATAGATACCGATGGCGATGGAATCCGAGAAAAAGTTATCGATGGTGTGACTGTCCCGTTCCGTTTCCGTTTATGCTATTATGTAAAGAGTGTCACCGCTCATACCATTGCAGATTACGTAGCTACTGCTTGTAAGGAAATCGGAATCGAGTGTAGCCTTCTAGGACTAGATATGGCCGATCTTTCGCAAGCTTTTGATGAAAAGAATTTCGATGCTCTTTTAATGGGATGGTGTTTAGGAATTCCTCCTGAGGATCCTAGGGCTTTATGGCATTCTGAAGGGGCTATGGAAAAGGGTTCAGCGAATGTTGTAGGTTTCCATAATGAAGAAGCTGATAAAATCATAGACAGACTCAGCTACGAATACGATCTGAAAGAACGTAATCGCCTGTACCACCGTTTCCATGAAATTATTCATGAGGAAGCTCCTTATGCTTTCTTGTTCTCACGACATTGTTCCTTACTTTATAAGGATTATGTAAAAAATATTTTCGTACCTACACATAGAACAGATTTAATTCCTGAAGCTCAGGATGAGACTGTCAACGTAACTATGGTATGGCTTGAGAAGAAGGAGGATCCGTGCTTAAGTACATCCTAAAACGTCTAGTTTTAATCCCCCTGACTTTATTTGCTATTGTCTCTATAAATTTTGTAATTTTAAATGCGGCTCCTGGAGATGTCTTGGAAGAAAAGTCTAGGGACGCTTTGGGAGAAGCTGGAAAATCCGATAAGATGCGCTCTTACAAGGGCCCGGACCGTTATTTGCAGTTTCGAGAGCATTATGGCCTCACGCTCCCCATTTTTTTTAACACTCGCCCTAAGATCACTCATAAGAAGATTCAGACTGCACTCCAAGAACTTGCAAATGCAAATAATACTACTCCAAGTGCGAAAAATGCTGCTAAGTCCTTAGTCTATTGGGGGGATTGTGCGAAGTTTGTTATGCCCGCATTGTTATTTGAAGCTGACGATGCTTCGCGAGATGATAAATATCGCCATATTGCTGCAGACTTGTTTATTCGTGGTGGCGTCCTCCAAGGATTTGTCGGCCCTAATCTTAGCCCAGAACAAAGAGCTCAAAATAAAGAGATCGCAGAAAGTAATGCTTTTTTAGTAAGACAGCTTAACGAAGAAGATCTCGATACTAAGGTGGAAGCTTTAAAAGGGTGGTTCCAAGATCATGGGGGAACAGAAGTTTTTTGCTATAGCTCTAAGCAGTTCTGGAAGACTTTTTTCTTAGAGACTCGCTTTGCTCGCTATATGTCCCGGGTGTTGCGGTTAGATTTTGGAACTTTACGAAATGACGCACATAAGACTGTAATTTCAGAAGTGATCAAGCGTTTACGTTGTTCTTTGGTCTTGTCAATTTTACCTATGATTGTAGGCTTTGTGTTATGCCAAATCTTTGGTATGATCATGGCATTGAAAAGAAACCGCTGGATAGATCACTCTCTAAATTTCATTTTCCTTATTCTATTTTCTATTCCTGTCTTTGTTGCGGTTCCCTGGATCTTAGATAACTTTGTTATTAATAAAACGATTCCATTTACCACAATTCCTATGCCTTACTCTGGGTTACGTTCGCCCCCAGAGGTTTTTAATGAGCTCAGTACTCTAGGACGTATCTTTGACTTGGTGTCGCATGGGTTTTTACCTTTCTGTGCAGTGAGTTACGGAGCTCTTGCCGCACAGTCACGATTAAGTCGTTCGATATTTTTAGAAGTATTAAGCCAAGATTTTATTTGTGCTGCTAAAGCTCGAGGATTGCGTTGGTTTGATATTCTATATAAGCACGTAGGGAAAAATGCTGCAGTCTCTATAGTGACCTCTCTAGCCTCTTCATTAGGAACGTTACTTGGAGGGGCGTTGGTTGTAGAAACCCTATTCAATATAGATGGCTTTGGGAACTTCTTCTATCAGGCAATTTTAAATCGAGATCACAATGTAGTTCTATTTTCTGTGCTTGTAGGATCGGCTCTATCTTTAGTGGGATATTTGCTCGGAGATATTTGCTACGTACTCTTAGATCCTCGAGTTCAGCTAGAGGGAAGGAGGATATAAATGCAGAAGCATCCTTCCTTTTATCAACGTTTTCTATCTGCTTACTATAAAAATTTATTAGCCTCTTTATCATGGAAATTTTTTATTTCTGTCGCTCTGATTGGCATCTACGCTCCTTTATTTGCGAGTAGTAAACCTTTACTAGTCACCTGGCATGGAGAGATCTTTTTTCCTTTACTGAGGTACTTGTTTTTCCCTGGGTATTACACTAAACCAGTGGATCTCTTTTTCAACGTTTTGATGGTCACGTTTCCCTTTTTCATACTTTCTTTTAAGTTGACTAGGGGGTGGTTACGTCGTTGGTTGTTAGGGCTGTGCATCATTTCTCAATGTATGATTTTTGCTTGGGCCTATAGTGGGAAAGTTCAAGATCCCGCGTTAGCTGAGAATTTAAAAAAAATGCGAGCTGAGAAGGTCCGAGAAAACATCAGTAAGGTGAATTCTGAGATGGTCATGCTGCTCCCCAAAGATACACGTACTTGGGAGATGGAACGGCGGTATATGAGTACGTATGAGCAGTTGGGGATTCTCATTAAGGCAAAGTATCGAAAGAAACAAGAGGCTTCTGTAAAGAAGTATCAGGTCGCTTTTGAAGAAAAACGGCAGTCTCCGATGCCAACATTGCGTCACTTAGAGATGAAAAATGAAGGCATTTGCCTTAAAAGATTACAGCAAAGAGTCGACAAGATGCAGCGTCCCTATGAGATGGCGCAGCAAGCTTGGAATCGTGCTACGGACAACTACCGACCGTTTCTGATGGCCTTGACAAGAATAGAGCATGAGCTCCGCCTCGCGGATTACAACAACTGGGGGCAACCTGAAGACCTTTGTATTGCTTATGCTAATGTAGAGAAACGAGCAGAGCCCTATAAAAAATCTTTGTTGGAGATTCGTCAGGTACTTGAAGACTATGCCAAGCTGCGCAGCGCGATCAGTTTCATTCAAGATAAGCGTTTGTGGATCGAGAAAGAGTCTGAAGATCTTCGCATTTTGATTAACCCCTTTTTCAGTAGTTTCCATTGGGAAGATGATGCTGGGGGATCTCGAGAAATGAACAAGTATGTTCCTTGGTGGCAGCTTAGCAGAGTCACTCGGAAAGATTTACTAGCGGCTTTAGTATTTGGCATTCGCATAGCTTTGGTAGTCGCAGGTATTGGGATTACGATAGCTTTAGCTATCGGGATTATGATCGGGTTGGTTTCTGGATATTTCGGTGGGACCGTGGATATGATTTTATCTCGGTTTACTGAAATTTGGGAGACCATGCCTGTGCTGTTTATCTTAATGCTGGTGATTTCCATAACACAGCAGAAATCTTTGCTATTGAACACAGTTTTGCTAGGCTGTTTTAGTTGGACAGGGTTTAGTAGGTATGTCCGTATTGAGGTGTTGAAACAGCGAGACCGAGGTTATGTTCTTGCTGCTACAAACTTAGGGTATAGCCACTATTATATTATGGTGCATCAGATCCTTCCCAATGCCATTGTCCCTGTGATCTCTTTAGTTCCGTTTGCTATGATGGCTATGATTAGCTGTGAGGCGGGGCTGACCTTTTTAGGTCTGGGGGAAGAGAGTTCCGCGTCTTGGGGAAATCTTATGAGGGAGGGTGTTACAGGATTCCCTGCAGAGAGTGCTGTTCTTTGGCCTCCAGCAATTATATTAACGATGTTGCTGATTGCGATCGCTCTGATAGGAGACGGAGTCCGTGATGCTTTAGATCCCCGTCTGCAAGACTCTTAAATCTATAGCTGGGGATTAGTAGCTATTCTCAAATTTCAATAAGATCTCGTGAATTACAGGCCCTAGGACGTAATTACGCTCTCCATGGCTTCCTACGACGCGATGACAGGGAAAGAACAGCAGAAACGGATTTTGTTTGCATGCGGCTCCTACAGTCCTGGGGTGCGTATCAGTTTTTTTTGCGATTTCAGCGTAGGTTTGCTGCTCTCCAAAGGGAATCTCTGCAACGCAGTTTAGGATTTCGAGATATTGTGAGGGGATGAGGTCTTTAGCAAAATGCGAGGAAAAAGGAGGATGTTCCTTGTTGGCATAGCGAGAACACCATAAAACAATTTCCTGCATGGCTTTGTGAGCTGCTGGTCCTAAAAAAAGACAAGAGAAGACAGGAGCTACTGAAAGATGTGTTTTAACAACTAGGTTATTATCAAAGTGAACGATAACCTGGAGTGGAGGATACTTAGCAATCAGTAAACCCTCAGAACACGCCTGCGAAAGCGAGTTCTTCATAAGTTTAGGAATGAGGGTGTCATCAGCCATTACCGCAAACTATCCTGCAGCATTTAGCCGCTCGAATTTGGCTTTAGATACAGATCTCCCGCGGTAATACCATTCATGCTTTTGGATTCCTCCAGCATAGATCTTACGTTCTCCATGCAGAAAATCATTACGCCAAGAAACTTCTTCAGCTACAATTTCCTGTTCATTGTAGCGCAGTTCTAAACCTTCTTTCACTCCCTTAACATAAGCGATCTCAGATGTCTTACAACCATTTTTAAATACGATGGTCGTTCCGTCTTGAAAGCCATAACGCCACTCCTCTATCGTATTGGGGATGCCACCTTGTAGATATGTTAGCCGTAAGCCGTGAGGCTGTCCATTTTGATAATGAGTAATCGATTCGGGATCGCGATTCGGATAGAATGTGGTATATTTCACCATGACACCTTCATTGAAGGTCTCTTCAGAAAGAAGGATGTTATTGGAGGAGAACACAGAACGAACTCCCTCTCCATTGTGGATGGATGAGGAGTATTTCCCATTAAAGGAAGTATAACTTCCTTCTATGACATGCCCTTGATATGTCGTTTCTATGAAGTAAGGCTTTGTGATGGTATCACTGTCGTTGTTGTCCGGCCATCGTGTGAGGACAAACGTGCCATCTTCATTGAACAGCTCTTCTTGAGATGGAAGACCGTTCACAAAAAAGGTTTTGCGAGAAACGAGTCTACCTTGATCATAGATTTGAACAACGTCCAATGCTGTGGTATGGGGAAACGTTAAGGTAATTTCCCCATGAAGGAGGCCTCCAGAATAAACTTCATGCAGGGTAGCTCCATTTTTGAGTACTTTGGTGATGGTGCCGTCAGAACCACGCTTTACCCATTCTTGACCGGAAACAATAATGCCATAATTATTTCGGAATGTTTCCTTCATAACAGAAGGATCTTGTCGTCGTGGGGATGCGTAAGCAGAACATGACATAGCAAATACGCAAACACAGAAAAGTAATTGTTTCATGAATTGATAGTCCCTTTAGTGTCTGTTAGCAATTCGTTAAGTAAAGCTACCAAACGACAGTATTCTTCTTCAATGTCTTGGTTAGATAATGTTCGCTCATAATCTTGGAATACGAGGCGTAGAGAAACATTTTTATTTCGTGTTTCCAAGCTTTTATCTTGATATATACTGATAATGGTTACACTTTCAAGCCATTTAGAACCTTCGTGTAAAAGTTTTTGTCTCAGTAAATTTGCAGGGATGTCTTCAGGTACTGTCAAGGTGAGATCACGAAAAGATGAAGGATATATGGCGTAAGGTTTATAAAGCTTCGTTGTTTTTTTTAGCATCTTGCATAGAAGGTCTAAGTTGAGTTCTGCAAAGAACACAGGGTGTTTTATCTGTGCTTTTTTTGCTAACTCAGGATGTACCTGACCTAAAGTAGCAAAACTCTGTTTGTGGATGCGCAACACTCCCTGTTGGTAGGGGTGAAATTCGCAGAGCGCGCTGGACTCTAAGGTCAAAGCATCTATAGAAAGATGGTGGTGATAGAGCAGCCTCTCTACCCACCCCTTTAAAGAATAAAAAGAAAGAGAGGGTTTGGGGAGCCAGGACCTGGATTCGCCATCTTCAGTGAGCAGGATCGCCAGAGTTTGAGTTTCTTGATACTGCTCTCCATGTTTTGCATAGACAGTGCCGATCTCAAAAGCTTGAACAGAGGGTGCCTGGCGATTTAGGTTTGTCGCAGCACTTTTTAATAATCCTGGAAGCAGTGAGGATCTCAATACAGTGGTATGTTTGGAGCCCTGAAGAGAGATTTCTTCTTTTTCTTTTCTTGTTAGAGCCACTGTTTCGGGATCTAGCAGGTCAGGAGTGAAGAATTCTTGAAGTCCTGCGTTTGCTAGGAACCCAGCAGTTTCACGTTTTAGTTTGTAGATTGGAGTGTAGCAGGATACTGGATTTTGAGTTTCTATATTCCAAGATTCTGTCCTACAGATCTCTTCTACTAGATCTATTTCTTCATTGATGTCATGGCGGTAGGAAGGGACTTTTACAAGTAAGGAAGTTTCTTGTGGAGTCGTAGAGAACCCTAAGCTCTGTAACTTTTGAGAGAGGATCTCTATTGAGAAAGATTTCCCTAGAATTCTCTGTAGGGTTTTAGGGCGTAGAGCGACCTCCTTTAATTCACGACAAATTTCTCCAGAACTATAGATGGGGGAGATTGTAGCTTCGGGGAAGATCTCTAAAATATAGTGAATTGCAGCTTGTAGTGCTGGTACAACATTTTGTGGATCGATCCCCCGGGTGAATCTATAGGCAGATTCCGATGGAATCGGGAGAAGTTTTTGAGAGGCACGGAGAGCTTCGGGGAGGAAATAGGCAGCTTTGATGACTGTAGTGGTTGTGGTTTCTTGAAATGAGGGTGCTTTCGCTCCCATAACACCTCCAAGACCCAAGAGACTATGATCATCGCGGACTACAGGCACTCCTGAGGGCAAGAGGACGGTTTCTCCGTTCAATAGGGTGAGAGATTCTGGGGTGGAGAGCTTTTCTACTCGCAGAGAGTCTAAAGCGACGTGACTCGCATCGTAAGCGTGCAGAGGTTGCCCTAGAGAAAGCATGATGTAATTTGTAATATCGACAATAGCATTTATGGGCTTTTGTTTGAGGGCTTGTAGAGATTCCTGAAGCTTGATTGGTGAAGGTTGCGCAGAGATTCCCGTAATGACGACATAAGAAAAGAAGGGGCAAATGTCAGGATCATTGCCCATGTCTAGGGCTGTAGTCGGGAGATTTTCGAACGAGAATTCCTTAGGGATGACGAGGTTTGCCTGAGTGACGTGGCAGATTTCTCGGGCCAATCCTAGGAAGGAGGCGCAGTGGCCTAAATTCGGTGTTAGAGAGATCTCTAAAGAAGTATTCCCTAAAACTGTTGCGAGATCTTCACCTAAAGGGGTGGCTTCTGGGAGCTCTAAAAGAGCTCTCTCCTGAATTTGGAGTTCATCAAGGCCCAACTCGTCGGCTCCGCAGCACATCCCTTGAGATTCTACACCACGAAGTTTAGATTTTTTGATTGTGTAGGCTTGTCCTTCGCTATCAAATAATTTGGCTCCAGGTAGAGCAAGAGCTACAATCAATCCTGCTTCGCAGTTGGGGGCTCCGCAAACCACTTGGTGCTCTTTTTCCCCGTCGGTCAGGGTAGCTACCCGGAGTTTATCCGCATTAGGATGGGGAATCGTATGTAAAATTTTTGCTGTAATCACAGAAGCGAAAGAGTATAGGGTAGTATTTTCAATCTCGGCTTCTATGCCAATATGATCACAGGCTTCTAAAATTTCCTTTGTCGAAAGAGGTTCTGAAAAGTATGTTTGCAGTAGAGTTATTGGAATCCGCATGGATGATAAACGCAAGGATGTTTTTACGAGGGATTTTACGATGACCTGTGTATAGTGGCAAGTGTTTTAATCCTAGAGAATGAACTGAGTTTTAGGCGCAAAATGTATGGCTTTCAAAAGAAAAACTAGATGGCTGTGGCAAGTCTTGATCCTGAGTGTGGGATTGAATATGCTTTTTTTGCTCTTATTTTACTCTGCCATATTTCGTAAAGACATCTATAAGCTGCATTTATTTTCCGGACCTTTGATTGCGAAAAGTAGTCGTAAGGTCTACCTTTCTGAAGATTTTTTAAACGAGATATCTCAAGCATCTTTGGACGACTTGATTTCGTTGTTCAAAGATGAGCGCTATATGTATGGTCGGCCGATAAAACTTTGGGCGTTGAGTGTAGCGATAGCTTCCCACCACATAGACATCACTCCTGTGCTTTCGAAGCCTTTGACCTATACAGAGTTGAAAGGATCTTCAGTGCGGTGGCTTTTGCCGAATATTGATCTTAAAGACTTTCCTGTGATTTTGGACTATTTGCGTTGCCACAAGTATCCCTATACTTCTAAGGGCTTGTTTTTGCTGATAGAAAAGATGGTACAAGAAGGCTGGGTAGATGAAGATTGCCTGTATCATTTCTGCTCGACTCCAGAATTTCTTTACTTGCGTACGTTACTTGTAGGTGCAGACGTGCAGGCCTCTTCAGTAGCCTCATTAGCTCGTATGGTGATTCGTTGCGGATCCGAACGTTTCTTTCATTTTTGCAATGAAGAGAGCCGCACTTCCATGATTTCAGCTACACAACGTCAGAAAGTCTTAAAATCTTATTTAGATTGTGAAGAATCTCTGGCAGCCTTGCTTTTGCTTGTCCATGATAGTGATGTTGTTTTGCATGAATTTTGTGATGAAGATCTTGAGAAGGTCATCCGCCTGATGCCTCAAGAGTCTCCCTATAGTCAGAATTTCTTCTCTCGATTACAGCATTCTCCGCGTAGAGAGTTGGCCTGCATGTCGACTCAGAGGGTAGAGGCTCCTCGTGTTCAAGAAGATCAGGATGAAGAGTATGTGGTACAGGACGGGGATTCTTTATGGTTGATAGCTAAGAGGTTTGGCATTCCTATGGATAAGATCATTCAGAAAAATGGCTTGAATCACCACCGTCTATTTCCTGGTAAGGTTCTAAAACTTCCTGCAAAGCAGTCTTAGGGACCATGTCAATGCCTCCAGGATGCCAGGGGCCACACTTTCCGATTCTCTTTATAGAAAGCCAGCAGCCCATCAGGAAGCCGTGAGATTTTAAGGCTTGTTCTGCATAGTGCGAACAGGAAGGAAAAAATCTACAGCACGAGCCTAAGAGAGGGGAGATAAGCCATTGGTAGAGATAGATAATAAGTAGACAGATACGTACAGGGATCTGTTGCAAGAAACGTTTAAATGACATTGAAAACATCTTTGAGTAGAGCTACAGAAAATTCTAACATAATCAGCCATATGATTGTCCACTCTAGAGATGAAGAGTGTTGGTGATTGAGTTGGTCGTTAAGAATTTCTAACACATCTCCAAGAATAGTCAAACGATAAGAACATTGATTCGTGCCTCAATATCTAAACAACTGAGAACGTCACGATAAATCGCCTGTGTTTCTGGATGATCCCAGAAAAAATCAGGTTCATCCAAGATATCGGAATGAAGGTTTACTGAAGCCTTATCTAGGAAGAGCTTGCCAATCTTTTTTGCGATGGCTTTCCGAGACATGGAAATTTTTCCTTTAGTAGCAAGATCTTGGGGAAGCCGTTTAGAATCTTCTATAGTTTTATAGATTGTAGTTTCGAAGGTTGTGAGTTTTACCGATTGCGCCAGACCAAAAGCAATGGCGAGCTTTGTATTTAATGTGGTGTCGGCAAGGGTCAGGCGGTCCCTCCGGATTTGGAGTTTATCTCCGTAATGAAAGTTATAGCAATCGATCTCGGGTTGGGGAAGAATTTCTGGTGATGCTGTAACGATTGTTTGTAAAAGTTTGATTTCTTCGGACTCTTCCCAACCCCAGAATACGGCAACTCCGAAAGGGAAGAAGATCGCTAACTGGTTGCTTGCCTGTGTACTATCTAGGTTTGCGAGAACATATTCTCTAGATAAGATGGTAGGATAGCGGGGTTTAAGTAGGTGGAAAAGGACATGGAGGTTATAAGCAGATGCTGTACAGTAGGCAGTGCAACGCATAATTAGGCTTTACTCCTTCTAGCTATTAGGACAATGTACCTGATTTTTCGTGGTAGGGAAATACTTTTTTTCTTGAGGTAAAGGGTACAGCCTCGGTAAGCTAGTTTCTTCTTGCGGAAGTGGCGGAATTGGTATACGCGCTATCTTGAGGTGGTAGTGGAGCTTTCCTTAGGGGTTCGAGTCCCCTCTTTCGCAATAGCTTCGTGATGTCCCCCTCCTTTATTATTTATTTTTGACTATTTTTGTATGGAGATCATAATTTGGGATTCGCTTGTCGATATTTATTTTTTTTCATTGTTTTGTTTGCTTCGGGTTCCTTTGGGAATCAGCTGCTTTCTGTCCCTTGTTGGCTTTCTGAAGAAGAATCATTTTACACCCACCGTTTTGATTTTTCGAAAAGCTACCCTGATATGGAGAATATGGAAATCCAGGCGCAGAGAAAAAAACGGGTCGAATTCAATCTGACTGGAGAGTTCCCTAAATTAGAGACTTTAAATTATCAAGGTTCTTTCGGTCATCTCCGTGCAAAGTGTAGGGGAGTCTATCCTGTTCTCTATGCTCTAAATTTTTCTTGTAGTTCTTGCAAGATGGATATGGATTTCCGTGGCAAATGGAATAGAAGTAGTACCATTACCATTTCTAATCAGAAAGAATCTATCAATTTAAAACTGCCTAAAGATGTTGGCGTCATTGTAAATACAAAAACTTCTTTAAAAGGAAACGTTTGTCCTGGGAGTACGTTTATAAAACAGGGTTGGGGTGTATGGAATAAAATATACCACAATGATTTAGTTGGATTCTCTGAGGTGACGTTAATATTTAACGTATCTAGTGAGGGCGGTACAATTACCTTCTCTTAGGGAGTTTATTTCTCTCAATTTTTCTTGAATTCTAGGAAAACACACCTTTTTTCAAAGGTTTGGTGCAGCGGTACCTTTGATAATTATAATTTCTAGGGGCCTACACGTCCTTCATCAGTAGGGATGGACTACTTTAGAAAGTCTTAGGATTTCATGATATGGATCTTCCGAAGAATTTCTTTCTGATTTTTTTTCCTCTTGTAGCGAGTCAAACAAATAAAAAATTTTTTCAGCTATAGCAATCGGGAATTCTGCAATAGCTAGAAGTTCAGAAAACTGCTTCGCATGAATGATAGCCTGTAAGATTTGTTCTTCTTCTTTCTCGATGGAGATGGCTTGTTTATGCTGATGTTTCTTACATAGTTTATGGCCTTGGTAGCGATAGCAGGCATAGGGTAGAGATGCTTTGCATAGCGAACATGCTGGAGTCAGGTCTAGGATTCCTTCGTATTGGAGAAGTTTAAGTACAAAGATGGCTGCAAAAAATTCTGGATTGCTGCTTTCAGGAATACGGTGGAGGAAATTCAAGAATAAAGAGAAGAGCTTATGCGAAGGCTTTTCTTTCCACTGAGAAGCCAGAAGAGCTTGAATCATTTTTCCACTAGCTTCTAGGAGAGCGTAGGTTTGTTTGATTGCTTCGAAGGCATTGAGGATATCCCCGTGGGTCAGTTTAGGAAGGCGTGAGCCATTACGATGTAACGTATACTTCCCCAAAGATATGGGGACAAGGGTTTCTCGATAATCACATTGGAGGGTTTGTCCTTGCTTTGCAAAAAAGGTAAAGAGTCCTTCAGGGGTAAATAAAGTGGTGAGTGTATGATTTTTTCCTAAGGGGCGGCTGCGAAGTACAACGCCGGTAACACAGATCTGCATGGATGATTAGCTATAAGTTTAAAGAAATAAAGTAGTTTAGGAGTTGGGAATACTCTGGGAGGCCAGGATAAAAATCAAGAGTTTGTGTTTTTGGATTGAAGAGAGCTGACACTTGAGAGTGTTTCCCTGCCATAGCAATGCAGGTGGCTCCGATAGAGTAGTTATAGCTAAGGAGTTGTTTGAGTGCATTTTGGTTTACGGCTAAGGCCTTACATTCGATAAGTAGCAGGGGTTTTGGGTCGCCTAGGTTGTGAGTGTTTCCCTGTGCGTCTGTGTATGTGGGGGGAGTGATGATGAGAATATCTGGGCGGCGTTTTGGGATTAGGGTTCCTTTACGCATAAGCAGAGGAAAAAGAGTTTTGAGTTCTTTTTCTATGATGATGAGTTTCTTAGGGTAGTTCAGCTTATGCATTAGGAAGGAGAGCAACCTTTGGCGGACTTTTTCTTCGGGAGTAGAAACTAACTCCCGATTTCTAATGGGATCGAAGATTTGAGATTGCGATGTGGAGTCCTCAGATGCAGAATCCTGGCTTGAGGGAAGGTTCAATAAGGACATAGTTGCCGTCATGTTTTTTATAAATGCATTGGATTTTATGCTCTTGCTCGTTCAAGAAGATCAGGAAGTTTTCTGCGGCAGACTCTAGCTGGCGGATAGCCTCGTCTTGAGATAGCATACGAATGCTCATCTTTTTCTTGGAGATCTTCTTTTTCGCTGATGCGGGAACATACCCAAGAGTTTTTAGAGAATCCCAGGCATCGAGGCCTTCGACAGGAAGCCACTCGTTGCTAAGGCGATCTTCTTGTTCTTCCTGTATTGCGATACGTTCTTCTTTTGCTGCAAGACCTAGATCATGTTTTGTCCTGTCTTTACGTTTATTGGAGTGCTTATTTGCCATGGTGCGGATTTTCTTAAAAGCATTGATCACTGCAGTGTATGGGTTTGCGTTATGAACCTTAGTTTGAAGGATTTCTTTGCCATGAGAAGCTACAACATGCACCTCGGTGCCTAGCTTATCTTTATGAGAGGTTAGCACCACACGGATTGTTTCCATAGGGGGGAGGTGGTCGCTTTTCTCTAGGATCAGCTGTTTTAGAGGCATAGAGAGACGAAAGGCTTTTGTTGTGATCTCTACATGAGTTGATGCAGATTGCTTTAAAGCTAAGCTTTTAGATGATACGTGTTTACGATGAGGTCTCATCTTGTCTCCTAGGGTTACGTGATGCTTTAGGAGAGTAGATAAAATAAATAGTTCTCCATAGCTCTATTATAAGGAGAAATACCTATTCAAAAAAAGAATTTAACGCACCGAAGAGGGCTCGAACCTCCAACCACCTGGTCCGAAGCCAGGTACTCTATCCAATTGAGCTATCGGTGCTTAAAAGAATACAGAGATTAAAGCAAATCAGCTTACCAGATGCTATTGAGAAAAACAAGAAAAACCCCTAGAGGAGATCAAGCTAAAGCGAGCATGTCTTCGGTGAGTAGGGAGGTGTTCTCTAGGATAACCACACGTTCCAGAACATTGGAGAGCTCTCGAATATTGCCTGGCCAGGGGTAGTTAAGGAGGAGCTCTTGAGCTTTAGGAGAGAGGGTTTTCAGAGGAGTATTGTTCATGCGGCAGAACTTATTTAGGAAGTAGTTCGCCAGAGGGAGGATGTCGTCCTGTCGGTCTCTTAGAGGGGGGAGGTGTAGAGGGATGACATTCAACCGGTAATACAGATCTTGTCGGAAGCTTTTATCATCGATAGCTTCTTTAAGCTTTCGGTTTGAGGTCGCTAAGATGCGAACATCTACGGAGAGGGTCTTGGTTCCTCCAAGGTGTTCGATTTCTTTTTCTTGGATAGCTCTCAGGAGTTTTGCTTGAAGGTTTACTGGGACTTCGGTGATTTCATCTAATAAGAGGGTTCCTTTATGGGCAAGTTCAAAACGTCCTGCCTTCTTTGTAGTTGCTCCTGTAAATGCTCCCTTTTCATGGCCAAAAAGTTCTGATTCTAAGAGAGTTTCAGGAATTGCTGCGCAGTTAACTTTAATATAGGGGTGGTTGGCTCGAGGAGAGTTGTGGTGGATAAAAAAGGAGAGGACTTCCTTTCCGCATCCCGATTCTCCGTGAATGAATATATTTGCTGAGCTTGAAGCTGCTTTTTTTGCTATGGCAAGAAGATCTTTCATAGCCTTGCTTTCTGCAATCAGAGGGTGTGAATCTGGTGTTGTCTGAGAATGTAGAAAGAGATTCTCATGGACTAGGTTCTTAAGTTCTTCAGCTTTAGAGATAAAGGCAAAAAGTGCTTCAGAAGAAAAAGGTTTTGTTAAGTAGTTGAATGCCCCTTGGTGCATAGCCTCTACGGCGTTCTCTATGCTTCCGTAAGCAGTGACTACAAGGACGGGCGTGTGGGGGGAGCTTTGCTTTATAATTTTGATTAAATCAAGACCAGAGCCGTCAGGCATACTCATGTCTGAGATGACAAGGTCATAGTCTCGACTTCGGATCATTTGGAGAGCATTTCTTAAGTTTTCAGCAGTGTCTGGGATGAATCCCTGTGAGGTAAGAAGTTCCGAGAGGAAATCTCTGAGTAGGGGCTCGTCATCAACAACAAGTATATTTTTAATCGCCATGTTCTCTCCCCTGGATGGATTCATTTTTTCTTTTTACTAAATCTTGAAAAATGAAGCAAAACTTTCAATTTAATAGAAAGAATTTAAAAAATATTATCAAATACTTTTTATAAAATAAGAAATACGATTTAATCGTTGTATTTAAATATCATTAAGACGTAAAATCCTTAGGCCAAATAATTTTTCAATTGGAGATTGTAGTAGCAACATGGCAACACCCGCTCAAAAATCCCCTACATTTCAAGATCCTAGTTTTGTAAGAGAGCTAGGCAGTAACCACCCTGTCTTTTCCCCGCTAACGCTTGAGGAAAGAGGGGAGATGGCAATAGCTCGAGTCCAGCAGTGTGGATGGAATCATACAATTGTTAAGGTAAGTCTTATTATTCTTGCTCTTCTTACTATTTTAGGGGGAGGATTACTCGTAGGATTGCTGCCAGCAGTTCCTATGTTTATTGGAACAGGTCTGATTGCTTTGGGAGCCGTTATATTTGCTTTGGCTTTGATTTTATGTCTTTATGATTCTCAGGGCCTTCCTGAGGAACTCCCTCCGGTTCCTGAACCACAACAAATTCAGATTGAAGATTTAAGAAACGAGACCAGAGAAGTTCTTGAAGGGACTCTTTTAGAGGTTCTCTTAAAGGATAGAGACGCTAAGGACCCTGCGGTGCCCCAGGTGGTTGTAGACTGTGAAAAGCGTCTTGGAATGTTGGATCGTAAGCTGCGACGTGAAGAGGAGATTCTGTATCGCTCGACGGCCCATCTTAAAGACGAGGAAAGGTATGAGTTCTTGCTGGAGCTCTTGGAAATGCGTAGTCTGGTTGCCGATCGGCTAGAATTTAACCGTAGAAGTTATGAGCGATTTGTTCAAGGAATTATGACAGTTAGATCAGAGGAGGGGGAAAAAGAGATTTCTCGTCTACAAGATCTAATCAGTTTGCAGCAGCAGACGGTGCAAGATTTAAGGAGTCGGATCGATGACGAGCAGAAGAGATGCTGGACGGCTTTACAACGTATTAACCAATCTCAGAAGGATATACAACGGGCTCATGATCGCGAGGCTTCGCAGCGTGCCTGTGAGGGCACAGAGATGGATTGTGCAGAACGCCAGCAACTGGAGAAGGATTTAAGGAGACAGCTGAAATCTATGCAGGAGTGGATTGAGATGAGGGGCACAATCCATCAACAAGAGAAGGCTTGGCGTAAGCAGAATGCCAAATTAGAAAGATTACAAGAGGATCTGAGACTTACTGGGATTGCTTTTGACGAACAATCTCTGTTCTATCGCGAATATAAAGAGAAATATCTGAGTCAGAAACTAGATATGCAAAAGATTTTACAGGAAGTCAACGCAGAGAAAAGTGAGAAGGCTTGCTTAGAGAGTCTGGTCCATGACTATGAGAAGCAGCTCGAACAAAAAGATGCTAATCTGAAGAAAGCAGCAGCTGTTTGGGAAGAAGAATTAGGGAAGCAGCAACAGGAAGACTACGAACAAACCCAAGAAATTAGACGTCTGAGTACATTCATTCTTGAGTACCAGGACAGTCTGCGTGAGGCAGAAAAAGTTGAGAAAGATTTCCAAGAGCTACAACAAAGGTATAGCCGTCTTCAAGAGGAGAAACAGGTAAAAGAAAAAATCTTAGAAGAAAGTATGAATCATTTTGCCGATCTCTTTGAGAAGGCTCAAAAGGAAAACATGGCCTACAAGAAGAAGTTAGCGGATTTAGAGGGTGCCGCTGCTCCTACTGAGATCGGTGAGGACGATGACTGGGTACTCACAGATTCTGCTTCTCTCAGCCAGAAGAAGATCCGCGAACTCGTGGAAGAGAATCAAGAACTCCTGAAAGCACTTGCATTTAAATCTAACGAATTGACTCAACTGGTTGCCGATGCTGTAGAAGCTGAAAAAGAAATCAGCAAGCTTCGAGAACACATAGAAGAGCAGAAAGAAGGATTACGAGCTCTTGATAAGATGCATGCACAAGCGATCAAAGATTGCGAAGCTGCTCAGAGAAAATGCTGTGACCTTGAGAGCCTTCTCTCTCCTGTTCGAGAAGATGCTGGAATGAGATTTGAGCTAGAGGTCGAGCTTCAAAGATTGCAAGAAGAAAATGCACAGCTTAGAGCGGAGGTTGAAAGACTAGAGCAAGAGCAATTTCAAGGATAAGAAAACATCGTAGATGATCTTTGAGAACCCTAAGTGGTCTTGAAGATTCAAGAACGCGTTCTAGCTAGCGGCTCTTTCTTTGGGTAGGGCCGCTAGAAGTTCGGGGATGATTATGAAGAAGCTAACGGCGGAGTCGCTTGTTTTTAATTGGATATCTCCTCCATGGAGTCTTATAATTTTTTGAGCTTCAGCAAGTCCCAAACCATTTCCCTCTCTCTTTGTTGTGAAGAATGGAGTGAAGAGCTTGTCCATGATCTCGGAAGGAATCGTTCCGGGGTTCGTTACCGAGATGTCTCCCGATGTATGCAGGGTCAGAGTGATCGGAGAGTTCCCTGTTTCTACAGCATTTTTCACTAGGTTCCAAACGACACTGTTCATCCGATCAGGATCTATAGATCTGAATAGAGGTTGTGCGCCCTCTCTTACAAACTTGCAATTCGGGAAAGAGACGGAGAGCAGAGGGATAAGAGAAGAGAAGAAGTCTTGTAAATTTATAATCTTTAGGTTCAACGGTTGTGATTTTGTATATTCTAACATAGAAGAGACAAGGTTATTTAGAGACCTTGTGCCGGAGATGATTGAGGAGAGCATTCGTTGGTGGCGAGGAGAGGAAATCTCTTTCTTTAGGATAGAGGCAAATCCAACGATTCCACTTAGCGGATTGCGGATTTCGTGAGCTAGGGTAGCCGTCATTTTCCCAAGTTCTGCGATATTTTTATATCTTTCTATAGCGTTTTCTAGTTGTTTATAGTCGGACCGATCGCGGATTTGGATAAACAGGTATCCACTGATCTCGTTTTTACGGATGAAGAGTTCCACTTCTTTTTCTTTAGATTCTTTACAGAGAGAGAGTCTAAGAGTTTTAGGGACTTTTAGAGATTCAAGAGCCTCTTGAATAGAAAATCCAAGACACGTATCGGGGAGAACATCGGTAAAGGATCTATTAAGAATTTCTAGATTTTCATCAATTCCTAGAATTTCACGTGCTTGTGAATTGCAGATAAGAAAGTGTCCTGTTTCAGAAAGTAATAGGATACCATCAGGAATCGCTGTCAGTATAGCACTCGCTTCTTTATAAGATTGTGTGATGCGAGCCTTGATCTCTAGGAGTTCGTATGCAGGAGGATGGAGGTTCTTGGAATCAGGGACGTTCATAAATACCAAATTCCTTTTTTTTCTGTGCATAGTTGCGTTTATCCGTATCTAGAATACGAATAATAACATCACGGATTTCTTCCAGCTCTTCTTGGATATCTTGGGGAAGTTCGGAAGAGAAGGCATGGCGAAACTCTTTGATTTGAAGATCAACTCTATCGATGCAAGAAAGAAAGATTTTTTTTTGCTTTAAGACTTTCTCTAATTCTGGAGTCGTTAGAGAGGATTCTGTTTGCGTAAGATCTAAAATAGCAAGGAAAAGGCCCTTCTTCTTTTTTAACAAGAGCAAGAGGGTTCTTTCATTCATAAGAAATCGGGGTGTTACTTTGGTTTTCCCTAAGAAAAACGACAAAACAATTTATTGGCAACCTGAAAAAAGAAAGAATTATGCCGGTGATCGGACTCGAACCAACACCTTATTGCTAAGAGTAGATTTTGAGTCTACCGCGTCTACCATTCCGCCACACCGGCATAAAGTGAGCCACGAATGTACGGTTTCTGTTCTAATTATCGCAAGAGAAATCTCTTATGCGGAGGAAAGAGTCTCTTTGTTTTGTAGATTATCGAGAATTTCTACAGTAATTTCTGTATGCGAGCCGAGATCTTGTTGCGTGAGTCGCAGTTCTGGATTGGTCAGTGTAGCTTCTGTAACGATAAAATTAGAGAGAGAAGGATCGGAGTTTTTTTTATACAGTTTCTTTATAGTTGCCAAGAGTTTCTCCATGGGGAGGGGAGGATCTAGAGCGAAGGTAGCTGCAGTACCTTGGAGATGGAGTTGAGAGAGTGAGATTCCTGAGGCTTCTAAAAAATGAAAGTGTTTAGGACAACAAAAGGCTTCAATAATAGAGACTTTAGGGTGATCTTGTTGCAAGAGTCGTACTACCTCAATCAATCTAGGATGGATATAACGGAACTCTTCTTTAGTTATGCTGTGATGGAGTCCATCACAATCATAGAGAACCCCTTCGGGAGTTATGATAGAGTTTCCTTGACCTCGGCAGTAGAAAGAATAGGCGGTGATTACCTCTCTATTTGGGGGGATCCAGTCATAGAGAGGGGGAGAAATCGTAGTGCTTTTTGGATGGAGAAGGACGGGGCAGTCTTTTTGTGAGGTAATGCGTTCTGGAGTGACGAAACAGGTACGAGAATTTTTCGAGAAGGAGCAACTTGTAAGAAGGCTTACGGTGGAGATCCGTAAAATCATTTTTAAGACAATGTTGGATTTATAGTATGTTGGTAAGCGACGAGTTTCAGTTGTGTTTGAGGAGTGGTATGTATTTAGAGGATTATGACGTTTTCTTTTTTGATTTAGATGGTTTGCTTGTAGATACAGAACCTTGTTTTTATCGTGCATTTTTACAAGCCTGTGCTGAATTTTCTTTAGAAGTGCATTGGGATTTTTCTACCTATTATAGTCATACTACCTTAGGAACAGAAATTTTTAGCAAAAAGTTTATAGAACAATATCCCCAAGCACAAGAGTACATGGCGGAGATCTTTGCAAAACGACTGCAGATTTACTACAAGTCCTTAGAACACGCAGGTCCTGCTCTGATGCCTGGAGTCGAAGCTTTCATCGAGCTTGTCTTGTCTTTGAATAAAACATTTGGAGTTGTAACTAACTCTCCAAGAGATGCCACGCACACACTACGTACTATGTATCCAATTTTAAATAAATTTTTGTTCTGGGTCACCCGAGAAAATTATGCACGCCCTAAGCCTTACGGAGATAGTTATGACTACGCGTATCGGACGTTTGCTCGTGAAGGAATGAAAGTTATAGGATTTGAAGATTCTGTGAAGGGGCTTCGGGCGCTCTCCAAGATTCCAGCAACTTTAGTATGTATCAATTCGATGGCGGAGATCACCCCTGAAGATTACCCTGAACTTAAAGGCAAAGAATTTTTCTCTTATCCTTCGTTTGACGTGCTAACAGAGCATTGCTCACAACAGAAGTTATTGTAGGGAGAGGAATAGCATACGTGGTGTAAAGAAAGGCCGTAGGCAGGAGCCGCCGAAGGTCCTTCTCTACGATTTTTCTGTTCTAAGATATCTAGGAGATGTTCAGGTGGATACGCTCCTTTCCCCACATCTAAAAGGGCTCCTACAAGATTCCGTACCATCTTATAAAGGAAGCCATTTCCTCTGCATATTATGGAGAGAGAATCTCCTTTATCTACAATATCCAGGGTATAGATCGTTCGTACTGTAGAGTTATAGTCCCTGCCATGATTTGCAAAAGAGGCAAAGTCATGAGTTCCTATAAGCAGGTTCGCACCTTCCTGCATGAGCTCTGTAGAAAAAGGGTGGCGAGGGGTATAACAGAAATGGCGCTGCCAGGGAAGAGGTTTGGCAAGTCTTGATAGGGAATAACGATATTCTTTAGCAATGGCAAGATAGCGTGCATGGAAATTATCATCAAACAAAGCAACATCTCTGATTACAATATCTTTAGGGAGAATCGCATTGAGGGCTTTTTTTGTAAGGTTCGCGTTTGCAAATAGAGGGTGATCAGGAGCTCGGAAATGCGCCACTTGCCCGTAGGCATGGACGCCTGCGTCGGTTCTCCCAGAGGCAATTAGTGGAGTGCGAGTTTTAGTAATTTTCTTTAGGGAACTTTCAATAACCTCCTGAATCGATAGGTCATTCGGTTGTTGTTGCCAGCCTGAATAGGCAGTTCCTTGATAAGCAATAAGAAGAGCTACTTTAGTCATAGGAGGGCTTGGGCAATCGTTAGATCTTCGGGGTAGGAAATTTTGATTTGAGGATGCTTATTGAAAACGAGTTGCGAGGGTTTGCCTATGATTTCAGCAGCTTCGATGTCGTCTACCAGTGTGAGCTGTTTTTCTTTTGCAAGAGCTAGACCCTCTCTGAGGATTTCCGTTTTTATACACTGAGGGGTATGAATTATTGCTAAATTGTCTCGGTCCAGAGTGCGCACAGGATTGCGTTGTTTTATGGTATAGGGAATCGGAGACGCTAGAGCTGTCGCCCCGATCTTTTCTGCTGTTTCTAATAAATCATGAATTTCGTCGGGATAGATAAAAGGACGTGCTCCATCGTGGATGATTACCCAGGGATAGGAGACTTGCTGTAGTCCTGAAAAGACAGAATCTTGGCGACGCTCTCCAGGAATGGCAAAAGAGACAGGATATTCTTGAAAGGTTTCTTGATATGAGGGGTCGCAAACAACAATCACCTCAGCAATTTGTGGCAAAGAAGAGAGTATCTTTAATGAGTGAAGAACTAAGGGAGTTCCATTTAGAGGGAGGTACTGCTTAGGAATTTTAGATCCAAAACGTGTACCTTGTCCTCCACTAAGAAGTATTAGAGAAGACTTAATCATAGGAACATGTGATGTAGCAGATTTCAGGAGGGGAGCAGAAGCGAATTCTTTTTAGTCCGCCGAGACCGCGGTTTACGTAGAGTTGTTTTCCTTCCTTAGTAACGAAATACCCGCGTGCAAGATAGGGATTTTCTAATCCTGACAGCCTTTCAAAGAATTTTCGAGCAAACTTCGGCCAGGACAAAGTAACTTGTGGACCGTGGGAATGTCCTGAAAGTACAAAATCTCCAGGGTATTGTTGCAGCCTAGTTATGCCATCAGGATTATGAGAAAGGAGAAGGCCTGGGAGAGAAGGATCATAGTTTTTGAATGCCTGTTCAGGATGGAATTGTCTAGCGAACAGATCCCCAAGTCCTACAATATTAAGAGTGTTAGGAATGACATGCGTGGTATTGTGAAGGAGAGTTAGGGGAGTATTCTTCAGAAGTTTTAAGAGGTCTGGGTGGGGCTCTTGGGGAGTCAGATTGGGATCATAGCGATAGCTAGGAGAGGAGAATAGCCCTTGCATTACAGCAATGATGGCGCGTTGTATAGGACGACTTTTTTCCTCAGGGATACAGGTAATCTCTCCTTTAGTGTTTCTGGAAATATACGAAGAATAGTCGTGATTGCCTAGAATAGCAAAGACTCCTAGAGGAGCTTCTAATGTATTTAGGAAGGTTTCAAGTCGTTCCTTATCTTCAAGTCGAGCACGGCAAAGGAGGTCACCACAAAATACAATAAGATCGGGAGAGAAATTTTTTATTGATTTGGAAACTTTATTAAGAAATTTCTCAGGAACTCTCTTATGGAAATGGAGATCCGAAATCTGAGCGATGCGAAGACCATGCAAATGCGCATGTTTTTTTGGAAGCCTCCATGGAATAGCAGTTGTTCTTAACCAATTCGGTTCAATGAAGGAAGCCCAAGAAAAGGCAAGAATAGGAAGGGTGGCTAAAGAAATAGAGATAAGCACTATAAAACTATTTGTTGTCTAATTTCCGGTCTTTAAAAACGAGAAACTTGAGACTATTTATGGGGCCCAAGAATTTTCCTATTATAGGTGATACTAAGCTTTTGAAGTATTCCTCTTTTCTTAATAGAAAAAACTCCATTTTAAATTAAAGATCACTTTATATCCCCGCCCTAAAGGGCAGGGTACTTAACATATCAGAATGAGAGCTCATGCTTTCTTAAGCCTAAGTCAACAGCGAACAAATTCCTTATTTTACAATATGTTTGGAAAGGGCTTTGGTCATTTGGAACATGTCGATAGGATCACTAGAGCCAAAGACTTTGGCAAGATTCGCATCGGGAAGGATATTACGTTTATTTTTTTGATCCTGACAGTTGTGTTTTTTAATGTATTCCCAAACTTTCTTTACAATTTCGGTTCTGGGCATAGGTCCCTTGCCAACTATAACTGCTAAATCTGTGGAAATATTCACGGGATGCATAAAAGCAGAGTTTTTATTTTTTTGACTCATTGGTGACTCCTAGTAAAGGTGGTAAGAAGAGACCTGAGCTCTTCATCCCAACTTTTTTATCTCTCAGAGAGGTTTCTCGTCAAAACAAAAAAGTGGAATTCTCTTTACCTTTTCTATTTAGAAAGCGTCAAGGGGAGTCTTTAGAAAAGATATAACAAAGAACTTTCTCTCCAAAAAGAAGAAAAAGTCTTGGTTTTTGTTTAAGTCATAGAAGCTCTAGGAAGTCCTTGCTCTAATTGACTTTATTGGCTTTTGTTTTCTAGAATCTTGATTGGAATCGTAGGTTGGTAAGAGTAATGCAGGAAAATTTAGACAAGCGTTTGGAAGCACTTCGCACGGAAATATCTTTAGCTGCGAGGTCTCTTTGACCTCGATAAAAAACAAAAAGAACTTCAAGTTTTAGAAGAAGAAAGTTCCGAAGAAAATTTTTGGCAAGACAGTGTTCATGCTGGAAAAATTTCTGAACAGATTGTAAGTCTGAGACGACAAATCCAAGAGTATCAGGAATTAAAAAGCAAAATAGATGCTATAGAGTTTTTCCTCGAGGATGCCGATGCTCTTGAAGACCCTGCGATTTGTGAAGACTTAGAGAAAGAATTTCTCTTTTGTGAGAAGAAACTTGCTGTTTGGGAGACGCAACGGTTGCTTTCCGGAGAGGCAGACAAGAACTCTTGTTTCCTTACGATCAATGCTGGGGCAGGTGGGACGGAGTCGTGTGATTGGGTAGAGATGCTGTTTCGTATGTATTCCCGATGGGCGACGAAACATCAATGGGCCTTAGAGGTTGTCGATCGCTTAGATGGTGAAGTTGTTGGAATTAAGCATGTTACTGTAAAGTTTTCAGGAATGTATGCTTATGGGTATGCCAAGGCAGAGCGAGGAGTACATCGTTTGGTGCGTATCTCACCTTTCGATAGTAATGGGAAACGTCACACTAGCTTTGCTTCTGTAGACGTCTTCCCTGAGATTGATGATCAGATTAAGATTGAGATACGACCTAATGATTTACGTATAGATACGTTTCGTTCTTCGGGAGCAGGAGGACAACACGTCAACGTTACGGAATCCGCAGTCAGGATCACGCACCTACCTTCTGGAGTCGTTGTTTCATGTCAAAATGAACGTAGTCAGATACAGAATCGTGAGAGCTGTATGAAAATGCTACAAGCAAAGTTGTATCAGCAGGTTTTACAAGAACGTTTAGAGAAGCAATCTCTTGATCGCAAAGATAAAAAGGAAATTGCTTGGGGATCTCAAATTCGCAACTACGTATTTCAGCCCTATACTCTTGTTAAAGATGTACGTACGGGACATGAAACAGGAAATGTCCAAGCGATGCTCGACGGCGAGCTATTGGATGAATTTATTAAAGCATATTTGGCAGAGTTTGGAGAAGTTTCATGACAGCAGAAAAGCAAAATACAGGAATTCTAGGATTAGAAATACGGTACACTCTTCCTAGCGATGCAACGTATATGCTAAAATGGCTGAATGATCCTAAAATTTTACGTGGATTTCCCATCCAAACGGAGGCAGAAATTCGTGAGACTGTAAATTTCTGGGTAGGATTCTATCGTTATCATTCTAGCTTAACAGCTGTGTACAATGGGAATGTTGCTGGAGTGGCAACTTTGGTTCTTAACCCTTATGTTAAGGTTTCCCATCATGCGCTGATTTCCATTATTGTTGGAGAAGAGTTTCGTAATAAAGGCATAGGGACCGCCTTGCTAAACAATCTTATTCATTTGGCGAAGACGCGATTTAAGCTTGAGGTCCTCTATCTTGAAGTCTATGAGGGCAATCCTGCTCTGCATCTCTACCAACGTTTTGGATTTGTCGAAGTAGGAAGGCAAAACCGTTTTTATAAAGATGAAATCGGCTATCTTGCTAAAACTACTATGGAAAAGGATCTATAGAGCGCAGAAAGAGGTTTTAGACATCCTATCGTTATGGTTGAAACAGTACTTCATAATTTCCAACGTTATCTGAGCAAGTATCTCTATAGGGTATTTCGCTTCCCATGTCGTAAAAAGACGTTCCTATCTTCGCACAGGGTTCTTGCTCGTCCTTCATTCCCAGTAGACTACTGTCCGGGAAAGATCTATGATTTGCAGGAGATCTATGAGGAATTGAATGCGCAGTTATTTCAAGGTGCACTGCGTTTACAGATTGGTTGGTTCGGAAGGAAAGCTACCAGAAAAGGCAAGAGTGTTGTCTTGGGATTGTTTCATGAAAATGAACAGTTAATTCGAATTCATCGTTCTTTAGATCGGCAGGAAATCCCAAGATTTTTTATGGAATATCTTGTGTATCATGAAATGGTTCATAGTGTAGTCCCTAGAGAGTATTCTCTATCGGGGCGTTCGATTTTTCATGGTAAAAAGTTTAAAGAATACGAACAACGTTTCCCCTTGTATGATCGTGCTGTTGCTTGGGAAAAGGCAAACGCTTATTTATTGCGAGGGTATAAAAAAAGAGTAGGTGGAGGATATGGCAGGGCATAGTAAGTGGGCCAATACGAAACATCGCAAGGAAAGAGCAGATCATAAAAAAGGCAAGATTTTTTCTCGTATTATTAAAGAGTTGATTTCAGCTGTTAAATTAGGGGGAGCTGACCCTAAGTCCAATGCGCGATTACGTATGGTGATACAGAAAGCTAAGGAAAATAATATCCCTAATGAGAATATCGAAAGGAATTTGAAGAAAGCAACTTCTGCAGAGCAAAAGAACTTTGAAGAGGTTACCTATGAGCTGTATGGTCATGGGGGAGTGGGAATTATTGTGGAAGCAATGACGGATAACAAGAACCGTACGGCTTCTGATATGCGCATTGCTATAAATAAACGTGGAGGTTCTCTTGTAGAACCTGGAAGCGTACTTTATAATTTTGCAAGGAAAGGGGCGTGTACTGTCGCTAAGAGCTCTATAGATGAAGAAGTAATATTTTCTTATGCTATAGAAGCAGGAGCTGAGGATCTCGATACCGAAGATGAAGAAAACTTCTTAGTGATCTGTGCTCCAAGTGAACTTGCCTCCGTTAAAGAGAAACTTATCAGTCAGGGTGCGACTTGTAGTGAAGACAGGTTGATTTATCTTCCCTTGCGTCTAGTAGATTGTGATGAGAAAGATGGCGAGGCAAACTTAGCTCTTATTGATTGGCTAGAGCAAATCGAAGATGTGGATGACGTCTACCACAACATGTCCTAAGTTTCAGGACCTCGTATTTTAGCTATTCACTTCTACGGACTTGCCTTTCTCAACTAGATTACGAAGAGCTATTTTCTTCGTGGACTTGTTGGGGAAGATCTACGAGAGGAGGGTTGAGAACCTGCTGTAGCTGCTTGATTCACGACCTGGCCTAAAGTGGAAGCAACTTGACTTGCTGCAGCCCACAATTGTGCCCCCATATTCTGTGTTCCAGTCCCTGAGGGAGGGATCGGGAAGCTTTGAGATCGACCCCCTTGTTGTAATACAATAGACCTTCCTGCAGCATTACGCACTAAGGAGATTGTAGCAACATGCCTGGTCCCAGAGGGAAGAGGCGCTTGGGGTGTTTGTGTCGAAGCTGATGATGTTGTGGTTGTCGCCGAAGTTCCTGTAGATCGAGTCGTCGTAGTTGGTGTCCCTACGCCAGTACTTTGTGTGGAGACACTTCCTGTTCCCGTTCCCGTACTTGTTGTAGATGTGCTTTCTGTCCCGGTTCCTATGCTCGTTGTAGATGTACTGGCCGTTCTCGCTTGAGGGGTGATCGTCGTAGCTACTTGTGGTTGTGGTAGCACAGAGCTGGAACTTACATTTGCTTTTCTCAGGGAAGTCACTATCTTTGCTATAGTAGGTTGAGGTGTAGGTGTTGCTCCTTCACTTTGCCCCGTAGATTGTGTATTCCTTTGGATAATATTACGGATATGACCGCCGCCCTCAGTGACTCCTCCGGTTGCTTGACCGGATGGATCTGTATCGCCAGTAGTTTTAGGAAGAATCACAGTAGGGAAGTTCACTCCGTTTTCACTGTTTTTTACTACCTGGCCTAAATCCTGATTGAGATCTGAGACTGAATTACCATTCGAATCATAAGCCGTATTCAGATGTTGTCGGACATTCTGTAAGACTTGGTTCAAGGACGCATTCGAAATAGTCAGCAAGCGAGAACTGCTTAGATTTGGCGGAGGACCTGGAGGAGGAGGTGTGTTTGTGCCGGGAATTGCGTTATCATCCTCTCCCTGACCAGGATCGTCAAATTGTATAGTGTCTTCTTCGATCGTACTTTGAGATCCTGTAGATGTTATTGAGACTTTATCATCAGTAGATGTGGATTTCGTAGATGTTATGTTGGTTCCACCACCTTCTTCTGTAGTGACATTCGTTGTAATTCCACCTAAATTGATGCCACCCAGATCAACCTTAATGCCTCCCAAGTTGACATTCACATTAGGAACCACAGTAGCTCCTACTGGAGTGCCAGGACCTGTATGAGACGTCGAGTGAGCCCCTCCACCTGGAGTTTCATTTATAAAGGAGAAGTCTGGAGCTGGGGTCGTTTTCCAGTTAATGCCTTTCAAGCCCCCAACATCATCCCAAATCGGACCTGTTTCTACTTTTGCTCCACGACGCCATGCAGAGGGTGTATATCCACTACTAGATTCTTTAGCATTCCAAGGACCGTAGACTACAGCAGTTTTAAATTTCATGCTGAGCATCAGATGATTGTAATTTCCTGTGGCTCCCGAGCGCTCTTCCATTGTAGGTTTTACGCGTCCCGTCCAATCCGAGTGGATGGTTTCATATCCCACACAGAATTTAGCGATGCACATTTCTAAGTCCGCAGGCTTAGTAATATTTTCTTTGGTTTTTGCATTAGAAACTTTTATAGACTCAGCAGTTGACCAGTCACCATTGCGGACAAAAATGAAACTACTTCTGGCTTCATCTACATAAACAAAGTGGCCTCCTTTGGTCTGCATTTTCTGCTGAACTGCAGGATTTTTCAAGAAGTTCAAAATAGACGCTTTATCGGTAGGATCATAATGTGGAATCGTACTTTCAGGTAAGCCTCCAGGTCCTTCAGGTCCTTCGGCTCCTTCAGCGCGCTCGCTTCCTGATAAGCTATCCAAGTCGCCTAGATCAGGACTACTTTCAGCTCTGCTTGTTTCTCCAGAAGATGCGTTTGAGCTAGTTCTAGATATCGAACTGCCGTCAGAAGAGGAAGAAATCTCCGAATCTCTTCTTTGTGTACGACCTGATAATGAAAATAGCCCCGCAGATTGAGCGGATTGTGCTGTAGCTCCAACACTTCCAGTCTCTGGAGGGAGGGTAGAAAAAGAGTGCTCAGCAGAAAAGCTTACCGCGGATCCATCTTGACTTGCAATTTCTTGCATTTCGTGATCTGCAATTAGAGTTACTGTCTGAGATGTTTGTGCTGCTGCCCCAGATCCTGTTGTTGTAACAGAATGCTCTCCTAATGATCCTACCGTTGTTGTCGTTGTAGTCTGCCCAGTTTGAGTTATCTGAGTCGTTGTCGATGGTTGGTTGATAGGAGCTGCCATAATCTATTTTGAGAAATAAATAATTTTTAATTCTATTAATTATATTTTAAATAATATTAATTATATTTATCTCTGTTTTTGTTTTTAAAAGATCAAAGTAATATTGTTTTAATATTTTAATCATTTTGAATTAAGGAACTTTGATCTAAGGAAAAAGTTTGAATGGCAATAAACCTTCGAGAAGGTTAACGTTTCTTTTAGTGATTTTGATGCCAAAGGGGAACGGAGAATGCAGATTGCTCAAGTATTTGGTTGTGGTAGACTTAATGGTGAGGTAAAAGTTTCAGGAGCAAAAAATGCTGCAACTAAGCTGCTTGTTGCTTCTTTACTTTCTGATCAGAAGTGCACACTGCGGAATGTCCCCGATATAGGAGATGTTTCCTTAACTGTAGAGTTATGCAAGTCGCTAGGAGCACATGTTTCTTGGGATAAGGAAACAGAGGTTTTGGAAATCTATACTCCCGAAATACAATGCACAAGAGTTCCTCCCACATTTTCAAATGTCAATAGGATCCCCATCCTTTTATTAGGAGCGCTGTTAGGGCGTTGCCCTGAAGGTGTCTATGTTCCCACTGTGGGGGGAGATGCTATAGGAGAAAGGACCTTAAACTTTCATTTTGAAGGGTTAAAACAACTTGGTGTGCAGATTTCCTCTGATAGTTCGGGATACTACGCAAAGGCTCCTCGAGGTCTTAAAGGGAATTATATTCATCTACCCTATCCTTCTGTAGGGGCTACAGAAAATCTCATACTCGCAGCAATTCATGCTAAAGGAAGAACGGTTATAAAAAATGTAGCTCTCGAAGCTGAAATCTTAGATTTGGTGCTCTTTTTGCAAAAGGCAGGGGCGGATATCACTACCGATAATGATCGTACGATAGATATTTTTGGCACTGGAGGTCTCGGCTCTGTAGACCACACCATCCTTCCAGATAAGATTGAAGCAGCCTCTTTTGGAATGGCCGCGGTTGTCTCTGGAGGACGTGTTTTCGTCCGAAATGCTAAACAAGAACTTCTGATTCCCTTCCTCAAGATGTTGCGCTCCATAGGCGGAGGATTTTTGGTCTCCGAGTCGGGAATAGAATTTTTTCAAGAACGCCCCTTGGTGGGAGGTGTTGTCTTGGAAACCGATGTTCATCCAGGGTTCCTGACGGACTGGCAACAACCCTTCGCAGTTCTACTATCACAGGCTCAGGGATCTTCAGTAATCCATGAGACTGTCCATGAAAATCGCCTCGGCTACCTTCATGGTCTTCAGCACATGGGAGCTGAGTGTCAGCTTTTTCATCAGTGCTTAAGTACCAAGGCATGTCGTTATGCTATCGGGAATTTTCCTCACAGCGCTGTGATTCATGGGGCGACGCCTTTATGGGCCTCGCATTTAGTCATTCCAGATTTACGAGCAGGATTTGCCTATGTCATGGCAGCACTGATTGCAGAAGGAGGAGGCTCTATTATTGAGAACACTCATCTTCTAGATCGTGGATATACAAATTGGGTAGGCAAGCTCAGAAGCCTCGGAGCTAAAATTCAGATCTTTGATATGGAACAGGAAGAACTTACAACCTCTCCAAAGTCTTTAGCCCTAAGAGATGCATCCCTGTAGCCAAGACTTGTTCAGCTAGAGCACATAGAAACAGTCTAGACTTAGCATAAGGGGAGTCTTGGATATGGCTGTCACGGAAGAACCCATTGAATTTATGGGTGAGATTATAAAGATAATCTGTAAGAAAATGAGGACACAACTCTTTAATTGTGCTCTCTAAAGCTTCGGGGAAGCGTAGCAAAGTTAATGCAAGCAACTCTTCAGCAGGTTCTTGAATCTCCGGAGGTCCCTCTAATGACAGCTGAGAAATTCCTAAACGACGTTTAATTCCTTGGATTCGCACGTAGGCATACAGTAGAAACATGGCGGTGTTTCCTTCGAAGCGGAGCATCTTTTCAAAAGAAAAGACATAGTCGCTAGTGCGATGGGAAGAGAGATCACTGTATTTTATAGCGTTGATTCCAATGACGGGAGCTCTTTCTTGGATTGCCTCATCCGTAAGTTCGGGTCGATGTTCTCGCAATGCTTCTTCAGCTTTTTCAATAGCAGTATCTAGAAGCTCTCGGAGCTTTACGTTTTCTCCAGAGCGGGTTTTAAGTTTCTTCCCTTGAGGATCTAAGACAAGGCCAAAGCCTACATGAGAAAATATTCCGGGTTGTAGATAGCCCGCAGCAATTGCTGTAGCCTCAAGGAGTTGGAAATGTAGAGACTGACCTAAGTCAGTAACAATGATGATCTTATCGGCATGATCTTCCTCTATGCGATAGCGCATCGCAGCAAGATCTGTGGTGGCGTAGTTGTAGCCCCCATCACTTTTTTGAACCATAAAAGGAATCGAAAAGGCTTCATGAAATACACATTTAGCATCGTTGGAAACAGTGAGAAGGCCTTTCTTCTCTAGATCTTCGATAATTTCAGGAAGGAAAGGGTTATAGAAAGATTCTCCGCGTTTTTCAACCACGATGTCCAAAATATCATAGATTTTCTGGAAGGCTTTTTCCGAAGTCTCACAGATCTTCTCCCAAATAGCAATGGCTTGCGGATCCTTAGCCTGTAATGCTACCACATTCTGTTGGGAGCGTTTTTTAAACTCTTCGTCATTAGTAAAGCAGACATAGGCCTTCTTATAAAGACTCGTAAGATCCTCAAGATCACTATAGTCACAGGGATTTTCTTGCAAATAGGTGATCAACATCCCAAATGCAGTTCCCCAATCTCCGATATGATTGAGTCTAAGTACATCATGACCTACATAGGAGAAGATCCTAGCAAGGCTATCCCCAATAATTGTAGAGCGTAAATGCCCAACATGCATGTCTTTAGCAATATTTGGAGAGGAAAAATCAATGATAATTTTTTTAGGTTGGGAAACTTGAAATCCTAATTTTAGAGCGTCCTTGAAATGTTCTAGCTGTTGATTTAGAAATACTGGAGAGAAGGTAAAGTTTATAAATCCTGCTCCAGCAATTTCAATTAAAGAAAAAGGCTCTTGAGGAAGCTCAGCTACTATGGCCTCAGCAATAGCCCTCGGAGCTTTTTTTAAAACACGAGCCAATTTCATCGCATCGTTACATTGATAATGGCCAAAATGTTCTTTTGTAGACGGGGTAATTTCTGGAGCCCAATCTTCTAGATTAGGAAATGCCTTTGCTATTGCCTGAGAACATATCACAGATAAGATAGAAAGTAATGTCGACATAAGTTTAGGGGACGTCTCCTTTGCACCCCGATTCATACCATGCTTTGAGCTCGGCAATTTTGTTCATAGTTTGATTCGTGATGATCTGATAGGTTTCTTTATTTTTGATCTCGGGATTTTGAATAATATCATCAAAATACATGGGAGTACCGAAAACACACGTGATCGTTTTCCAAACATGAGGAATTTTTTGATGACGGTTAAAAGCTTCAAAAGTTCCCCTAATATAGACAGGGATGATCGGAACTCTAGATTTTGCAGCCATCATACCAATACCGACCTTGCCAGGCTGGAGTTGACCGTCAGGGCTTCGAGCCCCCTCTGGATAGATCACTAACTTCTTTCGTTTATTAAAGAGCCGAGAGGCAATTTTAAATGCCGCAGAGTTTCCTTCGTCTTGACGCACGGGAAAACACCCCCATTGCTTCCATAACCAGGGGATATTAAATAAAGAGGCCCGTGCTAGGTGATAAATACACTCATGGACACACATGTGCAATGCTATGGGGTCTAAAAAAGAATTATGGTTTACTGCAATAATAGCAGGACCTTTAATAAAATTTTTTTTCACTCCATAAACTTTTAGCTTATAGAAAAGAGAAAAAGCTACCCACGTGAAAAATTTACAAATGCGGAAAATCATAGCTCGTTTCGAAATAGTAAAGCTAAAATTTTCTCCAGAACTTGTCTTATTGTCAAATCCGAAGAGTCAATTACAATTCCATTTTCAGGGATGACTAGGGGATCGTGAGCGCGTTGTGCATCTGCAGCATCACGTTTGACAAGCTCTGCTTGCAATTGCTCAGGAGAAAGAGTCCCTTCAGGAAGGTCTTTTAAACGCCGTTGCGCACGAACTTCAGGACTTGAAGTTAGAAAAATTTTTAAATCTGCGTTGGGAAAGACTTTGGATCCCATATCCCTTCCTTCAAATACACAGTTGCCAAGCTGAGCATAGCGTCGTTGCAAATCTTGCATGAATGCACGAACTTCTGGAAGTTGAGAGAGCTCCGATGCTGCGTTCGCAACTTCTTGAGTTGTTAATTCAGAGGTAAGAAGATGACCATTAAAAAACGACTCTAAAGGTTGGCCTGTAGCAAAGGTAAAAGAAAAAGGAGGCTCTTCTAAAAATTTAGTTAAAGGAAGCGTCGCCCAGGGAGATTGTAAACGAGCATAGGCTAAAGTGCGATACATCTTCCCTGTATTACAGTAATTGAAATGAAGATGGTCGGCTAAAGCTTTCGCTGTTGTGCTTTTTCCTGTTCCTGAAGGCCCATCAATAGTGATAATCATCCAATAAACTCTTTAGATTGGGTTATGAGCAAAAATAAGTAAGCAATCGGCGTGGACAGGAGCAGTGAGTCTAAGGTATCCAGCATACCACCCACAGCCTTGAGCTTGTTGCTATTTTTCAAATGAGCAT
Source organism: Chlamydia pneumoniae TW-183 (assembly GCF_000007205.1). NCBI lineage: Bacteria > Pseudomonadati > Chlamydiota > Chlamydiia > Chlamydiales > Chlamydiaceae > Chlamydia > Chlamydia pneumoniae. Next base: position 655,008 of record NC_005043.1, on the reverse strand, counting down.
CACGCTTAAATATGGATTCAATAATATCTCCAAAAAATCCTGTGATTCCTAAAGCAAGACCTAAAGGAATTAAAATCGCAGGCATCGGGAAGTAACTCGCAAACCTCGTGGGAATCTGTAGAAAGAAAATAAAACTAATGAGCGTGGCTCCCAAACACCCTGCAACAAAACCTACAACAGTTTTGTTAGGGCTAATTTGTGGGGCGATTTTCTTATTCCCAAAGGCTTTACCGAAGAAATAACCGAAGATATCCGCACCTTTAGTTGTGGCAATAAGAAAAGAAGCCCACCAAATTCCAAGATAGGGTTCTTGGGTATGAATAAAGCTATAAAGGACATGTAAGAATAAACGTATCGGAATCCCTACATACAAAATAGAAAAGAGAGTGACTCCTGATAGCTGTAAAGCGCCGATTGTAGATTTTCGAACTCTAAAGATACTCCACACGACCCAAACAATAAGCAAGGTCCAAGGAAGAGCATCGAAGAATCCTGGGAGACTGTGTCCCCAACGAATGGAAAGAAAACTTAATGCTAAAAATAAAAAAGATCCGATCGCACTAAACGTGCTTAATGGATAGTGCATCTTGGCTTTCGCCATTGAGGAGTACTCATAAGTTCCTACAGCGCCACAAGTCGCGGTAATAAACCCTAGAGCAAAAGAAGTTAAGGGAAATAGGGAACTATAGAGAAGAAGAACCAAAAATGTAAGTACTAACGAATGAACAACAACACGCTGAAATAAATCACCGTATGCACCGGTCTTCGATTTAAACTTATTTGAATTAAGCACCTATTTCCCCCCTCGTCTTGATCTTTGCTGGTATACGTTAATCGCTTCAAACAAATCTTGAGGCGTAAAATCTGGCCACAAGGTATCCGTGATATATAGTTCTGTATATGCTATTTGCCACAATAAGAAATTACTGACACGCATTTCACCCCCTGTACGGATAAGTAAGTCGGGGTCCGTAAGTCCTGAAGTATCTAAGTATGAGCTAATCAAAGATTCTGAAAGGTCGTCAGAAGATATTTTTTTATTTAGAATATCAACATGTAATTTTTTAAATGCACGGACTAACTCATCTTTGCCACCGTAGTTGACAGCTAATACGAGCTCTAAACGCGAGAACGATGCCGTCATGCGACTCACATGGTTGATTTTCGTTTGGATGCCTTTAGGGAGCTTGGAAAGGTCTCCTATACAACGTAAGCAGATTTCATTTTCCATTAGATAAGGAAGTTGCTTGTCTAACTGAGTATAGAAAATATTAAATATTTCTTGAATTTCCTCTTTTGGTCTCCCAAAATTTTCTGTTGAAAACGTATAGAGAGTAAGAACTTTAATTCCTAAATCAAGAACCGCATTTAAAATATTTGGAAGGACTTTAGCGCCATAATAATGACCTGACGTGTGTGTGTGGCCGCACTCCTCCCTATGCTTTTTGTACCATCGGCGATTGCCGTCCATAATGATAGCAACATGGTTGGGAAGGCGCTGTAGAGAGGGGAACTTGGATTCAGCGTTGTTGGTAGCTAAAGACAAGTCTACAGGATCATTTATTAGGGCGTAAGTCACAATTCGTTCTCAGGAACAACGTTTCGAACCTATTTTTAAGAAAGGAGAATTCGTTCACTTACCTAAGACAAAAATCACAAAGGATTTTTCCCCAGCCATCCCAGTAGGGAGAGGCTGTATTCTATTCTCTAAGCAGATCGGTGTCTCAAGAAGAAAATTTTTGAGAGTTCTTACTTCAAATGAATACAAGGGCTTCTTAGGCATCCTCCTAATCTAAGTATACTCGGCTTACTCATGACGAGCAAAGGAGTAGAAAATATTAGGTTGCATAGTAGAAGAAACTAGAATATCTTGACAAGTTGACATTCATTTTTTCAAAGTCGAAACAATTTTAGTGTTCTTTTTATTTTTCAATGAAAATTTTGAAACAAACTCTTTTGTTTTTTAATTTTTTGTTTTGTTAATATTAGTGCAATTCTATTCGATTCTAGTTTTTTATTAAAAATAAAAAGAAATTCTAAAAGGATGCTTCGTAGTATGAAATTTCCTCGCATATCCATTTCAGATTTGATTCCCACTCAAATGGTCATTTGGTGGCGCGGAGGAGGCAATGTCCACTACGTCCCCAATGCACAAAACCTGCCGAAGAAAATACTGGGCGGTGTTTTAGCTTGTTTTGGTTTGGCGTTGTTAGGATGTGCTGCCTTCGCTGCTGGGGTATGTCAAACCATTTTCCCGTGCATAGGTCTTATGATTCTGGGATTGGTTCTTTTAGGGTTTGCGTACTTACAATACTCTAAGGGATGGTCACGATTCGAGCGTCCTCTATTTCGAGAAACTAAGGTCTTTGAAAAACCTATAAATTGGTTAGGATGCCTCTCTCTCTTGCAGTCTTGGAAAAAAATACGACCCGGATGCTACTATCATCCAGGCTGTCCCCAAGTAGAGATCTGCGAAGGCTCCCAGGAGATCGTTACTAAGATATTCCAGAAAAAATCCGATAGAAATACCAGTATCTTTCTGATCCAAGAAATGGATCAGATCGCATTAAGACAGGGGATCGAAAAAAGCTCCTTATCACGCAAAACTTTTGCTATAGATCCTTCTGTAGTGTCTTCGTTGCTCTCTGAAATCCAAAGAGAGGAACAGCAATATTTGGATCCTAAAGTCATTTCCTGGAGCTCAGAAGACCAAGCTAGTGACCGCACGCATCCTAAAAGCGCGATTTATGTAAATATTTCTGACGCAGCCCAGGAACCTCAGGGAAGATGTTATATCGATGCCTATACTAAAGCATTTTTTACTGTGTTAGATCAAATCGGCGATCCTAATATAGTGAAAAAACATACGATCTACGTACTCACTCCTATCCTTGGAGTTCCTGATGCACTCCCTAAAGAGGAACAGGAAAACCTAAAACTGCTCTCACAAGCCGCTTTCCTCTACTCTGCAGAGCAGGTGGCAAAACGAATGAGAGAAGAGAAACAAGATTCCATTCGGATAAAGTTTATTTTCACAGATCCCACAAGCCCAACCTCACTGTATTTTTCCCCTCATCACTCCTCAACCCCGCATAGTGTAACTCCTATTTCGCTTTCTGGTTTTGTTGGCGAACAAGAGAGCTATACTTTTGCCTAGTTTTTATTGAATTTGACCCTTTTGAGATAGAGATTTTAGGAAAATTAAAAATAGTATTTTGTAAAAGATACAGAATAAAGAGCTCTCTTTGAAGGTGGAGGGCTCCTCTTCGTTTGACGATTTTTTTTTCAACTGGTATTTTGGTTTTAATATTTCCTAATAAAAAGTAGAGCGGTGCAATGAAACAGAAGGTTAAGCGAAACTTCGCTATCATTATTTGCGTGTTTGCTTTGGCTTTGTATTACGTTTTGCCTACATGTTTATATTACGCCAAACCTCTGGATAAGAAAATAGATGGAAACGAAGCCGAACATATAATCAAATCTTTTACCAAGCAGGCCCAGCAAGTTCGTAAGGATGTCATTCCTCGCGTCTCAGCGATCCTTTCGTCCCTACATTTACGTGGGCACATACAACAACATCCTGCGATTCCAGATATTGTCAGTGTGCGTTTTAAAAGAGGTGAAGATGCAGAGGACTTTATCGGGAACCTCGTTCATGGAGAGCCTAACGTTCCCATAAAGTCTGCAAGACTCCATGTGGTTGGCTATAGTCGAGAACACGACGACCATGTAATACAAGTAGCAAGCTCTATAAATACTTCCTTAGTAGAAAGTGATTTTTCTTTTGTTTCCTATTCTTCCGAAAATGAACAGGAGATGGCCTCAAGTATTTTGCAACGAGTCTATTCTGCATGTACTTTTCCGAAACAAAAAGACTGTTCTTGTAGTTACCCCTCTATCTGGGAAACGGCACCTAAAGAACAATTGTTACAGTATGCCAAGAACCTTTCTTCAGGATTTGAGGTTTTTTCTTCGCGACTTTCAGCGTTTTGCCAACAGTCCTTTTCTTCCAACCAAGATAGACTTGCGTTTTTATCACGCCTGTCTTCGTTGTCAAACGACGCAGCAATCGATGTTGAAGATCAAAAGCTACTCAAGAGTGTATATGAAACTCTTTCTCAAACTGCATGCATTCGTAGTTTAGATTGCCCTTATATTGAAGGGCTTCGATTAGATTGTAGTGAGTCCTCATTATTTTTTAGTTCCATAGAGTATTGCCCTAAGGAACGTAAAATTTTCCTGACACTACATTCTGATTTGTTAGCACAGCGTACGTCTTTGTCTAAAGAACAACGCTTAGATTTTGACAGTCGTTTGGCTGTTGAAAAACAAAAGCTCTCTAAGAACTTAACTGTTCAAGTAGAAGATTATAACAACGGATTTTCCTTCCAATGGATGGATAAAGATACTCAGGGAAAGATTATTCTCCAGGGAGAGCGTTTGCTCCAAGGAATCGCAGAACATCTCACGGCATTAACTTTGCATAGGCCTGCAGCTGAATCTTGTGACCTGATTCCAGAAAATTTTCCTGTTTTCTGTCGTCAACCTAGAGAAAGCGAAGCTTTTGGCTGTTACATCTTTTCTCCCAATACAGATTGCAAACACTTTTCTAAAGGCTCCGTTTACATCTTATTGAAAGGACTCCGTTCTATCGTCGCGAAATATCAACAGGGAGGGGGTAAAGAACTCCAAAGTTTCGAAAAAGATCTACAAAATCTCTATAACTGTTTTTCTCATACAGAAGCGATTTCCTGGACTCTAGGAGAAGATCAAGTCTTAGAAATCCGGCACCCCTTGCAGCAATTTCTAGATGTATGGGGTGAGGGATTTGTCATAGGGAAAGAGGGCTGTGCCTTTTTAGAAGTTAAAGACATTCAAGATCGCCTTGCAACTGTAAACCAAATCGAGAAGAATCGTCAAAGCGATTTAGTGCGTTGGCATGAGCAATACCGACACGCAAAGTGTTCTATGGATCTTCAGGAACGTTTGAGTGCTCCGATTCCTTATCAAAATCTTTTCTTAGAAAATATGAAACTCAACATGAGAAAATTTTCTCGTGGGGAGAACATACTACGTCTTGGTATTGATTTTGTTGGTGGGCGTCAGCTGCTACTCTCTTTTAAAGATCATCAGGGAAAGCAGCTCACCGATAAGGAAGATATTCTTAAAGTTTCGGATGAGCTCTGTGCTCGATTAAATAAACTTGGAGTATCTGAAATCGAACTTCGCCGTGAGGGAGATTACATTCATCTCAGTGTGCCAGGATCTTCTACGATCTCCTCATCTGAGATCTTGGGGACCTCAAAAATGAGTTTCCATGTGGTGAATGAGAGGTTCTCTTCTTACAGCGCTTCCCGCTACGAAGTGCAAAGATTTTTAGACTATCTTTGGTTTACCTCTCAAGCTCAAGGAAAGACATCTCCCGAAGAAATCAATACCTTCGCTAGCGCCTTATTTAATGAGGAAGTCGATGTGCCTCCAAGTGTCCATGAGGCCATTACTAAGCTTAAAAGTGAGGGGTTGGCGTTCTCTCCTTCAGGATGCGAAACGCCTTCGACAGATTTAGATACGACGTTTTCTATGATTGCTATTGGAAAAGATGCAGAACAAAAAGCAAATCCTTTAGTCATTGTTTTTAGAAATTATGCGTTAGATGGAGCTTCCCTAAAAGACATTCGTCCAGAATTTGCTGCAGGGGAAGGTTATGTTTTAAATTTTTCAGTCAAAGATACAAGCCCTAAGAAAATGGCAGAGAAACTTTCTCCTACAGAGAGTTTCCACACATGGACTTCCGCATATTGTCAGGAGGGGATCAGCGGCACTGCTAATGGACAATATTCTGCAAACCGTGGATGGCGTATGGCTGTAGTGATTGACGGTTATATGGTCAGCAGCCCTATTTTAAACGTCCCATTGAAAAATCATGCCAGTGTCTCAGGGAAATTTACCCACCGTGAAGTGAGCAAACTCGCCTCAGATTTAAAATCTGGAGCGATGTCTTTTGTTCCCGAGGTTCTCAGTGAAGAGACGATCTCTTCTGATCTTGGGAAAAAACAATGTACACAAGGCATTATCTCAGCATGCTGTGGCTTGGCAATGCTTATTGTTTTGATGAGCGTATATTATAGATTTGGAGGCGTCATCGCTTCGGGAGCTGTTCTTCTGAATCTTTTGCTTATCTGGGCAGCTCTACAGTATTTGGATGCGCCACTCACCTTGTCAGGACTCGCTGGGATTGTTCTTGCTATGGGGATGGCCGTAGATGCAAATGTTCTTGTATTCGAAAGAATCCGAGAGGAATTTTTATTGTCTCAAAGTCTTAAAAAATCTGTAGAAAAAGGATATACCAAGGCTTTTGGAGCCATTTTTGATTCTAACTTGACTACAGTATTGGCCTCAGCACTTCTTTTCTTCCTAGATACAGGGCCTATTAAAGGGTTTGCTTTGACATTGATTTTAGGAATTTTCTCTTCAATGTTTACGGCTCTTTTCATGACTAAATTTTTCTTCATGCTGTGGATGAATAAGACCCAACATACACAGTTGCATATGATGAATAAGTTCGTGGGGATAAAGCATGATTTCTTGAGAGGATGCAAAAAACTTTGGGCTGTTTCTGGAAGTGTTTTTCTTTTAGGTTGCGTTGCTCTCGGGTTTGGAGCCTGGAATTCCGTTTTGGGAATGGATTTTAAAGGAGGGTATGCCTTTACCTTTAATCCAAAAGAGCATGGCATCAGCGATGTTGCTCAAATGCGTGGCAAAGTTGTGCATAAACTACAGGAAGCTGGTCTTTCTTCTAGAGACTTCCGTATTCAAACATTTGGATCTTCAGAAAAGATCAAAATCTATTTTAGTGATAAAGCTTTAAGCTATACTAAAGCAGATACGAGCCTCTCTCCTAAAATTAACGATCATGAGCTGGCGTTAGCTGTGGGATTGTTGTCAGAAACAGGCCTAGATTTCTCTACGGAAACTCTAAACGAAACGCAAAATTTTTGGTCAAAGGTAAGCAGCAAACTATCGAAGAAAATGCGTTATCAGGCGACCATCGGGCTTTTAGGAGCTTTGGCAATCATCTTGCTCTATGTGAGTTTGCGCTTTGAATGGCAATATGCTTTCAGTGCCGTATGCGCTTTAATTCATGACCTTTTGGCTACCTGTGCAGTCTTGTTTATAGCACATTTCTTTTTGAAGAAAATTCAAATAGATTTGCAAGCCATTGGTGCTTTAATGACTGTATTGGGGTATTCATTAAACAATACTTTGATCATTTTTGATCGTATTCGTGAAGATCGCCAAGCGAACCTGTTTACCCCTATGCATGTTTTAGTTAATGATGCCCTTCAAAAGACGTTCAGCCGCACGGTAATGACAACAGCTACAACTCTATCAGTTTTGTTAATGCTTTTGTTTATAGGCGGCTCCTCTGTCTTTAATTTTGCATTTATTATGACCATAGGGATTCTTCTAGGAACTTTATCGTCTCTTTATATTGCACCACCTCTGTTGTTGTTTATGGTCCGTAAAGAAAATCGCTCAAAATAAGTACCGTTAAACTTAATCTAACGTGTAGCAATATAAAAATCTCCTTTGGGACTTTAGTCCCAAAGGCCCCTGTGGTATTAAATTTATGACAAATTCAGATAATGCTTCTGCAGCAGGATTGCTCTGGGCTCATCCCAAGGAAGATCCTGCGTTTCTTGGAATGATTATCAAAGAATTTCACTTGCCTCCCACAGTGGCTCAGATTTTTATCTCAAGAGGATTCCAAACGATTCAGGAAATCCATAAGTTCTTATACAGCCATCTGTCGAGCCTTTATGATCCTGGACTCTTCCTAGATATGTCAAAGGCTGTAGAACGCCTGCTCCTGGCTAGAGATCGTAAAGAACACGTCATGATTTATGGAGATAGCGATGTCGATGGCATGACAGGCGTCGCTCTCCTGGTCGAATTTTTAAGAGATATTGATGTCCACGTTAGCTACTTCTTTCTTGGTGCGATACTCAAGCAACATGGAGAGACCTCCACACTCATTGCAAAGTTGAAAGAGGAAGGAATTACACTCCTCATCACCGTAGATTGCGGAATTACTGCAGGAAAAGAGGTGAGTGATATTACAAGACAAGGCATTGATGTGATCATTACAGATCACCACATGCCGACAGGAAAAATTCCCCACTGCGTAGCTACATTAAATCCTAAATTACGGGATCATACCTACCCGAATCGAGAACTCACAGGCGTAGGCGTTGCTTTTAAGCTCGCAAGAGGAGTACTGAACGCACTGATATCCAGAAATCTTGTCCCCAAGAGTCAAGGTAGCCTGAAAAAATTACTCGATTTAGTCACATTAGGAACCATCACGGATGTCGGTGTTTTGCTAGGGGAAAACCGTGTTATGGTGCGCTATGGGATTAAAGAAATTGCCAGAGGCGCGCGACCCGGATTGAATAAACTCTGCGCATTATGTGGAGTAGAAAAAAGCGAAGTCACTTCGACAGATATTGTCTTGAAGATCGCACCAAAACTCAATAGCTTGGGACGGTTGGACGACCCTGCAAAAGGTGTTGAACTTTTACTCACCCAAGATGATGAACGTGTAGATGCTCTAATTATGGAGCTAGATAATATAAATAGAGAAAGGCAAAGAATAGAAGCTGAGGTATTTCAAGATGTCCAAGAGATATTAAATAGTAATCCTGAGATTTTAAAGCAGGCTGCTATAGTTCTTTCATCCACGGCATGGCATGCTCGTGTCATCCCTATTATCTCAGCGCGTCTTGCTAAGACTTATAACAAACCTGTGGTAATCATCGCTATCCAACGAGGAATTGGAAAGGGATCAGCAAGAACTATAGGGTCATTTCCTCTACTCGGAGTCTTAAAGAAATGCTCCTCGCTCCTTTTATCTTACGGCGGACACGACTTTGCAGCAGGCGTGATTATGAAGGAAGATAAAGTCGAAGATTTTAAAAAAAAATTCGTTCATCTCGTGAACTCTTCTCTTAAAAAGGGTGACACACTTCCTCATCTCGAAATTGATGCTTATGCGGATTTTGATGCTATAGATTATGATCTCCTAGCTTCTATGGAACTATTCGAGCCTTTTGGGAAGGGGAATCTGATGCCTATCTTCTATTCAAAAGTGCGCCAGGTACGCTATCCAAAAGTATTGCCTGGAAACCATCTCAAACTCTACTTAAGCCAAAAAGAAAGAAATCTTGAGGGTGTCGCCTTCGGTCTGGGAAGACACGCTGATGCATTAAAAGCAAGTTGGCATTACCCTCTTGAGATTGCTTACACACCCCGCTTGTCCCAAACTTCTGGATCGGGAGTCATCCACCTGCTGGTCCGGGATTTCCGTATTTCCTCAGAACCTAGATTTTCAGACTAAAAAAAGACCGCTAACTTTCATTCGATTGGTTCTTTGTTCATTGCAAGTAAAAGATTTACTTCATTATCATAATAAATGAATGTTCTTTTCTAGATGAAGGTCGTCACCTATCTATCTAATGGTTCGAGGTCGATTCTATTAAAATAATTACTTATATTAATATAAATAAACTCGGCTTTTGTTTTTGGTTTATTCAATAATTTCCACTATAATAGTTTGCTCACTACATTCTGCATGAAATTATAAGGTAATAATGTCAATAGCTATTGCAAGGGAACAATACGCAGCTATATTGGATATGCATCCTAAACCTTCGATCGCCATGTTTTCTTCGGAGCAGGCGAGAACTTCTTGGGAGAAACGACAGGCTCATCCTTACCTTTATCGTCTTCTTGAGATCATATGGGGTGTTGTGAAATTTCTTCTCGGCTTAATCTTCTTTATTCCCTTGGGTCTTTTCTGGGTCCTTCAGAAGATATGTCAGAATTTTATTCTTCTTGGTGCAGGAGGGTGGATTTTTAGACCCATATGCAGGGACTCTAATTTATTGCGACAAGCTTACGCCGCGCGTCTTTTCTCCGCTTCATTCCAAGATCATGTCTCCTCTGTGCGAAGGGTTTGCTTACAGTATGACGAGGTCTTTATTGACGGATTGGAGTTACGTCTTCCCAATGCTAAGCCAGATCGATGGATGTTAATCTCCAATGGAAACTCCGATTGCTTAGAGTATAGGACAGTGCTGCAAGGGGAAAAGGACTGGATATTCCGTATTGCTGAAGAGTCTCAATCCAACATTTTAATCTTCAATTACCCAGGAGTCATGAAGAGCCAAGGGAATATAACAAGAAACAATGTAGTCAAATCTTATCAAGCATGCGTACGCTATCTTAGAGATGAACCCGCAGGACCTCAGGCGCGTCAAATCGTTGCTTATGGCTATTCTTTAGGAGCTAGTGTTCAAGCCGAAGCATTAAGTAAAGAGATCGCAGACGGAAGTGATAGCGTCCGTTGGTTTGTCGTTAAAGATCGAGGAGCTCGCTCTACAGGAGCCGTTGCTAAACAGTTTATTGGAAGTCTAGGAGTTTGGCTGGCGAATCTTACCCATTGGAATATTAATTCTGAAAAGAGAAGCAAGGACTTGCATTGCCCAGAACTCTTTATTTATGGCAAGGATTCCCAAGGTAATCTTATCGGGGATGGATTGTTCAAAAAAGAGACGTGCTTCGCAGCACCATTTTTAGATCCTAAAAACTTGGAAGAGTGTTCAGGGAAGAAAATCCCTGTAGCTCAGACCGGTCTAAGACACGATCATATCCTTTCCGATGATGTGATTAAAGAAGTTGCAGGTCATATTCAAAGACATTTCGATAATTAGAAACTCATCTTTTAAACCAAAAATGAGTTTCCTAAGGTTCATCGCAGATTTAAATCAAAAATCGAGAGCTTTATTTTAAAAGAGTAAAGAAATCTTTGTAGTTTCCTTATCCCTGGCTTCTGTAAACTGCTGACCGATAAGGAAAATTAAAAAAAAATACTTCGTTCAGGAAAAGAAAAAGAGTAGATATTTTGTTGGTTCTTGGTATTTTGTCTTGTCTACTTAAGAAAAACGTTATGATTAGAAAAACGTCCCTGGCGATATTCAGGGCGTGTTTTTTTAAGAATACCTATTTTTTATAACGTAAAGAAATATTAATAATTCATAATCCTGCTTACGATTTATTAAGATTTTAATCTGAAAACATAAACTTTGTATTAACAAAAAAGCTTGATTAATAAAGCTTTTTTTAGGAAAATGCTTCTTTAAAAACTTCTAAAAACAAGGAAGAAACTAACTGTTACGGTTGTTTTAATTGTAAATATGTTGAGGGGGAGGGGATGCTAGCTTATGGCGTGCGAACAACATGAGGGATGCTACGAATTAGAAGAAAGAGAAGAAATTGAGGATATCAAAGACTCAGATACAAAGTGGGTTTCGATCACTCAAGCTGCTAAATTACATAACGTCACTAGGCAAGCAATTTATGTGGCAATTAAGCAGAAAAAACTAAAAGCTTCTAAAGAGACGCGCTGGGAAATAGATATTAAAGATTTGGAAGAGTACAAACGTAACCGTTACTCTCGAAAGAAATCTCTTTATCAAGGAGAGCTTGTTTTCGATAACGGTAAAGGATGCTACTCCATAAATCAGGTTGCTCAGATTTTAGGAATACCTGTGCAGAAGGTCTACTATGCAACTCGTACGGGAACCATACGAGGAGAGCGTAAGGGAGCCGCTTGGGTAATTCACGTATCTGAGATTGAAAGATATAAGAATGAGTATCTGAGTAAGCAAGCAGCTAAAAAACTAAAAGGAGCTGAACCGAAAGAACATCAGGCTCCAAATTTCGAACCTCCTACTGAAATTTTTCCTGAATCTAACTAACTCGCTCTCGATTTTTCGATTTTCTACTTACAACATTGTTGATTAACTACTTCTTTCTGATACTTTAAAGGCGATCCCCGATCTAAGGGTGGCGAAATATCCTTTCGTGATTTTTTTGAGAAACTCCTTAATTTTTTATTAAATTAAGGAGTTTCTTTTATTTTTGGATTTATGCATTTCTGCAGAGAGGATTTCCCTTGAAGAAATAGCCGTTTTCAGGGTATGAAGTCTCTCTGGTCTAAGGATAAAAGAATCATGAATTGGGAAAATGTCCGTGTTAGGGTAGCTCCTTCACCTACAGGAGATCCTCATGTAGGTACCGCCTATATGGCTCTGTTTAATGAAATCTTTGCAAAACGATTTAAAGGGAAAATGATCCTCCGTATCGAAGATACGGATAGAACACGTAGTCGCCAAGATTACGAAGAAAATATTTTCTCAGCTCTTCGTTGGTGCGGGATCCAATGGGATGAGGGCCCTGATGTAGGCGGCCCCTATGGCCCCTATCGTCAGTCAGAACGCACGAAAATCTATCAAGGGTATGTTGAGACACTTTTAAAGACAGATTGCGCTTATAAGTGCTTTGCAACCCCTCAAGAACTCGCAGAAATGCGCGCTGTGGCAAGTACCCTCGGTTATCGTGGGGGATACGATCGCAGGTACAGGTACCTCTCTCCCGAAGAGGTAGCCTCACGAGAGGCAGCAGGTCAGCCCTACACCATTCGTCTTAAAGTTCCCTTATCAGGGGAATGTGTTTTCGAAGATTATAGCAAGGGAAGAGTCGTGTTTCCTTGGGCAGATGTCGATGATCAGGTCCTAGTAAAATCTGACGGATTCCCCACGTACCACTTTGCTAATGTAATTGACGACCACCTCATGGGCATCACTCACGTCCTCAGAGGGGAAGAGTGGCTAAGTTCAACTCCTAAGCATCTCCTACTCTACGAAGCTTTTGGCTGGGAGCCTCCCGTCTTTCTCCATATGCCCCTGCTTCTAAACCCCGATGGAACAAAACTTTCAAAAAGAAAGAACCCTACCTCGATTTTTTATTACCGCGACTCAGGTTATGTCAAAGAAGCCTTTGTGAACTTCCTGACTCTCATGGGTTACAGTATGGAAGGGGATGAAGAAGTCTATTCTCTAGAGCGTATTATAGAAACTTTTAATCCTCGACGTATTGGAAAGTCAGGAGCAGTTTTTGATATTCAAAAGCTCGACTGGATGAATAAGCATTACCTCAACCACGAGGGTTCGCCAGAGTGCTTGTTAAAAGAACTCCAGGGTTGGCTACTTAATGACGAATTTTTCTTAAAAATCCTTCCCCTCTGTCAATCTCGGATTACAACTCTTGCGGAGTTTATCAACCTCACCTCATTCTTTTTCTCAGGATTGTTAGAGTACCGTGTTGAGGAACTCCTACCACAGGCCCTTTCTCCAGAGAAAGCAGCTATCCTTCTCTATAGCTATGTCAAATATCTTGAGAAAACCGATCAATGGACGAAAGAGACGTGTTACCTCGGATCTAAATGGTTAGCTCAAGCATTCAATGTCCACCATAAAAAAGCCATCATCCCACTGCTTTATGTGGCAATTACTGGGAAAAAGCAGGGGCTCCCTCTCTTTGACTCTATAGAGATTTTAGGGAAACCTCGAGCGAGAGCACGTCTTGTGTATGCAGAAAAGCTTTTAGGAGGCGTTCCTAAGAAGCTCGCTGCAACTGTGGATAAGTTCATGCAACGAGAAGACTTCGAAGAGGCTACTTTCGATCTCTAAATATCGGTCGCATGAATGTGCGTGGCTGCTAGCTAAGCGAAACAGCCACCGCGGTTTCTATTCATAACCACACTTCCTGTTTGAGTCGTTGCGAAGACAATCTACAACGCAGCTCTATCCCAGAGTAGTCCTGCGTTCCTCTCTCTTGATCGTGATTTGTGAGGCTATAAGTTCGTATTATAACACGTGTTAAAGACAGATCTTGCTAAAAAGAATTCTAAGGAATGCGCTTTATTGACGAGGGGCGTTCTTCCTTGAGCAAGAATATAACTACGTGGAGGAGGCGTGTGCGTGCAGCTTACAGAAAATAGAGATGTCAGGAAAATAATGTTACAAAAGTAAAATAATTTCATTTCCCCCTCGTTTTTATTTTTTAATGTTACGAAATTATTTTGTTATAATTCAATGATTTGATTGTGCGGATTAACAATCATTCTACTTCAACTCGTTGATTGTGAATCTTATGTGTTTTTAATATAGAAAATAAGTGAAAAAGTCTCGTGAAATAAACCATTAGTTATTAAACAAATTATTCTTTTTATTCTTCAGTTTCCTCAAATTCCTGGTGACGCTTCCTTTTGAAAATTATAGGTTTATCTTTTAGTAAATAGTGTTTTCTAAAAAGAGTTTTAATACCAAAAAGATTTATCTAGAAAAAATAATTGATAAAATTTTTATTTTCATTTGTAATATTGTTCATGGGAACGTGCTTTATTAATTATTAAAAGTTTTGTTGAATTTTCAGTAATAAATAAGACACGTAAGTTTTCTAATTAGAAAGGAGTTAAAAACTTATGAAGAAAGCTGTTTTAATTGCTGCAATGTTTTGTGGAGTAGTTAGCTTAAGTAGCTGCTGCCGCATTGTAGATTGTTGTTTTGAGGATCCTTGCGCACCCTCTTCTTGCAATCCTTGTGAAGTAATAAGAAAAAAAGAAAGATCTTGCGGCGGTAATGCTTGTGGGTCCTACGTTCCTTCTTGTTCTAATCCATGTGGTTCAACAGAGTGTAACTCTCAAAGCCCACAAGTTAAAGGTTGTACATCACCTGATGGCAGATGCAAACAGTAAGGAGAGTTCTCTTAACTGTTTACTTAAATTGATCAGGTAGTTAGGAGATGAATTAATTCCTGACTACCTTAATTCAGATAATAAACCCAAATGTTGAGGGTAAGAGTTTACAAAACATTCTACCCGATGGCAGAAGAAAAAAATAAACATGCGATAGGAGATCCCTATGTCCAAACTCATCAGACGAGTAGTTACGGTCCTTGCGCTAACGAGTATGGCGAGTTGCTTTGCCAGCGGGGGTATAGAGGCCGCTGTAGCAGAGTCTCTGATTACTAAGATCGTCGCTAGTGCGGAAACAAAGCCAGCACCTGTTCCTATGACAGCGAAGAAGGTTAGACTTGTCCGTAGAAATAAACAACCAGTTGAACAAAAAAGCCGTGGTGCTTTTTGTGATAAAGAATTTTATCCCTGTGAAGAGGGACGATGTCAACCTGTAGAGGCTCAGCAAGAGTCTTGCTACGGAAGATTGTATTCTGTAAAAGTAAACGATGATTGCAACGTAGAAATTTGCCAGTCCGTTCCAGAATACGCTACTGTAGGATCTCCTTACCCTATTGAAATCCTTGCTATAGGCAAAAAAGATTGTGTTGATGTTGTGATTACACAACAGCTACCTTGCGAAGCTGAATTCGTAAGCAGTGATCCAGAAACAACTCCTACAAGTGATGGGAAATTAGTCTGGAAAATCGATCGCCTGGGTGCAGGAGATAAATGCAAAATTACTGTATGGGTAAAACCTCTTAAAGAAGGTTGCTGCTTCACAGCTGCTACTGTATGTGCTTGCCCAGAGCTCCGTTCTTATACTAAATGCGGTCAACCAGCCATTTGTATTAAGCAAGAAGGACCTGACTGTGCTTGCCTAAGATGCCCTGTATGCTACAAAATCGAAGTAGTGAACACAGGATCTGCTATTGCCCGTAACGTAACTGTAGATAATCCTGTTCCCGATGGCTATTCTCATGCATCTGGTCAAAGAGTTCTCTCTTTTAACTTAGGAGACATGAGACCTGGCGATAAAAAGGTATTTACAGTTGAGTTCTGCCCTCAAAGAAGAGGTCAAATCACTAACGTTGCTACTGTAACTTACTGCGGTGGACACAAATGTTCTGCAAATGTAACTACAGTTGTTAATGAGCCTTGTGTACAAGTAAATATCTCTGGTGCTGATTGGTCTTACGTATGTAAACCTGTGGAGTACTCTATCTCAGTATCGAATCCTGGAGACTTGGTTCTTCATGATGTCGTGATCCAAGATACACTCCCTTCTGGTGTTACAGTACTCGAAGCTCCTGGTGGAGAGATCTGCTGTAATAAAGTTGTTTGGCGTATTAAAGAAATGTGCCCAGGAGAAACCCTCCAGTTTAAACTTGTAGTGAAAGCTCAAGTTCCTGGAAGATTCATAAATCAAGTTGCAGTAACTAGTGAGTCTAACTGCGGAACATGTACATCTTGCGCAGAAACAACAACACATTGGAAAGGTCTTGCAGCTACCCATATGTGCGTATTAGACACAAATGATCCTATCTGTGTAGGAGAAAATACTGTCTATCGTATCTGTGTAACTAACCGTGGTTCTGCTGAAGATACTAACGTATCTTTAATCTTGAAGTTCTCAAAAGAACTTCAGCCAATAGCTTCTTCAGGTCCAACTAAAGGAACGATTTCAGGTAATACCGTTGTTTTCGACGCTTTACCTAAACTCGGTTCTAAGGAATCTGTAGAGTTTTCTGTTACCTTGAAAGGTATTGCTCCCGGAGATGCTCGCGGCGAAGCTATTCTTTCTTCTGATACACTGACTTCACCAGTATCAGACACAGAAAATACCCACGTGTATTAAATTCTAAGGAATTATCCTAAAGCAGAGCGATATTCCGCTCTGCTTTAGGATAGCTTTCAAAGAAGTACCGCTTTAGTACCTTACGTACTAAAGCGGTTTTTTTGTTTTATAAGCTCTTCAATCCAATCGTAGAGTTTCTTAATCAAAGATATTATTTAAGTTTCTGAAATCCTAAGATTTATTTTAAAAGCCCATCTTTTTAGGTATGTAATTAAAATTTTTAATTAATGTTTTCCTAGTGTAACCTGCTTCTTTAGGAACTACACTAGGAGAACGGTATGTCATCAAATCTACATCCCGTAGGAGGAACAGGAACAGGAGCAGCTGCTCCTGAGTCTGTGCTAAACATAGTAGAGGAAATAGCAGCATCGGGGAGTGTCACCGCTGGTCTACAAGCAATTACGTCCAGTCCAGGAATGGTGAATCTACTCATAGGATGGGCAAAGACAAAATTTATTCAACCTATACGTGAATCAAAGCTCTTTCAATCCAGAGCTTGCCAAATTACCCTGCTCGTTTTAGGAATTCTTTTGGTTGTTGCTGGATTAGCATGTATGTTTATCTTCCATAGCCAGTTAGGGGCAAATGCATTTTGGTTGATTATTCCTGCTGCCATAGGATTGATTAAGTTACTAGTTACATCATTATGTTTTGATGAAGCTTGTACATCTGAAAAACTCATGGTTTTCCAAAAATGGGCAGGTGTTTTAGAAGATCAGCTCGATGATGGGATCCTTAATAACTCAAATAAGATTTTTGGCCATGTGAAAACAGAAGGAAATACCTCTAGGGCTACTACCCCAGTACTTAATGATGGCCGCGGAACTCCTGTACTTTCACCTTTAGTAAGTAAAATAGCTCGCGTTTAGACGTTCATCTCACAAGCATCCTAGAACTTGGGATGCTACTTTCCACGTACGAGATCAGATGTAAAGAGCAACAGTAATTATTTTCTACACTGTTGTAATAAAATCATGTCCTTCAAAATGTTTATCGACTCTTCCAATTGTAAATCATTGGAACCATAGGATAGGTCCGTTTTTTCAGATGATTTTATCTGCGACAAAAATGCCTGAAAATTCGAATTCTCAGAAAGCCTTTGCTCACTGTTTTTCGTAAGCTGAGGTAGCATCTCTCTCCAAAGAGTCTCTTGCTTTTGTAGATTAGGAAGATAGTATTTTTGAAACCAAGGACGTGTTTGAGTATCCAAGTCCGTGAGAGGATCGTGAAGTACATTATCACAGCAATCTGCAGGTAAGGGATGCTCTAGAAAACGCTCTCCTAGACGATCTTCAGCATAGAGAGAAGGAATTAAAATATCGGATTTTACTCCCTGAAGTTGAGTCGATTTCCCAGAAGGGGAATAATATTTCCCTACAGTAACCTTAAAACAATCGTCCTGAGAGGCATCTCCAGTAATTGTTTGATGCTGAATCGTTCCCTTCCCATAGGTCTGCTCATCTCCAACAACTAAAGCAACTCCATAATCTTGGAGAGTTTGTGCTACAATCTCCGCTGCTGATGCGGAACTTTTAGATACTAAAATAGCCAAAGGACCATCATAGAATTTTTTAGGAGATACTGTGCGGTAGCACTTCATGGTACCATCAGCATAGCGAGATACAACCACAACGCCATTGGTCATAAATAAACCAGAAACTTTGATCGCTTGAGATAAAAATCCACCCGTATTTTCTCGGATATCTAGAACTAATCCAAGAAGGTTCTTCTCCTTTAATCCCTGAATCGCTCGACGTAGATCTTGTTCACTAGAAACCTGATTTTCTCCTTCATAAAAAGAATGTAACGTAACTTTCCCAATCACACCATCTCCATAAGGCTCATAGGAAACATCCACACGACGGTCTTCTAAAAGGATTTTCTCCCTTCTCAAGGTGATCGTATGATCGCTCTCCCCACGATGGATATCTAAGACTACAGTAGAGCCATGACCTCCACGTAAACAATCTAAAACACCGCGGAAAGAAAGATGCTCGATATCCTTGCCATCCACCCGATAGATGATATCTCCAAGCTGAAGATCCCCAGATTTAGCCGCAGGTCCCCCAGGAATGATTTCTCTAACAACAACTCCATCAATATCTTCCTTCAGAACAACACCAATTCCACACATGCCTTTTTCTAGTTGGATTCGCATCGCCAACGCTTCGTCCTTACTGAAATACGCCGTATGTGCATCTAAGCTATGAGCTAAAGCTTTAACAACACGGATATGGAATTGGTAGGCTTCTTCATCCCGATCCATAGCAACACCATGATCATTGATACCTAAATATACATTCTCATGGTTCTCGATTTGACGTAGACACAGAGCAGCAAGCTGCTCTTCTTTACCCTCATAACGAGAGGAAGAAGCTCCAGCAAGATGTAAAGAAAGATAGGAAAGGAGTAGAGCGCGTTGTCTCTGCTTCACTTCGTCTAAAGATTTGCTCCATTGCATAGGTTGCTTCGATATCTGATATGAGGATGCCTCCAATACAAGCTCTTTTGGATTCTTAACCCATTCGTTTCTCCACTGCCTGGCACGAAGAATACTCTCATGAATCAATTGATTGATGTTGCGATAAATAGCAAAGTTGCCTGCCTTATAATTCTTTAAGAGACGTTTCTTTGTTTCCGGAGACTGTAGAAAAACTGCAACCTCTTGGTTTGAAAGATAAGATTTATGAGGATCAAAAGATTGAATGTAACTAGATAAAGAACGCGAGAGTATATCCGTAGAAACCTCTTGAGCATCGACATGATACTCGATCAGCTTGTCCATCATCTTTTTGATGCCCTCTTCTCGTAAAAGATCCGAAGAAAATAATACATTCGGAAGTAAAGAAAGAAGAACTACGCATAGACGGACAAGTTTTTTCATTACGAACATCTATTTAATGTTAATGGATATTCGTAACATCGGCACGAAGCCCAAGGGCTTTAGCACAGATTTCTTATAGATGTGAGAAACTAATTTATTACAAACAGCTTAGTCAGGAAAAAACTTTTGTAATAAAAAAAAGAAGCTTTGCGAGGTTGTAAACTAAGACGAGGTAAGGTACTGTTTGAGATCGCAGACGCAATTAATAAGAAGAATCCCTAACGCAATAAAAGCTAAAAAAGAACCGATAATAAAATACGCTCCTGAAAAGGGGAGGAAGACCTGAGGAAGCAGACTCAATCCAGAAAGAATAAGAGCAACAATAAAAAATAACAAAGCTGTAGCAATCATAGCGAGGCTGCGTGAATAGTCATAGGCCTTTGATTCTACTTTTTGCTGTAGATGCAATTGTCCTGGAGTGGGCGATGCCATGCGTGATTTTCCTTCGTACATAAACCGTACATAAACAAGTATTATACAAAGAAGAAGGTAAGAAAACACTTAAAATAAAGTCTTACTTTTAGTTTAGTAATAGGAGTTCTACTTTTACTGAGGTTGTATGTGGCGCGTTGTCCTCAGATTCCTTATAATTTTTATCTTGGGAAGAGTCGTCTTCCCTCTAAGAGCTTCAGAAAGCTTCTCCTGGGAAACATCGACCTGTTTAACAGTGCTAGGGATTCCTTTCATAGATATTATCCTCACAACGAATGAGGACTTTGTTGCCCAGTGCGGCCTGCAAATAGGAACCATTTCTTCGACTAATAACGCAAAAATAAAAGAAATTTTTTTGATATATAAGGAAAAATTTCCAGAAGCCTCTATCAGTTTCAAACGAAAAGAACCTCTAAACCTTTCCCAATCCCATCTCTCCGATTTAGGTATTTTATGTATGCGTAACGGAGAAACTTACGCTGAGGGAATGGCAAATAAAGAAAACGGACCCGCTCTAAAACAACCCAAGGATCTAAGATTAGTTTTACGTTGTCCTAACCAACCAGATACCCTGCTCTACTCGGAAAAAGAAGCAGAAAAGGGCATAGAAACAAATACTTGCCTATGCAATCAGGGATACACACTCCTGGATGGGCAATTGATTCTCTACGGGGATAGTATAGAAAAGTTTCTGAAAGAGACCAAAAGAAAGAATAACCACACGCTTGTTGATCTTTGTGACTCACAAGTCGTGACCACGTTCCTCGGTCGCTTTTGGTCTCTTCTAAACTACGTTCAAGTTCTTTTCCTATCTGAAGACTCCGCTAAAATTCTTGCGGGCATCCCAGACCTAGCTCAAGCTACGCAATTGCTTTCCCACACCGTACCTTTGCTTTTTATTTATACCAACGATTCTATTCACATCATAGAACAAGGCAAAGAAAGTAGTTTTACCTATAACCAAGATTTAACAGAGCCCATTTTAGGATTTCTCTTTGGTTACATAAATCGCGGCTCTATGGAATACTGCTTTAATTGTGCACAGTCTTCATTAGGAGAAACCTAATACGAAATTCTTCTCTCCAAAGAGATAGGTTAGAATAAGTTCGTTACAGCTAAAATTTCTTTTAAAAAGTAAAAAAACGGTTCGTCTAGAAAAAGATAGCATTTTTTTAAATTCAAGCAGGATACGTTCCCTCTTCATCTGAAAATAAGCCCTTGCCAACAAAGAGAGCCTTACTCTATATTTCCATGCTTGTAGTAGTGAGGTTGAAACGAGAAGAATACATGCCCACCATTAATCAATTAATACGTAAAAGACGTAAGTCAAGTCTAGCTAGAAAGAAATCCCCAGCTTTGCAGAAGTGCCCACAAAAGCGGGGAGTTTGCCTTCAAGTAAAAACAAAAACTCCTAAGAAGCCGAACTCGGCTTTAAGGAAAGTTGCTTGGGTGCGACTATCTAACGGGCAGGAAGTCATTGCCTATATTGGTGGTGAAGGACACAATCTTCAAGAGCACAGCATTGTGTTGATCCAAGGCGGTAGAGTCAAAGATTTGCCTGGTGTTCGTTATCATATTGTTCGTGGCACCCTAGATTGTGCAGCAGTAAAAAATAGAAAGCAAAGTCGTTCACGGTACGGCGCAAAGCGGCCTAAGTAATCATACGAAGTTCTTGGTCGAGATTTATAAGATAGAGGTAAATGTATATGTCAAGGCGGCACTCCGCTGAAAAGCGCGATATCCCTGGGGATCCTATCTATGGCAGCGTGATCTTAGAAAAATTTATCAACAAGGTTATGATGCATGGGAAGAAAAGTGTGGCAAGGAAAATTGTCTACTCTGCTCTAGAGCGTTTCGGTAAAAAATTAAATTTAGAGAATGTGCTTGAAGGTTTTGGAGAAGCTTTAGAAAATGCAAAACCTATTTTAGAAGTTCGTTCCCGTCGTGTTGGAGGCGCTACTTATCAAGTGCCTGTTGAAGTTGCTAGCGAACGTAGGAATTGTTTAGCGATGCAATGGATCATCAAACACGCTCGTAGTAAACCTGGAAAGTCTATGGAAGTTGGACTTGCTACCGAACTGATTGACTGCTTCAACAAACAGGGTGCAACAATTAAGAAACGTGAAGACACCCATCGTATGGCGGAAGCAAATAAAGCATTCGCACATTATAAGTGGTAAGATTAGTTAAATTACGGAGAAAATAACAAGTTCATGAGCAATCAAGAATTCGATTTAAGTGCAATTAGAAACATCGGCATCATGGCTCATATTGATGCTGGGAAAACAACGACTACAGAAAGAATTCTTTTCTATGCTGGAAGAACTCACAAAATCGGTGAAGTTCATGAAGGCGGAGCTACCATGGACTGGATGGCCCAGGAGCAAGAAAGAGGAATTACGATTACCTCTGCTGCAACTACTGTCTTCTGGCTAGGCGCAAAAATCAACATTATTGATACTCCTGGACACGTCGACTTTACGATTGAAGTAGAACGTTCTCTTCGGGTTCTTGATGGTGCTGTAGCCGTATTTGACGCCGTATCTGGCGTGGAACCTCAATCAGAAACTGTTTGGAGACAAGCAGATAAATACGGTGTTCCACGGATTGCTTTCGTAAATAAAATGGACCGTATGGGAGCAGACTATTTTGCTGCCGTGGAATCCATGAAAGAGAAATTGGGAGCGAATGCTTTCCCTGTCCACTGTCCTATTGGATCTGAAAGCCAGTTTGTCGGCATGGTCGATCTAATCTCTCAAAAAGCTCTTTATTTTCTAGATGATACCCTAGGAGCAAAATGGGAAGAAAAAGAGATTTCTGAAGATCTCAAAGAGCGTTGTGCAGAATTGCGAGCGAATCTTTTGGAAGAACTCGCTACTATAGATGAAAGTAATGAAGCTTTCATGATGAAAGTTCTTGAAGATCCCGATAGCATTACTGAAGATGAAATCCATCAGGTTATGCGTAAGGGAGTCATTGAGAATAAAATCAATCCTGTACTCTGCGGAACCGCTTTTAAAAATAAAGGTGTGCAACAACTGCTCAATGTGATTGTCAAGTGGTTGCCTTCTCCTTTGGATCGAGGAAATATCCGCGGAATCAATCTTAAAACAGATCAAGAAATTAGTTTAGAGCCAAGACGTGATGGACCTCTAGCAGCTCTAGCTTTCAAAATCATGACAGATCCCTACGTAGGTCGGATTACATTTATCCGAATCTATTCAGGCACTCTTAAAAAAGGGTCTGCCATTTTAAATTCTACAAAAGATAAAAAAGAACGGATTTCTCGCCTTTTAGAAATGCACGCTAATGAGCGTACAGATAGAGATGAGTTTACTGTGGGCGATATTGGAGCTTGCGTGGGTCTGAAGTTTTCTGTCACAGGAGATACCTTGTGTGACGATAACCAAGAAATTGTTCTTGAACGTATAGAATTTCCAGACCCCGTCATCGATATGGCTATTGAGCCAAAGTCTAAAGGGGATAGAGAAAAACTTGCTCAAGCATTAAGTTCTTTATCAGAAGAAGATCCTACATTCCGTGTCTCAACAAATGAAGAGACAGGACAGACCATCATTTCTGGAATGGGGGAACTTCATTTAGATATTCTTCGAGATCGTATGATCCGAGAATTTAAAGTTGAAGCTAACGTAGGAAAACCGCAAGTTTCTTATAAAGAAACCATTACTGTGAGCGGAAATAGTGAAACAAAATACGTGAAGCAGTCTGGTGGTCGAGGGCAATATGCTCACGTTTGCCTCGAAATAGAACCTAACGAACCTGGGAAAGGCAACGAAGTTGTCAGTAAGATTGTCGGAGGTGTCATTCCTAAAGAATATATCCCTGCAGTAATTAAAGGGATAGAAGAGGGATTGAACACAGGAGTCCTGGCTGGCTACGGTCTTGTAGACGTTAAGGTAAGTATTGTTTTCGGTTCGTATCACGAAGTCGATTCTAGTGAAATGGCATTTAAGATCTGTGGGTCTATGGCAGTTAAAGACGCCTGTAGAAAAGCGAAGCCTGTAATCTTAGAGCCAATCATGAAGGTAGCAGTAATTACCCCAGAAGATCATCTTGGCGATGTTATTGGGGACCTCAACCGTCGTCGAGGCAAAATTTTAGGACAAGAATCTTCTCGAGGAATGGCTCAAGTGAATGCTGAGGTACCTCTAAGCGAAATGTTTGGGTACACGACATCTTTAAGATCATTGACCTCAGGACGTGCAACATCAACCATGGAACCAGCATTCTTTGCTAAGGTTCCTCAAAAAATTCAAGAAGAGATTGTTAAGAAGTAAGGGATGTATGAAGCAGCAAAAGCAAAAAATTCGTATTCGTCTGAAAGGATTCGATCAGGGGCAGCTAGATCGTTCCACAGCAGATATTGTTGAAACTGCTAAAAGAACAGGAGCTCGTGTTGTAGGACCAATTCCTCTGCCTACAAAAAGAGAAGTCTATACTGTATTGCGTTCGCCACATGTGGATAAAAAATCAAGAGAGCAGTTTGAAATTCGTACTCACAAACGTCTTGTAGATATTTTAGATCCCACAGGAAAAACTATCGATGCTTTGAAAATGTTAGCACTTCCTGCAGGAGTTGATATTAAAATCAAAGCGGCTTAATTCAAGCTTGTCTATAAAAGATGTACCTACAAGAAAAGTTTAAGGCTCAGCAAGTTCCTCTAGTATTGCGTGAGCTACTTTCTTGTTCCGATTCCATTAACGATAGCGATCCCATCTACCGCATGGTCTTTGATAGCAATGATACGACTATATCCTATAAAGTAGGCGATGCTTTAGGAGTCTTACCAGAGAATTCTAAAGAGGTCTCCGAACACGTTCTCCAGCTTCTAGGCTATTCCCCAACGACCCTTGTCAACGTAAAAAAAACTTCTGAAAAAGTTTCTGCCCAAAAATTTATCCAAGGCTATGTTGATCTTGATAAAATTCCAGCAAAGCTAAATTCCTTTTTCCCAGACAAAGATCCTAAGATTACACTGTATGATGCCATTCAAGAGTACCGCCCTCAGATCCCAATAGAACTCTTCGCTGAGAGTGTGTTTCCTTTATTGCCTCGTTTCTACTCTATAGCCTCCTCACCAGATCTACATCCCAAAAGTATAGAGCTATTGGTAAAACACGTTTCCTATCCTGGAAAATATCAAAAACGCTTCGGAGTTTGCTCGTCCTTTCTATGTAGCGAACTACAGGTCAACGATTCTGCCTACATATTCGTACAACCTACAAAACACTTCACTCTATCTACACAGACTGAAGGGAAACCCTTAGTTATGATCGGAGCTGGAACAGGAATCGCTCCTTATAAAGCCTTCCTAGAGGAACGCCTTTTCAATAAAGACCCAGGAAATAATTTACTATTTTTTGGTGAGCGCAAAGAAAAAGTGAACTTCTATTATCGAGAATTCTGGAACCATGCAGAAGAGGAAGGAAAACTAAAACTCTTTTTAGCCTTCTCAAGAGAGAGAGACCAAAAAGTCTATGTTCAAGATCTTCTTAGGATTCAAAAAGATGAGGTAAGAAAGGCCTATGAAGAGGGAGGGTTTTTCTTTGTCTGTGGACGTAAAGTCTTAGGCATAGAAGTAAAACACGCTTTAGAAGAAATCTTAGGAAAAGATACTCTAGCCTCCCTCAGAAAGGAACATCGTTACGTTGTTGACGTCTATTAGTCACAGTATTCCATCACAGTTAAGACGCAGAAACACTGAACGCCATCTCCACAGCCAAAGTCACTCAAACCCTCTCCAGAAGTCGCAGTAATGCCAATATCCGTAGGTGTTAAGTTCATAACCTGGGCAATATTTTGACGTAATGCAGATAGCTTACAGAGAAATTTAGGTCGACTTCCTTCAATCGTAATAGCGACATGAGAAATCTTTTGATTAGGCTTCAGAGATTTTAAAGCCTCCTCAAGATAAATCCCACTATCTGTAATTCCCCGTGTTTGGAGAAGCTCATCAGCAACCTTTCCTAAAATAATTTTATTAGTTACTGAGGAAATCGCATTACAAATGGCATGAAAGATAATGTCTCCATCGGAATTTGCCTGAAATCCTGGGCAATGATCAAAAATGATACCACCTAAAATGCAGGGCTTCGTGGAACTTTCTGGGAGAAAGCGGTGGCTGTCTTGACCAATACCTGTACGGTAAATCCATTTGGGCTTGGGCAGGGGAACCTCATTGTCTCTATCCATAACTACCTGGTATATGTTTTTTTTAAGAATTTCTTTCACAGAAGATACTACAAAATTTCTAAAATTCACGCATTATTCCAGTAATTTGTCAAACTTTCTCGCTACATCGAAGCACTCTCTTGAGAAATACTCCTTAATAGCAAAAAGAGAGGCGAAGAATTCGAAATCTCATTGATATTAAACTGAATGTTTTCCTATGATAACTGAGTACAAATGGCTAGATAGCTCAGATGGTAGAGCAGAGGATTGAAGATCCTTGTGTCGTCGGTTCGATCCCGGCTCTGGCCATAACCGCTTGAGGATAGCGCTCTCCGAGGGGTTAAAAACTATAATCCAAGACTTTATATTTTGTATAATCCTTAAGTTTGCTAAAGTAACTTAGCAAACAGCGCTTAACTTTAAGCATTGAAAGATTCATAAGGAAAAAATTGATGGAGCCCTACGCAGTAATCCAAACAGGAAGCAAGCAATATCAGGTTCGCTCAGGCGATGTGATTGATGTCGAGTTACTAGGGGAAGTTGCTTCGGATAAAGAAGTCATTTTTCAAGATGTCCTCTTTGTATTCGATGGAACTAAAGCCTCTCTAGGAAGCCCTACGATTGCGAACGCACAAGTAAAAGCCGAATATCTTTCTCATGTTAAAGGAGAAAAAGTAGTCGCCTATAAGTATAAAAAACGCAAAAATTATCATCGTAAACACGGACATCGTCAGAAGTACCTTCGTGTGAAAATCCGTGAGATATTGATATAAACAGAAGCTAGAGAGTTTAGAGTTATGGCACATAAGAAAGGACAAGGGGCAAGCCGAAACGGTAGAGATTCAAAATCGAAGCGCCTTGGGGTTAAAGTGGGCGCTGGGCAAAAAGTTTCTACAGGAAGTATTCTCGTTCGTCAGAGAGGGACCCGATGGAATCCTGCACAAAATGTAGGTCGTGGTCGTGATGATACCCTATTCGCTTTAGTCGATGGTATTGTAGTAATGAAAAAGACGAATCGTACTTATATCTCTGTTGTTCCTGAGCAACTTTAGTTCCTATTTTTCAATTTTTCAGAAACATTAAAAAAGCTCGGTTTTTTGCTCAGGCATCAAATTGAGCTTTTTTTGTTTGAAGAAGGATAAAAACGTAATCATGTTTGTAGATCAAATTACCTTAGAATTGCGTGCTGGAAAGGGCGGAAACGGCGTTGTTGCTTGGAGAAAGGAAAAATACCTTCCTAAAGGAGGGCCTTACGGAGGCAATGGTGGCAATGGCGGCTCCGTAATCATAGAAGCCACCACAAGTGTATATTCTTTCGAAGCTTATAGAAATATCCGCTTTCTCAAGGCTCCCGACGGTCAGTCAGGAGCTACAAATAACCGCACAGGACGCAGTGGTAAAGATCTAATAGTTTCTGTCCCTACAGGCACCCTGCTTCGTGATGCTGAGACTGGTGAAATCCTTCATGACTTTACCGTAGATGGAGAGCGTCTCCTAGTGAGCCAAGGAGGAAAGGGAGGAAAAGGAAATACCTTCTTTAAGACCTCAGTAAACCGAGCCCCTACAAAAGCCACCCCAGGAAAACCCGGAGAAATCCGTCAGGTAGAGTTAGAACTTAAGCTCATTGCTGATATCGGTTTGGTAGGGTTCCCAAATGCAGGAAAGTCCACACTATTTAATACACTCGCACATACCGAAGTGAAAGTCGGAGCCTATCCCTTCACAACTCTGGCCCCCTCTTTGGGCCTAGTCCTTTGTAAAGATCGTTTGTATCAAAAACCCTGGATTATCGCTGACATTCCAGGAATCATTGAAGGAGCTCATCAAAACAAAGGCCTAGGACTCGATTTTCTTCGCCATATTGAGCGCACTCTTTTACTGCTATTTGTTATCGATGTCTCCAAAAGAGAGAGAAACTCTCCCGAAGAAGACTTAGAAACGCTCATCCACGAGCTCCACTCTCATCAGCCAGATTTTGAAAAGAAAGATATGCTGGTAGCTTTAAATAAAATTGATGATCTTCTTCCTGACGAACAGGAAGAATGCCTCCAAAGCTTCCAAAAGCGCTTCCCTAGCTATACATTTGTATTGATTTCAGGACTTACAGGAGAAGGCGTCGACGGATTGTACCGCTTCTTCACACAAAGACTCGCTGTATAACCTAACCCCATCAGCAATGATATCGTAGGACCTACTGGGAAATCTAAACAGTAGGCGATGCAAATTCCAGAAAAAGAACATAAGATATTCAAGAGGACCGAGATGAACATAATTCGTGTCATCTTGTACGAAAATCTACACGCTATAGCAACAGGTAAGACGAGCATGCTAAGCATCAGAATCGTTCCCATCACATAAATCAACATCACAATCGTGATTGCTGTCAGAACAAGAAGTAGGAAATACCACAGCTGTACAGAACAATGGTTTAAAGCCGTGTACCTCTCATCAAAGCAAAGAGCAAGGAACCGGGTGTGGCAAAGGACCACAATTCCTAAAACAAGAAGATCAAAGATTCCTAAGCTATAGAGGTCTGAAGGGGTGACCCAGAGAATGTTCCCAAATAGAAAATTGATGAGCTCTCCATTAAAGGTGGGAAGCCTGGAAATGAATATAATTCCAATTGCCATGCCCACAGACCAAATCATCGCAATCAAAGAGTCTTCCCTTTCTTGGTATTTCAGGTGGATCTTGCCGATGCAAAGAGCTAGAAAAATAGCTCCTACAATAGCTCCATACATAGGGAAAAAAGAGAGATGAAGCTTATATTGTATCCATAGGGTGAGGCCAATTCCTCCTAGAATTGCATGAGATATACTTCCACTAATTGAAACAATACGTTTTACAACGATATAGGTTCCCATAACGCCGCCAGCTACGGAGGCTCCTAATGCCGCTAGGAATGTGGGAAGTAAAATAAGAAGGGGAAATGAATCACGGATTAGTGAGGAGAGCATGAAAATTCCTGATTTTTATAGGGATGACAACAAAATTGGTCTGTTAAGGTCGAAGTGTCTGCCAATGAAGTCAAAGTTTTGTTCATATAAAAAACTTTATTAAAGTAATTCGTCGTATGGTGAAGATCGTGAGTTACCATAAGAATGGTGCACGTACGGTTGAGCTTTTTTAGGATACTTAAAATTCTTTGTTGATTGTCAGGATCAATGTTTGTCGTCGGCTCATCAAGAATTAAAATTTCAGGGTAGGAGGCTAAGGCTCTTGCCAGAAGTACACGCTGGATTTGTCCTCCTGAGAGATGGGCGAAGCAGTGGTGGTGGTGGTCAGAAAGTCCAACAAGATCCAAAGCGTGATCTACAGCTTCAAAATCTTTCTTTTTATATTTTCCATGCCAGGAGAGTTGAGACAATCTTCCTGAGAGGACAACATCTTTTACTGAGATAGGAAAACAAGGATCATAAGAGAAATGTTGGGGAACCCAACCGATCATGGAATGGGTTTGTTTCCCCGCGGAATGCGAAGGGAAAGTCTTCAAGGATCCGAATGTAGGAGTAAGCAAGCCCAAAATTAACATCGTTAAGGTGCTTTTCCCCCCTCCGTTTGGTCCTATGATTCCTATAAAGTCGCCATCATAGACAGAGAAAGAAACATCATGAATGATATTCGGTCCCTTGCTTCCGTAACGGAAAGCTAGGCCTTCAGCAAGAATTCGTATTGTCATAAACTAGAAAAAGTCGTCGCTATGGTTTTTAAGTTTACAAGTACATTTTCCGCATAGGGATCGAGATTCACAGTATGCATGTGGAAACGATCTGCCAGCATAGCACTACTTCGTCTTCCAGAGTATTCGAGAAGAATCACAGAAGAAATTTTGTACTGTTCAATGTCACGAAATACGCGAGCCACATCTTTAGGAGAAGGCTCAACATGACTGCTTTTCTCTATAGTGTGCTGAGAGAAATTGTAATCACGGCAAAAATACCCAAAGGCTCCATGGGAAACTAAAATATGGCGTTGTTTCGCTTTGGAGGTAATCGTAAGAATTTCCTCATTGAGTTGGTCCAAAGCTAACAGAAGTTTCTCTCCATTGCTTTGATATAGAGTCGCGTGTTGAGGATATTTTTTACTTAAAGTGGTAACGATAGTCTCCACTTGGACTTTAAGGTTTTTAGGGCTTAACCAAGTGTGGGTGTCGTAGTTCGTGGTATGTTGATTACAGCAAGGCTTTCCTTGAATCAGCGAGACATTTTGGGAAAGATCGACTTGTTGGCATGTAAGGTTTCTCTCACAAGTTTTTTCAAATGCCTCTCCTATACGG
Source organism: Chlamydia pneumoniae TW-183 (assembly GCF_000007205.1). Taxonomy (NCBI): domain Bacteria; kingdom Pseudomonadati; phylum Chlamydiota; class Chlamydiia; order Chlamydiales; family Chlamydiaceae; genus Chlamydia; species Chlamydia pneumoniae. The sequence goes on along the minus strand of NC_005043.1, from coordinate 624,727 downwards.
AACCAAAGGTCTCCTTGTCGTAACTCCTTGATTTGCTGAGGAGGAAGTTCATAGGTATGGGGATCATAGTGATTCGTAACTATCGCATAGACAAAACAGGTCTCTTCAGCAATTTGTTCAACTAGGAATTTATAGGGGGCGATACTGACAAGAACATGGGGCTTATCTATTACATCATTCCCATAACTTTTTAACGAATATAGGGTAAGGAAAATGAAAACTATTACTTTATGCATGACAAAAGCAGTTTGATAAGATGATCTATTATTCTATTGGGGCATAATTTTAATAAAGAACGAATATCCTAAGAAGCGGTGATCTTAGGAAAAAATTCTCATAGTAAGACGGATGTTGATAAAAATGGAAAGGTTAAGATATGTTCTCGGCAAGTCTTTTTGCCTGGAAAATCTATAAATATGGAGAGATGTCCGAGTGGCTTAAGGAGCACGCTTGGAAAGCGTGTGTGCGTTAACGCGTACCGTGGGTTCGAATCCCACTCTCTCCGTATCCTCAATTTCATAAAATCTTTAATTGTATACCCTAGAATACAAACCGGATCCCTCCGTTGGCCATTTGCACTAAAGTATTCATTGAAGCATCAATAGTATACGTGCCGTAGAGTGTCCAGTAACTTCCAAGATAAATTTGAGAGCTCACCTCTGCACGAGCTGCGTTTCTTGTAGGGAGAACGTTGACTACGTTGCCCTTTTCTTTTGTAGAGAGAACTTCATAGGTCGCTTTTGGATTATTCCTGAGAATCACAGGGAGGTACGCAGCTGATACTTTATTATATAGAATAATCTCACGCCAAGCTAATGCTCCGTCTACAGAGAATCCAGTAGGAATTGCTAAGTTTCCATAAGAGCATGCAGAGAAAGATCTAGGATCATAGTCTAGCTCTGTGAATTTCTCCTGGCGAATTCTGGTATACTCAGCTTCTGTATAGAAGGTAAGCCTTGCTGTAGAGTGAGGTTGAGGTTCTTTAAGATCCACACTGAAACGCAGATCAAATAACCAAGCAATGCTATCCCAGTTTGCCATATTTTTTTCTTCAATAGAAGGATAGTAGGTTGTGGTGTCATGTTGCATATAACCATAGGTCGCCACACCTTGGAATAGAATAGGCCGAGACCGTATCGCAGGAAAATAGAAGATATTGCCAGCATAAAGAGATGCTTGTGTAGAGTGACCTGAGCCTTTATGCTTATAGTTGTCAAGGTGATATTCAGACTCGGCGTGACCAAAAACCTGACTGAAGGCAGCTCCTAAAATAAATTCTTGGCGAGGTTTGGCATCCACAGCAGCGGTATAGCCTCTGCCATGATAGGTGAATGAGTCAGAATTTCGAGATACTTCTTTCCTAAGGAAAGATCCTATAGCCGAAGCCCAGAAGTTGTTGAAAGCAGGATCTTCAAACCTTGCATTGTTCAACATGTTCCCTAAGATCCCTTGTTTCACAGTCACTAAAGAGTTTTGTGCTCCCCAAATAGAGTTGATGTAGAAGTGGTTGTCTCTAGGGATGTAGGGCCAGCGCAGGTATTTGTCAAAGGTCCATTTTAGAATAATTTTTGAACCCGAGGAATTTGGATCCAAATTCCAGGTTCCTAAATATCCTTTTTTAGCTCCTAAATTCCCTTGAAGGGTGACATTCGTGGCTGTAACTGCCCCACTTGCAGAATTGTCTATATTGAAAAGAGTGATATCGCGGTCTTCACCAAGATAAGAATTTTGATATAAGTTGCCATTAGGATCTAGAAGAGTCACAGTTCCTGTAATATCAATCTTATCTTTACTATCTGCATTAGTTCTCGATACTAATTTAAGAGTGGGTGGAGCTACTGTTGCATTATCTTTAGTAGGAACGATTTCACTAAAATCAATGATGACATTGTTTATAGCGATTCCTCCTGCTTCTTTGCTATGGTTGGAAAGAACCGATCCTGGGCCCATAGTGATTGTGGTGCCTGGAGATTGGGTAAAGGAAACTACGCTAAGTTCTGCATTTTTACCTAGAATGAGATTCCCATGTGCGAAAGTGACTTTCTGTGGAATATAGGATTTATTTTCGTGAAGTTCCCCAGAAAATAGAATCGTTCCTGTACTTGTCGCTTTTTCATTTAATTTTAGCTCTTGAGCATTTGTTTCTTTGGTGGAAACGTTAACTGCATCATAGAAAGATATAGCTTTCCCTGCTGAAGCTTCTATTGCTGTAAATTTTACGTTTCCAGCAATACTGCAGTATTTGTTTGTTGCTGTGCATAGATTGTTTTTAAAGAAAATACTTCCATTCTCAGCTGATAAAGAGATAGTGACGTCACTAGTCTCATTATTTCCATAAATTGCAGCTCCTAAATTATTTATGGAAGCTTTTGTAGTGGCTGTGGTTTCCGTAACCTTATTGTTTTCAAAGATAAGTTGGGAGTTTGGCGCAAGAGTTAGGGCTGTTGAACAGCAAATTGCACTTCCATCATGTTTTGAAGAGTTACCGATGAAAGTCGCACCTGTCCTGGAGATATCGATAGTCTCTCCATAGATAGCGCCTCCGCGATTTAACGCAGAGTTGTCTTGAAAAAGGACAGAACCGTTGTCTGCAATAGAGACTTTACGGGGAGGTGAGCCATTAGTAAGATCAATACAGCCAATCGCTCCTCCAGTTTCTGCATAATTTCCTTTAAAGGTTATTTCAGGGTTATTTGTTAAAGTAACAGAGTTAGCTGCAATGGCTCCTCCACAGCTATCTTTATTTCCTGCAGTTGCTGCTGTAGTTGCTTCCGACTTTGCGGAATTATTTAAGAAAATAATGGGCTGAGAGTTATTCTCGATAGTTACTGCAGCGGAGAAGATAGCCCCACCAGCAATTTGCTTTGTTGTTGATGTTTTTTTAGTGGCAGCAGAGTTGTTGCTAAATAGAATGGGTGTATTACATTGATTTATTGAGAGAGACGTGGTTGCATAAATGCCCCCACCTTGTATATCTGCATCCTGGGATGTCGCTGTATTGATAACAGAGTTTCCTGTAATGCCAAAGGTTCCAGATATATTGGTTAGCGTGACAGCTCCACTGGAATAGATGCCCCCACCATATAAATTAGTGCTAGTAGTAAGACTAGTTTCGACTTTATTATCGGTAATTGTGAAGCTTCCAGGTAGAGCTTGTAGTTGAATATCCTTAGCGTAGATACCCCCACCACTTTCTGTAGCTGTATTTTGTGAGACAGAACCTGTAATAACCTTTTCCAGGATGAGGGCATCTTCAAGATAAACCCCACCACCTTTCTTTGCTTGGTTGCTTTGGACTGTAAGATTATCAATGCGATCAAAATGTGCTTTTCCCCCAGCAATGCCCCCACCATTTCCTGTAGCTGTATTGTTGGTGATATTGACATTTGTAATATAGGTGAAAGAACAGTCCGTTTTATCTGCAGCTTTTTGGGTAAGTAAGGCACCACCATTTTCTGAAGAGGTATTTTGATCAAAAGTTACAGAAGATAAATTTGAGAAGGCCGCATTTTTCGTGTAAATGCCCCCACCACTTTTTGTGGCTGTATTTCCAGTAACAAGAGCTTCTCCATACACGGGCTGCTGCACAGGCGCAGGTTCATTTGGAGTGGGAGTATAGGTGAAGGTGAGTACAATATTTTCAGGGACATTCGCACCGCCTCCGTTTTCCTTTGCTGTATTTGCATTTAAGCAGAAGCTCTCTAACGATGTCATAGTCAGAGATTTTCCTGAGGCGAGAGAGAGCCCACCTCCATGTTTCTCACTGCTATTCTCTTGAAATAGTGTTTTCCCTGTCAGGTTCGTTAGCGTGACATCGTCACCACAATACAGGCCCCCGCCTTCATCTGCTGCTTTATTACTAGTAAACTGGAGGCGATGAGAATCGGAACACTGGAAGGTTTTAGTAACGTAAGCCCCACCTCCTTGATTCTGGCATTCGTTGTTTTCAAACGACAATATCGATGTGATTCCAGATACAGTCAGTCCTTCTGTACTATATAAAGCCCCTCCTTTTGCTGCGTTTGTAACAGGTGCTGCAGCGGCAGCAGGGACCGCAGGAGATGCAGCAGTTGTAGAGCTAGAAACTACAGGAGCTGTGTTGCTAGCCGCTTTGGTAATAGGAGCGGAATAATTTCCGGTCTTATTTTTACTAAAGCGGACTTCTACAAGATCAGAGAGAGTGATGCCACCTACAGCAAAAATAGCCCCACCATTATCTGTCGATGTATTTCCAGAAAATGTAGTGAGAATGGCACCGTTGTTGATAGTTAAAGCCTTTTTAGTGTAGATGGCTCCACCTTCACCTTTACAGGTGTTGTTGGTCATCTTCAGATTCGCTATATCTTCTAGGGTGACTTGTCCTACAGCGTAAATACCCCCACCAGACTTATTGGCAGTATTGCCACTGAATAAGGTGGTTCCCGTGCACTGTTGGATTTGTATAGAGTCTGCTGCAAAGATAGCACCTCCAGATTCTCCAATAGTGCTAGAATCGACAGTAAGGGTGGCATCTACCGATGCAGAGTTAGACTTGAAGGTCAGATCTTTAAACGTGGATATCGAAATACCTTGTTTAGCATAGATAGCGCCTCCATTTCCTGCGGTCTCTTGAGTAGAGATTGGTGTTGGAGTTACGGCAGCAACAGGAGCCACTGCTGGAGTTGCGGATGCTGCTCGGGTTTGGAGAGTCGAGGTATCGATCGTTGTAGAATTTATTAAGCTACTTGGAGCCGGAGAGGTGGGCTCAGGAGCGGGGGCAGGGACAGAAGCTTTATTAGAGATAAATTCAATAGATTTTGTGATGTTCGAGATTGTGAGCGTAGACTCTGTATAGATTCCACCACCAGCTTGCCCAGAAGTGTTTTTTTCAAATTTGAGGCTGTCTAGAGCATTGAATAGGGTAGCTTCTTTAACATAGATAGCGCCTCCTTGCCCTGCCGAGGTGTTGCCAGTAAAAGTTACGGCTTCAACGATTGCTTGTGTTGTGAGTGCGCCTTCAGTATAGGCAGCACCTCCAGATTTCTGAGATTCATTTCCTGTAAAGGTTAGATTTTTTAAACCAGTAAATACTAGAGGACCCTTCGAGTAGATGGCGGCTCCATCTCCGGTCATTTTAAGATTCTGAAGAGTCAGGGAGCCGGGATTTCCAGAGTCTGTAGTGAAGGTTAAAGTTCCGTTAGCCTCGTTACTATAAAAGGCAGCGCCTCCTTTTGGGTCCGCAGCAACAACAGCAGATGCACTTCCAGATGATGAGGAGCTACTGCTGCTCGAGGATCCACCGCTGCTACTGGAAGAAAGGAGTGCAGGATTGAGAGTATTTGAAGCTGAAGGAAAGAAAAGGTGATAGAGGTCTAACACGCTATCTTTTGTAAAATCAAAATCGGAGTGTAGGTTTGAGGATCGGATTAGAGATGTAGCTCCACTACTGCTACTTCCTCCTTTAGAGCTATTGCTGGAACTATCGTTGGCGTCTGGAGTTACTACGGGAACAGGAATATTCGTAAAAGTAGAGAAGGTGATATCACCGACAATGGTATAGGTAGTACCGTCAGTTTCTGTGGAACTTTGTGTAAATCCTGTTAAGGCAGCGTCGCTTGTAGGATCCCCGGATCCTGTATGGCTGGTACTTATTTCAACAGACGCGGGATCTCCGAAGGCTGTTAGTGCGGGGAGTACGGCAGCAAAAACAGCTGTAGCTGGTAGCCACTTCATAGAGGAAAACCTATCAGATATATTCACAAACTCGATAAGTGATAGATAAATCAGATGGATAAATTAGGCAAGGGATAAAAAAGCGCGTGTTTGAATGATAACCACGCGCTTTTTAAGTCTTCTTTTATTTCTATAGTGCTAACTTCTAGAAACTAAGGGAGAGGCCTGCATGAGCATTTGCCGAAAGGTTACTGCCTTCTCGTTGGGTGCTAGAAATCCCCATATAGGCAGTCACAATCTTGTACTTAATCGTGCTATTTAAGGTAATGTTTAGAGCTTCTTTCCCTAGAGGGACTCCTTGGATATCCCACGTGTAGTGATTTAACACCAAGGAAGCTGAAGATTGTGGGTTGACCCGACGTAAGTCTTTAATGTACGAGGTGCTGACTTGGAGAAATAGGGAAGAACGCGAGCCTATAAAGCGCATTTCTAAAGCGATACCTATCGGTAGAGATAGGTTCGTCATCTCCGAGGAAGAAAAATATCTAGGGTCATAACCCGTTTCCACAAAGGGATTTTGTACTAACTTTGTATACTGAAGGTCAACAAAGGGAGTCATCTTTAGATAGCGGATTCCTTTAGGATAGGCGTAAGACATGCCGACAGATCCGGACCATCCGTAGTTTCTCCAAGATCCTCGAGAGGTCCCTTTATAGGGGAATACGTGCTTCATTACCTGAGAGTCTTCCGTATAGCTAAATGAAGATCTAAGAGATAGTGCTTGCCAACTTTTATTAAGAGATACAGTCCCTATCAATATTTGCGCGTGGCTCTTATCAGCAACATTTTGTTGTGATGAAGAAGAGAAGAGTTGAGTAAGTGCAGCACTCAATATGGTATTGAAAGAGAAAGGAATTCTAGCTCCAACATTATGACCCGCATGTTGAACTAAGAGATTGTTAGAGCTCTGTTTAGGATTTTGCTCCATAATCTGATAGACAGGGCCTCCAAAAACACAGAGATGTTGCAGGGGGATGACCTCGGAGTTGTTGAGGTAATTGTTATTCACGATATTCGATGCTATATTCAGCCCAGAGAATGTCGACCATAAGGTTGTGGGAATGAAAGATCCACGGCGCTTCGGATCTAAAGAAAATTCTCCTGTAGGAGTCCAAGAGGCTATAATGGTTTTCTTTTCTTTAGTGTCGTTAGGAGACCAGGAGAATTCCCATGAGCCTTGATAGCCGTAGCCCATATACTCAGATTCAGCGATGATGAGATTTTGGATGTCTTTCTCTGGCCTAGAGGGAGCTGTAACAAGTTTTTTGGCAGATAGAATAATCGAAGTTGTATAAGGTTTGGAGGCATACTCATGATTTTCATAGAAAGATTCTGTGTGACCATAGACTCTAGGAACTCCAGAAATTTCAATAGAGGCTTTTTCTGTAGCTCGGATTTCTGCAGGATCCGAAGAGTCTAGATTTTCTAGGTTGAATCCTAAATTTGTGATGACAATTTTATCTTTTTCAGAATTTTTCCCTTGAGTGGTCAGTTTAGAACCTGGCCCGAGAGCAAGAAGACCTCCTTCTTGATAAAAAGAACGAACAGCAAGAATCGCGCCCCCTTCTATAGAAAGGACTCCAGAACAGAGACGTACGGGCTGGTTTATAATCGAAGTTTTGTTCTTATTTTCTTTTTTATGCTCTGGAGATAGGCGTGCTCCTGAAAAGATCACAGCACCCCCGGCTTCTAAAAGTCTCTGATGGTTGATGTACAGAGAGTTATAGTTTTCTGTTGCAGAAATTATAGGATCATAGAAACAGATGCGATGTCCTTCATTCGCGCTGAGCGAAAATTCTCGAGGCGCTCCTTGGATAGTAATGGCATTATTTGTGAAGTTTGAAGTGGAATTTATATGTGAATGAAACTGCGATCGTACTTTATTTCCACAAAATTCAATATCTCCTTGATTTGCATGTAAGCGCAATATAGATCCAGTAGCCTGCATATAAATAGCACCACCATTTAGTCCTAACGCAGAGTTATTTATAAAGCGAACAGGACCTTGAGCATTAATGTCACAAACTGCATTTACTGCGATTGCCCCTCCAGCTGTTGCTGAGTTCTCCTCAAAGACGATGCTTCCTTTACAGTCTCTTATATGAACATAATCCGCATGGATGGCTCCGCCTACTTTTGCAGCAGCGTTTTTAGTGAATAGGGTATCGCCCCACTGTGAATAGAGATTGCAGTAGCGGCTATAGACAGCTCCTCCGAAACTAGCTTTGTTAGAGAAAAAGCTTGTGGTTTGAAAGTTATTCTCAAAAGTTATGGCACCCTGATCGTTATAAATGGCTCCACCAAGTTCGCCCTCATTCTCTTGGAATAGGATTTCTTGGTTGTCAGCGAAGGTAATCGGGGAGCCAGGACTTATACTACTTACAGCTCCTCCGTACCCAGGATGGGATTCATCTTGATTCACGGCTTTGTTTTTCAGAAATAGAATTGTTCCTCGATTGTCTCTGAAAAAGAGAGCCTTGCTTTTTCTTCCTTGTAAGAGTAGCGCTCCTCCAGGTCCATAGCTAATGTTGTTTTGACAAAGCACACTGGTATTATTTATGAAGGAAAGGTCGCCAGATGTGGTGAGGACGCCTCCCCAACTTTCGTTGTTTTCGAGAACGAGAGAGTGCAGGCCTTTGAAGGTCACATTGGATTCCGAGAAGAGCCCAGCACCGCGAGCTCCTAAGTGAATGTTTTTAAAGGTAAGAGCCGCTAGGGGAGTGCTATTTATAAAAAATAGATCGCCTTTTAAGTTCAGGAATGCAGCTCCAGGCTTGTGAATAGAATTTCCTGCAAAATCACAAACAATAAAATCTTTGCGTAGAGAATACGTAGTTTTTGTTGGGGAGGAACTGCGTAGAGTAAAGAGTTCAAGGTCTTCTCCAGAATGAATCCCTGATAGAGGGAGGAGAACATCGTTTGCTCGTAGATAAGAAACTTGACAGAAGGAAGAGAGAAATAAAAATCCCCAAAGACGCATCTGCTTCATATGTCGGAGTCCTAATAAGTTATAGCCTTATACAGATCTAAACTTACATAGAACAGAAAAATAAATACACGGAAATAAAAAGTTGACTCGAGAATGGCATTTCTCGGAGAGAGCCTCTATTTATGTGCTTTTAAATGAAAAAAAGCCCTGAGAAGATATCTCAATCATACAGAGCTTCTTAATAGCAACTCTAATCTTTGTCGTCGAGGATTCCCTTTTTAAAATCTTGAAGTTCGTGTGAGATATTCTTAGCTAGCAACTTCGCTTGTTTTACGAATGACTTGGTATGTTGCTTGGAATTTTTAAAGAACACTCTACTTTTTTTTGCCCCAGAGTTTTTTACTTTGAGGATTTTCTTCCGCAGTTGGACGCCACTTTTGGGAGTAAACAAGCATGTTAATAACGTAGCTATGAATCCACCGAATAAAACACCCCGTAGCCAGCGAAATCGTTTGCACTTAGTTTTTTTAGGTTTGTGGTTGTTCCTGAACATAACGATATCCCTCAATGTTTTAATCTTTATTACGAAACACTTTCCAAATGAGGACCAGTGCTGCGCACCATTTAATTCCTTGGTCTAAGTTTTTTTTCCAGCTTCTCTGCTTTTTCTCATCTAAGAGTTCGTCAATGTCTTCAGACAGAGAGCCGCGATTTTTTCTTTTCTTTAGCCATCCACAGAGAAGCTTTTTCCCTAACATCAAAGGAGCTAGGATCTTAGCCTCAAAATTTAAAATTGTAGTCACCCGATGGATGTTTTTAAGGATTTTATTGAGTTGGCGTAGAAAGCAGATCGTCATCACGAAAATCGTGCACATCCCTATTGATAGAAGTACACAACAGAAAATCAAGCTTCCGAGGAGATAGTTATCCATAAAAAGTAAAAAAATTAATTACAACTTTTATTCTTTTATTTTACTTTCTATGAAGTGTTTTTTTCTAAAACTAATCTTTTAATTTATTAATAAAAATTAAAACTTCTTATCTCATTGTGTATGAATAAGGTAAATTTTTTATTCTGTAGAAAGAGAAGTTTCTGTGAGAGAAGCAGCCCTTGCAGGGAAGATAACTTCTTTTCTTAAGATGAAGACTCCTAAGAGGTTAAAGCAAAGGAGTAGGGCTCCAGATACAGACATGATCAACAAAGCTGTGTTTTGGCTGAGGAAACAAAATAAGGGAAGAATCAGAAGACCATAGAGAGTATAGATCTTTGCCCCTGTGTTTCCGTAAAGAAACTTTGCACACTTCTTCCCAACCAGGAAGTAGGAGATGATGGTTGTATAGCCTGTAACAAAGAAGAAGGTGGGGAGGAAGAACTTCACCATAGGGAAGTAGCTTGCTAGAGTGTGTTCTACTACTTGGGAAGCATTCTCTAATCCCAGAGACCAGGAGCCCGAAGCAAGCACCATGAGAAGACTCAGAGTACAGATCAGGTTATCTATGGCAATCCCAACAATACTGAGTTGCGCTTGGGTGCTAGGATCTTTAGCAGAACTTTCACTCTGAATGATGGAGTCAAAGCCTATACCGATATCCCCAGAATAGGCTGCTCGTGAAATTCCTTGATGAATCGTAGTGGCTACAGTACAGCCTGCAAATCCTCCAAGGGCACTTTGACCTTTAAATGCAGAAGAAAATACTGTGGAAAGTAGGTGTGGAAGGGTATGAAACTCTTTAACGAGGATGTAGAGGGATAGGGCACAGTATAAGAGCATGAAGAAAGGAAGAACTATAGAACAAATTTTTCCTATACGCTGCAAGCCTCCTCGAATTGCATAGAAAACAAGGAAGAGTAGACCTAACATCGGATAGACTTTAGGTAGGTTCCAACAGTGGGCAAGGCTGTCAGTGATGACTGAAAATTGATAGATTTCCACTCCATAAATGCAGAGAAGAATCGCAACAATAACAGACACGACAGGGGTTTTGAACGCCTTTATAAGAAAATACATAGGCCCGCCCTGATAGACGCCATCACGATCTAACTTACGGAACTTGATTCCGAGATAGACCTCAGAATATTTAACAATAGAACCAAAGATCCCAGCAATCCACACCCAGAAAAGAGCCCCGGGTCCACCGATACATGCTGCTGTGACAATTCCTACGACATTCCCTATGCCGATATTTCCGCCTGCGGAGGCAAAAAATACTTTTAGAGGATGGACACCTTGCTTTGTTTCTCTTTCTTGAGGATTCTGAGAGTAATAACGGAAAAGCTTGCAAAACTGAGAGAACTTCGTGAATTGAAAAAATCGCGACTTCCAGGAAAAACTTACACCTAGAACAATGATTAGAATAAAGGCCACATAGGACCAGAAAAAATCATCAAAGACGGATAAAAGCGATAGAAGACGGTTCATAACAGTTTTAAAAAAATATCTTAGCTTCTCTTGAAGAGATCTATATTATCTCTTTTTTTCAGTTTGTTTTGTAGGAAAATAAAATTTATAAACAAGGAGCAGAGTGCCAAGAGAAATCAATACATCGGCAACGTTAAAGGTGGGGAATGCCCATTGTTTATAATTGAAAGAAATGAAATCGACTATGTGGCCGTAAAAGATAATATCCCCGACGTTTCCTATAGCTCCTGCACAGAGAAGGACTAGAGCAGTCTGCGTTGTAGATTGTATAGATTTTTTTTTAAAAAAAAGATAGGCCAGGAGGCCAAGAATCACAAATATCCGCAGAAGGAATAAGAAATATTTATAATTTGAAAAGAGACCGAAAGCAGCCCCTTCATTAAATACAGGAGCAATTGAAAATGAAAACCGCCCCCAACTATGAGTATATAAGGTGGGGTGCGTTAAAATTTGGAGATCTTTGTATTGTAATAAGACAACAAGCTTGGTGACCCAGTCGATTAAAACAAACAGAGTAATCACTAATAGTGTGCTACGAAAACGAGTTGCCATAGAACTTAATTTCCAGATAGGAGTCCTTTTTCAAACTGCTCTTGAGCTTTGACTGTCATGGTAGCATAGGGAATGGCTATCAACCTAGCGAGAGGAATTTCTTCTCCGCTGACATCACAAATCCCGTAAGAAGACTCATTAATTTTTTCTAGAGCCCTATTAATTTGTCTTAGAAGCTCATATTCTTTTGTAGTGACTTCTAGGCTAATAGTCCGATCAAAGGTGTCGGTACCTTGGTCTGCTTGATGCTGAGAATATCCTGTAGCTTCGTTAGGTTTTTTTACCTCTTGAGCGTTCCCTTCTAGAGTATGCGATAACTTTGCCTTCATCTCCAAAAGTCTTTTTTTAAACTGTTCTATTTCGTCATCTGATAACGGCACAACCTTGCTCCTTATAAAATTCAACTATTTTTCCATATCTGGAGTTGCTGACAATAAAACTTCCATTAATTCACCAACGTCCTTGAATCGACGATAAACGCAGGCAAATCGGATGTAGGCAATCATATCAGCCTTTTTAAGATATTTCATTACTAGTTCGCCAATTTCTTTGGTAGAAATTTCCCTATTTTGTTTACCTAAGAGTTCAGATTTAACATTAGAAGCTATAGCATGAACTTGGTCTTGACCAATCCGTGTGTGGCTAGAAGCTGCGTTCAGACCGTGAATTAATTTAGATTCTTGAAAATTTTCGTAGCGACCATCACGTTTTAGTACTTGTAAAGTAAGTTCAACGGTTTCAAAGGTCGTAAAACGTTGGGAGCACTTTAAGCATTCCCGACGGCGTTTTATTGCATTAGCTTCTGGAGCGTTTCTTGAATCTATAACTTTCAACTCCCCATGATTGCAAAAAGGACACTGCATGGGAGCTACCTCCTAGGTTAAGGTAGTCTAAGAAAAACCGAATTTTTAGATCAGGATAAATATAAGAGACTATAGTTGCAAAGTTTTTTTCTAGGAAATCAAGGGTAGAGGAAATACTTCTCTAAAGAAACGGCTTTAGGGATTCGTATTATCTTAAATTTCTGTGCAAAATTGCTTTGCTTATTGAGACGAAAAAAACATACTCTACTCTAGGAAAGCTTTTGTTGTAAAGATTCTGTTGTTAAATGGGGTGGGATGTTTTCAGGAATTATTCAAGAATTAGGTGAAGTGTGTTTTTTTGAAGCTCAAGGAAATGGTCTGAGTTTAGGAATTAAGAGCACGCCACTATTTGTCACCCCTCTGGTTACAGGGGATAGCGTAGCCGTAGATGGAGTCTGTTTGACTTTAACATCATGCAATGAAAGTAAGATCTTTTTTGATGTGATTCCAGAAACTCTAGCTTGTACGACTTTGGGAGAAAAAAGATGTAGCGATCAAGTGAACTTAGAGGCTGCATTAAAAATGGGAGACTCGATTGGAGGTCACTTACTCTCTGGGCATGTTTTTGGAACAGCAGAGATTTTCTTGATAAAAGAAAATCGTTATTATTTCCGTGGTTCCAAAGAATTATCTCAGTACCTTTTTGAAAAAGGGTTTATTGCAATTGATGGTATCAGCTTAACGCTAGTGTCAGTTGATAGTGATACGTTTTCTGTGGGATTGATTCCTGAGACTCTTCAAAGGACGACTTTAGGAAAGAAAAGGGAAGGAGAAAGAGTCAATATCGAGATCGATATGTCAACAAAGATACAGGTAGACACAGTAAAACGTATTTTAGCCTCATCAGGGAAAGATTAGTTATGGATTATAAATTGCTCGATAGTGGGGACGGGAACAAATTAGAGTGTTTTGGTCCTGTCACTTTAATTCGTCCTTCAAGTATTGCTGTTTGGCCAAAAAGCAGACCTGAACTATGGTCTCAGGCGCAATTGCAGTATGTTCGTGAAGGAGAAAGAGGAGCATGGAAAAATTTTAAGCGTCTTCCTGAAGAATGGGAGGTCGCATTTTCTGATGTGCGTTGTCTATTGAAGAGAACCCCCTTTGGGCATCTAGGCGTATTTCCTGAACATATGGGGTTCTGGCCCGCTTTGAAACAAGCCATTGAGAAGCACAAAGAACGTCAGGTATTGAATCTCTTTGCTTATACAGGGGCGGGTTCTATTTTTGCAGCTAAGTGTGGAGCTCGTGTGACCCATGTAGATGCTTCGCAGGCAGCGGTACGTTGGGCGCAAAGAAATGTAGAGAAAAATGCTTTTCCTGAGAGACGTATTTTTTGGGTTATTGAAGATGTGATTTCTTTTTTAAAAAAAGAAATCCGCAGAAATAAGAAATATCAAGTGATTCTTTTAGATCCCCCAAGCTATGGTCGCGGACCTGATGGGGAAGTATTTAAAATAGATAAAGATCTCTTTCCTTTGCTTTCTTTGTGTTCGAAGCTTCTTGCAGATGACGCTTCTTATTTTCTCTTAACCTCTCATACTCCAGGACATACCCCAGAGTTTTTAAGGGCTATAGCTAGGCGTAGCGTGCCAACCCTTGTTTCTGAAGCGTGGTCTTGTGGGGAAAGTTTTTGTGGAGAAGGTGTGGGAGCCTTGCCTTCTGGGAGTTTTGTTCAATGGATTGCATAGGGAAACATAATCCTCTAGTTAAAGAGGCTCTAGCTTTAAAACGGTCTCGTTGTAGAAAAAGTTCTTGGTTTCTAGTTGAAGGAGCCCGTGAGATTCAGAAAGCATTACGCACAGGCTACCTGTGTCAGCATGTTTTTTGTTCGACACATCTTTCAGAAAAAGAAAAGGAATTTTTATATGAGTTAAAAAGAAATTCTACAAAGATTTTATATTGCTTAGACTCGACTTTGGCTCAACTTTCTTTTAAAGAACATCACGATAGTTTCGTCGCGGTGATACAAAAGAGAGTGTGGAATAAAGAAGATTTTTTGATCCAACGTAAAAATGCTCAGCCTTTCTATCTTATTATTGAGCAGGTGGAAAAACCTGGGAATGTCGGTGCTATTTTAAGAATAGCTGATGGTGCTGGTGTTGACGGTGTGATTTTATGCAATCCTATTGTAGATTTGTACAATCCTAATGTGGTGCGCTCTTCTTTAGGAGCTGTCTTTTCTCTTCCCATCCTCTCTATTTCAAGAGAGGAAGGGAAGGAGTTGTTCAAGCAGGAAGGCTGGACTGTTTTTGTCACATCTCCTCGAGCTGAAACTATGTATTTTTCTAAAAATTATCTTGGTCCCACGGCTTTGGTTTTTGGTTCAGAGAAAGATGGTTTGACTGAGGATTGGTTTTCTGAAGATTTTTCTGAAATCGCTCTTCCTATGTTAGGGGAATCAGATTCTTTGAATCTCGCTACATCTGTAGCTGCTGTAGCTTATGAAGTTGTTCGTCAACGTTGGGTTAATTAGTACACCATTTTTCTTTTTGAGATCAAATTAATTATATTAGTTTTTTGTTTAACACAATTTTTTAATTAAGCTTTGTAAACTTGATTTTTAATCTTTTCTTCTGCAATACTAGCATTCTTTGTAATACGGCGAAGATTGTGATCTTTTAAAAAGCATGATTTTCGTGCAAAGAAATTCGTGCGTTTAAAAGAGGAACAATGAAAAAACGGTTTCCTTCCACACTCTTTCTCTTTTATCGCCGTGTCACCATAGCTATTAGCCTTGAGGGTATTTTGGGATGGGGCTGGTTAGGTTCCCTTCTTTCCAAAGTTTTTGCATTCTTGGTGGCATGTTGGAATCGATTTTCCTGGTCTACTCCTTATCGTGCGCGTTCTACAGTCATTAGTGTAGGCAATATCGTTGTTGGAGGGGCAGGAAAGACTCCAACAGTATTGTGGTTAGCAGAGGCTTTGAGGCTTCGAGGGTATTCTTGCGGTGTACTGTCGCGTGGCTATAAAAGCCAGTCGAGTCGGCAAAAGAAACTGACTGTTGTAGACTCGAAAGTCCATTCTGCGTCCTATGTAGGGGACGAGCCTTTATTAATGGCAGAGAAACTGCCAGAGGGATCCGTATGGGTGCATAAGGACCGGAGGATCTCTGCAGCACGCGCTGCAGAGAAATTTGGTATTCTCCTTTTAGATGATGGTCTTCAGTACCGTAAACTACACAAAGACGTAGAAATTGCTGTAGTGAATGGTCAGGATCCTTTAGGAGGACGTGCCTTCTTCCCTAAAGGAAGGCTTCGGGATTTTCCTCTTCGATTGAAGACTGTGGATGCCATTATTGTAAATGGCGGTGGAAAAGAGGCTGGGACTGTAGTGAAACGTGTTTCGAATGCCCCCCAGATCTTTGTGAAACCTACAATAGCTTCTGTAGTTTGGACCCATAACGGAGAGCGTATTCCTAAAGAGGCTCTTCGAGAATTGCGTGTGGGGGTTTTTTGTGGTTTAGGGTTTCCTCAAGGGTTTTTGAATATGCTTAGAGAAGAAGGAATTCATATTTTAGGAAAGTATTTATTGCCTGATCACGCAGCAATAACAAAAAAAGAATTAAATTACTTTTGTCAGCAAATGGCCATGCGCCAAGGACAAGGGTTGTTATGTACAGAAAAAGATAGTGTAAAGCTTCCTCGATTATCAGGAGAGGTAAGTTTATTGCCGATAGCTAAGGTGGAAATGCGCCTTTCTGTGAATCAAGACGATACACTTTCTCTTCTCAACATGATTGAACAAATACATAAAAACAGGGGTAACTAATGAAATTATGGATGAAGATCTTTATTGGATTGTTTGTCGGGGTTACCTTAGGTTTAGTTTTAGAAGATAAAGCCATCTTTTTTAAACCTATAGGAGACATCTTTTTAAATCTATTGAGCATGGTAGTGTATCCTTTAGTGTTCTGCTCAATGGTTTTAGGAATCGCTTCCATTAGCGATATGAAAAAATTGGGACGCATTGGCATTAAAAGTGTCGGCCTCTATCTAGGGACTACGGCACTAGCTATTGTGATTGGCTTGTGTTTTGCTTGGATTTTCTCTCCAGGAAATGGGTGTGATTTTGCCCAGGCCCAATCTATGGATTCGGCCGTTACTGTCATTGATTCAAACAAAACAGCGGCGTATTTTCTTTCTATAATAGCTCAAGTTTTCCCATCGAATCCTGTACGCTCTTTTGCTGAAGGGAATATATTACAAATTATTATTTTTGCGATTTTCTTAGGAATTGCCCTTCGGCTTTCTGGAGAACGTGGCCGCCCTGTCGAGCGTTTTATTGATGGTTTTTCTGAAATCATGTTGCGCATGGTAAATATGATCATGAGTTTTGCTCCCTATGGTGTGGGAGCTAGCATGGCATGGATTTCGGGAAATCATGGTTTAGGAGTCCTTTGGCAGCTAGGCAAATTTATCATTGCTTACTATCTGGCGTGTTTGTTCCATGCTACGCTTGTTTTTGGGGGACTTGTGCGTTTTGGTTGCAAGATGTCCTTTTCGAAGTTTCTCTCTTCAATGATGGATGCGATTTCTTGCGCGGTATCTACAGCGAGTAGTTCTGCGACTTTACCTGTAACGATGCGTTGTGTTTCTAAAAATTTGGGAGTGTCCGCTGAGGTTTCTGGTTTTGTTTTGCCTCTAGGCGCCACTGTGAATATGAATGGAACTGCAATTTTTCAGGGTATGGCAGCGGTTTTCATTGCTCAAGCATACAATTGTCCGCTATCCTTGAGCAGTCTGTTATTATTGGTAGTTACCGCAACATTCTCTGCCGTGGGTAGTGCCGGTGTTCCTGGAGGAGGTATGATTACTCTGGGTTCCGTATTAGCCTCTGTAGGTTTACCTATCCAGGGTATCGCTATACTTGCTGGGATTGACCGGTTAAGGGATATTGTAGGTACACCCATGAATATTCTTGGGGATGCTGTAGTTGCTACTTATGTAGCTTCTGGAGAAGGAGAGCTTTCTCCTTATGAATCGATAAAACAGGAAAGCGTTGAAACTACATAGAAGGTAACGATACATGATATTTGAGTTCCGATTCCCTAAAATAGGAGAGACGAGTTCCGGAGGATCTATAGTCCGTTGGTTAAAAAATTTGGGTGATCATGTAGCTAGAGATGAGCCTCTGATTGAAGTATCTACGGATAAAATTGCTACAGAATTACCCTCTCCTAAAGCAGGCCGACTGGTGCGTTTCTGCGTCAATGAGGGAGACGAGGTTGCTTCTGGGGATGTTTTAGGATTGATAGAGCTTGAGGAGATTTCCGAAGCTGATGATGAGAGCACCTCATGTCCTCTGACTTCTTGTGAAACAAAGTCGGAGGCGGGTTCCAGCAGTTCTTCGGTATGGTTTTCTCCTGCCGTGCTGAGTTTAGCTCAACGTGAAGGCATTGGTCTTGATAACCTCCAAAAGATTGCCGGCACGGGGAAAGGGGGACGAGTGACTCGTCAGGATTTAGAAGCGTATATTTCAGAATCGCAACAAGTTTCTATTCCCGAAATATTTCAAGGAGAAGTGAATCGCATTCCTATGTCTCCGCTACGTCGGGCAATAGCTTCTTCTCTCTCCAAGTCTTCAGATGAGGTTCCTCACGCATCTTTGGTTGTTGATGTCGATGTCACAGATCTTATGCATCTGATTTCTGGTGAACGCCAACGCTTCTTAGATACGCATGGGGTGAAGCTAACGATTACAAGTTTCATTGTACAGTGTTTAGCTCAGACTTTAAGGCAGTTTCCTTTATTGAATGGTTCCTTAGATGGGACTACCATTGTTATGAAGAAATCTGTGAATGTAGGCGTTGCCGTGAACCTCAATAAGGAAGGGGTTGTTGTTCCTGTCATCCACAATTGTCAAGATCGCGGTTTAGTAAGTATTGCAAAGGCCTTGGCGGATCTATCTTCAAGGGCTCGGTTAAATAAATTGGATCCTAGTGAAGTGCAAGATGGCAGCGTTACTGTCACGAATTTTGGAATGACGGGAGCTTTGATTGGGATGCCCATCATACGTTATCCTGAAGTTGCTATTTTAGGAATTGGCACAATACAAAAACGTGTTGTCGTCCGTGATGACGATTCTTTAGCCGTTCGCAAAATGGTCTATGTGACACTTACCTTTGACCATAGAGTATTGGATGGTATTTACGGCAGTGAGTTTTTAACCTCATTGAAAAATCGTTTGGAGTCTGTTACGATGGGCTAAAGTGTAGCCAATCCAAAGAGAACCGAATGCCTTCCCCGATGATTTCTACTGACGTATGCCAAGACATTCTAGGTAAGCAAAAAGAAGCTGTAGATTTTTTTTTCCAAGCCTTTCAACCCAAAGAGGCAATGCAATTAGCAGAAAAAATACTCGGTCATTCGGGATGGGTATTTTTTTCTGGTGTAGGGAAAAGTGGATGTGTAGCACGAAAATTAGTGGCTACACTCCAATCTTTAAGTGAACGTGCTCTGTTCTTTTCTCCTGTGGATCTTCTGCACGGGGATCTTGGTCTTGTGAGTCCTGGAGACATTGTATGTTTATTTTCTAAAAGTGGTGAAACCCAAGAGTTACTAGATACGGTTCCTCATCTAAAGAGTCGAAGGGCGATTCTTGTCGCGATTACTTCCATGCCTTATTCTAATTTAGCGGCTCTCTCGGACTTAGTCGTTATTTTACCCTCTGTTGCTGAATTAGATCCTTTTAATTTAATCCCTACAAATTCTACGACATGCCAAATGATCTTTGGAGATTTTTTAGCTATGCTCCTTTTTCATAGTCGTGGTGTTTCTTTATCTACGTACGGCAAAAACCATCCTAGTGGGCAGGTTGGGATGAAGGCTAATGGTAAGGTTAAAGATTTTATGTTCCCAAAGACAGAGGTACCTTTCTGTCATCTTGGAGATAAAGTGAGTTTTTCTTTAGAGGTCTTTTCTGCTTACGGTTGTGGTTGTGTTTGTATAGTAGATCCTCAATTCCGACTTATGGGAATTTTTACAGACGGAGATTTACGGCGTTCTTTAGCTTCCTATGGGGGGGAGGTGCTTTCGTTATCTTTGGAGAAGGTGATGACGGCAAATCCTCGATGTATTACTGAAGATTCGGATATTGCCATTGCTTTGCAACTTATGGAATCTAGTAGTCCTGTAGCTGTTCTTCCTGTTTTAGATAACGAGGAGAACCGACATGTGACTGGCTTGTTGCATATGCACACTTTAGCCAAAGCTGGTCTACTTTGAGAATATGAGAAAAATATCGGAAGAGAGGGTAAGCTGGATTCTGTCTATAAGATAGCTCTTGCGAACTATCCTAAGGGCAACCATTCATCTAGGGGAGCTATTACTAGATCCCTCAAGCGATTTCGAAAAAGCCTATGGGAGGAATTCCTCTCACATTTGCAGACACAAAAAGCTTTTTTCTCTTGCTTCAGATAGGGTTTGCATGCCTATTAAGTCACCTTAATGGCTCCTACTCCTAAAGTAGGAATTTTCAGCCTGTCTATAAAATAAATTTTATAGCGGAGTGTTTTCTGTTGCACTTTCCGTAGCCTTACGGCCCCTGGAATTTCTCCAGTATCTTCTCTTATGAAGTCCAGACTTTCCTCTCTTTATATTTTTTGAGAAATATAAACAGCGGTTGCCTTTCTCTTCCGATTAACTTTATACAGCTGCGCGACGACGACGACGTTTTGCTGTGGAATTTTCCTGAGCATTGACTTGGGATTCTTGCCAATAGAGAATTCGAGAGCAATGTTCGCAAAAAATGAGTCGGTCTTTCTTTCTTACAAGATTTTCGTGTTGAGGAGTTAGAACAATATGACAACCACTGCAGACACGATTTTCAATAGGAACAACAACGCGATCTTTTTTATTGTTTAATAGACGCTCATAGATGCTGAGTAGTTCGGGATTCGTCGCATGCTTTAACTCTGTCCGTTGTTCAAGCAAAGCTTTGCCTTCTTCATTAATCTTTTTGATGCTTTCAAAAATTTCTTTTTCAATGACACTGCTACTATTTTCTGTAGAAGCTAAGCTTTCTTTTAGAGAGACAATAAGGTCTTCGCCTCCAGCTTGCTTATCCATGAGATCGCTAAGCTGGTGCTCTAAAGAGCGACGTTCTTTGTTTGCTGTAGTCATTTCTTGGGTAAGAGCGTTAAACTCATCCATTTTTTTTACAGCAGCTTGCTGATTTTCTAATTTATTGATTTGTTCAGAAATCTCTTGGATGCGATTCTCTCCATCTCGAATTTGAGTTTTCAAATTCTCCATTTCGAGTTCTTTTTCCTGAACTTTTCTACGAATATCACTTTTTAAAGATTGGACTTTAGCCAATTCTTTCTGATGTTCTTTCTTTACGCGCATAAGGCGAATCATTTTAATATCAAGCTCTTGAATAGCCAAAATGCTTAGAAGTGCGTCATGCATGAAAATTATTCCTTACTTAAGTTTCCTAAGAAAGCCAAAAATCACTATGGAGTTTAGGAATGCGATACATGTGAAGAAAAATACAGTTTACCTCTTTTTAGGCAAGAAGTAAAGCATGTTTTTTTGTAAGGAAAATTCTTATAAATTTGAGCAAGCGAAATGCCCTTTTCTTAGAACTAATGTCTAGCCATTCATATAATTTTTACTTGTAAATTGTTCCTGTAAGAACACTTCCAAAGCGCATTTAATCATTTTTAGTAAAAAATAAAAATATACTTTTAAATGCTGAGAAAATTTTTAGCTAAACTTTATAAAGGGTTGTTGGTGAAACCCTTTGGGTTACTCCTCAGAACGACTTTGTGATTCTATAGTATTAAAAGGATCTTGGAGTATAACAAGTAAAGATCTTTGAGGATAGCGTAGGGCCGTATTTTGAATAGCGTCCAATAAAGCGCGTTTGCAAAACGCTTGAGTTTGGTTGTCCCAATAGAAAGTGCCTTCTTTAGGAAGAATCTCTTCTGGAGGCACTTCATAGACCGAAGTAAAGAGAGGAAGAGCAACGATTGCTGCATGACTTTCTATAGCTGCTTTAAGGCAGTTCTCGTACGCTAGTAAAGCTTGGCGATAATATTCTTGCTGATTTGGTAACTCTTCAGATTTAGGGCCGCATACGTGGCCTAAAAAGGTCGGAAGAATACTTTTCTTTTCTGCAGAGCTTAAATTTAGATTAAACGTTTGATCTAGAGCTTCGTTTGGAAGTTTTACTACTCTCACTTCGGTAGGGGAAAAGGGGTCTTCTCCTTTTGCGGGATCCCCTTCGCGTTGCTTGCATGTATCCCACACGCTTTTATCTTTTAGGGTGGAGTAAAGGATAGTAGAGAGGTTCGTTGCAGTGTTGTCGATCAGATTCGTTGGGCCTACGGGATTAAAGATGATCCCTGTGGATTGATTTTTTTCGATCACTCTAAGTCCAGTTAAGAAAGTAGGCTGAAATGGTTGAGACGCATCTGTTTGTATCGCTACCTTGAACTTAGGGTTCAGGTGATTATTGTAAAATTGCATCTCGTTTGAGTAGCAGTCTACGTTTTTTTCTTGCCACGCTTTTCCCAAAGGCTTGAAGTTTTGCTCTAGAACTTTCTGCCAGTTAGAAGATACCTTTGAGGTCATTTGGTGGTAGACTAAGAAGGTTACAACTGAGAAGAGGGCCGTGGTAATGAGAAGAGCCAAAAATACAGGGTTCCCTAATACTATCGTTAAAGAGATTCCAGCCACCAAAGCTCCTAAAGCTAAAGAAGCTAGGATTGCAAGAGTGGATATTTTTGCTATGGTAAACTGTTTTTTAGGAGCAATTTCTTTATCCCGAGGCACATAGGATAGTACAGAAACTTGAGAGCTCTCAGTACGTGAGGGTCCTGACATAACATTTTTTTTGTAAAATACTTTCTATAATTTTAACAAATTTTTGTTTATCGATCCGAGAAAATTGGAGAGTGAGAGCGCATGTCTTGCAATTTAGAATGATCGGGGACGACATCTAGAGCTATGTAGACATTGCGTGCGTAGTGGGAGCAAATATAGCGAGATATAAAGTATAAGGGAATTGCTGTTAGGAAGATAAAGGAGCACAAAGGGTGGATACATAGCCCAATAGCTATGGTGGTAGCAATCAGAGCTATCCAGACGAGTGCAATCGCAATAGTAACGAAGAGGGCAAGCTTGAAATTATAGCGAGGACGAGTAGCTAGGGGAAATAGAGAGGGAGCCGTTCCATCAAAACCGGGAGTAGCTGAAGAAGCCATAAACTATTAAAAATTAAGTTTTTTTCGGAGCATAAAGCATTTTAAAGTAGTGGGGTCTTTTTTGTCACGGAGATGTCCTGGACTTCCCAAGCGTTTCTAACAAAGATACCTGCTTTTGAGAGGAGAACTTTTGAAACTCCTGCAAGGTCATCCTTCCTTGGCACCAGTAGGTTTTTTCAGGAAATCGCGGAAAGATTTTGGCGAAAGCTCTTACAGTTGAAGGGCTTGTGAGGATAATTTTTTTGTATTTAGATAAAATATTTTTTTTAAGTTTTCGCGGCTTCACTGTGTAGTGAGGGTAAGAGAAAAAAGTAAATCGATTGTAAAGAAATTCTCTGATCACAGGTCTTGCGAGGGAGGAGTGGGGGTAGAGAATGCGGGCTGAAGAGGGCAGTGCCTGTAGCAATGGGAAGATGCCTTCAGCGATTTCTTGAGTTGCTACTACGTACTTCACTTGTCCAAGGAAAGAGAGAAGTCTTTCTTTGGTGGACTCTCCTATACAGAGGTAGGTCTTTGTTTTTAGAGTGGCCTTAGAAAGAAGAGAAGTCATTCTGGAAAGGAATAGGTGAGTGGATGAGGGACTTGTGAGAATCACATGGGTTGCTTGTGGAAGGAATTGAAGAGCACGCTTATTTTGTGGAGTGCTTTTTGCATAGGGGAAGAGAGTTAGAATAGGCAAATAATGAGCTTGGTATTTACGAGCGGTTTTTTGATTCAATCCTAAGTAGAGGGTCATGAGTCTTTTCGGGTAAAAGGAAGGCTGCCTAAGTTTTTGTACCTTCAAAGGGATATATTGAAAATAATTTTTCTTTTTCCCTTAGTTCTTCTTGATCATGCGTTGATTGACATTTTTCACTTTGAAAGCTAGGCTGGTTTTTTCTGGACTTAGAGGTTCTCTCTATTAAGGCTTCGTCTTTAGAAGTCCTTGCTAAAAGTTTTTGAGAAATTTAAGAAATTCGCAATAGTGGAAATATTTACAAAGGTGGTTGCGGTGGTTTCGTTGTTGCATAAGTTTTTAGAAAATGCTTCGGGGAAAAAGGGACAAAGTTTAGCTTCGACAGCGTATTTAGCAGCTCTTGACCATCTCTTAAATGCGTTTCCTTCCATTGGGGAGAGAATCATTGATGAGTTGAAGAGCCAGCGTTCCCATTTAAAGATGATTGCTTCTGAAAACTATTCTTCACTTTCAGTGCAGTTGGCTATGGGGAACTTGCTCACAGATAAGTATTGTGAAGGAAGTCCCTTTAAGCGTTTCTATTCCTGTTGTGAAAATGTAGATGCTATTGAGTGGGAGTGTGTAGAGACAGCGAAAGAACTTTTTGCTGCGGATTGCGCTTGTGTTCAGCCTCATTCTGGGGCTGATGCTAATTTACTGGCAGTAATGGCCATTCTCACGCACAAAGTCCAAGGCCCAGCTGTCAGTAAGTTAGGTTATAAAACTGTAAACGAATTAACAGAAGAAGAATACACTCTACTTAAGGCTGAAATGTCTTCTTGTGTTTGCTTAGGACCTTCATTAAATTCTGGAGGCCATTTGACCCATGGGAACGTACGTTTAAATGTGATGTCTAAGCTTATGCGTTGCTTCCCCTATGATGTCAATCCGGATACGGAGTGTTTTGATTATGCAGAGATCTCCCGGTTAGCTAAGGAGTATAAACCTAAGGTACTGATCGCAGGATATTCTTCCTATTCTCGAAGATTAAACTTTGCAGTTTTAAAACAGATTGCAGAGGATTGTGGATCTGTCTTGTGGGTAGATATGGCGCATTTTGCAGGCCTAGTTGCTGGGGGAGTGTTTGTTGATGAAGAAAATCCTATTCCTTATGCAGATATAGTGACAACAACAACGCATAAGACATTACGCGGTCCTCGCGGGGGATTAGTTTTGGCAACTCGAGAGTATGAAAGCACTCTCAATAAGGCGTGTCCTTTGATGATGGGAGGTCCTCTACCTCACGTGATAGCTGCTAAAACAGTGGCTTTGAAGGAAGCTCTCTCTGTGGATTTCAAGAAATACGCTCATCAGGTTGTAAATAATGCTCGTCGATTAGCAGAGAGATTTTTAAGTCATGGGCTACGTCTTTTGACGGGAGGAACAGACAACCACATGATGGTGATTGATTTAGGTTCTTTGGGCATTTCTGGAAAAATTGCTGAAGATATCTTGAGTTCCGTAGGAATTGCTGTGAATCGGAATTCATTACCTTCAGATGCTATTGGTAAGTGGGACACTTCAGGTATACGTTTAGGAACCCCTGCACTAACGACTTTGGGTATGGGTATCGATGAAATGGAAGAAGTTGCAGATATTATTGTGAAAGTATTGCGAAATATTCGTTTAAGTTGCCATGTTGAAGGGAGTTCTAAGAAAAATAAAGGGGAACTTCCTGAAGCCATAGCGCAGGAAGCTAGAGATCGTGTTCGCAACTTGTTGCTGCGTTTCCCGCTCTACCCTGAAATTGATTTAGAAGCTTTAGTTTAGTTAGGAGAGACATTATTTTATGGCAGACGGGGAAGTTCATAAATTACGTGATATTATAGAAAAAGAGTTATTGGAAGCGCGCAGAGTATTTTTCTCAGAGCCTGTAACAGAGAAAAGTGCTTCCGATGCAATTAAAAAGCTTTGGTATTTGGAATTAAAAGATCCTGGAAAGCCTATAGTTTTTGTGATCAATAGTCCTGGGGGATCTGTGGACGCAGGTTTTGCTGTTTGGGATCAAATTAAAATGTTAACCTCACCCGTCACTACTGTTGTGACAGGGTTGGCAGCTTCTATGGGCTCGGTATTGAGTTTATGTGCAGCTCCTGGAAGGAGATTTGCAACTCCTCATTCTAGAATTATGATTCATCAACCTTCAATAGGTGGACC
The DNA here is from genome assembly GCF_000007205.1 of Chlamydia pneumoniae TW-183. NCBI lineage: Bacteria > Pseudomonadati > Chlamydiota > Chlamydiia > Chlamydiales > Chlamydiaceae > Chlamydia > Chlamydia pneumoniae. Next base: position 599,172 of record NC_005043.1, on the reverse strand, counting down.
GATTACCGGTCAGGCAACCGATTTAGACATTCATGCGAGAGAGATTTTAAAAACAAAAGCTCGCATTATAGATGTCTATGTAGAGGCGACAAATCAACCTCGAGATATCATAGAAAAGGCTATCGATAGAGATATGTGGATGACAGCCAACGAAGCTAAGGATTTTGGTTTATTGGATGGCATTTTATTCTCCTTCAACGATCTCTAAATATTTTATCTATTCTGGAGCAGGAAATCGTTTCCTTCTTGGTGAAACACTTCCTGAGGTTGAAGATGTTCGGTTCTTATGCCAAGAGACGAGGGTTGATGGTTTTTTATATTTAAAGCCCTCTTCTTGTGCTGATGCGCAACTCATTATTTTTAATTCCGATGGATCACGTCCAACGATGTGTGGTAACGGCTTGCGTTGTGCGATTGCTCACTTAGCTTCTCAGAAGGGAAAATCGGACATCTCTGTATCTACGGATAGTGGTCTATATTCAGGATATTTTTATTCTTGGGATCGTGTGCTTGTAGATATGACTCTCGCAGATTGGAGAGCTTCTGTTCATCGATTGGAGTCGCGTCCTGATCCTCTTCCCAAAGAGGTCGTTTGTATCCATACGGGAGTGCCTCATGCTGTCGTAATTCTTCCTGAGATTTCTACTTTAGATCTTTCTATCTTAGGTCCTTTTCTTCGCTATCATCAGACCTTCTCTCCAGATGGGGTGAATGTCAATTTTGTTCAGATACTGGGACATTGCCAGTTGCGCGTTCGTACTTACGAACGTGGAGTCGAAGGGGAAACTGCAGCTTGTGGAACAGGGGCTCTAGCTTCTGCTCTTGTTGTGTCAAACTCCTATGGATGGAAGGAGTCGATCCAAATCCATACTTGGGGTGGAGAGCTTATGACTGTGAGTCAAAATAGGGGACGGGTATATCTTCAGGGCTCTGTAACTAGAGATTTATAATTAGATGTGATTTTTGATTTTGTCATGCAAGGATTTTAAAATCTTGTTTAGGGATAGATCTTGCTCTCTAACTGGGATTTTTCTATAATCGTAATTTATGATGACGTATCCTGTACCACAAAACCCACTTCTTTTAAGAATCCTTCGTCTTATGGATGCATTCTCTAAGTCTGACGATGAGAGGGACTTTTATTTAGATCGTGTTGAAGGGTTTATTCTCTACATAGATTTAGATAAAGACCAAGAGGATCTAAATAAGATTTACCAAGAATTAGAAGAGAATGCCGAGCGGTATTGTTTGATTCCGAAGTTGACGTTTTATGAAGTAAAAAAAATCATGGAAACGTTTATCAATGAAAAGATTTATGATATCGATACCAAAGAAAAGTTCCTTGAGATTTTGCAATCCAAGAATGCCCGTGAGCAGTTTTTAGAGTTTATTTATGATCACGAGGCAGAGTTAGAAAAGTGGCAGCAATTTTATGTAGAGCGTTCTCGAATTCGAATTATAGAATGGCTTCGCAATAATAAGTTCCATTTTGTCTTTGAAGAAGATCTAGATTTCACAAAGAATGTTTTGGAACAGTTGAAAATACATTTGTTTGATGCCAAGGTGGGGAAAGAAATCACTCAAGCGCGTCAGTTGTTGTCGAACAAAGCTAAGATTTACTATTCCAATGAAGCATTAAACCCTCGTCCGAAACGAGGCCGTCCTCCGAAGCAATCTGCTAAGGTAGAAACAGAAACAACAATTTCGAGTGATATTTATACAAAAGTCCCTCAGGCTGCTCGTCGTTTCCTTTTCTTACCCGAGATTACTTCACCCTCTTCAATTACTTTCTCAGAAAAATTTGATACGGAAGAAGAATTTCTTGCTAACTTGCGCGGTTCGACTCGTGTTGAAGACCAGCTGAATCTTACCAATCTTTCAGAGAGGTTTGCTTCTCTTAAAGAGCTTTCGGCTAAGCTTGGTTACGACTCTCTTTCTACTGGAGATTTCTTTGGTGATGATGATGAGAAAGTGGTCACTAAGACGAAGGGGAGCAAGCGAGGCCGCAAAAAATCTTCTTAATCTTCTATTTTGTGAAGTAGTTTATTTTTAGACGCTGTTCTTATTGCTTCTTTACATGATCTTATTACAAATCTTTCTTATTTCTATTTATTGTTTTGTTAAAATTTTAACAATAGCTATTTATTATTAGTCATTTTTTTAATTAAAAAACTGTTAAAATTTTTAAAGCTAATTTAAGAAACAGTGAATAGTTCATCATGTCATCACTACTGAGCTGCGGAAGAATAGAGCCGACTCGGGTTACCTGTAGCTTAAAGACGTATCTTGAGGATACGAGTCAGAATCAGTTGAGCACACGTCTAGTTCGGGCAAGTGTCATCTTTTTATGCGCATTGTTGATCATTTTGGTTTGTGTGGCCCTCTCTAGTTTGATTCCAAGCATTATGGCCTTGCCGACCTCTTTTACGGTAATGGGGTTAATTCTTTTTGTGATGTCACTTCTTGGTGACGTTGCAATTATAAGTTATCTTACTTATAGCACTGTTACGAGTTACCGGCAAAATAAGAGAGCTTTTGAGATTCACAAGCCCGCTCGCTCCGTTTACTACGAGGGGGTCCGCCATTGGGATTTAGGACGATCATCTTTAGGCACAGGCGAGATTCCTATAGTAAGGACGTTATTCTCTCCATTTCAGAACCATGGTCTTAACCATGCCTTAGCTGCTAAAATTTTCCTATTTATGGAGCATTTCAGCCCTGAGCCACCGAACGAGCCTTTGGTGGATTGGGCCTGTTTGATTCGGGATTTTAGGCCTCACGTCAGTTCTTTGTGCTTTGTTATTGAAAAACAAGGGTCATCGCTGAGGACTAAGGAAGGCAATACGATTTGTGAGGCTTTCCGCTCTGATTACGACGCCCATTTTGCTATGGTAGATTGCTACCGGTTGATCCACTCTAAGTTGATTATAGAGAAAATGGGATTGAAGAATATCGATATCATTCCGAGTGTCATGGTTCGTGAAGATTATCCTAGCCGTCCTGGGGAGGGCTATCGCGAAGGCCTATTACGTATGTATGGTGGCAAGGGGGCTCTGTGACTTCCCTACTTTAGTTCCTAATGAGCGCTTGCCTATAGGGCCTTTCTTTGTCCCGCAGCACACTTCCGGTGCGAAGGGTAAGGAGTTTGCTAAAAGGAATTTTTCTATAATTTCGGGATTGGATGACATATTAAAATTATGTATTCTTCAAAGGCGTCCTTTTGCTTTGCAGTGGGATAACCTCTCTGTGAAAAGTGATTATGAGGAGGCTGGGCCCGCTATTGGGATACGTTCTCTTGAGCCACAAGTTTCTCAAATTTCTCCAGCCCACGGCCGGCTATGTAGTACTTTGGTCCAGTGGGCCCCTATCCTTGGTTCTGAGGAGCAGCTAGTTTGGTTAGAAGAAACAATGAAGCGCCTAAAGTTTCCTAAAAGTTTAGGTAGTAAGGACGCTGTTATTGTGGATTCGGAAATGGTTCCTGTGAACGCCAATCCTACTCAAGAGATACCTGCAGCTTCCGAGACTGTAGAGTCTTCACCTGTAGCTCCAGGGAATACAACAGATACCATGCCTGCAGCTTCGGGAACTACAGACACCACATCTGGGGTTTCAGAGGCTGCGGCGGCTGAGGCTACCGTGGATTCTACACCAGGGACAGAGGAGGAGCCGAGTTTTTCTCTGAGGTATGCGCTTGTAGTTCAAAATGTTCCCTATCCAGAGCCGCCTAAAGAACCTGAGGTGATGTTTACAGATGAAGAAAAAAGTCTGATTTTAGAAGCTACTCGTGCGCGTCGTATGGAGTTGGACTTGTATAATGGCTATTTAGCTGATTATGAACTTTCTAAGGATGAAATACAGAAACACGTTCCTGATTTACCTGAGAATTGGCGTACGAATTGGCGTTGGTCGGAGAGGCTCTATAAATTTTTCTTTAAAACAAAGAAAGAAGGATTAGAAGAAATTTTCTTAAACAAAGAGTTAGGGAATATGATTCTTGCCCGAGGGCTGGCGGCAACTCAGTCACAAGCACGTATTAAAGTATTCAATTCTTTAGTGGCATGGCTCTTGCAAAGCTTTAACGTAGGGAGGAGCTGTACAGCTAAACCTCTTCCTACGTCAAAACTAGACCTCTTTAAATCGGAATTCGAGTCTAAGCCTAAAAATAACATCTTAACGGAATTTTTGGTGGCTTCTGATGAGGAGATTCTCTTTAAGGGGCTACGGGTCCTAGAGCCTGGAATCGAAGGTTGGTATGACCATCCTGATCAAGCTGGAGAGATTCGGTCGGTACTCGAGGGTCTGGTGCAGGCTGGACGTATTTCTGGATATTGGGAGAATCAGCCGTTTGGGAGATTTGTCCTTAGAGGAGTTGGTGAAAGACGTACCGAGCTTGTAGAGCTTTTGGAGAGTTTAGTTGCTTCTGGTGAGATTATGCAGTTCTTTGAGTCTTCGGATGAAGAGGGTGCTTTTATTATCGATAACGAACCTAGCAAGACTGCTATGCTAAAACAGCGATTTAAGAGTTGTGTCAGGACGAAGCTTGTCGGGAGTTTTGCTGATGAGAGTCTTCCCAGAGGTAGGTTTACCATTTTAGTTTAGCGTGGGGTAGAGCACTCCACGAATCTTAGGGAGCTCCTTGCGACCAAGCTTGGAGATCCTCCATGTTTTATTGTTTCTCTAGTAGCCAAATCGTAGCCGCTCCTAGGAACAATTTTTTCTTTTTCGCAATATAAAATCCTGATTTAGAGAATAGGTCTTCAAGATCGTGGTCCTTTGGAAGTTGCTGGATACTTTTGCTGAGATAGCTATAGGCGTCGGGATCTTTAGAAACAGACTTTCCAATCCAGGGGACGACAGCACGCAAATAGAGCTTATGGGCACTATAGGTAGGGTGTGTTTTTTTTGGAGGTGTGAGCTCTAGAATGCCCAGTTTTCCAGAAGGCATAAGCACTCGGGAGATTTCTTGTAGGGCTTTATGTGGATCCGAGAGGTTCCTGAGGCCATAGGCCATCGCTGCTAGGGGATAAGAATGATTCTCCAAGGGCAGTTGATTAATATCGCTATGAATAAAAGAGCAAGAGCCCTGGGGAAGGTGTTGTTTTGCAATGTCGAGCATTGCTGAGGAAAAGTCGACGAGAGTTACTGATGCTTGAGGGTGTGCGGCAATATAACGCTTCGCGACTTTTCCTGTTCCTGCGCAGAGATCCAGGAGAGAGTATCCCGACCCTAGGATCTGGATCAAAGAGCGATTCCAGAAATGGTGCATTCCTAAAGAGAGTATTGTATTTGTGCGATCATACTTACTCGCTATGGAATCGAAGATCTTTTTACAGTCGGGCTTGTTGGTAGAGGGTTCCATAATATTCCCGGAATTTTTCAAAGCTTTCGTAGTGTTCTTCTCCTAGACGGTACTGGCATAGGGCATAGTATTCTTGAAGAAGAGAAGGGGGCAGACCTGTATGTTGATGAGCTTCTTTAAGGACTTCTTCGGGTGAAGATTCGAACTGTTGGAGGGCTTCTTCCATCGCAAGGTTGGGTAGGGGATGTTCTTTCCAAGAGGTGCTGTGTAGAAGAAGAGCAAATACAAAAGGTAGCTTTGTAAGATCATACCACCCCGAGGCAAGGTCATAGGTTACAAATCCAGGAAGTACAGGATGTTGTAGCGCTGCATCTCCGATTAGGAGGAGGCCATCATAATTTTCAGGGGTTTGTCTGAGTACTTTTGTAGTTATGAATCTTAGGATATGAGGAGTTGGGATGCGCCAGAGATGACGACAAAGCACTTTTAAGAGTCCTATAGAGGAGCGACTTTCTAAAGTTGCGGCAATCCGAGGTTGCGGTGAGTTAAAGAAAGTGGGAGCTGCATAGAGGTTTACACTGAGGATACGTTGGTTTGCTGCAATTCCAAAGCCGGGGACATACCCCAAGTTATGAGAGATAGCTCCTAGGGATGAGGTCAAAGCAACATCGAGTTTCCCTTCGATTAGCAAGTTGAGGAGGTCTGCAGGGGGAGCAAGAACACAGCGAATATCGTTTCTTTTTATGAGTTGTAGGGACAGCGGAAAGGAATTAATATAACTTACGCAGCCTAAGCTTATACATGGCTGGAGTTGGTTAGACATGGCGTTCTCCCTTGTTGTGTGATGAGGGCCGCCATTCCCTCAGCGTCCATTTTAATAGGTTCTTTAGATGAGGCCATCTGGAAAACCTTTTCCCCCATATGTGTTGAAGAAAGGTCATTAGCACCACAGGAAAGGAGGTCTAGAGCTGCCTCAATACCTAGGTAATTCCATAAGGCTTTCATATTGGAAAAGTTGTCTAAGAAGATTCGGGCTACTGCCATTAAAGATTTTAGAGGGATGGCATGACCCTGGCCTGATTTTCTTAATCTTTTTCCTAGGACATTATTTTCTTGGGCGAATTTTAGAAGTATGAAGTTTTTAAAGCCCTGAGTTTCGTCTTGTAAGTCGCGGACTTTTACCATGTGGGTGACGAGGTCTTCAGGTCCTTCTTTATGATAGCAGAGCATGGTTATATTGCTATGGATTCCCAGTTGATGAGCCATCTTATGGATGTTGAGAAAATCAGAAGAAGAAAGGCGTTTGGGAGCTAAGAAATTACGTATTTTGTCGACGAGGATTTCAGCTCCTCCTCCGGGGATGGAATCAAGACCCGCATCTTTTAATGTGAGAAGAACATCGCGAATAGAAAGGTTATCAAGATCTGAGAGATAGGCATATTCAATGGCAGTAAGAGCTTTGATATGGATCTGAGGATCGTACTCTTTGATTTTAGTAAATAGATCGGAATAGTATTGCAGATTGCAGGAGGGGAAACAGCCTCCCACGATATGTACTTCTGTAATTGGAGTTTTTATATTTTGGATTTGCTGTAGAAGATCATCTGGGGAGTAGAGCCATCCTTTAGGGTCTCCAGGTTTTGCATAGAAAGAGCAAAATTTGCAGCTGAAGTCACAGAAATTTGTAGGATAGAGGTACAAGGTTGAGGAGTAGTATACAGTGTCGCCAACCCGTTGTTTGCGAACTTGGTCTGCAAAATTCCAGAGTGTGCGTTGATCTTCTTTATTCGTGAGGAGGAGGAGATGAAGAGCGTCTTCACTGCTTAATCGTTCTTGGGCATCCAGTTTTTCGAATATGGAGTAGAGGGGGGAAGTTTTAGGGGGCTGTGGGAGGCACGTCGTCATTTGATGAACACTTTGATGTACTATTCTCTCGAGATTTTGTAGCACAGTGCTCTGTTTTGTCACATGTTTTTTTTTGGCAGCAATCTGGTTTTTGACACCCTTTAGAGAGGGGCCTGCCAAGCAAATGGGAACCTACAAGTAGAATACCCATCCCTAGACCTAACAATACTGCGGCACAGCAGATTACGAGAAAAAGTGTCATCATAAGAAATCCTTAGATAGGATAGTTTCTTAATTTAAATCCACCCAGATTGGGGAACTCCAGGCCATAGCATTGTCTGCCTGAGTGACCCTGAGATAGTAGAATACAAAAGGTGCTTTACCGTTTGGATCTTTTAGGGTCACTGAACTTAGGGGTACCATATCATCGTATTCATAGTCCAGGTTATTGCTATCGGGGAAGAAGGTATGGAGAACTTCGCCATTGCGGATGATTTCTACAGTCTTGAGTAGGGCAGTGCCTGCCACATGACCAGAGATGTGACGGTTGACGTTGAGTCCAGGTTTCGACCCTGTGGAGAGTTCGGAGCCCATAGGGGCTGAAGTGATGTTGAAGCTTAAGACGATCCTAGGTCCTGTTGTAGCGTAGCAATGACGTGCGAATAAAGCTTCAACAAGAGACTCTCGGGTATATTTATTACAAATGATAGCCGTCAACCCTGGGGAATATTGCACTTGCGGAGAGTCAAAGTAGTCTTTATAAATTCCTCGATCGTCGAGACCCCCAGCAACAAATCCGAAGCGGAGATTCTTCTTTAATCCTTCAATTACTGTACCTCGAGGATCTTCGCTATCTTTACCTTGGATAGGGAAGGGGTTGTTTAGAGCGGCTGTGGTTTCTGAAGATCCCCAGGCATTATAAATTTCTACAACTCTTTCGAACTCGGGGTAGAAATTCTCAAAGTCAAAACCATGTTCTTTAGAAGCTGTGAACGAAGGAATAGAAATCATGTCGTGGTTGACAGTGCTTTTATAGAGCTTGGCGAGGGGAATATGTTTGTATTCTTTGTGTTTCGAGTGGGACTTTGTTTCCTTGGTATGAAGGATGTGACGCACTCCCTCGAGATGAGGTTCTCCGCTATATTGGAATCCGGATAGTGTGATGAAGCGATCTTCTTCATTAAAGTCGGAGACAGTTTGATTGATGAGCTTCCAAATATCTGGAGAGAGGTTCTCTTGATTTTCGAATGATGAAGAAGCATAGAAATTCAGAGCGCGGTCATCTCGGAAATAACGCATACAAGTTTCAATATTTTCTTCAGAGTCGACGCGTTCGGATTCGCCGTGGAGGAGACCCCACATAAGATTCGGGGCGGAGTCAGCGAAACATTTGATAGGGGCAGAGATGAAAATTTCTTGTGTAGAGAGGTTTTTCAATTGGATGCGATAAATTCCAGGCTCATTGAAATAGAGATTAGGAAGAATAACAAAGCCTGTTTCTGGGATGAAGAGCTGCCAATTTAAATTTTCTCTAAGATGCTCGTAGGAAAGCTCGATTCGGGTCTCTTCAGGAGAGAAGTTGGTGAGGTTCCCGAATTCGTCTTCAAATCGCACGGTGATATCGAAGCGTTTGTTTTTAACGACATAGGAGGGAGTAAAGATCTCTATTTTTTTTAGGACGTTTCCGCGGATATCCATAGAGAAGACATCGGGTTCATCATAGTTTCCTTCTCCTGTAGGATCGATGTAGAGGTAAAAGGGTTTGCGACGTTGTGCGAAAAGTTGGGCTCCGTTCCCAGCATCATCGACTTGAGGATGGTTTGGAGAGGCTCCCATGACAATAGTGAGGGTTTCTCCTACTTGAAGTTCGTAGGGGAGAGTAAACTCGAATTGTGGAACGGGATTGTCTTTTACAGGAATGGCGGTTGCTTCGATGATTTCGCCTTCTGGCATTTCTGCGTAGATTACGTTTCTAGTTTGGGAGAGATCTGTCGCGGGGGCTTCCCAATCTGTGGGTTTCCCACTTCCTGCTAAGTCAAATTTACATTTGGTTCCAGCTGGTAGTGGTGTGGCAAGGGAATAAAGAAATTTCCAAGTAGAAATTTGCCCTGCTCGAGCTATCGAAGGGTTAACGTAACAAACAGATCGTCGCATAGTAAGAGGGAGGCTTTATATGACTTAAAAGCGCCATCATATACTAACAGTGAGGTTTTTCTCAATCCCCGTCTTTGTTTAGTGTTTGTATCGCTTCATCCACAGTATTGAATATTTTAAAGTAAGAAAGGAATCCTGTAACATAGAGAGTTTGTTCTATGGTTTTTGGGACTGTAGTCAGGACAATTTTCCCAGAATGTTGTCCTACTTGATGGTAGCTTTGCAGTAGGACTCGGATACCTGCACTGGACATGTAATCGAGGTGAGCACAGTCGAGAATGATATTTTTGGATCCAGCTGCTAGGGATTGGGAAATATTTTCTTGTACTTCTGGAGAAGAAATTCCATCAAGTTTTCCGTGGAGATGAAAGATTGTTGTTGAGCCGTGTTCTTCTTTTTGGATATCACTCATCTAGATAGTTCTCCTAACTATACGGGAGCTTAAGTTTTCACTCTGATAAATCTTTAGCTTTTTTGCAAAGAGATTTTTATTGGTGATGTTTGAGAATTTCGATTGGGGGGAGGCAGGATGGGATCGTGGAGTGCAAGGAAATCGGTCCTAGGATGTTTACATTCTTAGGAGATATTGAATTTACGTTTTCTTGGTGTGATTTTTAGTTTTCCGACATTTCGTTCTGTGCAGGTAATGATTTCTATATCGAAGTTTTCGTGATGGATACGCATTCCTTTTTGGGGAACAGCACCCACTTTATGGAAGACATGTCCTCCTAGTGTATCGTAGCTATTTTCATGATCGATTTTCAAATTGAAGTACTCTTCAGCGTCGGAGATATTCATTCTTCCATCTACAATCCAAGAGCTTCCGATTTTCTTATAAGGAGTATTTTCTTGTACGTCGTGCTCGTCTGCGATCTCTCCTATAATTTCTTCGATAATATCTTCCATGGTAGCGATGCCTTCTGTGAATCCGTATTCATTGACTATGATGGCTAGATGGCGATGTTTTTGTCGGAACTCTTGGAGAAGAGAGGAGGCTTTTTTTATTTCTGGGGCATAGAATGGGGGTTTTGCTACTGAGGATATGGGTTGGCTGAGGTCGTGGCTGCTTGTATAGAGCAGTAAGAGATCTTTAACAAGAAGGATTCCTGTGATGTTGTCTAAGTTTTTTTTATAAACGGGAACGCGACTGTAGCCTTCTTCGCTTACGAGAACCAGAGCTTCTTGTAGTGTAGTTTCTTCGGGAAGTGCGAAAATATCTACTTTTGGGATCATGACTTCACGGACAATGAGGTTATCAAAAGCGGAGAGGGCTTCGGAGAGCTGGCTTTGAAATGATGTTGAAGATCGTACTTGTTGGTTAGGGCGGCGTCTGTAAAAGAGCAGTTGCAGTGGGAAGAGACCGAGTTGGAATACCGAAGCTAGAAAACGGAGGTGGGCGGTGGTTTCTTTAGGGACTTTTGTAGAGATCCATGGGGGGAGGAATCCGTAAGCTATCAGGGCGCTTAGAGAGTATAGGGGCCAGAATAGGAGATCTTTGTGAGCTGTTTTTGGAGGGAGGAGGGTATAGAGTTTTGTCCCGAGAGCTCCATAGAGGATGCAGAGCAGCGTGGCGAGAATTGTAGGAGCACTGGGGAAGGGGGGATACTCTCTTCCTTTATCTTTGAAGAAGCGTTGGTTTAGGGTTTTTAGGAATTTTGAGGATCCGTGACAGGACGGTTGCGTAAGCCCGAAGGCTAGGAATAGAAGAATACAGAATATGGCTAAAAGAATATGGAGCATGTTAAGCTGTTAGCAAAGCATGTTTTTTTCTTAACATACACAGGATTTGATTTTCTTTAACTCTCATTTTTCTCTTTTCTTCTGATGAGGTGTCGTCGTATCCGAGCATATGGAGAATAGAGTGGACGAGGTATCTCGAGATTTCTTCGTAGATATCCTCTTGGTTTGGGGATGTGTTCTCTAAAAACCTAAGAGCGGCCTGTGGGCTAATGAATGCTTCTCCTAAAACATGAGGATAAGCGGGATCTCCGGGAGCATCAATAGGCAGAGTGATCGTATCTGTTAGAGAAGGATCAGCAAATACCTTATCATGGAGTTCTGCAAGAGCTTTATCTTCTAGGAAGTAGATAAAAATTTCATTAGTTGTTACTTTTAAGTGCTCTAAGAGCGTAAGAACCAGCTTCTCTACAGAAACCAAATGAATAGGAATACATGTTTGCTCATTGGAAACATGTATTTTGATCTTTTCTTGCGTCACGCGAATGAAATTCCCATAGAGAAAAACAAACTTATTTTAAAATAGGGGTCTTAGGTAAACCTGTGACTTTTTTCGCTGTACTATCATTCCAACGGCCCAACTTACGCAAGACTTCTACTCGCTCAAAACGCTTCAAAACATTTCTTTTGGTAACCCCTTTGACAGATTTACCATAACTACGATGTCGAGACATAATTCTACTCTAGAAATTAACCTATTTTCGGGATAAAAATGCTATCACTGGTGCTCAATGCATTCGTATGCAATTTATATACAATTCTTGGAGCTGGCGCTGGATGCACAATGGCATACTTAGGTTTACGTTTTTTAGGACTTTTCGCTCTGCGCCGAGCTTGTTTACTCATTCGTGTCATAAATAACTCGATATTGAATTTTTTAATTTCTCCAGACAACGGAAATTGAGGATACGGAGTACTTTATAAGAAAAAGGATAGTAAAAGAAGAGTTTTTTTTCAAGAAGATGACGTCTTTTAGCTGCCTTGATCTTGGTGTAGCTCGTCAGGGAGGGGAGACGAGGGGCATGCCATGGGGGTTGAGAGGACTCCACAGGAGATAATATATTTGAAAGCATCTTCGATTTTCATATCTAGGAATACGATATCAGATTTTCTAAATAGGGTAAGAAACCCTGAGGTGGGGTTGGGTGTTGTTGGGATGAAGACCGTGACGAGGGGGTCGTCTTCCTTTTCTCCTGTGCAGCATACTGTGGGTGCGTCTCCAGCGACGAGACCGATGCATTGAACATTTGCGTTAGGGAAAGGAACCATAACTACTTGTTTGAAGGATCCTGATTTTGATCCAAATATGGTAGTCATGACTTGTTGCGCAGCTTTATACACTGTTTTAATGATGGGAATTCGGTGTAAGATTTTGTCGTAGATAGAGAGTAGGGATTTAAAAATCATAATTCTCGTGAGGAAACCTAGGAGCACTGTGGCGAAAAAGAGACCGAAGAGTAAAATGATTTGCAATACGAATTTTAGAAGAGCTCTATGTTTAGTATAAAAGCTAAATTTCTCAAAGAATTCCGAAGCCAAGCCTACGAAGGGTTGGGTTAGGAAGTTCATGATCATAGTAACAATAGCAATAGTAATTGCTAGAGGAAGGAGAATAACAAGTCCTGTAATAAAGTATTTTTTCATGATTCTCCTGCAAGATATGAGGAAATGGGCATTTGTTTCCTTACTATACAGCTTAAGATTATTTAAGATAAAACTTTTCCCGAATCTTCTGGGGATAGGAGAAATCTCCATGGGACATCACGATACTCTTGAGCATAATCGATGCCGATCCGGGCAGTTGCTGTTAGAGTCCCAGAGATTTTTTCTTTGCTGATATAGAGAGCTGGGGTATTTAGGCGTTGCCTATTGTTTTCCAAAGAGATTCCTAGAGCTTGGCACACTTTTCCGGGTCCATTGGTGAGAAGGTGTGGGGGTTTATCTCTCCATTGGCGGCGTTGGATCATAAGTTCTTTGCCTTGATCAGGAAGGATGGCCCGGATCAGGACGGCATGGGGAATGTCCTCAGGTCCAGTGACAACATTCAATAGGTGATGCATGCCATAGCAACGGTAGAGGTAAGCAGAGCCTCCTTTCAGGTACATCGCTCTGTTCCTCTGAGTTTTTCTGTAGTTGTAGGCGTGGCATGCTTTGTCATCAGGGCCACGATACGCTTCGGTTTCTACAATGTAACCTGAAGTTATCAGACCCTCATGTGTTGTGATGAGTTTATGTCCTAAAAGCTGTTGCGCTAGTGTAATTACATCTTCCGATAGAAAAAAATGTTCTTGTAGCACGTTACGAGGCTCTTTTTTTCGTTCCTTTTTTCTTAGAAGGCGTTTTCTTTATTTTCTTAGGTTTATCTTCTGTGGTTGTCGCTATAGACCAGACGATTTTTTGCGTAAGGAGATTCACGGAATCAATAGTGACTTTTATAGAAGCTCCAGGTTTCATTTTATCTGGGATAGATTCTGGAAGAGCGTTTTTCTTTAGGGAATATTCTTTAGGGAGTTCTGCTGCTGCAATGAACCCTTCATGGCAGAATTCGGTCACTACAAATGAGAGTCCTTCATGATTTGCAGTGATGATATACGCATGGTATGTAGTTTTAGGTTGCTCTTGCAAAAATTTATTTATGAACCGAGTTTTTTTGAGGTTTTCGAAAGAATTTTCTGCTTTTGCGGATACTCGTTCTTTTGTAGAGCATGCTCTTACGATAATTTCGAGGTGCGTTTGGTCTATAGATAGGGGGTTGAAGAGAAGCCTGTGAACAATAAGATCGATATATCTACGTATGGGACTCGTAAAGTGGGTGTAGTAGTCGAGCTTAAGTCCGTAATGACCTTTATTTTCTGTAGAGTAGGAGGCTGTTTTCATACTTCGGACAAACTGCGAGTGTAGAACTTGCTCTAGGGGATGTCCTGCTGACGTAGTTTGCAAAAGGTATTGGTAATCAGGTTCTTGTGTGGGAGTGAACGTGATATCAAAGCCCATGTTTTTTGCCAATTCTTGGAAGGCGAGTAGGTTTTCATCATTGGGAGGTTCGTGACTACGAAAAGGTAGAGAAACGCCTTGATGGGAGATATGATAGGCGACCACTTCGTTTGCTTTAAGCATAAACTCTTCGATGAGTTTATGGGAGAAGGTCTGGTGGTTTTCTATCAGAGCTACGGGTTCTTGAAGATTATCCAAGGACATAGTGACTGAGGGGAGGACAAAGCGAATGCAACCACGTTCTTCACGGATATCGGAAAACTTTTTACTTAGAGTGGCCATCTCATTGAGGATTTTTGAGAGGGGGTGGGAGTGTTTCTTTTCAATGATGTTATCGACTTCATCGTAGGTCATACGATATTTGCTTCGAATGACGCTACGGAAAATCTGGTAATCTGAAAGATGACCTGATTTTGTAAACGTCATAAATACGGATACAGCGAGTCTATCAACGTTTGGTTTTAAGCTGCAGAGATTATCAGAGAGTGCTGATGGCAACATGGGAATGACTTTCCCTGGGAAATATGTAGAGTTACAGCGTTTAGCAGCTTCTTTGTCTAGGTGAGAATGTGGGGTAACGTAGTGGGAGACGTCTGCGATGTGTACACCAAGAATGTAATTGTTATTATGATCGTAGGTGAGGGAGATGGCATCGTCGAAGTCTCTGGCTGTGGAAGAGTCTATGGTGAAACAGAGGAGATCACGGAGATCTTTGCGAGAGTGGAGAACTTGGGTAATGTGTTTTTGAGAGAAAAGGCTTGCTTCTTCAATGACCTCTGGGGGGAATTCTTCGGCAAGGTTATATTCGGCTTGAATTGCCTGAAAGTCCGCTTTAGCGTTGGTGATGTGGCCAATAAATTCGAGCATTTGTAAGGCTGGAGAGGCTCCTTCTTGGGGTTTATCTACCCAGGGAGGAGTGCTCAGAAGAATGCGATCGCCGATTTTGTAAGTGCGTCCGGGAAGGAGTTCTACTGGAATTAAAGATTGGGATCCCGACATGCTTGTGTAGGCAAGTGCTGATGTGGGACTGACTAGTGAGGTGATCGTTCCTACGAGTGTTGTTTTTCCTCTTGCGAGTACTTCGCTGATAGTGCCTTTGAGTTTTTGTCCGTCTCTTGGATAGGGAAGCACGGAGACAATCACGTGGTCACCATCTAGAGCCCCGCGTAAATCTCGGGCGGGAACAAAAATATCAAATGGGTATTCTTCGGGGTTGTCGGGAGAAACAAAACCGAAACCTTTTCTAGCATGAACAAATAGGGTTCCTGGAATAAAAATCTTCAAGGATTTACCGTATGTTCTTCTCCCTGGTTTTCTTTTTGGTTTTTTCAACAATTGGGCTCCGCCTGTAAGTTTAGGACATTGAACGAGAAATCCCGTAGTTTCACTCGTGAACTGAGTGGCTCAACAAAATTTTCCCTTTTAAGTGGGTTTTGTGATTATGAAAGGAGCAGTCTCAAATTCAAAGCCAATTGTACTAAAGAAGCTCTGTTATTGCAACTCCTTGATCAGAGAATAAGAGAATGGAACTGTTTTCTGTTTATAAGGAAGTTTCCCATCCTCTTATGAGGATGGGAATAGAGAAACTTAAATTGAAAATTTTGATTACTTATCGTCGTTATCAATAATTTCTACATCAGCTTCTTCGATATGGTCTTCTGAAGAACCGTTATTTGAAGGAGGCTTCGTACTGAAACTATGTTTTTTCAAATCTTCTGTATTGATGTTAGGTCCACCTTTAGCATTGGCTGCCGATGATGCTGCTGCTGATGCAGACTGCGATTGCATAGACTCTCCAATTTTTTGCATATGCTTGCTTAGGTCTTCAGTAACCTCTTTAATTTTTTCAATAGGAGCGTCATCTTTGAGTGCGTTGCGCACGTTTTCGATTCGCTCTTCGATTTCTTTAACTAAAGTTTCAGGAATTTGCTCCTTATAATCTTTAATAGCTTTTTCGGCTCTGAAGATCATGCTATCGGCTTCATTTTTAGCATCTGAAGCTTCACGACGTTTTTTATCTTCTTCCTTATTAATTTCGGCATCTCGAACCATTCTTTGGATTTCATCTTCTTGAAGTCCTGAGCTTGCTTCGATACGAATTTTCTGTTCTTTACCGCTGGCAACATCTTTAGCTGAGACATGGAAAATTCCGTTTGCATCGATATCGAAGGAGACTTCGATTTGAGGATGGCCTCGAGGAGCCGGAGGGATATCTGTAAGATCGAATCTTCCGATTTCCTTGTTATCTTTGGCCATGGGACGCTCTCCTTGGAGAACTACGATGGTAACCGCAGGCTGGTTATCAGCAGCTGTGGAGAAGATTTGTTTTTTCTGTGTAGGGATTGTAGTATTTCTCTCTACCAGAGTCGTCATGACGCCTCCTAGAGTTTCGATACCCAGAGATAGGGGGATAACGTCTAGAAGTAGAACATCCTTAACTTCTCCGCCAAGAACACCACCTTGAATTGCGGCTCCAATAGCAACAACTTCGTCGGGGTTGACTCCTTTATTAGGCTCTTTGCCGAAGAGTTCTTTTACAGTTTCTTGCACTGCGGGCATTCTTGACATACCTCCAACTAAGAGAACATCATCGATATCCTTAGCGGAAAGTTTTGCGTCACTGAGTGCTTTGATGCATGGAGATTTTGTTCTTTCGATTAGAGAGGCTGCGAGTTTCTCGAATTGCGCACGTGTGAGTGTCAATGCAAGGTGTTTAGGTCCTTGTGCATCCATTGTGATGAATGGCTGATTGATTTCTGTGGAAGAGACTCCTGAAAGTTCTATTTTTGCTTTCTCAGCAGCATCTTTAAGTCTTTGTAAGGCCATATTATCTTTGCTAAGATCAATGCCTTCTTGTTTTTTGAATTCTTCGATCATCCATTTGATAATGACTTCATCAAAGTCGTCTCCACCGAGGAGAGTATCTCCATTTGTAGATAGAACTTCGAAGACGCCATCACCGATTTCTAGGATGGAGATATCAAAAGTTCCTCCACCAAGGTCGAAGACAGCGATTTTTTTATCACCGACTTTATCGATTCCGTAGGCAAGAGCTGCTGCGGTAGGTTCTGGAATGATACGTTTTACATCTAGACCTGCAATGCGTCCAGCATCTTTTGTGGATGCTCGTTGAGAATCATTGAAGTATGCGGGGACGGTGATCACTGCTTCTGTGACAGTTTCGCCTAGATAAGCTTCTGCTGTCTCTTTCATTTTCATTAAGATTTGTGCGCCAATTTCTTCTGGAGTGTATTGTTTGCCATCAACTTCGAAAACGGCATCACCTTTAGATCCGGAGGTGACTGTATAAGGAACGGTTTGGATTTCCGAAGCTACTTCAGAGTACTTACGGCCAATAAAGCGTTTTGTAGAGCCGAGAGTTTTTTCTGGATTTGTCACTGCTTGACGTTTTGCTGGAATCCCCACTAATTTCTCATTACCTTTGAAGGCAACGATCGATGGCGTGGTTCTTGTTCCTTCGGATGATGTAATTACTTTAGCTTGTCCTCCTTCCATAACAGATACGCAGGAGTTTGTTGTGCCTAAGTCTATACCTATAATTTTGCTTGATTTTTTGTGTTCACTCATGTTTGGTACCTAATCTCTAGGGGTTATTTCTATTCTTTATTTTCTTTGGGAGTAGGAGCTTTAGCGACTTTAACTTTAGCTACCCGAATCGGGCGTTCTCCTATTTTATATCCCTTTGCAAACTCTTCTAAAATCGTCCCCTCAGGAACTTCAGAAGTCTCTTCTGTTTGCACCGCTTCGTGTAGGAAGGGGTTAAACTTTTGGCCTATTGAAGAATATTCAATAATACCTTTTTCCTCGAAGATTTGTTTGAATTGGTTGAGAATCATGTTGAATCCGAGGGCCCAATTTTTTACATCGTCGGACATTTGTGTAGCAAATCCGAGGGCTTTCTCCATGCTTTCTATGGGATTGAGAAAGTCTATTAAAGTATTTTCTAAAGCATACTGCATAAGTTCTTGGCGTTCTTTTTGTAAGCGTTTTCTAGAATTCTCAGATTCTGCTAGAGCCATGAGATACTTATCGTTTTTTTCTTTTAATTCGGTTTTTAGGGTGACGATTTCCTGTTGCAAATGTTCAACTTCATTTTCGTTTTGAACATTGCTTTCGTGTTGTTCCTCATTTTCAGGTGGGGTATCTGTCATAACGTCTCCTTAGAGGGTAATAGTTTTATAGAAGAGTACTCCGTTCTTAAAATAGGCTCATTCGAAAGCTTACAGTTAGAGGTGAGAGGTCTTCTGAAGGATAGTTTAAATTTGTAGAAACTTTGTGTCAGGGTTTCATTTATTTTATTCGCAAATAGTTTGAGCAAAGGAAGAGCTTCCTTATAAGGAAGATTGATCGGGCCTAGGATACCTAAAGCTCCGAGTGGAGAGCGATTCATATAATAGGGAATAGTAATTACAGAACATCCTGGATTCGAGGTCCCTAAAATATCAGAAAGCTCCTTCCCTATGAACGCTGTAGCTCTTCCTTTATGCATTCCTATATTTAGAAGCTCACACATTTGTCTGCGATTTTCAAAAAGAGAGAGTCCTAGAGCTAGAACTTCAGGATCTTTAAACGCTTCGTATTTCAGTAGTTTCGACATTCCTGTTTGATAGAGATCTTCTTCACTAAAGTTGCAGTAGCGTGTTAGATAGCGGACAACCACCTCATTATAGAGGGACATGCTCAGGTGTTCTTCTTTTTTCGAAAGTTCCTCATTTGTGGGGAGCTTTCGGATGTAGTTCTGCAGGAATTTTTCTATACGTTTGATAGAAAGAGTATCGCAAGCTTCAGGCAGCCATAGGGTGTCTGTGAAGATCTGACCAAACTCCGTAGAGAGGATGGTGACAGCTCTTTGCTTATCGACCTGTGTAATTTGAATATTGGTTACGGAATCATTTTCAAAGCGTGGGGAAGAAAAAAACGTAGGCAGGTCTAGGATTTCTCCAAGAAGTTCCGTAGCTTTTTGTAGATCCTTGATAATATTGCGACTTTCGCTAGGAAGCTGACTGATCTTATCAAAAATGGGGGCAGAAATCTCAGCTTCTGGGCATTCTTCTTGGTGATCTACATAGTGACGTAATGCTAGGTCTGTAGGGATTCTTCCTCCGGAAGTATGATTTTTTTTTAAGAATCCTTCAGCTTCAAGTTCTGCAAAGTAATTTCTTATAGTTGCCGTACTCAAATCAGAGCAAAAACTTTCCTTTAAAGTTTTAGACCCTACAGGCTGCCCTGTTTTTAGGTACAACTCTGTTGTAGCAAACAGGATATCAAGGATTTTTGAATCTCGCTTTGAGACTTTGGATCTAGCCATCTCGAGTCCTACTAGAACAATCGTAACTGAGAGCATTATAGGAAAAGAACCCGAGAAGGTCAAGAGAATTTAGCACTCGAATTGAATGAATGCTAACTTTTTTACGAGGAGGGCAGCGATCAAAGAGCTAGGCTAAGTGATTCTGACACCAAGTAGGGAAGGCCTCCGGGGAGACTGTATACTTTTCTCCAGATCGGGATTCAATTTCGAATATTCCCGAAGATTGGTAGGACTTTCCTAAAATAAGCTTATAAGGAATGCCGATAAGGTCACTGTCTTTAAGTTTAAATCCGAGTCTTTCATCTCGATCATCAAGAAGGGGCTCATAGCCTTGACTTTGTAGCTCATGATAAATAGTTTCCGCAAGCTCTTGAGATACAGTGTCTCCTCCGTTAAAGGCGATAGTGATAGAGAAGGGAGCGAGTGCTTTTGGCCAAACAATACCACGGTCGTCGGCAAGCTGTTCTACACAAGCGGCTAATGTTCTTCCGACTCCAATGCCGTAGGTCCCCATCCAGCACTGCTGGGTTTGCCCGTGTTCATCTTGGAAGTTTACCTCAAAACTATCGGTATAGCGTGTCCCGAGATTGAAAATATGAGCAACTTCTATGCCTTGATAAATGCGGTAAGGATGGCCAGGATTTTCAGGACATGTGTCTCCCTCTTCAGCGAGTAGAAAGTCACCGTATTGGGGGGGGAGGAGGTCGCGATCCCAGTTTACATTTACGTAGTGCTTATCTTTAGCATTGCCCGCACAAACAAAGTTCGTCATTGGGGACGTTGTTTCGTCTGCGAAAAAGTCTATGGGACAGTTTAGGGGACCGATGAATCCTTTTTCTGTGCCTAGAACGCGTTCGATTTCTTCATCAGAAGCTAGAGCAATATCATCGGCATTCAGTTTGGAAGCGACCTTCACTAGGTTGACTTGCCGATCTCCTCTCATTCCAATGGCAATGAATTTTTCTTCATTTGAGTAGGAGAGTTTTACGACAAGGGTTTTTAAAATTTTATGTAAGGGGATAGAGAAGAAGTTTGCTAGAGCTTCTATTGTTGTAATCCCAGGGGTGGCCACTTCTTCGACGGGAAGAAACTCGCGATCGTAGGCATGCTGTGGAGGAATGGAGACAGCAGCCTCAATATTAGCTCCATAGGAACCGCTGACGCAGATCGTGTCCTCGCCTAGAGAGCAAAGGACCTGAAATTCCTCAGACTTTCCTTTGCCGATTTTCCCTCCATCAGCTGTAACGATGACATAGGCAAGACCGAGACGATCAAAGATCTTACTATACGCAGAGCGGAGTTTTTCATATTGCTCGTTCATTTGTTCGGGAGAGTCTGAGAAGGTATAGCTGTCTTCCATAAGGAGCTCTCGAGAGCGAATGAGACCGAATCGAGGGCGAATCTCGTCTCGGAATTTTGTAGCAATTTGGTAAAGGTGGAGAGGAAGTTGTCTTTTTGAGGAGAGCCATTGTGCAACAAAAGAGCAGATGACCTCTTCATGTGTAGGAGCTAGGCAATGAGATTTTCCTTCGCGGTCTTTGAGAGTGTAGAGCAGTCCTTCCGAAGTAAATGCCTCCCATCTCCCTGTATGTTGCCAAAGTTCAGCATTGTGGAGAAGTGGGAGTAGAAGTTCTTGACCTCCAATCGCATTAAGTTCCTCTCTAATGATGTTCATCATCTTGGAGACCACGCGCCATAACAGGGGTGTATAGGTATAGACTCCTTTACTTACTTTAAATAGGTATCCTGCCTTTTCTAGGAGCTCGTTTGAGAGCACAGCAGCGCTTTTATTTGCATTTTTTGAAGTCTTATAAAAGAGTTGAGACGTTTTCATAGAGTAGGGCTGTTATCTTCAGTGATTGATCGTCAAGAGTCTATAGAAAAAATTACAGGCTATTGCGATTTTATATCGAGAGTCTTTTAAGCTAGTAGATTTAGTTTAGCTATGAAGGAGGTATCTTAACACAGGGATTTTTCTAGATCAATGTTTTGCGTTGGGTTCTTAACTTAACAATTGGGGTCAGGATTATGTATTATTTTAATTATATTTTTGTTTTTATTTAGAAATTTAATAATCTCAACTTATAATTAAGTGTATACTTATTAATCTTTTATTTTTGTAATTGTAGTACTATGTCGTCAGTAAATCAAAGCTCTGGAACCCCGAATCCAGAAGAGGTAACTTCTCCTGAATCTACGGAAGAAAACAAAAATGTTGTTTCTTCAGATGAGGCGCAAGCCACGCATGCTGTGGCTCTTCCTATAGTCACTCAACTTTCTCTTCCTGAAGGTGTGGGGACCTCATCTGAAGAAACGGCGAGTAATCCGAAGGTAGACGAGATTGTAGCTGAAGTTTCTTCGAGTCGGGCGGTTGCTGATCAGATCTCATCACTTGTAGAGCGTGTTGGAGAGCTTTTAGACGACCTTAAGGGTGCCCAGTCCCTTTTCACTAGCTTTCAGTCAGAGTTGAAAAACTGTCTTCCGGCATGGAAATCTTCAACGAGAAGACTCGAAACTCGAGGTGCTGGGGATAATGCGGATATAGCGAGGCTGGAATTATTTCGTAGCGATTACGAGGCTGTCTTAGGCCATGCGAACCAGTTTCATGGGAAGGCTCATCTCATTTTAAGTAAGTTAACAGATGTACATCACAAGCTACAGGGACTCAGTCGTGAAGATCTTTCCCTGGCGTTTGACAATAATGATAGGGTTCTTGAGCATCTGGGTTCGTTAGGGCTTGATGTAGACGCTGAAGGTAATTGGTCTCTTTCTTGTGAGAGGGGGATTCCGCGACTGGTGCTTACTGCTGACAGTATGCTTGTCCAGATCAAGAAAGTGAATCTACCTACTGTAGAAGAATTGCGGACTCTTCAGGGAACAACGGAATCTTCGTCTGATCCTAGGGTTGAAGAAAGTTTGTCTTGCTGTGAAAGATTGCTCAATGAATTACGTCGTCTTTGGGCGAATTTTGTAGGTTTTATTTCGAGTTGCTATGACAACATCGTGTTTGTTTTGATGTGGATAGTGAGACGGATTAACCTTTTGCCTGGGCTGGGGTGTTTGCCTTTCCATAATCCCGATGCTTCTCAAGAAGACCAGAGGTCTTCTTCCGGAGAGCGTTCTACAAGGAGAGAACGCCTTTCTCGGCGATCTGACTTATCTGAGGAAGAGATGATTGTGAGAGCTGAGGGAGAGTCTATACATCCTGAATCTCCCCATGGAGATGGCCGTAACCAACCTAGTCGAGGTGATAAGCAAGACTCTGATAGTGAGGAAGAGACGGAGTTATAATAAAGAATGATCTCTTCTGAGTAGAAACTATCGAATCAGAATTGCCAGCTTTTACTCTCACCCAGTCCTATTTTTATAGTTCAAATTGCGGTGGTTTGTTTATTGTTTTTTTTGAATTTTTGTTATATGGTGGCGTCTAATATTGCCGATTAAGGAGGGCGCCCTTTATGAATAGAAGAAAAGCAAGATGGGTAGTGGCATTGTTCGCAATGACGGCGCTCATTTCTGTTGGGTGTTGTCCTTGGTCACAAGCGAAATCAAGATGTTCTATTGATAAGTATATTCCTGTAGTCAATCGTTTACTAGAAGTTTGTGGACTTCCTGAAGCTGAGAATGTTGAGGATTTAATCGAGTCCTCGTCTGCTTGGGTACTGACTCCTGAAGAACGTTTTTCTGGAGAGTTAGTCTCTATCTGTCAGGTTAAAGATGAGCATGCTTTCTATAACGATTTGTCTTTATTACATATGACTCAGGCTGTGCCTTCGTATTCTGCAACGTATGATTGTGCTGTAGTTTTTGGCGGGCCTTTGCCAGCGCTACGTCAGCGCTTAGATTTTTTGGTGCGAGAGTGGCAGCGTGGCGTGCGCTTTAAGAAAATCGTTTTTCTATGTGGAGAGCGAGGGCGCTATCAGTCTATTGAAGAACAAGAGCATTTCTTTGATTCTCGGTACAATCCTTTCCCTACTGAAGAGAACTGGGAATCTGGTAACCGAGTTACTCCCTCTTCTGAAGAAGAGATTGCCAAATTTGTTTGGATGCAAATGCTTTTACCTAGAGCATGGCGAGATAGTACTTCAGGAGTCAGAGTGACATTTCTTCTAGCAAAGCCAGAGGAAAATCGTGTGGTTGCGAATCGTAAGGACACCTTACTTTTATTCCGTTCTTATCAAGAAGCGTTTCCGGGACGCGTGTTATTTGTAAGTAGTCAACCCTTTATCGGTTTAGATGCTTGCAGGGTCGGGCAGTTTTTCAAAGGGGAAAGCTATGATCTTGCTGGACCTGGATTTGCTCAAGGAGTCTTGAAGTATCATTGGGCTCCAAGGATTTGTCTACATACTTTAGCGGAATGGTTAAAGGAAACGAACGGCTGCTTAAATATTTCAGAGGGTTGTTTTGGATGATTCATGGATCTTAGAGGTTAAAGTCACTCCAAAAGCCAAAGAGAACAAAATTGTAGGCTTTGATGGACAAGCTTTGAAGGTCCGTGTTACCGAACCCCCAGAAAAGGGTAAGGCCAATGATGCTGTAATTTCTTTATTAGCAAAAGCTTTATCCTTACCGAAGCGTGATGTCACTTTAATTGCAGGAGAAACTTCTCGAAAGAAAAAGTTTCTTCTTCCTAACAGAGTTCAAGACATTATTTTTTCTTTGCATATAGACGTATAGCCTAACTCACAGCTACGTTTTTCCCTTTCTCAGATTTTTCCAATTTTTTGCTTTTAAAAGATAAGAACTGGTTGCGTTCTGTTTTATGAAGCTTGATTCCTAAGTACTTGATGATATCTTCATTAAAGGTGGTTGTAGGTGACAGGCGTTGAGCAATGATTTTACGCAGGCTGTCCACATCGTGATTGTTATAGAGTAGGTGGTGCACAATTTTTGCGATTTGTTTTCCTGATTTTTTGTAATCCACGCTACAGGCAATGCAGGCTCCTTCGGAAATTAAGGAGGTATCGTCGGTAATGATAGGGATTTTCTCTTTGAGGATTTCCTGAAGGAATGCGGTGCCTTCTTTATGAGAAAGTGGGGAGAGGGGAATGAAGATAGCTGAGGGGCGCTTGTCGATAGCCTGGCGTATCCGGGTTTTGAATGTACTGCTTGTAATAGAGATCTCAATGACCTCAATTCCTGAAGCATGGAGTTTCTTAACAATTTCTTTTTGGAGATCTGAGGGGAAAGGTTCGGAGGGTTTTAAATACACGATAGATTGTGCATTGGTAGCTACGGCTTGTATAGCAAAGCAGTATTGATTGATGTCTAGAGTGTCATTCACTCCGTAGATATTCATTGTGTTTTTAGGAAGGGTTAGGCTTTCGCGATCAGGAACAGCGGCATAGATCACAGGTTTCTGTGTTTCAATGTGGCTCATGACCTTCGTAGCAATAGTTCCTAAGGTGACAATCGCCACGACATTTTTATCGGTATGTAAGGAGCGAGCAATTTTCCTAGCCTTTACGATACTGTCTTCAGCATTTAGGACAACAATTTCAGGAAGGTTCTCAAAATCTTTCAAGGTTTCTATACAGCTTTTACTGCAATCTTCTAATAGGGGATGGGGAAAGGATAAGAAAATTGCGATTTTAGGAGAGGAGACGCTATCTGGTTGAGAACCACAAGTGGCTACATAGATGAAAGAGCAAAACAGAGAAAAGAAAAATAAGTACTGAGAGAGTTTACGTAGAATTGTCATGCAAGAACCATCGTTTCTTTTAGTGAAGCGGTACAGAGGCGGTCACAGGCTAAAGCGATATTTTGTGGTTGTGTCAGAGCGGAGAAACGAACAAATCCTTGTCCACAGGAACCAAAACCGTGGCCGGGAGTCACTGCAATATGATACTGATGTAAGAAGAAATCAAACGCTTCTTCATCAGAGATTCCTTCAGGGAGTTCTACCCAAAGGTAAGGGGCATGATCGCCACCATGAACTGAGAATCCTGCAGTTTCTAAGCTTTTTTTAAGTTTCTGAGCATTGGTTAGATATAAAGAGATGGCGGGAGGTGTCGGAAATAAATCTAGGCCGTAATACCCTGCTTCTTGCATGAGGAGAGATGCTCCGTTAAATGTAGTCGCAAAGAGCCGTTTCCAATCGTTGATCATAGGTTCGTTATTGTCATAGGTGAGTTCTTTAGGGATCACGTTCCAGGCAAGGCGCATGCCAGTAAAGCCTAATGATTTAGAGAAAGAGTTGATTTCTATAGCACAATATTTTGCTTCAGGGATTTCGAAGATGCTTTTAGGTAGGCTAGGATCTGAGACAAAGGCGCTATAGGCCGCATCAAAAATAAGAACGGTTCCGTGCTGATTCGCGTAGTTCACAAGTGCTTGGAGTTGTTGAAAGGTTAGAACTGTTCCTGTGGGGTTGTTAGGATAGCATAGACAAAGAATGTCTAGGGATTGTTGGTTCGGAAGTTCTGGAATAAACCCAGTTTCTTTTCTGCATGCTAGGGGGATAATGTCGCGGATTCCTGTAATGTGGGCAATGTCTCTATAAGCTGGATAGACAGGATCCTGTAGACCTAGAGTCTTTTCTGAGCCAAAAAAAGAAAAGAGACGGAAGATATCAGGTTTGGCACCATCCGAAATAAAAATCTCTTCAGGGGAGATTCTATTTTCATAGACTTCAGAGGCAATTTTTGTGCGTAATTTTTCTAATCCGGTTTCTGGGCCGTACCCACGATAGGTCTCTTGTTTCTCTTGAGAAACGCAGAACTCTTTGATTGCCTGAGTAATAGAGCGGCAGAGAGGTTGTGTCGTATCTCCGATAGAAAGATCTATGACAGAGATTTCTGGATTCTCCTTGCGAAACTGAGCAAGCTTTTTACTAATTTCAGAAAATAGATACTGAGGCTTGAGAAGAGAAAAGTGGGGATTTCTACGCATAGCGTGCTCCAGGTAAGGGCGTGATTCACTTGGAAGACATCTTAAGAAAGCCCCAGCTTTTTGGATAGCCATTTTCTGATTTTTCTTTAACCGCCTCTATAAAGGCAAGGAGTGCTCTGTAGTTTCGGTTAATTATTAAGATATATTTATAATTCTGTTTATTAAAAGTTTTTTAAATCTTTTCTAATTTGCTCACTATAATTAAAGGATAAGATTTGAAAAAATTTTTTAGGTAATTATGATAAGGGTCAATCCTTATGGAAGTTATAGGGGTAGGAATCCTTCTCCAGAAGATGGGAAAAAGGATGTACCCCTTTCAGGGAACTCTCGCTTGCATCGTCGTGGTGGGATTCGTAGAAAGCATAAGAGTGCTTCAGTTGGGGTGACCTCGGGTTCTAAGACGGGGAAAGCTTCTTTAGAGAAGAAGGTCAAAGGCATTTCAGAAGCCCATTTCAAATAATCCAAGACAGAAGGTTCTCATTCGAAGACAAGCAAAGGATTCGTTGGCAGATTTGTTCAATGGATTAGAACGTTTACAGGACGTGGAAGCAAGAAGCGTTCTCCCTCAAGTTTTTCTCCAACGCACCCTTACATACGTTTGCGAACTTACACACGCAGTCCAAAACAGAGTGGTGTAGAGAGAAAACAAGAAGATGCTGAGACCTCATTTATAGAGACACCCAAAGGGATCTTGAAAAAGCCTGGAAACAAAGACCCCAAAGGCAAGCACGTCCATTGGAAAGACAGCTAATCCGGATCAGAGCTGAGATCCCTCCTTCTCTTCATTAAGAGGGTTCAGAGTTTTAGGTCTCTGCGGTAGAAGGGAGGGAATCCATAAGGAGAAGACCAGTGGATTTTCAACGGAGATTCTAGAAGGAAACAAGCTGATTCTACATGGAGATGTTTGTAGGTCTGTTGTGAATTCCTCTCTTCACAGATCGGAAAGATCAATGAAAAGAGTTAGGGTCTCTTAGTTTTAAGAATTGCTATACAATATTGCGAAATAAATACTTTCTTCTCTATACACTGTCTTTACGATGAAGACAGCTTTTCACTCTTGCTATTCTTGGTTTTGTTGGCTCTTTAGCTTCTTGGTACTCTTTGTGGGTGGCATCGCTGGGGGAGAGCCTTTGTGCCCCGATTGCAAATACGAAACTAAGTCTGTTTTACGTTCGGATCAGCTGCCGGATCATCTCTGGAACTATGAAAACGACTGTTATCTTACAGGTTATGTGCAGTCTCTTTTGGACATGCATTTTTTAGATAGCCGTACGCAAGTTGTTATTGAGAAGAATAGAGCGTATCTTTTCTCTTTGCCTGTAGATTCGAGTTTATCAGAAGCCATTACCAACTTTGTTAGGGATCTTCCCTTCATATGTGCTGTGGAGATTTGCGAGCGTCCTTATGGTGAATGCATAACGAGATCTTCTGCGGAGCGTCCCTTACTCCCTAAAGAGAAAACTTTAGGAATGCCAATTTTCTGCGGCAAAGAAGGGGTATGGTTACCTCAAAATACCATTTTGTTTTCTCCTTTGATTGCAGATCCTCGTCAGGTTACCAACAGTGCTGGCATTCGTTTTAATGAGAAGGTCGTGGGGAATCGGGTAGGTGCTACCATCTTTGGGGGAGATTTTATTCTCCTGCGTCTTTTTGATGTTTCTCGATTCCATGTAGATTGTGATTTCGGAATTCAAGGAGGAGTCTTCTCAGTTTTTGATTTAGATCATCCTGAATCGTGCATGGTAAATTCAGATTTCTTTGTTGCCGGACTCTGGTCAGGGGCTATAGATAAATGGAGTTTTAGGTTTCGATTGTGGCACCTCTCGTCCCATTTAGGAGATGAGTTTATTCTTACGCATCCAAATTTCCCAAGATTTAATTTGAGTGATGAGGGCGTCGATCTCTTCATTTCGTTTCGTTACACACCACAGATCCGCTTGTATGGCGGCTGCGGTTATATTGTAAGTAGGGATCTTACTTTTCCTGAGCGGCCGTTTTACTGTGAATGGGGTGCGGAACTCAGACCTTTTGGTCTGAGAGAAGGAAATCTCCACGCACAACCGATTTTCGCGATGCATTTCCGTTGTTGGGAAGAACAGAAATTTGGCTTGGATCAAAGCTATATTTTAGGCATGGAGTGGGCCAAATTTCAAGAAATCGGAAGGAAAATCCGTGCTGTTTTAGAATATCATCAGGGATTTTCTAAAGAAGGCCAATTCATTCGTGAACCGTGTAATTACTACGGTTTCCGTCTTACCTATGGATTCTAAACGATAACAAAACCATCTTCAGGGACAGGGTGTTCAGGTCCTATGGGCAGCGTATGATTGAGATATCTGCGGAAGATTGCAATGCCTGCCTTTGCTGAGGATAGGCAGAATAGGCAGTTGTGTACCCATTCAGAACCTCGAATGGTTCCTACAGCATGATTGGAATTATACAAAGCTGTGATCTTGGATTTCCAATAGTCTACAGGTCCGATTAGGAAGACGGGAACAAGAGCTTTTTTCCCTGTTTTGAGACTAATAAGCTCCAGAAGGAGTTCGAAATCGGTTCCCATGCCTCCGATAACAAATACAGCAAGGTCGACATGGAAGTCGGCCTGACGTTCTAAAAGATCAGGAATAGCATAGCTCATTTTAGCTTCTACATAGGCATTCGTGGTATCCAAGCTAATTAGATTCCCACAAGAGAGTATGGAGAGTTCTGTAGCTACACGATTCGCGAGTTCCATAGCTCCAGAACCCCCTCCTGTAAGGATTGCTAACGGTGTCTGTGGTGGAAATTCTGGGATCGTGAATTGCTGAGAAAGAGTATGCATTCCTGTCAGGAGCTCACGGAGAAACTCATCATAATCCCCAGCGATTAGGCAGGAACCATGAATTCCTATAAAGTAGGATTGAGCAAACTGTTCAGCTTGATGTTTAGGGACAAACATGCCCACATCTTTATTTCTGCGTTTGATGTATTGTAAGAGTCGTTTCGATTCTAAGTCTGCCCAAAATACAGAAATTCCTGCAAAATATAGATCGAGAAGGAAAGAGCGATCTCGATTCGAGAAAAACTCTCCAGAAGTGGGAGAGGGAATCTGAAAATAGATATGTTGCAGGTAATAGCGAGAGTAGTTAGAGAGGAACATGCCCTTCAGCGATGCTGAAGGGAAGTAGCGGGAAAATAAAACTCCTTGGCTTGTGATATGATCTGTTTCCATGGCTTTTAAAAAAGGGAAACAAGGTTGGTCTTCAATGTGCTTTTGAATTTCCCTAGCATGTCTTTCATCTGATGGGGAGATTCGAGGTTTGATGATCCAAGAGTCTTGGGAGAGCTCAAGCAGCTCACTACCTTTGGAGATAAACATCGCAGCTTGATCTTCGCCTTCCGGTATGGATTCAAAAACACGAAATACCTCTTGAGGAGATTCTAAGGTTTCCTGGAGCATATCTCTATAGAAGAAAAACGAATGCTCTTTGTAAGGCTCAAGAGTAAAAAATTCTAAAGGTATTCTCTCAATAGGTTCTGAAGTGCTGCCGTAGAATTCATAAATATCTCCAGATTCTTGTGTGGTAGGTTCGAGAATATCCGCTGCGGTGTGACGAAGCCCTTGGGGGAGTAAGTCCTGAACGACTCTTGCAAATACGGTTCGGATGTGCAGAGGCTCTGTCTTTATGAGAAGAATTTTATGATCTTCGGGAACGGGAGGACGATCTGTTACCATTTGATACAAAGGAAGAAACTTACGTATTTTTAAATGGGGACGCGTGAGTGATTTGCTCATTAAGGGAAGGAACCCATAAATTGTCTCTTCGTAACAGATTGTTCCTGGAAGGATCGGAAGGAAGACAACAAGCCGATCATTAATGATCTCTAGAGTGATGAAGTGCTCAAGTTTTTTCCCAAAGCGTAGGAGCGGAGATCCTGTACGGTCTGTGTGCGTAAACATCCTGTTGAGATAACAAGGCGAACGTACGAGTCGGCGATCATCAGCAGCAAAGAGCTTGCAGACAAAACTTCCAGGCTCTAGGAGCTCCAACATAGCAGTGGCTATAGGATCTTGGCTCATGAAGAGAACGTGTAGACGAGCTTCTTTTCGGGCTTTATTTAGCTCCAAGTGGTTTAAAACGGCTTCGACACCTAGTTGGGCTAAGGAACTTTTTAAATTTACTTGTATACACTGTTGAGGCAGATGAAATCCAAGAAAGTACGCAGGAATATTCTCAATGAGGACCTCTCCTTCGTAAATGTGGGGCGAGAGTTTTTTCAAATGGGAAACGAGTCGTCCGTCTGGGGAGGCTGCATCATGATGCGCGTGGAGTAGGTTATACATAATTCATCGTATTTTAAAGTTAAAAGCAATAGGTAAGGTCCCTCTTTGCGCTTCTAAGACTAGCGTTTCCAGAAGAATTTCCTACAAGGACTTCATTCTGCTTGTTGTTATAATTTTGTGCAATTTGTCAAGGAGGGGGTCTTGGAACGAGAAAATTGTGTTGTGGAAGGGAATTTTAGGAAAAAAGTTTCTTAGAAAATAGGGCAGAAACTTTCTCTTGGAGAGATTGAGTAAAATGTAAAGAATAGTCTTTGCAATTGAGAATTATTTCTCTCTGGTTACAATGGAGGATTGGCTAAGGAGGATAGTAGGTATGCAGATTCCAAGAAGCATTGGTACTCACGATGGTTCTTTCCATGCGGATGAGGTCACAGCGTGTGCTCTCCTTATTATTTTCGATCTTGTGGATGAAAATAAAATTATACGCTCTCGAGATCCTGTCGTATTATCGAAATGTGAATATGTTTGTGATGTCGGTGGTGTTTATTCTATAGAAAACAAGCGTTTTGATCATCATCAAGTCTCTTATGATGGATCTTGGAGTAGTGCAGGTATGATTCTGCATTATCTTAAAGAGTTTGGTTATATGGATTGTGAAGAATATCATTTCCTTAACAACACTTTGGTACATGGTGTGGATGAACAAGATAATGGCAGATTCTTCTCTAAGGAGGGATTTTGTTCGTTTTCTGATATTATTAAAATTTATAATCCTCGCGAGGAAGAAGAAACTAATTCGGATGCGGATTTTTCTTGTGCTTTGCATTTTACCATCGACTTTTTGTGTCGGCTAAGGAAGAAGTTTCAGTATGATCGAGTTTGTAGGGGGATTGTCAGAGAAGCCATGGAAACCGAGGATATGTGTTTATATTTTGATCGTCCTTTAGCATGGCAAGAAAATTTCTTTTTTTTAGGGGGAGAGAAGCACCCTGCAGCTTTTGTTTGTTTTCCTTCCTGCGATCAATGGATTTTACGAGGGATTCCTCCGAATTTAGATCGCCGTATGGAAGTTCGTGTTCCTTTCCCTGAGAATTGGGCAGGTTTGTTAGGTAAAGAGTTGTCCAAAGTATCAGGGATTCCTGGGGCTGTGTTCTGCCATAAAGGTCTTTTCCTTTCTGTATGGACAAATAGAGAAAGTTGCCAACGTGCTTTGCGGTTAACGTTACAAGATCGAGGGATCATATGACAGTATTCAAACAAATTATCGATGGATTGATAGATTGTGAAAAGGTATTTGAAAACGAAAATTTCATAGCTATAAAAGATCGTTTTCCTCAAGCTCCTGTTCATCTTCTTATCATTCCTAAAAAACCTATACCACGATTTCAGGATATCCCAGGGGATGAGATGATTTTAATGGCAGAGGCTGGAAAGATCGTGCAAGAGCTTGCTGCAGAATTTGGAATTGCCGATGGGTATCGTGTGGTTATCAACAACGGTGCTGAAGGAGGACAGGCGGTATTTCACTTACATATTCATCTTTTAGGTGGGCGTCCTTTAGGTGCTATAGCCTAATTTTCTTTTGTTTCTGTGGATCCTTGTTCGGCTCGGAGTCCCTCCGTTATCAATTGTTGATCCAAGATTTTGCAAAAGTTTCAGAAGAGGGCATAGGCCTTTTGGAGTCTAAAGAGTATTCTTTACTTCAGGCTAAGCTAGTTTTAAGGGCTCTGGCTCAAAATTCTTCTTTTGATGATTGGTTTAGAAGTTTTAAGAAGTGTCAGATTTCCTATCCAGAGTTAGCTCATGATCGCGATGTCTTAGAAGAATTTGGGATTCAAGTTCTGCGTGAGGGAATCGAAAATCCTTCCGTGACCGTTCGTGCTGTGAGTGTCCTTGCTATTGGGCTTGCTAGAGATTTTCGCTTGGTCCCTCTCCTGCTCCAAAGTTGTAATGATGACAGTGCTATTGTTCGATCTTTGGCTCTTCAGGTTGCTGTGAACTATGGCTCTGAAAGTTTAAAAAAGGCCATTGTAGAGCTTGCCCGTAATGATGATTCTATTCATGTTCGGATTACAGCATATCAGGTGGTCGCTCTTTTACAGATAGAGGAGCTATTGCCATTTTTAAGAGAGCGTGCTGAGAACAAACTTGTAGATAGTGTAGAACGTCGAGAGGCGTGGAAGGCTTGCTTGGAACTCTCTTCTCAATTTCTAGAGACGGGTGTAGCTAAGGACGATATTGATCAAGCGTTGTTCACTTGTGAAGTGTTGCGTAACGGTATGTTGCCAGAGACTACTGAGATTTTTACAGAACTCTTATCTGTAGAGCATCCTGAAGTGCAGGAGTCTCTCTTACTTTCTGCTTTAGCTTGGAGTCATCAGCTACAGAATCACAAAGAGTTTCTTAGTAAAGTGCGCCATGTGATGTGCACTTCTCCATTTGCAAAAGTACGTTTTCAAGCTGCTGCACTTCTCCATCTGCATGGAGACCCTTTGGGCAGAGACTCTCTGGTTGAGGGCTTGCGCTCTCCTCAACCTCTTGTGTGTGAGGCAGCTTCGGCGGCTCTCTGCTCTTTAGGAATCCATGGAGTCCCTTTGGCAAAGGAGCATTTGGAGAGCCTTTCTTCTCGAAAGGCTGCTGCGAACCTCTCCATTTTGCTTCTTGTGAGCCGTGAAGATATTGAAAGAGCTGGAGATGTGATTGCTCGCTACCTCTCCAATCCTGAAATGTGCTGGGCTATAGAGTATTTCTTATGGGATGCACAATGGAATTTACGTGGTGATACCTTCCCTCTATATTCGGATATGATTAAACGTGAGATTGGTAGGAAGCTCATTCGCCTTTTGGCAGTAGCTCGCTATAGCCAAGCCAAGGCTGTAACAGCAACGTTCCTTTCAGGACAGCAAGCTCAGGGATGGAGCTTTTTTTCTGGAATGTTCTGGGAAGAGGGAGATGTGAAAACTTCTGAGGATTTGGTTACAGATGCTTGCTTTGCAGCAAAGTTGGAAGGAGCGTTAGCCTCGCTATGTCAGAAAAAAGATCAAGCTTCCCTACAGAGGGTCTCTCAACTTTATAATGACAGCCGTTGGCAAGATAAATTAGCAATCTTAGAGAGCGTTGCTTTTTCTGAGAATCTTGATGCTGTGCCTTTTCTTCTAGACTGCTGCCATCACGAAGCTCCTTCGCTGCGAAGTGCAGCAGCGGGTGCTCTTTTCTCTATTTTCAAATAAATATTAATAAAATTATTCAAGATATAGAAGAAAAACCACGCAGTTGTAATTTCTATTTCTTAAAAATAATTTTTCAGACTGACTTTATTCTTTCATTTTTAAGTCTTTGGAGATAGAAAACTTTGTTATAGATTTTTATCTGGTAGCTTTTATAATTTATGAAGAGCGTAAGCTCAGAGCCTGTATGTCATGCACAACCTGTATATAAAATCAGATTTGTTTTTTGAATCTCTATTCTCGTTAAGATTTCGTTATTCTGGACGTTATCTCCATCACCACTCCTAATTTTCCTAGCATTTCTATCTTTAAGCTCAGCACCGTAGCTTGCTTAAAGGAAATATTTTTCATTTAGGTTGTGGAGTTCTTTATTTTATGAATTTTTCATTATTTTTATTTTTCCTGATAGCTATTCAGGGAATCTGCTTGTACGTGGGACGTCGTGGTAGCAAAAAGGTAGAAGATCGCGAGAGCTATTTTCTTGCAGGAAGGAGTTTAAAAATCTTTCCTTTGATGATGACATTCATTGCCACCCAAATCGGTGGCGGTGTACTTCTTGGGGCTGCTGAAGAGGCCTTCTGTTATGGTTATGGGGGGATTCTTTATCCTTTAGGAGTCGCTTTAGGGTTGATTTTCTTAGGAATGGGGCCCGGGAAGCGGTTGGCAGAGGGATCGTTAACGACCGTAGTCTCTATCTTTGAAGTGTTTTATGGTTCTAAAAAGCTCCGTAAGATCGCATTTTTATTATCCGCAGGTTCCTTATTTTTCATCCTGGTCGCTCAGGTGATTGCTTTAGATCGGTTGTTTAGCAGCTTCCCTTTTGGCAAGTACGTAACCGTAGCATTTTGGATTGTCTTAGCATCCTATACCTCAACAGGAGGGTTTCGCGGGGTCGTACGTACTGATGTGATCCAAGCAGGATTTCTTCTTATTGCGGTGCTCGTCTGTGGTGTTTCTGTATGGCTCTCTGTCCCTAAATCCTTGTCTGTGTTGGATCCTTTCCAATCACTTCCTTGTGCGAAGCTTTCCAATTGGATATTCATGCCTATGCTCTTTATGCTTGTTGAGCAGGATATGGTGCAAAGGTGTGTGGCTGCCTCCTCTCCAAAACGCTTGCAATGGGCGGCTGTAGGCGCAGGCCTTGTTCTTCTTCTTTTTAACTTTATCCCTTTATTTTTAGGTTCTTTAGGAGCTAAAGCAGGCCTTAAAGCAGGATGCCCTCTGATTGATACCATTGCATATTTTTGCAATCCCTCACTAGCAGCTGTGATGGCTGCTGCCATCGGCGTTGCGATTCTCTCTACCGCGGACTCTCTTATGAATGCTGTAAGCCAGCTAATCGCTGAAGAATACCCTACGTTGAAAGCCCCTTATTATCGTTATTTAGTATTGGGTTTGGCGGTTGCAGCTCCTCTTGTTGCTATTGGTTTTACAAACATCGTAGATGTCTTGATTTTAAGCTATAGCCTGTCAGTGTGTTGTCTTTCAGTCCCTGTGGGTTTCTATCTTCTAGCTCCTAAAGGTCGCCGTGTGAGCGGAGCTGCTGCTTGGGCAGGAGTGCTCGTTGGTGCTCTGGGCTATGGATGGGTTCAGATAGTCTCTTTGGGGATGTTTGGGGAGCTATTGGCTTGGATAGGTTCTCTAGTCGCCTTTTCCTTTGTAGGATTTATTGAGATCACTTGGAAAAACAAAGTCAAAACGCAAACTTAGATAACCACTGCATGAGAAGATATAACTAAAATAGATCCTGAGTTGTTTAGGTTTCTCTTAGATCTGATAGGTTGCGCTTAGTAAGAGATCGTCAGTTTTTTAAGTTGTGTTTAGAATCTGATACCTCTCCTTCTTTTCCAAGAAGAAGAGGGGTTCGTTTTATTTTTTATTATTCATTCGTAGGGGCGGGAAGCTGTTTTAACTGATAGAGCAGGTCGATAAGAGAGGAGAGCAGGGCTTGATAGAGCGTCTCTTCAGAATGGTGAAGAGTGCCCTTAAGAAGCTTTCTGCAATACTTTAATAGCCAATACAGAGCGCAAAGTAAACACTGTAAAAGGTAAAATTTACACGCTTGTTTTATCATAAACCTCCAAAGAAAGACGCGTGTTGGCGTTCTTCCAATTGGCTGTTAGATAGTGAAAATAGTATTTACTATTCAATAAAAATATTTATATTAAATATAATAAAACAAAATTTCTAATAAACTTTTTAAAAGTATTTGGTTAAGTTTAATTTAAGAGTTCTCAAATAAAAGATTTTTTAGTCTCTTTTATTTGAGAATCATCAACCGATTTCAAGAAATCGCATGAGCCCGTGATTCTGATGGGCAGAAGTGCTTTTTAGCAAATAGGTGAAGCTCCTCGGGCGTGATCTGTTGCTTCGCGTCACAAAGAGCCTTTTCAGGGTGTGCATGCACTTCGATCATCAGACCGTCGGCACCTACCGAGAGACCAGCAGAGGCGAGAGGAAGAACTAGAGAACGCTTCCCCGCTGCGTGGGAAGGATCTACAATTACAGGGAGAGAAGAGATCTCTTTAAGGAGAGCCACGGTATTGAGATCTAGCGTGTAGCGCGTAGAGTGCTCAAAGGTACGAATTCCTCGTTCACAAAGGATTACCCCAGGACAGGAGGGAGAAGAAGCAAGGATGTACTCCGCTGCGCATAGCCACTCTTCAAGAGTAGCTGCTGGACTGCGTTTTAGGATAATCGGACGATGTGATTTGCTGACCTCTTGTAAAAGAGGGGTGTTATGCATGTTTTTGGCTCCGATACGGAGGATATCCACATGTTCGGCAGTAATTTCAACATCTCGGACATCTAAAACTTCGGTTTCTGTAGGGAGACCATGGATGCTCTGTGCTTCCTTATGCCAAAGCACACACTCTTTCTCCCATCCTTGAAACGAAAATGGGCTTGTCCGTGGTTTTCTGATTGATCCTCGGAATACCTGAGCTCCTGCTTCTTTAACTGTAAGAGCTGAAGAGACTGTATGCTCGTAACTTTCTAAGGTGCAGGGGCCTGCGATCAGTATTGGCGATCCTTCTCCAAACGATAGATTTGGAGAAATAGGAACGGTATGGACCTCGTCAGGATGCTGTTTGAGGGTGCGCGGTAGGGGATAGGTAAACGTAAGAATAAGTACCTCATGCAAAACTAGGGATTTGAGCTGTCCGGTTTTGAGTTCTGATCTTCAGTTCTAGGGTTTCTAGGCAAGAGACAACCGTAGTGGTTGGGGAAGCGGATTAAGAAGATACGAGCGTCTCTTTCCGGAGAAATTGTATTTAAAAATCCATGCATCGCAACAAAGTTTTCAATATTTTCTTCTGAGACAGTATCTCGATCAGACATGATCAGACAAACAGCAAACGGCTGCAAAGGTACAGTAGTCATAGCAGCGACGTCGTTAGCCTCAGCTTGCTCTTTGACGTCATCCAAGATATCACCGAGTTCATTAGAACTTAGGGAGTGGAGGTAGCCTATCAGTGATTGTCTAAAACCAGAGCGACAGAAACCATCAGATGCTGTGACCGTGTTTTTTAAGAGATTACAAATCAACTGATCTCGAGCTCTAGAGTATTGATTTATAGTCGCTGTAGCTAGAGGGAAACCGTATTTTAACGAAAGTAAAAGCTTATCTTTTACTTGTGTAAATCTATGAGAAGCCTCTCTTTGGAAAGCGTCTAATCGAGCAGCTAGCGGAGTCTTTTTTTGTAGAAGTTTAGGGTAGTTGTTAAGGAAACAAAAGATTAAAAAAGATTTCGAAAACTGATCACTTAAAGCTGTGGGAGAAGAAGGCGAACCCAGTTTTGATCCGAAGAGATTTAACCGTGTTAAAAAAACGTTCCACCCATTCCTAAAGGTACTTTCGATTTCCTTTTCTAAGAGTATGGCCTCGGTTTCCAGTTGATAATTTGGGAAAGTAGCTCGTAGAAACTGCATACAGTTCTTTTCAAGTATGGGATCTAAAACCATCACTTCAGGATGTCGTGACCAGAACTTGCAGAACGTCTCTTTATCTTTATTAGAAGGGGTTGAAGGATAGCGTGCTGGAGGCTTGAGTACTAGAGACCCTAGAATGGAACGTAGAAGTTTTTGGAGTTTCTTTTCGTTTTCTACTTTTTTAAAGGCATATTGTAGAAAAGGAAGTAGAAGCATTTTTAACTCTTTAACGGCATCTTTAGTTTCTGGACGATTATTCACTTGAGGATGCTGTAAAATAAAGAATAAGAGCTGTACTGCCTGTGTATAGAGGAGGTCCTGCTCTTGTGAGAGACCACTGCCTTCATCACGCGTTAAACGTAAACTTCTTGCCGAGCAGACAGTATTGAAGTGCTCTTTTAATTCAAGCTTACTATGAATTGCGACTAATAGCTTGTTTACAAGATTTGAAAGTAAATCCGGCTGATTGCTTAAAGGAGGGGTTTCAAAGGATGTGGATATTACATTCTTTAATAGGTTTGCTATGCGTTTATGTAGTGTTTCGAGTTGAGGCATAGAGCTCTCTAACGTCAAACTCTCATGAGTCGTAAGGATAGTCATGATGTTAGAAGAAATCACCTCTCGTTGCCAAGAAGAATCTAAATCTTCATTAAGGTAGCTGAGGGAGGCGTTACTTATTTGTAAGATCTCTTGTATAGAGCGTTGGGGGGGCGCGGACGCTATGATGATATCCTCTAATGATTTGTAGAAAGTAGCGCAGAGTTTGTGAAATCTTACAGAGGGGCAGGTACATAGAAAAGCAAAGAAAGAAAGAGCTGGAGACCAAGGGAGATCCCCAGATCGTCTGTTTTCTATAGTTGCAAGAAAGCGAGAGTATTGACATCGGATTGCTTCAGGGAGGTGATCTTTGACTATAGCATTGAATCTCTCAGTATCCCACCCTGAATCAGCAATGCGTCGACTCAGCTTAGCAAAAGCCTCTCGTATTTCTCTTTCATATTGCTTTCGAAGTTGTTGATCTTCTGGAGACATCTTTTGAAGCTCTGCATCAGTAAGAAAGAGAGCGGGCAGATGTTCCAAGAGAAGAAAGAGTTTGTCTCTAGATTGCATGTAAGGAAGTGCGGAATGATTAATGAGATTTTGGAACAATTCCGAATAGGGACGATTTGCAGCAAGAAATTCCAGAACACTGGGGAGGAGATCGTCCTGCATATCAGAAATAAATAAGGCTCTCGCTGTTTCTTCATTACTTGAAGCTGCGATTTGTTGGCGAATCGCATATGCAGAGAGTTTTCTTAGAAAGGCTATCAGAGTTGCAGTGTGTTTCTGAGAAAGAATCACCCCGTCATAGAGGTCTATGAAGGAGCAATAAGTACTGCATAACTGAAGGAGTTCAGCCATTTCTGCACAAAGATTCGCATTTGCCGGAGAAGAGGAGGCGAAAGGCAGGTCAAGGAGACGTGTGGCTTCCTGCTCAAAGACAATATCATTTCTGCTGCTCTCTTCGTAGAGAGCAGATAGCCATCCTACAGCATAGGCACGATAAAAGCAGTTCCCATCTCCCGGTACATTCACAAGGTAGTAATTGTCATTTAGATAGAGAGCCTGTTCAAGAGAGAGTTGCGCAAGTCGCCGGTGTTGTTGAGGAAGATCCGGATTTTGTGCGATTTTCTTGAACTGTTTTATTTGGAAATACATCGGTTCGTTATCAATCCGATTGGGATAGGAAGCTACGAAATGAGGGTTAAAGTCGCCAAGTATTGGATCAACTTGCATGGCAGGAAGAGGCAGAGGCGCTCGTCTTAGTACCATGCTCACCATGCGATTTAAGCATTGCCAATAGCCTTGACTAGATGGGCGGAGAGGCATGGGGGTAGCCACCCGTACGGGAGGAGGAGGGGCCTCTGGTGGTGGAGTCGGCTTTTTATCAGCAGGTTGTTTAGGGACTTTTGGGCTCGCTGGTGAAGGAGCTTTGGGGGGAGGCGGGGGTGTGTCCTCTGGGGGCGGCGTGCCCGGCTTGGGAACATCGGGTTTTTTGTCTTCACCATCCTTAGGCGGTTGTTTGGCAATTTCTATAGTTTTTGGCTCTGGTCCTTTGGGAAGAGTGGGAGGCGTTGGCAAGCCTTCTTTTCTGACAACCCGATGATGCTTGTAGTAGTGAATCAGAAGAAGCAAACCAAGAGTAATGATATGGAGCAGAACGTATCCTATGGTACGTAGAATTCTAAGTAACAGAGGGTCTTTAGTATCAGTCGTTAAGTGGTAAAAATTATTCTTGTTATTGGGCGGGCAATGTGGTGGGGGAATTGGAAACATACGTTCAAAAATTGCTCGTTTTTTAATCAAAATTATTCAAAGTTAAAACTTTTTCGAGTTTGATGTATTTATTTTTTTATGTAAACTTTAACACATGATAGAATTTAGCGTATAGAGCGCAAACTTTCATGATAAAACAAATAGGCCGTTTTTTTAGAGCATTTATTTTTATAATGCCTTTATCTTTAACAAGTTGTGAGTCTAAAATCGATCGAAATCGCATCTGGATTGTAGGTACGAATGCTACATATCCTCCTTTTGAGTATGTGGATGCTCAGGGGGAAGTTGTAGGTTTCGATATAGATTTGGCAAAGGCAATTAGTGAAAAACTTGGCAAGCAATTGGAAGTTAGAGAATTCGCTTTCGATGCTTTAATTTTAAATTTAAAAAAACATCGTATCGATGCAATTTTAGCAGGAATGTCCATTACTCCTTCGCGTCAGAAGGAAATCGCCCTGCTTCCCTATTATGGCGATGAGGTTCAAGAGCTGATGGTGGTTTCTAAGCGGTCTTTAGAGACCCCTGTGCTTCCCCTAACACAGTATTCTTCTGTTGCTGTTCAGACAGGAACGTTTCAGGAGCATTATCTTTTATCTCAGCCCGGAATTTGTGTCCGTTCTTTTGATAGCACCTTGGAGGTGATTATGGAAGTTCGTTATGGGAAATCTCCGGTTGCCGTTCTAGAACCCTCGGTAGGACGTGTCGTTCTTAAAGACTTCCCTAATCTTGTTGCAACAAGATTAGAGCTCCCTCCTGAATGTTGGGTGTTGGGCTGTGGTCTCGGCGTAGCTAAAGATCGTCCTGAAGAAATACAAACGATTCAACAAGCGATTACAGATTTAAAGAGCGAAGGGGTGATTCAATCTTTAACCAAGAAATGGCAACTTTCTGAAGTTGCTTACGAATAGAGGGTATTCTTATGGCAACCTCTGTTCCTGTAACTTCATCTACTTCTGTAGGAGAGGCTAACTCCTCCAACGAAAGATTTACTGAACGAACATCGCGAATGTATTACGCAGCTTTAGTCCTAGGGGCTTTGAGCTGTTTAATTTTTATTGCTATGATTGTCATTTTCCCACAGGTCGGATTGTGGGCTGTGGTCCTCGGGTTTGCTCTTGGATGTTTACTTTTAAGCTTAGCTATCGTTTTTGCTGTCTCCGGTCTCGTTTTAGGCAAGACTTTAGAACCTAGTCGAGAAGCGACTCCTCCAGAAATTGTTGCGCAAAAGGAGTGGACTACACAACAAGATGTCTTAGGGAATGAGTATTGGCGTTCCGAGTTGATTTCCTTGTTCTTACGAGGGGATCTCCACGAATCTCTGATTGTTGATTCTAAGGATCGATCTTTAGATATTGATCAGAGTTTACAAAATATATTGAAACTTGAGCCCCTATCTACGACACTTTCGCTGTTAAAGAAAGATTGTGTCCACATCAATATCATTTTACATTTAGTGAGACAGTGGAACTTACTGGGAGTGGATCTTAGTCCTGAAGTCACTGCGCACGCCGAGGAACTTCTACTCTTTTTGATAGAAGAGCAGTATTACTCTCCTGATATTTTGAAATTGATTCGCTACGGAGATGCTTTACAAGCAACGTCTCCTTTGATGGATTGGGCAGATTCAGGTTCCTTTAGTGTAGACGCAGACGGGGTATTTAGCTGTCGCAGAGAAGAATGTTCTCCTGAGGATGCTTTGGCGCAATTCGATCTTCTTTTGGCGTTGGAAAATCCCGACAGACGCTTCTTAAAGGATTCTTTTCTTACCTACATTTGGTCGTCTTCATTTTTTGAGAAGTTTTTACATCGCCATCTAGAGAGCTTGCAAAGAAAGCTCCCAGAGACAGCGATCGATGTCGCCCGCTATGAAGCACAAATACAAACATTTCTCTCTCGCTATTTTCAGAAGCTCGATTTGATAAACGCAATGTCCTTAGATTAGGGATATAACTGTGCTGAGGGAGAAAAATGTTATGAGAGCGCAAATCAAAGATTAGACAACCTATTTATTGCTTTTTCTTCTTCTGTTCCTGCTATGAAGCGGCTCTTTGACAAATATGGTTCTGTGGTACGGGTAGATCGTAGGCAGATTCGTGAGCAGATTCTTTCGAACACTGAAATCTTAGAAAATGAGTCAGGGTTCCTCTGCAGTTTGTATGAATATCCTTTATCCTATTTGATAGATTGGGCTGTTTTGCTAGACTGTGTTCGCGGTACCGAAATCTCTCTAGAAGATCAGGCCGATTACACCGTTTGTTTGCAAGGCTTGGATTCTATGTTATCTCAATTTGCGAGTCGTTTACAGTCTGGACAAAAAGTATTGAATCCTAGAGATGTTTTAAGTGAACAGGCTGCGGTTATGCTTGTTCATGGCTTGGCAGCACAGGGCGTGTCGTTTCAAGGATTGAAAGCTTTGATGTATTTGACAGCCGTTCCCCAAAGAATGTGGTTAGGAGCATTGCCTTTATTTGAATCTTTTCCTGTCTTTAATCGGATGAAAGAATTTCTTGGGGAATCTCTGGGAGACTAGGTGAATTTGTATCAAAGAAGGAACAAGATTGCATGTTAGGTTCTTTGCCATGTTATCCTGGTGCTGGCAATATTGAAGAATACAAAAATAGGTATTTCTATTGTCAGTTATGTGCTGAGGTCGTTAGTCCCTATGTTGTTCCTGTTATTGTAGTTGATGTGCAAGGGGCTCCTCCTACAGGTATCTTGCAGGTCTTGCGTTGTAAGCAACATAAATTTCAAGGCCTACCCGTACATGGCCCCATTACTTCTTTATGGGCTTTGGAGCCCGTGGGTAAGGGAGCTCCGCAGCTGGAGTCTGCAATGTACGAGCTCTGTTCTCAAGTAAGGAATTTTGACATCTGCTCTATTGTGAGTTGGGTCTTTGGTGGGTTGTGTATTTTTGCAGGTCTGATTGTCGGGGTAAT
Organism: Chlamydia pneumoniae TW-183; assembly: GCF_000007205.1. Lineage (NCBI taxonomy): Bacteria > Pseudomonadati > Chlamydiota > Chlamydiia > Chlamydiales > Chlamydiaceae > Chlamydia > Chlamydia pneumoniae. The sequence continues at coordinate 556,250 of NC_005043.1, read as the reverse complement.
GGTTGAAGCCCCTTTGATTGCGGGATTAAGTGCTTGGGTGATTCCCTGTATCATTGGAGGGGTTGGTGCCATTTTATGCTTGTTTGCGATCTTGATGGCGTACTTGGGAAGAGGGAGAGTCCGTGAGTGGCTCAATCTTTCACACGAATATATAACGCAATGTCATTGTCGTCAGATACAGGCACATTCTCAAAACTATTCTGTGATCACAGAGTATCCTGCAACCTGTGCATTATCTCAACCGATTACAAAGTTACCTAATGGATCACGCAGAGATAACTAAGCGTGTTCGTCAGTTATTTCTCACATTTTCTCATGAATCTTTTACTGCGCTGCACGAGATCCCTCTCGAAAATTTTTAAGGATAGATACTTGGAAACTATGGTTTAAAAAGCTATAGAGGATTCTAAATTGGGGTTCTAGCAACTTCTTGACTTTAAGATCCAAAGTTAAGAGACTGACTAATTATTTTTGTTTGCTTGTGTTTCCAGATGAGCAATTGGTATGGTAAGAGATATTCAGAGTGAATCTATAGGGAAATTAGTATTTTTAGGCACAGGAAATCCCGAAGGAATTCCCGTGCCGTTTTGCTCATGTAGAGTGTGTCAAAACACAGGGATTCATCGTTTACGATCTTCGGTACTCATTCAATATCAAAACAAGACTCTAGTGATTGACGCAGGCCCTGATTTTCGTACGCAGATGTTAGTTGCAGGGGTTTCCGAGCTCGATGGGGTATTTCTGACCCATCCCCACTACGATCATATCGGTGGTATTGATGATTTACGTGCGTGGTACATAGTCACGCAGCGTTCGTTGCCTTTGGTCCTTTCTGCAAGCACCTATAGATTTTTAAACAAGGCTAAAGAGTATCTCTTCGCCACTCCGAATGTAGAGTCTTCACTTCCCGCAGTTTTAGAGTTTACAATCTTGAATGAGGACTGTGGGCAGGAGGAATTTCAGGGCATTCCCTATACTTATGTTTCCTATTATCAAAAGTCGTGCCATGTAACGGGTTTTCGTTTTGGAAATCTTGCTTATCTTACAGATCTCTGTAGCTATGATGCAAAAATTTTCAGTTACTTAGATAATGTAGAGACATTGATCTTGTCTGCGGGTCCATCGGAAACTCCTATTCCTTTTCAGGGACACAAATCTTCGCATCTTACTGTAGAAGAAGCCAAAGCTTTTGCGAATCATGCAGGGATAAAGAATTTAATTATTACACATATCAGCCACTGTTTAGAAGCAGAGCGTGACCAGCATCCAGAGGTCACATTTGCTTATGATGGCATGGAGGTCCTTTGGACACTATAGATACGCCCGGGGAACAGGGTTCTCAATCTTTCGGAAATTCGTTAGGGGCCAGGTTCGACTTGCCTCGTAAGGAACAGGATCCCTCTCAAGCTTTAGCTGTGGCTTCCTATCAAAATAAGACAGATTCTCAGGTCGTTGAAGAACATTTAGACGAGTTGATCTCACTTGCGGATTCCTGTGGTATTTCTGTTTTAGAGACCCGTTCTTGGATTTTAAAAACACCCTCAGCTTCCACCTATATCAATGTGGGGAAGTTGGAGGAGATCGAAGAAATCTTGAAAGAGTTTCCCTCTATAGGGACTTTGATCATAGATGAGGAGATCACTCCATCCCAACAACGGAATTTAGAGAAACGCCTTGGCCTTGTCGTTTTGGATAGGACGGAGTTAATTTTGGAAATCTTTTCCAGCCGTGCCCTTACTGCAGAGGCAAATATCCAAGTCCAACTTGCACAAGCACGTTATCTCCTTCCTCGTCTTAAGAGACTTTGGGGGCACCTATCTCGGCAAAAATCTGGGGGAGGTAGCGGAGGCTTTGTTAAGGGGGAAGGAGAAAAACAGATCGAGCTAGACCGTAGAATGGTCCGTGAGCGTATCCATAAGCTGTCAGCACAGCTGAAAGCTGTGATCAAACAGCGTGCGGAACGCCGTAAAGTAAAATCTCGACGAGGAATTCCTACCTTTGCTTTGATAGGGTATACAAATTCAGGGAAGAGCACCCTATTAAATTTGCTGACGGCTGCTGATACGTATGTTGAAGACAAGCTATTTGCAACTTTAGATCCCAAAACGCGCAAATGCGTACTTCCAGGAGGCCGTCATGTCCTTCTTACTGATACTGTAGGCTTCATTCGAAAACTTCCTCATACTTTGGTAGCAGCATTTAAAAGTACTTTAGAAGCAGCTTTCCATGAAGATGTTCTTCTGCATGTTGTCGATGCTTCGCATCCTTTAGCTTTAGAGCATGTACAGACGACCTACGATCTCTTTCAAGAGTTGAAGATTGAAAAGCCTAGGATCATTACTGTGTTGAATAAGGTAGATCGGCTTCCTCAAGGAAGTATCCCTATGAAATTACGTTTGCTCTCTCCTCTTCCTGTATTGATTTCAGCAAAAACTGGGGAGGGGATCCAGAATCTTCTTAGTCTTATGACGGAAATCATTCAGGAGAAAAGTTTGCATGTGACTTTGAATTTTCCTTATACAGAATATGGAAAATTTACGGAACTTTGCGATGCCGGGGTTGTGGCCTCGTCAAGGTATCAAGAAGATTTTTTAGTTGTTGACGCGTATCTTCCTAAGGAGCTGCAAAAGAAATTTCGTCCTTTTATTTCTTATGTTTTCCCTGAAGATTGTGGAGATGACGAGGGTAGAGGGCCCGTCTTGGAGAGTTCTTTCGGGGATTAGGTAGTTTTCTTCTAGGACATCGAATCTTTGTTAGTGAGAAAAAGAGTGATATTTTAAAATAGCCACTCATCGCTAAATCTATTGAAGTCTCTAGAGGTATATGACGGTTGCGGAAGTCAAAGGAACATTTAAGCTGGTCTGTTTAGGCTGTCGGGTGAATCAGTATGAGGTCCAAGCATATCGCGACCAGTTGACTATCTTAGGTTACCAAGAGGTCCTGGATTCTGAAATCCCTGCAGATTTATGCATAATCAATACGTGTGCTGTCACAGCTTCTGCTGAGAGTTCGGGTCGTCATGCTGTGCGTCAGTTATGTCGTCAGAACCCTACAGCACATATTGTTGTCACAGGTTGTTTGGGGGAATCTGACAAAGAGTTTTTTGCTTCTTTGGATCGGCAATGCACGCTTGTTTCCAATAAAGAAAAATCCCGACTTATAGAAAAAATTTTTTCCTATGATACGACCTTCCCTGAGTTCAAGATCCATAGTTTTGAGGGAAAGTCTCGAGCTTTTATTAAAGTTCAAGATGGCTGTAATTCTTTTTGCTCGTACTGCATTATTCCTTATTTGCGGGGGCGTTCGGTTTCTCGTCCTGCTGAGAAGATTTTAGCTGAAATCGCAGGGGTTGTAGACCAAGGATATCGCGAAGTTGTAATTGCAGGAATTAATGTTGGAGATTATTGCGATGGAGAGCGTTCATTAGCCTCTTTGATTGAACAGGTGGACCAGATTCCTGGAATTGAGAGGATTCGAATTTCCTCTATAGATCCTGATGATATCACTGAAGATCTGCACCGTGCCATCACCTCATCGCGTCACACTTGTCCTTCGTCACACCTTGTTCTTCAATCGGGGTCGAATTCAATTTTAAAGAGAATGAACCGGAAGTATTCTCGCGGAGATTTTTTAGATTGTGTAGAGAAGTTCCGTGCTTCTGATCCTCGCTATGCCTTTACTACAGATGTGATTGTCGGATTTCCTGGAGAGAGTGATCAAGATTTTGAAGATACTTTGAGAATTATTGAAGATGTAGGCTTTATTAAAGTGCATAGTTTCCCTTTCAGTGCTCGTCGTCGTACTAAGGCATATACTTTTGATAATCAGATTCCCAATCAGGTGATCTATGAGAGGAAGAAGTATCTTGCTGAGGTTGCTAAGAGGGTAGGCCAGAAAGAGATGATGAAGCGTTTAGGAGAGACTACAGAGGTGCTTGTTGAGAAAGTAACGGGGCAGGTTGCTACGGGTCACTCTCCTTATTTTGAAAAGGTTTCTTTCCCTGTTGTAGGAACGGTAGCTATCAACACTCTAGTTTCTGTGCGTCTTGATAGGGTAGAGGAAGAAGGGCTGATTGGGGAGATTGTATGATAGATATAATGCAACATTTTAAGCCCTATACTATGGTCCCAGGACAAAAACTCCCTATTCCTGGATCTTTGTTATATGCTCAGGTATTTCCTACCCTGTGGCGTCTATTTTCTTCGAAACACGAAATCTTAAATGAGCAGACCTTACAGGTGCAAGGGCCTTTAAAACGCTTTGCTGTTTTCCAAGATTTACATCGTGGGGGGCTTGCAGTGACTTCTGAGCGCTACAAGTATTATCTCCTTCCCTCGGGAGAGTGCACACAATCTATCAAAGGGAAACTGCCTTCGGCAGCGCAAGCAGGGCCCCTGTTATCTCTTGGGGTGCATAAGCATGCAGATTGGCAAAAGGTCCGTTGTCGTCGTGATCTTAAAGAAATTCTTCCCCTATGGTTCCGTTTCGCCGCTATGGCTCCTAAGGGATCCTATCGGGATCTAGAGACGACGGCTATCGGTAGCTTGGTAAAGACTGCCCATCAAAGAGTTTTACATAGGGAAACTACAGAGATTGCTCCTGCGTTACTCTCCATAGCCCTTGCGGGATTTTCAGAGTGCTTTCTTCCTAGGAGCTATGATGAAGAGTTCCAAGGAATCCTCCCCCAAGATGGAGATCCAGAGGGGGGAGTTCCTTTTGAGCTTCTCTCGTATAGCTTTGGTATGATCCAAGATATTTTTCTGAGACACCAGGGACAGCTAGTAGAGATCCTTCCTGCATTACCTCCTGAATTTCCTTGTGGCCGCTTGATTCATGTTGCCCTTCCTAATCTTGGGACTTTGTCTATCGTCTGGACTAAGAAAACTATCCGTCAGGTCGAGCTCCATGCAGAATATAGTGGCGAGGTATTTTTAAAGTTTTGTTCTTCACTATGCAGTGCGCGCCTTCGGGAATGGTCGGAGCGACGTCTCTCTGGATCTAAGAGACTTTCTTTAGGAGAAACTCTGGAGATAAAAGCAGGAACCACATATTTATGGGATTGTTTTCATAAATAGATAGCCTTCCATGGTTGATAAACTGATCCATCCTTGGGATCTTGATCTGCTCGTCTCAGGACGACAGAAAGATCCCCATAAACTCTTAGGGATCCTTGCTTCTGAAGATTCTTCAGATCATATTGTTATTTTTCGTCCAGGGGCGCATACGGTTGCTATTGAACTTCTAGGAGAGCTTCACCACGCTGTAGCTTATCGTTCGGGGCTCTTTTTCTTATCCGTTCCCAAAGGAATCGGACACGGGGATTACCGTGTGTATCATCAGAATGGACTTCTCGCTCATGATCCCTATGCGTTTCCTCCTCTGTGGGGAGAAATTGATTCTTTTTTATTCCATAGAGGAACGCATTACCGCATTTATGAACGCATGGGGGCAATCCCTATGGAAGTTCAAGGAATCTCAGGGGTGCTCTTTGTTCTTTGGGCTCCCCATGCGCAGAGAGTCTCTGTAGTCGGAGATTTTAATTTTTGGCATGGCCTTGTCAATCCTCTACGTAAAATTTCCGATCAGGGGATCTGGGAGCTTTTCGTCCCAGGCTTGGGAGAGGGAATACGGTATAAGTGGGAAATCGTTACCCAATCGGGGAATGTGATTGTAAAAACAGATCCTTATGGGAAGAGCTTTGATCCTCCACCCCAGGGTACAGCTCGTGTTGCGGATTCTGAGAGCTACTCTTGGAGTGATCATCGTTGGATGGAGAGGCGCTCGAAGCAGAGTGAAGGGCCCGTCACGATCTATGAAGTGCACTTAGGCTCTTGGCAATGGCAGGAGGGAAGGCCCTTAAGCTACAGCGAAATGGCGCATCGCCTTGCTAGCTATTGCAAGGAAATGCACTACACTCATGTGGAGCTTCTTCCCATTACGGAGCATCCCCTGAATGAATCTTGGGGCTATCAAGTGACGGGATATTATGCTCCAACATCAAGATACGGGACTCTCCAGGAGTTTCAGTATTTTGTAGACTATCTACATAAAGAAAATATTGGTATTATTTTAGATTGGGTGCCGGGACATTTTCCCGTAGATGCGTTTGCTCTTGCCTCTTTTGATGGGGAGCCTCTCTACGAGTACACGGGGCATAGTCAGGCTCTTCATCCCCACTGGAATACGTTTACCTTTGACTACAGTCGTCATGAAGTGACCAACTTTTTACTAGGGAGTGCTTTATTTTGGCTCGATAAGATGCATATTGATGGCTTACGTGTGGATGCTGTGGCCTCTATGCTGTATCGTGATTATGGCCGTGAAGATGGAGAATGGACGCCTAACATCTATGGAGGTAAGGAGAACTTAGAGTCTATAGAATTTTTGAAACACTTAAATTCTGTAATTCATAAGGAGTTCTCTGGAGTGCTCACCTTTGCAGAGGAATCCACAGCGTTTCCAGGAGTCACTAAGGACGTAGATCAGGGAGGTCTGGGGTTTGATTACAAATGGAACTTAGGTTGGATGCACGATACCTTTCATTACTTTATGAAGGATCCCATGTATCGTAAATACCATCAGAAAGATCTGACATTTAGCCTTTGGTATGCCTTCCAAGAGTCTTTTATTCTTCCTCTCTCGCATGACGAGGTGGTCCACGGTAAGGGCAGCTTAGTGAATAAGCTTCCCGGGGATACCTGGACCCGATTTGCTCAAATGAGAGTGCTCTTGAGCTACCAGATCTGTTTGCCTGGGAAAAAGTTACTGTTCATGGGTGGGGAATTCGGACAATACGGCGAGTGGTCTCCTGATCGTCCCTTAGATTGGGAGCTTTTGAATCATCACTACCACAAAACTTTGCGAAACTGTGTCTCTGCATTGAATGCGTTGTATATTCACCAACCCTATTTATGGATGCAAGAGAGCTCTCAAGAGTGCTTCCATTGGGTAGACTTCCATGATATAGAAAACAATGTCATTGCCTATTATAGATTTGCAGGCAGCAATCGTTCTTCGGCGCTTCTCTGTGTCCATCATTTCAGTGCGAGTACTTTTCCTTCCTATGTTTTAAGGTGTGAAGGTGTAAAGCATTGTGAACTCCTTCTCAACACTGATGATGAGTCTTTTGGAGGCTCAGGGAAGGGAAATCGGGCTCCTGTGGTCTGTCAAGACCAAGGGGTCGCTTGGGGTTTGGATATAGAGCTCCCTCCTTTAGCTACTGTGATCTATTTAGTTACTTTTTTCTAAAAATTTAAATACTTTATTTGTAAATTGTTGTGGGATTGTTCTATTTTGTGGTGTAGTTGATATTAATAATTTATTTTATAATTAAAAATAATTATTAGTATTTCTTTTATGTCTACATCACCAATTAGCAACGATCCCCGATATTTGTCTTTGTCTAATGCAACTGAGAAAACTTCTCTTCTTGCAAATAGCCGGAGTCTCTCGCCAGTACCAAATTCCCTAGTTCCTAGCAATCCTGAAGATACAGGATTGCGAAAAAGTATTTTCACCCATTCCGTGACTTTATTTGCTGGCCTGGTTGTTTTGCTGGTAGCGGTTTCTGTTGTTGTTGTCGCTTTGACCGTCTTAGCTCCCGGAGTTCCTCAGGCTATTCTTCTTGGAATCGCCATTTCAGGCGTGGGTATTGGTGGATTTTCTATAATGAAGAGCTTGGTTTATATGGTCCGAGACTATATGTCCCCCAGGATGCAGGAGTCGAGCAGAATCAAAAGTGCTTTAGCTGTAGGGACTGGATTTACTGTCATGGGTTTGGTCATGAAGGTGGGGGCGAATTTTGTTCCTGGAGGGTATGGGGGTCTCGTGGGTAGCTTGGGATCCAGTGCGTATTCCCGGGGAAGCCAAACCACATTAGCAAGCTTCAGTCATTATATTTATACTAAGTTTTTCCGTTCTGAAAAAGTTGCTAAAGGGGAGAAGCTTACAGAAGCAGAAACTATAAAAGAGGCGAAAAAATTACACTATATCACGTTGTCAATTGCCACTATTGGCGTTGGTCTTGCGGTTTTGGGGATTCTCCTTGCCATTGCAGGAACGGTATTGCTAGGAGGCGCTCCCGCAACGATTGCTATTATTTTAGCTCCCCCTTTAATTTCTATAGGGCTTACGACGGTTTTGCAAACGATACTCCATAGTAGTATCGGAAAGTGGAGAGCCTTTCTGCTTACTCAAGAAAAAAAAGATCTTTTTGTAGACACCTCCCTGAAAGACATTCGCTTAGAAAAATTGCCCCCCAGTGAGGTGGAAGAGAGTGAAACTTCCCAATCTGTGATAGAAGTTCCAGATTCAGAGGGGATTGCAGAGACGAGGATCTCTGCGGAAGAAATCGATACGAGGCTTTCCCTGACGACAAGACAGAAGGTCATCTTTGCTCTTGCGACACTCTTGCTCTTAGCAAGTATTGCTGCCTTCATAGTCACGGGATTTGGTGGATTGACAGTCATGCAAGTTCTCCTTGTTGCTTCTGTAGGATCGGCGGTTGCTTCTGTAACACTCCCTATGGTTTCCTCAGGATTTTCCTACGTCGCCTACCAACTGAAAGCAAGATTGAATATCAGTAAATTACGTTGGAAAGAAGCAAAAAATAAAAAGCGGGTGCGCCAGTTCTTAATTGAGTCTGGAGTGATTGCCTCGGATCGAGAATTTAACCAAATGTGGAAGACAGTCTACAAAAAACAGATTCAGAAGACTGACGCTGCAATTCGTGAAGAGGTTCGCAATTTTGAGAAGGGTGGGGAAGTGAACAGCGCCCTTGTTGGTGGAATCTTACTTGGTGTAGGAACTGGGATCATGCTTCTTGCCCTGGTCCCTGCGTTTGCTCCTATCGTTCCTGGTATTCTTGCTCTTGGAGGATCGACGTTAGGAATCGCGGGATCGATTTTAATGAGGAAGTTTGTCAACTGGCTCTATGATGAGCTTGTGAAGCTCTATGAGCGTCGACGTAATCGCCGTGAGCTTCTCTATGGTCCTGAAAGTAAAATGCGCTCCATTGCTACGGATTTAGTTGTTGAGGCTCTTGCTGCTAGCCACGATCATCTATTTGATCTTGATGGTCCCGTAGATTTTATTGATGTGGATGTAGATATAGATGGAGCTGCTTAGGCCAGGTCCTTGAATGTAAGATCCTCGAGCTTTGGGAGCTTGTCTGCCTTCTCTAATTTTATTTTCTCTTTTACATCTAGTAGTTTACTTAATTATATAATCAGCATTCTTTTTGTTTATTTTAATTTATATTTTGTTTTTAAAATATTTTTTATTTTAACATTTGTTTAATAGTTTTTATTAAATAATTTATCATTTTAAGGTTCAATTATGGCAGTTGGTGGCGTAGGCGGCTCAAGATCTCCTTCCCCCATTCCTCCTAATAGAAGGAATAGTGAGGATGGAAAAGTAAGTCCTAAAGACAACTTAGGGGAACATACAGTTAGCAGTAGTGACAGTAGTCTTGCAAGTCAGGGCCCTACAATAGAAGAGAGAAAAGCCCAGTTAGGCGGGACTGATAAAATTCCTTTGCCATCTGTCAAAGAACCCGGAGATTCTCAAACTTCAGGACGTTCTGGGGTACTTCAGAGAATTTGGAAAGGCGTTAAAGGGGTCTTTAAAAAAACCCCTCAAGCGCGTCCTGAAGTTTCTAGTCCACGTCTTCCATCCCATGTGCAACATGGCCAACGTCTTCCTGGACTCGAGGGCTTTAGAGATCGTATCCAGAAAAGATCTGAAAATCCAGAGGCAGATTTAGGGAAGATGAAACGTTCCTATTCTGATGGTGACCTTGATCGAGTAGGACACGATTCTAATGAAGATTCTACAGAGGATAGCCGTTCTGAAGGAGGAGAGCCTTCTTCAAAGAGTTCTTCTTTTTTATCAGGAGTTCGAGGAGCGACGTCTACAGTTCAGGGAGCCTTAGGTGACGCTAAAGAGAAGGTTTCGGCGTTCGGAGAGCAGGCTGCAGGTGCAATCAGATCAGCACCAGGGAATATCAGAACTAGATTCCAACGTTCTTCATCGGAAGGTGATCTTTCTAATGTGAATAAAGCAGCAAAACATCTGCGTAAGGCTTTAGAAAATTTGGAAAAAGTAGCTCCAGAACAAGTGTCACCAGAGGTGGCTTCTAGGGTGCAATCTCTTCTTGCACGCATGGAGCAATTGACTCATCAGGAACCTCCTACTGTGGAGGATCTTATTACTTTCGTAGAATCCAATGTAGGTAGTGATTCTGTGGAGTATGCATCCATCGTACCTCAAGATGGATCGCAAGCCCCAGCAGAGACTGCGGAAGCTCCCGAAACAGGTGGGGTAGAGGGATCTGCAGCGCAGGGAGCATGGAAAGCGTTACGGGATTTTGTAGTTAGCATATTCCAAGCGGTAGCGAGCTTCTTTAGGGCAATTGCTTCAAGATTAAGTTCAGCACGACGTGAATCAGCTGTAGATGATCTTGCATCAGAAAGTAATACACAATGGTTTGTGGAGCAAGAGGGCGTTTCAAATCCATCGGCTGCACCTAGCTTATCTTTTGCGGAAGAGATCGCTCGTAGAGCTGCAGAAATGAGTAACAGAAATGCCCAGAGTCTTGAAAAATTGGAATCAGGCAATGTGACTGATCCTGTCATTCAACAAGGCTTAGGATTAGCTAGATCATTTGCTCCAGAGGGACAGTAGTCGTTATCTCACTGTTTCTCTATGCGCAAGGGAAACTTGAAGAGTTTTAATTAAAACTCTTCAATATGTTGATTATTTTAATATATTTAAAAGCATTTTTGTTGTTTTTTAATAAAATTAAATTGTTTCAGAAAAAAGATTATTCTTTTTAGGAAGTGTTTATGGCATCAGGAATCGGAGGATCTAGTGGATTAGGAAAGATTCCACCTAAAGATAATGGGGATAGAAGTCGATCGCCCTCTCCTAAGGGAGAACTTGGCAGCCACGAGATTTCCCTGCCTCCTCAAGAACATGGAGAGGAAGGAGCTTCAGGATCTTCGCATATACATAGCAGTTCCTCTTTTCTACCAGAAGATCAGGAGTCTCAGAGCTCTTCTTCGGCAGCTTCTAGCCCGGGATTTTTTTCTCGCGTACGTTCTGGGGTAGACAGGGCCTTAAAATCATTTGGCAACTTTTTTTCCGCAGAGTCTACGAGTCAAGCGCGTGAAACGCGACAAGCTTTTGTTAGATTATCAAAAACCATCACCGCGGATGAGAGACGGGATGTCGATTCATCAAGTGCTGCTGCTACAGAAGCCCGAGTGGCAGAGGACGCGAGTGTTTCAGGCGAAAATCCTTCTCAGGGGGTTCCAGAAACCTCTTCTGGACCAGAACCTCAGCGTTTATTTTCTCTTCCTTCAGTAAAAAAACAGAGCGGTTTGGGTCGGTTGGTACAGACAGTTCGCGATCGCATAGTACTTCCTAGTGGGGCTCCACCTACAGACAGCGAGCCTTTAAGTCTCTACGAGCTAAACCTCCGTTTGAGTAGTTTACGTCAGGAGCTCTCTGACATACAAAGTAATGATCAGTTGACTCCAGAGGAAAAAGCAGAAGCCACAGTTACCATACAACAGCTGATCCAAATTACAGAATTCCAATGCGGCTATATGGAGGCAACACAATCTTCGGTATCTCTAGCAGAAGCTCGTTTTAAGGGGGTAGAAACTAGTGATGAGATCAATTCCCTCTGTTCAGAACTGACAGATCCTGAGCTTCAAGAACTCATGAGTGATGGAGACTCTCTTCAAAACCTATTAGATGAGACTGCCGACGATTTAGAAGCTGCTTTGTCCCATGCTCGATTGAGTTTTTCTTTAGACGATAATCCAACTCCGATAGACAATAATCCAACTCTGATTTCTCAAGAAGAGCCTATTTATGAGGAAATCGGAGGAGCTGCAGATCCTCAAAGAACTCGGGAAAACTGGTCTACAAGATTATGGAATCAGATTCGCGAGGCTCTGGTTTCTCTTTTAGGAATGATTTTAAGCATTCTAGGGTCCATCTTGCACAGGTTGCGTATTGCTCGTCATGCAGCTGCTGAAGCAGTGGGTCGTTGTTGCACGTGCCGAGGAGAAGAGTGTACTTCTTCTGAAGAGGACTCGATGTCGGTGGGGTCTCCTTCAGAAATTGATGAAACTGAAAGAACGGGCTCTCCGCATGACGTTCCACGCAGAAATGGAAGTCCACGTGAAGATTCTCCATTGATGAATGCCTTAGTAGGATGGGCACATAAGCACGGTGCTAAAACCAAGGAGAGTTCAGAATCAAGTACCCCGGAAATTTCGATTTCTGCTCCCATAGTGAGAGGTTGGAGTCAAGACAGTTCCGTCAGTTTTATTGTTATGGAAGATGATCATATTTTCTATGATGTTCCTCGTAGAAAAGATGGAATCTATGACGTTCCTAGTTCCCCTAGATGGAGTCCTGCGCGAGAGTTGGAAGAGGATGTTTTTGGAGATTATGAAGTTCCTATAACCTCTGCTGAACCATCTAAAGACAAGAACATCTACATGACACCTAGATTAGCAACTCCTGCTATCTATGATCTTCCTTCACGTCCAGGATCGTCTGGAAGCTCACGTTCTCCGTCTTCAGATCGCGTACGAAGCAGCTCACCAAATAGACGGGGTGTGCCTCTTCCTCCAGTTCCTTCACCTGCTATGAGTGAGGAGGGGAGCATTTATGAGGATATGAGCGGTGCTTCAGGTGCAGGTGAAAGTGATTATGAAGATATGAGCCGTTCCCCCTCTCCTAGAGGCGACTTGGATGAACCCATATATGCTAATACTCCTGAAGATAATCCATTTACTCAGAGAAATATAGATAGAATTTTACAGGAGAGGTCAGGCGGTGCTTCCGCTTCTCCTGTAGAGCCTATTTATGATGAGATCCCGTGGATTCATGGCAGGCCCCCTGCTACACTTCCAAGACCCGAGAATACATTGACTAATGTTTCGCTTAGAGTGAGCCCAGGGTTTGGACCAGAAGTAAGAGCCGCTTTGCTTAGCGAGAGCGTGAGTGCTGTTATGGTCGAAGCAGAGAGTATTGTTCCTCCAACAGAGCCGGGGGACGGAGAATCAGAATATCTAGAGCCCTTAGGGGGACTTGTAGCTACAACGAAAATCTTACTACAAAAAGGATGGCCTCGTGGAGAGTCGAATGCTTAGGATTTAAGTAGTTCTTTCGAATCTCTAGTGAGGATGTATCGGGTTCTTAATTTTTATGGGGGAAACGTATCTGTGGATTTCCCTTAGCTTCTCCCATAAGATTCATGATGGTAGAGAGTGTTCACTACTCTCTATTTGGTCTTTACAGGTTGCATTGTCTATATAACATGCTTTTAAAACTTAAAGGTCGTTCCTGCGTGAAGGTAATGTGTCGTCGTTGATGAGGATACCGAGCCTTGATAGTCTAAGAACACCGAAAGTTTAGGGAAGATAAAAATTTGGTTTCTTCCTTTAAAAGCAATGGCATTGCGAGCAAGGGTGGTTCCTGATAGGAGCCATGACGATCCACTAGATTCTAGACTCACGTTGACCTCAGGATTTTGTTGGTAGAGGACAGGCTGATAAGCAAGCTCTATGTTCCAATAGGTAGGAAGACGGAACTTGGATTCCCAAGCGCTCTGAATTCCCAGAGGGACTGTCAGGTTATATAAGGGTTTATGAACAGAAAATTTTCTAGCTTTATCTCCACTTTCTTGAAACGCAGTTTGATTAGAACGAACGGCAATTGCTTGGATAAAAGGAGTGAAGTGGAGAGGTCGTGATCGCCATTGTAGAGATAGAGAGCAAGAGAGAGCCGCCCCTAATGTCGTACTATAACATTTGCCTTCCGTTTGTATTTTTCCAGAATATCCAGATGCTTTGATATGGTGGTTGCTGTAGCTGTAGGCTAGAGATGCAGATGTAGAGAATCTCTCTTGCAGCCAAGGATTATTGATCTGGAGCGCTACAGTTGTCGTATGCGAAGCCACGGAATTGTCGGAGTGGCTCTCGTAGAGATTACTGAAAAGTTGGGAGAAGTTTACACCAAAGCTATGATTAGAAGCAGTGTTTGAGGTTGTTCCCAAAGAATAACCCGTAGCTTCCATATGGAATCCTTTCGCATCATTGTTGCTATTTTGATGCACGAAGAGTCGAGTAGCTTCTCCAGAAGCTGTAGGTGCTATTTGGCCTTGCTGTGTTTGATAACGTAGTGTCGCAAATAAGTTATGGAAAGATTGCCAGAAGGCAGATAGGGCAATGTCTCCTTTGTTTTCTGGGTTTACCTTATATCCTGTAGGTGTCCAATCACCATAAAGCTGGCGATGTAAAGTATTCACAGTATCTTCAGAAGAGGTATCAGAAGTTGTGATTGTTTCGATCCAGTAAGGGGACCAAACGCCTTGGTAGCCGTAGTGTTGAGTTGTATTTAGACCCTCAGGGTAGAAATTATCCGTATTAATATGTTTAGCTGTGACGTCTAAGAGATACAGAAGAGGAACTTCTGCGATAGGTTGGGCAAGGTCTGCAGTATCATAGGGATCTAGGTTCTCGTCATCCAGTAGGCTCAAAGGTCCTGAGAGATTGATTATAGGGTTATTATCTTCGCTATAGGGTGCTGATGAACCTGTGGGGCGAATCCATAGCTTGGGAGCAACTCTGTTGCCTAAGATAGAGGGAAGGTTAATTGCAAGATTATTGATGTTAATTACAGAACCCACACTACTGCTACTTTGTTCTTCGTCTGTTGTAGAAAACACAGCTCTACTGCCTAACCGTAGAGTCCCACCAAATTGATCAAATTTATAGACTTTCCACTCTGCTCGATCTTCAAGAGCGAGTGTGCCGTTGTACAGTCCAATGTGGTTTCTGAAATGTGAAATGAAGTCATCACGAGAAGTCGATGTATCCGGAATATATGCTGAGGAGAACAAGATAGTTCCGAGGTGTTCTGGATTAGGATTAAATTTTTGGATAGAGTTTTGTATAGTATATCTTTGTAGTATGGGATCATAGAAGGTAGCAGAATGACCTTGACTTGCTCCAACTGTTAATGAGACATTACGCGTGCAGTTTACAGAAACATGATTGCTGAAAGTATCTTTGAAGTGTCTATTATTATAAAAAATAATATCTCCCTGATCAGCAAATAAAGTGCATGCACCATCTTGACGGAGCATGATAGCGCCGCCCCAAGTTCCCTGATTGTTTGTGAAATAGACGGGACCACTGTCTTGTATAGTTAGAGATTGTGTACAGATAGCACCTCCATCTCGTGCTGCAGTATTATTATCGAAGGCTGCAATTCCTGGGTTGTCTTTTATAGAACAACTAATGCAATAGATAGCCCCTCCAGAGGAATGGTTAGCAGAGATGTCCGCTTCCATGGCAAAATTATTGTTGAAGATCACAGAACCGGTATTCTTTGTAAGAATGCACTCTTGATGTACTCTTATTGCACCACCCAGACCTGATTGGTTATTCAAAAAATAGATAGGCTGAGAATTATTCTCAATTCTACAAGCATTAGCGAACAACGCGCCCCCCGCTGTTCCGCCTGCAGCATTATTAAAAAACAGGCAAGGGCCAGTGTTGTCCTTAATGTTTATGATTGCAGCTTGGATTGCTCCTCCTGAAGATTTTGCCTTGTTGTTAATGAAGTATGCGGTTCCTTGATTTTTTGAGATTGTAACATTTTTCGAACATAAAACAGCTCCCCCTGTACAAGTATCAGCGAAATTACTTGCATTAGGAAAGCTTAAATTCCCAGAGAAAATGATGGAACCATGATTCTCAGAAAGATCGAAATTACCATTCACATACATCGCACCAGCTCTTTTAATAGCAAAGCTATTTAGGAAAAGAATTTGGTTTTTTGTATTCGTTATGGCAAGTGATTTGCAAGAGAGAGCACCGCCGTCTTGAGAGAAGTTTTCGAACCAGCTTTCTATGGAATTCTGGTGATCGAGGACAATGTCTTGGTTAGTGTCATCCCTAACTCCAAAAAGTGTTGCTCTATGAGAGTAGGGAGTCATGTTAGTAAGAGTATCAATTAGAGGGAAGAGTGTTGTGAGTTGATTTGCTTGATTATCAAAATAGTCAGACAACGGAGTCGCATTAAGGAGTATTGTAGTTTTACCTAAAATTAAGGCTCCAACAAAGAAGGAAGATTTACTAAGGGATCTGTTATTTTGCACTGTTTATTCCTTGATGTTTTCTTTGTGGTTAAAATGTGCAATGACTCTCAGCTTTAAGGTATTGACCTACAGTTGACGAGGAGACTTGAGCTGAATAATCTAAGGATAAGGTTACTCTTGAGAAAAGTTGGGAAGTATTTTTTATTTTTGCAGCTACGGAATTATAGGAGACGGGAGTTGCTTGTGTTGTCCATGTTCCATTGCTGATGAGTAGTGTCGTGAACATTTCTGGATTTTTTCTGTATAGGGTAGGTACGTAGGATATTTCCGTAGTCCATAGCATGGGGATATGATGTGAAGTTTTCCATTCAGAACGGAAGCCTATGGGAGAGGAAAGATCTGTAAGGGGATGTTTTGGATGGAATTTTCTTATATGGTCTCCAGTTTCTTGGAACGAGGCCTGGGAACAGCGCAGAGCAATGGCACTGATAAAGGGCTGGAGTTCGAGAGTGCGGGTGATTCTAGCTGGTAAGAATGTGCAGTCTAGAGAGGCTACCAAAGTGTGGTTATTAAAGAAGGCTTTGGACGACCCTTTTAAGATTTCTGTATAGTGGCAAAGCATATGGTGATCTCCGTAGCTATAACCTAGGGATAGCCCTGTAGAGATGAAGTCCCTGAAGAGGAGACTGTCGAAGCGGAGTCCTGCAAAGTAGTTGTGGGAGGAAGTCGTACTTGGAGATTGACGTTCTCTAGTTTTGGAGAACATTTGTGCGAATCCTAAAGAGAAACTATGTCGTGCTGCAGTTTTTGCTGAGGTTGTTGCTGCATAGCCCGTAGTATGGTTTCGGAAGCCTTTGCGTCCCTCGCGATTATGTTGGTTAATTAGAAGCCCGAGTCCTTGCAGAGAGGCTTCAAGGTCATGCTCTTTGAGGTTTTGTGGAGGTAAGATGCGGATTCCTAACAGAGCGTTATAGGCAGACTGCCATAAGGTATTAGCAATAAATTCTCCGTGACGTTCCGGGTTAGGGCGGTATCCTACAGGAGTCCAGTCTACGTAGAGCTGCCTGTGGTTTGTATTGGTCTGTTCCGGTACTGTAGAGCTTGTTGTAGTCGTAGTTTCCATCCAATAGGGAGACCAGATTCCCTGATATCCATAGTGCTCATCTAAGTTCATGGCTTCTACAATGAGATTCGAAGTATCGATTTTTTTTGCAGTCACATCGAGGAGGTAGAGGAGGGGGGATATCCTTTCGAGGTTCAGAGAGATCTAAGCTATCATAGGGGTTTTCATTTTCATCGTTTAGAAAAGTCAAGGGTCCTGAGAGAGTGATAGTAGAAGAAGTGTCTTCAGAATAGGTGGATCCTGTTAATGTAGGATAAATCCAGAACTTTGGAGCTGAGGCTTCTGATTGTAAAATAGAAGGAAGATTGATCGCGATTGCATTAAAATTTATGGAGCTTCCCGGGCCTTTCGTCCTGATTAATGCTGCGTTTCCTAAACGTAGAATGCCCCCAGTTTGCGATAGGGTTTTGCAAGAAATAGCAGCCCGATCTTCAATAGCGAGCACACCCCTTTCAAGTCGTGAAGAGTTAGAAAATTTTGATAGGAAGTTCAATGGATTTGTTGCGTTAGAATCTACATTGATTCCGGAAAACAACACGGTGCCAAGGTGATGGGGTTCATAATTAAATACTATAGGATCTGTTGTCGTCTGATCGTGATCTATAGGATCATAAAAGAGAATTTTATAACCCTGTCTTGCTCCTAGTTTTAAGTTAATCCCCGGAGCAGCATAGAGTGCATTTCTATATCCGGGTTGAGGAGAAGAAGATGTGATTGTATTATTGTTAAATAGAATATCGCCGTAGTCTGCAGAGAGGAAGAAATTTTGAGGAGTACTTCCTATACCAGAAAGATTGATGAGAGCCCCTCCTGAAGTCGCAGAGTTATTAATAAATGCTGTCGGACCGTTATTTTGGAAGATGAAAGATCTCGTGTGTATAGCTCCGCCGCTAAGTGCTGCCGTTTTATTGTTAAAGATAAGACCTTTGGGATTGTTCTCAATGACTAAGGAGGTACACATGATACCGCCACCACCGGGATATAGTTTTCCTGATGCTGTGTTAATTGAGGATGCGGAGTGATTGCTGATCTCTATAATTTCTTTATTTGAAGAGATAATGACTCCTAGGGCAGAAAATATACCACCCCTTGTCCTGAAGCATTATCATTGATTTGGATGTTTTGATAATTCCTTTCTATATTTACGGCTCTGCAGAAGATGCCTCCTCCAAAGCTGGAATCTTCTAATGTTTGATTTTTCTTGATAACGATAGGACCTAAGTTGTCTGTGATTGATAAACTCACCCCAACATAGATAGCTCCTCCTCTATTTTTAGAGACATTATCTAAGAATTGTCCTTCTCCTAAGTTATTTGTAATATAGCTATCTAGTGCATGTATAGCCCCACCAAATCCTGAAGTTGTAGTAGTAGCTAAGGAAGCCGCATTTGAAATAAACGAGTAGTTCTGATTCTTAGAAATCCAGCATTCCCGAACACTGTAGAGAGCCCCTCCAGAACTGTGGGAGCTATTCCTTTCAAAACTTAAGTTTCCTTTATTTTCAGAAATGAACAAATTTTTACATGCAAGAATGCCTCCATCCTCGTAGTGGTAGTTATAATCTATAACAGAATTGATAGAGTTTCCTGTAATTGTGATGTCCTGGGTTATATCGTGACCGAATCCATTAAGAAGATTAGAGGGACGAAAGGAGGAAACCAAGGGCTCTGGAGTTACATTCAGACGGAAGCTTGGAGACGTGTGGAAAGCAGAGATGTCTTTTCTAGACATCTGACAAGAGGCGAGGTTAGGGACTTCATTTCCTGATAAGGAACAACATAGCGCAGTGGATAAAATGCTGAGACAAATGGGTCGCATAAACATCCAAACTTTGATATGAAAATAGAGTTTGTCATAAAAAATCATCAATTTGTTGTCTAGAAGTTTATAAATTTATATTTAAATATGCTTATTAACATGTTGAATATTACAGAGTTAGTAAACTCATATATTTGAATGATTTTCTATATTTAAATTTTGAGGGAGTCCTCTACCGATTGGGCTAACGTAGCTCATCGGATAGTTGTTAATTCTAAAGATTTCAATTTTATCGTTCTTTTATTTTAGAATTTTAAGGTACTTCCTGCTTGGAGATGGTGCGTAGATGTCGAGGAGGAGACCGATCCTTGGTAATCCAAGAATAGATCGAGAGAACGGAAGAGCGCAGTTTGATTGTGGACTTTGTACCCTAAAGCATTGCGAACATAGTTATGGCCTAGGATATCCCAGGAACCTCCGCTCGCAAGTAGCGTGACACCGATTTGGGGATTTTGTTGATAGAGTACCGGTTGGTAAGAAAGTTCTAGAGTCCATTCTGTAGGTACGTGGAATTTTGACTGCCATTTTCCTTGGATTCCTAGAGGTAAGGTCAGATTATAGAAAGGCTTTTGAGAGACAAACTTTCGGGGATTGTCACCAATCTCTTCGAACGCTGTTTGGTGAGAACGTATTGCAATTGCCTGAACGAACGGGCTGAGGTGAAGATAGGATTTCTGTTGCCAAGGGAAAGAACAGCCGATAGCTGCTGCTAATGTATGGCTATAACACGTCCCTTCTGCCTGTTCTTGATGTGAGGGATGTAGGCTGTGGAGGTGATGGTCCCCATAGCCATACGCTAACACTGTGGATGTTGCAAAGGCCTCTTGGAACCACGGAAGCTCAACATAAAGTGAAGAGACTGTATTGTGAGCCGAGACGTTGTTGCTTGATCCGATTTCTTTAGTGCGGGTGAAGAACTGTGCAAAACCTAAGGAGATTTTCTGATGTAAAGAAGTTTCGGAGGATGCTTGTAAGGAATACCCTGTAGATTGGATACGGAATCCTGGAGCCCCGGGGATGCTATTTTGATGAACAAAGAGGCCGTCGGCAATCCCTTGAATTTCTAAGAAAGGCCTCTCGATATCAGAATCACCAGTTCGATTATAACTTCTTAATAGAGAGAACATAGTATGAAAGGATTGCCATAGGGGAGTCGTAGCAAGATCTCCTTGGTATTCAGGATTGACCTTATATCCTAAGGGAGTCCAATTGGCATACAGAGCTCTGTAGAGGGTGTTTGCCGTCTCTATAGAAGCGTTATTTGTTGTTGTTATCGTCTCTACCCAATAAGGAGACCAGATGCCTTGATAACCGTAATGCTCAGTCGCATTTAAGCTTTCAGGATGAAAGTTATCGGTATTGATATGACGTGCTGTTACATCCGATAAAGAAAGAAGATGAATGTTTTGTAAAGGCTCAGAGAGATCTATACTGTCGTAGGGATCGCGGTTTTCCTCATTTAAGAGTGTCAGAGGACCTGATAAAGTAATTGTAGGGTTATTGTCCTCTGTGAAAGGAGCACTAGATTGTAGAGGACGGATCCACAAGGTAGGAGCTTTTCCTTTTGCTAAGATCGAGGGGAGGTTAATCGCAAGGTTATTAATGATGACCTGGGAGCCTACACTAGTTGATGGAGTCTCAGAGTTGGCAGTTGTTGCAATACTCGCCGCATGCCCTAATTTAAGGATACCTCCTTTTTGAGTGAACTTATAGAATTGCCATCCCGCACGATCCTCGATAGAGAGGACACCATTGCGAAGTTCAGAGGTATTTTTCGAGCTGCTAATGAAATTATTTTCGTAGTCAGAAGCTTCTGGGATATAGGCTGAAGAAAATAAGATCGTTCCCTGATGGTTCGCATTGGGATTAAAGATTAGAGGATTTGTAGTTGGATGTTGGTGTTCTATAGGATCAAAAAAAGCAGTCGTATACCCCTTATTAGCTCCAAGTTGTAAGTTGCTATTTGGTGTACAATGTATGGCGTTGTATCTACCAAATGTGGTGAGGAAAACCTCATTATTTTGAAATGCGATATTTCCTTGTTCCGCGAAGAGTAGGCAGGTGCTGTCCTGTAGGAGCATAAGAGCACCTCCCCAGTTTCCTTGATTGTTGGTGAAATATACGTGGCCACTATTTTTGATTGTCAAAAATTGTGTACAGATAGCTCCGCCATCGCGAATGCAGTAGTTATTATTGAAAAGAATAGTTCCAGGGTTATCGTCTATGGATAGGTTTGTTGTATAAATCGCCCCTCCTGAACCATTTCCTGAATTTATCGAACCAGATAACGCTGTGTTGTTATTGAAAATCACCGACCCGGAGTTATTTTTTATCGCAACAGTAACGCTTGTTTGAATGGCCCCGCCATTGTTCCCACAGTTGTTCTTAAAATAAATAGGACGCGTGTTATCAGAGATCGTTGTATTTTCACTACGAAGCGCACCCCCTCCACTAGGGGCTGTATTGTTAAAAAAGAGTAGAGGTGCCCTGTTGCTTTGGATGCGGCAGTGTCCATTGGTGGAGAGGGCTCCTCCCCAGTTGTTGACGGAATTGTTGACAAAGTAGAAAGTCCCTTGATTTTGAGAAATCGTGAAGTCTCCATTACAGGCAATCGCACCCCCACGAGTTTCTCCTCCTGTACTCGCATTGTTAAGACCTCGATTGCTGAAAAAAATAAGGGGTCCTCTATTCTTCGTGATTGTGCAGGCTCCCTGGCAAGCAATCGCGCCTCCAGTCCCAATCGCGAGATTTTTACTGAAGAAGGCATGGTCTTCAACATTTGATAATAAGAAATTATTACAGGACACAGCTCCCCCAGCCGATGTCCAAAGAAGAAGGATGTTATCAATAGACTTGTAGTTAGAAAGTACAATGTCTTGAGAGGAATTATGTCTATTTCCAACAAACGTAGTTATTGGAGAAAATCCTGTAAGAGTGGAGAGAGAGTCTAAGAGAGGAAAGCTCGTACGAAACTCTTCATCCCTCTCTAAAGCAAACTTTTCAAGGGAGTCCGTTTGTAAACTATACACTGCAGGAGTCATCCCGAACATGCAGGCTGTGAAATTCCCGAGATAGAATAAAAACTTAGGAGGAGTCTTTGACACTAGAGGTTCCTTAATCTTTCTGTTTTGGTCACTTATTGTTAAAATCTCATTCTACTCGCCACGTTTAAGTAGTGACTCAGCGTGGAGGAAGAAATATCCGCAGAGTAATCTAAGGAGAGAGTGACTTTAGGAAACACCTGCATGGTATTTTTCACTTTGATCCCTAAAGCATTGTAGGTCACAGGAGTGGCCTGCGTCGTCCACGTACCTTGGCTAATCAGTAATTTCGAGTGGAGTTCAGGATCTTGCCTATAGAGAGTAGAGCGATAGGAAATTTCTGTGAGCCAGACTAGGGGAACTCGGTGGTGGTTCTTCCAAGAAGCGCGGATTCCTACAGGGAGGGAGACGTCCGTTAGGGGGCGGTGTAGGGAAAATTCCCGAGCATGGTCTCCAGATTCTTGAAACGCAGCAAGATTTCCTCGGATGGCTAAGGCAGTAATAAAGGGATAGATCTGCAGGGACTCGCCGTGAGGTTGAGGTAAGAAAACACAGGAGAGAGCCCCTGCTAAGGTATGGTTGTGGAAAGATCCCTGAGAGTTCCCTTCCAGGAGACCCTGATACATTGTATGGGTATGTTCCGAGGTAAACATATAAGCAAGAGACACAGATAGACGTATCCACTCTTTGAAGAGAGTATTTTCTATGCACATTCCAGAGAAATAGTGGTGAGAGGACGTGCTATTTTGAGATTCATGTTCTTTAGCTTTGGAGAAGAACTGAGCAAATCCTAAAGAGAAATTCGGACTTTGAGAAGAGGTTGCTTCGGTGGTAGCACTATAACCTGTCATATGACTACGAAATCCCTTAAAACCGTTTTTGTCTTTTTGATGAACCAGAAGACCAATGCCTTGTAGGGAAGCTGCATGACCCTTCTCTTCATCCCAGGAGGAGAGGGAGTGGAGTCCTGCAAGAGCCGTATATGCCGATTGCCACAAGGCATTCGTAATGAATTCTCCTCGACGTTCGGGATGAGGACGGTAGCCTAGAGGAGACCAGTTTGCATAGAGCAGCTTGTGTTTTGTATTCGCGCCTAGTAGAGATGTAGGGTTCGTGATTGTTGTAGTTTCTACCCAATAGGTCGACCAGATGCCTTGATACCCATAGTGTTCGCCAGAATTTAATGTGGATAGATCCAGTTGCGAAGAGTTAATTTTTTGTGCAGCGACATCGACAATATAAAGAAGGGGAACTTTCTCAAGAGAGTGCGAGAGATCCAGACTATCGTAGGGATCTTCGTTGTTGCTGTTGCGTAAGGTGAGAGTTCCTGAGATTGTGATTGTCGGGTTGGAATCTTCAGTATAGGTAGATCCTGTTTTTGTGGGGTAAATCCAAATTTTTGGAGCCTGAGCTTGAAAAGAAAGAATAGAAGGAAGGTCAATGGCAATGTGATTTAAAGTTATAGTACTTCCTACTGTCGTTGGTGTTGAGGATGGTGTGGGAATCGTTCCTGCTGTCGTGATCACCGCACCTTGACCTAGAAGTAGAGTGCCTCCTCGTT
This sequence comes from Chlamydia pneumoniae TW-183, assembly GCF_000007205.1. Taxonomy (NCBI): domain Bacteria; kingdom Pseudomonadati; phylum Chlamydiota; class Chlamydiia; order Chlamydiales; family Chlamydiaceae; genus Chlamydia; species Chlamydia pneumoniae. The sequence goes on along the minus strand of NC_005043.1, from coordinate 532,581 downwards.
GGAAGAACTTATAGCAGGCCAGCCCCGCACCATCTTCAACAGCAAGGACTCCTTGACGTAGTTCCGAAGTGTTCCTTAAATAGGAAAAGAAATTCATTTCATCGGTAAAGTTCTGGTGTACATGTTCCCCTGAAAATAAAACTGTACCTGTATGACCGGTTTCGAAATTAAAGAGTATGGGGAAGGAGGAAGGGAGCTCATGTTCTATGGGATCATAGAACAGCACTCGATAGCCGGGACGGGCTCCTATTTGCAGATTCATATTAGGAGTCGAGTGAATGGCGTTTCTGTATGGAGGATTGAGGGCATGCTTGGAGGCCGTATTATTGTTAAAGATAATATCTCCATTATCTGCAGATAAGATGAAGCTTCCGTTTCCAGCACCTGCTGATAAGTTGAGGAGAGCCCCTCCCCGAGTTGCAGTGTTATTTAAAAAGTATACAGGACCATTTTCTTTGATAATGATAGATTTCGCATGAATGGCTCCACCGTTGCTCTGGCTTTGGTTATTGTTAAAGAGTACCCCTTCTCGGTTGTTCAATATCGTGCAAAAGGTGGTAGTAAGACCTCCTCCTCCTGGATTGAAGTTCGATCCATAGTTATTTGCGAACGCGGAATTTTCACTGATTTCTATGAGTTTTTTATTCGAGGAGATCGTGAGTGTTTGGGTAGAAAATATGCCTCCCCCAGATCCTGAAGAGTTGCTTGTGATCTGTATAGCTCCAGAATTTCCCTCTATATTTAGAGAGTTCCCACTATAAATCCCTCCTCCTAAACTGTCCGAATTTAGTGCCCGATTCTGCTTGATTATGATCGGGCCTTTATTGTCTTTAATAGATAAGTTCGTCTCAGTATAGAGGGCACCCCCCTTATTTAAAGCGAGATTGTCAACGAAAGTTCCCTGTCCTAGGTTATTAGTAATAGAGCAATTTATGGCAAAGAGAGCTCCACCCAATAGTGATCCCGCAGTGGCTGTAGGATTGTCAGAGACCAAGTTTGTAGTAAATGCATAGTTCTGATTCTTGGAGATCGTGCAATTTTGAGCAGCATAAATTGCCCCGCCAGAATTGGGACAGACATTCTTCTCAAAGAAGACATTCCCTATATTTTCAGAGATCAGAAGATTCTTACAGGTAAGAGCACCTCCATTCGACCGATAGTACTTATAGTCCAAGATGAAATCATTGTGATTCCCGACAATTGCGAGATCTTGATTTTGGTTATGAGTAAACCCTACTTGAGGGGCTGCTTGATATTCAGGACTTAATGTAATATAGGTCTCCAAAGGAAGTTGGAGACCTTCATTAGCCAATACAAAAGTAAAAGGAAGCAACATTCCGAAGCAAAAAAAGCGCATACTCGTTCACAAATAGAAAGAAATATTCTGAATAAATCAATGCTAGATTTTTTGTCTATAATTTGTTTTATAGTGTCTAATTATGAGTAGTTTAAAGTTATCTTATTTAAGACAAGACGATTTTAATTTCCTTTTTTCACAATAAAATGCGAGTCCAAGAGTTTTAGTAAACGTACATCATACTTTGGAAAATGGCAGCAAGTAGTCAGAGGATCAAGCTCTTTGCATACTTTGCTTAGAGCAGTTTTTGGTTCTCAGGGTCGTTTGCCTTTAGGGAGCTTGTGATGTTTGGGATCGGAGAGCCTCCTTATATCCCTAGGGGATGCCCTAGGAACTCTTCCGAAACACCGAGGGTCTGTTAGAGATAAAAACAAAGGACCATCGGGGAGACTTGTACTCATAAGAGCCACTTATCTCTATTCCTATAGATTTTTGCTGATTTTGATTATTAGAAAATAATAGATTTTTTCTGTTTTTTAAAGTAAAGTATTTTTTAAAAGACTCATTTTTAATGAGTTATTACTTTTCTCTTTGGTATCTGAAGGTGCAACAGCACTTTCAAGCAGCATTTGATTTTACTCGCTCCCTGTGTTCACGAATTTCTAATTTTGCTTTGGGAGTGATTGCATTGCTTCCTATTATTGGGCAGTTGTATGTAGGGCTGGACTGGCTCCTCTCTAGGATAAAAAAGCCAGAATTTCCTTCCGATGTGGATCAGATCGTGCGAGTAGAACACGTCGTGGGTCACGACCATAGAAGTCGAGTTGAAGATATTCTAAAGAGACAAAGGCTCTCATTAGAGCCTAGAGACGAGGGGAAGGTTCACGGAGATCTGCCTTCAGCTCCTTTTTTTTGATATCCAAAGTCTCAAGTTCCTACAGTTGTTCTCTGAGGGGACAGCTCTAAATTTATTTCGTATATTTGCTCCACTACGCAACCGTGTGACTACAGAATACAGTCGTGCTAGGCAACCCGACCTACATAGAATTGCCATCGTCTATATAGGAGTTCTCGATTCAGAAAGTTCCAAGATCCTAGAGCGGCTAATCTCTTATATGAGTTGTATCTATTCTGAATCGCAAATGTATTTAAGATTCTTTATGGGCAAGAATGTAAATCAAAGTGCTGTACTCTCAAAATTACATGTAGAAAATCTGCACATCCGTTGTGGGTTTTTCAGCGAGGATGCTGTTCCAGAGAGTGAGCCCTTCGATCTCTCCATCTACGTGCACACAGATCGTAGCTGTCCTCTCCCTACGAAAAAATGGAGCAGCTCCTGGGAACTCCAAACTGTAGAACTCCCAGAGTCAATATATCCACAGTCGGAATTCCTATTGATGAGACCTCGAATGCTTTCGTAGACTCTATGATGAAACAAGGAGTCGGGCAGGATGCTAAAGAGCTATACACATTTCTATCTCGTGGGAATGAGCATTACCAACCGTGTCTATGGTTCAGTCTCGAAGAGGAACTCGGATTCCTTTTCGATGCAAAAATGCTCTGCGCCCCTCTATCTGAGGATCACTATTGCCACTCGTATCTTGTAGATCTAGTGGATCAACATTTAAAGGATTTAATATTATCGATGTTTTTAGATCCTCAGAATATCTCAGCAGGAGAACTCCTCAAGGTCTCTATAAACGTTGGAGATTCTTTTTCTCCTCTACAACAGAAAGATTTCCTCTCGATGGTCTTACGTGATGAAACGGGAAAAAACGTCGTCGTGGTTTTTAAAGGAGTTCTCTCCTTACCCGCAACCCAAGTCTGCAAATTAGTAGAGGAATTGAACTCTAAGGACTACTCCTACCTCAATATATTTTCTTGTCACGGAGATAGTAGTCCTCAGCTTTTATTCCGTAAGGAATTAGAGGGAACTTCAGGGCGTTATTTTACAGTGATTTGCGCTTTATATCTAGGGGATACAGACATGCGTAGTTTACAACTTGCTTCTGAAAGGATCATGGTCTCTAGAGAGTTTGATCTTGTAGATGCCTATGCTGCAAGATGCAAGCTCTTGAAAATCGATCATACAAATTGGAGACCTGGAACTTTCAGTCGCCACGCCGATTTCGCAGATGCTGTAGACGTATCAGCAGGATTTAACTCAAGAGAATTTAAACTGATTACGCAGGCGAATCAAGGGATCCTAGAGTCTGGAGAACTCCCGCTCCCTTCAAAAACCTTCTGGGAAGGATTCTTAGCATTCTGTGATCGAGTGACTGTCACGAGACACTTCATTCCAATGTTAGACGCCGCTATAAAGCAAGCGGTATGGACTCATAAACATCCCAGCTTGATAGATAAAGAGTGTGAAGCCCTAGACTTGAAAACACAGTGCTTGCCATCTATCGTATCGTACCTTGAATATGTCACAAACTCTCACGAAAAAACATCGAAAGGCCCGTTCATACAAAAAGAGATTATCGCAGACTGTTCTCCTCTTAAAGAGGCGCTCTTCCCAGGTTCTGATGAAGATGTTCCCTCTACCTCTGAGGATCCTTCAGATGATCATCCTTCGGATCTTGAAGACTCTTAATTAGTTGCGATAGAATTCAATTTTTTATATAAAAACTATCGTGTTGTTCTTATTAAAAGATAGTTAATTTTCTATCTTTTTTTAAATCTTTATATAGCCTGCGTACGCTTTCATTTTCAATGTTGGTTTGATCCTATGGCATGCTATATTTCTATTTGGATATCTACAGTTAAGCAGCATTTTATTAGGGCTTTTGATTTTACACGTCCTCTTGGTTCTCGGATTACAAATTTTGCTTTGGGGGTCATCAAGGCTATTCCCATTTTAGGATGCGTTGTTATAGGGGTAAGTTGGCTAGTTTCCACATGTTCTGCACGAAGGTTTGGGAAACCGGCATTTACTTCTGACGTTGCTAGTATCGTGAAAATAGAAAAAACTCGAGGTTATAATCCCCTTGCTTGGGTGGAACAGTACTTGAGACAGCTTAGGGTTCGACTTCCTGAAGGAGATTTAGGAAAAATCCATGGGAAGGTCTCCAGAGATTATGTTTGCGACAGGACTCCCCAAGAAAATCTGAATATGGTTCCTCATCAATATCTGGGAGAGCTAGGTCGCGCGTTTTATGGAATCCGCAACCGAGTAACCAAGGCGTATCAACGAGTCACTCCTCTGGAAGTCCCTTGTCTTACGCTCGTCGGTTTTGACATTTTAGATCCCGAAGATCAGGTGAATTTCGTTCGTCTGGCTAACGGCATACAAACTCAGTACCCCCAAACTCAAATAAAACTTTATTTAATCTCTATCCAAAAGATATGGAATCAGTGTGACGGTACGATTTCTCAAGAAAAAGAACAGCAACTCCGCTCTCTAGGTTTGGATGCTAAAATCAAATGTGTGTCGGCCCCCGCTCTCCTGCTCCAGAAATATCTTCAATCCGAGAACTTGCCTTCCTGTGATCTTCTCATTAATTATTACGGGAAACAACAGTCCGTCAGAGACGTGGACTCTATAAAGAGTCTACTCAATCTTTCTTCCGAACATATCCCTGCGATTTCTGTAACCTATAGACCTGACGATCCTTTTTATAGCTACTATTTCTTTCCTGGTTCTCAAGGAGGAACGGCACCCGATCAGAGGATCCCTTGGAGTGAGCAGGAGCATCTTCAAACGTATACCACCCTGTCTAACCCTAGATGTGATAGATATGCTGTTCACTTGGGAATGGAAGATTTTGCCTCTGGAGTATTTTTAGATCCTCTTAGGGTTTCGGCTCCTTTATCTGGAGAGTATTCCTGCCCCTCATACCTCTTAGATTTAAAAAGTGAAGAGCTTCGTTGTTTCTTGTTATCCGCTTTTATAGATCCCAACAATTCTGGTCAGGGAAATCCGCGTCCTATGTCCATAAACTTTGGAAACTCTCCTTTGGGTCAGAGGTGGTCTGAGTTTCTATCTCGTGTTCTACATGATGAAACAGAAAAGCATGTGGCTGTAGTCTGCAATAATCCACAACTTATAAAAAAGAGTTTTCCCTCACATTCTTTATCTCTATTAGAGAACGAACTGGAAGAGTCAGGTTATTCTTATTTGAATATCGTTTCAGTGAGTCAGGAACGCACGTGTGTTAAGGAACGTAGAATTTTAAGTTCTGATCCTTCGGGGAGGTCATTCACTGTAATCCTCACTGATCTTCCTGAAGGGAGTTCGGATATCCGCAACTTGCAGCTAGCGTCAGATAGGATCTTAGTTTCTAGTGCTCTCGATGCTGCTGATGCCTGTGCTTCTGAATGTAAGATCTTAGAATATGAGGATCCCGAGCAAGAGTGGGCGCAACAGTATGCGTCGTTCTATAGAAACATCGACAGGGCAGGCGATCTTCAACGTCAGGGGATTCCAGGAGAGCCTTTAGGGGTCTCAGCATCTACGAGAGTAGTTTTAGAAAAGGACATCGTATTCAATCTCAATGCGGTAATCCAACAGGCCATGTGGAAGTTTAAAAAACGGGATCTTTTTGCTGTAGAAAGTCAGGCTTTAGGAGATGACATGCGACGTGCTTTAGAAGGTTATATCGGCAGCAGTCTCTTAGTTGAGGGGACTATACAGCCTCAAGTCGCATGTAATGTCAATGTGAGTTTTGCTACGTTAGACGAGGCTGTGTGTGCAGCTTGTGACTCAGCTCAAGATGCACCTTCTGAGGAGAACAATACAGATGACTAAAGATCGCAATCTTGTGAACGAAATCGCAGATTGATGGGAACTAATTAGACACACCTTTCTAAGGTGTTTGTTTTGATGAACCTTTTTATTAGTCCAGCAGAGCTCTTTTTTGAAGATTCTTCTTTTTTCTTAGGTCATTCTGGGTTTTTTGAAGGTATCGAGGGTTCTTATTGTCTAGTTGTCTATAGAGGGTATCGAGGTTTTTTCTCTTAGGTATCCCACGATTCTTTTGTATAGAAAAATTTTATGAAAGCTTGAACTCTTTACACTGACTTTTTATTTTTCAAATAAAAACGTTTTTAAAAATATTATTATCATAATTAGATACTTATTTGTTTTAATGTCTTATTTGATTAAAATAACTTTGTTAAAATTTTTATACATAAATTTCTATTGTGGCTTGTCCAAGTATTTCTTCTTGGTTTACTGTCGTTCGACAGCATTTTGTAAACGCCTTTGATTTCACCCATCCCGTTTGTTCTCGGATTACAAATTTTGCTTTGGGGATCATTAAGGCAATTCCCGTATTAGGACACATTGTCATGGGAATCGAGTGGTTGATTTCCTGGATTCCCAGACACACCGTTCGTCATGGAATGTTTACTTCTGATGTCTCTAGTGCTATTAAAGTAGAACAAACACGGGGTCATAATTGTTTAGCTCCCCTAGAAGCCTATTTAAGTAGCTTGAGAGTCCCCATTTCCCAAGAAGATCTAGGCAAAGTACACGGGAGAACCCCAGAAGATCCCTTCGTAGATATCACACCCACAGAAATTGTCCAACTTCTCCCTGATGAAGAACTCTCTACTGTAGATGAGGCACTGCAAGGCGTTCGTAGTAGGTTAACCTATGCCTATAGGTCCGTAGAGAAACCTATGATTCAAGATCTTGCTCTTGTGGGTTTTGGTCTCCGAGATTCTGCGGACCTCATAAATTTCGTGCGTCTTGCTAATGGCGTGCAGAATCACTATCCCCATACTAAAGTGAAGCTCTATTTAGCGAAGAACTTGGCAGATGTCTGGGACTGTGAAATTTCTGAAGAGGAAAAAGGGCAACTCCGAGCTCTAGGTTTAGACCCTAAAATAGAGAGTATATCCCTTACGAGTGCAGGTCTTCCTTCGGTGCCAGAAGTCGCTACTGTCGATTTTATGATTACCTGTTACGGGAAAGATCAGGAAGTCCAAGATCCCTAGGTGATACAACATCTTCTAAACTTTGCTCTAGAAGAGACCCCTTCCATTTCCGTGCAATACCAAGAACAAGAGAAGCTCTCTCCGTGCGATCATTCCCCAGAAATAGGTAAAAAGAAAAGATGGAATAAGCTGGAATCCTTCTCCACGTATTGTTCTCTGTTTATGTCTGTTAAGGATCATTATAAGCTGAATCTAGGAATTCAGAATTCCCTGTCAGGGTGGCTTCTGGATCCCTATAGGGTTTGCGCGCCTTTATCTTCACCGTACTCGTGTCCTTCCTATCTTTTAGATTTGCAAAACAAAGAGCTACGTCGTTCCCTTCTGTCAACGTTTCTAGACCCTAAAAATCTCACTAGCGAAACATTCCGTTCTGTCTCTATAAACTTTGGCAACTCTTCGTTTGGACAGAGATGGTCAGAGTTTCTATCTCGTGTTCTGCACGACGAGAAAGAAAAGCACGTAGCTGTTGTTTGTAATGATGCAAAACTTCTGGAAGAAGGATTGTCCCCAGAGGCATTGTCTCTATTAGAAGAAGACTTAAGAGAATCAGGGTATTCGTATCTAAACATTCTCTCGGTGAGCCCCGAAGGAGTCTCCAAGGTTCAGGAACGTCAGATTCTAAGGCGAGATCTCCAAGGACGGTCCTTTACTGTCATGATTACAGATCTTCCTTTAGGTAGCGAAGATATCCGTAGTTTACAATTAGCCTCGGATAGGATTTTAGTCTCCAGTTCTCTTGATGCCGCGGATGCATGTGCTTCGGGATGTAAAGTCTTAGTCTACGAAAATCCAAATGCATCCTGGGCTCAGGAATTGGAGAACTTCTACAAACAAGTTGAGAGAAGAAGGTAGTGTTTCTTTCAGAGAATATTTCAGAGCCTATATGTGTGATAAAATCGTGGCACAGAAGAACTTCTTATTTACTTTAGACGCTGTAATTAAACAGGCCGGTTGGAGATCACAAGAGAAACTCAATTTATTTTATGTTGAAAGTCAGGCTTTAGGAAGAGAAATCAAAGTCAGCTTAGAGGAATATATTCAGAGTATGGTCGGGATTTTGGGATCTCAGAGAACCAAGAAAAGCTTTAAGTTTTCTGTCGACTTTACCCCTTTAGAGCAGGCTCTACAAGAAAGATGCTCTTCTGATGATGACGAAGATGCAACAGCAACTTCGACCGCTACAGGGGCAACAGCATCTCCGACTGACATGCACGAAGATGAGTAACGTTTGTCTGATACCTTAAAAGTTCCTTGCAAAGGGCTCCCTGAAAACTAAATTCCCTCAGAATCTCGAATTCTCCTGACTCTGAAACAATCTTAGGTTTTCCTGAATAGAATCTGACTGAAATTTCTGCTCGAATCTAAGGGCTGTTTCTTATTTTACCCCTAGATGAGGATATTAAATCCAAGCTAGGACTTCAAAAGTAGTTGGTTATTAGTTTATTAAAGAAAATAATACTAAAAATATTTAAAAGCTGTTTATTCAATTTAATTGATATTTTCTATGTTGTTATTTAAAATTGTTTGTTTCTAATTTTATTTTTTTTGTTGTTATGCCAATTCCCTATATTTCTTCTTGGATTTCTACCGTTCGACAGCATTTTGTTAAGGCGTTTGATTTCTCTCGTCCCTTTTGTTCTAGGGTTACGAATTTTGCTTTAGGGGTCATCAAGGCCATCCCTATTGTAGGACATATTGTCATGGGGATGGAGTGGTTAGTTTCTTCCTGTGTTGCCGGGATTATTACTAGGTCCTCCTTTACCTCAGATGTCGTTCAGATTGTAAAGACTGAGAAGGCGTTAGGTCGAGATCATATATCTCGAGTGGCGGAGATATTGCAAAGAGAAAGGGGGACCATAACTCCTGAGAATCAAGATAAGGTGCATGGGAAGTTTCCTGTCTGTCCTTTTGGTCGTTTAAAATCCGAGGAAACTTTAAAACTTAAGCCGGGAGAAAGAGAGGGAACTTTAGATACTGTATTTTCTCCGATTCGCACGCGCGTGACTCGTGCGTACTTACAGGCCCCCCGACCCGAAATACGTACGATTTCTATTGTGGGTTCGAAACTTAAAACTCCTCAAGATTTCTCGCAATTTGTGAGTCTCGCGAATGAAACGCAGAGACTGCATCCTGAAGCGTTAGTTTGTCTGTATTTGACAGGCTTGAATCGCGAATCTCAGATGTGCGATACAACTACTGCAGAGAAGAAGCAGTACCTACATAACTCAGGTCTCGACTCTAGAATCCAGTGCAAAGACAGTAAAGAAGACGACGCTGGCTCTCCTGAAAATCCCGAACTTTGGATTGGCTATTATTCACGAGAGCAACAGCATAATATAGACGGGCAGTATATTCAGCAGTGTCTAGGGAAGAGTGCAGATCCAATTCCTTGGATTCATGTTACTGAAGACACAAAGGATTTTTATTACCCACCAAACTTTACTTCATACTCACATACAAGACAATCTACAGACCCAACATCGCCACCAAGACTCCCTGAAAGTGAGGGGGATAAGGATTCCTTGTACGGACAACTGAGTCGATCGTATCACCATGAGTATATGCTTGGTTTGGGATTAAAACCAGAGGATGCAGGACTCCTGATGGACCCAGATAGAATCTATGCTCCTCTATCCCAAGGGCATTATTGTCATTCCTACCTTGCGGATATAGAAAATGAGGATCTACGAACTTTAGTCCTTTCGCCTTTCCTAGATCCTGGCAATCTTAGTAGCGAGGATCTTCGTCCTGTAGCATTCAATATCGCTAGATTGCCATTAGAATTGGACTCGTTATTTTTCCGCCTTGTTGCGGGTCAGCAAGAAGGGAGAAACATAGTTACCCTTGCCCACGGAACTCCTCGTCCAGAAGATCTTGATCCTGACTCAATGAACATTCTGACCAGAAGATTACAAATGTCTGGATATAGCTATTTGAACATTTTCTCCTATAAATCACGGAAAATGATTGTAAAAGAACGTCAGTTCTTTGGAGATCGTTCTGAAGGGAAGTCTTTCACATTGATCTTATTTGAGGATCCCATTAGTGCAGCAGATTTCCGTTGTTTGCAGCTAGCTGCAGAAGGTATGGTTGCTAAGGATCTCCCCAGCGTAGCAGATATTTGTGCCTCTGGATGTTCCTGCATTCAGTTTTCTGAGATGCAGAGTCCTCAGGCTATTGAATATAGACAATGGGAGGCACGTGTCGAAGATGAAGCAGGAGAAGAAGCCAGAGAACCAGTAATTTATTCTCAGGATCAATTGAGCAGCATGCTCACTACACAACAGAATTTTGTATTTTCTCTAGATGCTGTGGTAAAACAGGCGATCTGGAGATTCCGTTCGAAAGGTCTTCTTACTATGGAAAGAAAGGCACTAGGCGAGGAGTTCTTAACTGCGATATTTTCCTATTTAGGGAGTCAGGAGCGTAATGAGAATATGGGGAAAAGAACTACCGAAGAACATGAGGTCGTTATCAGCTTCGAAGAGCTAGATCGCATGGTGCAAGTCCTCCCAGCCGAAGTCCCTGCAGATTCAGGCAATGATCCTACGCGTCCCGTTCCTAATCCAGATAGTAACCCTGATTCCTCGCAAAATGAAGGCAGTTAGAAAGTAAAAATACTAGAGAAATTTCTTATCTCCAGATGGAATCCTTGGTCCATGTACCTAGGATTCCAGGAAGGGTTTGCCTAGGAATATCTTAATTTCACAAACCCCAGGAGTGCACAAACTCCTTAGAGGACTCTCTCTATATTTGTTCTTTCTACACTAGTATTCCGTAGATTTCTGATTTCCAGGATAGGATTCTAAATAGTTGTATCTAAGCGCTTTTTACAACCTTTCTCAGGTCTCCTCTTTCTAATTTTAAAAATAGCGAATTTCTTGTGGCTATAGGAGTCGCTAAGTATCTTAGAGATTGCTTTTTTCAAGTTTTTTTTAAATACTTCTTTCCTAAGTATTTCTTCCTAGTCGTGTTATGGCTTCTTGTTTATCTGCCTGGTTTTCTATAGTTCGTGAGCACTTTTATCGAGCCTTTGATTTTTCTTTGCCGTTTTGTGCTCGTATTACGGAATTTGTATTAGGGGTCATCAAGGGGATCCCTGTTGTGGGTCACATTATTGTTGGGATAGAGTGGCTCGTTTCTAGGTATTTAGAGAGTTTCGTGACCAAGCCGACATTTGTCTCTGATGTGGTGAGTCTTCTGAAAACAGAGAAAGTTGCTGGTCGCGATCACATTGCTCGTGTAGTGGAGACTTTGAAGAGGCAGAGAGTCGCTGTGGCTCCTGAAGATGAGGATAAGGTCCATGGGAAGATTCCTGTGCATCCTTTCGGGGGAATCCAACCTGTAGAAGTTCTCACTCTCTATCCCGAAGTTCAAGATGCAACGTTAGGGCTTGCCTTCTCTAAAATTCGTAATCGTGTAAGACAGGCGTATTTGCAAGCTCCACGGCCAAAACTGCAGAAGATTTACATCATAGGAAACGATATGAATCCTTTTGAAGTTGACGACTTCTTGCATCTAGCCCGTCTCTGTAATGAAACTCAAAGACTCTATCCTGACGCTACGATTTCTCTATATCTAACAGCTTCTGGTGGTCGCAATGCTATGGACAAAAAGAATCGGAAGTTACTTAGTGATTGCGAACTAAACCCCAAGATTGCTTGTTTGGACTTTAATCAGGGTGATGTAGTCAAACAAGCAACTTGTGACTGTTGGATGGTGTATCATGGGGAGAATGATCAAGGTACGTTGAATCAGATTCAGGAAGAGTTAGAAAAGTCAGGGGAGGAAACCCCTTGGATTCATGTGGGGCAAAAGCCTCTTTCACAATCCTTGTGGGATTTCTCTCCATTTTCATCTTTGGAGATGAAGGGAGATAAAGAGAAAGCTCTAGAGTACTCTGAATTAGAAAAAGAACAGCTATATTCTCGATTGGTATACGTAGGAGAGCGCTCTTCGGTTCTTAGTTTGGAGTTTGGAGATAGTCGGTCAGGGATCTTGATGGACCCAAAACGGGTGCATGCTCCCTTATCTGAAGGGCATTATTGTCATTCCTACCTTGCAGACTTAGAAAATCCCGGGTTACAAAAAACAATTTTAGCGGCATTTCTGAATCCTAAGGAGTTGAGCAGTACCATACTGCAACCTATATCTCTAAATCTTATCTTAAATAGCAAAACTTACTTAAGGCAGCACTTTGGCTTTTTTGAGAGGATGAGCAGAAGTGATCGCAATGTGGTTGTCGTTGTATGTGATTCTTGGTGGGGTACCGACTGGAAGGAGGAGCCAAGCTTCCAACACTTTATTATGGAGCTAGAGTGTCGAGGGTATTCGCACTTCAATATTTTTGCCTTTAGATCTAATAGCATGTGTGTAGAAGAACGTAGGATCTTAAATGAAAGTTCTCAAGAGAAAGCCTTTACCATGATTTTCTGTGAGGATTCAGTATCTCAAGGAGATATCCGCTGTTTGCATTTGGCGTCTGAAGGAATGCTTTGTGGTAAAGAGTGCTATGCTGTCGATGTCTATACGTCAGGATGCGCGAACTTTATGATGGAAGAAGTCTTAACTTTGGAGCGAGAATCTAATCTGTGGAATAGAAAGCATGGTCTTTGGAAAAGAGAAGTTAGAAAACAGAAACAAGAAGCTGCTTTGGATCAAGACGAGAGCGAGATTTACGTTTGTAATCAGCTGACGGCGCAACAGAACTTCGCTTGTTCTTTAGATGCTGCAATCCGCCAGTCTATATGGAGATCCCGTATGCCAGAACTTCTCTCTATTGAGAGACGGGCGTTAGGGGAACAACTCTTTACTACTGTACATCACTACCTAACAACGCAAAAAAAGATCCTCAGGGGAATCTAGAAACGCAGCAATCCGCGCAATTGTCTATAGATTTCACAGCATTAGATGAAGCTGTTGAATCTCTAGGATCGACTCTTAGCAGAGCTCCTTCAGAAATATCTCCAATTCCAGAGGAGGAAGCTCACTTAGGAGCCAACAAATAGAGACAAAGAAAATTCGACGGTTTGAGGATAACGATACGCAATGTCTAAGCTTTGAATCAGGATACTTTGCTTTACAGGCGTGTCTTTGTGCCTATGGTCTCTCTCTCATAACAGAGTCTCTCAAATCTAATTGTCAGAACCTATTTCCCCTAAGAATCGATAACGTATTTGTTAGGAAAACGTGCTCAACAAGAGCGTTTTATTTTCAGTGTACTTGATGTCTAATACAAATTGTTTATTTTGTATTTTTGGCACATCATTTAAATTCCTTGTACTTTTGAATCTAAACGTAAATTTCTTATGACTCATTGCTTACATGGTTGGTTTTCTGTAGTTCGTCATCACTTTGTGCAGGCGTTTAATTTCTCACGTCCTTTATATTCTCGAATTACCCACTTCGCTTGAGGGGTGATTAAGGCCATCCCCATTGTAGGGCATCTTGTTATGGGAGTCGATTGGTTGATCTCTCATTGCTTCGAGAGGGGAGTCTCACACCCTGGGTTCCCTTCAGATATTGCTCCTATACTGAAAGTAGAAAAGATCGCGGGCCGAGATCATATTTCTAGAATCGAAAATCAGCTAAAGAGCCTTAGGAAAACTATCGAGGTTGAAGATCTAGATAAAGTCCACGGGCAATATCAAGAGAATCCTTATGCAGATATGGCCTCTAGTGAGGTTCTTAAACTCGATAAGGGAGTTCATGTTAGCGAGCTTGGCAAAGCCTTTTCTAGAGTTCGCAATCGCATCACCAGATCCTATAGTTATGCCCCTACTCCTCAGTTGGACTCTATAGCTATTGTTGGTATAGATCTCGTCAGTCCTGAAGAACAAGAGAATTTAGTACGCTTGGCGAATGAGGTCATTCAACTCTATCCCAAATCAAAGACAACTCTATATCTTCTTATCGATTTTAATAAGGAGTGGGTAGGGGATATCTCCTCTGATAAGGAAAAACAGCTCCGTTCTCTAGGTCTACATTCTGAAGTTCAGTGTCTTTCCGTCTTGGAACCTCAGGGTGCCGAGGGCGAAGATACGAAACACTTTGACCTTATGGTCGGCTGTTATGGGAAGGATTCTTACTTAAGGGAGGGTAAAATTTTACAGCAGGCCCTAGGGACTTCGTTAGGTACTGTTCCCTGGGTGAATGTTATGCACACATTGCCATCTAGGTATAGATCTCGGCTTTCCTTACCTATAAATACCGAAAAGGATAAGACAGAGCTTTATAAAGAGATTTCTCGTACACACCATCAGTTGCATACTTTGGGAATGGGACTTGGAGCCCAGGATTCAGGATTGCTCTTAGACCGGCAACGACTCCATGCTCCTTTATCTCAAGGGTCTCACTGCCATTCCTATCTTGCAGATCTCACCCATGAAGAGCTGAAAATTTTGTTATTTTCAGCATTTGTGGATGCTAAGAACATAAGTAAGAAAGAGCTTCGTGAGGTATCTCTAAATTTTGCTAACGATACTTCCGTAGAGTCGTGGCTGCGCTTTTTACTTTTAGTGTCCTATGATGAGAAGGAGAAAGACGTAGTTGTCGTTTGTAATCATTCTGAACCTAATATCCTCGGCCTGCCTCCTGAAGCAGTCTCTCAGCTTATTGAAGAGCTTAGCGATGAAGGCTATAGCTATCTGAATGTAGTGCGTTGTGATCTCTCCGGGGAGACTACAGTTCAACAACGTCTGCTATTGAATGCCGATGAAGGGAGATCTATGACGGTGGTGATCTCAGAGCTTCCTGAAGGGCACCCCGATATTCGGAATTTGCAGTTGGCATCCGAAAGAATTTTTGTTTCTCGTGAAAAAGAAGCTGCTGATGCCTATGCTTCAGGATGTAAAGTGGTCGCTTTCGATGATGAGCATCTCCCTTGGGTCTCCAGTCATATTGCCTACGCGGAGGAGATCAGAGAGAAACAAGAACAAACAATGCAAGGGTCTTTAACTGAAGAGCAGTTAGGAGCACTCCTCTGCAACACAGTCTCCACAGAGAAAAATCTAGCCTTTGCTCTAGACGCCGTGATAAAACAGTCTGTGTGGAGATTCCGCAATCCGGATCTTTTTGCTTATGAGAGAGAAGCTCTAGAGGCTTCAGTAACAGATGCTTTAGTATCTTACGTTTCAAATTTAGACATGATACCGTACACAAGTTCTCAGGGCATAGTCATAGAAGATAGTAGTATCGTCCGTACCTCTCAAGAGCATACACTCATTGTGAACTGTGCAGCATTCGATAAGTTAGCGAGCCAAATAGAGTTCTTATGCCCCAGTGACGTGTTGCCCATTTCTGGTAAAGACCCTTTGATTTCTGATGATGAGGATGAGGAACTGAATCCTAAAGTTTCATCTGCTGCAGACTCTAAAGATAAAACCTAGGGAGTGAATTCTACACGAGAATCGAGAGGAGAGCGAGTCTTTCAAGGATTCATAATCCTTGTTAACGTATGCATAAACAAGTGAAGCCATTGCAACGTGAAGTAATCGCATTGATGAAAGATGCTTTCCCTAGGGATGCAAAGCAGATCGTATTCTCTTCTTTCCAAAACAGACTATAGATTCAAAAGATATTCTTTCTTTTCAAATAGACTTGAGAGAGGGGGGGGGCGTTCTCATAGAGTGAGAATCTTGGCCTTCATTGCTAAGTTCTTCGATGATGGATAGAGGATTCTAAGACGACCGGGGCTACAGAAAACTCTAAGCAGAGCTTAGAGTTTTAAAATGTGGATTTTAGTCCTGTAGACACTCGGTGGTTTGTAAATCCATTTTTCCCGTCAAAGGTATAGTTTAGAAAGGCCTGAGTGTCCTCGGTGAGATCTACTACATCATGGATTTGTACAAACAAACCGTGGCGGCGTAGATTTGCTCCTGAGATCGAAGTGCTCTCTTGGTTTGAGACGACAGTCACAATATTGTGAGGGTTGACACGATAGATATCAGGCTTGTAGGCAAGTTTGATGGTCAGTGTAGAAGGAGCCTTCTTAAATGGTGTGAACCATTGAGAAGAACATCCTATCGGTAGGGAAACATTGTACCCTTTACCTCTACTAAAGCTACGTTGCAGATCTCCAGTTTCTGTGAACTTACTTTGCCAACCACCTAGGAATTCTGCGGAAATAAAACCTGAAAGATCCCAAGCTTGAGCCAGAGGTCTTGTAAGAAGACACCAGTTTAGGAAAGGATGTTCTGCAGAAATAAGAACATAGTAACTATTGTTATGCCATTGCCCTTGAGATTTTGGAGCTTTGTCAGGTCTGAGGTAGGTGGTATTTAGGTGATTTTTGGAATAACCATAAGCTGCTTTCCAGGAAATTAAGGCCTCGCTCTTTTGAGTCACGATAGGGAATTGACCAAAGAACGAGAGTAAATACATTTGTTCTGAGCAACGTGAATCGTAGGGGTTGGCGTTAGTTTTTCCATAAAGCTGCCCGAAAGAAAGTCCTAACGTAGTGTGGTCCGTGTAGTTCATAGATAGCGCAGCTTGGTAGCCTCCATAGCGACCTGAAAAGCCCTCATGTCCTTGTCTTGGTGTGTGTTCGACATAGGCTCCTAAAGCTTTCGCGGTTATGGACAACCCGGGATGATCTATCAAAAGAACATCTTGGAGAATATCAGAGAATGCCTGATTTCCTAAGAAGGAAATCCATAAGCTGTTGCTGACAATTTCTCCGTAACGCTCGGGATCTAAGATATAGGTAGAACGCACGAGAGTGTCTGAATTCCATACAGCATAGAGAGTATTTGCGCTAGGAGAGGGACCTCCAGGAAATCCTCCATCAGGAGCTGGAATTAACAGGGGACGGGACCATGTGTAGGACCACTTTCCTTGGTAGCCGTAGTGGCTTGGAGTCGCAATCTCCCCATCAGGAAATCCTGTCTTAGTAACGGTTGCTCCTTTGAAAACAGCGATAGGAATTGCTACTGGAGATTGTAATGACACCATATCATAAAGATCTGTAACGTCATGTTCATCAAGAACCAGAGCTCCTGTTAAAGTGACGTTTTTTGTGCCTGCATTTACTGATGCTGAAACAAAATCTCTTTTTAGGAAGGAAAAAGGATCGAATGCTAACTTTCCAATCGTAAAGTCTACAGCGGCAGGTGCTCCCGTGGGTGTTGCCAGCCCTAAGGTTCCTCCAGAGCCCAGGGTAAGCTGACCTGAGCCCTGAGTAGCGAAGCCAAGAACATTGACAACCGCATTGTCAGTAATCTTCAGTTCTCCACTAGCGATCTTGACTGTTCCTAGAAGTATAGTTGTCGTGTTGGCAGGCAACAGGAGTTCTGTAGAGGAGAGTCCCTTACTTGTAAAGACTACAGATCCTGAAGCGCCATTAGCGTTGATTGTAATGTCTTTATTAGACGGACTTGTGGTTGGGAGGCTATGTGTAATGGGATCATAAAATACAAGACGTGAGCCTCCTTGTGCAGATAGAGACACAATCTCTCCCCCTGCTTCTACAGTGATGGCATTGCGGATTCCAGGTTTTGTATTGAGCATGTTTCCTTGGAACGCAATATCACCTTCGGAAGCCAAAATCGTAAGTGTCGATGTTTGCTTCGCAGGGTCTCCAACAGAGGGGCCTATGAAAATAGCTCCACCCTTCTCCGCGCGGTTTCTAGAGAATTCAATAGGACCGCGTCCTTGAATATTGAGCACTTTAGCACAGATGGCTCCGCCATTCCTCGCTGCAGTGTTGCTATCTAGGAGCAAGGCACCCTGGTTCCCTACGATGTTGCAGGTTTCGGCGTAGATCGCACCCGCATCATTTGGTGTACCATTATAAGAGAAGGTGCACTTCCCCTGATTGTTTTTTAATTCGAAAGTTCCCGTAGGGATGCAGATGGCTCCGCCACTTCCTAAAGCATAGGTTCCTGATGAAGGGGTGACGCCTTTTAAGCTGTTCACACAGGAGTTGGCGGTGAAGATGATGCATCCAGAATTGTTTTCAAAAAGGAGAGAGCTTCCTCCATAAATCACGCCGCCTCCTGACGAAGTAAAGTTATGGGAGAAGCTCATGGTAGCGGTGTTATTGATGAATTTAACGACTGCCGTGGGAGAACTGCTAATTGCAGAGCCGAAGTTGGCAAGGTTCCCAAAAAACTTGATCGATTGGGATATGTTTTCGACAGTGAGTGAGTCTGTAGGTTGGAGAGCAGAGGCTCCTGTAGTTACTGTAGTGATTGCGGGAGTTGCCGACGTAGTTACAGATGCTGGAGAATAGGCAACACGGTTCGTAGTGAAGATCAAATCTTTGATAGATTGGAAAACAATATCTTTTCCGTAGATGAGGCCGCCAAGTCCTGTCGATTGGTTCCCTGTAAAGTTTATAGAAGAAAAATTCTTGAAGGTCAGAGTCTCTGCGGCAGAAAGTAGCGCATAGTTACTATTTGTAGGAGCTTGACAAGAGGTAAACGTTAAGGAAAGGCCCTTCCCTAATAAGGAGAGATTGCTGGAACTATTGATAAAGGAACTTGAAAAACTCGCCCCCAAGAAGTTTGAACAAACAAAATCTGAAGTGAGTAAGATCTCTTCACCCTGATTCGTAATTGGAGGAACAAAGTTCCCTCCGAGTCTAGTCTCAGCAAACGCGCAACTTGCACTACATAAACAGGCAAGTAGACAAAAAGATGAAGATTTGAAAGAAAGAGGCATGCCTCAACCCTGTCGTTAAATAAGGTTTAAAATCGTAATTTGCTTCCTATATCTAGAGTATATTGACGGGAGGTTCTGCGAATATCACATCCACAGTGCCCGAAGATCTCTAGAACATCATTTACTGAAGTATGGCTGGATGCTTGTACTAGCAAAGTACTTCTGGTTAGATTATTCCCTATAGAGGTCCACGTAGCTCCATTAATAGGTAATGTCGTATCGCAATCAGGATTGTGACGATAGACATCAGGAGCATAGGCTACGATTATAGTGTAAAAATCTGGTCGATTATGAGAATTTTTACCAAAGCGGACGCCTACGGGAACTGCAACGTTGAGTAGATGACCGTGTCCAAAAATCCTCCCCTCAGGGGTATTTTCTTGGATGCCCCCATGAGTCGCGTAAGCAACTTCAGCTTTTACAAAGGGAATGATCTGCTTGAGGTTTAAGATGCGAGAAGAGAGAGTGATGGGAAGGTTCCCTTCGAGTTCTCCTAACCAGCAATTGTTACTCCAAGAGCAGCGCCCTTTAGGCAATTTTGTATATGAAGTCTTTACTTTCTCATTGCTACGGCTATAGGTAACTCGAGAAGTGCCTCCTGAGAAGAATCTCGATGATCCAAACAGAGACTTGGTGATGTTAGAGTATACTGTAGCGAAATAAACGTTAGAATGACCGTGACCTACGAGGTAATCCTTAGATTTTGTAAACAGCTGTCCAAAACCTAGACTTAACGCAGCATCTGGAGTGATGCGTGTGTAGGTATTGATGAGGTAGCCTCCACCCATATGGCGGTAGCTGCGTGCATCACCGGTATGATTCGCATGGAAGAAATTTGTAATTCCTGTGATGCTCAGTTGCTTCCCAGGGACATCTTCGCCATCAGCTGCTGACGCTTGACTTACAGCTCGTAAATCTATGACGTTTGCCCATAGGCTATTAGGAATGAGGGGAGCAAGACGCTCCGGATGAGGAAGATAACCGGTTTTTTTCCAATTTCCTGTGACCGTATGGGTTGTCGTGTCTATGGTAAACTCCCAAGTTCCTTGATACCCATAGGGAGATTGCTGATAGCCGTTTGTGCCGAGACTGAAGTCCGTAGTGGTTACAGTATTTGAAGTCGCTTTGAGTTCTAAAATCGGAACTTGCTGTAAATCTTTATTAAACATCCCGTGGTTGTCACAGCAATCTTGAGAGTTTTTCACAAGTCCTAAAGTTCCGGATATAGTGAGAGCTCCATTGGTACTCTGCACATTAACGACAGCCGCTTTAGTGCCATCCAAAGAATCCAGATTGATTACAAGCTTGTTTAAGGTGATAGCACCGTCAGTATTATTAGCTCCATTTGTAGTTGCTAATGTGGTCCCTGCATCCATGATGACGACGGACTTTTCATCTTGCGTGAAGTTATGAACATTTAAGGTAGCACCGTTTCTTAAAGCGAGAGTACCGCCTTCAAGTTCTAGCTTTTGGTTTAATGTAGATGTAGCATTTGCAGGGGTTGCTGCTTCGGTAGCAGTGAGGGTTTCTCCTGAAAAGACAATAGTCCCTGAATACGCACCATCTGCACTGGCTTTGGGATTGACGACCACAGTAGCGGCTGCGGATGCAGCAGATAAATCATCAGATGTAATCGGATCATAGAAGTATAGGGTATAGCCTTGCGTAGCTCCTAGAGTGGCAAACTTGGCATCTTTTCCGAAGTGAATACTATTGCGAGTAGGTGTCCCACTAGTGATGCTGAGGTTCTTGTTAAAGAGGATATCACCTTGATTTGCGGATAGAGAGAGCTCCCCAGATTCGGGAATAGCAATAGCGCCTCCTTTTCCAGCTGTATTTCCAAGAAATATTGTAGATTTATTAGAATCTATAGAGATCTTTTTGCCATAGAGGGCTCCTCCTTGTTCGGAGGCAATGTTTTCTAGGAATGTAACGCTGTTTTCTCCAGATATAGTCAGGCTAACACCTGTTGGTGGGGGGGTAGCTGGAGGAGTACAGAAGATGGCGCCTCCATATCCTAACAAAGGAGTGACTGCTGGTGGTGTAGGTGGAGGTGTAGGTGCAGGTAAGGAGTTTTGTGGAGATGCTGTATTGTTTTGGAAAGTCAGGTCGCTGTTATTAGAAAATGTGACATTTCCGTTAGCATAGATAGCGCCTCCTGAGCGCGAGCTATTATTAACGAACAAGACTCCTGAGAGGTTCCCAGAGGTGAGCATAGATCCTCCGGTAAGGTAAATAGCCCCACCATAGATCCCTGTAGCATTCGTTGAGAAAATCACAGGAGCGCTATTGTTGATGAGGTTGATCGCTGCAGATCCCGTGAGGGCCCCTCCATTAGAGATGGATCCATTACCATTAAAGAGAAGGCTCTTTTTCGTATTTTCTATTGTGATGCTTGTGCCTCGAATGGCAGCTCCAAATCCTGCAGAACGGTTGTATTGGAATAGTATGGAGTCATTGTTTGTAAAGAGCATGGGCGTTGTAGCGTAAATCGCCGATGCGTGAGGTATGACATTACTCGCTGAGGTATCTGAAGTCAAAGATTCACAGTTATCGAAGATCATCTGACTAAATCCTGAAAAACTCAAGGGACATAGTTCAGGATTTTGGGTGATTACACTACTAATCGCGGCTCCGTCAGCTGAAGAACGGATATTTAAGAAGGAGAAAACCCCACCTTTTCCTAAGATTTGTAGTGCTCCCGCCCTATTGCTAAAGCAACTGGAAGAGGTTCTGGATATGGCATTATCAAGATTCGCAATGTAGAGATCCCCTGAAAAAATACAGAGTGTCCCTCTAGGATCAGAAAGTGTTGTGTAAGGAAAAATCTTCCCACTCGATCCATCAAAGTTCTCGGAAGGCATGATAACTTCTACAGTAAACGCTGTTGAAGCAAAACATGGCGCCAGTGTGGTAGAAATTAAGAACTTACGAATAGACGTTTTCATTTGCACGTAGAGATGAAACCAGATTATCCTACAAATAAGGGAAAGGCTGTAAAAAAACAAGTACAATAAGACACAGTTTTAATCTCTTAATTTTGACAGCTTTAAGATTACAGGATATTTTAAAGGGCATTTTCCCATTTCTTACATTGCTTTCTTAGAAGAATACTTGATAGAAAATGGCGATTCTATTTTTGAAAAATCTCAAGAAATTCTCCCAAACGAAGATGTTTTAGAGAACCTGTAAAGTAGAAAATGGCGCTACGCCCGAGACTCGTGAACATGTGTGCATAGAGGGACCTATCTCTGAATACAGATAGGTCCCAAAATCTTCTTAAAGGGGATTCCCTTAATTATAGTGTAGACTTAGAGATTATGGCGTAGAAGTGATCTCAGGATTCCAAGTGAGGAAAACAGTTTTCTTAGTTGGTGTGATCCTTCTGTCTTTATCCAGAGAAGGGGGGTACTCTTCCCAGCTTAGGGACCAGAAACCTCGAACGGCGTCATTCTCTGTTGTGACTTGGGTTCTCTCCAAAGTGGTCTCCCCTAGGAGAAGACTGTCAAAAGAAGGCCCTAGAAGTTCAAGAAGAGGAATCGTAAAGGCTTCCTTAAATTGAGGAAAGTCATAGACGGACCAATAAGCCTCAAAGGCAACTTTAAGTTTTTCTAATGAGACAAGAGCATCCTTGTCCTCGGCGCGAATCCTTACAGGAACAAAGTTGTCGGTATCTTCAATCAGGATGTGCAGATTCTGAACCCGAGCATCTCCTGAGCAGAGCAGAGTGGTTCCTGGAGACATAGTAAGCGTAGAGCTTGCTTCCTGCTTAAAAGAATGCAGTTGCAAGGTAACCCCATCCGATAGAGAGAGAGTTCCTCCTGCTAATGTGACATCTTGTAGGATTGTGGAAGTAAGATTTTCCGCACAAACTTCATGATCATCCAGGCATAGTCCTGAGAAGCTAATTGTTCCTTCATAAGTTTCCTTTCCTTCAGGAGCATTGATTACAAGATCTGTAATTTTATGCGACTCGCTATGGCTTATAGGATCATAGAAATAAACTCCGGATTCTGAAACAGCACGTAGGTTCTTAAACTGTGCTCCAGATTGCAGATGGATGGAGTTGTGTATTGTATTTCCGTCTTGTGATGCTGTATTTCCTTTGAAGATGAGATCTCCGCTTTTCACGGATATAGAGATCGATCCTCCAGGAGCAATGGCAATGGCTCCTCCATTACTATTCACGTCATGATAAGCATGATTATTTTCAAAACACGAAGGTCCTCGAGTCGTGAGTGTGAGATTGTGGGTAGATATGGCGCCGCCATAACCTTGGCTCACATTGTCTCTAAACACCAGGTAGCGGTTCCCGCTGAGATTTACTGAAGGACGACTCGCCTTAGAACCTAAAAGGTAGGGAGTATAAATCGCAGCTCCACTCCACGAAGAGTAGTTCCCACAGAAAGTCACTTCCTCACTATTTTCGATCATCACGGAACCAAGACTATAAATCGCTCCTTGTCCTTGAGGTAGTAGAGGTGCTGAGGTGAACGCTAAGTAAGAAAAATTAGAGAGAGTGAGAGTGGTGTCTCCAACGCGGTTCGAAATGGCAGCGCCAAAACCCTCGGTCATAAGGTTGTGAAAAGTGAAGTTGCAACGGTTGCCCATGAAAAAAAGATTCCCAGATCGATTTATAAAAACCCCAGCATCTTCTTGATCATGCTTAACGTTGGAAATCCTCACGTCATCTAGAAAGATGTAAGAAGTTCCTTCTGGATAACAGGTAATTTTAGGTTCTAAGCTTTTATTATTGATAGCACCGTTATAACCATCACTTTCATGAAGATATACAACTTGTGCTGCTGCAGGGAGAGCGAGGAATAAAGCCGAGCAGGTAAGAAAATTTCGAAGTATGGTCATGGTTTCCTCGTTAAATCAATAAGGTTGAAGCAACTTTAATAAACAAGAAAAAAAGAAGTCAATAAGAATAGATTATTGTCTATTAATTATTTAACTGTTTTTAAAATAAAATTATAACTAGAAATTATTAAAAGAAATCTTTTTTGAAGAGGGACAAATGTTATTTTTTACAGTTTGCAAGGAAAGCATTCCCTATAGCAAATATTTCCCTAAAAGTATGAGAAAACTCCCTAGAAGAACTAGGGAGTTTTAGCAATCTAGAATCGGAGTTTGGTACCAACATCTACATTGTAGTTCCTTGAAGATCCACGGAGTTCCATAGCGTAATGTCCGAAGAGCTCACAATTGGAGTTGTAGACGTAGTTGTTGCTACCCCTCAGTAAAAATGCCTGTCTTGAAAGATTGCCACCGCGAATTTTCCAAGAGTCTGGGCTCATCACAAGAGTCGCTGTAGATTGGGGATTGTTACGATAGACATCGGAAACAAAGAATCCTGAGAGATCATAGGTGTAGGAATCTCCGATATCCCCCTGCACGAATTTCGCACCCACAGGAATCGAGAGGTTAAGCAGCCTTCCAATACTAAAACCACGGCCATCACTAGAGCTTTCGAAGAAGCTATTTTGTGATACATAAACCATTTCGACTTTCATCTGTGGAATGAAGGTCTTGAAAAGAGGATGTGGGTTGGAAAGAACAAAAGGAAGGTCTAGGCCGATACCACCAGCTATACACTCGTTGCTCCAAGAACCTTCGGATTCTGGCAATGAGGTATAGTGCGTTTCCATACGGTTGTCTGAATGGCTGAACGAAACTTGGACATCCAAGGCTAGGGGAATTTCCCTAGGGAATTTTTCTATAGCTGATTCAGAAAACTTTGCTCTTCCTAATCTCAAATAGTTTTGGGGTTGTAGGGTATGAGAGTGCTTGAAGAATAAAGTTCCACCGTAGGTTCTAGAGTTGTTGTGAGCGATAAAACAATCTTTGTCTCTAGCAAAGAGATGGCAGAACGCAAAGGTAAATAGGTCGTCTTTAGGAGTGTGAGCACTTCCACCGATGACGTAGCCTCCAGAGGTATGACGGAAGCCTTTGCGATTTTCATCTCCAGTCTTATGCAGGAAGTTCGTCATGGAGGAAACCCAGAAACCTTGTTTGTGTTCCATACCAGTTGCGCCGATCTCTACAAGCTGTTGCAGAGAGCGAATGTCAGTAAAGACTCCCCATAGGGTATTGCATACTAACGCAGATTTTCTTTCGGGGCTGGGAACAAATCCTGTTTTGGTCCAAGTTGCCGTGGCCTCTTTTGTATTTGTAGCTGTATCCGTAGTCCAATTAACATTCCATTGTCCTTGGAATCCGTATTCTGAATTAGGATCCTCAGCAGGAACAGGGATAAGGCTGCTGATGTCAACGTTAGTATCAACATCAGCATCAACCGTGATTTTTAATAGAGAGAAGAGCTGGTCATGGCTGAACATATGACTTTCATAAATGTTCCCTTCAATATCAATCAGGTTGAGCTTCCCAGATACGATCACTTTATTTGAAGCACCTTTTGCTGTTAGGCTGACGGGCTGCTTAAGACCTAAGGAGTCAACATTGATTCCTAGGTTCGTGATTGTAATACTCCCAGCTGTAGTTGATAATGTCGTTCCTGAATCCATGCCGAGGAGAGAACCGGCCTCTTGAGAGAAGCTCGTGCTCTCTAAAGTGACTCCCTTTTGTAGCAATAACTTTCCTCCGGATAGGGAGACTGGCTGCGTGAATGAAGATTTTAAATTGTCAGCAACTTTAAGTTCATCTGCTGTTAGGGT
The DNA here is from genome assembly GCF_000007205.1 of Chlamydia pneumoniae TW-183. NCBI lineage: Bacteria > Pseudomonadati > Chlamydiota > Chlamydiia > Chlamydiales > Chlamydiaceae > Chlamydia > Chlamydia pneumoniae. The sequence goes on along the minus strand of NC_005043.1, from coordinate 507,003 downwards.
TTCTCCAGAAAATAGAATCGTTCCTTGATATGGATTGAGAGCTCCCGCAGAGCCGTTATTTATCTTCAATACGTCTGATGAGGTTCCTTCTGAAGTGATGGGATCATAGAAGAAAATTGTATGATTTTTAGCAGCCCGTAATTCCGTGAACTTCCCGTTACTTCCTATGTTGATCGCATTACGTTTAGGAGTATCGGTACTTCCGGTTGTTGTAAGGGTATTTCTTACAAAGGTAATGTTTCCTGTCTCTGCAGAAAGACTGAGCTCTCCTGAGGCATCGATGCTGATAGCACCCCCCTTAGGAGTTGCTGATGAGACATTATTTCGTAGAAACTCTGTAAAGCCTCCAGAGGAAAGGGCTAGCTTTTTAGCATGGATGGCGCCACCGCTTGTTTCTGCTACGTTTGAAGCAAAGATCAGAGTCTTATTGTTAGAGATTATCAGTTCAGGAGATCCACTCGCCTTGGTGTTGCAGATCGCACCGCCAGTAGTTTTCGCTGCATTCCCTTCAAAATATAGAAATTTGTTGTTCGATAGTATCGACGTGCCTTCATCATCGATAGCGCCTCCTGACGTAGACGCTATGTTAGATAGGAATCTAACATAACCTGTGTTATTTGCTATGCGAGCGCCTGCTGTAGTAGCAATTGCTCCTCCCTTTGTTGATGAAGAGTTGTTACTAAAAAGAGCATCTCCAGAAGTGCCAGTTAAAAGGAAAGACGCTCCTTTGATAGCTCCACCATCTGCAGTAGAAAAATTCCCAGCAACTACAAGTTTACGAATATTTTCTAAATTTACGCCTCCTGCTGAGGAAAGCGTTCCCTGACCTGTAGTAACCGTTGTGCTAGGAGAGGAATCAAAACTCAGTAAGGAAAACCCTGAGAAGGTAAGATTCTTATTTGCTGTTGTAGATGCAGCAGCACCTGCATGAGTGCCAGCATCTATAAAGCCAAACGTTAAGCTATGACCGTTCCCCAAGAAGGTAAGATTGTCCGTGGTTTGCTTAAAACAACTGTCAGATAAGGGAGTGCCTTTTCCAGGCTCGTAAAAGAAGACATCTCCTGTTAGAGAATATGTTGTGGCTGAAGTTTTTGGAGTAAACGTTCCTGAATCGATATTTCCATTAAAGCTATCATCAGGTGATAAAAGTTCCTCGTTAGCTAGTGACTGTAGGTGACATGAGAAAGCTAACACGGAGGAAACTAAAACCCAAGGAATCGAAGTCTTCATGGTAATGCTTTTGTTTTTTAGAGAACTATTCGCATCAATATAGAAACAAAATAAGTAAATCAAGTTAAAGATGACAAAACAGCTGTCAAGAATTTTTATCTTGACTCTCTGAGTTTTCTATTTTATATGACGCAAGTAAGAATTTAATAATAAAGTGGGTTTATGAAATCGCAATTTTCCTGGTTAGTGCTCTCTTCGACATTGGCATGTTTTACTAGTTGTTCCACTGTTTTTGCTGCAACTGCTGAAAATATAGGCCCCTCTGATAGCTTTGACGGAAGTACTAACACAGGCACCTATACTCCTAAAAATACGACTACTGGAATAGACTATACTCTGACAGGAGATATAACTCTGCAAAACCTTGGGGATTCGGCAGCTTTAACGAAGGGTTGTTTTTCTGACACTACGGAATCTTTAAGCTTTGCCGGTAAGGGGTACTCACTTTCTTTTTTAAATATTAAGTCTAGTGCTGAAGGCGCAGCACTTTCTGTTACAACTGATAAAAATCTGTCGCTAACAGGATTTTCGAGTCTTACTTTCTTAGCGGCCCCATCATCGGTAATCACAACCCCCTCAGGAAAAGGTGCAGTTAAATGTGGAGGGGATCTTACATTTGATAACAATGGAACTATTTTATTTAAACAAGATTACTGTGAGGAAAATGGCGGAGCCATTTCTACCAAGAATCTTTCTTTGAAAAACAGCACGGGATCGATTTCTTTTGAAGGGAATAAATCGAGCGCAACAGGGAAAAAAGGTGGGGCTATTTGTGCTACTGGTACTGTAGATATTACAAATAATACGGCTCCTACCCTCTTCTCGAACAATATTGCTGAAGCTGCAGGTGGAGCTATAAATAGCACAGGAAACTGTACAATTACAGGGAATACGTCTCTTGTATTTTCTGAAAATAGTGTGACAGCGACCGCAGGAAATGGAGGAGCTCTTTCTGGAGATGCCGATGTTACCATATCTGGGAATCAGAGTGTAACTTTCTCAGGAAACCAAGCTGTAGCTAATGGCGGAGCCATTTATGCTAAGAAGCTTACACTGGCTTCCGGGGGGGGGGGTATCTCCTTTTCTAACAATATAGTCCAAGGTACCACTGCAGGTAATGGTGGAGCCATTTCTATACTGGCAGCTGGAGAGTGTAGTCTTTCAGCAGAAGCAGGGGACATTACCTTCAATGGGAATGCCATTGTTGCAACTACACCACAAACTACAAAAAGAAATTCTATTGACATAGGATCTACTGCAAAGATCACGAATTTACGTGCAATATCTGGGCATAGCATCTTTTTCTACGATCCGATTACTGCTAATACGGCTGCGGATTCTACAGATACTTTAAATCTCAATAAGGCTGATGCAGGTAATAGTACAGATTATAGTGGGTCGATTGTTTTTTCTGGTGAAAAGCTCTCTGAAGATGAAGCAAAAGTTGCAGACAACCTCACTTCTACGCTGAAGCAGCCTGTAACTCTAACTGCAGGAAATTTAGTACTTAAACGTGGTGTCACTCTCGATACGAAAGGCTTTACTCAGACCGCGGGTTCCTCTGTTATTATGGATGCGGGCACAACGTTAAAAGCAAGTACAGAGGAGGTCACTTTAACAGGTCTTTCCATTCCTGTAGACTCTTTAGGCGAGGGTAAGAAAGTTGTAATTGCTGCTTCTGCAGCAAGTAAAAATGTAGCCCTTAGTGGTCCGATTCTTCTTTTGGATAACCAAGGGAATGCTTATGAAAATCACGACTTAGGAAAAACTCAAGACTTTTCATTTGTGCAGCTCTCTGCTCTGGGTACTGCAACAACTACAGATGTTCCAGCGGTTCCTACAGTAGCAACTCCTACGCACTATGGGTATCAAGGTACTTGGGGAATGACTTGGGTTGATGATACCGCAAGCACTCCAAAGACTAAGACAGCGACATTAGCTTGGACCAATACAGGCTACCTTCCGAATCCTGAGCGTCAAGGACCTTTAGTTCCTAATAGCCTTTGGGGATCTTTTTCAGACATCCAAGCGATTCAAGGTGTCATAGAGAGAAGTGCTTTGACTCTTTGTTCAGATCGAGGCTTCTGGGCTGCGGGAGTCGCCAATTTCTTAGATAAAGATAAGAAAGGGGAAAAACGCAAATACCGTCATAAATCTGGTGGATATGCTATCGGAGGTGCAGCGCAAACTTGTTCTGAAAACTTAATTAGCTTTGCCTTTTGCCAACTCTTTGGTAGCGATAAAGATTTCTTAGTCGCTAAAAATCATACTGATACCTATGCAGGAGCCTTCTATATCCAACACATTACAGAATGTAGTGGGTTCATAGGTTGTCTCTTAGATAAACTTCCTGGCTCTTGGAGTCATAAACCCCTCGTTTTAGAAGGGCAGCTCGCTTATAGCCACGTCAGTAATGATCTGAAGACAAAGTATACTGCGTATCCTGAGGTGAAAGGTTCTTGGGGGAATAATGCTTTTAACATGATGTTGGGAGCTTCTTCTCATTCTTATCCTGAATACCTGCATTGTTTTGATACCTATGCTCCATACATCAAACTGAATCTGACCTATATACGTCAGGACAGCTTCTCGGAGAAAGGTACAGAAGGAAGATCTTTTGATGACAGCAACCTCTTCAATTTATCTTTGCCTATAGGGGTGAAGTTTGAGAAGTTCTCTGATTGTAATGACTTTTCTTATGATCTGACTTTATCCTATGTTCCTGATCTTATCCGCAATGATCCCAAATGCACTACAGCACTTGTAATCAGCGGAGCCTCTTGGGAAACTTATGCCAATAACTTAGCACGACAGGCCTTGCAAGTGCGTGCAGGCAGTCACTACGCCTTCTCTCCTATGTTTGAAGTGCTCGGCCAGTTTGTCTTTGAAGTTCGTGGATCCTCACGGATTTATAATGTAGATCTTGGGGGTAAGTTCCAATTCTAGGAGCGTCTCTCATGTCTCAGAAATTCTGAGAGAGATCGCATTTAGGATTTTCTTAAACACGACTCACCTTGTTTTTGAACCAGGAGAGATCGGGGATTAAAAAGGCAAGAGGGCAGAGTTCGTGAGGTCACGTACTCTGCCTTTCTTGTTACAAACACGTTTTAAAATTAAGGAAATTTTTTAATAGAAACCCGTTCTTTAAAATACGTTTCTTTAATTCTTATTGAATAAGATAATTCACTATTTTTAGATCCTAAATTTTAAGTGGTTTTTGTTATGCTTCTTATAGAGAATAGCTGCAAAGATTAGAGTTGCAGAGACGGTACGTCTCTTTCTTTTTTAAGGGAAGGGGTGTTGTTACACCCATCCTAAGATTTGTGAGATTCCCCTCAGGCAGTAACTTTTACAATCGTACTTTATGTTTTGATCTAGCTGTTTTCTTGTCTTTAATTTATTCAACCATCGAGAAGAGAGATCCATGAGTGGAAATGTATTTTATTAGGATCATCTCTAAGGATGGAAATGATGAGCCCATTCCAACAACCTGAGCAATGTCATTTTGATGTTGTGGGAAGTTTCTTACGTCCTGAAAGTCTTACACGAGCACGCTCTGATTTTGAAGAAGGAAGAATTGTCTATGAGCAGATGCGAGTTGTCGAAGATGCTGCTATTCGTAATCTCATAAAAAAGCAAACAGAAGCAGGTCTTATCTTTTTTACTGATGGGGAATTCCGTAGGTATAGTTGGGATTTCGACTTTATGTGGGGATTCCATGGCGTGGATCGTCGCAGGGACTCTAATGACCCTGAAATTGGAGTGTATCTTAAAGATAAAATCTCCGTATCAAAACATCCGTTTATAGAACATTTCGAGTTTGTCAAAACTTTTGAGAAGGGAAATGCAAAAGCAAAACAAACGATTCCTTCTCCATCACAATTTTTCCATGAGATGATTTTTGCTCCTAATCTGAAAAATACTCGGAAGTTTTATCCTACGAATCAAGAGCTAATTGATGATATTGTCTTTTATTATCGCCAAGTCATCCAAGATCTTTATGCTGCAGGTTGTCGTAATTTGCAGTTGGACGATTGTGCTTGGTGTCGCCTCTTGGATATACGAGCGCCTTCTTGGTATGGTGTTGATTCTCATGACAGGTTGCAGGAAATTTTAGAACAGTTTTTATGGATCCATAATTTAGTGATGAAGGATAGACCCGAGGATCTTTTTGTAAGTCTGCATGTCTGTCGTGGTGATTATCAGGCCGAGTTTTTCTCTAGACGAGCTTATGATTCTATAGAGGAGCCTTTATTTGCTAAGACCGATGTGGATAGTTATCACTATTATTGGGCTCTTGATGATAAGTATTCAGGAGGTGCTGAGCCTTTAGCTTACGTCTCTGGAGAGAAACACGTCTGCTTGGGATTGATCTCCAGCAACCATTCTTGTATTGAAGATCGAGATGCTGTGGTTTCTCGTATTTATGAAGCTGCGAGCTACATTCCCTTAGAGAGACTTTCTTTGAGCCCGCAATGTGGGTTTGCTTCTTGTGAGGGAGACCATAGAATGACTGAAGAAGAACAGTGGAAGAAGATCGCCTTTGTGAAAGAGATTGCTAAAGAGATCTGGGGATAAAGAATCCGGAGTTTTTATCGACTCTAAGAGTTTTCGGATCATAGAAAACATTTAAATATTCAAGAGTCTTTGGCTATTGGATCATAGACAGTCTTAGTATACTAAAAAGTCTTTGGATTCTAAGACGGGCAGAGTTCGTGAGATCACGTACTCTGCCCATTCTTTCTTGTGATCTAGCGACTTCTTTGAATCTTCGACCTCTTGTAATCTGGGATTTTTTCTAGTTCTTAGATTCCTCTGATCTTTCGACTTCTCCTCGTCTAAACAAGGCGCATTGTCTTTGAGAAGTCCCTAGATACACTCAGGATCTCTTAGAATTTCTAAGGGATCAGGAACGCTTTTAGAACTGGAACTTACCTCCAAGATCTGCATTGTAGCTGCGTGAAGATCCACGAATTTCCATAGATAGGTTACTTGTGACCTCAAGATTTGGAGAGAAGGCATAAAAGATCCCTGCTCTTCCGATACCAGCTTGTCTTGAGAGATTCGTTCCTGTAGTTTTCCACGAGGTATTGTTGATTAGGAGAGCTGTCGTGCAGTCAGGATTCTTACGATAGACATCGGCAACGTAGATGACAGTAGCTTCGTAAGACGCACGCTCGTTTCTCGAGAATCTCTCGAAGGTAATTCCAATAGGCACAGAGACGTTAATTAAATCACCGCTATCGAAAGATCGTACCAAGGTAGTATTACGTTCTTTGAAGCTATCTTGGTGTATGTACGAAGCTTCTACTTTGATGAAAGGAAAATACGCGTGGAAGAGACCCTCATGGCTTAAAGCAGTGTGTGGTAGGGAGCTCGCAAGTTCCAGAGCGCAACCGTCATTATACCACGAGCTCTCTCCCTTTGGTGCTTGGGTGTAATAGGTTTTCATAGTATTTTTACTATAGATATAGCTGATCTGAGCATCAAAGAGGACAGGCTGCTCACTTTCAGATCCAGGAAGGTAGCGTAACAAGCTTGGAGAAGACAAGGTCGCTAGATGCTGGAGATGGAGAGAAGCTGCATAGGCAGAAGCTCTATTTTTATTTATAAAGTGATCTCTATCTTTCCCGAATAATTGGCAGAAGGCTGCAGTGATAAGATTATCAGAAGCTAATGTTGTAGTCGCTCCTACAACATAACCTGCACTTATGTGGCGAAAACCTTTATTTATCTTCGTGCTATCTTTATGGAAGAAGTTCGAGATCCCTTCACACCAGATGCCGCGAGTTTCTTGAGATTGGCGTACTTTAGTGGCTACAAGCTGTTGTATGGAGCGCACATCAACAAAGGATCCCCATAGTGTGTTAGCAACTAAGGTTCCACGACGCTCAGGATTCGGATTGTATCCTGTTTTTGTCCAGGTAAGAGTCGCTGCTTTGGATTTAGTCGCAGTATCCTCTTGCCAAGATAATGCCCAATTCCCTTGGTATCCCCAATGGATAGGATTTTTTTCTAGGGGATCAGCAGCTAAGTCTGTGATGTGAATATTCGCGGGGTCGTCAGCAGTAAGAGTGAGACAAGAAAAGACTTGAGGGTTATTCCAAGAGACATCTTCGTAGACATTTCCAGAAGGATCTACAAGAGAGAGCGATCCAGATAAAGTGACTGTCTGACTTGCTTGTGTTGCTTTTAGCGTAGCCTTCTTGGTCTCTTTTAAGGAATCTACATTGAGAACAAGATTATTGATAGTGATCCCATCAGCGGTTTCTAATGTGGTCCCTGCATCCATGAGGAGGGTAGAGCCCGGAGATTGCGAAAAGGACTTAGCAACTAGAGTGACTCCTGATTTAAGAGAGAGTTGCCCTCCCGCAAGAGTTAGAGGTTGCTGAATTGTAGATTTGAGATTATCAGCTTCTGCAGCTTCTGCTTCCGAGAGCTTCTCTCCAGAAAATACGATGGTTCCTTGATATGCAGGATTCCCTGCAAGGTCAGGACCATTTAAGTTTAGAGCATCTGAGAGAGCTGCAGTGATGCTAGTTGTTATAGGATCATAGAAGTAGATAGTATTGCCTTGAGAGGCTCGCAGCTGTACAATCTTAGCATTGGTGTTTCCGATGTTAATAGAATTTCTGGTAGTGGTCTGACTCGAAGAAGCTCCTTTGACTACTGTGTTTCCTTCAAAAGTGATGTCTCCACCAAGAGCCGAAAGACTCAAAGATCCAGAGTCAGCAATCGCAATTGCTCCTCCTAAGGGAGCTGCAGTATCTATAGCAGAGTTGTTTTTAAAAAGCGTAGGTCCTCCAGAAGAAAGAACTAGATTGTCAGTATAAATCGCCCCACCACTAGTAATTGCTGTATTTCCTATAAAGTTCAGTTCCCCGTTGTCTGATAGAGTTAAGACTGGTTTGGGGGCTGATGTACTACTACAGTAAATGGCTCCCCCTGTAGCTGAGGTTGCGGTCACACTATTGTTTATAAAGCTAATTGCTTTGTTGCTGCTAATAAAACTGCTAGCTTCCGTGTAAATGGCTCCGCCATTGTTCGCCGCGGTATTTTCAGAAAATGATGCTGAGTTTAACGTATTGTTAATTGTAATCCCTCCCGTGGAATAGAGGGCACCCCCTTTTTGCGTTGCTTTGTTTTTGGCAAACGTTAGGTTGGGGTTTAGCGATAGACTGATAGAGCTGCCTTGGAGGGCGCCTCCATTGTCATTAGAAAAGTTTTGGCCAAAGTAGCAACTATAGTTCGACTGAATAGAACAAGCTCCTGTGGACTTGATGGCTCCTGTTCCTGTGGTAGCATTCGTGGTTTGTATTAGTGACAAATAGGAGAATCCTGAAAAGGAGAGAAGCTTATTTGCAGCTGTATTGGTAAAGGTACAGTTCGCTCCCGCATCGATATTTTGTAGGAGAAATTGGTAGCCGTGGCCTTGGAAAGAAAGATTCCCAGTAGTTTCTTTAAAGCAGGAAGCGGTTAGAGCTGTCGGAGATCCTGCATTGGTGATTGAGACATCCCCTGTTAGATTATAGATAGTTCCATCTGCATTTGTTGTTTGGGCTGGAGGAGTGTAGGTTCCTGGTCCAGAGAAGCTATTGGTAGGTCCTAGATTGATTTCAACAACAGCAGCAAACGCAGAGAAATTTAGTGACAAGGGAAGTGCTAAAGATGACGAGATTAAAAACCAATGAAGAGAGGATTTCATGTAGAGGGCTATAGGTGGTTTAACAAATTATTTCACCACATACTGCAATAAATTAAAGAAAGCAAGAGGAAAGGAGAGACTAGTAAGTTAAGAATCTACAGGGTTTTTATAAGAATTCCTCCCTAAAAGTTTAGGGAGGAAAGTAGGAACTAGAATGAGTATCTTAGCCCACAATCTACATTGTAGATGTGTGCTGAGCCACGAAGCTCATAAGCAGCTTCCCCAGAGAGTTCTACATGAGGGGAGAGAGTCAGATGGCTTCCAGCACTTGCTAAGAAGGCTTGTCGTGCGAGGTTTTTACATAGCGAAGTCCAAGAGGCTCCACTGACCATTAGAGAAGTACGCGAACGGGGATTTTTACGATACACATCACCAATGTAGGCTAGAGAAATCTCGAAATTATTTTTTTCATCTTCGGAGATTTTTTCTAACCGAATGCCGACAGGGATAGAGCAGTTCACTAGGTCTCCATCATCAAAAGCACGGGCTTCAGCGCCACTCTCTTTAAAGTTTTGTTGGCGGCTGTAGACTGCCTGGAACTTTAAGAAGGGGAAATATCCCTGGAAGAACGGTGCTTCTTTAGGGAGATATAGAGCCAGAGATCCTCCGAGCTCTAGAGCCCCAGAGTTATTGGTCCAAGAGCCTTGAGCTTCAGGATAGGAAGTATAGCGAGTATCCATATCATTTTTAGTGTAGCTGTAGCTTAGCTGGGCATTCAAAATGAGAGGAATATCTTTCAGCATGTCGGTGATACTTCCAAATGAGGGCATGGGAAGTCCTCCTAGGAATGCTCGATGTTGCAGGTATAGCGATGCTAAATAGTTATGAGAGGTATTTTCAACTATAAACAGGTCTTTATCTTTACCGAAGAGCTGGCAGAAAGCTACACTGAAGATATTTTCAGAAAAATCTTCAGCACTTCCTCCAACAATATAGCCGTAGCTTTTATGTCGGAATGCTTGGTTAGTTCCTGATTTATCCTTATGGAAGAAATTCGCAGTTCCTGATGCCCAGAGTCCTCGTTGCTGATAGATACTATTCGCTTGAGATGTCATGATCTGCTGTAGAGTGCGAATGTCAGTAAAGGATGCCCATAATGAATCGGGAACTACGGAAGCTCTACGCTCAGGATTAGGGTTGTAGCCCGTAGTTACCCAAGTCATAGTTCCTGATTTTGCAGTTGATGTGTCTGCCCAAGTGGCTTCCCAATGTCCCTGATACCCGTAATGAGGTTCTGGAGTTTGTACTGGAGAAGTGAGAAGCGCATCGATATAAATATCGCTAGCAGCAGTAGCAGCAGTGAATACCACCAAAGGCTGCGTGAAGGCTTGGTTTATCGTATGGCTTTCATAAAAATTGCCGCTACTATCTTGGAAAACAAGAGGAGAGGTTAGAGTTATAGTTTTGTTGGCTCCTGCTGTTTCAATGGACACACTCTTATTTCCCTCTAAGGCAGAAAGATCAACGACAAGTTTGGTAAGACTGATAGCTTCAGTATCTGCTTTGAGCTTTGTTCCTGGTTGCATGAGGAGTGTAGAGCCTTCAGTCTGTGTGAAACCATTGACATCTAACTCGACATTTCCTTTGAGTGCTAAGGTTCCAGAGGCTAGAGCCAATGGTTGCTTTAATATAGATGTGAAGTTATCAGCAGCTTTCGCTTCATCTGCAGAGAGCTTTTCCCCAGAAAATACAATCGTTCCTGAATAATCTAAAGGCGAGTTGCTATCCGGTTGGTTGATGGTCAGAACGTCTGAAGCTCCTGTGGTGTTAGATGCAATCGGATCATAGAAATAGATAGATTGGCCTTGGGCTGCCCTTAAGTTCGTAATTTTTGCTGACGATCCCAGGTAGATAGCATTCCGTGTCGATGTTGGCGCGGAGGTTGAGGTTAGAGTATTGCCAAGGAACGTGATGTCTCCTTGATTTGCAGAGAGACTTAAAGATCCAGAGTCGGCAATTGCAATAGCGCCGCCCTTGCCTGCAGCTGTGTTCCCGCATCTATTATTTGAAAATAGGGTAGGGCCAGCAGCGGAAAGATCTAGACCATGGGCACAGATTGCTCCGCCTTGAGTTACTGAAGAGTTCTCGGCGAAGGTCAGACTTTTATTTCCAGAGATAGTAAGAGTAGGAGTCTCTCCTGTTTTTTCACAATAAATGGCCCCGCCCTTGCCTGCAGCATCTGTTGCAGTGTTTCCAGAGAAGAAAAGGGAGCTATTTTGAGTAATCGAGGAGCTGGCTTCAAAGCCCAGAGCCCCACCCCCAGTTTCTCCTTTATTATTCATAAAGACTAACTGGCCGGTGTTTCCTGAAATACTTGCAGCCGCAGAGCTATAGATCGCTCCACCTAATTTTTTTGCGCTATTACTAGTGAAGGTTATAGAAGAGGTATTCCCAGAAATAGAAAGAGTTTTTGCGGTGATCGCTCCGCCATTGTTATTAGCTTCATTGGAGACGTTTTGGCTAAAGAGAATCGTTCCATTATCGGTAAGATTTAAGGCTCCTGCAGAACTTAAAGTACTTTTTCCTGAAGCAACTGTAGTTCCAGGAGCTGCAATGAAGGAAAGGTTAGAAAATCCTGTGAATGTTAGGGCTTTATCAGCAGTTGTGCTTGCCGCAGCTCCTGCATTCGAACCCGCATCTACCGTGTTGAATGAAAATGAGTATCCCTTTCCAGTAAATGTCAGATCACCCGTAGTTTCTGTAAAGCAGCAGCCTGTTAATGCTGTGCCTTTCCCAGCATCGTTTATATAGACATTTCCTGATAAGACATAGTTCGTTCCATTGGCATCTGCTGTAGATTTTGGAGTAAATGTAGAGCCGCCCGCTCCATCAAAGCTATCTGTAGGGGATAAAGAAGCATCTGCTCCGTAAGTTGCAATGCTCAATAGAATGGGAGTGACAAGAGTCGAAGAGATCAGGAGTTTGTGCAAGGGTATTTTCATAGAAAGATGCTTGGGTTCAATTAATTAACACGTTTTCGATAATCTAGAAACAAAACTTAGAGCCTAGGTTTGTATTATAATTTCGTGAAGAACTTCGTACTTCAAAAGCGAATTGACCGAAGATTTCCATGTGGGGGTTCACTTGGAAATGGTTCGCAGCACGAACAGAAAAACCTTGTCGTGCGAGGTTGGTACCATAGGCCATCCAGTTAGCATCGCTAGCTATTAGGGAAGTTTGACATTTAGGATTGCGTCGGTAAGCATCGAGTATATACATAAGAGTAAGATCGTAAGTTCCCTTTTCTGATTTTGAGTCTCTTTCGAAGGTGACGCCTATAGGAATCTCTACGTTGATAAGCTCGCTTTTATTGAAAGCGCGTCCTTCAGCATGACGCTCGTAGAAGTCTTGCTGATGCGCATAGATATACTGTACTTTGACAAAAGGTTCGACTTCTTTCAGAAGATACGGAACGGAAATAACAAAAGGCAGGCTAGCTCCAAGATCTGCACAGAAGGCATCGTTTCTCCAAGAACCCTTGATGATAGAGTTATCGGTATAATATGTCTTCATGTGGTTGTCTGTATGGAGATAACTGAATTTAGCATCGAACGATAAAGGAATGATCTGGGAGATCTCAGAGAGCACCCAGGGAGCTCGGGTTGCTTTTCCCCAGAGGAAATTGGCGATGTCGAAGAGCCCTTCTGTATGGTGGAAATACAAAGAGGCACCGTAAGTATCTCCGTGGTTCTTACCTGTAATATGATTGCGATCTCTAGCAAAGAGCTGGCAGAAGGCAAAAGTAAGCTGATCCTCGGCAGGAGTTGTTGCTGTGATCCCTAGTGCATAACCCCCGCTGATATGGCGGAAACCATGGCGGGTGGGCATAGAATCTCTATAGAAGAAATTCGCAATTCCTGAAAGCCATAGCTCACGCTCAAAAGGCTCCCCACTGGACTTGGTTTCTATAAGCTGATTGATCGAGCGTATATCTATAAAGTTTCCCCATAAGCTATTTAGAGGGAGATTACTTTTTCTCTCAGGACTAGGAATGTATCCTGTACGGGTCCAGTTGATGCTTCCTATTTTTGAGGATGTTGCATTTGCCCAAGACAACTGCCAGTTTCCTTGATACCCGTAGTGGGTTTCAGGTTCTTGAAGAGTCAGGGTAGAAAGAGCTCCCAGAGTAATCGTTCCGTTGGCTCCTGCGGTGGTAAGTTCAAGAAGAGGATAGGTACTAGCACTTTTTAAGTTATGATTCTCATAGAATGACCCTTCCGTGTCAATAAGCGCAATCGTTCCCGATAGGCTGATATTTTTATCTGCAGCTTCTGTTTTTAAAGCTGCCTTGTTGGTTCCATCTAAAGAGGAGAGATTTACTGCTAAGCCATTAAGCGAAAGATTTGCCTCTTTAGCACTAAGTGTAGTCCCCCCATCCATTAAGATGCGGGATCCTGGACTTTGAGTCAGATCCTTGAAAGTTACGGTGACTCCATCACGAAGTACAAGATCTCCCCGCGCTAATACTGCAGGTTGTCGGATAGTAGAGGTGACGTTTGCAGCGATTGCTTTTTCTGTAGGGGAAAGCTTTTCTCCAGAAAAGACAATCGCACCCCCATACTCGATCTCACTGTTCGCATCTGCTAAGTTTAAGTTCAATGTGTCGGTAGAAGCTGCGGTTCCTGGATTTGTGATGGGATCATAGAAATAGATAGATTGCCCCGTAGCAGCTCGTATCGATGTGACTTTAGCGGTATCAATGATATTTATTGCGTTTCTTGTACTTGTGCTTCCGTTGGTGACTTGGTTGTTATTGAAGGTAATATCTCCAGAAGTAGCAGAGAGAGCGAGTTCCCCAGCAGATGCTATATTGATCGCTCCTCCTCCTCCCTGACCGGCGCTACTTCCTGAGATATTACTTTGAAATAGAGTAGGACCTCCAGCGGAAATACTGACCTTGAGTCCAGAGATGGCTCCGCCATATGTCAATGCTGTATTATTTGTGAAAGAGAGGTTTTTGTTCCCAGTAAGAGTCACTGTTTTATCTGTCGTAGTGCAACAAATAGCCCCGCCCTGAGCTTGAGCGGCTTCCCAAGCACTATTGCCGTCAAAGATCACTTGAAAGTTATCTGTAATCGAACAGTTGTCAGTGCTGTACAGAGCACCGCCAGATCCTTTCGCTAGGTTTTGAGAGAAGGAAACTATCCCAGGGCTGTTCTCGATAGTTATAGTTCCTGTAGCGTAAACTACACCGCCTTGCTTCCCTGTGAAGGCTTGGTTTCTCGAAAAGCTCGCAAACTGAGATGTCCCTGATAATAAGAAGTTTTTCGTATTGATAACACCGCCGTTATCTGACGAGAAGTTCTGAGTAAATATAATTTGGGAATTGCCAGTTAGAGATAGATTCCCCACAGATTTTAAAGCACATTGTCCAGTAGGAGAGAGAAGAAGAGAGGGACAAGAGATAATAGAGAGTCTAGAAAAATCATTAAAGAGAAGATTCTTATCTGCTGCTGAGGTACTGGCTACAGTTCCAGCGCTAGAGCCCGCATTGATAAATGCAAACTTCAGTGCATGTTGATTTCCTTGGAAAGTAAGATCGCCGCCCGCTTCTAGGAAGCATCCTGAGGCTAAGGGAATTCCTAAAGCCCCTGCATTTTGAAAGGATACGTCGGAAAGTAAGGAATAGGTAGTTCCTGCAGCAGCGTCCGTAGTGGAAAAGACCGTGAAGGTAGTTCCGTTAGATCCATCATAGCTATTATTGCTGCTATCTAAGGTCACCTCTGCCGCGACTATAGAGAGCGATGAAAAGAGCGGGATTGAAGAAAAGAACAACCAAGAGACAGAGGACTTCATTTGTAAGCACTTTTTTGAAACAAGGAAATTAAATTAGCAAATACTGTAAAGAAAAAAAGAAATCAAGGGAAACGCAAGGAATTGATTGATGCGGAGAATCAGAACCCCAAGGATGGCGGATCTTTTACTTCTCTTCATACGGATCCTAAGAATCTCTTTGATGAAGAGGGGATGCCCTCCCCCTCTGATACCCTACAGTGCGATCTCAATAACGTATTCATCTTTATAAAAAGTATGTTTTTCTAAGATTCTCGGAGAATCTTAGAAAGAATAACGAGTTCCACAGTTTGCATTATAGCTTCTTGAGGAGCTGCGCAGTTCACAACTTCCAGAAGCGAAGCAGTCAAGACCATGAAGTAACTTCAGATGTCCAGAAGCCTCAGCAAAGAAAGCTTGTCGTGATAAGTTTGTAGCAAACGTAGACCACGAGGTGCCATTTGTTAAGGAGGTCAGGCAGTGAGGGTGATCCCGGTAAGCATCTACAGCGTAACCTAAAGTAAGAAGCAAAGCACTGGGGGGCTTTGCTGATTCGTGTTTGAAGGTGAGTCCCATAGGGATAGACACGTTGACCAGATGGCTAGCGTCAAAGATACGTGGATCAGCAGCAACCTCTTGGAATCCTTTTTGATTTACACTCACAACTTGGAGTTTCACATAGGGAGAGTAGCTGGTAAGGTATCTGTAGTTTAGATCTACAGGAAGAGAACCACCGACTTCAACAGCGAAGCTATGGCTGTCCCAGTCTGATTTCCCTTGTGTGTTGTTCGCAAGCTTTGTCGTCATATTATGGTGGTTTCTTCCATAGGAAACTTGACCATGGAGAACAAGGGGAGTTTCTCCTGGGAGCTCTGGAAGGACCTTAGAGAGGACGTGGCGACGTAATGAGCTATGCAGGGGAATGACATAAGAGCTCTGAGCACAGAGAGATCCTGCATAGACTTGAGATTTAATATCCGAGACTACGTAATCCTTAGATTTGCCAAAGAGTTGGCTGAATGCAACAGCAAAGGTATATTCTTGAGGGGTGGTCATGCTGCCACCAACAATATAACCTCTGGAAATCAAACGGAATCCTGCATTTTCCTTTTGCTTGTCTTGATGGAAGGCGTTGCCAATACCTCCAATCCAAATCCCTGGATGTGAGGGAGCGTCCGACATCGCAGTGGCGATCTCCTGCTGTATAGAATGGATGTTTACATAAGCATTCCAAAGGCTATTAGGAACTAAAGTCGCACGAAGCTCTGGTTTAGGAGTGTATCCTAACGCTTGCCATTCCGCGACCAAAGTCACCTTCCCTCCAGCTCCTACTTTAGGAACCAGAGTCCAACTCCCTTGATACCCATAATCCGGAGCAGCCATGCTAGAAGGAATCGGATTGAAGTCGTCTAAATTTACAGTTCCTGAAGTAGAAGAAAGATCTAAGAAAGGAAGATTTAAGTTTGCTTTCAACCCAGGATTGTCATAGAAACTTCCTTCATTGTTATGGAATTTCAGATCCCCTGAGATTTTTAATCCCCCACTTGTGCTGTTTACGGCAATCGTTATCATACGCTTGCCATCTAAAGCATCCAGATTTACAGAGAGATTCTTTAGATCGATGCTGCCATCTGTATTGTTAGTTGTCGTGGTCTCTAAGGTCGTTCCTGCATCCATGAATACTGTAGAATCAGGCTGCTGTGTGAAGGAATATACTTGTAGGGTGGCTCCTTCTTTTAAAACGACATTTCCTCCTGCTAAGTTGATCTTCTGGTTCAGTATGGTGGTAGTATTTGCAGGAATCGAGGCATCTTGACTGGGGAGTTTTCCAGAAGAAAATACTATAGTTCCCGTGTTTGGGTTTGCAGGTGCTACAGGGACTACAGGCACTGAAGCTATAGGACCATTTTTTGGTTGGGGAGGAGGAACAATAGCTTTGACAACAGGATTGATGACTAACTCCTCTATTGTTCCTCCAGATGCAGGAGCTTCCATCGTAATAGGATCATAAAAATAAATCGTATGACCAGGAGCTGCTGCAAGCTTAGTGATCTTAGCCCCCGCACCTAAATGGATCGAGTTGGGAGTTGAAGTTCCCTCAGTCGCTCGGTTCCCTGAGAAAGTAATATCCCCATCAATAGCCTCTAAGGAAAGTTCTCCGCTATCGGCTATATAAATGGCGCCTCCCTTGCCTCCAGAATTATTGGTAAAGGAGACAGGACCGTTAGCTGTAATCGAAAGGTTTTTCGAATAAATCGCTCCTCCCGAAGTTTCAGCAGTATTGCCATCAAAGTTTATGGATTCACTGCCTGAGATTACACACTTAGGAGCATAAATACCACCACCACTTCTTTTTGCCGTATTGTTAATGAAACTTAAACTCTCATTTTCAGTAAGAGTTAAGCTTTTTGTAGCTATGTCAGACTCTGAGATATTACAGAGGATCGCTCCACCACAACCTTCTTGATCTGTAGTTGTTGTTGCTGTTGCTGTTGCTGAATTTCCAGAAAATACAAGAGCCTTATTTTTGGTAAAGGAAGTATTTCCTTTAGTATGTAGAGCCCCTGCTGTCTTTGCTGTATTTGTGCTGAAGGTCACGGTTCCCGTACTTCCCGTAAGAGTAAAATCTTCGGTTTCTGTATAGATCGCTCCTCCTGCAGTTTCGGCAGTATTGCCATCAAAGGTAAGAGTCGTGTTTCCATGCAGAGCACACTTGGTCGCATAGATCGCACCGCCACTTACTGTTGCAGTATTACCAGAGAGACTCACGTTTTCGTTATCTTCAATCCAGAGTCCTTTTTTAGTACTTACAGATGCTGACTCAAGAAACGATAGGATTGCCCCACCGCAACCCTCTTGATTTGCTGAAGAATTACTCGGGCCCGTAGCTTTGTTCCCTGAAAAGAGCAGGTTGGTATTACCAGACAGAGAGTTGTTGCCTTTAGAATATAAGGCGCCGCCTGTCTTTGCTGTATTTGTGCTGAAGGTCACGGTTCCTGTACTTCCTGTAAGAGTAAAATCTTCAGTTTCTGTATAGATCGCCCCTCCTGAAGTTCCAGCAGTATTGCCGTCAAAGGTCAGGGAGCCGTTTCCAGTTAGAGTACATTTGGTAGCATAGATCGCACCACCACTTACTGTTGCAGCATTACTAGTGAGGCTGACTTCTTGGTTGTTTGCAATCGATAGTCCTGTTTTATCGCTTACGGATCCTGAATCAATAAAGGCTAGGATTGCCCCACCGCAACCCTCTTGATTTGCTGAAGAATTACTCGGGCCCGTAGCTTTGTTCCCTGAAAAGAGCAGGTTGGTATTTCCAGTCAGCGAGCTGTTTCCTTTAGAATATAAGGCGCCGCCTGTCTTTGCTGTATTTGTGCTGAAGGTCACGGTTCCCGTACTTCCCTTAAGAGAAAAATCTTCAGTTTCTGTATAGATAGCTCCGCCACATCCTGCTGTCGCAGTATTCTGATCGAAGGTAAGAGTTGTGTTTCCATCCAGAGTACATTTAGTAGCGTAGATCGCTCCACCATTCGCAGTTGTTGTATTACTAGTGAAGCTCATTTCTTGATTCTGAGAAATGGCTAATCCAGTTTTGTCTGTTGCTGTAGCAAGATAACAACAGATTGCCCCACCACAACCTTCCGGGTTATTTGCCTGTGCTGCTGAGCCGGTTGTTTTATTTTCCTGAAAAAGTACTTGAGTGTTGCCGGTAAGAGCAAGATTGTCATCAGAGCTCCAAGCACCCCCCGTCTTTGCAGTATTAGATTTGAAGGTAACGACTCCTGTATTGGCATCTAGCGTGCTATCCTTTTCTTTTGAGTAGATCCCCCCACCTTTATCTGTAGCAGTATTTGAGGAGAAGGTCACCGTTCCTGAGTTTCCTTGGACTGTAGTGTTTGCTGTACTACAGAGGGCCCCGCCATTTTTTGTGCTAGTATTTTGATCTAAGAGAGCTGCTGTCGTAGTCTTAGCAAGATCGATGCTGTAGGCAGAAACTGCAGCTCCATCTTTTTCTGAAGTATTTTTTTGGAGGGTGACACTGGCATTGTCAGTAAAAGTCGCAGTACCTCCCTCTGTATTTGTCACACAAATAGCACCCTTGCCGCCCGAAGTTCCTGTTGCTGGAGCTGAGTCGATTAAGAGTGACGAGAATCCTGAGAAAGAAAGAGCTGTGTTGGTATTGTTAATTGCAGCACCATCATGCGTAAGCGCTATGGTTTGCAGAACCAATGAGTGATCAGCTCCAACAAAACTCAATGCTCCTCCTGTGTTTGTAAAACAGCTTTTATCTGCAGGAGTAATTGCAGATACATTCGTAATAGAAACATCGCTAGTGAGAGTGTAGGTAGTTCCTGAAGCATCCGAAGTTTCCTTGGCAGTGAATGCTGCGCTACCACTACTACCATTTTCATAGTTATCGGATGATGAGAGATCCGTGTTAGCAGCCATTAGTGGATGTAGGGAGAAAACTAAAGCCGAAGAGGTAAGTAGCCAAGGTAAAGAATATTTCATGTGTCTTTGGGGAAAAGCTTTTTATCAAAAATACTCCCATAGCATGTGGCTTTAGGAGCATGGTGCACCAATAGAGAATACAGTTAAATAAATCAAGTAAATGCTCTGGAGAAGACTCTCAGTTATAGAAGTTTCAATCTTGGGAGAGAAGCATTTAAGGTATTTTTCTATATTTAAGAGTCCCTTAAAACATAAGGGAAATGCTTAAGGGTAGGGGAGAAGGTGTACAAGCGGTTTTGCTTTTAGACCTTCTTGAATTTTAGAAGGAGAGGGTAAGGAAGATGGTTATCTAAACCACGGATCCTTATTTGTTCTTTCTGTGTTTCCGTTTTTCTCTTTCGTCATAACCGTCAGAGAATGGATTGGAGGGGCTGAGGTTAGCCGTGCTTTTTCCGTCTGGAGGCGGAGTTTTAAGAGATTGATTCGATTTCCCGCTTTTCTTCTTAGATTGCTGTTTCTGTTCTTCATCTTGATTTTGCTGTTGCTGCTGTTTATCTTGGCGATCACGAGGGGAACGGCGGGAAGATGAAGAAACTCGAGGAATTGAGGGTTCTTTTCCTCCCTTAGGGTAGACCGGCTCAGGGTGTAGAACCGTCCCCGTGGAGAAATTAGGAGAGCGGGAACTTGCAGGCATTATGGGTGTAAACGCACTGCTCGCTCCACTACCGAATGAACTGCTTCTTAAATCTTTGAAGTGATAAGGCTGAAAATCGTCCTTAAATGGAGGACTTATAGATGCGGGTCGTGTAGAAGCCGCATCTGAGGGTTTTGTTTTAAAACGTGAGAGGCTGCCGAAGGAGCGTCTATGCTCAGGATTTCGTGACGAATAGAAGAAAGATCCTTGAGCCTCCCGACCGATCCTACGATGACGGGCATCTTGGCGTTGTGAAGCTTCGTGTTCCTCCATGCGGGCAGATGCAGAAAGATCTTTTTTCTTTTCCACTGCGATTTTTTTTGCATCGTCGGCGGATGGAGTCACTAGAATAGGCTCCGCGGTCTCTTGGGTTTTCTTTTCCATCCTCAAGAGGTGTTCCCTACGGAAATAATCTAAGGTGAGCTTATTCAAGGACATGAAGTATAGCCCCACCGTAATCAATCCCATGACAAACATAGGGTTGGCAAAGACTAACATCGTCCCACTAGAGGCAACGAAAGCCCCTGCAATAAGACCCGCAGCAATCGCTAATACAATGATAGGAACGACGATAGCAGTGATTGCCTCACCGATTTTCTTGGCCTTCGGACTGTCCAGAATATCAGAAATAAGTAGAGTAACTCCCAAAGCTCCCAGGGCAAGTGCCGGAGCGAGAGCATAAAGCACAAGGCTGTTTCCTGAAGCAGTCAGGAGAATCGAAAGGATCGCAATTGCCGCAAGGGCAATAATGCCTGTGTCATAGACATAGCGCATTTTAGGATATTTATCAGGAACAGTAATAAATCTTTTGAATAACCCTGTGGATGACGTTTTTAAACGTTTTACCACGCTTGGCTGCCCTGATGGGGATGCTGCTGCAGGAACTTGAGGTTGACCTAAAGGGTTTATAGGGGGTTGGCTCATACTATCAACTTACTGTAATTATCATTAGGCCCATGAATTTTCATTCATAGGATATATTTCATACTATTATAAGATTTAATAGGATTTAGTTAGTTCTCTTTTCTTCTGAGTCTTAACTTTTTTATTAAATAAAGTTTATTTGTTAAAATCTTAACAGATTTTTAACTAAAACTTTAAGTTATTTTTATTTGGAACTTTTAGTCGAAATAAGACTCGCTTATGAGAGGGACATACTCATCAGCAAATGGAGGGGGCGTGTGAGGTCGTGAGGGTGGAGGCTCATACGGGGGGAAAAGATTTTTATGCACTTGGAAGAGGGTAACGCTAGTAGTTACAGACATGAGAAGCCCCAAGGAGATAAAGACAACTGGAGGGGGGATAAAGACCAGACTAAAGACCAGACCGATAATCACAGCAATCGTAAGAATGTGGAGGAGCCAAGCCATAGCATACGAAGCAAGATGTTGGCAGCTTTTTGTTTTTATAGCGTTAAAGAGAGCCCGTAGGGGTAGGGTCAAGGCAGCATATGTAGAAGCGCAAGGGATCAGGATAACCTTAAGAGCTCCTAAGACCGAGGATACCAGTACTTCTATGGTAAGAGCAGTTCTGGGATAGCTCTTCGCACAGTTTTTTAATTTTCGAGCTAGTATTCGTTCCGGAAAAATGCCATTCAGGTATAGCTGAGAGCCTTGTTTGCAGATATTTTTGAATCCCATATCCGTTTGAAAGAGAATATTTTATGAAAAATTATGTAAAAATTCTAAGAGGATAGTGGTTTTTAGACAATCGAAATTCCTGAAAAGGCAGGAAAATGAGAGACACAAGTAGACAAAATCTCCTGAAGTTTTTGTATGGGCCTGTAAAAAAATCTTTCTGGAAACTGGAAATTAGAAGTTCATTACAGCGGAACCACCGAAAAATGCGGAGGTTTTAAAAGTATGGGACGTTTTATTATTGTTGTGATCATCAGCTATCGAGATATCATTCCCAATAGACCAACCGTAAAATCCCTTAATAAAACTTCCCGGCCAAGGGGTGAGCTTCACGTTAGCTTCGATTTCACGTCCTTGATATTCAAAGATGCCGCGAGAAGAAATTAGGTGATTTTTGTGAAGTTTTTTTCGGAATCTTGTAAGGCGGTAAGCAAGCCCTAAGTTACAGACAGATGTCGAGCGGTAATCAATAGAAAAATTCACAGGATAGATGCAATTGAGAGTTAGTTGGTCGGTAGCCTTGTAACTAACACCTACTAAAGGCCAAGCCTTCTCTTGATGGAGGCCTGTTTCATTAATGACGCCAAAAATAGCAGAAAGCTTCTCAGTGGCCTGGTATTTTCCAGAAAGAACTCCTTGATAGAGTCCATAACCCATCTCAATATTTTTAGGATCCACAAGCCCAGAAAGAATGATAGACCACTGCCAATTTTTTAAGGAGAGTGTATAAGCTCCTAAAGAGAGGAGAACATAGTTATAAAAAGAAGTATCTTGGAAAGTCGCCCACCCAAGTCCATTAGGATCTGTCTCCGAAATAGGAAGTGAGCTTTTCCATTGAATATCCGCACCTATATAGCCAGTAGAAAACAGTAGCCCAGAATGCTCTGTAATCGGAAGTGTGCAGAGAAATGTTCCATCGTATTGACGATAGCCTATAGTTTGATGAGGCAGCTTTTTAAATTTAGCATCGTTCACCTTTAGGTATTGTACCTGAGCAGAGAAAGGACGTGGAGGAGGATTTTTACATGCTTCTTCATCAATTCCACAAGCATCTTGAACAATAAAAATAGGAGTCGAGAGTACGTGTCCCGCAAATGCAGCGATGTGGAAGAGCAGTTTGAACATGTTCTGTAAGATTCTCCAACGTTACTAGAGATTGAAATGGAATATACGTAATTTTTAAATTACTATCTAATAATTTTCCTACTCAGGAGGGACTTTCAAGAAGATTTCCCTAGATTTAGGGGGATGAAAGGACTAGAATTTTTCTAATCAGCAATCGAACAAAATTACAGGGTTCTTGGAGAGGTGCTTAATACTACGCATAAATGATTTCTGAGATGATTTCCGTTTCGGCTGTTTCTGTGCTAACTTGTTTTGGCACTCAGTAATTTTAAGCTCAAGATTTTGGATCGATTCCTTTTTCGCTTCAATTTCATTTAAAATTCTTGTTTTTTCTTGATTTTGTGTTGTCAGCTCTGGAAGATGCACGCTTTTAATTGTAGAGAACATCAACCCGTATCTCTGAACAAATCCTGATCCTATAGAGGAAATGTCTTGAGATATCTCATCAATCAGTTTTGTTCCTGTCTGCTTATTTTTAAGAGGGATTGCTAGAAGAAGAGCAAGAATCAGTGTGAGTACGATAATTCCCAAGCCGATGCC
Source organism: Chlamydia pneumoniae TW-183 (assembly GCF_000007205.1). Taxonomy (NCBI): domain Bacteria; kingdom Pseudomonadati; phylum Chlamydiota; class Chlamydiia; order Chlamydiales; family Chlamydiaceae; genus Chlamydia; species Chlamydia pneumoniae. Next base: position 483,851 of record NC_005043.1, on the reverse strand, counting down.
ACAGATGATCCAGTTTCCAGTATATCCTGCGTAACCTGCTGAGATCGTTCCCCCTAAGGTTAACAGTAGTGTTAAGGCAAAACAGAGCGTATGCTTTGTGGAAAGTTTGGAGCGAAAGGTCTCCCAAGGAGCCGCTGGAATCGGATGAGGCTGCGTAATATAAGCATTAGGAAGATTGAGAACTTCTGTAGCATGAGAGAGAGGGCTGCTCTCGGGGACTGGTGATGGGGCTACGGAAGTTGCCATGTTGTTTCCTCGAATCGTTGCTAACTAGTTTTGATTTGTCTTTTCATTCTTGTGAGAAAGCTCAAAACGTTTTTGATAAAGAGTTGATTGCAGTTTGAACTCTTTTTGTGAGAGGTCGCAGAGTTCTTCGTATAACTTTAGCGTATCTTGAGTGGTTTTTCTCTGTGCATTGGTTACAAGCTGTAGAGAGGATTCAGGTCGAATCTTCTCCCTGATAAATTGTACTGTCGTATGGAGCTGCTGAGGGAGCTGCCGGATGAATTTAATAAATCCTACCAAGGCTTGTAGGCAGAGAAGAGTCAAAATAGTAAGAACAATGCCAACGGCAATCAACAGAATGCTTTGGCTATAGCAACCCAAACAGATAATAGCGATTCCAGCAGGAGCTACAATCACTAAGATCGTAATCGCAGCAATATGCATAGGAATGGAGTGGGTGAGAAAAACATTGCCCTTCTCCCCCAAAGCTACGATCTCCTTATTCGTAATGAATAAATCAGCAGACTCTTCCGGAAGGGATGAGGGAAATACCCCGTTTAAAGTACTAGACACAAAGAGAACTCTATTATTTGAGGAAATAATTTAAGAAAAATGGTATTTTTAGTCAATTAGTAAGCGAGTCATGCCTCTTAGTTATTCAAATTTTTAAAACCTTACCCTTCCTATGAGGAGACAAGTAAGAGAAATTATGCAACAAACTGTAATTGTAGCAATGTCAGGAGGCGTGGATTCTTCTGTCGTTGCCTATTTATTCAAAAAATTTACCAATTATAAGGTTATTGGCCTCTTCATGAAGAATTGGGAAGAGGATAGCGAAGGCGGCCTTTGCTCGTCTACTAAAGATTATGAAGATGTCGAGAGGGTATGTCTTCAGCTCGATATCCCTTATTACACCGTATCTTTTGCTAAAGAATATAGAGAAAGAGTGTTCGCTCGTTTCCTCAAGGAATACTCTTTAGGCTACACTCCTAACCCCGACATTCTTTGTAACCGAGAAATCAAATTTGACCTTCTACAAAAGAAAGTCCAGGAACTTGGCGGAGATTACCTCGCTACAGGGCACTACTGCCGATTAAATACCGAGCTCCAAGAAACCCAACTCCTTAGAGGTTGCGATCCTCAAAAAGATCAGAGCTATTTTTTATCAGGAACTCCTAAAAGTGCTCTTCACAATGTGCTCTTTCCTCTTGGGGAAATGAATAAGACTGAAGTTCGTGCGATTGCAGCTCAAGCAGCTCTTCCCACAGCAGAAAAAAAAGATAGTACAGGCATTTGCTTTATAGGGAAGCGCCCTTTTAAAGAGTTCCTAGAGAAGTTTCTTCCCAATAAAACAGGCAACGTTATCGATTGGGATACCAAGGAAATTGTAGGGCAACATCAGGGAGCTCACTATTATACTATAGGGCAGCGGCGAGGACTTGATCTTGGAGGATCCGAGAAACCCTGTTATGTTGTGGGAAAAAATATAGAGGAAAATAGCATTTATATTGTGAGGGGGGAAGACCATCCCCAGCTCTACCTACGGGAATTAACAGCTAGAGAGCTCAATTGGTTTACCCCTCCTAAATCCGGATGTCACTGTAGCGCTAAAGTCCGCTACCGTTCTCCTGATGAAGCTTGCACGATAGATTATAGCTCAGGTGACGAGGTCAAGGTGCGATTTTCACAACCCGTCAAGGCGGTAACTCCAGGACAAACAATAGCGTTTTATCAAGGAGATACCTGCCTTGGTAGTGGAGTTATCGACGTTCCTATGATTCCAAGTGAGGGCTAGGGAGAGCAGCTTCCTGCTCCTCTTCTTCCCTTTCAAAGGCAACGCGATTTTCAACCAAGGTTGCTCGTAGCTTGCGAGCTTCTTGACGGCAGGACTCTTTAAGCAAGAGCTCCGCTAGAGGATCTTCAAGGTACTGCTCAATGACACGGCGTAGAGGACGTGCTCCCATTTCTGGAGAATGCCCCTTCGTTACTAGGAAGGAAATCACAGAGTCTGGGATGTTCAAAGCCATTTGGTAGTTTTTCAGTCTCGAGTCCAGTTTGTTGATCTCTAAATGGATGATCTCCGATAGAGATTCTTTCTCGAGGGGACGGAAAATCACACTTTCATCCAAACGGTTAATGAACTCAGGCTTTAAGTGTTTCTTCATAGCATGTTCGATTTTCTCTTGGATGACCTTATAGTCCATATGGGACTTCAAGCCAAAACCAATTTCTCCGCTTTTACGAATGAGATCAGCTCCCAAATTGGAGGTCATGATAATAATGGCATGACGGAAATCCACTTTGCGACCAAAAGAATCAGTAAGACGTCCTTGCTCTAAAATTTGCAACATCAGGTCCATAATGTCTGGGTGTGCCTTTTCTATCTCATCAAAGAGAACAACGCAGTAAGGACGGCGACGTACCTGTTCCGTAAGGTGGCCCCCTTCTTCATGACCTACATATCCTGGAGGTGATCCCATCATCTTGGTAGCAGCAAATTTCTCCATGTACTCTGACATGTCTACCTGAATCAGAGCGTCTTCACCACCGAACATCTCTATAGCAATTTGTTGGGCGAGCAGGCTTTTCCCTACACCGGTAGGCCCAAGGAATAGGAAGGAGCCCGTAGGTCGGTTAGGATCTTTGATCCCTGTTCGAGAACGTCGGATGGCACGGCAAATGCTGGTAACGGCATCATTTTGACCAATGACTTTTCTTCTTAACGTGTCTTCTAACTTCAGAAGCTTCTCACTTTCAGCTTCTGTGAGCCTTGCTGAGGGAATTCCTGTTTGTAGAGAAACTACCTGAGCGACTGCTTCTTCATCTACAGGAACTTGGTGCTCTTCTTTATGATTTTCCCATTCCTGTTTCATACTTTGCAGACGTTCGCGAAGTTTTTTCTCTTCATCACGTAAACCTGCAGCTTTTTCGTATTCTTGAGTTCCAATGGCCTGCTCTTTGGCCAATTTTGTATTTTCGATTTCAGCCTCTAGCTTCATTAAATCTGTAGGCTGACCCATTGTATTCACACGGACACGAGCCCCAGCTTCATCTAAAAGATCTATTGCTTTATCAGGGAGGAAACGTCCATGAACATATTGATCAGAAAGAGTCGCAGCTGCTTTTAAAGCTTCTTCAGTAATGAAGACATTGTGATGTTCTTCATACTTTTTCTTGAGGCCACGTAAAATCTCAATAGTCTCATCTACACTAGGAGGGTGAACCACGATTTTTTGGAAACGACGTTCTAAAGCTGCGTCTTTTTCTATGTGCTTGCGATACTCATCTATCGTAGTTGCTCCAATACACTGAATTTCACCTCGCGCTAACGCAGGTTTTAAAATGTTTGAAGCATCGATAGCACCTTCAGCTGCTCCTGCTCCTACAATCGTGTGGAGCTCGTCAATGAAGAGCAAGATGTTTCCATGCTTGCGAACTTCATCCATGACAGCTTTGATCCGTTCCTCAAATTGCCCTCGATATTTTGTTCCAGCAATCATTAATGCTAGATCTAGAGTAATCAGTCGCTTTTTCCGTAAGGCATCAGGAACCTCATTCAGAATGATTTTTTGAGCCAGACCCTCAACAATTGCAGTCTTACCAACTCCAGCTTCTCCAATAAGTACAGGATTGTTTTTTCTTCTTCGGCAAAGAATCAAAATCAACCGTTCGACTTCTGAAGAACGACCAATGACAGGATCGAGCTTAGACTCTCGGACCATCTCCGTTAAATCATAACCATATGCTTTCAGAGCAGAAAGCTTTTCGTTTTTGTCAGAACCTAAGCTATGACCTAAAGGAGATTTTGAAGATGAAGGGTTGCTTCGAGAGGATGAGGAAGAAGACGACGACGAAGGAGGAAGTTGTAGATTGAAGGTCTCTAATTCTTTAAGAATTTCCTTACGAACCTCTCTTGGATCGATATGTAAGTTTTCTAATACCTGAAGAGCGACACTATCTGATTGATGTAGGATCCCTAAGAGTAAATGCTCCGTCCCGACATAATTGTGCTCTAAAAGGCTGGCCTCTTCATTTGCTGATTCAAAAGATTTTTTTACTCTTCCTGTAAGGGCAGGGTCTCCGTAGACTTGAATTTCTGGACCATAACCAATCAGGCGTTCCACCTCTTGCCGTGCCGTATCAAAATCTATACCGAGGTTGCGTAATACATTAACAGCTACCCCTTGACCAAGTTTGAGAAGACCAAGCAGGATGTGCTCAGTACCCAGGTAGTTATGATTTAAACGCTGAGCCTCCTTTTTCGCCAGTTTAATGACTTGTTTTGCTCTATTAGTGAACTTCTCAAACATAAAAACCTAAAAGACAGGGGTAGAACTTTCCTTAAGCATATACGAAATTTAAAATAATGATGCAACTCTTCGCTCTAAACCAGCAAATTTGGTAAAATTCCTCTGAGTTTAAGGGAAAGTTATGCACAAACCTTTTGTATATGATACAATAGTTCAGCTTCTTTTGAAACAGTCTTAATTAGTTTTATGTTTGTTATATGAAAGTTCGTATCGTAGATTCAGGAAAATCTTCAGCGGCCTCCCACATGGCTAAGGACAGAGATTTATTAGAATCTCTGCAAGATGGGGAGCTCATTTTACACCTTTATGAGTGGGAGAATCCTTGTTCTCTGACGTACGGTCACTTTATGCGTCCAGAAAAATTTTTACTTTCCAACTATGCGGATCTAGGATTGGACGCCGCAGTGCGGCCTACGGGAGGGGGATTTGTCTTCCATAAGGGAGATTATGCTTTTTCTGTTCTTATGTCTGCGACACATCCTTCCTATTCTTCTTCGGTACTTGAGAACTACCATACTGTAAACTCTTTTGTAGCGAAGGTTCTAGAGAAAGTATTTCGGATCCAGGGAATGTTAGCTCCAGAAGACGAAAACTCTTCTTCCAGAGATTCAGGAAATTTTTGTATGGCAAAAACTTCGAAGTATGACGTTCTTTTTGGGGACAAGAAGATAGGGGGCGCTGCCCAACGCAAGGTGCAACAGGGATTTTTACATCAAGGATCCTTATTCTTATCGGGAAGTTCTTCTGAGTTTTACCAGAGATTTTTAAAACCCGAGGTTCTTGAAGAAATTATTGAACAAATCCAGATTCACGCGTTTTTCCCTTTAGGTTTGGAAGCTGCTGATGAAGTGCTGCAGGAGGCGCGTCAGCAAGTCAAAGAGGCGTTTATTAAATTGTTTTGTGGTGAGGGGTTATGATGAGTCGGTTGCGTTTTCGCTTGGCAGCTCTTGGAATATTTTTTATTTTGCTGGTTCCTAATTCTGTTTCAGCAAAGACAATCGTAGCTTCAGACAAGGAGAAGGTTGGAGTTCTTGTTTATGACAATAGTGTAGAGGCCTTTCAACAGATATTGGATTGCATAGATCATGCAAATTTTTATGTAGAACTGTGTCCCTGCATGACAGGAGGCCGAACGCTTAAAGAGATGGTAGATCACCTCGAGGCTCGTATGGATCTGGTTCCAGAGCTCTGTAGCTATATCATTATCCAACCCACGTTTACCGATGCTGAAGACCAAAAATTACTCAAAGCTCTCAAAGAACGTCATCCCAACCGGTTTTTCTACGTTTTTACAGGGTGCCCACCCTCAACAAGCATCCTCGCTCCTAATGTCATTGAAATGCATATCAAACTTTCTATCATCGATGGGAAATATTGTATTTTAGGTGGTACCAATTTTGAAGAGTTTATGTGCACTCCAGGGGATGAGGTTCCTGAGAAAGTGGATAACCCACGTTTATTTGTCAGTGGAGTGCGTCGGCCCCTAGCATTTCGTGATCAGGATATCATGTTGCGTTCTACAGCATTCGGTTTGCAGCTCAGAGAAGAATATCATAAGCAATTTGCTATGTGGGACTACTATGCACATCATATGTGGTTCATTGATAATCCTGAACAGTTTGCAGGCGCCTGTCCTCCACTGACTTTAGAACAAGCCGAGGAGACAGTATTTCCTGGATTTGACAAACATGAAGATCTTGTTCTTGTCGACTCTTCCAAGATCAGGATAGTTTTAGGTGGTCCCCACGATAAGCAACCCAATCCTGTGACTCAAGAATATTTGAAACTTATCCAGGGAGCTAGATCTTCTGTGAAGCTTGCTCACATGTATTTCATCCCTAAGGACGAGCTTTTAAATGCTCTTGTCGACGTTTCTCATAATCACGGTGTTCATCTGAGTTTAATTACGAACGGCTGTCATGAATTAAGTCCTGCAATTACAGGACCCTATGCTTGGGGAAACCGTATTAACTATTTCGCCTTGCTCTATGGGAAACGGTATCCTCTTTGGAAAAAATGGTTTTGCGAAAAGCTAAAACCTTATGAGCGGGTTTCTATTTATGAGTTTGCTATTTGGGAAACGCAGTTGCACAAGAAGTGTATGATTATCGATGATGAAATTTTTGTGATCGGAAGTTATAATTTTGGAAAGAAAAGTGATGCCTTTGATTACGAAAGTATTGTAGTTATCGAATCTCCAGAAGTCGCTGCAAAAGCTAACAAAGTCTTCAATAAAGATATCGGATTGTCGATTCCTGTAAGTCATGGCGACATTTTCTCTTGGTATTTCCATTCCGTACACCACACTTTGGGACATTTGCAGCTGACCTATATGCCAGCCTAGCGTCCCTGGGTGCGAATCTACCAACAGGATCTCTTCTGCAGGCTCTGCAGGGATCCTGCCTGGTTTTTTTCTCTGCTATCGTTTACACTACGCTTTTATTGTTTGGGTAGAGGGTGGACCTTGTTATCGTTCTTCTATAAGCATCAAAAAAAATTTATCGGCATTGTCATTGCTGTAGTTTGTGTTTCTGGTACTGGAGTGGGTTGGGGACGATTCTCTAGAAAAGGTTCTGCAGAGTCCACCTCACGTCGGACTGTTTTTACTACCGCTTCAGGGAAGCGGTATGTAGAGAAAGATTTCATGGCTATGAAGAAGTTCTTTGCTCACGAAGCGTATCCATTTACAGGGAACCCTAGAGCTTGGAATTTTATCAATGAGGGGCTACTTACTGATTATTTTCTAACGACAAGGGTGGGAGAAAAACTCTTTTTAAAAGTGTACCATCCGGGAGAGAAAATTTTTAGTAAGGAGAAAGCTTACCAGCCGTATCGTCGTTTTGACGCTCCTTTTATTTCCTCTGAAGAAGTTTGGAAATCTTCAGCTCCCCAGCTTTTAGAGATCCTGAAGGTCTTTCAACAAATCGAGAACCCCATATCAAAAGAAGGATTTCTTGCTAGAGCCAAGCTCTTTTTAGAAGAGAGAAGGTTCCCTCATTATGTGCTTCGACAAATGTTGGAGTACCGCAGGCAAATGTTTGCTCTTCCCCCAGATGAAGCCTTATCTCGCGGGAAAGACTTGCGGTTATTTGGCTACCAGACGATTCAAGACTGGTTTGGGGATGCCTACCTTTCTGCTGCTGTTGAGCTCTTGATCCGCTTTATTGACGAGCAGAAAAAAGTACTTCCCAGGCCCTCAAAACAAGAAGCTCGTGACGACTTTTATGATAAGGCGAAGCATGCCTATACTAAGATCAGTAAGAATAAGGAATTTTCCTTAGGATTTGAAGAATTTGTAAACTCGTATTTTCAGTTTTTAGAGATCTCTGAGTCCGAATTTTTCAATATGTATCGAGACATATTGTTGTGCAAAAGAGCTCTTCTCCTATTGCAGGGAGGCGTTTCTTTTGACTTCCAACCTCTAACTACATTTTTCGTTCAAGGAAAAGATTCCATACAAGTAGAGTTCTTTAGACTCCCTAAGGAGTATAGCTTTAAAACAAAACAAGAGTTAAAAGCTTTCGAAGTCTATTTAAAGTTAGTGAGTTTACCTAAATCGGATAGTTTGGATGTTCCTAATGAGATCCTTCCTATAGCGACCATAAAAGCTAAAGAGCCTCGGTTAGTAGGCAGACGGTTTTCTATAGACTATAAGAGAGTCGCTTTGCAAGACTTAGCAGCTACTGTACCTATGGTTGAAGTGCTGCACTGGCAACAAAATTCTGAGCACTTCCAGGAGATTCTCCAGCAGTTTCCTGACGTTGAGACGTGTCAGTCGTATAAAGACTTCCAACATCTTAAGCCTGCGCTGCGAGATAAAATTTCTCTTTTCACACGCAAGGAAATCTTAAGGGCCCGCCCTGAGAGAATTCTGCAATCGCTACAGCAAGTTCCTAAGCAGAGCCAAGAAGTTCTCTTATCTGCAGGGAAGAATAGTGCTCTACCAGGAATATCCGACGGTCAGCAATTAGCCAAAGTGTTGCTTGAAAACGAGGTTTTAGATTTATATAGCCAGGATGCAGAGACCTATTATACTATTATTGTTAATAGTTCTTTTGAAAAAGAAGAAGTGCTTCCTTATCGTGAGGTTTTAAAGAGAGATTTGGCCTCACAGTTACTTACTTCTCATGGTCATCTTGTTGACATGGAGCGTCTAGAATCTGCGTTGCGTACACGGTATCCAGGAGAAGAAGGCGCTAGCCTATGGCAACGACGTCTTTGGAAGGTAGTGGAAAACCACAGATTGGGAAGGCATCTCGAGGGGTCTTTCTCTTGGAGCTTAGATCGCTCATTGAAGACTTTTTCCCGAGGAGACAAGGAGCTGCCCCAAGAGTTTGATAGGATTTTCTCTATGAAGGTAGGAGACTATTCTTCTGTATTCATGAGTCCTAACGAAGGGCCCTGTTATTATCAATGCCTCTCTCATTTACTGTATGATCGTCCTGCTAGCGTGGATAAACTATTTTTAGCTAAAAGTCAGCTAGATGAAGAACTTTTAGGATCCTATATGGAACGCTTTATAGAACAGGGAGTCGTAAGGTGATGTGGTATTCTGATTATCATGTTTGGATTTTGCCCGTCCATGAGAGGGTGGTGCGCCTCGGGTTAACAGAAAAAATGCAGAAAAACTTAGGAGCCATTCTCCATGTGGATTTACCTTCAGTAGGGAGTCTATGTAAAGAAGGTGAGGTTTTAGTCATTCTGGAATCTTCTAAATCTGCTATAGAGGTGTTAAGTCCTGTATCAGGAGAGGTTATCGATATCAACCTTGATTTAGTGGATAATCCTCAGAAGATTAACGAAGCTCCAGAAGGTGAGGGATGGTTGGCTGTAGTCCGACTAGACCAGGACTGGGATCCTTCTAATCTTTCTTTGATGGATGAAGAGTAAATTTTTTATTAGATATACTCATTTTTTTCAGAAGATAAGAGGTATTTTTTTAAGGCTAAAACATTTAAAATTTATGTCTAAGGTTTAAAAAATACATCAGAATTATTCTATGGATCCAGCTAGTCCGGTAGCCCCTCATGTCCTACAAGATCATGTGCAACTATCTTCTGAAGAATTGTCCGCATTATCTTCCGGGGTATCTCGTGTGAAGAAGCTTACTATAGCCATCATGGTCCTTTCATTGATAGCGATTTCTTTGGTAGCCTGTGGCCTATTTTTAACGGGATCGGCACCTCTACAGCTCTCGATCTGGATTGCTGCGAGTTGCATTACCTTATCTATGTTAGTTTGTGCGTGTTGGCGTTATAAGATTTCCAATGCCTTAGAAAAAACTAAGGTAGCGCATGAAAGCTGAGTTGGACATTTTATTGATTGAAAAATCATGACTACATTACCTAAGTACGTTCCCCGTTCTCGACAAAATCCCGATACTCTGACCTTCCTAAAACGGTATTCTAGTGTCCTTCTCCATTCGGAGAATTCTTTATCTTATCGGATTTTTGCGAAAGTGCTTGCTATTCTCCTCACTTCGTTAGCTGTAGCTTTCGCCGTGACTTTGTTTTCTTGTGAAGGTTCTCAACTGAGACTCTGCGCTCTCTATATAGGTATAGCTCTTGCTATTTGTGTTTTACTGACGATCGTTGTTTATTGTATCGCAAGTAAAATCGCCACAGCTTGCAAAAAGCCGCCTTCCATATCTCGAATTGAAATTGTTTAGAAGCATCTCTGTGTACAAAAGTTCACTAGAAACTCGACTCTAGGAAAGTTCCTAGAGAGAGCGACGCTGCGTTCGTGCTTTAGAAATACTTGGCTGGTGTTTGGACGAAGATTCTTTTAGTGGATTGGTCGTGTTTTCAACAACTTCAGTCTCTAGAGGAGCTCTTTGAATCTTTGCTGAAGGTTTAGAAATATCAATACCTGTTAAGCTCATAAAAGCCATAGCAATGAGGCCTGTTGTAATGAAGGAGATCCCCATTCCCTGGAGGTTTTTGGGAATATCAGAGTAGGCGAGTTTTTCTTTGATAGTGGCTAAAATAACAATAGCGAGCCACCACCCACATCCCGCTCCTAAAGAGAAGATCATCATAGGAATAAAAGGATAACTACGTGTGATTCCGAAGAGCACACCCCCTAGGATCGCGCAGTTCACAGCAATCAAGGGAAGGAAGATCCCTAAGGAGAGATATAGATTCCTGGAGACCTTTTCTAAAAGAAGCTCTAAGATTTGCGTGAATGCCGCAATCACCACGATGAAAATAATCAGCTCCAGAAAACCTAGGTTTACAGAAGCTAAAGATGGAGAGATCCAAGTTAGAGCTTTAGGGCCCGTGATGAAAGCATGGACAAACCAGTTGATGCTCCCTGTTACAGTGAGAACAAGGGCTACGGACATCCCCAAGCCATTGGCTGTAGAAACCCTAGTAGAGCAAGCAAGGTAACTACACATCCCCAAGAAATTCGCAAGAAGGATATTCTGAATAAAGGCTGCTTGTAGAAGAATACCAAAGACATTAAGCCAAGTATACGCACCTAACCACATAAACTACCTTTTTCTCTTTTTAGAGTCTCGAATGTTAACAAGCCAAATCATAATACCAAGTAGGAAAAAAGCCGACGGTGCTAGCACCATAAGACTTAAATTTTGGTATCCATCGGGGTGGGTTTCGGAAGCATAAACAAATTGAGGGATGATGCGAAACCCCATAAGAGTTCCAAAACCAAAGAGTTCTCTGATGACTCCAATGACAAGTAAGACCCAGCCGTATCCTAAGCCAGAGGCAAACCCATCTAAGAACGCTGGAATAGGAGTCACATGCCTAGCTAGACTTTCAGACCTTCCCATCACGATGCAATTGGTGATGATAAGACCCACAAAAACAGAAAGTGTTTTGGAAATATCAAAGAAAAAAGCTTTTAAAAACTGGTCGATAACAATCACAAACAAGCTAATGATAATTAGCTGAGTAATCATTCTCACACTGTCAGGAGTGAACTTACGTAATAAGGAAACAAAGAAAGACGAGCATCCTGTAACAATGCTGACAGCAATTCCCATAGTAATTGCCGTTTGTACTGTTGTTGTCACTGCCAGAGCCGAGCAAATCCCCAAAATCGCAATGAGAATTTGGTTGTTGCTCCATAGAGGATCAAAGAAATAGCTTTTATAGGACTTTTTACTTGTCATTCGCCTGTTTTCTTTTCATGGGTTAAATTAGAAAAATTTATAAGGAGCTGACGATAGCAAGCCAGAGATTGTACATAAGCTTCAGTGACACCGTTGCATGTTAAGGTGGCTCCAGAAATCCCATCAATAGCAGAAAGAGCTTTTGGAGAATCTCCCAAAGTAGTACGCACGGAACCTTTAACTACCTCAAGCCCTAGGTCTGTTGTTGCAAAATTTGTAGTTCCAGAAGAATCTTGTAGGAAGATTTTCTTCCCATAGAATTGCTCTTGCCATTCGGGATTTGTAATATTTGCTCCTAAACCTGGAGTTTCTCCTTGTTGGTACCATGCGGTTCCCAATACAGTGTCACCGTCGTTTTTCACTCCTAGATAGCCATGGATGGGGCCCCAAAGGCCGAATCCTGATATAGGGAAGATCAAAGCTTGAACTGTAGAAAGGTCTTTCGCAACGTCGGCTCCTGACATATTTTCTGTGCGAGAGGTATTCTCTAAAATGACATAAAAGGGGAGGGGGGATTGCTGACACGGAGGGCTTTCTTGATATTTCTCAAAAAATTCAATGGGATTCAGATTTTTTTCTTCAAAAGAAAATACCTTGCCTTGGGCATCTGTAAGTAGAGGACGGACAAAGCGCTCGGCATACAGCTCTAATTCAGGATAGGAAACCTCAGAGACTTTTTTTGTAGCAACTTCAAGAAGTTGTGTTTTTTTATCGAAAGTCGCAGGCACCCACTCTTTTTTTTCCTGAATTTGAAATCTTCCTTTAAAATCTAAAATATGAGCAGCTAAAAGCATTTGCTTATTGCGATCGAAAGTAGCAGCTTGTTCCTGTATTGGGGAGAGCACATAGTAGATTGTGGATAACAGCACTCCTGCAAATAAGCTGAGGCCCAGGATAAAGGAAACGATGTACCAGGTTTGGTTTATGCGGACGGTATGTTTTGAAGAGCCTTTAGACATATTCTAGACTCCCCTTTTTCTATACTTTCTAACAGCAAAATAGTCGATAAGAGGGGCAAATACATTGCCCAGAAGGATCGCTAACATCACTCCCTCAGGATACGCAGGATTGATAAGACGAATCACAATAGTCATAAATCCTATAAAGAATCCGTAAATCCATTTCCCTAATTTCATAGTCGGCGATGATACGGGATCCGTAGCCATAAAGACTAAACCAAAAGCAAGTCCTCCGAGGAAAAGCTGCCGATAGGCGGGAATGAAGAATCGAGCAGGTGCCCAAGCTCCGTTTTGTCCCACGATGAGTACGCTGATAAACTTAAAGAGCCAGCCTGTGAGAAAGGCTCCTATCCCAAAGGCTGCCATGGTTCTCCAAGAGGCAATGCCTGTAACAATAAGGAATATTGCACCCAACAGACAGGCGAAAGTGGAGGTCTCCCCCAGAGAACCTATAATGTTTCCCCAAAAGAGATTCCCAGCTGAGAACTTCCCAATCCCATAGATCACATCGGTAATAGCATAGGCAGAATCGAACTGTGTGGGAAGCAGCCCCAATCCTCCCTCAGCAACAGGAGCTGTAACAAACGTTTGAAGTTGTGTAAGAGTGAGATTATCTAAAACCCAACCAGGATGCGTCTCTGTCCAAAGAGAAAATTGTGAGTGAATGACATCTTGAGTAGGGACGTGAGGAATGTGAAGCATATTTGCAGCAATCGCATCGACATGCAGACGCTTTACAGAGGGGGGTGTCGAATTTAGAGTTTGTAGGCAGGTAGACTGTGAAAATCCATCAATGAGTACTTTTCCTGTCGAGGAGTTCATCTTCATGAGGCTATCTTTAATCACTCCGGGGTTGCTTCCTACCCAAACGTCACCACTCATCTTTGCTGGAAACGTAAAAAATAAGAATGCCCTTCCTGATAGAGCAGGATTGAGGATGTTCATCCCTGTGCCTCCGAAGAGCTCTTTACTGACAACAATACCAAAGGCGATCCCTAAGGCTGCCATCCAGTAAGGAATTGTCGGAGGGAGAGTAAGGGGATAGAGGATTCCGGTTACTAGCAGTCCTTCTGCGATTTTATGCCCACGAACTACAGCAAATAGGACCTCACAAGTACCCCCGACAACATAGCTAATCGTAAGTAGAGGAATAAAGATCTTAAGTCCTTCCCAAAGGATAGGAACTATATGGATCTCTTTGTAAACAAAGGATAAATAACTACCAAATCCAGAAATATGTAAGAATTGCTCCATCAGCACAGGATTGCCTGAGCTATAAACGATAGATTGAAGTCCTGAATTCCAGATCGCAACAAAGGTCGCGGGAAACAAAGCGATAACAACAAGCATCATCCAACGCTTAACATCTACAGAATCGCGGATGAAAGGAGGCTTGGAAGGGGTTTCAATAGGTTCGTAACAAAATGTATCTATCGCATCGACAATGGGAGTAAAGCGCTGATACTTGTCTTGTTGACATAGTTTCCAAAGAGAATTTATGAATTTTTTGAGCATTGTGATTGAGAGAAAAGTTGAAGCTTCTACACGTTCAAAAACGTAGCAAACTGCTTAAAATTTTAGGAATAAAAATTTTCATGATTCAAAAATAGATGGTACTTTTTTCGTTGCTGTTTCCAAAGTTATGTTATGGCTGTCAAGCTCCAGGAGCCTACTTTTGTTCCAACTGCTTGGAAAAACTTCTCGTAGAAGATAGAGAAGGGCGTTGTCTACATTGTTTTCGTTATCTTGGTTCTTCCGAAACACGTCTATGTAGCCAGTGTTCACCCTCTTCACAACTTCAAGCTTTCAGCTTGTACCTTCCTTCGCAAACGGCCCTCTCGGTATATGCTCGTGCTTGTGAAGGTAAGCGACCCGCTCTGCAGTTTTTTTCTAAGAGTATCGCCTTTGAGCTAGCTTCACTGGATGAGACTCCGAGTTGTATTGCCTATATAACATCGACAATTTCTAGGAAAATCGTAGTAGAAGTTGCTAAACTAGAAAAGCTTTTACGCATTCCCTTGTGGCCGTGGCTTCCTAAGAAAAGACAAATAGAAAAACTTCCTAAAGGGGAAGGTATCTGCTTTTTGTCGGCCTATCCTTTATCACAAAAATGGATGCAAACTATCGTTGGAGGGAGTGCATCACCTCTAGTATCTATAAGTCTCTTTCTCTCTCAGAATGATCAGTAATTCCTGCAATTGCAAGGTAACCAAGAATACGTACGCCCTCATCAACACACAACGTGTTCGCTTGGATGTCTCCTTTAATGATTGCGCCTCCACGGAGTTCGACTTTTCCAGATACTGTGATATTTCCTTCTACAACCCCTTCAATAATGGCTTCTTGTAGCTGAATATCTGCCTTTACCACTCCTTTAGGACCGATAATAATTTTTCCTTTTGAGACTAAAATGCCTTCAAAAGTTCCGTCAATACGTAGGAGACGTTCAAAAGCAAGTTCTCCTTTAAAGGTGACGCCTTCTCCTAAGGTAGTTTCAGGTTCTTCAAGAGGGAGTAGAGATTCTGTTCTTGGAGTTGAGGACCATTGAGGAAGAGAAGATTCTTCAGTTAAATTGTGATTCAAAGGGCGAGCTTCCGAAGCTTTAGGGTTGTCAAAAAGACTTGGAGGGGTCTCTGGGCGCTCGGATCTTGAATATGGCGAGTAGCTGGAAGGTGAAGAAGTTTCTTCTTCGTAAAGTGTTTGCACATCTTCAAAAGGACCTTTTCCTGTTCTACGGAACATGGGACACCCCCTAAATTAACCAACAATATGATTTTTACAGAGATTTACTTGACGCTTAAGAGTTTCGTCATTTTGTAATTTATGTTCTATAGTTTTACAGGCATAAAGTACTGTCGAATGAGTTTTACCAAAAGCAGCTCCTATTGCAACTAAAGAATCTGTAATAAGAGTTTTTGCTAAATACATAGCAATTTGCCGAGCTAACACAAGATCTTTAGAGCGTGAGTTTCCCTTAAGATCATTCAGCTTTACTTGGAATACTGTAGCAACACTTTTTAAGATCGTTTCTACAGAAATTTTTTGTTTTGTTGGAGAACGGAAGAGCTCTTTTAGAGTTTCTCGGACTGTAGTTTCTGTAAGAGACTTGCCGAAAAGACGACAATAGGCAGTCAGCTTGTTGATAGCTCCTTCCAATTGACGGACATTGCCATAGATGTGATCCGCAATATAAAATGCCATTTCATTAGGAATGAGCAATCCTTTTTGCTCCGCCTTGTGCTGTAAAATCGCAACCCGAGTTTCTAAATCAGGGATGCCGACGTGAGCAACCAGTCCCCATTCCATTCTAGCAATGATACGCTCGGAAAGTTTGAGCTGACTTGGAGGTTTATCACTGGTAATTACAATTTGCTTACTCAGGTTGATCAAAGTCTCAAAGGTATTGCAAAACTCTTCTTCAAAATTTTGGCGATTCTGTAAAAATTGAATATCATCAACAAGAAGTAAATCTAGGGAACGATAAAAATTTTTCATTTTATCAACAGACTTGGATTTGAGATGGTAGACAAGATCGTTGATAAACGCTTCTGTAGTGATGCAATGGATGCGTAGATTTTTATGATGTTCTCTTACGTAGTGACCTACGGCATGAAGTAAATGCGTTTTGCCTAATCCCACACCCCCATGGATGAATAAAGGGTTGTAGGAGCGGCCAGGTTTCCCAGCAATACCTACAGCTGCAGACTTCACAAATTGATTTGAGGGACCTTCAATGAAATTATCAAAGCGATAGGAGAGATTCAGCTTTAATTCAAAATCTTTAGTTTCTTCAAAGACCTCAGAAATTCCTTCGTTTGATTCTTTTTGAGAAGCCACGGGGGCTGAAGGTTTCTTGTGTTCTGCAACTACAAATTCTAAAGCAGGCTCTCCATGAACATCTAAGGGGACAAAAGAACAGAGGTCTCTTTTGTAGTTATCAAGAAGATAATTTTGTACAAAAATGTTGGGGACTTCTAAGCGAATTTTCTCTTGAGTTTCTTCAAGAACTTGAATAGGAGAAATCCAATTTTCAAAAGCCGTTTTCGAGCAACGTGTCTTAACATAATTTAAAAACTGTTCCCAAGTAGTGCACTCGTTACAGGTTAACATGCCGCTCTCTTTATTTATAAAGCTTTCCCAAATACAATCGACCCATCCCATGAGTGATGGCGAGAAAATCTCATTGCATCTTGACTATTCATTGCACTGAGTGCAATGACTCTTCGCGTTCAGATTGGATCCTGCATTCCCTGGGTGAAGTTCCTGTTAGGAATGGATCCTATACACCCTTCCTCCGCAGGTAAACGCGGTACGCTCTGCCGATAAAATAACTCTACCGATTACTAGGTTTTAAGGCAAATTGGATCGTTGGTTTCGTTAGGCAATAAGGAACCACAAATTCAGGAAAAAATAATTATGAAATTTTGTAATAAAAATGGAAAAAGAACTAAAGAAATCCGGAGTTCTTCAATCACGAAATACGTTTTCTATAGGAGAAAAAATTAACGAACTAACGCAGCATTTTTTTTGGTTGCTTTACTATAACTCATCAATAGAGCTTCAGCATCATTAGCAATTGCTGGTATGGGACAGGATGAAAGGTAGGTGGCAATGGCAGTAGCTTCTTCAATTCGTCCCAAACAGAAGAGAGCTTTTGTTTTATTTAAGAGTGTAGGCAGATGATCTCCTTGCATGCGGAGTGCCTGATCTAAAACAGCAAGCGCCTGACTATTTTCACCAATTTGGAGATAAAGACCTCCAAGAGTTTGATGATCATAGATACTTAAAGGATCTAAGATCACTAGAGCTTCAAAAAAAAGAATCGCTTTTGAATAATGCCCTTGGCGTAGAAAAGAATATCCTGAGATTCTGAGTTCTTCTAACTCATCATCTCCCCAGCCTAAGATTGCTTTCCATTCATTATCCAACATACATTATCCTTGAACAAATTGAAAGATACGAGAGATCACATAGTCTATCATCACATTTGTAGACTTGACTCCAAGATCTAGAGCTTTTAAGAGCACTTTCCCTTGTTGTACTCTAGGATCGTCATCGTCTTCTTCAGGATCTTCGTCTTCCTCTTCTTCTTTATCTTTGTAAGACAAAAAGGGAGTAATTTGACTGCGATAGGAAAACTTCCCTCGAGTGAGAACTTTTAAAAATGAGGAGATTTTTTCTATGTCTTCATCTTGTTGGTCTGGAGATCCTAAAGAAGGTGCCAGGTAGGGTGTGGAAAAACGCTGTTTGTAAAAATTATTTGGAGGGGAAAAACATGCCCAGTGCGACTTTTGATTTGTCTGTAAAAGAGACGTCAAAGCCGAAGGCTTGGGGTTCATATCCAAAATTTGCGCATGCTTGGCAACATCACGAATGGAGATGCCTTCCATCTGGATTTCTTTGCGAAAGTCGCTGACTATCCTATTATTGGAAGCATGTTGCTCATATATAGACGTGCTATAATTAAAAATTTCTACCATGGCGAGGCCTTAAAAAACCGTCTCTATCTCTAGATGATAGTGCGGTCTAGGAAAAAGTCAATAGTCTTGATCAGAAGCCTGAACCTTTTCTCCTTATCGAAGGCACTTAAGAAAAAAGCTCACCCCTATCAAAAAATTTAGAGTGGCGAACTAGCGAGAATTTAAGATAAGGGAAGGCTTTCTTCTTTCTATGGAATCCTGTATCTTTGTCCTTATTTGAAGCCAAGAGCTTAGGAAATTCTTATGTCCGAACGTGCGCATATTCCCGTATTAGTTGAAGAATGTTTAGCTTTATTTGCTCAACGTCCTCCACAGACTTTTCGAGATGTCACCTTAGGAGCTGGAGGACATGCGTATGCTTTTCTTGAGGCGTATCCCTCTCTAACTTGTTATGATGGCTCCGATCGAGATCTTCAGGCTTTGGCAATTGCAGAAAAACGTTTGGAGACCTTTCAAGATAGAGTCTCCTTTTCCCACGCCTCTTTTGAAGATCTTGCGAACCAACCCACTCCACGTCTTTATGACGGAGTTCTTGCAGATTTAGGAGTCTCTTCTATGCAGCTGGATACTCTATCCCGAGGGTTTAGCTTTCAAGGGGAAAAAGAAGAGTTGGATATGCGTATGGATCAAACGCAAGAGCTTTCCGCTAGCGATGTCCTGAACTCCCTAAAAGAAGAAGAACTAGGGAGAATTTTTCGTGAATATGGAGAGGAACCACAATGGAAATCTGCAGCTAAAGCTGTTGTCCATTTTCGTAAGCATAAAAAAATTCTTTCGATCCAGGATGTAAAAGAAGCTCTTCTTGGCGTTTTCCCTCACTATCGTTTTCATAGAAAAATACATCCACTCACCTTGATTTTTCAAGCTCTACGTGTTTATGTGAATGGAGAGGATAGACAATTGAAAAGTTTACTAACATCTGCTATATCTTGGCTGGCTCCTCAGGGACGGCTTGTCATTATTTCTTTTTGTAGCTCTGAGGATCGTCCTGTGAAGTGGTTTTTTAAAGAGGCGGAAGCTTCTGGCCTGGGGAAGGTAATCACAAAGAAAGTGATCCAACCTACCTACCAAGAAGTACGAAGAAATCCTAGATCGAGATCAGCAAAACTACGGTGTTTTGAAAAAGCTTCCCAATGAACAAAAGTCGTTTTTTACGTTTATGCTGCTGTCTATGCTTTTGTGGAAGTCTCTTTTATTTCTATATTAATAAGCAGAACTCGCTGACGAAATTACGCCTCGAAATTCCTTGTTTATCTGTACGCTTGCGTCAGCTTGAGCAGCAAAATATTTCTTTACGTTTTTTAATTGATAAAATAGAAAGACCTGATCATTTGATGGAAATAGCAGCTCTTCCCGAATACCAATATTTGGAATATCCCTCAGAAGAAAGTATCAGTCTTTTATCCTATGAGCTACCGTAAACGTTCGACTCTAATTGTTCTAGGAGTGTTTGCTCTTTATGCTCTTCTAGTATTGCGTTATTATAAAATTCAAATTTGTGAAGGAGACCACTGGGCCGCAGAAGCTCTCGGGCAACACGAATTTTGTGTCCGTGATCCTTTTCGAAGGGGCACCTTTTTTGCTAACACGACAGTACGTAAGGGAGACAAAGACCTTCAGCAGCCTTTCGCTGTCGATATTACAAAATTTCACCTTTGTGCAGATCCTTTAGCTATTCCCGAATGTCATCGTGATGAGATCATCCAAGGGATTCTCCAATTTATTGAGGGGCAGACCTACGACGACCTCTCCCTAAAGTTAGATAAGAAATCTCGGTATTGTAAGCTGTATCCTTTATTAGATGTTTCTGTCCATGACCGGCTATCCCTTTGGTGGAAAGGATATGCAACAAAGCATCGCTTACCAACAAACGCCCTATTTTTTATTACGGACTACCAACGCTCGTATCCTTTTGGGAAGCTCCTTGGACAAGTTCTCCATACCTTAAGAGAAATTAAGGATGAGAAAACAGGAAAAGCCTTTCCCACAGGCGGGATGGAGGCGTACTTTAATCATATTCTGGAAGGGGACGTTGGAGAGAGAAAGCTGTTGCGTTCTCCTTTGAACCGTTTAGATACGAATCGTGTTATCAAACTGCCTAAAGATGGCTCTGATATCTACCTTACGATCAATCCTGTGATCCAGACCATTGCAGAGGAAGAACTCGAACGGGGCGTGCTAGAAGCTAAAGCCCAGGGGGGTAGGCTCATTCTAATGAACTCCCAAACAGGAGAGATTCTTGCACTGGCTCAATATCCGTTTTTCGATCCCACAAATTATAAGGAATACTTCAATAACAAAGAGCGCATCGAACATACGAAGGTATCTTTTGTGAGCGATGTTTTTGAACCCGGGTCGATCATGAAACCTTTGACTGTGGCGATTGCTTTACAAGCTAACGAAGAGGCTAGCTTAAAATCGCAGAAAAAGATTTTTGATCCTGAAGAACCTATCGATGTGACCAGGACACTCTTCCCTGGACGAAAAGGATCTCCGCTTAAGGATATTTCTAGAAACTCTCAATTGAATATGTACATGGCTATCCAGAAATCTTCGAATGTCTATGTAGCTCAGCTGGCTGACCGCATCATACAATCTTTAGGAGTGGCCTGGTACCAACAGAAGTTGCTAGCTCTGGGATTTGGAAGAAAAACAGGGATCGAGCTTCCCAGTGAGGCCTCTGGTTTGGTGCCTTCTCCCCATCGTTTCCATATTAATGGTTCCCTGGAATGGTCCTTATCTACTCCATATTCTTTGGCTATGGGATATAATATTTTGGCAACAGGGATACAAATGGTTCAAGCCTACGCTATCCTTGCAAACGGAGGTTATGCCGTCCGGCCCACTTTAGTAAAAAAGATCGTCTCTGCTTCAGGAGAGGAATATCATCTTCCTACTAAAGAGAAGACACGACTCTTTTCAGAAGAAATTACTAGAGAAGTTGTTCGTGCCATGCGTTTTACAACGTTACCCGGAGGTTCGGGATTTCGAGCCTCTCCTAAGCATCACTCTAGTGCTGGGAAAACAGGAACTACAGAAAAGATGATTCATGGAAAATATGATAAACGCCGTCATATTGCTTCTTTTATAGGTTTTACTCCCGTAGAGAGCTCGGAGGGAAATTTCCCACCTTTAGTGATGCTCGTCTCCATAGATGATCCTGAATATGGTTTGCGAGCCGACGGCACGAAAAATTATATGGGGGGGCGTTGTGCGGCACCCATTTTTTCTAGGGTTGCTGACCGCACACTCCTCTATTTAGGGATTCTTCCAGACAAGAAGCTAAGAAATTGCGACGAAGAAGCTGCTGCATTAAAGCGTCTCTATGAAGAATGGAATCGTTCTCCGAAACAAGGGGGAACGAGGTGAGGATCTCTATTTCCATCTTGCTATAGACTTTTACCGTTGAGCAAAGACTCTCTATCAGAGAGCCCGTTCTCCTCTTTATCCTCTATGAGTAGTTTATGTTATGGCTAGGGTAGGTCCTAAACTATAGAAATAACTTTAGCTTTCTTCCCCTAAATAAGAGACCAAAGTCTTGATGAGACGGTCTATTGAAGTTTATGGAAGGGGGAGGTAAGGCTGTGTGTTTGGGGATTTAGATTTGGGATAAAGGAGGCTTCTGTTCGTAGAAACAGGAGAGCGAAATTTTATATTTCAGAGAAGAGTAAGAACTTTATGGACAGTTTTTTGTGATTGCTTGTATACTATCTTGATTGAATTTTTTGTCGACCTACGAGTAAAGAAATCCTTTAAGCATTTTTTAAAAATCAGAGTGAGAGCATGCCCCTAGAGGGCTTTTTATGAAAAAAGTTGTTTTTCAATAGTCCCTGGAGCGTAAATGGATTTAAAAGAGTTACTCCATGGGGTTCAAGCTAAAATCTACGGGAAAGTTCGCCCTCTTGAAGTGCGCAACTTGACACGTGATTCCCGTTGTGTGAGTGTTGGCGACATTTTTATAGCCCATAAGGGACAGCGCTACGACGGAAATGATTTTGCTGTCGATGCTTTAGCTAATGGAGCAATTGCCATTGCTTCTTCACTATACAATCCGTTTCTTTCCGTTGTTCAGATCATCACTCCTAATCTCGAAGAATTAGAGGCTGAGCTTTCTGCAAAGTATTACGAATACCCTTCAAGTAAGCTCCATACCATTGGGGTGACTGGAACCAATGGGAAAACTACAGTTACATGTTTGATTAAAGCTTTATTGGATAGCTATCAAAAACCTTCAGGGCTTTTAGGAACCATAGAGCATATCTTAGGAGAGGGGGTGATTAAAGATGGGTTTACTACACCTACACCCGCTCTTTTACAGAAGTATTTAGCCACTATGGTACGTCAAAATAGAGACGCTGTTGTTATGGAAGTCTCTTCTATAGGACTTGCCTCTGGAAGAGTAGCCTATACCAATTTTGATACAGCAGTTCTGACTAATATTACCTTAGATCATCTCGATTTTCATGGCACATTTGAAACCTATGTTGCGGCGAAAGCCAAGCTTTTCTCTCTCGTGCCCCCTTCGGGAATGGTTGTTATCAACACAGACTCTCCCTACGCTTCTCAGTGTATTGAGAGTGCAAAGGCACCGGTCATCACTTATGGTATAGAGAGTGCTGCTGACTACCGAGCCACCGATATCCAACTTTCTTCCTCGGGAACAAAGTATACCTTGGTGTACGGGGACCAAAAAATTGCGTGCTCTTCCTCATTTATTGGAAAGTACAACGTCTATAACCTACTTGCTGCGATCTCTACAGTACATGCAAGTTTGCGTTGCGATCTTGAAGATTTGCTAGAAAAGATAGGCTTGTGTC
The DNA here is from genome assembly GCF_000007205.1 of Chlamydia pneumoniae TW-183. Classification (NCBI taxonomy): domain Bacteria; kingdom Pseudomonadati; phylum Chlamydiota; class Chlamydiia; order Chlamydiales; family Chlamydiaceae; genus Chlamydia; species Chlamydia pneumoniae. The sequence goes on along the minus strand of NC_005043.1, from coordinate 460,925 downwards.
AACCTCCTCCAGGTCGTTTGGATCCTGTACTTATGGGTCCCTGCCCTGTATATATTGATTATGCACACACCCCCGATGCTTTAGACAATGTCTTAACAGGATTGCATGAGTTACTTCCTGAGGGGGGAAGACTGATTGTTGTTTTTGGTTGCGGTGGAGATAGAGATCGCAGTAAACGGAAGTTGATGGCCCAGGTGGTAGAGCGTTATGGTTTTGCTGTTGTAACTTCAGATAACCCTAGGAGCGAGCCTCCTGAAGATATTGTGAATGAAATTTGTGATGGGTTTTATTCAAAAAACTATTTCATCGAAATCGACAGAAAACAAGCAATTACATATGCTCTGTCTATTGCCTCAGATAGAGATATAGTGTTAATAGCGGGAAAAGGGCATGAAGCTTACCAAATATTTAAACACCAAACAGTTGCGTTCGATGATAAGCAGACTGTTTGTGAGGTACTCGCTTCCTATGTCTAAGCAACTGTCGTTTTTTGCTTTATGTGTGTTAGGAAGTCACCCGATTTTTGCTCAAACACCGAATCCTCCTCAGCGTGTACGACGCAGTGAGGTTATATTTATAGATCCTGGACACGGGGGAAAAGATCAAGGCACGGCAAGTAAGGAACTTCATTATGAAGAGAAGTCCCTGACCCTGTCTCTTGCTTTGACGGTTCAAAGTTACTTAAAGCGGATGGGTTATAAACCTCAGCTAACCCGATCTTCTGATGTATACGTTGACTTAGGGAAACGCGTTGCTTTGTCGAACCGTGGGCAGGGGGATGTCTTTATCAGCATCCACTGTAATCATTCTTCAAACGCAGCAGCCTTTGGCACCGAAGTATATTTTTATAATGGTAAGGTCGGATCTCCGACTAGGAATCGCATGTCAGAAGTACTGGGAAAAAACATTTTAGCTGCTATGGAAAAAAATGGCATTTTGAAGTCTCGAGGTTTGAAAACTGCGAACTTTGTTGTGATTAGAGATACTTCTATGCCTGCAGTTTTGGTGGAAACCGGGTTTTTATCCAATAGTCGTGAACGTGCGGCCCTGCAAGATGCTCGCTATCGTATGCATGTAGCGAAAGGCATCGCCGAGGGAGTTCATAATTTTCTTTCCGGACCTAGTTTTCAGAAACCAAAACAGAATATCGCTAAAATACGTAAACCACAGATACAAGCAAATTAGTACTTTAGGAGTTAAAGGCAAAAAATCGTCCTCGATGCGATTCGAACGCATGGCCTGCTGCTTAGGAGGCAACCGCTCTATCCTGCTGAGCTACGAGGACGCAAAGACCAGCACTTTACCAAGTTAGATTAAAGAAGTCACGTGTTAGATGCACGCTAGCAATTTAGGGGAAGTTTTTCTCAAGATGTGGGAATGATTTTTCTAGGTTCTAGAAATATAGTTATTCGCATTAATCGATATGGTTTATAGTGATTGCGCATTTTTTAAAAAATGTCTTGAATCCAAAGGATGAATAGATATGATGAGCTTAGACTTCAAAAGTTTATTATTTACGGTTACTCAACGAGCTACTTTAGGGCACTTTAATAGGAGGCATTGTCTAATATGGCTACCATGACAAAGAAGAAACTAATCAGCACGATCTCACAAGATCACAAAATTCATCCTAATCACGTACGTACCGTGATTCAGAATTTTCTAGATAAAATGACCGACGCCTTGGTTAAAGGTGACAGGCTTGAGTTTAGAGATTTTGGTGTGTTGCAAGTAGTAGAAAGAAAACCAAAGGTAGGACGTAATCCTAAGAATGCAGCAGTCCCCATTCATATTCCTGCTAGACGCGCTGTAAAGTTTACTCCAGGGAAAAGAATGAAGCGCTTGATAGAAACTCCGAATAAGCATTCTTAATTCTTGTAGTCTTCTTTGTCTCAGTTGTTAGAGTCAGACCGGTTTTTTACCGGGCTTGACTCTAATTTTTGTTATTATTATCGTTTGGTGCAATGCTTTTCTGATCAAATTGTGCGTGATAATGGGGCTGCAATCCAGGTTACAACATTGTATAGAAGTGTCCCAGAATTCGAACTTTGATTCACAAGTAAAACAGTTTATCTATGCGTGCCAAGATAAGACATTAAGGCAGTCTGTACTCAAGATTTTCCGCTACCATCCTTTACTAAAAATTCATGATATTGCTCGGGCCGTCTATCTTTTGATGGCCTTAGAAGAAGGCGAGGATTTAGGCTTAAGCTTTTTAAATGTACAGCAGTACCCTTCAGGTGCTGTAGAACTGTTTTCTTGTGGGGGATTTCCTTGGAAAGGATTACCTTATCCTGCAGAACATGCGGAATTTGGCCTACTCCTGTTACAGATCGCAGAGTTTTATGAAGAGAGTCAGGCATACGTCTCTAAAATGAGTCATTTTCAACAGGCACTCTTTGATCACCAAGGGAGCGTCTTTCCCTCTCTCTGGAGCCAGGAGAACTCTCGACTCCTAAAAGAAAAGACAACTCTTAGCCAATCGTTTCTCTTCCAATTAGGAATGCAAATTCACCCAGAATACAGTCTTGAGGATCCTGCACTAGGGTTCTGGATGCAAAGAACGCGTTCTTCATCCGCTTTTGTAGCCGCTTCAGGATGTCAAAGTAGCTTGGGAGCGTATTCCTCAGGGGATGTCGGTGTTATCGCTTATGGACCTTGCTCTGGAGACATTAGTGATTGTTATTATTTTGGATGTTGTGGAATCGCTAAAGAGTTCGTGTGCCAAAAATCTCACCAAACTACAGAGATTTCTTTTCTCACCTCTACAGGAAAGCCTCATCCCAGAAATACGGGATTTTCCTACCTTCGAGATTCCTATGTACATCTGCCGATCCGCTGTAAGATCACTATTTCCGACAAGCAATATCGCGTGCACGCTGCGTTGGCTGAGGCCACCTCTGCCATGACGTTTTCTATTTTCTGTAAGGGGAAGAATTGTCAGGTTGTTGACGGCCCTCGCTTGCGCTCCTGTTCCCTAGATTCTTATAAAGGTCCCGGAAACGACATTATGATTCTTGGGGAAAATGACGCAATCAACATTGTTTCTGCAAGTCCCTATATGGAAATTTTTGCTTTGCAAGGCAAAGAAAAATTTTGGAATGCAGACTTTTTGATTAATATTCCTTACAAAGAAGAGGGCGTCATGTTAATTTTTGAAAAAAAAGTGACCTCTGAGAAAGGAAGATTCTTTACGAAGATGAATTAATTTTGGGTCTGTAATTGTGTTTAAGAATTGTTTGTATTAAAATGATTCTTTTTATACGAGGAGAGCACATTCTAATGGAACTTCTTCCACACGAAAAACAAGTAGTTGAATATGAAAAGGCTATAGCCGAATTTAAAGAAAAAAATAAGAAAAATTCTCTCTTATCTTCTTCAGAGATTCAGAAATTGGAAAAGCGTTTAGATAAATTAAAAGAAAAGATCTATTCGGATTTGACTCCTTGGGAGCGTGTACAAATATGTCGCCACCCTTCGCGTCCCCGTACTGTCAACTATATTGAAGGGATGTGTGAGGAGTTTGTCGAGCTTTGTGGAGATCGCACCTTCCGAGATGATCCCGCAGTTGTTGGTGGCTTTGTAAAAATCCAGGGTCAGCGTTTTGTCCTTATTGGCCAAGAAAAGGGATGCGATACAGCGTCACGCCTTCATAGGAACTTCGGTATGTTATGTCCCGAGGGTTTCAGAAAAGCCCTTCGCTTAGGAAAACTCGCTGAAAAGTTTGGCTTGCCTGTGGTCTTTCTTGTCGATACCCCAGGAGCATATCCTGGATTGACTGCTGAAGAGAGAGGACAAGGATGGGCAATTGCCAAAAATCTTTTTGAGCTCTCAAGACTTGCCACTCCCGTGATTATTGTCGTTATCGGTGAGGGATGTTCAGGTGGAGCTTTGGGCATGGCTGTAGGTGATTCTGTAGCTATGTTAGAGCATTCCTATTATTCTGTAATTTCCCCAGAAGGATGCGCCTCCATTCTTTGGAAAGATCCTAAGAAAAATAGCGAAGCAGCTTCCATGTTGAAAATGCATGGAGAAAACTTAAAACAATTTGGCATTATCGATACTGTTATCAAAGAGCCCATTGGGGGAGCTCACCACGATCCTGCATTGGTATATAGCAATGTTCGAGAGTTTATCATCCAAGAGTGGTTACGATTAAAAGATCTAGCTATAGAAGAGCTGTTGGAGAAACGGTACGAAAAATTTCGCTCTATAGGTCTTTATGAAACTACTTCTGAAAGCGGTCCTGAGGCATAAAAATCATCTCGTTATATTAGGCTGTTCTCTACTCGCAATTTTAGGACTTACCTTTTCATCTCAGATGGAGATTTTTTCTTTAGGGATGATTGCTAAAACAGGCCCCGACGCCTTTTTACTTTTTGGACGTAAGGAATCCGGAAAACTTGTAAAGGTTTCAGAACTAAGTCAGAAAGATATTTTAGAGAATTGGCAGGCAATTAGTAAGGATTCAGAGACACTTACAGTCTCTGATGCCACGACATACATCGCCGAACATGGGAAAAGCACAGCCTCTCTGACGAGCAAGCTCTCTAAGTTTGTCCGTAACTACATCGATGTGAGCCGCTTTCGAGGACTGGCAATCTTCTTAATCTGCGTTGCTATTTTTAAAGCAGTCACCTTATTTTTCCAACGTTTCCTTGGGCAAGTCGTTGCTATACGGGTAAGCCGAGACTTACGTCAGGACTACTTTAAGGCCCTACAACAACTCCCCATGACCTTCTTCCATGATCATGATATCGGTAATTTAAGTAATCGTGTCATGACAGATTCTGCAAGCATTGCCTTAGCAGTAAACTCTTTAATGATTAACTACATTCAAGCCCCAATTACCTTCATATTGACATTGGGAGTCTGTCTGTCGATTTCATGGAAGTTTTCAATTCTTGTTTGTGTTGCCTTTCCTATCTTTATCCTTCCCATTGTCGTGATCGCTAGAAAGATCAAAAATTTAGCAAAACGTATTCAAAAGAGTCAGGATTCATTTTCCTCCGTTCTTTATGATTTTCTTGCTGGGGTTATGACAGTAAAAGTCTTTCGTACAGAAAAATTTGCCTTCACAAAATATTGTGAGCATAACAATAAGATTTCTGCTTTAGAGGAGAAAAGTGCTGCTTACGGTTTGCTTCCACGACCCCTCCTGCATACCATAGCTTCTTTATTTTTTGCTTTTGTCGTCGTTATCGGAATTTATAAATTTGCTATTCCTCCCGAAGAACTTATCGTATTTTGTGGTTTGCTCTACCTAATCTACGACCCTATTAAGAAGTTCGGGGATGAAAATACCTCCATCATGAGGGGATGTGCTGCTGCGGAGAGATTTTATGAAGTCTTGAATCACCCCGATCTTCATAGTCAAAAAGAAAGAGAAATCGAGTTCCTTGGACTTTCTAATACAATCACATTCGAGAATGTTTCCTTCGGCTATCAGGAAGATAAGCACATCCTCAAAAATCTAAGCTTTACCTTACATAAAGGCGAAGCTCTAGGCATTGTAGGACCTACAGGATCTGGAAAAACAACACTTGTTAAATTACTTCCTAGGCTCTACGAAGTCTCCCAAGGAAAGATTCTTATCGACTCTCTTCCTATTACGGAATATAACAAAGGGTCCTTAAGGAATCACATCGCCTGTGTATTACAGAATCCTTTCTTATTCTATGATACTGTATGGAATAACCTTACCTGTGGTAAGGATATGGAGGAGGAGGCTGTTTTAGAAGCTCTAAAACGTGCCTACGCTGATGAGTTTATTTTAAAGCTCCCTAAAGGAGTCCATAGCGTGCTCGAAGAATCTGGGAAGAATCTCTCAGGAGGACAGCAGCAACGTTTGGCAATAGCACGTGCTCTGTTGAAAAACGCCTCCATCTTAATTTTAGATGAGGCAACGTCAGCTCTAGATGCCATTAGTGAAAATTACATTAAGAATATCATTGGAGAGCTTAAAGGACAGTGCACACAAATCATTATTGCCCATAAGCTGACCACTCTTGAACATGTAGATCGCGTGCTCTACATAGAAAATGGTCAAAAAATTGCCGAAGGCACAAAAGAAGAACTCTTACAGACGTGTCCTGAATTTTTAAAAATGTGGGAGCTCTCAGGGACTAAAGAATATAACAGGGTCTTTGTTCCTGATCACAAATTAGTCGCAAATCCTACGGACATGGCAATAACAACTTAGGTGGGATCGCTCTCTCCATGAGCTCAGGCAACAACTCTACAAGTGTCTGAGTTAGCTTTTGTGATACCTCCTCCAATCTGCTGAAGGGACAGTCTCCTGGAACAGTATAATCAGAAGTGATCTTGAGAAAAGAACAGGGGATGTGATGTTCTGCTGCTTGTGAGGCTATAGCATAGCCTTCCATATCTAGAAGTTTAAACGTCTTATGAAACCCATAATGGTACAATACTGGAGAGGTAACCAGAGAGCTTTTAGGTAGAGAATCCGGTAGAGCGTCAAAGATATAAGGGGGATCTTCAGAGAGAACAGGAGGTGTATCCGTAGTGAGGTTTGCAATTTTCTCAATAGTGTAACATTGACCTAAAGGAATCTCGGGAGAACATGCCCCCACAAAACCTGGATTGATCCACAGATCGTAATCTGTATATGCTTGGCAATAGCTTTGAAGAGCATTTAAAACGGCTGTACTTCCCCAAACATGGACAATATAGAGATCTAGATGGTAGTCAGTACAACGATAACTATAGAGATGCTCGTTGATCTGTGTAAAATCAAGTTGTTCAATTAGAGGAGAAATTTCTCTATAGTCTGCAACAATGCAAAGGATTTTTTTAGGTGTATTGACAGCATTCATTGGCCTTCCAGAGCATATGTAAAGCTTTTTTCCCAGTTTTAGATAGTTGAAAGGTTTCTTTGTTGATATAGGTTCCTATGAATCTATGAATCACGGTCACGTTTTTATTTTTAGAGTATTCTACTGCTTTTGCTCCCGCAGTTATAGGATCTTTCAGGGAGCAAATTAAAGACTTTCTTAATGCTGCTGTTAGAGCATCCACTGTAGCCATAGGAACATATTTCGCAATGGCTAAACATCCTAAAGGAAGGGGAAAGATGGTCTTACGGCGCCATAGCTCTCCAAAGTCTGCCCGCAATGTCAATTGGAGATCGTAGCTGAAGCGCTCTTCATGAATCAGAGCGCCTCCATCGACTTTCCCTTGCAGTATCGCGGATAGAATTTTGTCATAAGGCATGGGAATGAGTTTTGCCTTGGGATAGTAAAGTTTACAGAGAGCATGAGCGGTTGTCATCTCTCCAGGAGTTGCCAAGGTATCTAGAGAACATTCAGGATCTAAGGAGAGGACGATAGGACCGCTGTTGTATCCTAAGGTATTTCCTACGTCCATAAGATTATAATAATCAGAAACTAGAGGGAAGAGCGCTGCTGACATTTTCATTAGGGAGAGCCGTCGCTGCAGAGCTAGGGTATTCAAAGTTTCAATATCCGCAATTGTTACCTGGTTAAGAAGAGGCCTGAATTGGGGGTCTTTTAAGAAAGAACGAAAAAGGAAAATATCATTCGGGCAAGGAGAAAAGGCAGCAGTCAGTATCATGTCGGTTGATGTAATAGAGCTATAGCGGCTTTGATGTCTTTATTTTCAGGCTTATCCAAAGCTCCTTGGTTTTCCAGCCATTCGAAGTAAGACTTAGGAATATCCACAAGAGGCTGCCCTTTGTATTTGCCAAAAGGCATTTTGAAGACTTTCGGGTGATAGCTCTGTTGCAGCAAGTCGAGGACTTGCTGGGGCGGTAAATCACCGATTAAAGAAGTAAATACCTTGTGCAATATCACTACGTCATCTAGAGCTCGGTGTGCTTGATTTTCAGCAAAACCGTAAACTTGTCTTAGGTATTGTAAATTATGTTTTGGTAGATCGGGGCGATATTTTTGTGCCCATTTTAGAGAGTCTATTGTACGGTTTGTCAGAGGCTCTAAGGAATGTCTGCGACATTCCTTACCGAGTAGGGGGAAATCAAAACCGTCATTATTATGAGCCACTAAGATGCTGTCCTCTCCGCAAAATTTCCTAAATCCCTCGTAGGCTTCAGGAAATTTGGGAGCAGAAAGTACCGCATCCGTAGTGATTCCATGAATTTTGGATGCCTCATCAGGAATGGGAATTTCCGGATTCACATAAGTAAGAAAGGACTCATCTGTGACACTATTGTAGGCAGCAATTTCTATAATGCGATCTCTTTCTATTTGTGTTCCTGTGGTCTCCGTATCATAGAAAATAAGAACATCCATAGTTTGACTACTCATTACGTTTTTCTTGTTGCTCTTGAAGAGCCTGACGTCTTAGTTCATCCAAATTCATATTCCCAGAAGAGATCAACCCAATAGCATGAGAAAAACTATCACAGACTAGCTTTATTGTATCGATATATATCCGTAATAGTGTGTCATGAATTTCTCCGTTTAGGCAGGGCAACACAAGCCGATAAAATATCAATCCCTGTTCTTCATCCATGCCAAAGCCGGGAATATCAATGTCCCTATTTAAGAGATGGAGTAAACGAGCTGTTGATGCCTTATGAGATTCATGCAATTGGTAGGGAAGGTAACAAATCAACTGCAGTATTTCTCCCTCACTGCGGATTACAAAAAATAAAGGGAGTTCATTGCCATTAGCTTGAATGTTAATGTAAGTAAGACCGCTTTCTCTTTCTAAGAAAGGTTCTTCATCCGAACTTTTAAGAAATTTTGTGAGATTATTTTGATTTAATGTCCATGTCGTCATTTAGGAAATACTCCAAGTTGTTCCTAGAGCCTGCATCATTGCTGGCTGATAATACTAGATCTAATCTTGATTCGTCTGTTGTTTTTTTTGTATCTTTTGTATTGCTTTACTGAGGAAATCAGAGGTTGCAGAGGAAGAAGACTGCTTATTATTTTCTTGAAGTAGATGATTGATATCAGTGTCGGGAGGAAACTCTGTCAGTAGCGTAATTTTTTCTGGTGTTTCTGCAATCACAAGAGTTTTATTCACAACTCGAATGAGGTAAATAGAAGTTTTCGGCGTTAGGGAACGTCGTTCTAGGATTTTGATTTGAGACGAGCCTCCAAAACCGTGACTTCTTGATCTCACAAACTTTTTAAACGCCCAAACTCCAAAGCCAAAAATTGTTAAAAGTAGAATCAAAGATCCTAGCATTTTAAACATTTCTAATTTCATGCTTCCTGGGAACATTTCATGTACAGAAATGGGCTCTTGGATCGTTTCTGCAAGAGCAAGCTCATCAGAAAGCTTAAAAACTAAAGAAAAAAGATTAAAAAACATGTGTAAGACCCGCGATCATCTCTATAAAATTATAGTGGTAGCCCGATTTGTATCCAACTACATACAAGTAATAATGAAGTATAGTTTTAGTCGATGCTATATAAATTATAGTACAATGATTTCCAAGTACAGATTAAACCGTAATCATGTATATTCCTGCAAGTACCGTCTAGAGAGCTCCCCTAGATGATTTGGGTAATTCACAGACTCCTTTATACCCTTCTAGGGTGTGCTCGTTCCACAGAGCCCAAGCTCTTGTCTTTCATAGACAAAACGACAGCAGTCTGTCGGTGGATGCAAAGAATTTTTTCAAGTTGCCTGAGAAATTCCTTGGCAGCGCTTAATAAAACTATGGTGATGCTATGGAAAAGTTACTAGTGACTGATATTGACGGTACAATTACCCATCAATCTCATCATTTAGATAAAAAGGTGTATGAGCGGCTCTATGCGCTGCACCAAGCTGGTTGGAAGTTGTTTTTCTTGACGGGAAGGTATTATAAATATGCTGCACGCTTGTTTTCTGATTTTGATGCTCCATATTTATTAGGATGCCAAAACGGCGCTTCTGTATGGTCTTCAACATCATCAAATCTTCTCTATTCTAAAAGTTTACCCTCAGATTTATTATGTATTTTACAAGATTGTATGGAGGGGGCAACGGCTCTTTTTTCCGTGGAATCAGGAGCTCCTTACGGGGATCACTACTATCGCTTTTCACCGACTCCTATAGCTCAAGATTTACACGAATATGTAGATCCTAGGTACTTTCCTAATGCTAAGGAAAGAGAGATCCTATTTGAAACGCGCTCTTTAAAAGACGACTATGCTTTTCCTAGTTTTGCTGCAGCAAAAGTCTTTGGACTGCGAGATGAGGTCATCAGAATTCAAAAGGAGCTGGAACGCCAAGAAGCACTGACTTCAGTCGCGACGATGACGTTAATGCGCTGGCCCTTTGACTTTCGCTATGCCATCTTGTTTTTAACAGATAAAAGCGTCTCTAAAGGCAAAGCCTTAGATCGTGTTGTCAATATACTTTATGATGGAAAGAAACCCTTTGTCATGGCTTCAGGAGATGATGCTAATGATCTCGATCTTATTGAGAGAGGAGATTTTAAAATTGTGATGAGTTCCGCACCTGAAGAGATGCACGTTCATGCGGACTTTCTAGCTCCCCCAGCAGATAAGAATGGCATTCTTTCAGCTTGGGAAGCTGGTGTCCGCTATTATGACGACCTTATGAGTCTTTAGGGAACATCTCAGGACCAATTCCCATCACATTGGCTCCGTGATCTACGTATAAGGTCTCACCAGTAATTGCTGAAGCTAGAGGTGATGCTAAGAAAGCTGCAACGGCACCCACCTGCTCGGCATTCATAGCCTCGGGAATAGGCGCCCACTCTTGGTAATAGTCTACCATTCTTTCAATAAAACCAATTGCTTTTCCAGCTCGGCTTGCTAAAGGTCCTGCAGAGATGGTATTGACACGTATGCCCCAACGGCGTCCCGCTTCCCAAGCAAGAGTTTTGGTGTCACTTTCCAAAGCTGCTTTTGCCGAACTCATGCCCCCTCCGTATCCAGGAACAGCGCGCATAGAAGCCAAATAGGTGAGCGATATTGTCGATCCACCACGGTTCATGATACTTCCAAAGTGAGAGAGAAGGCTAACAAAAGAATAACTAGAGGCACTGAGAGCCGCTAAGTAACCTTTTCTTGATGTTTCTAATAGAGACTTAGAAATTTCAGGACTATTTGCCAGCGAGTGGACAAGAATGTCAATATGACCAAAATCTTTTTTTACCTGTTCTGCGACTTCTGATATCGTGAATCCCGTAATGCCCTTGTAACGTTTATTTTCAGCAATATCTTCAGGAACATCTTCAGGGCTATCAAAACTTGCGTCCATGGGATAGATCTTAGCAATCTCTAAGAGAGTGCCATTCGATAATTTTCTAGATTCATTGAATTTTCCTAATTCCCAAGACTGAGAGAAAATTTTGTAAATCGGTACCCATGTTCCTACAATAATCGTAGCTCCTGCTTCTGCAAGAAGTTTAGCAATACCCCAGCCATATCCTTGGTCATCACCAATGCCCGCAACAAATGCTACCTTTCCTGTTAGATCAATCTTTAGCATGAATCCGCCTTATACTTTTGAAGCTTATTGGAAGGAGAGTAACAAATCTTTCGATTATTAAGAAAACCTTTTGGTGCCTCAACAGGGGAGATCCTGCCTCCAATGTAAATAGAAACGTAAATTCTTTAAATTTTTTTCTTTACATATTTTATAGAATATCCAAACTTCTCACTCCCGCGTACTGCTAAAAAAATTTTCAAAAGAATTTACGATCCGAACTTATCGTAGTTTGGGTTTCACTGATTACTTAGGAGGTTGTTTGACGAATCCTTTAGGGAAATTCCCCTCACCACAGAATCCACAGGTTGTTACGATAGCGCCTTCTTCCACAACACCACAAGCAGTCTCATCTGCAGTTCAAGGTTTTCTTCAAACCGGAGGAGCTGCCTCCTCTACAGCGACAACTACTACCGCATCCGGAGCCTCTGCATTAGGACTTTCACCTGATCAAGTGCAAGCGTTGCTTACTAATTTATTAAATGTGGGACAACCATCAGTGGGACAACCATCAACTTCAGCAGGAACTTCGGGAGCCTCCTCTTCCAGTGCAAGTATGCAGCAACAGCTTTTGCAACTTATCTTAGACAAGACAACAGGAAGTGGCGGATCGTCCGTGAGTTCAGAGCAATTACAGCAACTCCTTAGCTTGGTGAGCCAGATGACTACGTCTCAAGGAGGAAGTGGTGGAACTCAGGCAGGACAGGCCGCTTCGGTACTGTTGAATTTGTTATCGGCAACAGGATCTGCAGCAGCAAATCCTTTAGGGACAGCTGCATCGTTGGCACAGATCATTTATGCAGCAGTAACAAGTCCTGGAGCAAAGAAAACTAGCGAATTTTGTTATAATTATTGTGGAGAGACCTGCCAAGGCAACTGCGGTTGTCCTACCTGTGGCTGTCCAGACGGACAGTGCGGTTGTGGAGGATTTGGCCGTTTTTTCTGTGGTGTATGGAAAAATTGTTGCGGGATAGGAGAGGGATCCCAAGAACCCGCAATCCCTTTATAAGAACTCGAGGCTTTAGAACAGAAATATGGCAAGGCTGTTCTTTTAATTGCGTTAAGTGAGCTTGGCATTGATACCATGAGCTTATTATCAGGACATCGACTCGAGGGATTTCCTCCAATCGCGGAGGTCATGGCTGCATGTGACCGGTGTTCTATGGACTTTTGTGAGATCTTGAAGTCTCAAAGCATGGATCTGTGGGCGGATGCGGCGAGTTGTGTGGATGGTTTATTACAGGATCCTTTTTGGAGTACAGCAATTGCCTCAGGGATTGCTAAGTCTTCTCTTCAGGAAACGGAATTCGAGTGTGAAAGCAAAGTGATGGTTCTTTCTTCATGGGGAGAGCAAGGAGCACAGGTTTGTAGCCCTTTTAACCTAGAGAGGATATGTATGTCTTTCCCATCACTTAAGGTCTTCTCCCTTAAAAAGAACGGGTGCGAGAACATGGGAATCCAGTTGTCTGCATCCTGCATGAATCTATTAATGTCTATTTTCTTTGTAGCTACCAATGGAGGAAGCACTCCGATTTGGATCACCAAAGAAAATCTGATGGCGTTAGTTGCTTTGGTTTTATCTCACTATCAATGTTATTTTGTCCCAGCCACAGGAGATCCCCAACGTGGCAACATTTTAGGTAATCCAGAAGTCAATGCTATTTTGGCTCGGGGGATGGGCATGCGTGTCGATCTGGAAAGGAAGCGAGGGGGAGAATCTTCCTCGTCACGCTATTTAGAATTAGCTGCACGATGTTTTGAGAATTCTCTTACGAAAACAAGTTTGTTAAGCGATGCTAACAATGTTCAAGAAAGAGATAAGTGCCTACTACAGATGTCAACTTCATTGATGCATACGGCGGGACTAAATTTACAACGCCCCCCTGTACCCACACCTTCTGGAGTCACGGCACATCCGCAACCTCAACCAGATCCTGTGGTTACGTCTCAACCTTCTTTATTAGGTGCTAGAGAGCGTTCCCCTGTGTCTTCTAGAGGGCGTTTTCCTGTAGTTTTACCTTTAAGTGTGATTTCTCCTAGGTCGCACCCCGGAAGGGTAGAAAGGCGGGATTTAGAAGATGAAGAAGAGGAGGTTATGTTTTGAAGCAGTGTAAACGACTCCAATTACAGTTTTATGAATCTCTAATTGTAAAGTTCTAGGGGTTTTTCTTGAAGTAAGTGCCGAGCACATTCTCTAGGATCTTCGGTTGATGACGCACAAATTTTTAGGGGAAGATTTGTGAATGGGGAGATAAATTCTAGGGAGTGAGCATGGAGGAGAGGGCGGAAGATCTGGGGAGGCTGTTCTTTAGGTCCGTAGTCGACATCTCCGACAATAGGATGACCCAGCAATCCCATTTGTAAGCGGATTTGATGGGTTCTCCCTGTGATGGGCCTGCGGCTCCAAAAATCACAGCTCCACACCTCCGGTATACGGGGGCCGTATAAGATTTTACGGTTCCAAATTTTTTTTTAGGATGACCAAAAACGAAAGCTATGTATTGTTTATGGATTTTTCTTTGCTTGAACAATTTCATGAGCTCAGTAGCCGCTTGTTTAGACTTTCCCATGAGAAGACACCCAGAGGTGCCTTTGTCTAACCTATGCACAGTAAAAAACCGTGTCATGTGTGCCATTTGTTCAGTAGTAAGATGGGGAGGTTTTTCGTAGATAATGCTATAGTCATCCTCCCAGAGGATGCTAGGTTGTTGTTTTGTTGAGGGGATCAGAGATAGGGAAACACGGTCGCCAGGTTGTACCTTGTAGGATTCAAATCTTTCTATGAACCCGTTCACTCGACATCGATGTTGGCGAATAGACGCCAAGATTTCTTGCTTGCTATGATTAGGCAGTTGAGATCTAAGAAAAGAAGATAATCTTGAGACTTGTGTGGCAAGCCAGGAAAAATTTTCCATAAAATATTGTAAAGCAGCCCTTTTATCATTTGATAATTGCATAAAATTTTAAGAGATTTTGTATGACAAAGATAGCTTTTTCTGAAAAGGCAAAGAATTTTCCTGTAGAGGCATTAAAAAAATGGTTTGAAAAAAATAAACGATCTCTTCCTTGGAGAGATAACCCGACTCCCTATAGTGTGTGGGTTTCCGAAGTTATGCTACAGCAAACGCGAGCTGAAGTTGTTATAGATTATTTTAATCAGTGGATGGAGAGATTTCCTACCATAGAGTCTTTAGCTGCAGCAAAAGAAGAAGATGTCATTAAGTTATGGGAGGGATTGGGTTATTATTCTCGAGCGCGCCATCTTTTAGAGGGAGCTCGCATGGTTATGGAGGAGTTTCATGGAAAGATCCCTGATGATGCCATTTCCTTAGCTCAAATTCGTGGAGTTGGTCCTTATACGGTTCATGCTATTCTAGCCTTTGCTTTTAAGAGGCGTGCTGCTGCTGTGGATGGCAATGTCTTGCGTGTTCTTAGCCGGATATTTTTGATAGAAACTTCTATAGACTTAGAATCAACTCGTACTTGGGTTTCTAGGATTGCTCAAGCGCTTCTTCCTCATAAGAGTCCCGAGGTTATAGCTGAGGCTCTGATAGAGTTGGGAGCTTGTATCTGTAAAAAAGTTCCTCAATGTCATCGTTGTCCTGTCCGTCAAGCATGTGGAGCTTGGAGGGAGAACAAACAGTTCGTATTGCCGGTACGTCATGCCAGAAAAAAGGTCATCTTTTTGCATCGTTTGGTAGCGATTGTATTGTACGATGGCTCTTTGGTTGTCGAGAAGAGACGTCCTAAAGAAATGATGGCAGGCTTATATGAATTTCCTTATATTGAAGTTGAACCAGAGGAAGGTCTTCAAGATATAGAAGGATTTACTAAGAAGATGGAGCTTTCTTTAGAAAGCCCTTTGGAATTCTTAGGTAACCTTAAAGAACAGCGGCATGCGTTTACTAATCATAAGGTTCATTTGTGTCCTATAATTTTTAAAGCCACTTCTCTGCCTCAGTTCGGGGAATTGCATCTTTTGAGTGATATAGATCACTTAGCTTTTTCTTCAGGACACAAAAAGATTAAAGATGCTTTGCTAATCTACCTCGGGGATGTCAGGTCTAGAGAATCAATAGGAGTATAGATGCGAGATCACGCTTTTTCTAAATTGATAGGGACTGTCCGTGCCATGGTAGTTGAAGGACGTTGTCCTTGGTCACTTCAGCAATCCCTAGTCTCTATGGTAGAGCATATTCTTGGAGAGTGTCAGGAATTTCACGAGGCCGTCTTACAAGGTAAGACGGTACAAGAGGTTGGTTCCGAAGCCGGGGATGTCTTAACTTTAGTTCTAATTTTATGTTTTCTGTTAGAACGAGAGGGCGTACTTGCTTCCGAAGACGTTGCCAATGAGGCTATGGAAAAATTGCGTCGCCGTGCTCCTTATATATTCGCTGAAGATTACAAGCCGGTCTCGATTGAAGAGGCCGATCGCCTTTGGGAGCTTGCTAAGCACCGAGAGAAAAATGAATCTACATAGTTGAAGTTTTGGTCTATTTTTAAGCATATGGTGCTTTTGAAAAAACAGAATATATGCTATCAAAGAAGGGTAAGTTGGGGGCCTTTTAAGAGAAGGAACCTGCGAATCGGGTCAGGACTGGAAGGTAGCAGCCCTAAGGAGAGTTTTCTTTTGCTAAAAGAATGTTCTCCAACTTACTCTTTTTACTTTATTCCCAAAAATAGCAATGAGGTGAGGTTAAACAACCCGTGCAGTGCAATGGGAGAAAGAATGTGCCGATCTTTTTCATATAGAAACCCTGCAGATAAGGAAAAAACAAAGAGCACGGGGACAAAGACCCAACTTCCTAAAGAGTGTTCAATGTGAATGAAAGAGAAAATAATAGAAGAGCATAGTACCGCAGCTATGCGCGTCATTTTGTTTTTCAAGAATGTCTGTAGAATTCCTCTAAAAAATACCTCTTCTCCAAATGGAGTGAGGACGCCTAAATTTAGAATCATGCTAATGTAGTGTCCTGTTATAGGCAGAGAGTTCTGAACTTCTTGAGTGACTTCTTGTGTGTGAATCTCTTGCATAGGAAGAACCAAAGTTAAAAATTTACTCATCATAATCCCAATCAGTTGTGTTACTGGGATGATGATGATCCACATTCTGATGGCAGATCCTAGAGCACGCCATGAAGTTTTAACCGGTCTTTCTCCAGAGAAAAGTATAGCACGTGTGATATCCTTGGGGAGAAAAAGCAGGTAGAACAGAAATGCAAAGGCAAGGCTAATTCCTGTCATGGTGGAAAGTAATTCCGCAGTTTGTGAGCTCACGCTAAGAGCTACAAGGGAAGAAAAAACAAGAAGAGCACCACCAAATAAAACTTGGCGGAGCTTTAAAGGTGTTTTCCCAGAGGGTGCTGGCCAGATAAAGAAGTTTTTGGAAGCTAGAGCAGCGACGCCAAGGGACAAGAGAAGAATAAACTTGGACATTTCCTTAGACTACGAGTAGTTAGCACAAACATAGCCCTCAACTCTGGCAACAACTTCGCGGAAAAGACGGCTATGCATTAAGCCCATGGGCGTTGAATCAAAATGTTTTGAGTTCCAGCCATAGCGATGATAATCATTGACTAGGGTAGTTAAAGGCTGGCTGCATTCGATAATCTCTTGATAAATGAGAGCTATTTTATGATGACGGATATCAAAAACGCGAACACGTACAGACGCTGTTACAGAATCGACACCTGCTTCTTTCCCTGTCTTTTGTTCTAACAGTTCTGTAGCAACAATGAATTCTGCAGGAAGAAATTGCTCAATAATTGTTTCGGGTAGACGATTCGCAATCGGAGCATAGAACTGAGAGACTGTCTGAGGTGAAGCATTGTGCTTGATCAGGAAGACCTTTTCCGAAGCATAAAACCTTTTGCTGATCTCTTCAGTAAATTCTCCTTGGAGGTTCCAAGGTAAAGGTTCAAGACTCTTTCCTGGGCGATGAAATACAGGAAGCATCGCAATCACACCTTTAGTTTTGCTCCCTGAAGTGTATAGCTTAGGATGATAACTTCCTGAAGAGCCTAAGTGAGTGCAGCTGGATAGGGTTGGGGATAGAAGTCCTAAAGATGCCAATAATACCAACATTTTTCGCATAGTCACTGTCCTTAAATTGCTTATTTTGCAAAAGATTCTAGCCCTGGGAAAGTTTTTACTTTTAAGATCAATACTTTCGCAATTGAGAGATTTTCCATTTAAAACTCTCATTAGCTTATATCAAAGAAAAAAATAAAAACAAGCAAAGAGACCGTCTCAGTTTTAGTTTAGAAACTCAAGGTTGAGAAAGGGATTCTGACCAAAGTTGTGAGGGAACTTTGGTAACTTTTTCTTTAGGAATCAATGTGCACCCTGGGAGGAATACAACTGGAGCTGAGATCACAGAAAAAATAAACCACTTCATGACTACCTCTGCAAAAAGAATACTACTATTTTCTATTTGCATAGGCAGTTCTTCGATTTATAGCAATTTTTACTTTATCATCATAAAAACTATGATGAAAAGGTTCTTAGTGAACTTCTAAGGAACACCATGAGTTTGTGATTAAAACTCATGGTGCGTAGTTGAACCCTTATTGAGGAGGGACGCAACCACTAAGAGCTAACAATACTAAACAAGATAATAGTAAAGAGAATGCTTTTTTCATTATTCATCCTTAGGTTAATTGACCCTTCCAGCCTAGCTCTAGGGCGATTATTTATCAAATTTTTCTTTGTAATTAATGATCATGCGACCATTAATTTAGCGATAAATTATGATTTCGTCAGGAAAATTCAATTCTTTATAATAATGATATGAAATTAGAGAATGTCTATAGGGGCGGACTCTATTTGTGATCCAGGATCTCTTTAGGAGCACTTTGTGGATTTTGATTATTTTGGTCTGAGTGATATTGGTAGGGTGCGCGCTAGAAATGAAGATTTTTGGCAGGTAAACCTCATGTCTCAAGTGGTTGCTATTGCTGACGGTGTTGGGGGGCGTCTTGGTGGAGACATTGCTTCTCAAGAGGCAGTGACTAGCCTTATGGAGCTGATTGATGAGCAACAGTCAAAATTGATGGGGTATGAGGATGACCAGTATAAGGAGACTTTAAAAAAGATCCTTTTAGAGGTCAATGGTGTGGTCTATGAACACGGCCAAATGGAAGAGCATCTCCAGGGTATGGGAACCACTCTTAGCTTCATCCAATTCCGGAAGGATAGGGCATGGCTATTTCATGTGGGAGATAGTCGAATTTATCGTATTCGTGAGGGAGAACTGCGCCGCCTTACCGAAGACCATTCTTTAGAAAATCAATTAAAAAATCGTTATGGGCTTCCTAAACAATCAGATAAGGTGTATTCTTATCGCCATATTCTGACTAATGTTTTGGGAAGTCGTCCCTATGTCATGCCTGACATTCGGAATCTTCCTTGTGAAAAGGAAGATTTGTACTGCCTCTGTTCGGATGGATTGACAAACATGGTTCCAGATATCGATATTCGTGATATCTTGAACCAGCCCGCCACCCTAGAAGAACGGGGGAATGCATTAATTTCTCTAGCCAATACTCGTGGAGGCGATGACAACGCTACTGTCGTATTAGTCCGAATACAATAGTTCCTTTGCTAAGGATAGTATTCCATGATCTATTTGGATAACAATGCGATGACACCCCCAGAGAGGGGACTTTTGGAATTTCTCCAAAAAACCTTCCTTATAGAAGGGACGTACGCGAATCCTTCGAGCGTCCATCAATTAGGTAAAAAATCTCGTCAACTGGTTCTAGAAGCTTCACACTGGATGCAAAAGGTCCTTTCGTTTCAGGGCCGTGTCCTCTATACCTCAGGGGCTACTGAGAGTTTAAATTTAGCAATAGCAAGCCTCCCTAAAGACAGTCATGTTATCACCTCAGGTAGCGAACACCCCGCCATCTTAGAGCCTTTAAAACATTCCTCGCTTTCCGTTTCTTATTTAAATCCCGAAGAAGGGAGATGTGTTCTTACTATAGAGCAGATTGAAAGAGCTGTGACTCCTAAAACTTCAGCAATCATCTTAGGTTGGGTCAATAGTGAGACTGGTGCCAAAGCTGATATAGCTGCTATAGCCCACTTCGCGCAAGAACGACAATTGCAATTTATTGTGGATGCGACTGCAAATGTAGGTAAGGAGAGGATAGTTCTTCCCTCTGGTGTCACTATGGCAGCATTCAGTGGACATAAATTTCATGCACTCTCTGGAATCGGAGCTCTTCTGGTCTCTCCAGGAGTCAAACTACATCCTCAGCTGTGGGGAGGAGGTCAGCAAGGAGGGCTGCGCGCAGGCACAGAAAATCTTTGGGGAATCGCCTCTCTGCTTTATATTTTCAAATACCTAGATCTTCATCAAGAGCGTATCTCTCAGGAAATTCTTACCCATAGAAATGGTTTTGAAAAGGCAATCAAAGCACGCATTCCTGATGTCCATATTCATTGTGCGGATCAACCACGGGCAAACAACGTCTCAGCAATTGCTTTCCCTCCGTTGGAAGGTGAGGTATTGCAAATCGCCTTAGATATAGAAGGAGTGGCTTGTGGTTATGGATCCGCATGCTCTTCAGGTGCTACCGCACCCTTTAAATCTCTTGTCAGCATGGGTGTTGATGAAGAGTTGACCCTGGCAACACTCAGGTTTTCTTTTAGCCATCTTCTCTTGCAAGAAGATGTTGAAAGAGCCGTTGGAATTATAGAAAAAGTCGTAGAACGTTTGAAAAATTCCTAAGTCTTAAAAGAGAACATGTTTCTAAGCTGAAAGAACACTCCTGACTCTTATTGCAGAATCTATGAGAGTAAGTTTTTAATCGATACGGTTTTTATCCCAGATAAAGACATCTCTTTAACTTCTAAAAGCAAGTTGTTGATAATTACAGAAGTTCCTACTTCTGCAGGACTGTCTAGCAGTTGCAATACCAATTGGGCTAGGGTTTCTACAGGATATTGCGGAAATTGAATATCGAGTTCTTTTTGCAGATCTTTTATGCGAGAGTTGCCAGGAAACGTTCTTTCAATAACAGAGATGGTCTTGGGTTTTAAATGAGCAATGTTTGTAGTGTTGAATAAGATTTTGAAAATTGCATTTAAACTAAGAATACCTATAGGTTCACCAGAAGCATTGAGGACAACAGCAACACTCGAACGGTTGTCTCGAAACTCTTTGAGGATACGAATAAGTTTTGATTTTGCAGTGATAAACCAAGGCGAGTGTAGATTATTGATTAGGGGTTCATCAAGAGCTTTATTGACAAAGTCTTTAGGATGGGCAATCCCAATAACGTTTTTTCGGGCCTTGTGATAGACAGGAATAAAGTTGATATCTGTATTTTTTATAGTCCGGCAAAAATCTTTAACATTTGCAGAAGAAGGAAGCATGGTAACCTGTTCTAAAGGTTGGCATACCTGATCTGCACAAGTCGCACTTAAAGAGAAAATATTTGTAGCAATTGTATTGAAATCTTGTTCTTCATGGTGAGTCTCTAAAGCTTTTTGGAACTCGTCTCTACTTAATGTAGAGTTCAATTTTTCTTTCCTAATATTTAGAAGATAGTAAAGACCCTCAGTGAGACTTCCTATGAGCTGAATCAGAGGATAGAAAATATAGTGGGAATAATAGAGAATCGGTGCTCCCCAAAGTGCTAATTTTTCAGGAATCTTCCGTGATATTGTTAGAGGTAGAAGTTCTGCAAAAATCACAACTATAAAAATTTGAGTGAAAGGAGCGTAATCTGGAGTGATTCCTAAAGCTCGATAGCAATTTCTTGAGGACTCAGACCCGACTTGTAGAGCGATATTCACTCCTAACATCACCGTTCCAAATAAACGATAGGGGCGGCGAATCAGGAAATTAATGTAGCGAGCTTTCTTATGATCTTTAGTCAGATAGTATTGCAATCGTACACGGTTAAATGACACGCAGGCCATTTCCATCATCGAATAGAATCCTTGTAAGACAATACAGATAATGTTGACTCCTATCCAAAAGAGAGCAGAATTAGTCATACAATTTCCTTATATACACACGGCGAATGCGATTCGGAGCAGCGTCTAATACCTGGAAAAGCAAGTTATTCCAAGAGAGTTTCATTCCTGTTGTCGGAATCGTTCCGATTTGCTCTATTAACCAGCCTCCTATAGTCGCAATATTATTGTTCGTCGGTAGGTTGATATCGAAGATCTCACTAAACTCACGGAGTTCTAAAGTTCCTGAGGCAATAATAACATCAGCTCCTGAGGTGGTATAGAGTATTTTATTATCTCTCTGGTCTACAATTTCTCCAGCAACAATTTCAAAGAGGTCTTCTTGAGTGATCAATCCTTCAATAGATCCGTATTCATCAATGATCATCCCTAGGGTTTCGTCTTCAGCTGCCATCTGACATAAAGCCATTTTTGCAGAGATGGTTTCTGGCATATAATACGGTTTTTTCAGCAAGGGGAGGAGATCATCCGAAGATTGCAGTGGCTTGTCATGTAAAAGAAGAGAGCGCGCTGTGCAAATGCCCAGAAGGTTTTGGAGGTTATCGTTACATATAGGAACTCGTGAGCAATGCTGTTTAGAAAATAAAAGATAGAGGTTCTCTAAAGGGGTTTGGATATCATAAAATAAAATATCCTGGCGTGGCTGCATACGCTCTTTAACACTACAATCACTAAGAGAAAGATAACCATAGAGTAAACGGCTTTCTTCTTGATTGACTACGCCGAAATCCTTACAACTTTGCAATACTTCCTTCAGCTCTTGGGGTTGGATGATATCAATCTGTTGCTTCGATAAAATCCATTGGACCACATAATTAATTCCTACGATACCCCAGTGGAGTAGGGGTTTGAAGATTTTAGTAACACAAAGAATAAGAGGGGCTACGGAACTAGCAATCTGTGTATTAAAAGGAAGAGCTACTGCTTTAGGGAGAATCTCACCTAAGATCAAAGTAATTGCTAAAGGAAGACCTACAGTAAACCACCACGAAGCTGCATCTCCAAATAGAATGGCAAAACAGTTTTGAATAGCAATATTCAGTCCGATATCACAAAAAATTAAGGTGATGAGCAGGTGGTGGGGATGTAGAAGAAGGGTAGCTACTCGCTGCTGTTTCTTAGATTTAGAGCGCTTATAGTGCGAGATCAAACTCGTAGGCAAAGAAAACAAAGCAATTTGAGATAACGAAATGAATCCCGAGCATAAAGTAAAACAGATAATGAAGAACATTAACATGGTAGGAATCATGGTCTCTTTTCAGTCCTTATTTTCTGATTGTTGCTTTGGGGAGACACAGAGTTTCTTATAGCCTTTAGGAATGAGACCCAGACGCTGGATTAAAGCAGCTTCTATAGCAGCGGAGTCTTGCCAGTGTTGCAGATGTAATTGGAGTTGACGCTGCTTTTCTTGAGCAGAAAGAATGTCTTGGCATAAAGAAGAGACCTTGCTTTGTAAGCGTAGCTCTTCTGTACGTAACTCCTGGATAGCACGATCATAAACAAAGCCTCCAATTAAGATGCTAAAGATCACCCACCAGGATTTGATCATCACTTCTTCTAGTAATCTAAAACCCCAGTTTTTTTTTCTTACTGAAACTTTAGACACAAGGTACGGTGATGCCTTGTTGCTTTTGATACTTTCCTTTTCTGTCTGCATAAGAAACCTCGCAGGTCGTACTAGACTCAAAGAATAAGACCTGGGCAATCCCTTCATTAGCGTAAATTTTCGCTGGCAATGGCGTAGTGTTAGAAATTTCTATAGTCACATGCCCTTCCCATTCAGGCTCAAAAGGTGTGACATTTACGATAATTCCACAGCGTGCATATGTAGACTTTCCTATACACATTGTTAAGACATTTCTAGGAATTCGGAAATACTCAACGCTACGAGCTAGAGCAAAAGAATTTGGAGGAACAATACAGACGTCATCAGTAATAGAGATGAAGATATCCTCAGTAAAGCATTTTGGATCAACAACAGAGTTATAGACATTGGTGAACACTTTGAATTCTCGAGATAGGCGGAGGTCGTAACCATAACTCGATAGGCCGTAACTTATAAGTTTTTCGCCTGTCTCCTCATTTACGTTCACTTGGCCATTAACAAAGGGATGGATCATATCGGCATTTAGGGCCATCTCTCGTATCCACTTATCTTCTTTTATGCTCATTTAGAAACCTTAACAGTTTGAAATTGCTTTCTTAATGATATTCTGTTTTTCAATTTACTGGTTTTTGGGGGGAACTTTTCTAAGTATAAGATAGACTTTGATTATCTCTTGAAAAGACCAGTTGTATAAACAAGAAAAGCCTATCCCAAAGGCTACAATTTTATCACGAAACCTAGAGGTAATGTTAGATAATCCTAAGGGAAAAAGGCAAACCTTATTTTTAGGGAGAACTTCAGGTAGGTCTGCTCTTTACTCTTATAGTAGAAGAATCTTGGTTCTCTTGAATGCATTCATGCGAGGACCTTGATAAGAACTTCTTGGATTCATAAAAAGATTAACATCTCCTTATTGATAAGCTAGAGAATTTTTACTACCAACTTCTCAGTGGAAAATGTTTTTAAAAATAGTTCGCCATCTTTAATTTATCTGTTTTAAGACAAAAGAAATCTAGATCACCACAGGAAGTTTAAATCATAAAATGAAAATGATGGAGAGGTTCTAGTGCTCGTACTTTGGCCCTGCTCTCCTTGATAGAAAGAAGAGGTCCATAGTGTACTTCTATATAGTATCTCGTGTACTATGCCGAGTATAACCGATCGGCGTTATCGATGAGAGTTTCAAAAAAATATAAAATCCACCTAAAGAAAAAGCGATAGAGAAGGTTCGTACATGACGCATCAAGTAGCTGTCTTGCATCAGGATAAAAAATTTGATGTTTCGTTAAGACCTAAAGGGTTAGAAGAATTTTATGGACAGCATCATTTAAAAGAACGCCTAGATCTATTTCTTTGCGCAGCATTGCAACGAGGAGAAGTTCCAGGACATTGCTTGTTTTTTGGACCCCCAGGCTTAGGGAAAACCTCACTTGCTCACATCGTTGCCTACACCGTGGGGAAAGGGCTGGTCTTGGCATCGGGGCCTCAGTTAATCAAACCCTCGGACCTGTTAGGACTTTTAACTAGTTTGCAAGAAGGGGACGTGTTTTTCATCGATGAGATCCATCGTATGGGGAAAGTTGCTGAGGAATACCTGT
Source organism: Chlamydia pneumoniae TW-183 (assembly GCF_000007205.1). Lineage (NCBI taxonomy): Bacteria > Pseudomonadati > Chlamydiota > Chlamydiia > Chlamydiales > Chlamydiaceae > Chlamydia > Chlamydia pneumoniae. The sequence continues at coordinate 436,280 of NC_005043.1, read as the reverse complement.
ATTCTGCAATGGAAGATTTCAAAGTCGATATTACTATAGATTCAGGACCCGGAGCTCGCTCGGTCCGTGTCGATCTTGCTCCTTTCACTTTAGTGGGAGCAACGACTCGATCAGGAATGCTAAGCGAACCTTTAAGAGCACGCTTTGCTTTTAGTGCGAGACTTTCCTATTACTCGGATCAAGATCTAAAAGAGATTTTAGTCCGCTCCTCACATTTACTCGGAATCGAAGCTGACAGCTCCGCATTACTAGAAATTGCTAAGAGATCCCGAGGGACGCCACGACTGGCAAATCATCTTCTACGTTGGGTCAGAGATTTTGCTCAGATCCGAGAAGGAAACTGTATCAATGGGGACGTAGCAGAAAAAGCTTTGGCTATGCTATTAATAGATGATTGGGGATTGAATGAAATTGATATCAAACTTCTCACTACAATCATCGACTACTACCAAGGTGGTCCCGTTGGAATTAAAACCTTATCGGTAGCTGTGGGAGAAGATATCAAAACTCTTGAAGATGTTTATGAACCGTTTTTAATTTTAAAAGGTTTTATCAAAAAGACTCCCAGAGGCAGAATGGTAACACAACTTGCTTACGACCATTTAAAAAGACATGCAAAGAACTTATTGAGTTTAGGAGAAGGACAGTGAAACTATTGAAAAACGTACTTTTAGGTCTTTTCTTCAGTATGAGTATCTCAGGATTCTCAGAAGTAAAGGTATCCGATACTTTTGTGAAGCAGGATACTGTCGTTGAACCTAAAATTCGTGTCCTTTTATCTAATGAAAGCACCACAGCTCTCATAGAAGCCAAAGGTCCTTATCGCATTTATGGAGATAATGTCTTATTAGACACAGCGATTCAAGGCCAGCGTTGCGTGGTCCACGCTCTATACGAAGGGATCCGTTGGGGAGAATTTTATCCCGGACTCCAGTGTTTAAAGATCGAGCCTGTAGATGACACTGCTTCTCTTTTTTTTAACGGGATTCAGTATCAAGGTTCCCTATACGTTCATCGTAAAGACAACCATTGCATCATGGTTTCTAACGAAGTTACAATCGAAGATTATCTGAAATCTGTACTTTCTATAAAGTACCTTGAAGAGCTAGATAAAGAAGCTCTATCTGCTTGCATCATTCTAGAAAGAACCGCTCTATACGAAAAGCTCCTTGCAAGAAATCCTCAAAACTTTTGGCATGTTAAAGCTGAAGAAGAAGGGTATGCAGGATTTGGTGTGACCAAGCAGTTCTATGGTGTAGAAGAGGCTATAGACTGGACAGCTCGTTTAGTTGTGGATAGCCCTCAAGGATTAATTATAGATGCACAAGGGCTCTTGCAGTCCAACGTAGATCGTCTTGCTATAGAAGGATTCAATGCACGTCAGATTCTTGAGAAGTTCTACAAGGATGTGGATTTTGTAGTTATAGAATCCTGGAATGAAGAACTGGACGGAGAGATCAGGTAACCTCTTTCGCATGGCTGATCGCAATTAGCGTGGTATGGGGCTGTAGCGACACTGTCGGCGTTGCTACATTTTGAGGGACAAACCCTTGCTGACTCTCGGCAACTATTTGATAAGGAAGAAAGTTGCTGGAGGCTTTAGGTAAGGTCGCAAGTTGGTCTTGAGCTCCCACGTGAAAAGCAACATATACATGCGCTTTTGGCGATTTTATTTTAAATGCTAAGAAATTTCCAGGGCGCCATGTCATGGGATTTCCCATAGCATCTACCCAACTGATTTCCTTATTGGAAAGAAAGCCTCGATTAAAAAGTGTTTTATATTTTTTTCGAAACGCAATGAGATCACAGAGAAAGTGCATCAGTGTAGGCTTTGCGGTAAGCTGATCCCAAAGGAAGTAATTCGCATTCGAATCCAAAGCCCAACGGTTGTTATTGCCTTCCGCGGTATGGGCATACTCATCTCCTGATTGAATCATCGGAATGCCTTGCGAGACCATCAAAGTAAGGAAAAAATTTCGTAACTGTCTTTCACGAACTTCAAGAATGCCAGGGTCTTCTGTTTTCCCTTCCGTTCCGAAATTGTAGCTGTAGTTCGCATCTGTGCCGTCACGATTATCCTCTCCGTTAGCCTCATTATGTTTGTGGTTATAAGTCACAGTGTCACATAACGTAAAACCATCATGGCAACTGACATAGTTAATCGAATTTGTAGGCGAGCCGTGAGGATAGATGTCTTGAGATCCTGAAATTCTAGAAGCAAAGGTTCCTATGAGATTTTGATCCCCATTAAGAAATGCTTTCACGTTATCACGATACGGACCGTTCCATTCACTCCATCTTGGAGACAGTGTGGGGAAATAGCCCACCTGATACAAACCGCCAGCATCCCAAGGCTCAGCTATAATCTTTGTGCTCGCAAGTAAAGGATCAAAAGAAATCGCCTCTAAAACAGGAGCGAATTGTAGGGGAGATCCCGAAGGACCACGAGAAAAGACAGAAGCAAGATCAAATCGGAACCCATCGACATGCATTTCTTCTACCCAATAACGTAAGATGTCGAGAATCCATTGGGTCGTGGGGGCGCGGTTTGTATTGAGAGTGTTTCCACAGCCTGAATAATTTGTAAAGTGACCTTGTGCATCTAAAATATAATAGCTCGGAGTGTCTATCCAAGGCAAAGAGCAGGTCGTCCCTTGCAAGCCCGTATGATTAAAAACAACATCAAGAATGACCTCAATACCTTCTTGATGCAAGGTCTTTACTAAAGTTTTAAACTCTCTACTTGGAGCGCAAGGATCAGAGGCATAAGCATAACGTCGGCAAGGAGAAAAGAAATTTAGGGGAGCATAACCCCAATAATTGCACAGATAAGGGAATTTCGAATTTCTAAAAGGATGCGCAGTCTCATCGAACTCAAAGATAGGTAAGAGTTCAACAGCGTTGATTCCCAGCTTATGCAGATGGTCGATCTTTTCAATGATTCCTAGGAAGGTTCCCGGAGCATGAACCCTAGATGAAGAAGATTGCGTGAAGGAACGTACATGCATCTCATAGATGATCATCTCTTCTTTCGGCAAATGCAGAGGCTGATCACCATCCCAAGGAAATGGTTCTTCCTTTAAATAACAAAATGCATAATCCCCCTGTTTCTTTCGCGAACCAAAACTCTGTGGGGAATGAATATTCTTCGCATAGGGATCTGCAAGATATTCTTTAAAAGAGTATTGCATTCCATGCTTTTTAGGCCCATGAACACGAAATGCATAAGACGATTGATCAGAAATACCCTCGATCTCTATATGCCAAATCGCACCCGTGCGGTGTGTATCGGGGTAAAGAGGGACTTCTATGACTTCTGAATTTTCGTCTGTTAAAGCAAGGATGACTTCGGTAGCTTGTGAAGCATATAAAGCAAATCGATAGCGGTTTGGGGAAATTTTAGAAGCCCCAAGAGGTAAAGGAACTGAGGGATAAGAAGAAACTTTTTCCATCGTCGATCAGATATCATAACGGCGCCAGAAATACAAGGGAGTTTTTGATTTTAAGCCTCTGAAATCGTTTACTAACAAATCACTCTTATGGTAACTTGAAACAACAACAATCTATTACAAGGAGATTCCCTCATGTCCAGGCAAAATGCTGAGGAAAATCTAAAAAATTTTGCTAAAGAATTAAAACTGCCGGATGTAGCTTTTGATCAGAATAACACGTGCATTTTATTTGTTGATGGTGAGTTCTCTCTTCACCTTACTTATGAAGAACATTCTGATCGTCTTTATGTCTACGCTCCTCTGTTAGATGGACTCCCTGATAATACTCAGAGGAAATTGGCCTTATATGAGAAATTATTAGAAGGATCTATGCTTGGCGGTCAGATGGCTGGAGGTGGAGTAGGTGTTGCTACTAAGGAACAGCTCATTCTCATGCACTGCGTTTTGGATATGAAATATGCTGAAACGAATTTACTAAAAGCATTTGCTCAATTGTTTATTGAAACTGTTGTTAAGTGGCGTACCGTGTGTGCTGATATTTGTGCTGGTAGAGAACCTTCTGTAGATACAATGCCACAAATGCCTCAAGGCGGTGGTGGAATGCAACCTCCTCCTACAGGTATTCGTGCTTAATTAAGCATATAAGTACTACATCTTTTTTCTAATTTAAAAGATTGATAAAGCTCTTCTTAGAGAAGAAATGACTTTATTGACTTCTCGTTTTTGTCCTGAATCTGTTTTGAGAAGTTCTTAAGATGTATTAATTAAAGAAGTATTAAAAATAGAAATCTAAAGGCTATCTTATGATGTTTGGGCATTTTGCTGGTTACCTTGGAGCAGATCCTGAAGAGCGAATGACTTCCAAAGGAAAACGTGTGATCACTCTGAGACTGGGAGTGAAGACTCGAGTTGGAATGAAAGATGAAACTGTTTGGTGCAAATGCAATATTTGGCACAATCGCTATGATAAGATGCTTCCTTACTTGAAGAAAGGCTCAGGAGTCATTGTTGCTGGCGATATCTCTGTAGAGAGTTACATGAGCAAAGATGGTTCACCGCAATCTTCTTTAGTGATTAGTGTAGATTCTTTGAAATTCAGTCCTTTCGGTCGCAATGAAGGCAGCCGTTCTCCATCTTTAGAAGACAATCATCAGCAAGTGGGATATGAATCTGTATCCGTAGGGTTTGAAGGTGAAGCACTGGACGCAGAAGCTATTAAAGATAAAGATATGTATGCTGGTTATGGTCAAGAACAGCAGTATGTCTGTGAAGATGTTCCTTTTTAATTCCTAGTCATTAAAGGAGAGTTTGTGGTTTTATTTCATGCTCAAGCCTCTGGGCGTAATCGTGTTAAGGCAGATGCTATAGTCCTGCCCTTTTGGCATTTTAAGGATGCAAAAAATGCAGCTTCTTTTGAAGCCGAGTTTGAACCCTCGTATCTCCCCGCTTTAGAAAACTTTCAAGGAAAAACCGGGGAGATTGAACTCCTTTATAGTAGTCCTAAAGCTAAGGAAAAACGCATTGTCCTCTTAGGCTTAGGGAAAAATGAAGAGCTCACCTCTGATGTTGTTTTCCAAACCTATGCGACACTAACTCGTGTCTTACGTAAAGCAAAGTGTTCCACAGTCAATATCATCTTACCTACAATTTCTGAATTGCGGCTTTCTGCCGAAGAATTCTTAGTGGGGTTGTCCTCAGGAATTTTGTCATTAAACTATGACTACCCACGTTATAATAAGGTAGATCGTAATCTTGAAACTCCTCTTTCTAAAGTCACGGTTATCGGTATCGTTCCCAAAATGGCGGATGCTATCTTTAGGAAAGAAGCAGCCATTTTCGAAGGCGTATATCTCACTCGAGATCTTGTGAACAGGAATGCTGATGAAATTACCCCTAAGAAATTGGCAGAGGTTGCTCTGAATCTGGGAAAAGAGTTCCCTAGTATTGATACTAAGGTCTTGGGAAAAGATGCCATCGCCAAAGAGAAAATGGGACTCCTATTGGCTGTTTCCAAGGGTTCTTGTGTGGATCCACACTTTATCGTTGTCCGTTATCAAGGACGTCCTAAGTCTAAAGATCACACCGTCTTGATAGGGAAAGGGGTCACTTTTGACTCTGGAGGTTTAGACCTCAAGCCTGGAAAATCCATGCTTACTATGAAAGAAGACATGGCAGGTGGGGCTACAGTCCTCGGGATTCTCTCGGCGTTAGCAGTTTTAGAGCTTCCTATAAATGTCACGGGGATCATTCCTGCTACAGAGAATGCTATCGATGGCGCCTCCTATAAAATGGGAGATGTCTATGTAGGAATGTCGGGGCTTTCTGTTGAGATTTGTAGTACCGATGCTGAGGGACGTCTTATCCTCGCTGATGCGATTACATATGCTTTAAAATATTGTAAACCGACACGTATTATAGATTTTGCAACTCTAACAGGAGCTATGGTAGTCTCTCTAGGAGAAGAGGTTGCAGGTTTCTTTTCCAATAACGATGTTTTAGCTGAAGATCTTTTAGAGGCGTCAGCCGAAACCTCCGAGCCGTTATGGAGACTTCCTCTAGTTAAGAAGTATGATAAAACATTGCATTCTGATATTGCTGATATGAAAAATCTAGGCAGTAACCGTGCAGGGGCTATTACAGCAGCATTATTCTTGCAGAGATTTTTGGAAGAATCTTCGGTAGCTTGGGCACATCTTGATATTGCAGGTACTGCATATCATGAAAAAGAAGAAGACCGTTATCCAAAATATGCTTCAGGTTTTGGTGTTCGTTCTATTCTTTATTACTTAGAAAATAGTCTTTCTAAGTAGTTGCTTTCTATTTATTTATGTTTTAGTAATGACTTTTATTTTAGTTTTTTTAAAATAAAAGTCATTTTTTTTATTAAAGTTTTCAATCGTCCCTGCCGATAGATCAGGTAAGTAATTACCTGTCTAATTAGGGGAATAAAGATGATTGGAGCGCAAAAAAAGCAAAGCGGTAAAAAGACAGCTTCAAGAGCTGTACGGAAGCCTGCTAAAAAAGTTGCGGCTAAACGTACGGTTAAAAAAGCTACTGTTCGCAAAACCGCTGTAAAAAAACCTGCAGTTCGTAAGACGGCTGCTAAAAAGACAGTAGCAAAGAAGACTACAGCTAAGAGAACAGTTCGTAAGACTGTTGCTAAGAAGCCTGCAGTTAAGAAAGTTGCTGCTAAACGTGTAGTAAAAAAGACAGTAGCAAAGAAGACTACAGCTAAGAGAGCGGTTCGCAAGACTGTTGCTAAGAAGCCTGTAGCTAGAAAAACTACAGTGGCTAAAGGTTCTCCTAAGAAAGCTGCAGCCTGTGCTTTAGCATGCCACAAAAACCATAAGCATACATCTAGTTGTAAACGTGTCTGTTCTTCAACAGCTACGAGAAAGCATGGCTCTAAAAGCCGTGTTCGTACAGCTCATGGCTGGCGTCACCAACTGATCAAAATGATGTCTCGATAATTTGTGATTTTCGCATTATTGCTCATGTTAACGGGAAAGGGAAACATTGGGTTTCCTTCCCGTTTTTCTTTTTAAGGTTAAAAAGCTTTATAGAGCGAGATCTTCAGGCTTCATGCTGTACAGTTGGTAGGAAAATACGTATAGTAGGTTCAGGATACTACTTTTTTGACTCTACCTATGCAAAAATCCTTAACGAGTTTTGATGACTTTTCCCAGGCGTATGCAGAGAAAGTGCCCGCTATAGCTCTTATAGGGAGTGCTTTGGAAGACGATAAAGATGCGCTGATTGAATTATTAGTCTCTGAGAGCTTCAAAGAGCTCGGTGGTCAGGGACTCATGCCAGCAACCCTCATGTCTTGGACCGAGACGTTTGCACTCTTTCAAGAGCATGAAACTTTGGGGATTATTCATGCAGAGAAATTCCCTCTAGCAACTAAGGAATTTCTAAGCCGCTATGCTCGGAATCCTCAACCTCACCTTACGATTTTGATCTTCACCACAAAACAAGAATGCTTTCGAGAACTGTCAAAAGCCTTGCCATCGGCTCTTTCTTTGAGTTTATTTGGTGAGTGGCCCGCAGATCGTCAGAAAAGGATCATACGCCTCCTGTTGCAAAGAGCTGAGCGTGTGGGGATTTCTTGCTCTCAATCATTGGCATCTTTGTTTTTGCGTGCACTTGCTTCAACCTCTCTTCCTGATATTCTCAGTGAATTCGATAAGCTACTGTGCTCTGTTGGCAAGAAAACGTCCTTGGATCACTCTGATATTAAAGAGCTCGTTGTCAAAAAAGAAAAGGCTTCCCTATGGAAATTTCGAGACTCTCTATTGAAGAGGGATCCGGTAGAAGGTCACCAGCAGTTGCATTTTCTACTCGAGGATGGTGAAGATCCCTTGGGGATTATTACTTTCCTTCGTACCCAATGTCTCTATGGTTTACGTAGTATTGAAGAGGGATCGAAAGAAAATAAACACCGAATGTTCGTCCTTTATGGAAAGGAGAGACTACACCAAGCCTTAAATTCTTTATTTTATGCAGAAACCTTAATTAAAAATAATGTCCAAGATCCTATAGTAGCTGTGGAAACTTTAGTGATTAGAATGGTTAACCTGTGACTTTATATCTTCTTCCCAATACTCTCGGTACCCGTGCTGTAGAGACTCTCCCCTCCGTTATAGGAGAATTAGTTCATAGACTAGATGGGCTGATTGTAGAAAGTGATCGTGGGGGTAGGGCATTTCTAAGTTTATGGAAAATTCCCGAAGTTCATAAATTTCCTCTTGCTATTCTTAGTAAACATGCGCGCCTCCCTAAGGCTTGGGATTTTTATCTAGAGCCTATCGTAAAACACGGGGAGAATTGGGGACTGATCTCTGATGCGGGTCTTCCCTGTATTGCAGATCCTGGAGCGAGTTTAGTGCGTCGTGCACGTGCTTTGGGGATTCCTGTGCAGGCTTTTTCAGGTCCCTGTTCGATAACGTTAGCGCTCATGCTTTCAGGCTTGCCTTCCCAGAGCTTTACGTTTTTGGGATACCTCCCGCAAAGTCCTAAGGAACGTGTAAAGTCGATAAAAAAGGCAGCGACCTCCAAAGAGGTATCTACTTCAGTATGTATAGAAACTCCTTATCGTAACGTCTATACTTTTGAGTCTCTTCTAGATACTTTACCTTCCTATGCGGAGCTTTGTGTTGCCTCTGACCTTTCGGGCCCGAGTGAACTTGTTCTCACACGCCAAGTGCAATCATGGAGAACTACTGAGGACTTAGGTTCTGTGAAGCAAAGTATAACCAAAGTCCCAACAATATTTCTTTTCCACATCCCGAATTAATTTTTTCTTAGCTTGTTTTATCCCCGGTATCATTGTCAGGAGTTTCTTAGCATGTAAGCTCTTCGGGGATATTTTTCTTGTGATCATAAGCAAAAATTAAAGGTTGCATGATTCTAAATAGCGCATAATCATAGGTTTGCGTCTTTTTAAAATAATCGTAATCCTCTATTGCGTGTTATCAATACTTATTTTATAATCTTTGCCAAATAAGTTTAGAGCGTTGATGACAGCACCCACAGAATCTCGATCTTCACCACCAACACTACTCGAAGAAACGGAACCTCTATCCCCGAATCCTATTCCCGCCGATATCCAAATCCCGAGAATTACAATATCTCCTCCTTCTCTAGACGTATCAACAGTTGCATCTTCGGCTGAAGATATCTCGGTCTTCATTGCAGGAGGCCCTAGAAGTTCTTCATCTGCTTCTGTGGCTTCGGATGTGTATGAGTTGGTTTGCCTTTGTGGCGGTGATGAGGATCCTGAGCCCCCAGATTCTGAGGTACGTACTCTCTATGTAAATGGAAGTTGGCAAACGCATCAAGAAGCTGTACAGGAATTGCTGTATATTAGTGAAGTACGGGGAGAGGCCGTTCGTCTTCTCTATAACGATGGAAGCGGCATGTCTCCTTGGCCCATCAGTCCTTGTCGTACTCTTCCTACTCTCGATCATCCTTTATGTCAGGCCCTTTTGACGGTTTGGGAACAGTTTTTCTCTGCTCCTGAAAATCAGAATCGTGAGTTTCTAGTGATTTTCTATGGGGATGCATCGCCTTATATACAACAGGCGTTAACGCAATCTAGGCATAGTCCACGTATTGTTGTTGTAGGGATTTCCCCGACGGTCTTTATTCAAGGAGACTTTAGGGTCCATAATTACCGTGTTTCTGGAGACTTCTTTAGTTCTCTGGATTGTCGGGGAACTAGGGCGGAGAACACCACGATACTGCCGTATTCTTCGGGTCTTGAGGGTGTTTTTCTGCCTTCTATCCGTTGTCCTTCTTTTACTTGGGCGGTGCGTTTTGGAGAGCAATGCTTGGTTGCGAATAGGGGTGAGGATGTAGAAGATAGGGGAGGTCTTTCTCAAGATGCCGAAAGATCACAGTTACCACACAGTGAAAGAGATCTAGCTGTTGTCATTGATTCTACGGATCCTAGTTCTATGAGTAGGCTTGTAGAATGGTTGAATCAAGGATCGCCTTCATCAGATATGGAAATCAATCCCTATCCCCAACGGTGTCCTGATGTAGCTCTTTCTGCGCTTTATGCAATTTCTAGAGTTTCAGGACTTGCGCAGGAATGGATCCTAGCCTCTGTTCATGAGGGCTTAGACTTGCAGATCTGTTACTCTTTAATTTTGATGCACACGACGTTTGCGGTCCGGTATTTTTTCTTACTCTTTACAAATTATCCTCAGTCTAGAGAGAGATTCCGTACTGCACGAATCGTAGCACAATCTCTATATTTACCAAGCATCCTTGTTCTTGTTTTTGATTGTGGCAACGTCCTGCGTAAACTATGGATGCCTCAGGAAATCTTACGAGCAATTTTTATTTCTGCGTCTACAATTTCAGGGAGTATTGTCTTTGTAGAGTGCACTCGCTGGATGGGGCGAGGTCTTAGACATCGTGTACAACAATTTGTGCAGCAACGAGTTATAGGAAGTGGCCTGCCTGTAGGAACAGTACGAGCTTCTTATCGCGATCGTGCAGGCTTTATCATAGGCTTTTTACAAACTGTACATGGAGGACTTTATTTGCCGGTATCCATTATGGTGCTTAACCAGATTGCAATACAAGTTCCACGTATCTTAGTACGTCCAAATAACACTGCTGTTTATGATCTACATAATAAAAGTGCTGAAGAAAATTGGAGCAGTGGTGATGTATTAGCTGTTGGCCAAACATTAAACTTCATCTTATGTGCTTTCGTCTTGTTCGTAAATCTATGGTTCTTTGTGAAGTCCGTATTACGCCATTCTAGGCGTCGTCGTCGCTAATGTATCTTTGGAGACATCTTGGTATTTTTAACATAAGAGCACGGCAAAAAAAAGAAAGACCGAGAAAGAAGCTTTACCTTTAAGAGTTCTCTGATGTTTCCCGGAGCATCAGGAGTCCGAAGGGCAGAGTCTAGGTTTTAGCCTTCCGCAGGGATTAGAAGGAATATCCCATAATCTCTTCCGCTATTGTATCGTGGAAGAGACGGCCCTGTCTATTTAGGGCAAGACATTGTCCATGCACACTGAATAGGTTTTGTAATTTTACATCTTGCGTAAGCATGGAGATAAGTGTGGAGGGGAACTCCGCGAGGTCTGCTCCTTCAAGGAGTCGGAGTCGCAGGGCTAAGGCTTCTTTGATTCGTTCTTTTTTTGGGAGAATTTCTGAGGTCTCTTGGGTAGGGAGATTCTTACGTACAGCACGTAGATAGTGAGAAATATGACTATAATTTTTTGACCGCTCTCCGTGAAGGTATTGCGAAGCTGAAACTCCTAAGCCTAAGAAAGGGCGATCTGTCCAGTAATAGAGGTTGTGCTTTGCGGGGTAATCTGGCTTGGCATATGAAGCAAGTTCATAGCGTTGGAACCCTTGGGAGAGTAGGAGATTTTCAGCAAGGAGGCTCATCTCAGCTAGAATTTCTTCTTGGGCAATTGTGGGGACTAGAATTTTGCGGTGTTTATAGAAGGAGGTGTGGGGATCTATAGTGAGGTTGTATAGAGAAATGTGAGTGATAGGGAGAGTCAGAGCTTGATGTAGGTCGCTTAGGAATATCTCCAAAGACTGTGTGGGCAGTCCGTAGATTAGGTCTATAGAAAGATTAGAGAATCCGTGATTCTGGCATTCTTGCAGTGCTGTGATTGCCGCAGATGAAGAATGCGTTCTTCCGAGGAGCTGTAGGATAGAGTCGTCGAAGGTTTGTACGCCAACGCTAATTCTATTTATTGGAGTCTCTTGTAGTTGACGTAGATAGCTTACGGTGAGATTTTCGGGGTTGGCCTCTAAAGTAATTTCCCGGGCATGGGGGGCTAGCTCTTTGAGGATGCGCTTAAGATCAAGAGGAGAAACTAATGAAGGTGTTCCCCCTCCAAAAAACACAGTCTCTATGAAATGCGTCTCTTGGATGGGGGCTAGCTTTCTTAGCCCCTCTTGAATTACAGCATTACAATAGAGCGATACAGATTCACTTTTGTAGGGGATTGTATAAAAACTGCAATAGCGACATTTTTTTGTGCAGAAGGGAATATGAATATAAAGAGCTAGGGGAGCCTTACCATTCATTAGCATCGGGATCAATGATACCACCGCGTCTCCAGCGATTGCGATCGCTGAAAGGGTCTTCATCGTCTTCGTGGGAATAGTCGACTTCTACTGCCCCATCTTCACGTCCTTCATCGGTGAGTTCCAGTTCTACGGTTTCGCCTGGGTCGATATCAATTTCTGTTTCTGTGGGTTCCACAAATTCAATATCAGACATACTAGGACCATCAGGGTAGACAGTCTTTGCGGGACTGCGTCGTGGTGTGACGTACTCTTCAATCTCTCCGTTTTCTTTGAGGAGTTGTAGACGTTCTTTTTCTTCGTAAATTTTATGTTCTAAGATTCGGATTTCTTCTTGGTGCCTGCTAATTTCTTTTTTTGGCACTAAACCCAACTGCATCCATTGCGTAAGGTCATGAAGTTCTGATTCTAATTTTTTAAGACGTTCGCTTTTCATCCAAGGGTTCCCATCCTGTATTCGAGAGCAGGTGCATAGCATTTTTTTGTTTTTTCAACTGCAGAAAAAAAACAAAGATTTTTTTTTTTTTGAAAAATAAAAATTTGCTATGAAGCAGACATTTAGATCGTATTTATTGAGTTTAATTATTTTATGGATTCCGAGTTTGTGGGGCAAGTATATTCTTCGGATATGGATTGGATCGAGTCTATGTATCAGAGATTTATGAATCACGAGACTTTGGATCCTTCTTGGAAGTATTTTTTTGAAGGGTATCAGCTCGGTCAAGCAGCATCTCCATCAGAAGCTAGTACTAAGATTTCTGGGAATGAAACTATTGCTATGCTTCAAGAACAAAAATCTCAGTTTCTATGTACGATTTATCGTTATTATGGATATTTGCAAAGTCAAATTTCAACGCTTGCCCCAACTACAGATTCTCGATTCATTCAGGAAAAGATCGCTAAGATTGATCTGGATGAGCAGGTGCCTTCTGCGGGTCTACTTCCTAAAGCTCAGGTTTCGGTACGAGAGCTGATCGAAGCTTTAAAAAAATGCTATTGCGGAAGTCTTACTTTAGAAACCCTAACATGTACTCCTGAGTTGCAGGAGTTTGTTTGGAATCTTATGGAGAAGCGACAAGTGGAGCGCTTTGCAGAGCAGCTCCTTCGCTCCTATAAAGACTTATGTAAAGCAACGTTTTTTGAAGAGTTCTTACAGATAAAATTTACAGGTCAGAAACGTTTTTCTTTAGAGGGCGGAGAGACCTTGGTCCCCATGTTGGAGCATCTTGTTCATTATGGATCGGCATTAGGAATTTCTAACTACGTTTTAGGAATGGCCCATCGAGGTCGTTTGAATGTATTAACGAATGTTTTGGGAAAGCCTTACCGTTATGTCTTTATGGAGTTTGAAGACGATCCTGCAGCACGTGGTTTAGAGAGTGTTGGGGATGTAAAGTACCATAAAGGGTATGTGCTAAAGTCCCATCAGAAAGATAGGGAAACTACCTTTGTGATGTTGCCAAACGCTAGTCATCTCGAATCTGTAGATCCTATTGTCGAGGGGGTCGTGGCTGCCTTGCAACACCAAGGTCACGCAGGTAAAGAGCAAAGCAGCTTAGCAATTTTAGTTCATGGAGATGCAGCATTTTCTGGTCAGGGAGTGGTTTATGAAACTCTCCAGCTGAGTCGTGTTCCAGGGTATTCTACTGAGGGTACGCTTCACATTGTTGTGAATAATTACATAGGGTTTACCGCAGTGCCACGGGAGTCAAGGTCCACCCCTTATTGTACGGATATTGCTAAAATGCTAGGGATTCCTGTATTTCGAGTGAATAGCGAGGACGTCGTTGCCTGTATAGAAGCTATAGAGTACGCTCTGCAAGTTCGTGAGAGATTTAGTTGTGATGTGATCATAGATCTCTGCTGTTATCGCAAGTATGGACATAATGAAAGTGACGATCCCTCAGTAACAGCTCCCTTACTCTATGATCAGATTAAGAGAAAGAAGAGTATTCGCGAGCTGTTTAGGCAATATCTGTTGGAAGGGCAGTTTGCAGATATTTCTGAAGAAACTTTGGCATCTATTGAAAAAGAGATTCAAGAGAGTCTGAATCGTGAGTTTCAAGTATTGAAAGGGACGGATCCAGAACCCTTTCCTAAAAAAGAATGTCATCACTGCGATCGCTTAAATAACGGCGAGCTTATTTTGCATGATTGTGATGTTTCTTTGGATCGCGAGACTCTTTTTCATATGAGCTCGCGTCTTTGTGGTTTCCCTGACAATTTTCATCCCCATCCTAAAATTAAGACTCTTTTAGAAAAAAGAATGAAAATGGCAGAAGGTGGGGTTGGTTATGATTGGGCGATGGCCGAAGAATTAGCCTTTGCTTCGCTATTAATCGAAGGGTACAACCTGAGACTCTCAGGTCAAGATTCTATTCGCGGGACATTCAGCCAACGACATTTGGTATGGAGTGATACTGTGACTGGAGATACCTACTCTCCATTGTACCATCTTTCTGCAGAGCAGGGCTCTGTAGAAATGTATAATTCTCCTCTTTCCGAATATGCAATTTTAGGGTTTGAGTATGGCTATGCTCAACAGGCATTAAAGACTTTAGTGTTATGGGAAGCGCAGTTTGGGGATTTTGCTAATGGTGCACAAATCATTTTCGATCAGTATATCTCTTCGGGAATTCAGAAGTGGGATTTACACTCTGACATTGTTCTGCTTCTTCCCCATGGGTATGAGGGCCAAGGACCCGAGCATTCTTCATCTCGTATAGAACGTTATTTGCAATTAGCCGCGAACTGGAATTTTCAAGTGGTCTTGCCTTCCACTCCTGTGCAATATTTTCGGATTCTCAGAGAGCATGCTAAGAGAGATCTTTCTTTGCCTTTGGTGATCTTTACTCCTAAGTTGCTGCTGAGATATCCACAATGTGTAAGTAGTATCGAGGAGTTCACAGAACCTGGGGGATTCCGTGCTATTCTCGAAGATGCCGATCCTAATTATGATGCTTCTATTTTGGTATTGTGTTCGGGAAAGATCTATTATGATTATGCAGAAATGCTTCCTCAAGATCGGCGTAAGGACTTTTCTTGCTTGCGTATAGAGAGCTTGTATCCTTTAGCTCTTGAGGATTTAGTGAGCCTTATCGATAAGTATTCTCATTTGAAACATTTTGTTTGGCTACAAGAAGAATCCAAGAATATGGGGGCCTATGACTATATGTTTATGGCGTTGCAAGACATTCTTCCTGAGAAACTGCTATATATAGGACGTCCTCGGAGTAGTTCCACAGCTTCTGGATCAGCGAAGCTCAGTCGTCAAGAGCTGGTCACGTGTATGGAAACCCTCTTTTCTTTAAGGTAAATTATGACTACAGAAGTACGCATTCCTAATATTGCAGAGTCGATTAGCGAGGTGACCGTAGCTTCCTTGTTAGTTACAGAGGGTGCTCTGATTCAAGAAAACCAGGGCTTACTAGAAATTGAAAGTGATAAGGTAAATCAGCTCATTTATGCCCCAGTATCGGGAAGAATTTTCTGGGAGGTTTCAGAAGGCGATGTTGTTCCTGTAGGGGGGGTAGTGGGAAAAATAGAGCCCGCAGGTGAAGGGGAAGAGCTTGGAGATTCTCAGTCTAAAGAGACTATAGAAGCTGAGATCATTTGCTTTCCTCAGTCTGGGGTGCGTCAGTCTCCTCCAGAGAATAAAACGTTTATTCCTCTTCGTGATCAGATGGACCAAGGATCCCAAGGTCTTTCTGCAGGAGATCGAGGAGAAACTCGAGAACGCATGACCTCGATTCGTAAGACAATTTCGCGGCGTCTTTTGTCTGCTTTACATGAGTCTGCGATGCTCACGACATTCAATGAGGTCTATATGACACCTCTTTTTCATTTGCGAAAGGAAAAACAAGAAGAGTTTCTATCTCGATATGGGGTGAAGTTAGGATTTATGTCTTTCTTTGTGAAAGCTGTCTTAGAGGCTTTGAAGGCATATCCACGAGTGAACGCCTATATTGATGGCGAGGAGATTGTTTACCGTCACTATTATGACATTTCTATTGCTGTAGGTATCGATCGAGGACTTGTGGTTCCTGTGATACGCGATTGCGATAAACTTTCTAACGGGGAGATTGAGCAGAAACTCGCAGATCTTGCCCTTCGGGCTCGTGAAGGCCTACTTGCAATAGCGGAGCTTGAGGGAGGAGGTTTCACAATTACCAATGGAGGCGTATATGGATCGCTACTTTCGACTCCCATTATCAATCCCCCGCAAGTGGGGATTTTGGGGATGCATAAGATAGAAAAGCGCCCCGTTGTTCTTGATAATGAAATTGTAATTGCAGATATGATGTATGTCGCTTTAAGCTATGATCATCGTCTTATTGATGGGAAAGAGGCTGTTGGGTTTTTAGTCAAAGTGAAAGAAGGCCTAGAGAATCCTGCCTCATTACTCGACTTGTAATTTCTCTGATTCTCATAAAGGCTCTTTTAGAGCCTTTTCAGATTTTTTAACCTCTTTTCTTATCATGAAAAGGATTGCACTCATCTTGAGTAAGGAACAATGTAAATTGAGTATCCGCACTTACATTGGCTTGTACCGCAGCCTCATTCAAGGCGCCTAACAACTTTCCGGGTAAGTACACATTGTCTCTTTTAAAGTGAGGTTTCCCGGTATGATCAAGAGGAGTGAAAGCTTCTTCTGCGTGAATATGTACTGATGTGAAGCCATTTTCTAAGAGATCTACAAACAGATTTTTCAAGAACTCCTTTGAGTCTTTTTCAGAAAGCGAAGAGCTCATCGGATCTTTTCTTTCTAAGATATCTTGTACATCCTTGTCGTAATAACCCCAAGGAGTCCATGCTAAAACTAAAGTTGAACTGACACCAGGAGTTGGAGAATTGAAAATTGCCCATTGACCTGCTTTTTTTCTAGAGTTCATTTTAGTTTTCATAGCTTCCCACTGTTCCTCTCCTAAGAGATCTTGCAGTTGCTTTAGGGGAGCCGAGACTTCCTTATCCCCTTTCCAATGCGAAGTTTCTGGTGAAAGGAGGAATAGCGAAGGTACGCGAGCCCCGTGATCTCTAATTTCTGTGAGATTAGGAGCTTTAGCTGTGACAACCTTAAATTAAGGACCCTTCTTTAGATGGTGAATTTCACAATTCGTAGCTTCTGTAATTTTGATTTCTTTAGTGAGTTTTTCTTTGGGAGGAAGAGCGTCGTAAGGTAAGGAACAATGATGTTAATAGGGCTAGTTTAGTTAAATAAGAATAGGGGATCTCAGGTTTAGGAGTGATGGGTTGTTGCTCGATTACAATGATGGTTAATGGAAGAAGAGCGTTTCTAGAAAGTGCATCTGCTTCCTCGTCTTCTTTAGGCAACAAGCTCAAGATGAGAAGCACGAGCCCGATGGCTAATCCCACGAGTGTGATAATACCAGCAATGCTATACGCCTGTATTAGAGGGAAGCCTAAAGCTAAGAAGGTAACGAACGTGATTCCAGCTGCTAACATTAGTGCAGCGAAAAGTATGTAAAGAACAGCACGCGCAATTTGAAGAGCAAGACTTTTACTTCTGAGTGTGCCTTCTGTAGCTTGGGTTTTGTTAGCTTCAATCTCAGCGAGTTGCGCTTTTTTTGGCTTCACTGGTTCGTGAACTTTATGATTAGTTGATGCGCCTAATTTCATAGAAAGTCTTTAAGCTTAATTTTTTCCTAAAAATTGTAGTTTACATGTTGTTTTTCATCAAGAAGATTACTGAATTCTGAGTGGGTTGGAACGAAGCATGTTCTTCTAGAAGCTAAGGTCCTTAGGGGAAAGGAAAAGAAGCTTGGCTGGATCTTTTTAATCTCTGGGTAGGAGAAGGACGGCGGTTACATTATTTCTATTTTTTGAATGTTGGCCTGTGAGATTGGGATCGGGATGGTGAGCAAGGTACCTTGAAGAAAAGAAAGCGTCGTGTTCCGTGTAGGTACAGAGGTCTGAGATAAAAATGCGGTCTTTAGAGATTCCTAAATTCGTAAGTTGCTTGCGAGCAATCGCACGCAGGTCAAAATGGTTTTTGGGATTCATAAAGGGAAGAAAGCTACGAGGAAATAACGTAGCGTAATCGGGATAGATAGCATAATCTGGACCGATGGAAGGGCCGATAGCTACGAAGAGATCTTGTGGTTTTGTATGAAATAATTTTTTCATAGTACCTACGGTGACAGCATAGATATTGCCAAGCAATCCTCGCCATCCGCTGTGTACATTTGCGATTGCGTGGTGTTCTCGATCATAAAAGATAGCTGCTTGGCAATCGGAATGGCGGATATGGAGAGAGAGGAGCGGAGACTGCGTGCACAGTCCGTCTGCAGGTTGGTAGGTGGGGGATGTAGGTGTAACACAACGTACGGAAGTGCCGTGGCGTTGATGAAGGTCGCAATACTTCGGAGATTGGAGAGCTGAAGCAATCTCAGGATTCTTGGCTGCGAAGACCGTGCCCTCGGCATCCTTTTGTTTTGAAAAGACTCCGTGGCGTATAGGCAAACCATCGAATTCTTCGAAAGTCCAATAGTTCAGAGGGTGAGTGTGGAAGGATAGAGTCATACTGTCAACTTAGTTTCTTCAGGGTCTTTCCATACCCCATGTTCTTGTAAAAGTCGAATTAATTCTTCTTCAGCATCTTCCATGGGTATGTGAGCTTTTACACAAGTATGTTTTACATAAAGATCGATCATCCCTGTTTTGGAACCTACAAATCCAAAATCTGCATCTGCCATTTCTCCAGGGCCATTCACAATACAACCCATGATAGCGATCTTAAGTCCTGGTAGGTGCTGCGTTCTCTTGCGGATACGTGTGGTGACTTCTTCAAGATCAAAGAGGGTCCGACCACACATAGGACAGGAGATGTACTCTGTTTTTACAAGGCGCACCCCTGCATTTTGTAGAGTGCCAAAGGCAATTTTTAGCACGTCCTGTAGGGGAAGGTTCGGTAAGTCAAGAACCACAGCTTCTCCAAGGCCATCAAGAAGCAGAGCTCCAAACTCTGTTGCTATGGAAATAGCAGCTTCTTCTTTATTGTCAAAGTCCCTTGAAAATACTAGCTTGGTCGGTTTTCCTTGGTGTCCTTGTTTTTCAAAGAAATCTCGGGAGGTATGAATGAAGGGGTCTGAAGCATGAAAATGCACAAATGGAGCTTGATGAACAGCAGGGCTATCCCAAATCTCCTCATTGTGTTCATATAGGCAAGGCACTTGATGGTGGTGGAAAACTAAAAAGTGTTCTCGAAGTACATCTGTAATAGGAGCATCTTTTAACTCAGGGGGAACGACGACCCCTTCAGGAGTTGTGAATGCTTTTTCTTTTGTTACGGGATTTACCCCCAAGTGTTCTAAGAGTTCTTCAGGAGTAAAGTCGGTAAGATGGTGAGGATAGAGTTTTAAAAAGACTCCGTAGACGTCTCCCCAAAGTGTTGTTTTCGCAGGCTTCTCTGCAGCAGAAACAAAGTTTTCGGAGTGTTGTAGGGAAAAGGGATTTTTCTTTTCTGGAAGGTCTAAGTAGATTTTCGTATGGCGTAGCAAGCTATCACAGACAGGAATTTCTGTAGTGGGACACCCTGTGAGAGAGCAGCGTATGGTATCCCCGAGTCCTTCGGCAAGAAGAGTTCCGATTCCTACTGCGGATTTTATGATCCCGTCCACGCCCATTCCAGCTTCAGTAACTCCAAGGTGAAGGGGATAGAGCCAGCCTCTAGCATCTAAGTCTTTAGCAAGTTGGCGGTATGCAGTTACCATGATCTTCGGATTGCTAGATTTCATTGAGAAGACAACATCTCTATAATTCAGCTTTTCACATACAGCGATATATTCAATTGCTGAGGCTACCATTCCTTCGATAGTGTCGCCATATTTTTGCATGATTCTTTCGGAAAGTGACCCGTGGTTCACTCCAATGCGCATAGCCTTGCCTAGTCGCTTACATTTCTCTACTAAAGGAGCAAACTTTTCTTCAAGACGCAGGAGACTTTGGGCATAGCTTGCCTCTGTATAGATCTTCGTCCCCTTGAACATGTTCCTCTTATCTATGTAGTTGCCTGGATTGATGCGAACCTTGTCAGCAAAATCAGCAACTAACATAGCTGCTTGAGGGAAGAAGTGGATATCTGCAACCAAAGGGATATTTAACCCTAGAGCAATCAGACGTTCTTTAATTTTTTCACAGGCTTGTGCTTCCTTGATTCCCTGTACAGTCACTCTGACAATATCACAATTATGTTCCGCTAGAGCGTAGATTTGCTCTACTGTACTGTCAATGTCTGTGGTTAATGTCGTTGTCATTGATTGGGTTTTTATTGAGTGGTCACTGCCTATGTATAAGTTGCCTATTCTTACTGTATGGGTTTTGCGTCGCGAGGAATTGATGGCAGGGGTAATGAGTGTCATAAAAATCTCAAAAATTTCAGAGTTTTATCAATTATAAAAGCCGAGAGAATTTTGTTGAAGCTGATAAAGCTTCTCTAAGGATGCCTACATTTATCAATTTTACAGAACTTCACCTCAATAAGAGGAATTTTCAGAGAGAAACGACGACCTTGGATGGCCGAGTGTTTCAGGCCATCAAGAGAGTATATGGAGAGATTATTGTGAATTAAAATAATTATTTCATACTTATCAAGGGGATAAAGATTTTGCTTTAGAGGACGATTCGTAAGGAACTCGAATCTGTTTTTGTGTTCGTAGAACGAATCCCGAAGTTTGACAAAGAGAAGGAGTTCCCAAGAGGAGTGCTTGGGGCTCGTACTTTGGGAACGCTTTTTTCTAATTTGAAATCGGTGTATTTTGTGATGGATGCGTGATTTTATACATCGAGATTAACATGATAGCCAGAAGGATTAGGGAGAGCAAGAATAAGGGCCCTATAACTGTAAAGTAGGCTCCGACAGATGTTGCTACAAAGATCATGGCTATAGCAACGATTCCAGAAACAAAGGTATTGAGGAGGAGTAAAGCAGTTGAAGCCGCAAAGGCAATTTTTATGCATCGTCCTGATCCCGATAACCTTTCTAGGAATTCTCCAAGCTTTGTTTGTTCAACTGGAGATGCACTTGATGTTCCTGTGACTACTGGAGAAGACATGTGATTTCCTATATTTCTATGACAAGCCCTATAATTTTATAGTTTTCTATTTTAAATGCAATGTAATTAGTGTTTTACAAATTAATCTCCTACTAAAATAGGAGGAGACACTCTCATATTTTCTATGACCTAGGGAATAAAATATTTTATTTATAATGAGTGAAAAACACCGCTGTTTGTCTAAGAAATACTTTTAGAAGAGAGTTTACGTTTTATCTGCTGTTCAGCAGTTGTTCCTTCGGTTTTGTTTACAAGGGCAAGCTTTATAACAAGAAGAAGCACACAGAGTACTGTTGTAAGAATAAGGCCTCCTAGGATAATCAAGCAGATGGGAGGAGTCCCAGGAATAAAGAAAGCTGCAATTATTCCTAAAACTTCTATTACTAGAATGGCAACAAGGATTTTAACTAAAAGTTTAATCGTCTTCGTCGTTTTATCTTGATGCTTTGCTTTTAGAGCTTTGGAATTTGGTTCCATGAGGCCTAGATTTCCAGAGGAAGGGCGGTGGCTTGTGGGTAGGGGGGCTGAGGACACGGGCATCGTCTTTTAGTTAGAATTTTCTTTATTTCGCAAAAGCTTTGTCTTATGGAGAGCAGAGGCGTTTCTATTTGCTTGAGAAAGTATAGCGTGGTTTAGAAAGTTAGAAAAGATTTTTTAAAAAATCTTCTATGTTTTGGATGTTTTAAAGAGAGAAGTCTTACCATTTTTTAAGAAAGGATTTCCTTTTCACAAAAAGGCATCTACTCTCTTTTGCTTAACCAGGGGGAGAGATTAGGGTGTGATGAGGGGATGTCTAGCAAGAGTTGTCAAAATGATAACCCACGGTTGATTTTGATTTTCTGCTTCTGATCCAAATGTCTGCAGAGCATCTATCAAGGCTAACTTCACACCATCAATCCATTGCAGACGTAGACTAGTAGTCTCTTCGTCTTTTGGAGAGCCAGGGAAATGGGAGGAAAGCAAGGGGAGCTGAACTACGGTTGTTTTACGGCGCTTGGCCTCATTCAAACAGTTAAGGTAGGCTTGCCTACAAAAGGTAAACGCATCATTAGGATTGTAGTTATAGTCAGAAGCTTTCGGCCCTAGAAGTTGTCCTAAGAATTGCGGTAGTCCTGCTTTACCTGCATTCGTGGTTCCGTTTAGATTTTCCCATTTTGCTGAGCGGCATTCTCCTAATTGTAGGGGCTGTTTTGAACGGAGAGGATCCGGAGATTTTTTCGAATTTTCCCAACAGCGTACACTAGTTGCTTTCGCAAGTGCGAGACTTGTTCCTTTTACGTTGTTTGCCATGTTTGGGGTGGCTGCATTCACAATCATGACGATGCCTTGAGTTTTATAGCGAGGCTTTTCAATGGGCCCTAACGTAGAGATCAAAGTCAGGTTTGAGTTTTTCAAATGCCAAGCATAACCGGTTTGATTGTCAGCAGCGATGAAAGGCATATCTGTGTTAGCCTGTAGATCAGGTATACGGTCCCAATTTTCTTGTAACAGTGTTTGATGGGTTCTAGGGGAAGGAAGCGGGGGCTCTTCTAGGACAGCTTCCGTAGGCACTGGGGTGAGTGCTAGGGGCGGGACAGGAGGAAGGTCTGTATCTTTTATGATGGGCGTCGGCTGATGCGTTACGCTTATAGGACTTTTAGGTTCTCTTAAGAGAAAATAGAGAAGAATACTAAAAGCCAAGACTGCTAGAGCGGTAAGAATAAATAATAGAGGAATGCCTAAAATTATAGCAGCGGTTCCAGAACTTACAGCAATTCCTATAATTAGAATAAAAGCGACAAGGTCCAGACCTTTGAGCTTATGAGATGCGAGTTGCGTGGGCATGCTTTCGCTGCTGATCAGCATGGTTAGATTTACGTTAGTCAAATTGGGTTCTGTGGTGGACATAAAACTTTTTAAATAAAAAACAAAAAGTTTAAAAAAGATTCTTTTTTATGTGAAGTTATTTATATTTTAAATAGAAGTTGTTTATTTAAAATAATAAATAGACAACATTTTCACTTTAAAAAGTATTGGATGCGGCTTAGAGCCAAGAATCTAGGGGGTGCTTGTGATCAGGATAAATTGGCTGTGTTTTTAGAAAGCTGTTCGATTGGAAGCACGGACGCTTTCCGACATAGACTAGGGAGTCGTTAGATCGAAACGGGGTGGAATGATGGGAGGCTGGTCCTTGTCTGTAAGGATGATAATTTTTTGCTCTTCCTGGTTGTCTTGTTCCCATCCAAAATCTTGAAGAGATGTGATGAGTGCCAATTTTATAGCCTCGATCCATTCTGCTCTTGTTTTCCCGAGGTTTAGAAGTCTTGATGGAGCAAATAGATTACATCCAATGAGGGGGAGTTGAATCACATCAACGCCTATGATTTCAGCTTCTTGGAACAGGTTATGAAACGCTTTCTTGCTTACTTCAAATGCTTGCTTAGGATCGTTGTTACACTTAGCAGCTTCGGGACCAAGCAGTTGTGCTAAGAAGTGTGCTTTGCCTGGGACATGGTCGTTTGAGGTGTGATCACTATTTTCCCATTTTGCTGAGCGGCATTCTCCTGGCTGTAGTTGGGATCCAGAACGAGAGTGCGCTCTAGGGAGCCTAGATGCGTTCCAACACTGTAGACTTGTAGCCAGGGATAGAGCTTTATTCGTTCCCCCTCCTTCTCGGGAGATGTTCTCGTTTGCTGCGTTAACAATCATCACCCTGCCTTGAGTTTTGATTCTTGGAACTGCAATATCTCCTGAGGTAGATATAAAGATAAGCTTCGAGTCTTTAAGCTTCCAAATAAAACAGGGCTGCTGAGGTGTTTCTGTAGTAAACGATGGGTCTACAGCGGCTAAGCTCGGAAGAAGATCCCAGTTTTGTTCAAGAAGAGCCTCATAGCCAGGAGTGACCGTGATAGCGGTAAGTTCTTCTGGGGGTGTGGTTAGATCAGCAAGAGAGACTTCGGGGAGTGATTCGGGATCGGGAAGTGGATCGATCTGCAAAGGGAGGTCCTGTTGCTCAGGAGGCTGGGGAGAGGGAGACAGAGAACTTTGCTCAGATTCGGGTTCGATTTGAGGAAGAATCTCGTATAATTTAGGTTTCTTTAAAAGGGAGTAAAGTGAGACCGCAGCAATTGCTAATGTTATGACAACTACGGCAGAAAAAATAGGCATAGCCAAAATGCCAGCAGCAATGCTAAAGCCCAAAGCGCACGCTAGGGCTAGTGTGAGGGTGACAATTTTCAGTATTTTCTCGATTCTATCTGTACGGTTGAGAGGGAGTCTAATCGGATAGGAATGTTTCGCAGGAGTTCTGTAGAGACTGGCGTCTGTATAAGAGGGTAGGGGATTAGAATCTGTCATAATATTTTATTAATAGATCAATTTTCAACTATTATATTACTAATTTGTATTTTTATTAGATTTTTTTATAAAACAAAATTAGTTTATTAATGCATCCTATTGAAATAGATCTTTTTAGTTAAAAGGGACCATAAGTAGCTGTTTGTGGTCTGTAAGGATTATAGTCATGGGAGTTGAGGGGTGCTGCGCAGCAAAGGAGCGAAGAGCTTCCATAAGACCTTTCTTTATATCATTTACCCACTACGTACGGATGTGGTAAAGCTTATATGCACTGCTATTAGGCTTTGTTTGGTTTACGGGTTCTAGTTCCAGCTTTCCTCCAGGTGAGTATATAGAGGAAGAGATCAGAGGCACTTGGACCACAGTGGCTTGGTTATTGAGAGCTTCATCAAAACAGTTCAAATAGGCTTTCTTAATAACATTGCTTAATTTCTCAGGATGTGCTTTCAATTCTCCTTCATATTTAGGACCAAGAAGTTGTGCTAAGAAATGTGCTTCTCCTGGGTTCGTATCATTTATTCGTCCAGTCTCTATTGATCCAGGGTGCTGAGCGGCATTCACCCACAGATAATCCTTTGCCAGTGTTTATTTTTCCCCCAGATGTTCTCGTATTGTTCCAACAAGTAGGGTGTGTGGCTGCTGAGAGAGCAGCATTGGTTCCGGATCCACCAGATTGCATGTTCGAATTCGCTGCGTTAACAATCATGACTCTTCCTGAGGTTTTCAGGCGTGGTTTAGCGATGTCTCCTGTAGTGGCTACTAAGGTAATTGGGGCTCCTTGATGTTCCCAGACATAGTATCTTTGATTAGGATCTTGGAGAGTCCAGGATATATTGATTTCTGAGAGAGTATTGACTAGGGTCCATTCATTTCTCAGCAGCTTTTGGTAATCCAGAGGGACTGAGGGTTGCACTTGAGCTGCAATATCCTTGGGGACATGTTTTTGGGGCCCAAGGAGCTCTTCTGTCGGTTTGGATGGCTCTCTTCTTCTTAAAAGAAGACAAGAGAGTACGACTGCTGCAAGGAGAGCAGCACCAGTGGCTATAGCCATGAGAGGCATACCAAGAACTCCAGCAACAACTGCAGTCCCTACAGCTATGGCTAAAGCAAGAATAAGAGCTGTGAGTTTTATTATTTTAGCAATCACTTCTTTCTTAGTAAGCACGGGTGATTCTGAGATCAATCTCTCATCTACAGACAAATGTGATTGATTCTCGTGTACATCTGGGATTGAAGTGGTTTTAGTCATAAAATATCTATTTAAAGGAAAAGATTATATCTTAATTTGTTGTTTTTTACAAAAAATCTTTTTCTTTGATAATAAAGATTTTTATAAATTCTTTTTAATTTCATTAATTTTAATGAGTTAAGGCGTAGCAGGCGCACCTTATTGTTTAGTTCATAAGAGAACTCTAAGTGGGTGCCACACAGAGTTTTTTCTCCACTTGGTTCAAAAGGGTGGCGTTTGTGGTTTTATGGGGAACGATTCTACCCCAGCCATGGGATTCAAAGACTTCTTAGATCGACAATACTACTTGAGATTCTAATGGGGGGTGAAGACATGTGTATTTCATGGGCATGGGTAACGGAGGACATCAGGTTTACTTTCGAAGGCCCATATATCATCTTCAGAGGTCAATAAAAGGGGGGGGTAGGGAGAACGATGTTTTACAACAGTGTAGAAATTAACTATTTGTGAAATATTTTCATTTAATAACAATTTAATGAGTTTTAATTTGAAGACACAGGCAGTGGCTTATCTTTTGTCTATAAGTCGGTACAGTCAGACTTATAAGAATTGCCGCTTTTTGGGTCTTCATAATCTCTATCTTAAACAAAAAGGAGGTCAATCACAAACTGGGTGAGTTGTAGAGGTCTCAATAAGAAAGTTTGTAAGGTTAGGAGAGCTATAATTGCGCCTGGGATTCTGCATAGACGATACCTGAAAAGATAGTGCCTAGGGTCGGTGTTTGCTGATGAGAATGCCAAGAAGCATAGTCATCAACCGTCTTAACATATTTATAAGTTTTCTTAGCAGCGAATGGCACAGCTGCTAGAAAGCAAAACAAGATGATAACAGCCACCAATAGAATTGTTCCTGAGACAGCAAGGACTGCAATGGCAGCTGGATGTCCAGTTTCTAGAGTGAATTGCAGAGCAGGGCGGATTGCCAATAAACTAAGAACTATGAGGCAGCATCCGATCACTAGGAGAACTTCCAATATGACAGAAGTGATTGTCCGTGGAGAAGACTCAGCTTGCTGCTTCCCCTTGAGTTCTATGAGTTTCTGATTTTGTGTGTTTGCGCTATTGATTAAGGGAGCGGCTGGACTTTCAAAAAGAACGTCCGTAGCAGATACTGGAAGATATCCCATTTATTTTAATATCCTTTAATTAAAATTTGCGCAGATATTATACCTTAATTTAATTTTTATTAGAGAATAAAATTCTATATTTTCTTTTGTGTAATATTTTTTTATAAAAACATGAGTTTTTAATTTAACTTAGAAGAGAAGTGTTGCAATATCTTTTATTAAAACAAGAGTACCTAAGAATTCGTGCGTAAAATATTACGTATTTGATTTGTATAAGTCGTGAGAGTGTTTTTTCTATTATTGAGGGGCTATTTTGATTTTTCTTGAATTGCGTCATGGAAAGATCTTGGAGGCTTTAGGAGCCTTTTTGTCCCTCATCATCTCGAGATAACCAAACTGAAAAGATGCGTACCAAGAGTTTGTTTTTTCGTTCGCGAATCTACTGTACCCTTGATTTTAGGATAGCCGTTTTGAGTGAGATAGAGATCCTAAGAGAGATCCTCAATACTTTCTTGAGGTAGTTGGGCTAAGGATCTTTCAACACAAGCAATAGTTAGCGGATATTCTGGGTGCAGCTCGGCCATGTATTTTACTGCTGTAATCATAGCCAAAGATTGTTGCATTCTTGATTGCGGGGGCAATTCTCTAGAATAGAGATGCTCCCTCAAGCTGTATAAAGGGATTTGGATAATTTGGGTGTTCGTATTGATCGCAGTCTGGATATAAGTGACATAGAGTGCATAGTAGTATTGGTAGATGGCTTCAGGAGTTGTTGGTATTTGTGGGAGGAAGACGCGGCCTCGGAAATCGGGTTGCCAGTATAAACGTTCTCCTGAATCTCCCGCAGGGAGTTCTGTATTTATTTCTACCCTGGTTTCCTGAATTGCCTCATTGAGCAAGGATTTTGGGGAGGGAGTGGTATCTACGTAGGAGGATATAGGCGCATTTTGCGAGGTTTCTTCAATTAACAGAGTCTTTCCTAAATTTTCGGAAGCTGAAATTAAGAGATGTTCTGGATTGCCTCCCGGTAGGAGGGATACTAGGGAAAACAGTGAATGTTTAGCTTTCCATATCTCGTAAGGGTTATCTGTGAGTAATGCAGAGGGTGCGGGGAGATTCTGTAGGTCCTTGGGTTGGTGTTCCCAGTTTTCTTTAGAACGATTGATTGCGATAGAGATAGAAGAATACTGTAGGTTGGTGGAGACCCTTTTTGGTTTTATTTCTTTGTGTTTGCCACAAGCACGCGGTTTTAAGAGGGTGGTTGCTCGTTTATAAAGGATAAAGTTGCTAAGAACAACAGCAATAAATGAAATTCCTGTGAGGAAATAGATAACAGGAATATTTAAAAGCAAACCAATAAGTAGGGTCCCTATAGTAACTAAGACAGCAAAGATTGCAGTAATCAATAGAATTCGAGACTGAATCTTATCAAAGTTGCTGCAGGATTTTTTTTTAGTGTCTACTAGGGGATGATCTACAGTTAAAGATATGGGTGAGATTGTAGCCATAATTAAGGAATTCACCTGAGTTCCTTTAAATTATATCTCTTTTATTGATATTTAAATAATTAAAAACATTTCTGCATTTAAAAATATTTTTTAATTTGTCATCTTTCTAAGTAAATATAAAAAATAATAAGTTTATTTAGTTAAATTTTTTTTGAAAACAAGAAAGATAGGGGAAAGGCTCGCGAGTAAATCAAGCCTTTCCTGAATGCAAAGAGTCGCATAACTACTTAGAAAAGAGTTCGTCAGAATAGAAGTTGTATTAATATAAAATTTTTATTTTCTAAGATTAGAAAGTAACTTTGACACAGCCACCTTTGATGCGGCACTGACAAGCAAGACGTTCGTTAGAGTCTTCGGGTTCTCCTAGAAAATCGTATTCTGGTTCCGTAAACTCAGAAAGATTCTCACGTCCTTCTAAGACCTCTATCACACAAGTTCCACAGACACCTTCTGTACAAGCAAAGGGAATGCCCATGGATTCACAAGGCTCTGCGATCTCACTATTGTCTTCTAACTCGAACTCTTGTTGTTCATCATCAGAGGTAATGACTAGCTTGGCCATGGAGTTTTCCTTCTACGTATTGTCGGATAGATTAAAATGAAGTTCGGAGTAGAGGGATTCGAACCCCCGACCTATTGCTCCCAAAGCAACCGCGCTAACCAAGCTGCGCTATACTCCGTAAAATAAAATTTTCGAGTAAAAGAGATCAACGTTAGCATAGAAGGAAATAGTCGACAAGATCAAAGATGCTTCATAACGTCTCTTTAGAGTTTTACTTGCAGATATATGGAAGAGGGAAGTATGAGAAAAGGCAGGGATTCTCTAGGAGGCTGTTTTTGTGTCTGGGAAGAAAGATGGTGTAAGGGGAATGATCTTTGTCCCTCTTAGCATCCTAGTACTAATCTTTTTACCTCTTCCTCAGATCCTTCTTGATTTTGGATTGTGTATTAGTTTTGCATTGTCTTTACTAACGGTCTGTTGGGTCTTTACCTTAAATTCAAGCAATTCAGCGAAGCTTTTTCCTCCATTTTTCTTATATCTTTGCCTATTGCGGTTGGGATTGAATCTTGCATCAACACGATGGATTGTCTCTTCAGGAACCGCCTCTTCTCTGATTGTTTCTTTAGGCAGTTTCTTCTCTTTAGGAAGTCTATGGGCAGCAACGTTTGCGTGCCTCCTTCTTTTCTTTGTGAACTTTTTGATGGTTTCAAAGGGTTCGGAAAGAATCGCAGAGGTCCGTTCGCGGTTTTTCTTAGAGGCTCTTCCAGCAAAACAGATGGCTTTGGATTCTGATCTTGTTTCTGGAAGAGCTTCTTATAAGGCTGTCAAAAAACAAAAAAATGCCCTTATAGAAGAAGGGGATTTCTTCTCTGCCATGGAGGGGGTCTTTCGTTTTGTTAAAGGGGATGCAATTATTAGTTGTATCCTTTTACTCGTGAACGTAGTTTCTGTAACTTGTCTTTATTATACTTCGGGTTATGCTCTTGAGCAGATGTGGTTTACAGTTTTAGGAGATGCTTTAGTGAGTCAAGTACCTGCTTTACTTACTTCGTGTGCTGCAGCCACTCTTATTAGTAAAATCGATAAGGAAGAGAGCCTTTTAAATTACCTGTTCGAATACTACAAACAGTTGCGTCAGCATTTCAGGGTGGTGTCGTTATTGATCTTTTCTTTGTGCTGCATTCCCAGTTCTCCAAAATTCCCTATCGTTTTGCTCGCGAGTCTTTTATGGTTGGCGTATCGAAAAGAAGAGCCTGCATCAGAAGATTCTTGTATAGAACGTGCGTTCTCTTATGTTGAGGGGGCCTGCCCTAAGGAACAAGAATCACAGTTCTATCAAGTATATCGTGCAGCATCCGAAGAAGTATTTGAAGATTTAGGAGTTAGATTGCCTGTGCTTACTTCTCTACGTATTGAAGAGCGTCCTTGGCTCCGAGTATTTGGCCAGAATGTATACTTAGATGAAATGACTCCAGAGGCTGTGCTTCCTTTCCTTAGAAACATCGCTCATGAGGCTCTCAATGCCGAGGTAGTTCAAAAGTACCTTGAGGAATCAGAGAGAGTGTTTGGCATCGCTGTTGAAGACATCGTTCCTAAGAAAATCTCTTTAAGCTCTCTTGTAGTTCTTTCTCGCCTCCTTGTTAGAGAAAGGGTATCGCTTAAGCTTTTCCCAAAGATTCTAGAGGCCGTTGCGGTATACCAAAATTCTGGAGACAGCTTGGAGATCCTTGCGGAAAAAGTGCGAAAGTCTCTCGGATATTGGATTGGGAGAAGTCTCTGGGATCAGAAACAAACCCTTGAGGTAATTACCATAGATTTTCATGTTGAAGAATTGATAAACAGCTCATACTCAAAGTCTAATCCTGTAATGCAAGAGAATGTGATCCGTCGAGTAGACAGTCTTTTAGAACGGTCGGTATTTAAAGATTTTCGAGCCATAGTTACGAGCTGTGAAACACG
Organism: Chlamydia pneumoniae TW-183; assembly: GCF_000007205.1. Taxonomy (NCBI): domain Bacteria; kingdom Pseudomonadati; phylum Chlamydiota; class Chlamydiia; order Chlamydiales; family Chlamydiaceae; genus Chlamydia; species Chlamydia pneumoniae. The sequence continues at coordinate 405,566 of NC_005043.1, read as the reverse complement.
ATTTGAGATGAAAAAAATGCTCGACCCACATTTCCCTGATCTTTTGGTTTTATCTCATGATGAGCTTCCTAAAGAAATCCCTATTTCCTTCTTAGGGATCGTTTCAGATGAGGTTTTAGTTCCTTAATTTAATTTAATCTTCTGTAAGCACTATTACTTTCGTATTTTTTTTGTTGGTGTAAATATTGTTTAAAAATTTTTTTTGAATTAATCTAATAAATAACTAGATAAAAAAAAATTTGTGAAAACACAGCAAACTCAAAACATCATAGAGGTTTGGAACTTCTACTGGGAGACTCAGGAAATAGAGTATCGCGATAGCTTAATTGAGTTCTATTTGCCTTTAGTAAAAAGTGTGGTTCATCGTTTGATTTCAGGGATGCCTTCCCATGTAAAGACCGAGGATTTGTATGCTTCGGGTGTTGAAGGTCTCGTCCGTGCGGTGGAACGTTATAATCCTGAGAGAAGTCGTCGTTTTGAAGGTTATGCGGTATTTCTGATTAAGGCTGCCATTATTGATGATCTGCGTAAGCAAGACTGGGTTCCTCGTAGTGTCCATCAAAAAGCGAATAAATTGTCAGGAGCTATGGATTCTCTTCGCCAGTCTTTAGGCAAGGAACCCACGGATCTTGAACTGTGTGAGTATCTCAATATTTCGCAACAAGAGCTTTCGGGATGGTTTGTATCTGCCCGTCCTGCATTAATCGTGTCTCTGAATGAAGAGTGGCCTTCACAAAGTGATGAAGGAGCCGGAATGGCTCTTGAAGAGAGAATCCCCGATGAACGTGCCGAGACAGGGTACGATGTTGTAGATAAACAAGAATTTTCTTTATGTTTAGCCAATGCGATTCAGGAACTTGAGGAAAAGGAACGCAAGGTCATGGCCCTGTACTACTATGAAGAACTTGTCCTTAAGGAAATCGGTAAGGTCCTTGGGGTAAGTGAGTCTCGCGTCTCTCAAATTCACTCTAAAGCATTGCTTAAGCTTCGCGCAGCACTCTCTGCATTTCGATAAATACAGTTCTCAGGTTTTAAGAGCAGTCCTAGAGCTAGGAGAAGCCCTCCTACGACACAGAGTAATCCGTAAAGAATTTGTTTAGTCAACGCCATAACAATGCAGCCAGCAATTGTGAAGATTGCTCCTACAATCAAGAGAAGAATGCGGGGCAGCCATTCTTTAATACGTTCGGCTAGGGTAGAGGTAGGAAGGGGTGCCTTGCTAGTTGTGGCATTTAGACTAGTTGCGGCGTTTAGCATCGACGGAACCCCAATTGGAGATGTAGACATAGCGACCTAATCTTTAGAGAAGATAGAAGTTATGGTATCTCAGCAAAGGAATTATTCTCAGCGTACAATCTTTTCTTTATTGTTAGATAGGTGGTGCCTTGCATATAAGCTTTAGGATCGATAAGATAGAGCTTGGCAATTCTTAATTATGTACGATCACTCATGCAATCCTGGTTACAATCTTTACAAGAGCGAAATATTTTAGAGAATTTTACCGCAGGTTTGGAATCCGTAGAGGGACCTATCGCCGCTTATTTAGGATTTGATCCTACCGCACCTGCTCTACATATTGGTCATTGGATTGGGATTTGTTTCTTGAAGAGACTCGCTGCTCTGGGGATTACCCCCATAGCTTTAGTCGGGGGAGCCACAGGTATGGTTGGAGATCCCTCAGGGAAACAGAGCGAGAGATCGTTACTTCAGACAAGTGAAGTTTTTGATAACAGTCAAAAGATCACGGCGTGTCTCCAGCGCTATCTTCCCGGGGTGACTCTTGTAAATAATGCAGACTGGTTGCAGGAGATCTCCCTGATTGATTTCTTAAGGGATATAGGAAAACACTTTCGTTTAGGCCAAATGCTAGTGAAAGATACAATAAAGCAGCGGGTGCATTCTGATGAAGGAATTAGCTATACCGAGTTTAGCTATTTAATCCTGCAATCCTATGATTTTTATCACTTATTTAAAAATTATGGCACGATCTTGCAGTGCGGTGGTAGCGATCAGTGGGGGAATATTACTTCAGGAATCGATTTTATTCGCCGTAAAGGGTTGGGTCAGGCCTACGGCCTTACCTATCCTTTATTAACGAATGCTCAGGGGAAAAAAATAGGGAAAACAGAGTCGGGAACTGTATGGCTCGATTCAGATTTAACCTCTCCTTTTGAGCTGTACCAATACTTACTCCGTTTGCCCGATGATACCATCCCTAAAATTGCTCGTACGTTAACTTTATTGAGCAATGAAGAAATTCAAGATATTGATAGGCGTGTACAGACGGATCCAGTTGCAGTGAAGGAATTTGTAGCCCAAGATATCTTAAGTGCTATTCATGGAGATCTAGGGCTTGAAGAGGCTCTTTCTGTAACTCGTAGCATGCATCCAGGGAATCTTTCATCCTTATCGGAAAAAGATTTTCATGAATTGTTTGCAGGAGGGATGGGGGCCTCATTGGATAAATCCGAGGTGTTAGGGAAACGTTGGTTAGACCTATTTCTTGTTTTGGGACTATGTAAATCTAAAGGGGAAATTCGAAGGCTAATTGAACAAAAAGGGGTATATATTAATAATGTGCCCATCGCTAATGAGCATAGTGTTTGTGAAGAACAAGACATCTGTTATGGTCACTATGTGTTGTTGGCTCAAGGTAAAAAACGAAAGCTTGTTCTATATTTAAATTAGTTTAAGGAGGCTAGGTAGCTTTGCAAACGAATATTGGTCTTATTGGCTTAGCTGTCATGGGGAAAAATCTTGTCTTAAACATGATAGATCATGGTTTTTCTGTCTCTGTCTATAATCGGACCCCAGAGAAAACGCGGGACTTCTTGAAAGAATACCCTAACCACCGAGAGCTTGTAGGGTTTGAATCTTTAGAAGATTTTGTGAATTCATTGGAGAGACCACGAAAGATCATGTTGATGATTCAAGCAGGGAAACCTGTGGATCAGAGCATTCATGCGTTACTGCCTTTTCTAGAACCCGGCGATGTGATTATCGATGGGGGGAATAGCTATTTTAAAGATTCCGAACGACGATGTAAAGAGTTGCAAGAAAAGGGGATTCTCTTCTTAGGCGTGGGGATTTCTGGAGGAGAAGAAGGTGCACGTCACGGCCCATCAATTATGCCTGGAGGAAATCCTGAGGCGTGGCCATTAGTGGCTCCTATTTTTCAATCAATAGCAGCAAAAGTACAGGGCCGTCCCTGCTGTTCTTGGGTAGGAACTGGCGGTGCAGGCCACTATGTAAAGGCTGTTCACAATGGTATAGAATACGGCGATATCCAGTTGATATGCGAAGCTTACGGTATCTTAAGAGATTTCCTAAAGCTCTCCGCAACTGCCGTTGCTACAATTTTGAAAGAGTGGAATACTCTAGAGTTGGAAAGCTATCTAATTCGTATTGCTTCTGAAGTCCTAGCATTGAAAGATCCGGAAGGAATCCCTGTTATTGATACGATTTTAGATGTCGTGGGCCAAAAAGGTACAGGAAAGTGGACCGCAATCGATGCTTTAAATTCTGGAGTTCCCCTTTCCTTAATCATAGGAGCTGTTCTTGCTCGTTTCCTTTCTTCTTGGAAAGAGATACGCGAGCAAGCTGCCCGTAATTATCCAGGAACCCCCTTAATATTTGAAATGCCCCATGATCCCTCGGTATTCATACAAGATGTCTTTCATGCTTTATACGCTTCCAAGATCATCAGCTATGCTCAGGGATTCATGCTTTTAGGAGAAGCTTCAAAAGAATATAATTGGGGATTAGACCTAGGAGAAATTGCTTTGATGTGGCGCGGGGGATGCATTATTCAAAGTGCATTTTTAGATGTTATACATAAAGGATTTGCTGCCAACCCAGAGAATACCTCGCTCATCTTCCAAGAATATTTCCGTGGAGCATTACGCCATGCGGAGATGGGATGGCGTAGAACAGTAGTGACTGCAATTGGTGCAGGGCTACCTATTCCCTGTTTAGCAGCAGCAATCACGTTTTATGATGGCTATCGTACAGCAAGCTCTTCAATGTCGTTAGCTCAAGGACTGCGAGATTATTTTGGAGCTCATACCTACGAGCGTAACGATCGCCCTCGAGGAGAGTTCTATCATACCGATTGGGTGCACACGAAAACTACAGAAAGAGTGAAGTAAAAATAAAAAATCTCGAGAAGACCCTAGGTAGCTCGAGATTTAGTTCACCACTACCGAATTTTCAATTGTAAGCAGTGTGCTGATTTTAAGCGTCAATGTTAATCTAATTTTAGAACTTCAATGAAAGCTGTATTGGGAATGGAAACTTTTCCAAATTCCTTCATACGTTTTTTTCCTTTCTTTTGCTTTTCCCACAGCTTGCGTTTCCTAGTAATATCTCCGCCATAACACTTTGCGGTCACGTTCTTAGAAAGCGCACGAATCGTTTCTCTGGCAATGACTTTTTTGTTAATGGCAGCTTGGATGGGAATCTTGAAGAGTTGTTGTGGAATCACGTCCACAAGCTTTTCGCAGATACTTCTTCCACGAGATTCTGCTTTATCTCTATGGACTAAACAAGAAAAAGCATCTATGGGCTCCTCGTTAATAAGAACCTCTAATTTGATGATCGATCCCTTACGGTAATCCCCAAGACGGTAGTCAAAGGATCCATAACCTTTAGTTACTGACTTCAGCTTGTCATTGAAATCCGAGACAATCTCATTTAAAGGGAGTTCGTAAGCAAGAACTAGACGGTGCTGATCTAGCATTTCTGTTTTTACGCAGATCCCACGTTTATCTAAACAGAGGTTCATAATGTTGCTCAGATATTCTTGAGGGGTGATAATATTCACATGAACCCAAGGCTCTTCCACATGCTCGATGATCGCAGGATCCGGATATCCTGAGGGGTTATCAATATCTAGAACTTTCCCGTTTTTTAAGACGACTTTATAGATGACACTTGGAGCCGTTGCAATAATATCTAAGTCAAATTCTCGAATGATTCTTTCAAAGATAATCTCAAGATGAAGAAGTCCTAAGAAGCCACAACGAAAACCAAAGCCTAAAGAGTGACTGCTTTCTTGTTCTATAGTTAAAGCAGAATCATTGAGCTGTAGTCTTCCTAAAGCATCTTTCAAAGTATCAAAATCAGAAGAATCTATAGGATAAATTCCAGCAAAAACTACCGGATTGATCTCTTTGAAGCCTTCCAAAGGAGTTTTTGCAGGATGTTTTGTTTTCGTGACTGTATCGCCGATCTTCACATCCTTCACTTTTTTGAGATTGGCAATAAAAAAACCCACCTGACCAGGGCGTAAGGAACCTTCTATAAATGTTGCTTTAGGGAGAAAGGCCCCTATACCTAAGACTTCAAACGAGGAGCCTTTAGCCGCCATAAAAGTAATGCGGTCTCCTTTTTTTAATTCCCCGCTAATAATGCGTACGTAGACCATAATGCCAACGTAAGGGTCATAATGAGAATCAAAGACTAAAGCTTTAAGCTCTGTTTCTGCAGGTGCTTTTGGAGGAGGAACAAGATCGATAATTGCTTTCAGGATTGCAGGGATCCCCTGACCTGTTTTTGCAGAACAGGCAATAATGTTCGTAGTGTCTAGGCCTATATAATCTTCAATCTGTTGAGCAATTCTCACGGGATCAGCGGCAGGTAGATCAATCTTGTTTAATACAGGAATGATCTCTAAATCTCTTTCAAGGGCCAGGTAGACATTAGCAAGACTTTGTGCCTGCACCCCCTGGGCGGCATCTACAATAAGTAAGGCGCCCTCACATGCAGATAGAGATCGAGAGACTTCATACGAAAAGTCCACGTGACCAGGGGTATCAATCAGGTTCAGTTGATACACCTCTCCTTCATATAGATACGTCATGGTGACAGGATGAGCTTTAATTGTAATGCCACGCTCTCTTTCAAGATCCATGGAATCTAAGAGCTGCTCACGCATCTCCCGTTCTTCTACTGTGCTCGTACTTTCTAAAAGGCGATCAGCAATTGTAGACTTCCCGTGATCAATATGCGCTATGATTGAAAAATTGCGAATGTTCTCTATCTTATATTCTTTCAAAATGTACTGTAGTGTTATCTAGGTTTATTCCTGGTTTCATAAAGCTGCATTGAGAAGGCTCCTTCAGACAAAGACCAGCTTCTCAAATACTTTTGCGGACTGCATCTCTTTATTAGCAAAATGATCATGCGGTCATCTTTAGCTTTGGATAGATGAAAGTATAATAGATGAGATGTAGAAACCACAAGGGTTTAAAGTCGAATCTGATTTGAGGTAGAGTTCCAGAGTGGCTAGCAGTAGAAAAAACTAAGTGAGAAGAAGTGCTCTCCGTTAGTATGAAACTGATTCCCACTCAGGATTCTATAGAAAGGGAAACCGATTCTAAAAGAGATAAAAAAATATTTACCATTTACATATGTTCATCTAAAGTCCTTGCGGGTCATTTTTTCAGTCATTTAGACAAGCATAATAAAATTCATGAAAGCATTGGGGTTTGAGATAGTTAAATCGACTCGATCCAAGAGTATAAGAGAGGAATGAGTGTTCTTATGTCCGAGATAGTGCTCTTCAATGTAGTGAAGAACTGGAAAGTCAGGAGATCTATTTGAGTAGGAGTTCAGGTCTTCGCAATCGATTTTTTCAAGCTCTGGAGTCTATGTGAAAGAAATTTATAGAAGTAAAATAATTCCATGAATTCTAAAATGATTAGGAAAATAATATAACACGCTGATACTCAAGTCACAATGGAGCTTCTATGGTTAATATACAGCCTGTGTATAGGAATACCCAAGTCAACTATAGTCAGGCTACCCAATTTTCGGTGTGCCAGCCAGCGCTTAGCCTGATTATCGTTTCTGTTGTTGCTGCTGTACTCGCTATTGTAGCTTTGGTATGCAGTCAATCTCTTTTATCCATAGAGTTAGGAACTGCTCTTGTTCTAGTTTCTCTTATTCTTTTTGCTTCTGCTATGTTTATGATTTATAAGATGAGACAAGAACCTAAGGAGTTGCTGATCCCTAAGAAAATCATGGAACTCATCCAAGAACATTATCCAAGTATTGTTGTTGATTTTATTAGAGATCAGGAGGTTTCCATTTATGAGATACATCACTTGATCTCTATTCTTAATAAGACGAATGTTTTCGACAAAGCACCAGTATATTTACAAGAAAAACTCTTACAGTTTGGCATTGAGAAGTTCAAAGATGTACATCCAAGTAAGCTCCCTAATTTTGAAGAAATTCTTCTACAGCATTGCCCATTGCATTGGTTGGGACGTCTGGTATATCCCATGGTATCGGATGTCACTCCAGGAACCTATGGATACTATTGGTGTGGTCCTTTAGGACTGTACGAGAACGCTCCCTCTCTTTTTGAACGTCGATCTCTTCTATTGTTAAAGAAAATTAGCTTTGGAGAGTTTGCTCTTTTAGAAGATGGTCTCAAGAAAAACACGTGGAGTTCTTCGGAACTCGTTCAAATCAGACAAAACCTTTTTACAAGATATTATGCTGATAAAGAAGAGGTAGATGAAGCAGAGTTAAACGCTGATTACGAACAGTTTGATTCCCTCCTTCACCTTATTTTTTCTCACAAGCTCTCTTGAAAGCAAGTGCAATTATTTCAATATATGAATGAGTCCGGATGGGATTGGCTTTGTGATTTTGATTCTCAAGGCGAGGGATTCCAGTTATCACGTCTGGTTGGGCTGTTACATTCGTCCTGGGCATTATACGAAGCAAAAGAGCAATTTTACCTTCCTGAGGTTTCTCTATTGACCTGGGAAGAACTGATAGAAATGCAGTTGTTAAGCAAACCAACAAAACACGGGGTTGCAAAAGATCTTTGTAATGTATTTGAAAAACACTTTCAAAGGTTTAGACAGTACCTAGGTTCCTTAGATCTAAATCAAAGGTTCGAAAATACCTTCTTGAATTATCCTAAATACCATTTAGATAGGGAGTGAGAAAAAAATCCTAGGTCAGCTTGGCAGAAATTTTTGAAATCCTTAAGTGTTCGATCTGCATTTTTTTCGGGGATTGTAAAAAGTTTGCCTAATCTGAAGGGTAAGAGAGAGCTATTTTTCATGGGATTTTTTATTACAGGAAATTCTTGAATTAGAGATTTTTATTTACACATAATCTATACTGCCTTCAATAGATCTATATCTAAGGAGTTGGCTATGAGCATGACGATCGTTCCACATGCTTTATTTAAAAATCATTGCGAGTGTCATTCTACCTTTCCTTTGAGTTCAAGGACTATTGTAAGAATAGCCATTGCCAGCCTCTTTTGTATAGGTGCATTAGCAGCTTTAGGCTGTTTGGCTCCTCCCGTTTCTTATATTGTTGGGAGTGTTTTAGCTTTTATTGCCTTTGTCATTCTTTCTTTAGTAATTTTAGCTTTGATTTTTGGAGAGAAGAAGCTTCCACCAACACCAAGAATCATTCCTGATAGATTTACTCACGTGATAGATGAAGCTTATGGCCTTTCAATCTCTGCATTTGTAAGAGAACAGCAGGTAACATTAGCCGAGTTTAGACAATTTTCTACTGCCCTGTTGTGTAACATATCTCCTGAAGAGAAAATCAAACAATTGCCTTCTGAATTGCGAAGTAAAGTAGAGAGTTTTGGTATTAGCAGGCTCGCAGGTGATTTAGAAAAGAATAATTGGCCAATATTTGAAGATCTTTTAAGCCAAACCTGCCCGTTATATTGGCTTCAGAAATTTATATCAGCAGGAGATCCACAAGTTTGTAGAGACCTAGGTGTCCCTAGAGAATGTTATGGGTACTATTGGCTAGGGCCTTTGGGATACAGTACAGCTAAGGCTACAATTTTTTGTAAAGAGACGCATCATATTCTTCAACAATTAACGAAAGAGGACGTTCTTTTATTAAAAAACAAGGCTCTTCAAGAGAAATGGGATACTGGTGAAGTCAAAGCAATTGTAGAGCGTATCTACACTACCTATACGGCACGAGGAACTCTAAAGACCGAAGCAGGGGGACTTACAAAAGAGACAATCAGTAAGGAATTGCTATTGTTGAGCTTGCATGGCTATTCTTTTGATCAGCTACAGCTGATCACTCAACTTCCTAGAGATGCTTGGGATTGGCTGTGTTTTGTAGATAACAGTACCGCATACAACCTTCAGCTTTGTGCTCTTGTAGGAGCTTTGTCATCCCAAAATCTTCTTGACGAATCTTCTATCGATTTTGATGTAAACCTAGGCCTGTATGTGATTCAGGATCTAAAAGAAGCTGTTCAAGCATTTTCTGCTTCTGATGAGCCAAAGAAAGAACTAGGTAAATTCTTGTTAAGGCATTTGAGTTCAGTTTCTAAGCGATTAGAGAGTGTATTAAGACAGGGTCTTCACAGAATAGCTCTAGAGCATGGAAATGCCAGAGCTAGGGTTTATGACGTCAATTTTGTAACAGGAGCTAGAATTCATAGGAAGACGAGTATCTTCTTTAAAGACTAAACCAGGTAACTAGCTTTTTAGTCTCGAAAGGGGCTACGAGAGGGAGTAGAATTTTTCTTATTCCAAAATAGAAATCTCTAACCTATCAGCAGGGAGGACTCGTCTTCTTCAGGTTGGGAGAAGACGCTTCTCTTGAGTGGATGGACTGTTATAGGTGGTAAGCTTCTAAAGGTGGAATTATGAGTTGCTAAATTCTCAAGGAACATCGCTATATTGGTTGACTGACGACGGATCGTTTTAAACTGATCTAAACTAAGGAGTGTCAATGAAGAAAGAAATGCTTCGCTTTCTTTATGAATTAGGCCTTGTGTGTAGAGAGTACCAATTAGAGAGGCAAATTCCATGTCTTGGGGTCGTCCTGTATGGTCTAAAGTCAAGCAACAGAGGTTTTCCCATAAATCAGCCGGGACTGTTTTTATTAAGGACATCTGCTTCCACGAGTACCTATGCTTAAAAATACACAAGAGCAGGTTATAGAATTCATCCTCTTGAAGAGAGGGTTGAGATAGATGTTTATAGGATTGATACGCCGCATGATATTTAGCAAAGAGCTGCTGTTTCATAGTATTTAGATCACTATGATTCAGGTTCCACTCGCCATTTAATGCTGCATACTTAAGATGTTGAAAAACATCACGAGTTAAGACTCTAGCTAAAACTAATGTGTGTAGATTTAGAATAGAGGAATTTGTTGGTCTAAAATCTAAAGGAATCAACCAATAGGTAGGAAGCATCTCTGGTTTTATATAATCACTAAGGTCTTCTTCGAGGCTGCCTCCAATTTTCTTAACTCGATGGAGCTCTACAACCTTGCTGCCTGCAGAAATAAACTCTCCTAACCAGAAAAATGGAAATACCTTTTGTAAGATTTTTGGTAAAGAGGGGAAGAGGGGACGGGAAGAAGCAGCGCTTTCAAGTCTTTTAAGAGAAGCAGTACGGACTTCATTTTTTAAGCGTGCGATACCCTCGAACGTATCTATTTTCTGTTGTAGTTCTTCAGATACGTTGTAATTTGTAGATGATCCAACTTCAGAGTGCAATTGATTTAGAAGATCAATAAAACTTATGAGATCTTTAAGATTTGGTTTAGCTTCTGAAACAAAATCAGAGACAAATTTAGGATAGTGCGCCCTGATTCTATTTACGAGTTCTTGGGGGAATACTTGTTCTTTTGATGAAATCATAGGCGTGATTTTTTTTATTCCTAAAATCACACCAATCAAGGCTATTAATAATCCTAATCCTAACAATGCGCCACTTAGAATATAGGAAACAGGAGCTGCTACACACAAGAAAGCTATCAAAGCTCCGCAGAGTAAGATGGCACTGATAACAATATGAATAGTGGTTGAATTCTTTAATTCAAAATAATAATTACAAGAGCGATTATTTTGAATAACTGGCGAGGTTATATTACTCATACATTTCCTAGGCTCATCAATTTGCGTATTATATCGTAAATTTAACAAAAATCCTATTAATAGAAATGTTTTTATTTTTAAAATTTTTATTGAAATTGTTTTGTATTATTGATGAAAAGTTTTCATTGAAGATAGCTTCTAGAAGAAGAATAACGAGAGAGCTTGTTATGCTTTTTTTAAAAAAAGGGCGAGCCCCTTTTTGTTCTTTTCCCGATTGGGAATAACGTATTCTTTTTATAAAAATTAAAGATTTTTTTATATTTCTAAATCTCAATTATAAAAAGTCTTTCAAACGCAATTTGCTTGTAGGTATTGCAAATGATCAGACTCCCCTTATAGGGAAGATCGTATAGGGAGACTGCTTTCTATTTTTTTCTCTAGTTTGTAGGTTTGGGCGTGGAAAGCATACTGAGGTAAGCTTGATGTCCATTGTGAACTCGTATTACGAACAAATTGCCATCGTTTTAACAGATTTTGATGGTGCGTTGTATTTACGCATATCTTCTGAACAAGAGCACTCGCTGGGTGCATAGGACTTTCTTTTACTTTCTCTAGTAAAACCCTCAATTCTTTCCACGTCATGAAGTTCACTGTAGGTTCATAGTTAGAGGATACTGGATCGAACATATTTGTTTCAGTATTCAAAAAGCCTCCAAATGTTGCCATGGAACAGTGGCCTCCTGCTTTATCAAACTGACACAACATTTTCCAATTATCAGGATTTATAAGTTGAATCATCTGAGCCTGTTCCCAAGTGATACCATGAGAAAAGAAAAGAAATAAGAATTGTGAGATTCCTTGAACATCCTTCCGGAAAATCATATTGTGGGGGAGTTCCTTGAATATTTCTTCGCAGGTTTTTTTCACAGAAGGAGAATCCCATTGATTCTTAGACGCTTTACTATATAGGAACTTATACTGTGATTCTGAGATTAATGTTAGTAGAGGGCGTGTATAAGAGTGGAAAATAGTTGTATATCCTTTATGAAACGCTAAGGGCCCAAGTAAACCATAAACTTTTTGTGTTTTATTTAATCCGATTTCCCCAGCAACAGATTCAGTTTTGTCTATAAAATGGGAGAGCCAGTATAACGGGCAGTTTTGAAGAAGAATCTCTTCGAACTCTGGAAACAGGGTTAAATCTATAGATTTTAGAATATCGATCCCGAAAGCCTCTGCTTTTTTATGTAAATTCGGAGGCAGGTCTGTACCGCTTTTCCAGCAATTAATAAATATTTTTAATTCGTTAACAGTCAGGGAGTGTGTTTTCACGAAATAAAAGACTTCTTTAGGATAGCGATTGTAAATAATCTTCTGAAGTTCGTTGGGGATGGGCAGAACCTTTGATTTAGCTAGCAGTGCTACGACTAGCGTTATAATCAAGATTACGATAGCGGCTAAAGCTAAAGTTCCTCCAATAGCATAGCTAATCGGCGCAGCAAGGAAAACAAAAGAAAGTGCGCTAACAAGAGCTAGAACAAGCCCAAGAATGAGTCGGGCAATTGTCCTAATTTTTAAAGAACAAGATCTATGACATTCGCAGTCATTTTTTAAAAATATATGGGGAACTAGTGTTAAAGGACTACACTTCATAGTACAACCAGAATGTCTCACGGTTATTATAACCTTTTGATTGAAAAAAGCGTACGAATTCGTGAAATGGGAGTTAATAAAAAAAATCCCTACCCACTAAAAAGCAGGTAGGGATCAACAAGAGTAAGAGAAGCAACTCTATGAAGAAGCAGGAGCTGAATCTTCTTGAGCCACTTCTTGTTCTTTAAGAGCAGACTGCGCTAAGAATAGTTTGTTTAACTTAGTTGCAGAAACCAACCAAATAGCAATGATGAAAAGAAGAATCACTGCAAGATAAGGGGTCATAGCTCCAATACTTCCACAGATAACGAGCAAACCTTGTTGGATTAAAGCTCCTCCTGATTTTCCGAAGCGGGCAGCAACTACATCAATAGCAGCCTTACCTTTGACTTTTTGCTCTTGGTCAAGAGGGATATAGGCCATTTCTTTAGTTGAGTCAAAGAGAGCGTATTTTGTGGATTTCGAAAGAATATTCTGTATAGCTCCGACAACCACAGCTAGCATGAGAGGAGTTGTACCGAACATAGCGACCAGCCCAGAAGCTTGGTTTCTAAAGATAACAAGAGCGAAGAAAACGATACCTGTTAGGAGAACCATGACAGGAGTGACTAGGGCTCCAGTTAACCATCCAAATTTACGAATGACGTTACCACCAACAAATAGCATGATAAGTACGGATACTACGCCAGTCCAGAAGGAGAAGTTCCCCATGAACTCACTATAGTCATTCATATTAGGATATTGCAGTTTCAGCTGACTTTTCCAAGTCACTTCGATTAAGTTAATGCAAATACCATAGGCAATAACCAAGAGAGCTAATAAAAGAATATAAGGAGATCTAGCAAGATAGAGGAAGCTATCTTTCATATTCATTTTAGGTTTAGCACCTTTTTTCCCCTTTTGCATTTCTTCTGGATTATAGAAGCGAGGATCGGTCAATACGTTCTTATTGATCCACCAGTAACTGGCCATAAGAACAAGTCCAGATACAATAGTCATAGCCATCAAAAGACGTAAAGAAATTCCCCAAGGATCTACACCTTCAGAAACGGAAGCTCTCAACTTTGAAGCCCAAACAATTGCACGACCAGAAGCTAGTAAAGAAATATTAGCTCCGATACCGAAAAGAGCGTAGAAACGCTTTGCTTCGTGGATTTTTGTAATTTCATTAGCAAATCCCCAGAACATTAGAGATAGCATGACGCTTCCCCATAGTTCAGCAAGTACATAAAATGCAGCAAATGTCCAGTTTCTTAAGATGGCAACGAGTCCTAGCAATCCTGGAGGTAGGATGGCCTGTAAACGGTCAGCAAATTCTGTAGGATGTAAAACATCGCGTAGCGGATAAATTACAGTCGGGAACAGGGCAAAGAAAATTAAAAAGGGCGTTCCCACTGCATAAAATAAGGCCTGCTTACTTAAAATATTACTTAGCTTTGCATAAATAAGCATAAAGATAATAGCACAGGGGACAACAAGCCAAAACTTGATGAAAGGTATTGCCTCTGCACCAGAACCAGGAGCTCCCACAATAAGAGTGTCTTTTGTATCGCGTAACACCGTATAGTTAAATGTAATACAGAAGAACATTAGGAACATTGGCAGAACTTTCTTTAGCTCGTGAGTATGTATCGGCCACAAGAAAGAGCGCAATTTTCCAAAAGGTTTTTCTTCGGTTTTTGTCATATTTACCCTCTGAAATACTTTTATTTTCTATTCTGATAGTTTTTTATTTCGTTGTGGACTAACTTGAATTGTTTCCATTTCGAAAGACCTTATAATATACCATCTTTTCTCTCTATTGACAAGAGGAAAGGGATACTCCTAAGGGATAAGAGTTCTTAGGCGACTTTATTGCTAAGTCGCCTGTAAAATTTATTTTTTAATTAAACGAAAGGAGAGGTAACTTCAAGGTTGGGAGAGCTTACAGCCTTCACAGCTTCGACGTAGGCATTCCATAGCTCTACGCTCACGATACCGTTGCGAATCGAACGAATTAACTCCCTTTTTAAAGAAGTTAACGGTTTTTTAGGGCTAAAGCGAGCGAGGAGGTCTTTGTCTCCAACTTGTCTTGCCAGTTCTAAAACGCGTTCAATATCTGTTTTAGTAAAGTTAATAAAGTCACGACGTTTTTTAGAGCCTCTAGGAGCTCTAGGCTTAGGATTAATTGTGCGTGGGGTTTCCGATTCTAAAATAAATGTTTTTAACATTTTTAAAAGTTGTTCGGGAGCAGCGCTTTTCATCTTTTTTAGAGTGAAATGATGCATATAACCGCCGCTAGGGCCTGGAAGATAGCGACATAAATCGTTTTCTTTGTTTCCGCAGACTCTTTTAATAGCTTTTCCGATCAGTTTTTCTATTTCTTCTTTTATATGTGATTGTTCTACGGCCATGAAACCCACCTTTTATAATTGATGCTTACATATTTTACAAGAAAGAATGTGGCATACTTTCAATTTAATGTTTAGAGAAATAAAATTAAAGCGCTGTTTTAATCAATCAGCGAACATAAATTATATTGCAAGTTCTCCTTTTTGCAATATTTTTCCTCTCAGGATCTTTTTGTTTCTTAACAAAATTCAAAACATAAAAATCGTAAAGTAAAGAAGATTTTTTCTATAACATTTTGTTTTCTTATAAAACAAACGGGTTTTCTAATTTTTTTAAAACTATCCTGAACAAAGATATTTCTTTCATTTCTATTAGTTGTATTTCTTGCTGGATAAAATATATTTTGAATAGAACTTGTTTTTCTGGTACTTTGCTTTTTCATTAGTTTCTGGGATCGAAAAATGTAAATAATAAATCTTTTAGATCGGGTTATAGCTTTGATGTTTGGTGGTTCGTTAAGTGGTTTTTAATGGATCTTAAAAAATGCTTCTAGAGAGATGGATGCGAAAATGGGATATATATTTAAAGTGATGCGTTGGATTTTCTGTTTCGTGGCATGTGGTATAACTTTTGGATGTACCAATTCTGGGTTTCAGAATGCAAATTCACGTCCTTGTATACTATCCATGAATCGCATGATTCATGATTGTGTTGAAAGAGTCGTGGGGAATAGGCTTGCTACCGCTGTTTTGATCAAAGGATCCTTAGACCCTCATGCGTATGAGATGGTTAAAGGGGATAAGGACAAGATTGCTGGAAGTGCCGTAATTTTTTGTAACGGCCTGGGTCTTGAGCATACATTAAGTTTGCGGAAGCATTTAGAAAATAATCCCAATAGTGTCAAGTTAGGGGAGCGGTTGATAGCGCGTGGGGCCTTTGTTCCTCTAGAAGAAGACGGTATTTGCGATCCTCATATCTGGATGGATCTTTCTATTTGGAAGGAAGCTGTCATAGAAATTACAGAAGTTCTCATTGAAAAGTTCCCTGAATGGTCTGCTGAATTTAAAGCAAATAGTGAGGAACTTGTTTGTGAAATGTCTATTTTAGATTCTTGGGCGAAACAATGCTTGAGCACAATTCCTGAAAATTTACGGTATCTTGTCTCAGGTCATAATGCGTTCAGTTACTTTACACGTCGCTATTTAGCTACTCCTGAAGAAGTGGCTTCCGGAGCATGGAGGTCTCGTTGTATTTCTCCTGAGGGTCTATCTCCAGAAGCTCAAATCAGTGTTCGTGATATTATGGCGGTTGTAGATTATATTAATGAGCATGATGTCAGTGTGGTTTTCCCTGAGGATACTCTGAACCAAGATGCGTTGAAAAAAATTGTTTCTTCTCTGAAGAAAAGTCATTTAGTTCGTCTAGCTCAAAAACCATTGTATAGTGATAATGTGGACGACAATTATTTTAGCACCTTTAAACATAATGTCTGCCTTATCACAGAAGAATTAGGAGGGGTGGCTCTTGAATGTCAAAGATGAGACTTTTTGGTCTGTACACAACCTTTGTGTAAACTATGAGCATGCAGCCGTTCTTTATCACATATCCTTTTCCTTGGGAAAGGGGTCATTAACTGCTATTTTAGGTCCTAATGGAGCTGGTAAAAGCACTCTCTTAAAGGCTTCCTTAGGCCTGATCAAACCCTCTTCGGGGACTGTTTATTTTTTTAATCAAAAATTTAAGAAGGTGCGTCAGCGCATAGCCTATATGCCTCAGAGAGCTAGCGTGGATTGGGATTTTCCAATGACTGTCTTAGATTTAGCCCTTATGGGGTGTTACAGCTATAAAGGAATGTGGGGGAGAATTTCTTCGGATGATCGAAGGGAGGCCTTTCATATTTTAGAAAGAGTTGGTTTGGAATCCGTAGCAGATAGACAAATAGGACAGCTCTCAGGAGGACAGCAACAAAGAGCATTTTTAGCACGTGCTTTGATGCAAAAAGCAGATCTATATCTTATGGATGAGTTGTTTTCAGCGATTGATATGGCTTCGTTTAAAACATCTGTAGGGGTTTTGCAAGAGCTGCGAGATCAGGGAAAGACTATCGTCGTTGTTCATCATGACTTGAGTCATGTGCGTCAACTATTTGATCATGTGGTTTTATTGAATAAGCGTTTGATTTGTTGTGGCCCTACTGATGAATGTCTGAATGGAGACACTATTTTCCAAACGTATGGTTGTGAAATTGAACTTTTGGAACAAACCCTGAAGCTCTCTCGAGGAAAACAATTTGGATCGTGCTGATTATGCTCAGTTGTGTTTTTTCTGATACGATTTTCTTATCTAGTTTTTTAGCTGTCACTTTGATTTGTATGACCACAGCTTTGTGGGGGACAATTCTCTTGATTAGCAAGCAGCCTCTTTTAAGCGAAAGTTTATCTCACGCGTCGTATCCAGGACTTCTAGTTGGAGCTTTGATGGCGCAATATGTTTTCTCATTGCAAGCTTCTATTTTTTGGATTGTGTTGTTTGGGTGTGCTGCTTCGGTATTTGGTTATGGGATCATTGTTTTCTTAGGGAAAGTATGTAAATTACATAAAGACTCCGCCCTTTGTTTTGTTCTTGTGGTATTCTTTGCTATCGGAGTGATTTTAGCCAGTTATGTCAAGGAAAGTAGCCCTACGCTATACAATCGCATTAACGCCTATCTATATGGGCAAGCAGCCACTTTAGGTTTTCTTGAAGCTACGTTGGCTGCGATCGTCTTTTGTGCTTCGTTATTTGCTTTATGGTGGTGGTATCGACAAATTGTTGTGACTACTTTTGATAAAGATTTTGCTGTTACTTGTGGCTTAAAGACTGTTCTTTATGAAGCACTCAGTCTAATTTTTATATCGTTGGTGATCGTAAGTGGAGTTCGAAGCGTAGGGATTGTTTTAATTTCTGCTATGTTTGTGGCTCCTTCTTTAGGTGCTCGTCAGCTTTCCGATCGTCTAAGTACAATTCTTATCCTTTCTGCATTCTTTGGAGGGATTAGCGGAGCTTTAGGAAGCTATATCTCTGTAGCATTCACATGTCGTGCTATTATAGGGCAACAGGCGGTGCCTGTAACCTTGCCTACGGGACCTTTGGTTGTCATTTGTGCTGGATTATTGGCCGGTCTATGTTTGCTTTTTTCTCCAAAATCTGGGTGGGTCATTCGTTTTGTCCGTAGGAAGCACTTTTCGTTTTCAAAGGATCAAGAACACCTTTTAAAGGTGTTTTGGCATATTTCTCATAATCGTTTAGAGAACATTAGTGTTCGAGATTTTGTCTGTAGTTATAAGTATCAGGAGTATTTTGGGCCTAAGCCTTTCCCTAGATGGAGAGTTCAGATTTTAGAATGGCGGGGTTATGTTAAAAAAGAACAAGATTATTATCGACTCACAAAAAAAGGAAGAAGTGAGGCCTTAAGATTAGTTCGTGCTCACAGATTATGGGAATCGTATCTTGTGAATTCTTTAGATTTTAGCAAGGAAAGTGTTCATGAGTTGGCTGAGGAAATAGAGCATGTTCTTACTGAAGAATTGGATCATACCTTGACAGAGATTCTCAATGATCCTTGTTATGATCCTCATCGACAAATTATCCCAAATAAAAAAAAGGAAGTCTAATGGCTTTGGGACCTTCTCCTTATTATGGAGTATCTTTTTTCCAATTTTTTTCAGTATTTTTTTCGAGACTGTTTTCTGGAAGTCTTTTCACGGGTTCTCTCTATATTGATGATATTCAGATTATAGTATTCCTTGCTATTTCCTGTTCAGGTGCTTTTGCAGGAACTTTTTTAGTCTTGCGAAAGATGGCTATGTATGCGAATGCTGTCTCTCATACTGTCCTTTTTGGTTTGGTCTGTGTTTGTTTGTTTACGCATCAACTGACGACCCTCTCTTTGGGTACCTTGACTCTTGCAGCAATGGCAACAGCTATGCTGACAGGGTTTCTTATTTACTTTATTCGTAATACTTTTAAAGTTTCAGAAGAGAGCAGCACCGCTCTAGTCTTTTCTTTATTATTCTCTCTGAGCCTTGTTTTGTTAGTCTTTATGACAAAGAATGCTCATATAGGAACGGAGCTTGTGTTAGGAAACGCAGATTCTTTAACGAAAGAGGATATTTTCCCTGTCACTATTGTGATTTTGGCTAATGCTGTAATTACTATTTTTGCGTTCCGTAGCTTAGTTTGTTCTTCTTTCGATTCTGTATTTGCCTCTTCTTTAGGAATTCCTATTCGGTTGGTTGATTATTTGATTATTTTTCAACTTTCTGCATGTCTTGTAGGAGCTTTTAAGGCTGTAGGTGTATTAATGGCACTTGCTTTTCTGATCATTCCATCGCTTATTGCTAAGGTTATTGCAAAATCGATAAGGAGTCTTATGGCTTGGTCGTTAGTTTTTAGTATTGGTACAGCATTTTTAGCTCCTGCATCTTCGAGAGCAATTCTTAGTGCTTATGATTTGGGGTTATCGACTTCGGGAATCTCTGTAGTGTTCTTGACGATGATGTACATCGTGGTTAAATTTATAAGCTATTTTCGAGGCTATTTTTCTAAAAATTTTGAAAAAATAAGTGAGAAAAGTTCTCAATATTAGCAGTGATTTAAAAGAATGAAATTTTAGAGTTTAGTCCACTTTAGTTAGAAATAGTATCAATAGAGAATTGACAATTCCTCGACTTGCGGAGTATGATTCTCTTTTTCACCTAGTTAAAGGTAGCATGCTTGAAACATTTAGCCGTTCTTGGGTCAACAGGTAGTATTGGCCGTCAAACATTAGAGATTGTGCGGCGCTATCCTTCAGAATTTAAAATTATTTCTATGGCTTCTTATGGAAATAATCTAAGGTTATTTTTTCAGCAACTAGAGGAGTTTGCTCCGTTAGCCGCAGCGGTCTATAACGAAGAGGTTTATAACGAGGCCTGTCAGCGATTCCCCCATATGCAATTTTTCCTAGGCCAGGAGGGTTTAACCCAACTTTGTATCATGGATACAGTCACTACTGTCGTTGCTGCTTCTTCAGGAATCGAGGCGCTACCCGCGATTCTAGAGTCGATGAAAAAAGGAAAAGCACTAGCTTTAGCAAACAAAGAAATTTTAGTTTGTGCTGGCGAATTGGTTTCTAAGACTGCAAAGGAAAATGGTATAAAAGTTCTTCCTATTGATAGCGAGCATAATGCTTTGTATCAATGTTTAGAAGGCAGGACGATTGAGGGAATCAAGAAACTGATTCTTACAGCTTCTGGAGGGCCTCTGCTCAACAAGTCTTTAGAAGAGCTTTCTTGTGTAACAAAACAAGATGTTTTGAACCATCCTATATGGAATATGGGTTCAAAAGTGACTGTGGACTCATCCACATTGGTCAATAAGGGACTCGAAATTATCGAGGCGTATTGGCTGTTTGGTTTAGAAAATATTGAAATCCTGGCTGTAATTCATCCTCAGAGCTTAATCCATGGTATGGTAGAGTTTTTAGATGGGAGTGTGATTTCTATCATGAATCCGCCTGATATGCTCTTCCCAATACAATACGCTTTAACAGCTCCAGAGCGTTTTGCATCTCCTAGGGATGGTATGGATTTTTCGAAGAAACAAACTTTAGAATTTTTTCCGGTAGATGAGGAGCGATTTCCTAGTATCCGTTTAGCACAACAGGTATTAGAGAAACAGGGGTCTTCTGGAAGCTTTTTTAATGCAGCCAATGAAGTATTAGTGCGGAGGTTCCTTTGCGAAGAGATTTCTTGGTGTGACATTTTACGCAAATTAACGACTCTTATGGAATGTCATAAGGTTTATGCCTGCCACTCTTTAGAAGATATTTTAGAAGTAGATGGTGAGGCTAGAGCTCTTGCTCAAGAAATATAATCGAGTAGGTATATGACAATAATCTATTTTATTCTAGCAGCCCTAGCTTTAGGGATTTTAGTGTTAATTCATGAACTTGGTCATCTGGTAGTAGCAAAAGCTGTAGGAATGGCTGTAGAGAGTTTTAGCATAGGCTTTGGTCCTGCTTTATTTAAAAAGCGTATAGGCGGCATAGAATATCGCATTGGATGCATTCCTTTTGGAGGCTATGTTCGTATCAGAGGTATGGAACGTACCAAAGAAAAAGGGGAGAAGGGGAAGATAGACTCTGTCTATGATATTCCTCAGGGATTTTTTAGTAAGTCTCCTTGGAAACGCATTCTGGTTCTTGTTGCTGGTCCTCTTGCCAATATTTTATTAGCTGTCTTGGCTTTCAGCATTCTTTACATGAATGGGGGAAGAAGTAAAAATTATAGCGACTGTTCTAAAGTGGTAGGTTGGGTCCATCCTGTTTTACAGGCAGAAGGATTGCTCCCTGGAGACGAGATTCTTACGTGTAATGGTAAGCCTTATGTGGGAGATAAGGACATGCTAACAACCTCTTTATTAGAGGGGCATCTCAATCTAGAAATCAAACGTCCTGGCTATTTGACAGTTCCTAGCAAAGAGTTCGCTATTGATGTTGAGTTTGATCCCACAAAATTCGGGGTTCCCTGTTCTGGAGCGAGTTATCTTTTGTATGGCAACCAGGTGCCCCTAACGAAGAACTCTCCTATGGAGAATTCAGAGCTACGTCCGAATGATCGTTTCGTTTGGATGGATGGCACACTTCTTTTCTCAATGGCTCAGATATCTCAGATACTCAATGAGTCTTATGCTTTTGTGAAAGTAGCACGGAATGACAAAATCTTCTTTTCTCGTCAACCTAGGGTATTGGCTTCCGTTTTACATTACACTCCCTACCTTCGTAATGAGCTTATAGATACGCAGTATGAGGCTGGACTTAAAGGCAAGTGGTCTTCGTTATATACATTGCCTTATGTAATCAATAGTTATGGATACATAGAAGGTGAACTTACTGCTATAGATCCAGAGTCTCCTTTGCCACAACCTCAAGAGAGGCTACAGCTTGGGGATCGCATTCTAGCTATTGATGGAACTCCTGTTTCTGGAAGTGTAGATATTTTACGTCTTGTTCAGAACCATCGGGTCTCTATTATTGTTCAGCAGATGAGTCCGCAAGAACTTGAAGAGGTGAATTCTCGAGATGCTGATAAGCGGTTTATCGCCTCTTATCATTCCGAAGATCTGTTACAAATTTTGAACCATTTAGGAGAGTCTCACCCAGTAGAAGTCGCGGGTCCTTATCGTCTTCTTGACCCTGTTCAGCCTCGTCCTTGGATTGATGTTTATTCTTCGGAGAGTTTGGATAAACAGTTGGAAGTAGCTAAGAAGATTAAGAACAAGGATAAACAAAGATACTATTTGGAGCGTCTTGATGCTGAGAAGCAAAAACCATCTTTAGGGATTTCTTTGAAAGATCTTAAGGTGAGGTATAATCCTTCACCTGTGGTTATGTTATCAAATATTACTAAGGAAAGTTTGATCACCTTGAAAGCTTTAGTTACTGGACATCTGAGTCCACAATGGCTTTCAGGACCTGTGGGTATTGTGCAGGTTTTACATACAGGATGGTCGGTAGGGTTTTCTGAAGTGCTCTTTTGGATCGGTCTAATTAGTATGAATTTGGCTGTCTTGAATTTGCTTCCTATTCCTGTTTTGGATGGAGGTTATATCCTTCTATGTTTGTGGGAGATAGTCACAAGAAGACGTTTGAATATGAAGATTGTGGAAAGGATTTTGGTTCCGTTCACTTTTTTATTGATCATCTTCTTTATTTTTCTAACTTTTCAGGATTTATTTCGTTTTTTTGGTTAAGGCTCCATTTTTTTGGAAATCCGTAAAGGTTGTAAGGACGAGAACCAAAGCAGTGTATAACGTAGATGTCTTGGTTAGGGTAAGGCTTAAGTCTTGAGTTCTTTTGTTTGTCTTCCATAACAGTTTGTTCTAAAGCTGCTTCGGGAACGTGCTCGATTATCGGGGTTGTATTTCCTTCTTTTAAAAACTCTTTCATAAGATAGAGCGACTTCCGATTAGTAATGATGTAGGTATGACTCGTGTGGATCACGTAAGCTTTATGTGGAGTATCTAGCTTTGTCTCTATAGTGCATACCTTACCATCGTTTTCATAGGGCAGGCGGAAAGGAAGGAATTTGCTATGTCTGTTCCCACTAAGAATGAGAACGTCTAAAGACGAAGGGAGTTTCCCGACATTTAACATCTTTGTGGGGCAGTAGGTAAGAAGCTGTCGTCCTAATTTTCCTCCAAATACGAACTGTACGAATTTCACACAGCGGTAGCGTCTAGCTAGTGTAGACCCTGCGTTCGGAGGAGCCATGAGAATAGCTTTTCCTTTTTTGGCTTCTTCGGGGCAATCAGGGTGAGCGAGTGCTACACGAACAATGACTCCTCCAATAGAATGAGTTACGAAGTTTATAGGGACTCCAGGCTTAAGTTCAGCTATTTTTTTCAGCAAGCGATTGAGATGTTCAGCATGCTTTTCTAGAGTAAACTTGCGCGTCTCATAATTCCAAATAAAGACATCGTAATGTTCTTTTTCTAGAACGCGAGCAATAGGTTTTAAAGATGTATAAGATCTTAAAAACGCATGCACGCAGACCACGGATTCTTTTTGTTTTGAGGTTTCCTTTAATCCCCCAATTCCAGATGGAAGGGTTTGGATTACCGAGGTTTCCGAGAATAAAGGATTACCCACAGCTAAAAAGAGTATAGTTAATAAAAATTTCTTCATGTGTCACCGATATAATTATTTTAAATAAGTTTTTTATTAAAAAAGAATATGTTTATTAAAACTTATTTATAAAAATAACTAATTCGCTTACTTTTAACGCAAAAGAAAAATGATGTTATTGTTTTAGATAATTTGCTCAGAAACTTGAGCGTTCTCGATACTTAAAACAAGGCTTGTTTTTGGAAGTTCCCCATGCATATGGGTGGAAGTAATCAGAGTCTGACCCAGAGTTGGGGCAGGGTCAAGGAGTTGACCGACACGTTCATTATCTAATCCAGCATGGATATCATCTAGACAGACTAGAGGGGAGACGTGATGAGATTGCTTTAGATATAGGCACTCGGCAAGCCTTAAGATTGCCAAAAGACTGTGTTTCTGCCCTTCACTAGAGAATTGAGACACAGGCATTTGGTTCATAGTGAGTAGAAAGTCTTCGCGATGAGGGCCAACGGAAGTGCTTCCCCATTCGAGATCTCTAGGAAGTGATATAGAGAGCTGTTTATGAAATTCTTCGGCAACAGCAGTTTCAGAAATATCAGAATTTTTAATTAAGGAACTTTTAAATTTTAAGGCCAATTGTTCTTTTAGGTTGTTAGACCAAAGTTCTTTGGATAAATCTGAAAGTTTCTGACTACAGAGAAACCGTTGGATGGATAGGTAGGTGCCGTGTTTGACCAACTGTTCATCCCAGAGACCACGGTTGAGGTTTGCTTGCTTTTTAAGAGAGCATTTCTCTGCTGAAGAGCGCGATGATAGTACGATAAGCAGAGGGTATAGTGGTTATCGCATTGAGATAAAAGCAGATTTAGGAAAAGGCGACGATCCGCAGGAGCTCCTGAAATTAGAAGGCGGTCTTTTGAAGAGAAAAGCACAATAGGTACTTTCCCTATCAGCTGCGATAAGGTTTTTATAGGAAGTTGGTTATAGCAAATTTTTTTTCCTTGCTTGTCTGTATAGATGGAGAGAGCTTGGGGAAGGTGGTCTTTCTCAAACTGTGTTTCTAAGAAGAAATGGGAAGATCCGAAGGTGATGGTATCTGTGAGATGTTGCGTGCGAAAAGACCTTCCCAAGGACAAAACATAAAGCGCTTCTAGGAGGTTTGTTTTTCCTTGGGCATAATTGAGTTTAGGAGCCAGTGAGATTTCTAAATCACTGTGGTTACGAAAATTTTTTAGCTTCAGAGAGCAGATTTTCATAAACATCGGCAGGGTAGTGACCTAAAGGATTCTCCTTAGGGAGTTTATTAATCATCATGTAGCCTCATAGGCATGATGACAAATAATCCTGAGGCAGAATCGGTAATGATTCCAGGATTATAGGAATCCGAGATCCCTAAGCTGACTAATTCATCCTTACTATGCTTCAGGATATCTAAAAAGAAAAAGGGATTAAAGGCAATTTCTAGGAGTTCGCCAGAATAATTTACAGCCATGCTTACCTTTCCTTCACCCACCTTAGTACAGTTGGCTGTTAGAGTGAGCTCTCCGGGTAAGAAAGAAAACTTCACGGAGTGAGAGGACTCATTTGTAAATAAAGCCACTTGTTTGAGCAGAGTAATTAGTTCTTCGCGATGCAGATCGAGTTTTACGTTGCTTTCTGTAGATATGACGGGGGAGAAATCTGGAAATTCTCCAGAAAGAAGTTTTGTGATCAGGAGAGTATTGTCACATTCAACCGCAATCTTATCTTGATCCAAGAAGATCGTAGCTTCACCTTCATCGGAGCACATCTTTATAATTTCTTCTACTGCTTTGATAGGAATAATATATTCCCCAGAAAAACTTTTATCTAAAGTAACTTCAGCATCTATTTTTGCTAAACGCTTTCCGTCAGTCCCTACGATGGTAGCCACGCCATTGGCGATAGCAAGCAGGACTCCAGTAAGAACATAGCGGCTTTCTTCTCTAGATACAGCGAATGAAGTTCTCTGTAGCATGGTTTTTAGCTGCTCTGCAGGCAAGGAAAAACGCAAAGCATTTTGTATATCAGGGAGCATGGGGAAGTCTTCTTTTTCCATGCTGAGTAGGCGAAAGCATGAAGATCCCGAGGTGATTTGTGCCATTTCCCCTGCTGAAGAGGAAATTTCTAAATTTGCCTCTGTTAATTCTTTTACTAATTGAAAAAATCTCTTGGAGGGAATGGAAATAGCGCCTTTCTCATAGACTTTAGCTTTGGTGACGCAACGTGTGCTCACTGTCAGATCCGTAGCAGTGAAAACTAATTCATCATTATAAGTTTCAATCAAAACATGGGTGAGTACTGGAATAGGTGTGTTTTGAGGGACGACACTTTGAATTTTTTTGATAAGGTTTCCTAGCTCATTTCGGGATACAACGAATTTCATATTTTCCTATAACCTGAGTCTAACTTTATATGAAGGGCTACGCCTCTCTAGGAGAGACGGTAGAGGTACGATCGGGATATTACTACAAAGTGATTTTCTGGTCTTCTAGATATTTTACTAATAAAAAAGGCTTTAGATTGAGGAAATCTTCCCTGGAAATCAAGGAAAGAGGATTCTAATCATTGTCTTAAGAAGGAAAAATTGCTTTTTGTTATACTGGTTTTTGTCCCCAATTATGGGGGAGGATCTTATGGCACAAAAAGAAATTGTTTCTAATCGCAAGGCTCTGCGTAACTATGAAGTTATAGAGACTTTAGAAGCAGGCATCGTTTTGACTGGGACTGAGATTAAGTCGTTGCGCGATCATGGGGGAAACCTCGGTGATGCTTATGTCATTGTTTCTAAAGGTGAGGGGTGGTTATTAAACGCGAGTATTGCTCCCTATCGGTTTGGAAATATCTATAACCATGAGGAGCGTCGTAAACGTAAACTCCTTCTTCATAGATATGAACTTCGTAAGTTAGAGGGTAAGATTGCTCAAAAGGGCATGACTTTGATTCCTCTGGGAATGTTGCTGAGTCGCGGCTATGTTAAGGTACGTTTGGGTTGTTGTCGTGGGAAAAAAGCTTATGATAAGCGTCGTACGATCATAGAAAGAGAAAAGGAACGTGAAGTTGCCGCTGCTATGAAGAGGCGCCATCATTGATATAGGTTAGGATATGGTGTTCTTCAGCCCACTGTTTTGCTTCTATTTTAGAATCAAAAGTCATGAGGACTGTGGCAATAGCGTCGGCGTATGCGCAGCTCGGATGGACTACTGAAACACTTTGGATAGGATAGGAGCTTAGCTCTAGGGGTTTCCCTGTACGAGTATCAAGAATATGGGTGTAAATTTTTCCTTCAACACACCATTTTTGAATATGATTTCCACTTGTTGCAATTGCCATATCATCGATATCTAAGATCGTACCTGCTGCTTCAGAAAAAATACGCCAAGGTCTTCCCGAGGGATGATGCCCTGACGTTTTGATCTCTCCTCCCCACTCTACATAGTTGTTCGGACAAAAGGTATTGCAAATTTCATTTAGACAATCTACGGCATAACCTTTGACAACACCACAGAGGTCGATTTGAACATGAGGATTCTTTTTGATTAGAGTTTTTGTGTTTGACTGAAACTCCAAGTGTTGCCAGCCCATGTCTTTATAATGTTGTTCCCAAACGTCTTTAGGGGGGAGGGTTTGACTTTTGAGATGTAGAAGCCATAGGGTTTTTAAAGGTCCTACAGTAGGGTCAAAACGTCCTTCTGAAAGTTTGTAAAGTGTATCTACCTGATCTAGAAACTCGGAAAGTTCTACAGATAAAGTTATGGGGACATCTGCTGGAGCTCGGTTGATTATCGAGAGTTCAGAATAGGGATTCCAGTTGTTATAAATCGAGTCGATCTTATGAAAGCATCTATCAATTTGTTGGGATAAAGATGCTTTTTCTTTTGCGGATAAAGAGGTTCCCAGAACAATGCGATAGAAGATTGTCATCTGCTCTCCTTCGATTGTTGTCGTTTTTTGAGAGCATGAACAGAGTCCAAGACATAAAAGAACTAAGAAAAATTTTGGTAACATCGCCATGTATTGCTCATGAGCATAGCGACAGTCATGGGACCAACGCCTCCAGGAACTGGAGTGATTGCTGCGCATTTTGTCACAACGTTATTAAAATCTACATCTCCAAGAAGAGTATAGCCTTTCGCATTGTCTGCAGGGACTCTTGTTGTTCCTACATCTACGATCACAGCATGTGGGGCTACCATAGTTTCCTTTATAAAAAGCGGTGCTCCTAGAGCAGCAATAATGATATCAGCTGTCTTTAAGATTTCTGGGAGGTTTTCCGACTGGCTATGAAGAACTGTGACTGTACAGTTAGTTTGAGGATGCTTTTGCATCATGAGGGCCGCTAAGGGTTTCCCCACGATGTTGCTTCTCCCTACAATAGCGGCATGGCGGCCTCGAAGAGGAATTTCATAATAGTTCAGGAGTTCAATAATTCCTGCAGGAGTGCAGGGTAGAAGTCCATCAAAATTTCCAAGGAGCAACTTTCCCATGTTCACAGGGTGAAGCCCGTCCACATCTTTGTCTGGGGAGATCGCTTGGAGAATCACTTCGCTGTCCAAGTGTTTGGGCAAGGGAAGTTGCACGAGGATGCCGTGGATGCTAGGATCTTGATTCAATCGTTCTATGAGCTTAAGGACTGAGGAGAGGGTAGAGTCAGAGGGTAACTTGTGCGCTTTGGAGATAATTCCGATTTCTGTAGCTTTTTTGACTTTCATGCCAACGTACACCTCAGATGCGGGGTCATTGCCAATCAGGACCACAGCAAGCCCCGGAGAGGTAGGACTTTGTGAGATTTCCTCTTTGAGTCTCTGAAGGATTTTTTCAGCTGCAGGAATCCCTCTCAGTAACATACCAATCTCCTAAAAAAAGATATCATTTTATGGATTCCTGAGTTTATTGCGCAAGGAAGTATATAGATTACAGAAGTGAAGATGAGATTATCTAAGAAAGAACATTTTAGAGGTATCATTAGCACATCTATTGACCAACGGACTTCATGTCCGAACAAGGCGCACATAGGAATGGTTAGGAGTAAAAAGACTCCATAGAAAATCATATTCACAATGACCAAGGC
The DNA here is from genome assembly GCF_000007205.1 of Chlamydia pneumoniae TW-183. Taxonomy (NCBI): domain Bacteria; kingdom Pseudomonadati; phylum Chlamydiota; class Chlamydiia; order Chlamydiales; family Chlamydiaceae; genus Chlamydia; species Chlamydia pneumoniae. Next base: position 377,006 of record NC_005043.1, on the reverse strand, counting down.
GGCTTTGCTCTCTTTTGAAAAAATGAGGTGTGCCTTATGGGTGATCAGAGCAGTTAGAGGGTAGAGCAGTAGAAATACACCGCGGCTTCCTAAGGCAAGATCACTTAAGACACCACAGCCTAGAGCGAGTACCAGTCCCTTATCTTTTGAGAAACAATAGAAACAAAGAACAATATAAGGGGAAAAAAGGATCAGATGTGCTTTAGGGAAGAGCGTTGGAAGGGTGAACATGGATAAAATACACAAAATAAAGCATTTGCGCGGTGTTATGTGGACAGACATGGTTTACGCTTTGAATTATGATTATCGATTTCAAAAGGTTTTGCAGACTTGTATATAGCAAAGCATAGGATTCTTAGCTTGATTTTTTATGTTTATCTAAACTGCTTTTAAACAATTATTTATATAATATTTTATTTTTAGATTAAAATTAGTTTATTCTTAATAAGTTTTTTAATTAAAATTAGTTTATTAAGTTGATTTTTTTGTTTTTGTATTTTTTATGGGGAAGCCTAAGAAGAGCAGAACGGATAGGGCTTTGGCTCAGGAGATTCAAAAGAAATCAACGGAAGTGTTGAAGAAGCCTGCGCGGATAAAAGCTAAAAATCGTCGTAAATTTCTTATTGCTAAGGAACAGAAAACTCTTAAACACCGTGCTCAAGAATACGATCAGTTAGTTCGCTCTCTCTTAGATTCTCAGAAGAAGGACACCGATAAAGTTTTGATTTTCAATTATGAGAATGGGTTTGTTTTTACTGACAAGGACCATTTTAGTAAGTACTCTATCCGTCTTTAGGCGGGGTTAAATTAAAAAAAAATCGCAGAACGGGACTATCCCGTGATGGAACGACAGGAAGCCTGGGTAATTAATTTAGAGTTAGGAACTGTCTCGGTATTAAGATCTCCAAAATCTTAATACCTAGACAGTCGGATCCGAGTGATCCCTCTAGCTCGACAGCGATGCACTTTGTTGCATCTACTCGCTGTTCTCTGTCCTCCCATAAGTTTTTTTACGCAAGGTGTTTCACCTTGCGTTTTTTTTTGTTTTTTAGATTTTTAAAATTTGTTTGTAAGTTCTTTTTTTTAAATTAATTATTTTTTGTTTTAAAATTATAAGTAGTTATAAGTTTTATTTTTTAAATTCAGAGAATCATTATGGCAGTTTCAGGTGGCGGAGGGGTTCAGCCTTCTTCGGATCCAGGAAAGTGGAATCCTGCTCTGCAAGGAGAGCAGGCAGAAGGCCCGTCTCCGCTAAAAGAATCTATATTTTCTGAAACCAAGCAGGCCTCCTCTGCTGCGAAGCAGGAAAGCTTAGTGCGTTCAGGATCTACAGGAATGTATGCAACAGAATCTCAGATAAATAAGGCTAAGTATCGTAAAGCTCAAGATCGATCATCAACCTCTCCAAAATCCAAATTGAAAGGTACATTTTCTAAAATGCGCGCTAGTGTGCAAGGATTCATGTCAGGATTCGGATCTCGGGCTTCGAGAGTGTCAGCAAAGCGTGCTTCCGATAGTGGTGAGGGAACATCCTTATTGCCGACAGAGATGGATGTTGCTCTAAAGAAGGGAAACCGTATTTCACCTGAAATGCAGGGATTTTTCTTAGATGCTTCGGGTATGGGAGGGAGTTCCTCTGATATTTCTCAGCTTTCTTTAGAGGCTTTGAAATCTTCAGCATTTTCAGGTGCCAGGAGTTTAAGTTTAAGCTCTTCAGAATCTAGTTCCGTGGCTTCGTTTGGATCTTTCCAAAAGGCCATAGAGCCTATGAGTGAGGAGAAGGTAAATGCTTGGACAGTGGCTCGTTTAGGAGGGGAGATGGTCAGCTCTCTTCTCGATCCCAATGTTGAGACCTCATCATTAGTGCGCAGGGCAATGGCAACAGGCAACGAAGGCATGATAGATCTTTCTGATTTAGGACAGGAAGAGGTCAGTACAGCCATGACATCTCCCAGAGCAGTAGAAGGAAAAGTAAAGGTATCTTCTTCTGATTCTCCAGAAGCGAATCCAACAGGAATTCCAAATTCTAATACTTTAGAAAGGGCGGAAAAGGAAGCAGAGAAACAAGAAAGTCGAGAGCAGTTGAGTGAGGATCAGATGATGCTTGCACGTGCTATGGCTGGGCTTCTTACAGGGGCAGCGCCTCAAGAGGTATTGAGTAATTCTGTTTGGTCTGGTCCTTCTACAGTATTTCCTCCTCCCAAGTTTTCAGGAACTTTACCCACCCAGAGATCGGGAGATAAATCAAAGCATAAATCTCCAGGAATAGAGAAGAGTACGAACCATACGAACTTTTCTCCTCTTCGGGAAGGTACTGTGAAGAGTGCTGAGGTTAAAAGTTTGCCTCATCCAGAAAGTATGTATCGTTTTCCTAAAGATAGCATCGTTTCCAGGGAGGAACCTGAAGCCGTTGTTAAAGAATCTACGGCATTCAAAAATCCAGAGAATAGCAGTCAAAACTTTCTCCCTATTGCTGTGGAGAGTGTTTTCCCTAAGGAAAGTGGTACGGGAGGGGCTTTAGGAAGTGATGCTGTGAGTTCCTCATATCATTTCCTTGCGCAACGTGGAGTGTCTTTACTCGCTCCTCTACCTCGTGCTACTGATGACTATAAAGAGAAGCTCGAAGCTCATAAAGGTCCTGGAGGTCCTCCAGATCCTTTGATTTATCAGTATCGAAATGTTGCTGTTGAGCCGCCAATTGTTCTCCGTTCTCCCCAGCCGTTTTCAGGATCTTCACGTCTATCGGTTCAAGGAAAGCCTGAAGCTGCTTCAGTTCATGACGATGGTGGGGGGGGAAATAGTGGTGGTTTTAGCGGAGATCAAAGAAGAGGATCTTCGGGCCAGAAAGCTTCCCGTCAGGAAAAGAAGGGAAAAAAATTATCTACGGATATTTAGGGTTTTAAGTCGGTTTGATGTGATGCGTATAATTCGTTTTGATCCTTATGGTGCGCTATCTGCACAAAGCATAGCTAAAGATTCCCGTCAAAACTCTCCTTTAGTAGAAAAAATTTCTGAGGAAATTGCTACGAATGAAGCGATTCGGCTTGCCTTGCTAGCTATTGGAGATCGCGAACAAGAGGAGAAGAAACAGAGGCATCGTTATAAGCTACTCGGACAAAAGCAAGCCAAGGTCTTGCTTTCTCAGTTGCGTCATGTGCATTTAGATTTTAAAAAACTATATTGCGATAGTAAGAAAAAAGAAGATCAGGAAAAAGACGAAAAAAACAAACAGAAGCGATCTATTAAAGTTACAAAGAAAAAAAAGGGCATCTCTTTAGGGGCTGCCGCTTCTCAGGCAATTGCAGCAGCAGCAGAAGCTTGGGTAATTGCTAGAAATAAAGGAGTCTTAGAAACTGCCTCCACTCTTTTTTATCAAAAGGATGAAGAGGCCTAGACATACTTGAATCACGAGCTAGGCCTTCTTCTGTGACTATTTTAGATCATCACGCTGCTTCTTGCTCTTCTACTGGAAGACTTTTTTCTATAATTTCTTTTTCTTCATCGTCTACTGTAGGATGTTCTGAATGCTTAGCTAGATCTTTCCAAATCATTCGAAGTTTCTGATTTTGTTGTTTGGTCAGGTTTTCCAGTATGATCAAGCTTTCATCATTTAAGGAGAATCTTCCTTTAGACCAATTTATAGATCCTGCAAGTAGAGTTTTATTATCTATAACTGCAAACTTATGGTGAAGAGTACAGGGTGCGGTATTTATAGAAACAAAGTCTTTATTGATATTTAATTGTCGTAATTGCTTAAAAGTAAGTTTGCTATGACTTCTATCAATGATAATATCTACATGGATTCCTCGTTGTTTTGCTTGATGTAAGGCTTGAATAATCTCCGAGTGGGTCAGAGCAAACATAGCAACTTGGATGGTTTTCTGAGCTGTCTGGATTTTTTCGAGTACAGCTTGTATTGCAATTTTACGATCTTGAGGAAGAACAAAATACTTTCCTGTTTGATCCTTTATAGAAAAGTCTCCAGAGGTATTTGTGATAATGAGATCACAGAGCTCCGAGCTATGCATTCCTAGAATGAGATTATTATCTAAACGTAGAGAAAGATTGGTGTAGTTCGCAGATCCTAGCCAAGCATCTTTCTTATCTATGGAAAGAGCTTTTTGATGCATCAGTTTACGCCCTGCTGGAGGTTGCTCGACTAAAGTTACATTGCTGGCTTGCTTTAAGATTTGGGGAATTTTAAATTTTTGATAGTAGATCGTAACTTTGTTTTTTGCTTGAGCTTGTCGAGTTAAACTCTGTTGGATCTTGGGTTCTGAGAGGTTATAAATACGTAGGAAGATCTCTTCATCAGCGTGTTCTATAGCATCGCATAGAATTTTACGCATGTCCTTATTGCATTGATTTGAGTAGATGATAGCTTCTTCAGACTTTAAAAAAGTCTTAAAAGTGTCACCACGAGGAGCTCTTGCAAAAATTCCTACTAAAATCAACGTGCTAATAATAACACAGATTTTTAATTTATCTTTTTGTCTTTTATTCATTTTTTACTCTTAAAATAGCTTTTTTGTTTTTATATATTTTTAAAAATAAAAATAACTAATTTAATTAAACGTTTAATAGAATAAGATTCTTATTAAATATAAAAAGTTTCTTTATTGGGGAAATATGCGTGCCATCGTTCGGAAACCTTTTGTTTTGTAGATGGGTCGACCTCTACTTCTTTAGGATAGGAAGGCTTCATCAGGGCATCGATAACGAAGGGAAAGTTGTAATTAGGACGGTGAGTAGCAAAATGGCTGTGGAGCGCGTGAAGATCATTTGCTGGGGCACATCGTGTGAAGGTCCTCCAGAGAAAATCTTTTTCACTTTGAATGGTTTCTCTCAGATTATCGGCAAGGATAATCAGAGGCCATGATTTTAGATCTGGATGGTGAAGGAGAGATTTAATACATCGGTCCTCGAGGGATGTTTCCAACACTAGGCAACCACGACAAAAGGGAGCGATGTCTTGAACTCCATGGATTTTTCCTCCCTGATATCCATGGGGAAGGTCTCGGATGGCTTTTCCTATTCCCATGAAGATTCCCTTGGAGCCCTTATTTAAGCTTGGTCCTGTATAGTCTAACGTATCGTTTGCAGTTTCTGAGAAAATAATAAGATCTCGGTCTGGCTGTAGACGCTCTAAAATGGTTTCTAGAACCACGGAGAACCTGTCGAGAGGCACCTCTTGGTCTGTGACCATTAGGAATTTCGTTAGGGAAAGTTGGCCCTCTCCAAGAATTCTAAGAGCTGTGGTTAGAGATTCTCTCCAATAGCGTTCTTTAACGACAGCCGCAGTCAGTGCATGAAACCCTGATTCTCCGTAACTTTTAAGTCTACGCACACCAGGCATAACTAACGGAAATAAAGGGGAGAGGTATTCTTGGAGTTTGTTCCCTATATAAAAATCTTCTTGGTAGGGTTTGCCGACTACTGTAGCAGGATAGATTGCATCTTTTCTGTGATAGATTTTATGACAGTGGAATTCAGGGAAGTCATGTTGGAGACTGTAGTATCCGAAATGATCGCCAAAAGGACCTTCAGGACGACGTTTCCCGGCCGGAGATTCTCCGACCAGGATGAATTCCGCATCGTAGAGTAGAGGGTGGGGATGGTCGTTTGTTTTTTTATAAAGGAGCTTCGCTCCTTGGAGGAAGGTAGCAAAGAGAAGTTCCGAGACATTCTCAGGTAGGGGGGCAATCGCAGAAAGGGTTAAAAAGGGGTTTCCAGACAAAAATACCGAAACAGGAAGGTTTTGCTTTTTTTGCTCTGCTTCATACAGATGCATCCCTCCGCCCTTCTGGATTTGAAAATGGAGGCCCATGGTGTTTTGATTGAACCGTTGCACGCGATACATCCCAAGATTGGGTGTAGTAAGAGTCGGCGATTCCGTATAGACAAGAGGAAGTGTGAGAAAGGCTCCACCATCTTCAGGCCAGCTTGTGAGTAAGGGAAGGTGATCTAAGTTAACTGAGGACATAGAAACAAAAGGAAAGCGACGGAATCGAGCTTTTTTGAGCCCTAAAGAGCTTATTCTTTTTAATAGATCCCGAGATTTCCATAGAGAAGAAAGCTTTGGTGTAGAAGAAATAAGGTGGGCAACTCGAGCGATGAGGTTATCAGGAGCTTGAGAAAAAAGTTGGTCTACACGATGTTTTGTTCCAAAGAGATTGGTCAGGACTGGGAATGACGATCCGATGACATTATGAAAAAGAAGGGCAGGGCCTTGATCTTCAATAACACGACGATGAATCTCAGCTAACTCGAGGTTAGGACTTACGGGAGCAAAAACATCAATAAGTTGTTTTTGTGAACGAAAAAGAGAAATATGACGCCTTAAGAAAGACATAAATATTTCCCTATACTTAAGTTAAATTAAAAATTTTTACTTTTAGCTCTTTCGAGAACTTTCTCTAATCCGAGCTTATCAATGTGACGAAGAGCGCTAGCAGAAATTTTAAGCTTAAGAAAACGGTTTTCTTCTGTAGACCATAGACGCTTGGTCAACATATTAGGGAAAAATCTTCTTTTAGTCTTCCCTGTCACTTTCAAACCAATTCCTTTTTTCTTTTTAGCAATACCTCGAAGTGTATAGCTATAACCACGGCGAGGTCTCTTTCCTGTAAGTGGGCACTTTCTTGACATATTCTTCCTATGAATTCTCTAACATCCGCTCAATAAAGCAACTCTATGAAAAGGAATCTATACTAGAGCTTTTCGAATATATGGGGAAGAGGTTTTCTTAGAAAATGTGATTGTCTGTTGTTGATAATGAAGGAATTCTTTTAAGAAAGACGGTCGTTCCAGGAAATTATTATAAGGTTCTTACTATAAAAAGACTTAAATGTTTTATTGCTATCCTTACAGTCCTGTAAGGATCTTCTCAATGTAACCATTAAATTTTTTATGAATAGCGAGTTCTTCTAAGGAAGGCCGAACTCGATACGACCAATTCTTTTTAGAAATTGTCCCAGGTGTATTAATGCGTTCTCTTTGTAGATTTTTTGATACTAAATCAGGGCAGAGGGCGAGATAATCGTTAAAGAGGTTGATATGAAAGATAGATGCTGATTCATGAGAAAGTTTTAAGATGTCTATTTGAGTTTCTGTAGTCAGGGTTTTTTGAAAAGGAAGATGTAGAAATTTAGCAAATTGCTTAGCTTCCTTAGGTGAATTGAGCCACCATTGGGCAAACGTATCAGAGTCGTGGGTAGAGAGAGTGGTCACAGAAAGTGGATTATAATCTTTTAGGGGAATGAAGGCACTGTCGCTTTCCCAGTTGCGTTCCCATCGTGGAATCCGGGTTCCACAGATTCCTAAGTGTGTTAATGTCGTTTTGACGTCTTGGGGTATAATCCCTAAATCTTCTCCGATAGGTAACATAGAAGAGGCTCCGAGCATAGTAGAAAGGATCTCCGTGCCCTGCTTTATATAGTCTTTAGGATTGTCTGGAATGAACCTTCCTCTTCCTGAAGAATCCCAAATCCACAAACGGAAAAATCCTATAATATGATCTAAGCGATAGACGGAATAGAAGTTTTGAGCATATCGCAGACGCTCTTTCCACCAAATGTAGTCGTCTTTGGCAAGTTGTGAAAAATTATAAATAGGCAGATGCCAGTTTTGTCCTTCAGAATTGTAGAGGTCAGGAGGAGCTCCTACAGACCTTGATGAAGAAAAGTAGTCTCGGAAATACCAAACATCACAGCTATCCTTGCTAATAAGAATAGGGAGGTCTCCTTTAAGCAGGACGTGGTGTTGATCTGCATAGGCTTTCACTTCGCAGAGCTGTTGGTAACAGAGAAACTGTAGATAGGAAAAAAAGAGGACTTCATCATGGAATTTTTTAGTTAAGTCCGGAAAATTCTCCTGATCTGTGAGCGACTTCGGCCAGTTATTAATAGGTTCTCCGTGCATATGATGTTTGATTGCACGAAAGGTCCCATAGGGATAAAGCCAATAGCGCTCGCTTTCTAGAAACTCAGAAAAATTTGAGTTTCCTTCGAGGGAAGACTTGCAACATTTTTGGTAGTACTCTCTTAAGAATGCCCATTTTTTTTCTTTAACTTGAGTATAGCTGACTGATGGAGTCGAGCATAACTCATGCATATCTTGAAGTTTCTTGGCAACTTCAGGGATGGTATCGATATTTGGAAGAGAGGATAGGGAAAGGAATAGGGGATTCAGGGCTACGGAAGAGATGCTGTTATAGGGACTCGTATCTTCACCAGTATCATTTAAAGGGAGAAGCTGAATAACGCTGAAGCCCTGTTTTTGGCACCAAGAGATCAGAGGAATGAGATCTAAAAATTCACCGATTCCACAGCTATTTTTTGTGTGTATTGAAAATAGTGGGAGATAAATCCCGTGTTTAGGAGAGGTTCCTATAAGTTTCCAAGCATGTGCTGAGGGTGAGTGTTTTGTGTATTTTAAAACATTCACGCGACGTAGTAGATTCCCAAAACATGAAGGTCAGGAAGATTCCCTGTTCTTAGGGATTCCATCCAAATCTTAGCATGCAAAGAAAAGAGCTTGAGATACTCGAATAACTTTTCTCCATTTAGGTAGTTCATACTCAGGATATCTGAAAGATAGAGCTGTTGAGTGACCTCACCGTAGCCTAGAATTCCCTTGATGCTGGATTGGAACGAGCCATTTACAGAGAGAGCAGCTTTGAAAATACGCTCGCGAAATACGTTTTCAGGAAGAGTACCTAGTAGTGTCGATACTGCAAGATCTCCGGAATTTCCATCTTCTTCTATTTGCACAGGGACATGGGTATCGCTGAAACGGATTAAACAAGAGTTATTTTTATCTGGAGCAAGTGTCGTATTTAATAGGGGTGCTAAGGATTCTAGTAATTGCTCGTATTGGTTTTGCATGGCAATCCTTTTTTAATCATGACCAAGGATAGGGTTTAGGGAAGTCTGATGCTTTGGGATAATCTTCATTGTTTATATTTACAGCATCTAAAGCATTAGCAATCATAGCTCCTAATTGCTGACGTTTGTCTGCTGAAGAGAAAAGGCGTGACGACGTTTGACGTAAAGCAGAAAAGAATAAGTTCAAGACACCGGTCACAGAATCAACATCGTCTCCTATGAGATTGCGGACTTCTCGTTCTACTTTAGATGCTGTTGGGAACTTATCGTTAATGATTTTATGGTAGGACTCAGCTACCTTCACAAAGTTTAGATCAGAAGGAGTTTGGATTCCCTCAGCTTTTAAGCTATCGAGTAAAATAGGAACGCGACTTTCAAAGTAATCGTACGAGGTAAGAACTGCTTGCAGGTTACGAGTTTCTGTCATGAGAACTTGTAGTTGCGCACTGGGTACGTAGGGACCCTGCCTTTTTAATTCTGTTGCCATTCCTTTCATTAGAAAGGAGCTGACAATAGCCATATCTTGGTAGGTATAGCGGTCTTGAAGCATAGAAAGTAGCTGATCACAGGTATGTGTGTCTCCAGTCACTTCTAAGTACAAAGAGCGAAGCCCTGAAGGAGAAACATTCAGTTGGTCTGCATATTCTTGAGAGGCAAATAAGATGTTTTTCGCACCAATAGCAGTTCGTCCGAATTGCTCCGTATGAGTATTCCTTGCTTGGATAAGCGCTTCTTTTAATTTACCTTGGGAGGGTGGAGTCGTTTGAACCAGGTAGTCCAAAGCTGTGGATTGCAGAGCTGGGTCTTTAATTTTCTCTTGTACAAGAGCAAGAATGTCTTCTGGAGAAGCATCGTCTCCTATTGCATCACGCAGGCCGCGAAGTTCTTGACCAGAGATTTCAGAATTCCCAGAAGCATACTTATCAGCAAGATCTGTGTCAGGCTTCTCTTCTGTAGATTCAGATTTTTTCTCAGCCTTTCCAGCTTCTCCTTTTTTCCGAGATTCTAGAGTTTGAAACTTCTCTTCCTTTTTTTTCGTGCGTGTTGCTGCTGCGGGATTTGTCAGGTCCTGAGATTGTTGAATCATGTTCATCTCAGAACCTTCTTGGCTGGCTACAACTTCTGCTGCATCTGCTTTTGCAGCTGCAGCTTCTACAGCTGCAAGGTTGACACCCTGAGTGCCTCCTAAACCACCTGTGCCTCCTGATGCTGCCATATGCCTCCTATGAGCGACAACGTATCAATTAGAAAATCTGAATTCTTCCTAAAGGCTGGATGCGGATTTCTGGTAGGATTTCTTGATAAGAAATCACAGCAATGTCAGGGAATTCTGTTTCTATTAATTTTCGTACATATCTTCTTACATCAATTGCTGTCAATAATACTGGTGGTTGGCCTCCTGCAGGTGTTGGCGTGATCGTATTCCTCATAGATTTTAAAATTAGGTTCACAGAATCAGGATCTAGAGCAAGGTAAGAACCTGCCGATGTCTGTTTAATTGCTCCACGAATCATCTCTTCAATTTCTGGATCTAAGAGATAAACAGAAATTGCTGATTGTCCTTGAGAGAACTTGAAGCTGATATAAAGCTTTAAAGAAGACCGTACATATTCTGTAAGCAAAACTGTATCTTTCTCAGTTTGCGCCCACTCGCTCAGAGATTCTAAGATTGTACGTAGGTCTTTAATTGAGATTTGCTCTTGAACCAATCTCTTAAAGATTTCCGTAAGCTTTTGCAATGGAATAAGCCTTGTGACTTCCTTCACTAAGTCCGGGAATGAACGTTCCATAAATTCGATCATAGAACGTACCTCTTGAATTCCCAAAAACTCTTGAGAGCTTTTATGGAAAAAGTACGAAAGATGGAGAATGATCACTTCGAGCGGCGTCCAATATTTAATTGCTGCCTTCTCTAGAATAGCTTTTGCATCTTCACTAACCCAAGCTGAAGGAAGACCCGCAGCATTCTTATAGGTAATGAAAGGTAGATTATAACGGCTGAGATTGTCCTCCACCTCATTGGTTAACACATGGTGCGGAGGAATTTTTCCTCGCACATAAGGGACTTCATTAAGCAGAATCATATAATCGTATCCTTCTAAAGAAGGGGAATCTGTGCGAACATGAATGCCAGGGTATCGGATTCCGATATCCTGATAGAGAGCTTGCCGCATTTTAGGAATCATATCATCAACAAAGCTTTGTCCTGATTTTGTCTTGTGTTGGATAAGCTTAGAGAGATCTTTTCCAAGTTCTAGAATTACGGGAAGAGTTAGAGAATAGTCATCGGGATTATCCCCAACAGTAGCAGCGCCATCACCAGCAGCCCCTACGGTTGTTGAAGCTCCTGAGCCACCACCTTTTTTTCCTGCCGCTGATTTCTTAGTCAGTAGGAGAATCCCTAAGGCAACGAAAATTAATGCTAAAATGGAGAAGGACCATAGAGGGAAGCCCTTGAAGAAACCAACCCCTAAAGTTGCAGCACCTGCAAGGAGTAGTGCTCGTGGTTCTTTAACGAGCTGAGTAGAAATCTCTTTACCCAAGTTCGTATTTTTGTCACTCGATACACGAGTCGTGACAATACCCGCTGTCAACGCAATCAAAAGAGAAGGAATTTGAGAGACTAAACCATCTCCAATGGAGAGAAGAGTGTAGACGTGAGCTGCTTGAGCGAGGTCCATGCCGTGCATAGCCACCCCAATCGTCAAACCGCCAACAATGTTAATCAAAGAGATAACGATACCAGCGATAACGTCTCCTTTGATGAACTTCATGGCACCGTCCATGGCTCCGTAGAGTTCACTTTCCTTTTGGATTTGAGCCCTTTTATCACGAGCTTGTGTGGCATCAATCATACCAGCTCGTAAGTCCGCATCAATCGCCATCTGTTTACCTGGCATCGCATCCAATCGGAATCGGGCAGCAACTTCGGCAACACGCTCGGCACCCTTAGTTACTACGATAAACTGAATGATTGTAATAATGAGGAAGATAATGAACCCGACCACATAGTTCCCTCCAACCACGAAGTCTCCGAAGGCCTGAATGACATGACCCGCATACGCTTTAAGGAGAATCTGTCGAGAAGAGGAAATATTAATCCCCAAGCGGAACATCGTAGTGATGAGGAGCAACGAGGGAAAAACAGACAGCTGCAAAGCACTTGGAATATAAAGAGCCACCATCAATAAGAATACAGAGATCGATAAGTTGATGGTGATCATCAAGTCAACGATAGGCGGAGGCAAAGGAATAATGATCATTAAGACAACGCCCATCATCCAAAGAGCAAGGATTAAGTCGCTGGACTTATTGATCATGTTTAAGGCGGTATCGCCACCAAGTGTTCTGCTGACGAAATTGAGTAGCTTATTCATTATAAATGATCAGGTTGGTTAGTATTTTTATTATTAGGATTTTGCGCATTCAGTGAAGTGATATAGAGTAGAATTTCTCCAATAGCTTCGTAAGTAGATTCTGGAATAAATTTTAATTCCTTCCCTTCATCCAAAAGCTGATGTGCTAAAGGTACGTTTCGCATAATGGGAATTCCGTACTTTTCAGCTTCATCAAGTATCCTTTTAGCTCGTAAGTTGATGCCCATGGCAATGATCCAAGGTGCTTTATATTTTTCAGGCATGTAGCCAATAGCAACAGCAATATCTTTGGGATTAGAGACTACGGTGCTTGCATGTTTCACCTGTGATGACGAGTCTTCATAGGCAATTTCTTGAGCAATTTGTCGACGACGGCCTTTAATCTCAGGATTTCCTTCCGTGTCTTTAAACTCCTGCTTAACCTCAAACTTCTCCATCTTTAATTCTTTAGCGAAATTGTGGCGCTGATAGACAAGGTCAAGAATCGCAACAATCAAAAAGAAAATTCCTATCGAGGTTACTGCTTTATAAAAAATTTCTTTGAAGATTTGAGCAGTAATTATAGGAGAGACTCCTGCAGTTTCTATAATTAAAGAGACTTTGCTTTTTAACGTTATGTATAAAATTAAGGCTGCTCCAAAAATTTTTAAAATCGATTTGATTAGCTCTATGAGAGTCTTTATTTTAAACTTTTGTTTGATGTTCTCAATAGGGTTGAACTTCTTGATATCTGGTTTAAAAACTTCGGTAGAAAATGTAGGACCAACGATAAGAAAACCTACAATGACGCCAACAACAGCAACAGCTCCCAGTAAGGGAAGTGATGCTGTTAAAATAAGCATAAGACAGTTCTTAAGATAAAATAAGGTAATTACAGGATCATGGCGAGTGGGAGCTTGTGAGAGCATGGAAACCAGAAAGCCACCTAAATGCTTGAAAAAAAAGGTCGATAGGGAGAAAGCCGTAAACATAGAGACGATAAAGGTAACCGCAGAAGGAAAATCCTGAGATTTTGCTACTTGACCTTTTTTCCGAGCATCTCTAAGTCGCTTCGGCGTGGCCTTTTCTGTTTTTTCACCCATGCTGTTGCCAAGGTTCGATTAAGAGGACTATATTCGGAATTATCTGCAAATTACCTTATGCTCTTGTTTTTCTCAAGAGTGAAGCCCAAACGTTTTGTTCTTAGTAAGATTATAAATGAATCTTAGAGATAAAGAAGAATAGTAGAAAAAAAGAACAATAACGAAAAGTTGTTGAATTTAGCAATACTTTAGGTCACTTCAAGATGGTTCTATATGAAGAAAGTATTAGGTAGGGAAAACTTCAATCGATTATAGTGGTTTTTTATCATTTTCAAAGCACTCTTGATTTTGAAGGTACTATTTTTCTAGCTATTGTGCTTTTTTGAAACAGAAGAGTTGTCTTTCTAATATTCGAAAAAGCATGTCATTATTTTTATTTTTAGATGTCTTATGAGTCATACTGAATGTGGAATTGTAGGGCTTCCTAATGTAGGAAAGTCTGGCTTATTCAATGCTTTAACAGGAGCTCAAGTTGCCTCCTGTAACTATCCGTTTTGTACTATCGATCCTAATGTGGGTATTGTTCCTGTTATCGATGAAAGACTGGAAGCCTTAGCTAAAATTAGCAATAGTCAGAAGATCATCTATGCGGATATGAAATTTGTAGATATTGCAGGTTTAGTTAAGGGAGCTTCCGATGGCGCGGGTCTGGGAAATCGGTTTCTCTCTCATATTCGAGAAACTCATGCTATTGCTCATGTAGTGCGTTGTTTTGATGATCCAGACGTTACACACGTTTCAGGAAAAGTCAACCCTGTTGAGGATATTGAAGTTATCAACTTAGAGCTCATTTTTTCTGACTTCTCCTCAGCAAAAAATATCCATAGCAAATTAGAAAAGCTAGCCAAAGGAAAGCGTGAAGTAGGAGCTCTCTTGCCTCTATTTGATACAATTATTGCTCACTTAGAAAAGGGGCTGCCGCTACGTACTTTAGAATTAACTCCAGAACAAATTGTGGCATTAAAGCCCTATCCGTTTTTGACCATGAAGCCTATGTTTTATATAGCTAATGTTGACGAGAGTTCTCTACCAGATATGGATAATGATTATGTTGCCGCTGTTCGGGAAGTTGCTGCAAAAGAAAATTCTAAAGTGGTTCCTATCTGTGTTCGTATAGAAGAAGAAATCGTTTCCTTACCTATTGAAGAGCGCTTAGAATTTCTTATGAGCTTAGGTCTTGAAAAATCAGGACTTCATAGATTAGTGCGTGCTGCGTATGACACTTTAGGACTGATTTCTTATTTTACTACAGGTCCTCAAGAATCTCGTGCATGGACAGTGGTTCGAGGGTCTTCTGCTTGGGAAGCTGCTGGAGAAATCCATACGGATATTCAAAAGGGCTTTATTCGTGCTGAAGTGATTACTTTTGAAGATATGATAGAGTGTCAAGGTCGTGCAGCTGCTCGAGAATTAGGGAAATTACATATAGAAGGACGTGATTATATCGTCCAGGACGGTGATACTATGCTGTTCCTTCATAATTAAAGGAACCCTTTGCAAACCAATCTTGAGCATCCAAAATGTCTTTTTCAATTGCTCGTATTAGAGTTTCTTTTGATTGAAACTTTTTTTCTTCTCTAAGAAATTTTCTCGGGATAATGCTCACTTCTTTGCCGTATAGATTTTCCGCAAAGGAAAAGATATGCGCCTCTGCATATAAAGACTCTCTTCCAAAAGTAGGGGCAGTTCCTAAATTCATAACACCCTGACAGGTAGTGCTATCATAACGTATTTCACAAGCATAAACTCCTAGGGGAATTAAACTTTCTTCTCTAGGAAGATTTATAGTGGCGAATCCTAGAGAACCTCCTATTCCGGAGCCCTCGGTTATTTTTCCAGAAATGGCATAGGGATGACCCAAAAAACGATGAGCACATTCAAGATTCCCTGCGGACAGAAACTGGCGGATTGCTTTGCTGGAGACAACTATGTTATCCATACGGTAAGGAGGAATCTTGATGACCTCTATACCTAACGGCTTGCCTATAGTATCGAGAGCCTCGGTATTGCTTTGCTGTTCTTTCCCTATGCAAGAATCATAACCTAAGATGAGGCGTTTGCATTTCAAGTTACGATGTAACAAAGTAAGAAATTCTTCTGCCGATTGATTCGCAAAATTTAAATCAAAAGTAAGGACACCTAACCAGTCTATGGGAAACGTTTGCAATAATTGGAGGCGCTCTTCTTTTGTATTGATGAGTTTCGTGTGATTTAAAGAAAGTACCGTTTGAGGATGAGAATCAAAGGTAATAACTCCACTGGATCCAGAATAGGAAGTAAGAATAGATAAAAGATTGCTATGCCCTAGATGACATCCGTCGAAAAAACCTACAGTTACAGAATCTACAGAAAACGAAGACGTTAAACTATAGGCTATTTCCATGGGCATCTCGTAGGTAGGGAGAAATATCGAAATCGGGGTGGTCTAATAGATTCCCATCAATACATTCATCTATAGAAAAACGGCCACTGCGTAAACGGCGTAGCTGCTCAAGATAAGCTCCACAGCCTAACATCGTGCCAAGCTCATGAGCAATGCTGCGAATATAAGTTCCTTTGCTACAAGAGACTACAAAATGCAATAAAGGGTACTCATATTTCGTAATCTGCAAGTGAACTTGAACTGTAGAATGGTGACGTTCTATAGATAAACCTTTTCTAGCATATTCATACAGCTTTTTCCCTTGGACTTTTTTAGCGGAAAACATGGGAGGAAGTTGCTGGATCTCTCCTTGGAAATACTCGGCAGCTGATAATACTTCTTCGAGACTAGGAATCTTCTTAGATCTTCCTACAACTTTGCCGTCGCAATCATAAGAATCGGTAGTTGTCCCTAAATGGGCAATTGCTTCGTATTCCTTGTCTTCAAAAAGTAAAATATCAGAAAGTCTAGTAAATTTACGGCCAATCAACATGACCATAACGCCAGTAGCGAAGGGATCTAAAGTTCCTGCATGACCAATCTTTTTAACGCCTATTAACTTGGTTAGAGCGCGGATAAGGCTAAACGAAGTTCTCCCTTGAGGCTTGTCTACAAGAAGAATGCCCTCTTTTAATTCTACTGCAAGATCCATAGTCATGTCTTTAATAGTATTCAAGTTCCCAAAAAATATAGTTTATTAACTCTTTTCTTTCTCTTGAATCTGCCAAAGCAGGTTTTCTATATAATCTTGAGGTGAGAAAATATCATCGAGATAAAAATGAAGTTCTGGGAAATATTTAAGGACGACATTTTTCGAAGCTCTATGAGCGATAAAACCAGCAGAGACTTTTAAAGCTTCTAAAGCCTCTTCCTTGGTATTCTCATGAGGCATTACAGATACATAAACACGTGCAGAGTGCAAATCCTTAGATAGAGAAACACGAGTTACCGTGATCCAAAGATTAGAAATCTTGGGATGCTTAACATCTTTTAAAATTACCTTTGCAATGGCTTCTTGTAATAAAGCATTTACCCGTTTAATACGTCTATTTTCTGTCATACAGTACTTCAAGTTATAGTTTTTGTGGATGATAGATAACTTCATAACATTGTAGGACATCACCTATTTGAGCTTGCTGGTATCCTTCTAACAAAATTCCACACTCTAAACCTTTGCGAACTTCTTTGACATCTTCTTTAACACGTTTTAATGAAGATAACGTACCTTTCCAAAGGATCTCTTTATTACGTAATACTCGGACTTTATGATTGCGAGTCATAATTCCTTCAGTAACTATGCAACCGTAAATAGATCCTACTTGTGAAGACCTAAAGATTTCTTTAATCTCAGCAGAACCTTCATCTTTTTCTTCAGCAATAGGATCTAATAGAGAAGTCATAATTTCTTTAATTGCATCAATAGCATGATAGATGACGGTAAATAGTTCAACTCGGACTCCTAAGCTCTTAATTAAAGGTTCCGCATGACTTTCTATTCCTGTATGGAAACCGATGAGAACTGCTTTAGAGGCGGCAGCTAAACGAATGTCTGATTCTGAAATTTCTCCTACACTGTTTGTTAAAATTTCAACATCTACTTTTTCTGATTTAATCTTAGATATTGAACTGACCAAAGCTTCTATGGAACCTTGAACATCAGCTTTAATCATAAGCTTAAGAGTCTTTTTATTCTGTAACATAGAATCAAAGTTAGGCCGCTTCTTTTGCTGTAAAGCAAAACGCTGTTGTCCTGCGGATCTAGCTTCAATAATGTCTCTAGCCGTTTTCTCGTTTTTCACGACGAAGAAAGGATCGCCAGCTTTAGGAATGTCCGATAGACCTGTGATCAACACAGGAATAGATGGCCCAGCTTCTTTCATCAATTCATTATGTTCGTTATGCATAGTTTTCACTTTGCCATAACAATCATTGAAGACGAGAGCTTCGCCCAGTTTTAAGCTTCCATTTTGAATCAAAACAGTCGCAACAGGTCCGAGACCCTTGTGCAGTTCTGATTCAATAACAAGTCCTCGAGCACGTGCTGAAGGATCGGCTTTTAGCTCCAAGACTTCAGCTTGTAAAGCTAACATCTCTAAAAGTTCTGAAAGACCTTCTCCTGTTTTTGCGGAGGTATTTACTGTAACAGTCGAGCCTCCCCAAGCTTCTGGCAATAGATTGATTTCAGAAAGTTGTCTATAGATGGTTTCGGAATTAAAATTAGGCTTATCACACTTGTTGATAGCTACAACAATAGCGATATCAGCAGCTTTTGCATGTTCAATAGCCTCTAAAGTTTGTTCTTTAATTCCTTCGTCTCCAGCGACTACAAGCACAACAATATCACAAACTTCAGCTCCACGGGCTCGCATTGCAGAGAAAGCTTCGTGACCAGGAGTATCTAAAATTGTTATGTCTCCCACTGGGGTGGAGCAGCAGAAGGCTCCCATGTGTTGGGTAATCGCTCCAGCTTCTGTTGCAGCGACATTACTTTTCCTTAAGGAGTCAATGAGTGTTGTTTTTCCGTGGTCGACGTGACCCATAAACGCAACAATAGGGGAGCGAATCACAAGCTTGCTGGGATCTGTAGATTGAATTTCGTCTCTTACAGTGTCATTGCTTAGGCACAACTTATCTTGCTCAGAATAGTCGATGTCAATTGTACATCCAAACTCTAAGCCAATAAATTGTACTGCAGTTTCGCTGTCTAGAATATCATTGACTACATAGGTCATTCCATGAATGAATAACTTTTGAATGACTTCTGAAGCCTTGAGCTTCATTTCTGCTGCCAGATCTTTGACGGTAATTGGCAAGGAAATTTTGATATGCGTAGGTCGCTGGATAGAGGCTTCGTCATAGTGTTTTTTAGGCTTATAAACACGTTTTTTTCGCCATCTGTCTTCTTCTCCGCCTTCATTTAATCCGTAACGATCTCTTCCTGTAAAAGCCTTTAGGCTTTCATCAGATTTCTTAGAACGATCACGAAAGTCGGTAAGATTTTTCTTCCCAGCATCTCTTTTTGGACCAGAAGCAGGACTACGGTTAGCAGGATTGAATTGTTTTTCTCGATTATTCTGTTCACCACCTTCAGATGTTCCAGGTTTCCCTGTTTTATCTGAAGCAACGGGCTTTGTGCTTTTCGAGCCAGCTACGACTTTCTCTTCCTTGGCAGGAGCCTTGAATGTTTTTGCTAGGAGATGATTGATATGCTTTCCTGTAGGGCCGAACTTAGATTTAATCATTACGACGCTTTTAGGTTCAGCAGGCTTCACAGGCTTAGGCTCTAATTCTTTTTCTTGAGGTGGGGTTTCGGGCAATACGGGTTGCTCAGGAAGAACTTCAGCAACTGGATGAACCTCAGGACTTTCGTCACAAACCTCATCGACTACTTCTAACTCAGGCTCAGGATCTGCTATGGAGACTGGAGCAGGTTCAGATGTATCCACTGGAATATGAGCAGAAGACTCTTCTTCGGATGATGAGAACGACGAACGATTTTTAGCACGAATGCGACGTGAAGTAGACTCTGGTGAAGCTTGTTCCGCACTTGCCGTAGGGGTAGAAGTTGCGGCAAGAGCTACTTTTACAGACTTTTCTTTCGCAGAAGGTTTTTCTGAAGAAGATTTAGCTTCAGAAGATCCTGCTTGGGCAAGTTTTTGTTTTAGCTTATCCAGCCCCGCGGCTTTCGTTAATTGAGCATTCTTAATCTTCAATTTCAGGTTTTTCGTCAACTTTACTTTCTCCATATTTGCTGACTTGCTCAAGGATCTTATAAGCAAGCTCTAAACTGATCCCAGGAACAGATGCCAGATCATTAGCACTCGCTAATAATACTCTTCTAATTGTGTCATATCCAGCATGTTCTAAATTTTGGATGACTAGCTTACTAATCCCTTCCATTTCTAAGGGTTGATCTAAGTGCGGACTATCGAATTCTGCTAATTGAAGGCGTTGAATTTCTAGCAACTTATTGTACTCACTCATACGTTGTACTTCGAGCTCGTAGTCTAGAATGTGGCTAATTAAACGAGCGTTAATTCCTCGTTTACCAATAACAGTAGCGTAGTCTGCATCATTAACGACAATTGCAATCACTTTGTCGTCTTCTAAAATAGCAATCTTTTGGATTTCTATTGGATAAAGAAGATTCTGTAATAACTCTGTAGAGACGGGGGAGTAATTGACAATGTCAATTTTCTCATCGTTCAATTCTCGAATGATATTTTTTACTCGAGAACCTCGCATACCTACAAAAGCTCCAACAGGATCAGTTTTAGGGTCTGACGATCTTACAGCTAGTTTCGTGCGGTACCCAGCTTCACGAGCTATCTTAACAATCTCCACAGAACCTTCTTCTAGTTCTGGGACTTCTTGAATAAATAATTGTTTAACAAATTCTGCGTGACTACGACTGAGGATAACTTCCGCTCCACCATTTTCAGACTCTTGAACTTCATAGAGTAGGGCGTAAATTTTATCACCGATCTTATGTTTTTCTGTTTTAGGATAAAACCGGGTAGGAAGAATTGCTTCAACTTTTCCTAAGTCAATAATTAAATTAGAACCTTTAGCAAAACGTTTGACAACACCAGATAAAGTTTCATTTACGCGATGGCGATATTCTTCATAAATAACGTCTCTCTCAGCATGTCTTAGCTTTTGACCGATAATTTGTCGTGCTGCGTGAGCAGCTATTCTTCCAAAATTATCAGAAACAAAAGGGACATCCATGTACTGACCAATCTGACAGTCCGGATCGTATTCTCTGGCTTTATCTAAAGGAATTTCTTTGCTAGGATTCTGACAAATTTCTACTATTTCCTTTTCACAAAAGACTTCGATGTCACCAGTACGAGAATTAATGTTTACAGATATGTTCGCGTCATCTCTTAAGGTTTTTTTAGCAGCAATTTTTAAAGCAGATTCGATAGCTCCTATAATAGTAGAGCGCTGAATCCCTTTTTCTTTCTCCATGTAGTCAAAAATAGCTACAAGATTTTTATTCATTATACTCCTCTTGTAAATAAGGAAATCAGTAAATAGCTAAATTAAGGACGTATTATTTAGAACTAAATAATACGATCCTCTGCATTACCAGCATTAGATGCTATTTTCCTTTTTTCTTTCTCTCTTTAGGGCCTTGAGAATCCTTGAAATCTAATTCAGTCCTAGAGTCTTGATCATAAGCATTGTCAGCTAAGTATTCTTTTACAGAAAGAGAAACTTTTTTATGATCTGGATCTAGCTTAATTACTTTTGCAGAAACATTTTCTCCAATGGAGATAATATCTTCAATTTTTGCAAAGGGCTTGTCAGAAAGTTCTGAAACGTGAATCAATCCTTCAATCCCGTTTTGTAGCTCAACAAAGGCTCCAAATGCAGTGATTTTAGTCACAACTCCTGAAATTACTGTGCCAGCAGGGAACATAGCTTCAATTTCATTCCAAGGATTAGAACTTAATTGCTTAACTCCTAAAGTAATTTTTTTACTTTCTTTGTCTACTGATAAAATAACAGCCTCTACAGAATTTCCTTTTTTGAATAGTTCTGAAGGGTGAGAGACTTTTTTAATCCAACTCATGTCAGAAATATGAATCAGACCCTCAATTCCTGGTTCTAATTCAACGAAAGCACCGTAATTGGTTAAGTTCTTGATTTCAGCATTGACATGGAGACCTATAGGATATTTTTCTTCGATATTGTCCCAAGGATTACGTTCTGTTTGCTTTAATCCTAGAGAAATTTTTCCTTCGTCCTTCTGAATAGATAGAACAATGGCTTCAACTTCATCGCCTTTATTTACGACTTCACTAGGATCTACAATATTTTTCACCCAAGACATTTCAGAAATGTGAATTAGACCTTCAATGCCCTCTTCAATTTCAATGAAAGCTCCGTAGGGGAGAAGCTTCACAATTTTACCAAGAACTCGTTTTCCAGGAGGGTATTTCTTCTCAATATCTTCCCAAGGATTATGCTCTTTTTGTTTGAGACCTAGAGCAACTCGTCCTTTTTCTTTATCTACGCTTAAAATAATTACTTCCAACTCTTGATTCAATTCGACCATTTCGGAAGGATGTCGTATGCGCTTCCAGGTCATATCGGTAATGTGGAGAAGACCGTCAATACCATCGAGATCTAAGAATACACCAAAGTCAGTAATGTTTTTAACAACTCCTTTGCGGTATTCTCCGATAGAAATTTGTTCAATAAGTTCGGCTTTCTTAGAGATTCTCTCAGCTTCTAAGAGTTCTCTTCTTGAGACAACAATATTGCGACGTTCAACGTTAATTTTTAAAATTTTGAATTCACAAACTTTTCCGACATAATCATCTAAATTTTTGATTTTCTTGTTGTCAATTTGTGATCCAGGTAGGAAGGCTTCCATTCCAATATCTACAATAAGGCCGCCTTTGACTTTACGTGTAATTTGACCTTTAACAATAGAACCTTCTTCACAATGAGCTAAGATGTATTCCCATTGACGTTGTCGTGTGGCTTTTTCTCTAGAAAGGACAACTTTGCCCTCTTCGTCTTCGGCTTGGTCGAGATAGACTTCTACTTCAGCTCCAAGCACTAAACCTTCTGAAGAGTCTATGAACTCTGACATAGGGATCACTCCCTCAGACTTCAGACCAACATCAACTACGACAAAGTCTTTATTAATATCAACTACGGTACCTTTTAGGATGGCGCCAGGCTGTATTTCGTTATCAGATTCTTCTTCGCTCGAAGTAATTCTGTGTGCCGTATAAAGCAAATCTTTAAATTCGGCAACGTCTTCTGTGAGGCATTCTATATTGTCCAGAATTTTTTTAGATCCCCAAGTATATTCAGCTTGTTTTGGCATTTATTGTTATTCTCCTAAAAACTACAAAGTCAAAAAAGACAGTGTAAATATAAACCTTAAAAAAGGCAAGACCTCCCTTGCAGGAGACGATTAGTTCTATATAATCGAATTAATCGTAAAATCCTATACTTCCGTTCTAGAGATGTATAAGGCCTCTTTTTTAACTTTTCTATATTACCAGATTTTATAAAATACGTGTGGTAATTATCATAAATGTGCCTTGTCATATGTAGAGAAACAGGATTTGGCGCATAGAAAACATATCGTTTTTTTCATAAGCACCCCATAAATTCTCGTCCCAGATGGGCTACATCAGCTTTGTTCTTAAGCCTGATAGATCTTTTTGGTTGCTGCTCAAGAACCAAGTGCATTCAGAAGTAGAACCATACTTATTGAGGGTTAAATAATAGGATGGGTCTTGGTTTCTTAGCTCTAAGAAAATTCTAAAGATTAATCACAGAAATGTAGGTGTTATTACTGGAAGATGAAGATCTTGAGATTTGAAACTTTAGTCTTAAATCCGTATAAATTAAAACTAGACAAAAGCTATTCAAAAGCAAGTTTTTTGCATAGAGAAACTGACGCATAGACGCTAAGTGTTGTTTATTAGATAGGCTAGAATTAAGTGTCTTTTTTCTAGTAGATCAAGAACAGTGTTCTCAATTTCTAAAGTTAGATAAGGAAATTATAAATGATTCATTCCCGGTTAATTATTATTGGTTCAGGTCCATCTGGATATACAGCGGCAATTTATGCATCAAGAGCGCTTTTGCATCCTCTTTTATTTGAGGGGTTTTTCTCTGGGATCTCTGGTGGCCAGCTTATGACTACAACAGAAGTTGAGAATTTTCCAGGGTTTCCTGAAGGGATTCTTGGGCCAAAACTTATGAATAATATGAAGGAGCAGGCTGTGCGGTTTGGGACCAAGACACTAGCTCAAGATATTATTTCCGTAGATTTTTCTGTTCGCCCTTTTATTTTGAAATCAAAAGAAGAAACCTATTCTTGTGATGCCTGTATCATAGCTACAGGAGCTTCTGCTAAACGTTTAGAAATTCCTGGAGCAGGAAACGATGAATTTTGGCAAAAAGGAGTGACTGCTTGTGCCGTTTGCGATGGGGCTTCTCCTATTTTTAAAAATAAAGATCTTTATGTGATTGGGGGAGGGGATTCTGCTTTAGAAGAAGCTCTTTACCTGACTCGTTATGGAAGCCACGTATATGTAGTTCATCGTAGAGATAAACTGCGGGCTTCTAAAGCTATGGAAGCTCGGGCGCAAAACAATGAAAAAATTACATTTTTATGGAATAGCGAGATTGTAAAAATTTCTGGAGATAGCATTGTCCGTTCCGTAGATATTAAGAATGTTCAGACTCAAGAAATTACAACTAGAGAAGCTGCGGGGGTGTTCTTTGCTATAGGCCATAAGCCAAATACGGATTTTCTCGGAGGACAGCTGACGTTAGATGAGTCGGGCTATATTGTGACTGAGAAAGGAACGTCCAAGACTTCTGTCCCTGGAGTATTTGCTGCTGGAGATGTTCAGGATAAGTACTATCGTCAGGCGGTTACTTCTGCAGGAAGTGGTTGTATAGCAGCACTAGATGCTGAAAGATTCTTAGGCTAATGCGATTGCAGTTGCTGTGGCATACTCTTTGCAGTGGCTTATAGAGAGAATGACTTTAGAAATTCCAATTTTTGCATAGACATGCGAAGGGAGGAGAACTTCGGGTCCGTGAGATACTTTAAAGACTTCGATGTCTTTCCAGGCAACAACGCTCCCTATGCCAGTTCCTAAAGCTTTTGCTACAGCTTCTTTTCCAGCAAAGCGACCTGCAAATGAAGGGATGGGATCGGTCTTTTCTAAGCAATATTTCTGTTCTGCTTCTGTAAAGATTCTATTGAGTAGTCGATTGCCGTGAGTTGCAATTGCCTCGCGAATGCGGCTAATTTCAATAATATCGGTTCCTATATGAATGATTTCCATAGAGTTCGCACTAATTTCCTTCAGGATTTTCCATTAGGGCATTCTGTAATTTTGAGAAGTAAGCGATGGCAGTTTTAATGAGAGCATAGCCCACTGTAGCTCGAATCACGAATAAGGCTTGAGGATTGCTGATATAACGACGAAGGACTAAAGAGAAGGCAATCATAATGACCATGATGAGAAACCTTCTAGAGATAAAGGTCTGCTTTATATAGGCAATCCATGTAATTTTTTGTGAAAAGAATTCAGAAGATAGACTCAGCTGTTTCCTTATAGTTTTGCTTAGCAAGTAGCGATGTTTTAGGGATGCTAATCCCCAAGAAACCATAGATAGAAGACAGTAGGTAAAAAAAGAAGAAAGGGGGTCTAGGGCTATTGCGGTAGCTTTTAGCAAGAGTTTCATTCCTGCTGATATCCACAAAATACCAGGAAATAGTATCAGGAAATATTTGATGTTTCTTGCCATAGTGCATTACACTTAATTTCTAAATACTCTATTTTACTTGGAGTATGAATTTTTTGCTAACTGGTATTAAGATATGCGAGCTGAGATGGCTGTGATCTATTGGGATCGCTCAAAAATTGTCTGGTCTTTCGAGCCATGGTCTCTAAGACTTACTTGGTATGGCGTCTTTTTTACTGTAGGGATTTTTCTAGCATGTCTCTCAGCAAGGTATTTGGCTCTTTCCTATTATGGTTTGAAAGATCATTTAAGTTTTTCCAAAAGCCAGCTACGCGTGGCTTTAGAAAACTTTTTTATATACTCTATTTTATTTATTGTCCCTGGAGCTAGACTTGCCTATGTGATTTTTTATGGATGGAGTTTTTACTTACAACATCCTGAAGAGATCATTCAAATATGGCACGGAGGCTTGTCGAGTCATGGAGGCGTTCTTGGCTTTCTTTTGTGGGCGGCCATTTTTTCTTGGATATATAAAAAAAAGATTTCAAAATTGACTTTTCTCTTCCTTACAGACTTGTGTGGATCAGTTTTCGGAATTGCAGCGTTTTTTATTCGTTTGGGTAATTTTTGGAATCAAGAAATTGTAGGAACACCGACTTCTTTGCCTTGGGGGGTGGTTTTTTCTGATCCTATGCAAGGTGTCCAGGGAGTTCCTGTGCATCCTGTGCAGCTTTATGAGGGAATCAGTTACTTGGTCGTCTCTGGAATTTTATATTTTCTTTCCTATAAGCGTTATTTGCATTTAGGTAAGGGATATGTGACTTCTATAGCCTGTATTTCTGTCGCTTTCATTCGTTTTTTTGCGGAGTATGTAAAAAGCCATCAAGGGAAAGTTTTAGCAGAGGATTGTCTACTTACAATTGGTCAAATTTTATCTATACCTTTATTTCTATTTGGTGTGGCCTTACTTATCATTTGCTCATTGAAAGCTCGAAGGCACCGTTCACACATATAGCAGCATCTTTTTGGCATGAGACTTTAGAATTTTACAGTCTATCACAATAAGAGACCTGTATTGAGAGATTCTCCTTTGGGAGATAATGTGGGTTTATGATATTTTGACCTCTTAAGTTTAATTTTTAGAGTTTATCAAATGAATAAACGCACTTTGCTTTTTGTTTCTTTAATTGGGATTGCTTTTGTAGGATGTCAAATATTTTTTGGTTATAATGAATTTCGTTCCTGCAAAAATCTAGCAGAGAAACAAAGAAAGATTTCAGAACAGACGCTAGCTGCAGTAGAATCTGTAGGGTTAAGTGTAGCTTCATGGGACACCGATGTAAACGGAGAAGAACATAAGAATAACTACGCAGTTCGTGTTGGAGACAAGTTATTTTTATTACATAATGGAGAAGCTGCTCAGTCTGTTTATTCTTCTGGGGAATCTTGGAGCTTTGTAGATCACAAGTGTGGTTTCGATAATATTCACTTGGCTTTATATCGTCAGCAGGGTTCTTCTTTCAATCCTACGAATACGGGAAAAGTTTTTCTTCCTACGAATCATGAAGGTTTACCTGTACTAGTTGTTGAGTTTCGTAACAATAAAGAGCCTTTAGTATTTCTAGGTGAGTACGCACAAGGAAGAATTTCCAATAAAGATAGCACGATCTTTGGTACAGCGCTTGTCTTTTGGAGATCAGGAAGCGACTATATTCCTTTAGGTCTCTATGATTCTCGAGAAGAAAAGTTAGTTTCTTTGGATCTTCCTATTACACGAGCTGTAATTTTTGGTAATGACCAAGATTCGGCAAAGTCGTCAGATACTGCGAACCACTATGTTTTATTTAATGATTACATGCAGATTATTGTTTCTGAAGAGAGTGGTTCTATAGAAGGTATCAATTTACCTTTTGCTTCAACAAATAATAAAAGCATTGTGAATGAAATTGGTTTTGATAGGGATTTAGCTTCAGAGAAATCTCCTGAAGCTCTTTTCCCTGGGCTGTCTTCAAAACTTCCTGATGGCCAACAAGCCAAAAACTCGATTGGAGGTTACTACCCTTTATTGCGCAGGGGATTATTAAGTGATTCTAAGAAATTACTTCCTCTAGAGTATCACGCATTAAATGTGGTTTCAGGAAGAGAGCTAGCGACTCCTGTGGCTTTAAGATACCGAGTTCTTTCCTATACCCCCCATTCCATTCAATTGGAAAGCTTAGATAGATCGGTTCAGAAGGTATACAAACTTCCAGAGAATCCGGAAGAAAAGCCCTATGTTTTTGAAACTGCAATTACTTTAACGAAAGAAACCGAAGATGTATGGGTAACTTCAGGAGTTCCTGAAGTGGAGATCATGTCAAATGCTTCAGCCCCAACCATTAAATACAGGGTTATCAAAAAAAATAAGGGGTCTTTAGATAAAGTTAAGCTTCCAAAAGTAAAAGAGCCTTTAGCTGTACGTCGTGGTGTTTATCCTCAATGGATTTTAAATTCGAATGGATATTTCGGTATTATTTTAACTCCGTTGTCTGAAATTGCTTCTGGCTATGGATCTCTCTACATTTCGGGTTCTACGGCTCCGACAAGATTGTCTGCTATTTCTCCTAAAAATCAACTGTATCCAGTATCAAAATATCCTGGATATGAGACCTTGCTTCCTTTGCCAAAAGATGCAGGGACACATCGATTTTTAGTGTATGCAGGTCCCTTGGCAGAGCCTACACTTAAAGTATTAGATAAGACAATTACTCAGGAGAAGGGAGAAAATCCTGAGTATCTTGATAGCATTTCTTTCCGTGGTGTTTTTGCATTTATTACAGCTCCTTTTGCAGCACTCCTATTTATTATTATGAAGTTCTTCAAATTGGTTACGGGTTCTTGGGGAATTTCCATTATTTTACTTACTGTATTTTTGAAATTGCTTCTCTATCCTTTAAATGCATGGTCCATACGATCTATGAGGCGTATGCAGATTTTATCTCCTTATATTCAGCAAATTCAGCAAAAGTATAAGAACGAACCTAAGCGTGCTCAGATGGAAATCATGGGCTTGTATAAGACAAACAAAGTGAATCCTATCACGGGTTGTTTACCTTTATTGATACAGCTTCCTTTCCTAATTGCGATGTTTGATTTATTAAAGTCATCATTCTTATTACGAGGAGCCTCGTTTATTCCTGGGTGGATTGATAACTTAACAGCTCCTGATGTGTTGTTTTCTTGGCAGACATCGATATGGTTTATTGGAAATGAGTTCCACTTACTTCCTATTCTATTAGGTATAGTGATGTTCTTACAACAGAAGGTCACGAGTTTGCATAAGAAAGGACCTGTTACGGATCAGCAGAAACAGCAACAAGTTATGGGGAACATGATGGCGATTTTATTTACCGCTATGTTCTATAACTTCCCTTCAGGATTAAACATCTATTGGCTTTCGTCTATGATTTTAGGAGTCGTCCAGCAGTGGATCACTAATAAGATATTAGATAGCAAACATCTTAAAAATGAAGTGGTTTTAAATAATAAAAAACATCGATAATACTGAAAAAAAAGTCGAATTGTCTTAATACAGGCTTATTGAAACAAGCGATTTATATGAGCTCATAGTTTATGCGAGCATGGGAAGAATTTCTTTTGCTACAAGAGAAAGAAATTGGCACAAATACTGTAGACAAGTGGTTGCGATCTTTAAAGGTCTTATGTTTTGATGCTTGTAATTTGTATCTTGAAGCTCAAGATTCTTTTCAAATTACTTGGTTTGAGGAGCATATAAGACATAAGGTTAAATCTGGTCTTGTAAATAATAACAATAAGCCCATTCGTGTTCACGTTACTTCGGTAGATAAAGCAGCTCCTTTTTATAAGGAGAAGCAGATGCAGCAAGAGAAGACAGCATACTTTACCATGCATTATGGAAGTGTGAATCCTGAGATGACCTTCTCTAATTTTTTAGTTACCCCTGAAAATGATCTTCCTTTTCGTGTTTTACAGGAATTTACTAAGAGTCCTGATGAAAACGGAGGAGTTACTTTTAATCCAATTTATCTGTTTGGACCTGAGGGATCTGGAAAAACTCACTTAATGCAGTCAGCTATCAGTGTTCTTCGTGAATCTGGAGGTAAGATTCTCTATGTTTCTTCGGATTTGTTTACAGAGCACTTAGTCTCTGCTATCCGTTCAGGAGAAATGCAAAAATTCCGTTCTTTTTACCGCAATATTGATGCTCTATTCATTGAGGATATCGAGGTTTTTTCAGGAAAGTCGGCAACTCAAGAAGAGTTCTTCCATACGTTTAATTCTCTTCATTCTGAAGGGAAGTTGATTGTAGTGTCTTCATCCTATGCGCCTGTGGATCTCGTTGCTGTTGAAGATAGATTGATCAGCAGGTTTGAATGGGGAGTTGCAATTCCGATACATCCTTTGGTTCAGGAAGGATTGCGCAGTTTCTTAATGAGACAGGTAGAGCGCTTATCTATTCGCATTCAAGAAACGGCCTTAGATTTTTTAATTTATGCGCTATCTTCCAACGTAAAGACCTTACTGCATGCACTGAATCTTTTAGCAAAGAGGGTAATGTATAAAAAACTCTCTCACCAATTACTATATGAAGATGATGTGAAAACTCTTTTAAAAGATGTTTTAGAAGCAGCAGGAAGCGTTCGTTTAACTCCTTTAAAGATTATTCGTAATGTTGCTCAATATTATGGGGTCTCTCAGGAGAGTATTTTAGGACGTTCTCAGTCCCGAGAATATGTATTGCCACGTCAGGTAGCCATGTACTTTTGTCGTCAGAAGCTTTCACTATCATACGTGAGAATAGGCGATGTCTTTTCAAGAGATCATTCGACGGTAATCTCATCCATACGATTGATTGAACAAAAAATAGAAGAAAATAGCCATGATATTCACATGGCTATTCAAGATATTTCTAAGAATTTAAATTCCTTGCATAAGAGTTTGGAATTTTTCCCTAGCGAAGAGATGATTATTTAGAGGAGTAACGATCCTCTAATTTTTGCTTCTGGACAGTTGCAGCAGCCGGCGCAGATATCATTTTCATTGAGTTCAACTCCGCTGTTCTAGCTTGTTTAAATTGTCTAATATGATTGAAAGCAAGGACAAGAGCAATACCAGCAAGTACTATCTGTATAGCAAGAACAATGCCGATTCCTAAGGATAGGGTGACTCCACTGGCAATAACCAGTCCTAGGGTGGTTAAGGAAGCAAGGAGGAGACCTAGACTAACTAAAATAGGCTTAAAAAATACCCAGGAACAATAACGATGTGTTGCCTTGTGAGATACTGATGGTTGTGGTTGTGTAGTCTGAGGTGTTTGTGCTACTGTAGCCATGTTGTTCTCCTGAGTAAAAAATTAAATAATTTTAATCTGTCTATATAATTGTTGTCAATAATATTTTTATAGATATTATTTTAATTTTATTAAAATTTATCAACTAATTTTATTTATAGTCTTTCTCTAGTTCAGAACTATTAAGCTCTCTTAATAGGCTCTCTTTTATTTACCAAGGCGAAGTTCTTTTTTTTTTTTCAAATTTCGCATATGGAGGGTTCTAGATGGTATTTGAAATGGTTGCATTGTGGAAGATTTTTCGAGTTTTGATAAGAACAAAGTCAGTGTTGACTCTATGAAACGGGCGATTTTAGATCGTCTGTATTTAAGTGTTGTACAATCACCAGAGTCCGCATCTCCTAGAGATATCTTCACAGCTGTTGCAAAAACTGTTATGGAATGGTTGGCCAAGGGGTGGCTGAAAACTCAAAATGGCTACTATAAAAATGATGTAAAAAGAGTTTATTACCTTTCCATGGAATTTCTCTTAGGGAGAAGTCTAAAAAGCAATCTTTTGAATTTAGGAATTCTAGATTTAGTAAGGAAGGCACTAAAAACTTTAAATTATGACTTTGACCACCTTGTAGAAATGGAATCCGATGCAGGATTAGGAAATGGTGGTTTGGGGAGACTGGCAGCTTGTTACTTGGATTCTATGGCTACATTAGCAGTTCCAGCCTACGGCTACGGTATACGCTATGATTATGGTATTTTTGATCAGAGGATCGTCAACGGGTATCAAGAGGAAGCTCCTGACGAGTGGCTACGTTATGGAAATCCTTGGGAAATCTGTAGGGGAGAGTACCTCTATCCCGTACGATTTTATGGAAGGGTCATTCATTATACCGATTCTCGAGGGAAACAGGTGGCAGATCTTGTCGATACCCAAGAGGTATTGGCGATGGCTTATGATATTCCGATTCCTGGGTACGGTAATGATACTGTAAATTCTCTAAGGCTATGGCAAGCACAATCTCCGCGAGGCTTTGAATTCAGCTATTTTAACCACGGGAACTATATCCAGGCTATAGAAGATATCGCCTTGATAGAAAACATCTCTCGCGTCCTCTATCCTAATGATTCTATTACTGAGGGGCAGGAATTGCGTCTCAAACAAGAGTATTTTTTAGTTTCAGCAACCATTCAAGATATTATCCGCAGATATACAAAGACACATATTTGTTTGGATAACCTTGCGGATAAAGTCGTAGTACAATTAAACGATACCCATCCCGCTTTAGGGATTGCTGAAATGATGCATATTTTAGTCGATAGGGAAGAATTACCTTGGGATAAGGCTTGGGAGATGACTACAGTCATCTTTAACTATACCAATCATACAATCCTCCCAGAGGCTTTAGAGAGATGGCCTCTCGATTTATTCTCTAAGTTATTACCTCGGCATTTAGAGATTATTTATGAAATAAATTCCCGTTGGTTAGAAAAAGTTGGCTCTCGCTATCCTAAAAATGATGATAAGCGCCGGTCTTTATCCATTGTTGAAGAAGGGTATCAAAAGCGTATCAATATGGCAAACCTTGCCGTAGTAGGTTCTGCAAAAGTAAATGGAGTTTCGTCATTCCACTCTCAGCTGATTAAAGATACTCTCTTTAAAGAGTTTTATGAGTTTTTCCCTGAGAAGTTTATCAATGTGACCAATGGGGTGACTCCACGACGATGGATTGCTCTCTGTAATCCTCGTTTGAGTAAGCTTCTCAATGAAACTATAGGGGATCGTTATATCATTGATCTTTCTCATCTTTCATTGATCCGTTCCTTTGCCGAAGATAGTGGTTTCCGAGATCATTGGAAAGGGGTAAAATTAAAAAATAAGCAGGATCTAACAAGTAGAATTTATAATGAAGTTGGAGAAATAGTAGACCCTAATTCTCTCTTTGACTGTCATATTAAGCGTATTCATGAGTATAAACGACAACTAATGAATATTCTTAGAGTCATCTATGTTTATAATGACTTGAAAGAAAACCCTAATCAAGATGTCGTCCCTACAACAGTAATTTTTTCTGGTAAGGCGGCTCCTGGCTATGTCATGGCCAAACTCATTATCAAGTTAATCAATAGCGTTGCTGACGTTGTAAATCAAGATTCTCGAGTTAATGATAAGCTTAAGGTTCTTTTTTTACCTAACTATCGAGTTTCTATGGCTGAGCATATCATTCCTGGTACAGATCTTTCAGAACAGATTTCTACAGCTGGAATGGAGGCTTCTGGAACAGGAAATATGAAATTTGCTTTGAATGGAGCTCTGACTATAGGAACTATGGACGGTGCAAATATAGAAATGGCAGAGCATATTGGTAAGGAGAATATGTTTATTTTTGGTCTTTTGGAGGAGCAAATTGTACAACTGCGGAGGGAATACTGTCCTCAGACAATTTGTGATAAGAATCCTAAGATCCGTCAGGTTTTAGATTTGCTAGAACAGGGATTTTTCAATAGCAATGATAAAGATCTGTTTAAACCGATAGTACATCGCCTACTGCATGAAGGAGATCCCTTTTTTGTCTTGGCTGACTTGGAGTCTTATATCGCTGCCCATGAAAATGTGAACAAACTCTTTAAGGAACCAGATTCATGGACTAAGATTTCTATTTATAATACTGCAGGAATGGGCTTTTTCTCTAGTGACAGAGCCATTCAGGATTATGCCAGAGATATTTGGCATGTTCCTACAAAATCTTGCTCTGGAGAAGGAAATTAAGAAATAGACAGGATGGAATCAGGGACTCTTTCCATAGCCAAGGAGCTATAGAAAGAGTCCTTTTTGTTCAAAGATTGCTAGTTTAATAGTAGGACAGCCGGAGCTTCTAAGATCTTTTGTAATCGTTTCATAAACATCGCAGCAGGATAACCATCAATCACTCTATGATCTACAGATAGGGTAAGATTGCAGGTAGATCCTATAGTAATTTCTCCGTCAA
The DNA here is from genome assembly GCF_000007205.1 of Chlamydia pneumoniae TW-183. NCBI lineage: Bacteria > Pseudomonadati > Chlamydiota > Chlamydiia > Chlamydiales > Chlamydiaceae > Chlamydia > Chlamydia pneumoniae. The sequence continues at coordinate 343,705 of NC_005043.1, read as the reverse complement.
GAACAAGAGCTTGTTCTGTAACACTTCCTACGGCAAGAATCGCCGCTTGAGGAGGATTGACAATCGCTGTAAATTCAGTGATTCCTGTCATTCCTAAGTTAGAGACACAGAAGGACCCTCCTTTGTATTCAGTGTCTTGAAGAGATTGATTTCTTGCTTTTAACGCTAAGCTCTTAATTTCTGCTGAAATCATGCCGAGATTTTTACGGTCTGCGCAGCGTATAATTGGCGTAATAATTCCATCTGGAATGGCCACAGCTATCGAGATATCGATAGTATCAAAACGGACGATTTTATTATCGACACTGTTAAATCCTGAATTGATAGAAGGGAACTCTTTGAGCGCCAGAGCACAGGCACGTACAATGCAATCGTTAATAGAGAGTTTGATTCCCTGAGCTTGAAGTTCTTTGAGCAGATTAAGGAGAGGTGAGGCGTAGACCTGCTGCCTTACATAGAAGTGAGGAATAGAGATCTTAGCAGCTTGTAGGCGTGCAGCAATCACTTCCCGAATCGGAGAGAGATTCTCCTCATGATAGGAACCTGGAGGCACTTCGGGAGACTCAGGATAGCCAAAACCAGCAATGCTTTTAGGAGGAGCTTTCTCTAAATCTTTTTTTACTATACGTCCTCCAGGACCACTCCCTTGAATTGATGAGACATCTATGTTTTTCTCTTTTGCTAGTTGTCTAGCTAATGGAGAGAGATTATTCGTAGTGCCTACGTGTTTGAAGACTAAAGGCGAGGAGAGAGGTGGCTCTGGCTTAAAAGTTACTGCTGTGAATGTTGCTGAGGCAGCTTGTGGAGTTGTTGCAGGCGAGACCTCTTCAGAAGAACCTTTTGGAGATGCTTCAAGGTTAGAAGGTTCTGTCTTAGGAAGAAGTTCTTCTAGATTAAAGGGCTCGTTGGCTTCTGTAGAGAGTACCGCAATAGGGGTGCCTATAACGATTTTCTCGCCTTCATGACGTAAGATTTCACGAATCCAGCCATCTTCATTTGCTGTATGTTCTAAAATAGCTTTGTCTGTAGAGATCTCTACAATGACGTCTCCAAAACTGACCTGATCATTACTTTTTTTATGCCATTTCACTATAGTGCCCACTTCCATAGTTGGAGAAAGCTTTGGCATTTTCAATAAGGAGATCACAAACTTACCTCATGACTTTTTCAATGGTATCTAAGATTCGGTTAACATTAGGCAAAGTGGCCTGTTCTAAGATTTTACTATAGGGCATAGGCGTTTCTTTTTGGCATACCCTTAAGGGGGGAGCATCAAGAGAATCAAAAACATGCTCAGTAATCAGGGCAATAATTTCAGAAGAAATCCCAGCGAAGTAGTGGCCCTCTTCAATTACAATACAGCGTGAAGTTTTTCGTACCGATGATAAAATTGTTGATATGTCTAAAGGTTTGATCGTTCTTAGATCAATAATTTCTATAGACAAGCCCCAACGTTTTTTGGCTAGAGAACACGCTTCTTTTGTAATGGAAACCATACGGCTATAAGTAATAATTGTAAGGTCATTTCCTTCTTGAACTCTATGTGCTTTCCCAATAGGAACGAGATATTCTTCGGTGGGGACTTCCCCTTTTAAGTTATATTCTAGCTCGTTTTCTAAAAAAAGAACGGGGTTATTATTTCTGATTGCTGATTTTAATAAGCCTTTAGCGTCGTAAGGGTTCGAAGGGGCTATAATAATAAGACCTGGAATATTAGCATACAACGACTCAACGCAATGAGAATGCTGGCAAGATACCTGGGCTGCAGCACCATTAGGGCCACGAAAAACTATAGGAACGGAAAACTTCCCTCCAGTCATAAAATGCATCTTAGCTGCATGAGAAATGATTTGGTCTAAGGCTACAAAGGAAAAGTTCCAGCTCATAAATTCTATAATAGGGCGCAGGCCTGACAATGCGGCTCCTATTCCAATTCCAGAGAAGGCTGCTTCACTAATAGGAGCATCAATGACTCTCTTAGGGCCCCATTTATCTAATAAGCCTTTGGTGACTTTATAAGCACCATTGTAGTCACCAACCTCTTCACCAAGAATACAGACATTAGGATCGCGAGACATCTCTTCGTCAATTGCTTCTCGGAGAGCTTCTCGAATTTCTAATGTTTTATGTTTAGGCATAGACTCCTTCCTCTAATGTGGTGACGGATGGATCTGATGAGAGTTTTGCGTTAGAGAACGCTTCTAAAACAGCAGTTTTGCATTCTTGGCGTATATTTTGAAATTCCTCTTCAGTCAGAACCTCTAATCGAATTAGCCAATCTTTAGCTAGGACAATAGGATCTTTTTTAAATAAACACTGCATTTCTTCTTTCGATCTATATAAATTAGGATCTGATATAGAATGCCCTCGAAATCGGGAGCAGAGACACTCAACTAAAACCGGAGATTCGGTATCAACCATATAGCGATAAGCCTCTCTAAATCCTAAAAGAGAGTTAAATAGATCAAAACCATTGACTGTGACTGCACGGATATCGTAGGAACTTCCTTGAGACTCTGCTATGGGCTGTTTTGCAACAGCACGATTTAATGACGTTCCCATACTCCAGCCGTTATTTTCAATAATAAGCATTAGAGGGAGTTGGTGAAGAGAAACAAAGTTCAGAGTTTCATGGAATACACCTTGAGCTACCGCACCATCTCCGATAAAGCATAGAGAAACTCTATTTTTTTGTTCTTGATATTTGATGGTAAATGCGGCTCCAGCTGCGAGGGGAATTTGTCCTCCGACAATACCAAATCCTCCAGGGAAATTAGGCCCACACATATGCATGGATCCTCCACGACCTAAAGCGCATCCAGTTTCTTTCCCTAAAAGTTCAGCAGCAATTTCTTGAAGGGGAATGTTGAGAAGAATCGCAAGTGCGTGGCAGCGGTATGAAGAGAACACCCAGGGATCTAGTCCTGTGTTTGCGATTGCAGCAGTTGCTACAGCTTCTTGGCCAGCGTAAGAGTGGTAAAATCCACCCACTAGCCCTTCTAGATAGGCTTCTTCTCCTCGGGCTTCGAATTCACGAATCAGAACCATCTGTTTTAAAAATTTAATACAGGAAGCGGGCCCGTAAAGGTCTAAGATCCTTTCTACTGTGGATTTCTCTGTGCCCTGAGAAGCTATATTATAAGGTGCTGAACTATCCATAACTTTTTTATAAGGGAGACGCTTCGGGAGCGGTTTTTGATCTCATTATAGGAGCCTAGGTTTCAAAAGACAAGGGCTATCCGAAGAAAAAATAATTAAGTTTTTTTAAAAAATCGAAAAAATTTTAATATGTTTCTCGTGGCAATTTAAAGAGAACAAAAAGGATTACATCACATGGACGTTTCTCGTAAAATTAATCGACACACTCAGTTTTACGTGGATTCGATAGACGGTGTCATCAAAAACTTTGATCATAAGCCTAGTGAAGATAAATCTCGAGATCATGAAGAATTAGAGGAAAAGCTTTTAACTATAACAAAACGTATTGTTGCTTCTGCTCAAGAATTTCAGAATCGTAAGACGGACTCTAAAAACTACTACTTAAAAAAAACTCAATGGTTGCCATTCAAAAATGAAGAGTTGGAGCAAACTAAGGAATTGTTTGCCATGTTAACTTCGATGGATAAAAAAATAGCTCAGTTATTTTTTTATTCTCCCGGATGTAGTAGCGACTGGGTAGAATTTACCGAAGTAATTTGTCATTTAAATGATTCTATAGGTTTGGGAGGGGTTTTACTGTGTTGCGGATTATTCGAACAACAGTGTGAGCATGTTGTTACTGTGAATAAAAAGCTAGACCTACCGCTTCTTTTAGGAACTACCGTTGTAAATAGTCTACGTTATTATTTAACCTATAGGAATATCTCTCTTTTGAATTGTCAGAGCATGAGTGAGCTAGGCAAGGAGCTCGGGGATGTTTTAAAGCAACATGGAGTTGCTTTCACTTTAATTTTTAAAGAGATTGTGGATATAGATTTATTAAACTATGTGAAACTAATTCAAGGACTCAAGCGTAGTGGAAATATTCAAGCACGTATTTATGATAATGATGTGCCTACTTTACCTTCAGTTTCATCGAGTCCTATTGCGTTGAGATATAGCTTAGCGAATACAATTCGGGGCCTTGCTTTACATGTAGATTTTTCTTCATTGAAGTTTATAAGCCCGTCTATACTTTCCAATACAGAGCACACTGCAAAAGCTTTAAACTCTGGCGGAGAATGTTTTATCTTTTCTAATCTGGATGAATTCAATCTTGGAATGAAAATAGTCATGCAACTATTGCGGACAGGGAAGATTAGCCCAGAAATTTTAAATAAAAATATCATGAAAATTCTCATGATAAAAAGAAGAGTACGTTCTTTATATATTTAATTATTTGGTCTTTTTTTTGATTTCAAAACTAATAAAATAAATAGAATTTTAGATCTCTGAAGGAATCTCAGCAAGGCTGGGAGTCGATAGATCTCTTACTTGTTTTTCTAACTTACTTAGTCTTTCTTCAGTTTTAGGAAGGTTCCGAATTTTAGCAATCAACCGATGTGTTTCTTGATAAGGTCGTGCTGGAGCGCCTCCATAAATGCCTGGAGAGGTGATAGATTTTGTGACTCCAGTTTGAGCAATCATGATCACATGGTCTGCAATAGAAATATGCCCAGTAATTCCGGTTTGCCCTCCAATGATGACATGTTCACCAATTTTTGTAGAACCTGCAATGCCTGCTTGGGCAACAATAATACTATGCTTTCCAATTTCTACGTGATGAGCTACTTGTACTTGGTTATCTATTTTAGTTCCTTCATGGATCACGGTGTTCTTGAATCGACCACGATCTATCGTAGTGTTGGCTCCGATTTCTACATCATCACCTACAATCACATAGCCTAGATGCTTTAAAGGTTTGTGATGACCAAAAGCATTTGTAATATAACCAAAACCACAGGATCCTAAAACAGCTCCAGGTTGAACAACTACACGGTTTCCCATGAGGACTCTTTCTCGAATCACCACCTTAGGGTGAATCAGACAGTTAGCACCTAGAACGCTGTGAGCTCCAATGACACTTCCAGCTCCGATGTATGTGTCAGAGCCGATATGGGCATGTTGACTAATGACAACGTAAGGTTCTATGGTTACATTTTTCTCAATACGTGCAGTAGGATGAATCACTGCAGTAGGATGAATACCAGGAAACCCTGATGTTACGGGTTCAATAAACAACTCTATGCACTTTTGAAATGTTAGAGAAGGGGATTCATTGGTAATAAGAAAGTTTTTCTTTAGGTGGGCATGTTGCATTGCCTGAGATCTAGATAAAATAATAGCACCAGCTTTGGTGTTTTTTAGAAAGCTAGAGTATTTCTCATTATCTAAAAAAGCAATATGGTGAGGTTGCGCCTGACTAATATCTTCAACACCTGAAATAGGAGTTTCTATATTTCCTTGAACTTCGACTTGTAGTAGCTCAGCTAACTGTTTAAGAGTGTAGACTGGTGCTTCGGACATAGAAAACTCCTTAAACTTGGACTAGTTTTGTTTTTTGAAAGATTCGTTAAGAATAGCAATAATTTCGGTTGTTTTATCAGTCCCAGGTGCTATTGCTAAGACAGCTTCTTCATTAAGGATAGCTTCTAGTTTTTCTTTGGACCGCACTGATTCTGCAGCTATTTTTACTTCTTGAATGAGTTTTTGAATGCGTTTTACATTACTTTGATTGATAGATTGATAGTACTGAGACTGGTACGCATTGTACTCTCCTGAAAGATCTTCGAATTTCTTTCGCAACTCTTCAGAGGCAGAATCCGATAGGCTTTCCATGTAATCTTCATCTTGCAACTTATTATAAATAGAAGTGAGTTCTTCTTCTATTTTCTCAGCATTTTTTACAAACTGCTGTTTCATAGCTTCCAATTCTTCAGTTTCCTTTTTACCTAGATCGGATTCTTCAAGACATCGCTTTAAATTAACATAGCCTAAATTTGCATGAGCTGCGCTTGTTGATCCTAAAACAAGAAGAAATGTAGAAAATAATAATTTTTTCATAATTACCTGTACTAACTTGGGTATAGAAAAAGGGTACCAAAAGCCTTTTCTGAAAACAACAAAGATTTCCTTCGATAAGTCCTTAATTTATATCTTAGAACATGCCCCCTAAAGCAAAGAAGAATCGCTGAGATACATCAATTTTTTCTCCATTCAAAGTCTCGGTTGGACGGAAGGGCCAACCAAATCCTAACATAACAGGAACATTATTCATTACATCGAAGCGCAGACCAAATCCAGCACTACTACGTAGATCTTTTAACGAAATCTTATACTCTTGTAAACCGACAAAACCTGAGTCTAAGAATACAAAGGCACTAATATTAGGTTGTCTGATGAGAGGGTATTGAAACTCTTCTGAAATAAGGAGCGAAGAGAGTCCTCCCTGAGGTTCTGTAGCAGAGTATTTTGGACCGATAATAAAGGATTTATATCCCCGAACTGTAGTCTCTCCACCTAGGAAGAAGCGCTCACTGACAGGAACTCCTTCAGCTGTAGTATTGCTATAGGGTTTAATAAATTGAGCTTCCCCTTTGATTTTCAAAATACCTTTACGCGTAAGTTTTCTATAGATAGAGCTGTTTAAAGAGAGTTTTGTAAAATGATAAGTTCCTCCCAAACCAGAAACCTCAAAAGTCACCCCCCCGCGAATCCCTGTAGTTGGAGTTCTAGGACTATCTACAGAATCGTAATTCAAGTTGACACCTGCAGCAGAGACAAATCCTTTATTGCTGTCTATATTTGGCCCTAGGAGGAACTTACGTTTTTCATGTAAACTCGTTTGACTTCCTCGATAAAATAGACCGTATTTCAGGTGTTCGTTCAAGATATACGTTGTGCTGACGTTCCCGCCATAGGTTTGGACAGCATAATCTTTAGATAATGCTCTGTTAATTGATTTATCTAATTCAATTCCTAAAATCCAAGGAGTGTTTAGAAAATGAGGTTTAGTCCACTTCAAAGTATAGTCTGTGACTTTGTCCCCGAAGTTGGCTTTTAAGAATAGATGTTCTCCACCGCCTCTTAGACAACGAAAACCTTTAGAAAATATATTTCTAGCTCCAAATAGATCAAAATTACTTTCAGATAGTTCAATTCCTCCAAAAAGATTGTCAAGAGAACTAAATCCTAAGAATAAGCCTAAGTTTCCTGTTGTTGTTTCTTTGACTTCTACAAAAATATCTCGGTATTGATCCGCATTGCCCATAGGATCAAGTTGAGAACGAACTGTATAGACACTAACGCTTTGGAAGTAGCCTGTATTTCTTAAACGTTGCTCAGTATCTTCTAGCTTTAAGCGATTGAATGTATCTCCTGGGAAGAGACTGGTTTCGTGTAAAATAACGTCAGATTTTGTATGGGTATTCCCAGTAATTTTAATTAACCCAACTTTATAAGGAGACCCTTCACTTACCTCATAAGTTACATCATAAATAGGGCGGGTTGCGTGAGGGATGAAGAGAACGTCTACATTGGTATTGATGTAGCCATACTTTGCATAAGTTTGTTTGATCTTATGAGCCCCATCCCATATTTTATCGGGGCAATAAAGATCATTGGGGCCGACTTGGGATTGCTTTTCTATAAGGCGTTTTGGCAAAACCTCAAACCCTTGGATATGGACGTGTCCTAAGGTATATCGCGACCCTCGATCAATATCCATGTAAAGAAGAATATTCCCTTTGTCGTCAAGGTCATAGTGAGAGTTGACTATAGCATCAGCGTACCCGTTATTATGTAGGTAATTCGTAATTGCCAAGCTATCTTGTTCAACAATATCTGGGTGATAGAGTCCAGATCCAGTAAACCAACTTGTAGTTGTAGAGTGCTGCTTGGTTTGAATAAATTCTTGGATATCTGATTTTTCTGATCGAGAGATTCCTGAGAACGTAAGCTGTTTAATTTTCCCGCAAGGACCTTCATTGATTTTAATTAAAACATCGATGTGACCTTTTTCTTGATTGTGTTCCAGACTGTAGTCTACACTGGATGCGAAATATCCTCGCTTGAGATAATACGTTCTTAGATCATCAAGACCCTTAAGAAATTTTTCTCGTTCAAAGAGATCATTACGGTAAATTTGTAGGGTTTTAAGAATTTTATGTTCAGGAACGACTTGATTTCCTGAGATATGAATATTTCGAATTGAGGGTTTAGCTATTAGGTGAAGGGCTATGTTAGTTTTCCCTTCAGAAAATTCTACTTTAGGCTCAACAGAGTCGTATTCTTTAGCTAGAATTCTCAAGTCTTCATCAAAATCTAATTGAGAAAAAAGAGCCCCACTTCTGGTCTTTAATTTGGGTAAGGGATGTTTATTTGAAGCATTTTCTCCTTCCGTTATGATTGTGATAGAGTCTACCACCACATGGCCTTCTTTAACTTTTTCAGTAGAAAATAAAGTTAAAGGGGTTTGGATTAACGCTAGAATAGATATTTGCAAGATAACTTTATTTCGCATGATGAGCATTCCCAAGAGTCTTCCCTAGATAGAAAGCTTGTTTATCAGATAATGAGGTAAGCACAAAAATAGGGACAAAGAAGTTTTTTAACAAGACCTTACTACTTAGATTATTTTTGTATTTCTAAAGAAATTTAAATTGTGTTTGATTTTTTCCCGTCCTAACACCGGGATTATTACTGTGCTCAGACTAGAGCCTGAATATTTCGGCGGGTTTTTTGCTTCCTTAAAAAGCTTAATAAACCTTGTCGCTCAAATAACTCTACTGATTACATGGTTTTAAGGCAAATTCGATAATTCACTGTGTCCTAGGGGAAAGTAAGAAAGACTAGCATAGAAGAGAACCTTGTTTACTTTTAGGATAAGAGAGCTGCTAATAGGAGTGTCGTCCAGAAAAAGCTCTTGCCAGTGTCCCTGAATCTACATAATCAAAAGATAAGCCTATAGGAAGACCTAAAGCTAGACGGGAAATATTTACAGAGAAATGTTGTAATTCTTGTTTTAGAAAAAGGGCAGTAGCATCTCCTTCTAAGGTTGCATCAATGGCTAGGATAATTTCTTTTGGGCATAGCGTTTCTATGCGTGATTTTAAAATGGAGAGACGCTCGTTTTCTATATGTTTCCCTGTAATGGGCGATAAGAGTGAACCAAGAACATGATAACGTCCCTTGAATACTTTAGAACGTTCTAGAAAGAAAACATCTTTTGGAGAAGCGACAATACATAGACTTTGGTTATCTCTTTCTTCTCTACAAAAGTGACAGTCTGCCTCTTTAGATTCTTTGAGAGTAAAACATAGGGGACAGTGACTACGCTCACTAGCAACATTATGAAAAGCGTTACCTAATATTTTTAATTGTTCGCTGTCCCAAGAGATGAGTTCAAAAGCAAGTTTTTCTGCTGTTTTAAATCCAATTCCTGGAAGTTTTCGTAAAAAGAAAATTAATTTAGATAAGTAATCTGGATATCTTGTCATAGTGATGTGAATTTTATTTTTACATTCGGGTCTGGGGCCTAAATTAAGGTTAGAGTATAAACTCTCTGAATAGTATACTAGCTTTTTTCTTTACATGTGGTTCTCTGTGAATAAAAACAAAAAAGCAGCAATTTGGGCAACGGGTTCCTATTTGCCTGAGAAAGTTCTTTCAAACGCAGATTTAGAAAAAATGGTAGATACCTCTGATGAGTGGATCGTGACCAGAACGGGGATCAAAGAGCGTCGTATTGCTGGACCTCAGGAGTACACTTCTCTTATGGGAGCCATCGCTGCAGAGAAAGCTATAGCAAATGCGGGTTTAAGCAAGGATCAGATTGACTGTATCATTTTCTCGACAGCAGCACCAGATTATATTTTCCCATCAAGCGGAGCTCTTGCTCAAGCACATTTAGGCATTGAGGATGTCCCTACATTTGATTGCCAGGCGGCTTGTACTGGGTATTTGTATGGTTTGTCTGTAGCTAAGGCTTATGTAGAATCAGGTACATATAACCATGTATTGTTAATTGCTGCTGATAAGTTGTCTTCTTTTGTAGATTATACAGATCGGAATACCTGTGTGTTGTTTGGAGATGGAGGAGCTGCTTGTGTCATAGGGGAGAGTCGGCCAGGATCTTTAGAGATTAATAGGTTGTCTTTAGGCGCAGATGGTAAGCTAGGAGAGTTATTAAGCCTTCCTGCTGGAGGTAGTCGTTGTCCTGCTTCTAAAGAGACTTTACAATCAGGCAAACATTTTATTGCTATGGAGGGAAAAGAAGTTTTTAAGCATGCTGTGAGACGTATGGAAACGGCAGCTAAACATTCGATAGCCCTGGCAGGCATTCAGGAAGAGGATATAGATTGGTTTGTACCTCATCAAGCTAATGAAAGAATAATAGATGCTTTAGCGAAGCGTTTTGAGATTGATGAGTCTAGAGTGTTTAAGAGTGTACATAAGTATGGAAATACTGCGGCCTCGTCTGTGGGCATTGCTTTGGATGAATTAGTTCATACAGAATCCATTAAGCTTGATGATTATTTACTTTTAGTTGCCTTTGGGGGCGGTTTGTCTTGGGGCGCAGTAGTTTTAAAGCAGGTCTAATAAGGACGATAATTTCATGAAAAAACGTTATGCTTTTTTGTTCCCAGGACAAGGGAGCCAATATGTAGGTATGGGACAAGACCTATATATGGAGTATCCTGAGGTTAGAGAGCTTTTTGATTTTGCTAATGAAAGGTTAGGATTTTCTCTGACTTCAATTATGTTTGAAGGTCCTGAGGATCTTTTGATGGAAACAGTACATAGTCAGCTAGCTATTTATCTTCATAGCATGGCTGTGGTAAAGGTTCTATCTCAGCGTTCTTCTATTCAGCCTTCTTTAGTCTCTGGATTAAGTTTAGGGGAGTATACTGCTTTAGTTGCTTCCGATAGAATCTCCGTGCTCGACGGCCTTGAGCTTGTTAGAAAGCGTGGTCAGTTAATGAATGAAGCTTGTAATCAGAGCCCAGGGGCTATGGCGGCTTTATTAGGGCTTCCCTCTGAAGTTATAGAGGAAAATATAACAAGTCTTGGTCAAGGAATTTGGATTGCTAATTATAATGCACCCAAACAGCTTGTAGTGGCTGGAATAGCAGAAAAAGTAGACCAAGCGATTGAGTTATTTCGTGATTTAGGATGTAAAAAAGCAGTTCGTTTAAAGGTGTCTGGAGCATTTCATACTCCTTTAATGCAAGTTGCTCAAGATGGCTTAGCTCCAGACATTTATGCTTTATGCATGAAAGATTCTAGCCTTCCCTTAGTGTCACACGTGGTAGGAAAATCTTTAGTAAATACTGAAGAAATGCGAGAGTGTTTAGCTCGGCAAATGACATCACCTACGTTATGGTATCAGAGTTGTTACCATATCGAATCAGAGGTGGATGAGTTTTTAGAATTAGGTCCAGGAAAAGTTTTGGCTGGTTTAAATCGCTCTATAGGGATTTCTAAACCGATTACAAGTCTTGGTACTTTTGCTCAGATTGAAAAATTCCTATCAGAGGTATGATTTGTATGGATATAACATTAGTAGGCAAAAAAGTTATAGTAACTGGAGGATCTCGAGGAATTGGACTCGGGATAGTTAAGCTTTTTCTTGAGAACGGAGCAGATGTAGAAATTTGGGGATTGAATGAGGAGCGAGGTCAGGCTGTTATAGAAAGTTTAACAGGCTTGGGTGGCGAAGTTTCTTTTGCTCGTGTGGATGTGAGTCATAATGGTGGAGTGAAAGATTGCGTGCAGAAATTTTTAGATAAGCACAACAAAATAGATATTTTGGTAAATAATGCAGGCATTACCAGGGATAATTTGTTGATGCGTATGTCTGAGGACGACTGGCAATCGGTGATTAGCACCAACTTGACTTCCTTGTATTATACATGTTCCTCAGTGATTCGCCATATGATTAAGGCGCGTTCAGGATCTATTATAAATGTGGCTTCTATTGTTGCTAAGATCGGTAGTGCGGGCCAGACCAACTATGCTGCTGCTAAAGCTGGGATTATTGCTTTCACAAAATCTTTAGCTAAGGAAGTAGCTGCAAGAAATATTCGTGTCAACTGCCTTGCTCCAGGCTTTATTGAAACAGACATGACAAGCGTGTTGAATGACAATTTAAAAGCTGAGTGGCTTAAGTCGATCCCTTTAGGTAGGGCTGGCACTCCAGAAGATGTTGCTCGTGTGGCGTTGTTTTTAGCCTCGCAGTTATCGAGCTATATGACCGCGCAGACACTGGTTGTTGATGGGGGATTGACTTACTAAGACAATAGAAGAAAGGGATTTGAAAATTTCTCTTCGAGAACTAATTAAGTAACCGTCGAATAAAAAATGATTTTTTGCGATACTAATTCTCTTTCTCTTTGTCCCTAGGGAATAGTGAAGTATTGTATAGTTTAAATAGTAAAAGGATATAAGCAATGAGTTTAGAAGATGATGTAATAGCAATTATTGTTGAGCAGTTAGGAGTGGATCCAAAAGAAGTTAATGAGAACTCTTCTTTTATTGAAGACTTGAATGCTGATAGTTTAGATTTAACAGAATTGATTATGACTTTAGAAGAAAAATTTGCTTTTGAAATTTCAGAAGAAGATGCTGAGAAGCTTCGTACTGTCGGGGATGTATTTACTTATATTAAGAAACGTCAAGCTGAACAATAAACTTTCTTATATTCTGGGTGCGTCGTAATCTTTTTTAAAGCTATTGTTTTTCAATAGTGATTACGGCGTGCCTTTTTTTCTATAGAGTAGCTCATCTAGAAAGATTTATTTTGTCTTTTTAAGGTTCTCTGAACTTGATTTGTTTAGCATAGAGCTCTAAAAAAGATAAAGCTACGGATGGGCACTCTTCCACAATGTTTAGAATTTGTCCTTTGCTAAGAACTAGCATGCGGACTTGTGTATTTGCAGAAGCATTGTATTCCCTGGGCTTATTATTGAATAAGCTTTCCTCTCCAAAACAATCTAAAGGTTTTAAATTTAGAGGAGACTCTAGTTTTTCTTTAGAGATCGTAATGTATCCTTCTACAATGATATAAAAGCTGAATCCAGGTTGTCCTATAGAGAATACATTGCTGCCAGGCTTAAATATTATCGTTTCAGTTTTATCGGCAATTGTTAAAAGAAGGTCCATGTCTAAAGATTGGAATATAATCGTTTTTTTTAGTAGAAAGGCGCGATCGATCAAATTCATAAAAAAGTTCCTTATTCACACCATAGTTTTAGTTTTTGACAAAAGTAAAGGCACAGAGACGTATCCTTGAGATGGATTGTATTATTTTGGGAAGGATAGAAGCAATAACTACGATGCAGGTAGTTTAAAGAAAAGCCTCCACAATGGTTTAAGAAGAATCAGTGTTGTTAAAATCAAAGATTTTAATATCACCACAGATGTAATACTTGATACGTAGATCTTACCTTTAAGATAGAAGAGTTTCAAGAAGGAACCGTTGAAATTGATTTTTCTTGCAGTCGAAACTTATAAATCAATCTTGGTTTTTTTAAATCTTCAGTTTCCCAAGGTTTTTCTGTGGATATCTAAATTGGAATCATTGAAGTTTAGATAGATAAGAAAGATATTAGGGTTTCTGATTCCTCTGTCCTGAAGTCTTCATGTTCTTGGTTATAGATTGTATTTACAGATTGGAAGTCTGGATCGCAATAGGAAAGTTCTTCTTTGAGTTGCTGTGCTGTTAGTTTGTTTAAAGATGATGGGGAGTTTTCCATCATATTTAAAAGTTCTTTAAGAGTTAGAGGAATCACACCACATTTGAAGTAGTATTTTTCGCTATAGCACATGCCTGGTTGATTAACAAAGGGTTCTAGTAAAGAGAATAAGTGGCTATCGCAGTTTTTTTCTAAAGATTCTAGTGCTTGTGCTTTGATTTTTTGGTTTTTACTAGTTAATGCTCGAATCAGTACACCAGAGTGCTCCATGGAACCAAGAATCCCTAGGAGAGAGAGCATGAAGTTTACTTCTGCATAATAATTAGAATTTAATGTGTTTGCCAGCAAGCTGAGGTTGTATGTGGGGTATTTCTTTTGAATGTAATGGCCGTGATAGGAATAGAACAGAGCCTTACTTGCTTTAGACTTCACAATTTTATACGCGTGTTTTTTCAGCAGCCAATTATCGATTTTACAGAGGGCTTTGGCGGCAAGGATACGACAACGATTGTGTGTTCCCTCATCGGTGAGGACTTGGAGAAATGCTGGGGCGACTTCTTTATCCAACTCTCCAATCATAGCCTCAGCATATTTTCTAGAGGTGTTTTTTAGTTGTGATGTTGTCATCAGTAAGTCTTTTACGAATGAGATATCTAAAGCAATGCTAATTGTTTTTAATAGATATTGACTTGCTTCATCATTATGCGAGCATTGTCGTAGTCTTTTCAGAAGTTCGGGGCAATAAGGTTTATGATTAGCTCTAACAGAAGTGTGTAGGGCTTTGCAGGTGACAATTAAGATATCTTCGTTTTTGGTGTTCAAGAAGTCTAAAAGAATTGGGAAGTTCTGTGGATTCTTTTCTAATTTCAGTATGGTCAACCCCATGACTATATCTTCAGGTTGATCCGAGTTGAGTAGTTCTTTCAGGCGCTTGTCTGCAAGGTCTCGATAGGGCCCATAAGCTTCCTGTCTTCTTACTGTAAGAATTGCGGCAAGAAGTCTATCACCAACAGTATCATAGAGGTCTTCAGCAATATGAGTGATATGTAGGAGATCGTGTTCTGCAAAATAAAGATGTATTGCTGATGCGATGGCAGGATGGGGGAAAATACTTGTCCAACGTTTCAGGAGCTCTAAGGTTAGAAAATCTTTGGCCCATAAGCTAGATTTTACCATTTCTATAGTCTTGAGTTTATTAGGGAGGCTGAGCTTGTTCATATGGGCAAGGAGGCTTGGAAGGACACTGCGGCTTGCTAGATTTAAGAGATGTTGAAAAGCAAAGGTTTGATGACGCTCACTGGGGTGTTTAAGATGAGCAAGTAAGAAGAGTTCGACTTGTCTCTTTTGTTTAACTGTCATAGATTTGATCCAATCTTGCATAGAGCGGGTAAGTTGTAGGGCTTGTGCAGATAGATTTTTGAGAATCGCCTTCGCATAATAAGAGCGTACGAGGCAAACCAGAATAGTGGCGATTAGTGAGATGATTAGGCAGAACACATATTGTTGAGAAGACAAGAAACAGACTAAGGACCAGACCAACATCCCGATAGGTTCTATAAAGGATTCCACTACGATGCGAATTTGGTTTCGGATTTTGTTGGGGACTCCATAGATGAGTAGTTGGAGGTTGTTGTCATCAAGAGCGTAGGTAACGCCTTCACGTACTACCATAGCAAGGACAGCAATGCTTAGGGTTGTTTTAAAGGTCCAAAATAGAAAGAGGCTTAAGAAACATAGCGGAGCAAATAAAATGATATTATTGACTCCAAGACGCTTTACTATTCTACTGTAGGCGAAAAGAGCAAAGCACATATTTCCTAAAGAAATCCACAGGGAACACTTTCCTATGTGTGCGACGAGTTCGAATTCTTCCTTAGAGGCAAATTGAATTTCAAAGATTTTTAAATAGTTAAACTCTGTAGCAATCGCTAGCAATTGCATGAGAAAATAAAAGCAAAGCAGATAAAAAGTATATTTATCATAAAAACAGAGTTTCAATGCTTTTGATAAGGGTGGTGGGTGGCCTGTATCTATGAAAAGGTCATGGTCATCGGAAAGCGACTTTAGAGATTTTGAAACATAGAATACGATAGGGAATGTCAGGACCAGGGCTGCTGTAAATAAAATCAGGATGCCCTGGATTCCTATTGTGTGTACCAGGCTAGCTATGATTCCGCTGCCGATAGCATCTCCTAAGAAGATGATAGCATTAAAAATACAGAAGTGTCGTTTTCCATCTTGTAAATTAAAAAATTGATCTACAAATCCCCAAAAACTCGTGTAAGAGAGAATCGTTAAACTCCAAATTACAATCCGATAGAAAAACAGAGGAGACCGGGGGGGATCGATAGCAAAGATAGAAGAGAGAATAAGATAAAAATTACAAAGGATAGATAAAGAAACAGGAATTAAGAAAAGAGCTGTTGCTGAGATGTGTTTTTTAAAAAGATTGTAAAGAATTAGGGATGAAAGAACGCAAAGGATCAGAGAAGAACCTAAATAAATTTTTGGTAATTCTGCCGATCCTAATTTTTCAATGAATAAGCCTTCAGCTAGAGAGAGAGTGCCGTAACAACCTATCCCCCAGACCAATCCCAAGAGAAAAAAAAGGAAAGCCCTTTTTTCTTCCCCATGATGTAGGTTAAACAGCAGTCGCAAAACTCTCTGCATACTCCATACCTACCCAAGCAAAAGAAGACATTTTATAAGAACAAAGTGATTAATTGCAAGGGAGGTATGAAGAAAATTACTATTACTTATTCTAATTCAATTTATTTTTTTAAGAAGCCGGTAGAGGCGTGTTCTTATTTGTTAAAATTAATCCTAGAGTTCCAATTAGCGCAATAAAGCAAATAATAGAACCGCTCACCATAGCCCAAATCAGATTTGTTTCACCCTGCATCAATAAAGCTACTTGAGGCAAGACGCCCGTAAATCCAAGCACAGCTAGTATTATGATAATAATAGCCAATAAGGAGATCGTCATTAAGATTGCAGTAACCACTAGAACTCCTGTACGAGCTCCTTTTGTGCTTTGTTGTAGAGTAGATCGCATGAGCTGTAACTCGGATCTTATAGTGGTGATTTCTGTTTCTATTTGAGCTGGTACAACAGGCGGCGGTATGGGATGATGATGATCATCTGCCGGTCCTGGTTGAAAAGGCGCACCCGCTCCTCCTGTAGGAGCTCCTCCTACTTGAAGGATAATAGATGCGGTTGGTAATCGATCGCGTTGTTGTTGAAGAACCGTTTCGGATAATGCTTGAGTATGCTTCATCATGGTTAGCAATTGAGTTACTAGCTGAGATTCAGAAGTAGACGGGAGTTGCTGTGGCTGCTCGGCAAGGAAAGAGGCATCGCCACTAGACTGAAAGGGGATCGGTGAGGTCATAAAATCACTATTTTTTGTGTTTTTTACTTATTATCTTGTTGTACGGACAGTAATTACGGGTTTAATTAGAGAGTTTGCTACAAATGTGCACAAGCAAATAAGCGCAACCGAGGTTGAAGCTATAATTGGTAGTGATACGCAAGCACCTATGGTATATAGGTTAAGAGCTGATAGAAGTAGAGGGAAACCTCCGCAAGCAGCAATAATACAAGCTATAAGTACAGCAATTGCAATTAAAGCAATTATCGTTAATACGACTGCTAGTACTTTTTTGAATTTGCATGGAGATTGAACAGTAACAGATCCTTCAGTACTTCCAGAGGGACCGCTTCCAGGTTTTTCGGAAGCAGATAAGATTAGGGCTGCGGCTGTTTGCAATGAGTAGATTTCATCAGCTGAAGGCTGTATGCCAGCATCAGCGGTTAGAGCCGCAGTCAGTGTTTTTAAGCCTTCAATATCTCCTTTGTTTTCTCTTGCTAGTTCGGATACCTGTTGGTATTGGACATTTAAGCAGGTGATTTGGTCTGACAATTCTTGTGGGGTTGGTATAGGTGCTGACATATGTTTTTCCTATCTAAAAATAGATTAATGCCAAACATACTAGGCCAGGAAAAACGTTATTTTCAATCTTTAAATATTTTTTTCTTTCCAAAATGCTGTGATTCTACCCTGAATATTCAGAGTAGAATTATCGATTGGATTTATAGAATTTCGTGATTGTAACGGGAAAATCTTAAATAAAGTTGTTTATTGAACTTCCATAAGATTATGAGTCCTAAAGACCACTGCAGGACTAAACTGCCCAGACTATAGAGAGAAATAGGATTCCACCACTGACCATTTTCAGGGAAGAGTCCTTCATAGAAATACCATCCTAAAAGAAGAATTCCCTCAATTGGGAGTAAATATTTGATTATATAATCAAAGGCTTTGTTGAGTCGGAGATCTCCAGGAGCAGCGTTAATGACTTCTTTCTTTAGTTTAGGGAAGCCATAGACTAAAGCTGCGTAAATAAAGATCAAGCCATTTACAATAAGTGCAACTCCCCAAACGGTATCTTGGTTAGAGAAAAATGTGAGACTAAGTGCAGAAGGGATCCCTAGGACAAAGGCAATGATTGTTGCCAGGGTTTCAGAAATGTAGGGCTTGATTCCAAATTCTGCAAGAGTCTGTGAGAGAAGGAAAAGCATGGAAATCATGGAAGAAAGCGCTGCCATAGAAAATGCTAGGAAGAAAATAGAGCTAAACAGGGTGGTTAGATAAATTCCTCCAGGCAAACGGGTAAATAACTCTGGTAGGTAGATAAAGGTAATCCCTATGCTTGAAGCTCCTGCTCCATCTTGTAGCTGCGTGGTTCCTAAAATGTCTAAAGAAGCACATGTGGAAAAGATAATGATCCCCATGATTAAGGAAACAAGGTTATTACATATAGCTGTTAGAGCTCCATTGCTCACTACTCCCGTTTTTTTTGAGGCAAAGCCCGCATACACAAGCAGTAGGCCCCATCCGGCTCCCGTATCCCAAGCATTTTGCGTAAGAGCTTCTATCCATACTTTGTAGTTTGAAAAGCAACTTTTATCACAACTAAAGAGTTGTTTGATTCCTTGAACGGCTCCTGGAAGAGTCACTGCTCGTAAAAGTAGAGCGATGGTACATAGAAAGAATGCGGGGATCAGGATTTTATTACATTTTTCAATCCCATGGACAATGCCTTTACGAATGACAAGATAGGCTAATCCTAATGAGGTGAGGTGTGCCCAGAGAGGGATAGAACTCTGATAGTGGGATGTCCATAATTTTGCAAAGTCATTTCCCAGGTGAATTTTTCCTGAAACTGCATAATAAAAGTAGCTTAATCCCCAACCTACAATTGTAGAGTAGTAGGCGAGTATACAAGTGGTAACAAGGGTAATGAAGCCCCCAGCCCAAGCAAATTTTTTCCCTGCAGTTTTAATTAAAGCCCCTATAGGAGCTTTCTTGGTTAGTTTCCCAATAGAGAGTTCTATAATAATTAAGGGTATGGACCATAAAAATAAAAAACATAGCCAGAGAATTAGGAATGCACCACCTCCGTTCTGAGCAGCAACTCTCGGGAAGCGCCAGATGTTTCCTGCCCCAACGGCAATCCCTATCATAGAGAATATAAATCCTAGTCGAGATGAAAAACTGGCGTGTTTTTTATTCATGGTTAAAGCACTCCTTTATAGTGAGAGTTTTTTTGAGAGTTGTTAGTTTGCTAAACTGACTACGCAGCAATCAGACCAAACATTAAGAGAAGTTTCTATCATATCTATTACAGTATAAAAAGGTAAGATGAGACCTAATATAGATAAAGGAACATTCATAGATGTGAGAAGAGAAAGAGTAAGAAAGTAGCATCCCATGGGTACGCCCGCATTTCCTATAGCTGCGAGAGTCGCAATAAAAATCCATCCTAAAGACATTAGAGGCGAAATGATCATACCATTGGAAGTCGCAACAAACAAAACAGTAATTAGAATAAAAGCAGCGCACCCGTTCATGTTAATGACAGAGCATAGCGGGAAGCTAAATCGAGAAAGATTCTTATTTATTTTTAAATCATCTTCAGCAAGTTCCATGGTGAGGGGTAATGTTGCTGCCGATGATTTTGAGAAAAAAGCTGTCACTAGTGCAGGAGACATTGCTTTTGCGACTTTTAAAGGAGAGACTTTGTTTATTTTAAGTAGTATGGGGAGAACAATAAAACCTTGGGCGAGGTTCGCTCCTATAACGCAAAGCAGATACTTGGCAAACATTGTAAGGTTGCTTTGATCTTTCAATTCTTTGAACAAGATGACAGAGAACCCGAGCATTGCTATTGGGAGAAGTTTTAGACCGCCTCTAGCCAGGTTGAGAAAGATAGAAAAAAATGAATTAAAAAATTGATTTACGAAATGTTTTTCTTTTTCTTGAAGAAATAGGGACGCGGTTCCTAGCAGGACTGCTAGGCAAGCGGCTGAAATGACATTTCCTTGGAGGAATGGCTTAAAGATATTTTCTGGGAGGGTGTCGCTAAGGACATCCAAGTATCCTAGGGGATTACACTTTGTAGTTGTGGCTAGGGCATCTTGAGTTATCATTTGGGGACGGAGTAAAAAGAACAGCAGAAGTCCAATGGAAGCAGCGATAACTGTTGTCAGCAGGGTATAATATAAAATTCTTTTTCCTAGAGTCACCATAGTATTGAAATTTTGTATAGAAGTAATGGTGGAGCCGAGAGCGCAGAATACCAAAGGAATGCTAAGTAAACGTAAGAATTTTAGAAAAGTATTTGCTATGCATTCGGCAGAATAAACAATCCATGGGGATTGCACACTTCCTAAACCTAGGCCAACCAATATAGAAAGAAGTAATAAAAGATTATTTTTTGTATAATGAGAGCGTTGTTTTTTCATAAGTCGATTAAAATTTTAATTGGTAAATAAGTATAACAATTCGTGAATTTCTTTTCTTTGGGTTTGAATGCCGAGCAAAATTTTATAATGTAATTATGTCTTGTTTTAATCTTACATCTACAAACGAAAGTTTAAGACCAATTAGTCCTAAGGCATCTTTCCCCAAACAAGGATGGCAAAGCTATTTTCGTTCAGCATTGCGAAAGCATAGATCTGATACCCTGTCCGTTTCTGTTTGTAAAGTGAATAAATATGATGCGAACCTTTTTGTGAGGCTCACGGTGATCGCTCTTGCTGTCGTGGGTGTGTTGATTCTATTCAGTATAATGTTAGCGAGCATACAAGGTACACTTGTAATTACTTCCTGGCCTTTGGTTACTGCAGCAATTCTTATCCCAACAATTTTGCTTACTGGAGGCATGTACATTCTGCATCGTCTGGGGAAGAAAGTAGATGTAATTTCAGGGGTGTGTATTCCACCTTTTAGCAGACGGTGTTGGGTTCCTATATCCTCCAGCCATACTTTGGAAAAATTCGATGAAAAGCACGTGAGTGCTTGCTCTTATCTAGATATATCGACGCTGAGTGCTGACGGTTCTGGAATAGCTGCGGTTTATCAATGTCCACCATTATTATTTCGCGCATTCCCTTGTTTTGGAATTCCGTGTGCGATGCCTTTTGTAGCTTTGCTTAGAATGATTTACAATTTGATACGCTTTTTAGTGGTTCCATTTTATATCATTTTCCGAATGATTTACGAGCATTTTTTCTGTAAACATCTTCCCGAAGACGATAGATTTATTTATAAAGATGTTGCTCGAGAGATGGGGCGGTCTCTTGCTGCTTTTTTGAAAGCTCCTTTTTATGCTTCTGCATGTATGATAGGAGCTTTTTATAGTTTGTTGGACCCTCTTGCAGGCCGTGTATTGATGGGGAGTGTAGAAAGAGATTGGAATGATAACGTGATACTTGCGCGATCTGTATCTTTAGCCAATGAGGCTCATTCCTTATTCCGATTTGAAGGAGGTGGGGGGCGTAAAGGTTTAGGACAGCATGCTTTTTATTTGATGTTGTGTTGCCAGCCACAATCTGTCTTCCTTTTTGATAAAGGAGAAATTGTTTCTGGAGCCCATCCCTCAATCCAGCTCCCTGAGAGACGAGGGCTCGACACTAGTGGTAGATATCCACATATAAGTGTGATCCCTGATTCGGGGAATGACAGTGCTAAAAATTTTATTGTTTAAGTATCAAAAGAATTTAACCTAGAGTCTTTTGCGAGTTTTAAACAAGATTTATAGTGACAGGCTCTTTGTTTTAAAGACGATGGGCAGCCTTTTCTAAAGGGGATAACTGTCACTATAGAGATAGAAAATATTTTTAATTGAAAAATGAAATAGGATAGACTGATCTCAGTTTTGAAGCTATGAAATGATGAAGTGCTTTGTCAATAAGAAATAGATGTTCTTGTTTTTGAAAAGATTAAAAGAAGGTTTTTAGAATTCTTTTCAAAAACTAGTTTTTATTAGTGGGTAAGAACACCTTCTAATATGAATTTCAAGGTGATTTAGCTATGATAATTAAAGAAGGTGTATGATTAGATCACCATTACCTTTTATTTCCTCTAAAAGAGCCTTAAATATGTTGGGCTTGCAGGATGAGTTCAGTTGTCCAGAAGATGTGGTTGATTTCCTTTTCTCTGAAATTGAATTATTGGCACAACAAGACGAACCGAGCGAGGGCTACTTAGCTTTGTCTCGGTCTCTATTAATGATGACTCACAATCACCCTAAAGTTGTAAAGAGAGTGATTTTCTATGGGGTCTCTTATGGTTTAAAACATAAAAGTATGTCGATTTTCATTGATGTTTTGACCTATATAGATTTTCTTTTTGAAAAATTAGGAATTAGTGCTTCTGATAGGCTTTCCTTGTGCTCTGCAAGAACCTGTATCAATTTTGAACTTTATTCTCAGACGGGAGAGATGAAATTTCTCTCTGAAGTTGTAGATAATTTCCGTTTAATAGAACAGCTTTTGAAAATGCATCCTCAACTGAAGAATCGTTTAGGATGGGAGCACTTCCGTATAGGAGCTAAGCAAGAAGAGGTTTCTTTAGTAGCAAGTGCTTCTGTGTATCAGGCTGTGGGCCGTAGTTTTATAGAATTATACCACAAGCACTTAGAATTGAGTGATTTGGCCTGCGGCATGAAATGTCTGGCCTTAGCTCTAGATTTATCACCTAATAATGCTCATATCCATGCTGACTATGCTAAGGGCCTGGTAGTTTTAGGAACTAGACAGGGAAAGTCTTTGCTCATAGAAAGAGGGATGGAGCATTTTTCTAAAGCCATTTTTCTGAGTTTCAGCAGGGATGGTGACACCCTTGCCTATCAAAATTATCGTTATAGCTATGCTCTTGCTTCTGTGAAGTTATTCGATCTGACTTATAAAAAAGAGCATTTTGATCAGGCTATGAACATCCTTTACCAAACCGTTCAGGCGTTTCCTAATCTTTCAGGGCTATGGATGGTTTGGGGTGAGCTCCTCATTCGTTCGGGATGGTTGAATAGTAATATGAAGTATATTGAAGTTGGTTTAGAAAAACTGGCTTCTTTACAAAAAAAGACGAATGATCCCATTGCGCTTTCAGGTTTACTAGCTACAGGGATTGCTATTTTAGGGTTATACTTAGAAGAACCAAATTTATTTAAAGATAGTCGGCACAGGCTGATTTCTGCTATGAGGACGTTTCCTGGCAATAGTGCGTTAGTCCATGCTCTTGGTGTTGTGCAGCTTTGCTCCGCACTTTATTTCAATGAGGACTCGCATTTTGCTTCTGCTATTTCTTGTTTTCAGTCTTGTTTAGAATGGGATTTGGATGCGACAGGAATGTGGCAAAAATTATTTGATGCATATTTTTCTTGGGGGATCAAGAAAAAAAGTGCTAGATTGCTACGAAAAGCTGTAGATGTAGCAAGTAGGTTATGTTCTTTGCGTCCAGAGGCTTTTTTATTTTGGAGTGATCGAGGATTAGCATTAAAATGCTTGGCAGAAGCCACAATCGATGAAGCTTATAAAGAAATTTTCTTATCAGAGTCACTGTTACATTATCAGAGAGCGTGGGATTTAAGTGGTCGACTGGAAATCCTAGAACTTTGGGGACAATCTCATTATTTGCTTGCCGAACTGCAACAAAGTTTGTTTCATTATGATGAGGCATACACACTTTTAACTAAGGTAGATCTTACTTTATCCTCCTCTAGGGTTAAATTGATTCTTGCTGCGGTTTTGTTGGGGAAAGGAAGATTACTACAAGATACAGACCCGGCTGAAGAAGCACGGGAGATTTTAGAACCTCTAGTTGAAGTTTATCTTGAAGATGAGAATTTCTTACTACTGTTAGGAAAAGTATACTTATTCCTATTTTGGAAAAATAAGAATGTGTGTTTAGGTAAGCTTGCTAGAACATATTTAGAGAAGGCAACTTCTTTGGGGTGTCCAGAGGCGTATTATACTTTGGGAAAGTTTTATGCAGTGATCAAAGATGTGAACAAGGCGTGGGGAATGGTCATTCGCTCTGCGCAGTATGGCGTTCGTATTACAGAAGCCAAGTGGTTAAACG
This sequence comes from Chlamydia pneumoniae TW-183, assembly GCF_000007205.1. Lineage (NCBI taxonomy): Bacteria > Pseudomonadati > Chlamydiota > Chlamydiia > Chlamydiales > Chlamydiaceae > Chlamydia > Chlamydia pneumoniae. Next base: position 319,606 of record NC_005043.1, on the reverse strand, counting down.
ATCCTTATTTAGCTAACCTCAGGGAAATCCATGCATTTCGTGAAGTTGTAGAGAATCAAAAGGGAAGATTATGGTTGGGGAACAAAACCGAAATGAAGAGAAACTAGATACAGCTTTTAGTTCTGGGAACTTGATGGATTCCAGGACGAGTCATCTAGATGACGAGCTGAGTTTTAAGTTAGAAAAAGCATTTACTTGTCTTTCTACAGATATACATTCTCATGATCTTTCTAAAATTGTGATTGAGTATAACCCGATAGACCTTGCTTATGCTGTTTCCTGTCTTCCCTCGGAATCGCGTGCTATTTTATATAAGAACCTCTCTTGTATTACCGCTAAAGTTGCGTTTATCATCAATACAGATTCTGCTTCGCGGTGGGCGATTTTTCGTAGGTTGTCGGATTCTGAGGTCTGCGCTTTAATTGAACAGATGCCTCCAGATGAAGCGGTATGGGTTTTAGATGATATCCCCGATCGTAGGTATCGGAGAATTCTTGAGCTTATAGATTCTAAAAAAGCACTAAAAATTCGTGATTTGCAGAAACACGGAAGAAATACTGCAGGAAGGCTGATGACCAATGAGTTTTTTGCCTTTTTGATGGAAACAACGGTGAAAGACGTTTCTGCTTGTATTCGAAGTAATCCTGGGATTGATTTAACTCGTTTGGTCTTTGTTTTGGATTTTAAAGGCGAGTTGCAAGGTGTCGTTACCGATAGAAGTTTGATCATTAACCCTCCCGAGATGTCTTTAAAGCAAATTATGAATCAGATTGAACATAAGGTGCTTCCTGATGCTACCCGTGAAGAGGTCGTCGATCTTGTAGAGAGGTATAAAATTGCCGCTCTTCCGGTTGTTGATGAGGAAAATTTCTTGATTGGGGCTATTACTTATGAAGATGTTGTTGAAGCTATCGAGGACATCGCTGATGAGACTATAGCTAGGATGGCAGGTACTACGGAAGATGTGGGTTATCAGACCTGTCATGTTGTGCAAAGATTTTTACTAAGAGCTCCCTGGCTTTTGGTGACTCTATTTGCAGGTTTGATTAGCGCCTCCGTCATGGCATATTTCCAAAAAATTTCCCCCGCCCTTTTAGCTCTGATTATCTTCTTTATTCCTTTGATTAACGGAATGTCAGGAAATGTAGGTGTTCAATGTAGCACTATTTTAGTGCGGAGTATGGCTACAGGGACGCTTTCTTTCGGACGGCGTCGAGAGACCATTTTTAAAGAAATGAGTATCGGGCTGCTTACAGGAGTCGTTTTAGGGATTCTATGTGGTCTTGTTGTCTATTTAATGGGCTTTCTAGGCTTAAATATCTTCTCCGGAGGAGGTATTCAACTAGGCGTTACGGTGGCTACTGGGGTTCTGGGAGCTTCTCTCACAGCTACGACTCTAGGGGTTTTATCCCCATTTTTCTTTGCTAAGCTAGGAGTAGACCCGGCTTTAGCCTCCGGGCCCATTGTCACAGCCCTAAATGATATTATGTCAATGATAATCTTTTTTCTGATAGCCGGAGGTATAAACTTTCTCTTTTTTAATTAGTTTTATATAATGTTTTCGTCGATTTTGCTTAACTAACTTTTTTAAAAAGAATTGTTTAATTTATTTTTTTTCACTGCAAATAAAGAGACCACAGCAAGTCACGAGTTAATTTACAGGAAGAATCAGTCCTTCTCATTGTCTCCTGTGACTATTCTCTGTCTTTTAGCCATTTCGGTTCTTTTATTGCTGGGTGTTGTTTTCGCTTTGGTAGGGTGTCATGTACTTGCCGCTCCTCTAGGTCTTCTTGTTTGGGGGTGTGCCGCTTCAGTATGCTCCATGATGGCCATTGTTTCCCTAATGTGTTTGTATAAGGGAGGAAAACCCTTAATTGAGCCCTCTAACGAAGAAAAGATAGACCCCACCAAAGACCTTGAAATAAAAGACCCTGAAAGTCTTAAGCCTGTTCCGGTTGAAGGTCAAAGTCTTCCCAAAGAGCGTAAGACCGTTTCTTTTAAGGCTAAAATCCCATCAATAGTAGAAGATGATTTTAAGCCCTATGTTATCCAAAGTACATTTTATCATCAGAATAAAGTCTATTCTAAGCCGATAGCAGAGCGAATGCAGTCTCTAGAAAAAGAGATCACAACGTTAATTGTTGACTTCCCTCGCGCTCTGGAGGAAAGCTCTAAGAGTTCTGGTAGCTTGCTCAGGGGAGTCATCTCTGAAATTAAGAATCTTTTTCTTCCTCGTTTCTTGAGTCGCAAGGTAAAGTACTCTTTGACCGCTTGTTTAAGGCGTCTGGGATCTATAGTAGAAGAATATGCAAGCTCTGACCTACTCATTCTTCTTTTAACAAAACCAGAGCCTTTAAATATGGTGACCCAACAGTTGATTGCGCACCTGAATTCTTTAAAAACGGAAAAACGAAAGCTCACTCCTCATATGCAGAAGTTGGTACTTTCTATTAATTTTTGGTTCTATGGATGGTCATTAGAGGAAAAGTGTATTGAAAAAATCGTTGCATACGACCCTAATCTTCTTACTGACGAGTTAAAGGCGCATTTAGAAGCAGGAAATATAGTGCAGTTTCTTTTATCTTTCCAGTCTTCTGAGATGCAAAGGGAGTTTCGAGCTCTTTTCCCAAGCGATGCTCAGGAACTTCCTTCAGCTAAAGATGGGAGCAACTACGTTCCGGCAATCAACTCTTCTGAGTATATGTATGACTTTAAAGATCTAAGCGTTCTTAAAAAGTCTTTGAGTGAGCGCCTAGCATTTTGTGAGAAGATACCGTCACCCTCCAGTTGGAATTTTACTAGTTCTGTAGCTAGCCACTACAAGGACTTCTCCCTTTTATTTACATTCTTCTCAAATCAACAATCTGTTATTTTACAAAACCCATTTTTATTAATAGAATTGCTACACGAGAATCCCAAGTGTCAGACTTTCTTAAAAGGTTTATTAGAGAAAGCAATGCCGATGAGTAATTGGGCTGCGCTTTTTCGTCCTATGCTAATGGGAATGCTTTGTTCTGGCATAGCTAGAAAAAAGGAACTTAAGATTATAGCAGAACATTTAGGAGTTCCTTTCAAAGAGATAACGCAAGCGATAGCGTCTGGAAAAATTCTGGATCTTTTATTACAACACTTATTTGATTTTTAGATATGAACATACCCGCTCCCCAAGTACCAGTCATAGATGAGCCTGTAGTGAACAACACAAGTAGCTATGGTCTTTCATTGAAAAGTAGTTTAAGACCGATTACTTATTTGATTTTAGCTATCTTAGCTATAGCCACACTGATGTCTGTTCTCTACTTTTGTGGCATCATTAGTGTTGGGACGTTTGTTTTGGGCATGCTGATCCCTCTATCGGTCTGCTCTGTTCTTTGCGTTGCCTATTTATTCTATCAGCAATCTTCTATAGAAAAGACTAAGGTCTTTTCTATAACCAGTCCTTCAGTATTTTTCTCTGATGAGGATCTTAATTTACTCTTAGGTCGAGAAGAAGATTCAGTGTCTGCAATTGATGAACTTCTTAAGAACTTTCCAGCTGATGATTTCCGTAGGCCGAAGATGCTTCCTTATTCAAATTTTCTAGATGAGCAGGGAAGGCCTAATGAGAGTAGGGAAGAAGACTCTCATACTTCCAAGATCTTATAAAAAATGCTGTTGCTAAGATTATTAGCTTTCGAAAATCACCCCCTAACCCAGTGAAGCTTCTTATAAAATTTGCGAAGAAAGATTTAAAGAATTCCTCAATTGCTCCTCTTTATGAAGTTTTACTAGAAATTTTAGAAGCTCCAGGAGAAGAGATATTAGAAGTATTATTTTCTTTAGATCCTATGTGGTTGAAAAGTATGCTAGATCCGAAGAAACACTCGACCCTTGGGATCGAAATTTCCAGTGAAACAGCTGAAACCATAGAATCTTGTTCTTTGGGCCTGATAAGCATTAATCTCCTACTTTCAGGGTTGTGTTTACGATCTAGTCATGATAGGTCTCAGGCAGTTAAGATTATTCAGCAATTTTGTCCCCAATTTTCTTCTGAAGAGGTGCAAAATTTTGTAGAACAAAGAAATATATTAACTCCATTTTTACATCATCTGTTTGAAGGGGACGAAGTCGCCTTGCTAAACCAACTGTCATTAAGGTTGGATTTAATAGTACCGAATGCTCTATACCCTGAGCCAGATCCCAGCTGTTGGCAAAGTATTAATAGTGAGGATTGTGCCAAAGATGCCGAGGATCAGCAAGAAGACTTCAATAAGACCAAGGAAGCTTGTAAGGAAGGATTGAAAAAACTTGTTCTTCCTGCGTTGTCTATTACATCGATACCACAGCTTTTGCGAGCTCGACGGTTCAAACAGGGGGCAGAGATTCTAATGGCTATCGATAGAAAGAAGATGAAACAAAACCCATTCATTTTCTTAGAGGCTCTACTGGAATCAGAGGAATTCAGCATATCTGTAGGTAAATACCTAAAGTTATTAATGCCTATACATTTATGGGATAAGCTTTTACACGCGATATATTTAGGATATTTTCAAACAGGACTTATTTGTCAAGGAGAGATTGAAACTTTTTGCAGGAGAGCAAATTTGAATCCAGAAGCTTTCCAGGCTGCCATACAACAAGGAAGGCTTCTTTCTTTTCTTTTCCCAAAAATGCTTTTAGATTAGCTCTTTTTAGATAAGCGTTTATGCGTGAAATAGATTCCGAAAGGAATTAAGCAATTCAAGCTAAATGCTAAAAGCAGGAATGTAGTATATCCTATTTTGCTGCCTTCAGATATCTGAGCAAGTTCTCTAGGAGGCAGGAAGCTCACCCAAAGAGCAAACGCACAGGAGAGAATTCCTAAGATAGACATCGTACAGATTCCCAAAAACTTTCCTGGTACAGAATAGAGGCGTTGAGCCCTTGGTTCTTTGATACGTAAGATCGGTCCTGCAAGAAACAGACAGATGTACATCGCAAGATACATCTGCACGCTCAGTGCAGTTAAAATCCAATACACCAGGTCTGCTGAATCAAGGCATAGAAATAAAAGTGTGAATATTGTCACAACAATACCTTGGAATAACATTAAGTTCGTTGGAACATTTTTGCTATTTACTTTCTTAAAGAGTCGGGGAAGACAGTCATTCTGAGTGGAAATAAAAAGCCCCTTTGTTCCTGCAAACATCCAAGCATTAAGTTCGCCTAGCGATCCTGCAATGGTCATGACTACAACGATTCCAGTCATCCAGGAGAGGTTATATTTATCAAAGAACAAGGTAAACGTTTTTACTAGTCCAGAGACTAAACTAATTTCTTCTTTCGGAATCACTATTGCTATGGATAAAGAACCCAGAACTAAAATAGTGAGTGTTGCTATTGCACCAATGAAGACTGCCTTTGGATAATTTTTTCTAGGATTTACCATATCAGAAGCAAGGTTCGCATTAGCCTCTAGACCACATAACGCAAGTAACATTCCAGCTAGTAGTACAAGTGAAGATACGTTACTGAAATTAGGAAGAAGATTTCCCCAAGAAAGAGAAATAGCAATGGGATTGCCAGAAAAAATCCAAAAGAGAGCCAAACTAACTAAGATGACTCCTGGAATTAATGTTCCTATGATTACACAAATAGAGCTGAATAATGCGGAAGAAGTAATTCCTAAAAAATTAAAAAATGTAAGTATCCAAAAACCAGCAAGGATCACGGTTGCAATGTACACTTTGTTGTGAGCGAGTTCTGGATTGATTTTATAAACAATGGTACTCGCTATAAAAGCTAACACGGCAGGATACCACGTCATGTTGTGAAACCATTGCATCCATATAGCAAAGAATCCCCACCATTTGCCTAGAGCGTCACGTGCCCAAATATAAATTCCCTGAGGCTTGAAAGAAGCAAGCTCAGCAGAAATCAGAGCATACGGAATCATAAAACATATGACTGCTAGTCCATAAAAAAACAGAGTGGAAAGACCATGTTTTGCTGTTAACGGGAGATTACGCAAACTAATCACTACAGCAAGTGATAACATGCCGACCGTGAATGTTCCCAACGGTTTCGTTGGTTTTGAGTGGGAGTGCATAAAGACCTTCTTTGAAAAGTTAAGCGATTGTAATATTAGGATCTAAATAGATATCTTGAACCAGGTTTAATAATTGGATGCCTTCGGATAGGGGACGTTGGAAAGCTTTTCTTCCAAGAATGAGACCCATTCCCCCTGCTCTTTTGTTGATCACTGCTGTTCTAGCCGCTTCTGTAAAATCATTTTTCCCTGAAGGTCCTCCCGAGTTAATTAGGCCTACCTTGCCACAGTAGCTATTTAAGACTTGATAACGGCAAAGATCAATGGGATGATTTGAAGAGAGTTCAGAATACACTCTTTCGTCTGTTTTCCCAAAATTGATGGCCTTAAATCCTCCCTGGCATGTGGGGAGCTTTTGTTTCACAATATCGGCTCCTAGGGTAGCGCCTAAATGATCAGCCTGTCCTGTTAGATCTGCTGCCGTATGATAATCTACTCCATTAGCAACAAAAGCTGGATTGCGTAGATAGCACCAAAGTACTGTTGCAAGACCTAGGGAACGAGCTTTAGCAAATGCATTAGAAACTGCTACAATTTCTTCATTAGAAGTCTCAGAACCGAAATAAACAGTAGCTCCTACGGCAACGGCGCCCATTGAATAAGCTGCTTCTACTTGAGTAAAGAAAATTTGATGATATTTTGTTGGATAGGAGAGGAGTTCGTTGTGGTTTAGCTTTAGCATAAAGGGAATCTTATGAGCATATTTCCTAGAAAGTAAGCTCAGTGTTCCATAGGTAGAGGCCACAGCACTACATCCAGATTCTATGGCAAGCTTCACAATGTTTTCTGGATCAAAATATATAGGATTAATAGCAAAAGAGGCTCCTGCCGAGTGCTCTATGCCTTGGTCTACAGGAAGTATAGATAGATAACCTGAATTTGCTAACCTTCCATGAGAAAACATAGTTTGTAGGGATCTGAGAACACGATTATTCCTATCAGAGAGTCCAAATACCTTGTCTACAAAATCATGAGAGGGAAGAGTTAGTTTGTCTTTTGTAATGTGTTTACATTGATATGACAATAGGTTTTCGTCATCATTTCCTAGAATATCATGAATATTCAACATGAGGGTGTGTCTCCTTAAGCTTATTCAGAGCTCAGTTTGGGGTTAACCCAGGGATTTGTCAAGGAACTTTATCAACGAGTTTATTAAGTTAAGTATTAGTTTTTTAATGTATTATAAAAGACTTAAGGAGTATTTTTTTTATTATGTTAAAATTTCAAGTTGTTCTTAGTTCTATATATTTTTGATGCGTCTGTTTAAAATCGCAGCTATTTATTTTTTGTGATGTATCGTCACCAAGAAGTTCGTCTTGAAAATGCTTTCGATGAAATCTTGTTGTATAGTGGATCAAATGTTGTGTCGTTTGAAATAGAACTTACATCTATTCAACCCTCTTTTTGTTTATATTAGATAGTTTGATAACAAAATTTTAAGAGCAGTAAACTTGCTTGCAGAAATATATAGTATTATAGTTTAATGGTTAACGAATCTTCAAGATTCTTTGTATTCTATTTTATATTCATAAATAAAAGGAGAGGCGTGGCTTGTGTCAGAACAACATTCTCCTATCATTTCCGTTCAAGATGTTAGTAAGAAGTTAGGCGACCATATTCTTCTCTCCAAAGTCTCCTTTTCTGTCTATCCTGGAGAGGTTTTTGGTATAGTTGGTCATAGCGGTTCTGGGAAAACAACGCTTTTGCGTTGTTTAGACTTTCTTGACATGCCGACATCTGGCTCTATAAGTGTAGCTGGGTTTGATAACTCTTTGCCAACACAGAAGTTTTCACGTCGTAATTTTTCTAAAAACGTTGCCTATATTTCTCAAAATTATGGGTTGTTTTCTTCGAAAACCGTATTTGAAAACATAGCCTATCCTTTGCGTATTCATCATTCAGAAATGTCTAAGAGTGAAGTTGAGGAACAGGTATACGATACTCTTAATTTTTTAAACCTCTATCATAGACATGACGCCTATCCAGGAAATTTAAGTGGTGGTCAGAAACAAAAAGTTGCCATTGCCAGGGCAATTGTGTGTCAACCTGAAGTTGTGCTTTGTGATGAGATTACCTCTGCTTTGGATCCTAAATCTACTGAAAATATTATTGAAAGGCTGCTTCAATTGAATCAGGAAAGGGGAATTACTTTAGTTTTAGTGTCGCATGAGATCGATGTAGTAAAAAAAATATGCTCTCATGTTTTGGTAATGCATCAAGGTGCTGTCGAAGAACTAGGAACTACAGAAGAACTTTTTTTAAATTCTGAGAACTCAATTACAAATGAATTGTTCCATGAAGATATAAATATTGCTGCTTTGAGTTCGTGTTATTTTGCAGAAGACAGGGAAGAAGTTCTTAGATTAAATTTTTCCAAAGAACTCGCTATACAAGGGATCATTAGTAAGGTGATTCAGACTGGACTGGTCTCTATCAATATTCTTTCCGGCAACATTAATTTATTTAGAAAATCCCCAATGGGATTTCTAATTATTGTTTTGGAAGGGGAAGTTGAGCAACGTAAAAAAGCAAAAGAGCTTTTAATTGAGCTAGGCGTCGTTATTAAAGAATTTTATTAGAAAAAGATTATGCAATCCGATCTTATTCAGATTTTATTAAAAGAAACAGTCAATACACTTTATATGGTGTCGACTGCTTTTTTCTTCTCTTGTGCTATTGGAGGGATGCTAGGTTTGGGGCTTTTCTGCACGTCGCCTAAGAGTCTTAATCCTAAGAAAAGCCTTTACGCAACAATCTCAATGATTCTAAGTTTTCTTACCGCGATTCCATTTGCGATTCTTATTGTTATTCTTTTTCCGATCACGCGATGGATTGTAGGGACTTCTTTAGGCCCTACGGCTTCTATTGTTCCTCTCACTATCGGAGCCATTCCTTTTGTTGTTACTATAGTGGTTGATGCTTTTCGTAATTCAGCCCTTAACTATCTTGAATCTGCCGTTGCTTTGGGAATTCCTAAAAGGAATATTCTTTTTGGTATACTTCTACCTGAAAGCTATCCACAGCTCATATTTTCTCTTAAGTCTCTTGTTGTTCATCTCATTTCATGTTCGACTCTTGCAGGATTTGTTGGAGGCGGAGGGCTAGGACAGTTATTATTGCAGTATGGTTACTACCGTTTTGAATGGTCTGTCACAACATCAGTACTTGTCATCACTTTAGTTCTTATCGAGTCAGTGCGTATTCTAGGAGATTTCTGGGGGCGTCGTGTATTAAAGTATAGAGGGATTCTATGAAAAAAAAATTATCATTACTTGTAGGTTTAATTTTTGTTTTGAGTTCTTGCCATAAGGAAGATGCTCAGAATAAAATACGTATTGTAGCCAGTCCGACACCTCATGCGGAATTATTGGAAAGTTTACAGGAAGAGGCTAAAGATCTTGGAATCAAGCTGAAAATACTTCCAGTAGATGATTATCGTATTCCTAATCGTTTGCTTTTGGATAAACAAGTAGATGCAAATTACTTTCAACATCAAGCTTTTCTTGATGACGAATGCGAGCGTTATGATTGTAAGGGTGAATTAGTTGTTATCGCTAAAGTTCATTTGGAACCTCAAGCAATTTATTCTAAGAAACATTCTTCTTTAGAGCGCTTAAAAAGCCAGAAGAAACTGACTATAGCGATTCCTGTGGATCGTACGAATGCTCAGCGTGCTCTACACTTGTTAGAAGAGTGCGGACTCATTGTTTGCAAAGGGCCTGCTAATTTAAATATGACAGCTAAAGATGTCTGTGGGAAAGAAAATAGAAGTATCAACATATTAGAGGTGTCAGCTCCTCTTCTTGTCGGATCTCTTCCTGACGTTGATGCTGCTGTCATTCCTGGAAATTTTGCTATAGCAGCAAACCTTTCTCCAAAGAAAGATAGTCTTTGTTTAGAGGATCTTTCGGTATCTAAGTATACAAACCTTGTTGTCATTCGTTCTGAAGACGTAGGTTCTCCTAAAATGATAAAATTACAGAAGCTGTTTCAATCTCCTTCTGTACAACATTTTTTTGATACAAAATATCATGGGAATATTTTGACAATGACTCAAGACAATGGTTAGAGCAATAAGTCGTTGTACTTGTGCGCTCTTTTTGATCTTATTTCCTTCAATAAAATATTTCGATCTTTTACCCGAAATATTTTATTGAAGGAAAAGAAGTTCTCATAAAGAATCTACCCCCCCTAATTTTCTACGGTGTAATTCTAATGATAATTAATGTTAGAGCCCCAGCTTTTGGTATTACTTCTGTTCAGCAGTTTTCAACTAATTTCCAAGCTGCTATTCCTATTTTGAATATAGTTATAGGTTGTTCTAGAATTAGTAGCACTTATGCTGAGGATATAGAGGAAGTTGCGCAGGAAAAATTAGAGAAATCAACACATAGTAAATCCTCAACTTCTGTAAATCTTTGGGCACATCGGGTTCGTGGAGTTGTAGAGATTCTCGGCGGAGGGATCGTTATACTAGCGTTAGAAATCACAGCCTTAGTGCTCCAAGTAATCATTAAATTAATAAAATGCCTCATAGATGTTCTATGCGTTTGCTTGTTTGGCCTTGGAGTTTGTGTAGTCGCTATTATAGGAGCGATTGCATTCTGCGTGGTGGTGGTTGTAAAGTACCTAGGTTTTTGCTCTCAAGGTGAAGAGCTAGAGCCTATAGAGGTGAAGACTCTTATTTCTCCAGATAAGCCTTATCCTACCGTTGTATATGTTTAGCATGTAACGACATGTGTGTTTACTGCTCTCTTAACATCTTTACAGCCCCTAAAAGGGATTTTTATCATAAGAATTCCTCTTCGTCTTATTGACTTTTTTCGTTTCTGTGGATATAAGAAGTTTCTTTTGATGCAGCATGTTATTAAAACTTTATTTAAAAACTGATCATAAAGAAAAACAGAGAAAAGACGAGACATAAAGGTCTCTCAATTTGATAAATCTGTGTTTTTGTGATATGCGCTGTGTTATTCTTCAGGTAGGATATGTTCTTAAAGCGAAAAAAAAGGGGAGGATCTCAAGTTCAAAATAAAAGAACAGCTTCCCCTATAAAACACGCTAAACACTATCTCCATAATTATTTGCAGGAACTTCAAAAAATTATGGCAGCTAGGCCTCATGACGCTATTGACGCTTGGAATCAGGTTTTTAGAGACAAATATAAAGGGATGTCTCAAGCTATAGGGTTCAGAGATCATATTTTGTTAGTAAAAGTTTACAATTCCTCGTTATATGCTTTGTTAAAACAGACGCCTCAAAATGATTTAATTATGAGTTTGTATCAGGTGGCTTCTCACGTGCAGATTAGGGAAATACAGTTTTTGTTAGGATAGTTTATGGACCCAAAAGAAAAAAATTACGATGCATCCGCTATTACTGTTTTAGAAGGGCTACAAGCTGTTCGTGAGCGCCCCGGGATGTACATTGGAGATACGGGAATCACGGGTCTTCATCATCTAGTCTATGAGGTTGTAGACAACAGCATTGACGAAGCCATGGCAGGTTATTGCTCTAGGATTGATGTTCGCATTTTAGAGGACGGGGGTATTGTCATCGTAGATAATGGCCGAGGAATCCCTATAGAAGTTCACGAAAGAGAGTCTGCAAAACAAGGTAGAGAGGTCTCTGCTTTAGAAGTGGTTTTAACAGTCCTTCATGCTGGAGGAAAATTCGATAAGGATAGCTATAAAGTATCCGGAGGCTTGCACGGAGTTGGGGTTTCTTGCGTTAATGCTCTTTCGGAGAAATTAGTTGCCACGGTCTTTAAAGATAAGAAGTGTTATCAAATGGAGTTCTCTAGGGGAATTCCTGTAACTCCATTGCAGTATGTAAGTGTTAGTGATCGGCAGGGAACAGAAATCGTTTTCTACCCTGATCCTAAAATATTTTCGACTTGTACTTTTGATCGCTCTATTTTAATGAAACGCTTGCGAGAGCTTGCTTTCTTAAATCGTGGGATCACAATAGTCTTTGAAGATGATCGAGATGTTAGCTTTGACAAGGTTACCTTCTTTTATGAGGGAGGGATTCAATCTTTTGTAAGTTACCTGAATCAAAATAAAGAAAGCCTTTTCTCTGAACCGATTTATATTTGTGGAACTCGAGTAGGAGATGATGGAGAAATCGAGTTTGAAGCAGCCTTACAATGGAATTCAGGGTATTCTGAACTTGTTTATTCCTATGCCAATAATATTCCTACACGCCAAGGAGGAACGCATCTTACAGGGTTTTCTACCGCGCTTACTAGGGTAATCAATACGTATATTAAAGCTCATAACCTTGCGAAGAATAATAAGCTTGCATTAACCGGAGAAGATATTCGAGAAGGTCTGACAGCTGTGATTTCTGTAAAGGTCCCAAATCCACAATTTGAAGGGCAAACAAAACAGAAATTAGGAAACAGTGATGTTAGCTCAGTGGCTCAACAGGTTGTAGGGGAAGCTCTGACAATCTTTTTTGAAGAGAATCCTCAAATTGCTAGGATGATTGTTGATAAGGTTTTTGTTGCAGCGCAAGCTAGAGAAGCTGCAAAAAAAGCTCGAGAATTGACTTTAAGGAAAAGTGCTTTAGATAGCGCACGCTTACCTGGAAAACTAATTGATTGTTTAGAAAAAGATCCCGAAAAGTGTGAGATGTACATTGTGGAGGGGGATTCTGCTGGAGGATCTGCGAAACAAGGTAGAGATCGAAGATTTCAAGCAATTCTGCCTATTCGAGGTAAAATTCTGAACGTAGAAAAAGCTCGTCTACAGAAAATTTTCCAAAACCAAGAGATAGGAACCATCATAGCAGCTTTAGGCTGTGGCATAGGTGCTGATAATTTTAATCTCAGTAAATTACGCTATAGACGTATCATTATCATGACAGATGCTGACGTGGACGGTTCTCATATTCGTACCCTACTTCTCACATTCTTCTATCGTCATATGACAGCGCTTATTGAAAATGAATGTGTTTATATTGCTCAACCTCCTTTATACAAGGTGAGTAAGAAAAAAGACTTCCGTTATATTCTTTCAGAGAAAGAAATGGACAGCTATTTGCTCATGTTAGGCACGAATGAGAGCTCCATTCTCTTTAAATCTACGGAAAGAGAATTACGTGGAGAGGCTTTAGAGAGTTTTATCAACGTCATTTTAGATGTAGAGAGCTTTATAAACACTCTTGAGAAAAAAGCGATTCCCTTCTCTGAATTTTTAGAGATGTATAAAGAGGGGATAGGCTATCCTTTGTACTATCTTGCTCCGGCAACTGGAATGCAGGGAGGGCGCTATCTTTATTCTGATGAGGAAAAAGAAGAAGCTTTAGCTCAAGAAGAAACTCATAAGTTTAAAATCATAGAGCTTTATAAAGTTGCTGTGTTCGTAGATATTCAAAATCAACTCAAAGAATATGGTTTAGATATTTCTAGCTATCTTATCCCTCAGAAAAACGAGATTGTGATTGGAAATGAAGATTCCCCAAGCTGTAACTATAGCTGCTATACCTTGGAAGAAGTCATTAACTATCTTAAAAATCTTGGAAGAAAAGGCATAGAAATTCAGAGGTATAAAGGTCTTGGAGAGATGAATGCCGACCAGCTTTGGGATACTACTATGAATCCTGAGCAGAGAACACTCATTCATGTGTCATTGAAGGATGCCGTAGAAGCAGACCATATTTTCACTATGTTGATGGGGGAAGAAGTCCCTCCAAGAAGAGAATTCATAGAAAGTCATGCTTTGTCCATTAGGATAAATAATTTAGATATTTAGGAGTCCACAATCCCTATGTTCAATAAAGATGAAATTATAGTCCCTAAAAATCTTGAAGAAGAGATGAAGGAAAGTTACCTTCGTTATTCGATGTCTGTGATTATATCTCGGGCTCTTCCAGATATCCGGGATGGACTCAAGCCTTCACAAAGAAGAGTTCTTTATGCCATGAAGCAGCTAAGTCTTTCTCCAGGAGCTAAGCATCGTAAATGTGCAAAAATTTGTGGGGATACCTCTGGAGACTACCATCCACATGGTGAGAGCGTCATTTATCCTACGCTTGTCCGTATGGCTCAGAACTGGGCGATGCGTTATCCTTTGGTGGACGGACAAGGAAACTTCGGCTCCATAGACGGAGATCCACCCGCTGCTATGCGATACACAGAAGCTCGTCTTACCCATAGTGCTATGTATCTTATGGAAGACTTGGACAAAGATACTGTGGATATTGTTCCAAACTATGATGAAACAAAACACGAGCCTGTAGTTTTTCCTTCTAAATTTCCGAATCTTCTTTGCAATGGTTCTTCAGGAATTGCTGTTGGGATGGCAACGAATATCCCCCCACACAATTTAGGGGAACTTATAGAAGCTACACTTCTTCTGCTTGCAAATCCACAGGCTTCTGTGGATGAGATTTTACAAGTCATGCCAGGCCCTGATTTCCCTACAGGAGGAATTATCTGCGGTTCTGAAGGAATTCGCTCCACGTATACTACAGGACGAGGAAAGATTAAAGTTCGAGCTCGTCTGCATGTAGAAGAGAATGAAGATAAACATCGTGAGAGCATCATCATCACAGAGATGCCTTATAATGTGAATAAATCACGTTTGATTGAGCAAATTGCAAATCTTGTGAATGAAAAGACTCTCGCAGGCATTTCAGATGTTCGCGATGAGTCTGATAAAGATGGAATCCGTGTTGTCCTTGAAATCAAAAAAGGAGAATCTTCGGAAATCATTATCAATAGGCTCTACAAGTTCACCGATGTTCAGGTAACTTTTGGGGCAAATATGCTTGCCCTGGATAAGAACTTACCTAGAACGATGAGTATTCATAGGATGATTTCCGCTTGGATACGCCATCGTAAAGAAGTCATCCGTCGTAGGACTCGTTATGAATTAAATAAAGCAGAAACACGAGCTCATGTTTTAGAAGGATACCTTAAGGCTTTATCTTGCTTAGATGCATTAGTAAAAACGATCCGCGAGAGTGGGAATAAAGAGCATGCTAAAGAACGGATTATTGAATCTTTTGGTTTTACCGAACCTCAAGCTCTTGCGATTTTAGAACTGCGTTTATATCAACTTACTGGTTTAGAAGCTGAAAAGATTCAAAAAGAGTACGAAGAGTTATTAAATAAGATAGCTTATTATAAACAAGTTTTATCGGATGAAGGTTTAGTAAAAGATATCATCAGAAATGAGTTACAAGATCTTTTGAAGCATCATAAGGTAGCTCGACGCACTACTATAGAATTCGATGCTGATGATATTCGTGATATTGAAGACATCATTACCAATGAGTCTGTTATTATCACGATATCCGGAGATGATTACGTAAAGAGAATGCCTGTAAAAGTGTTCAAAGAACAACGTCGTGGCGGGCATGGAGTTACGGGATTTGATATGAAGAAGGGAGCAGGGTTCCTTAAAGCTGTATACTCTGCCTTTACTAAAGACTATCTCTTAATCTTCACCAATTTTGGCCAATGTTATTGGTTGAAGGTATGGCAGCTCCCAGAAGGGGAGCGGAGGGCGAAAGGTAAGCCCATCATCAACTTCCTAGAGGGAATTCGTCCTGGTGAGGAGCTCGCAGCTATATTGAATATTAAGAATTTTGATAATGCCGGCTTCTTATTTTTAGCCACCAAACGTGGTGTTGTGAAAAAAGTTTCCTTAGACGCCTTTAGCAACCCTAGGAAAAAGGGAATACGTGCTTTAGAGATAGATGAGGGAGACGAACTCATAGCAGCTTGTCACATTGTTAGTGATGAAGAGAAGGTAATGTTATTTACTCATCTTGGTATGGCAGTTCGCTTCCCCCATGAAAAAGTTCGTCCTATGGGTAGAACTGCACGTGGGGTTCGCGGTGTCTCTTTGAAAAATGAAGAAGATAAAGTTGTCAGTTGTCAAATTGTGACTGAGAACCAGTCGGTTTTAATTGTATGTGATCAAGGTTTTGGTAAGAGATCTTTAGTTGAAGATTTCCGCGAAACCAATCGTGGAGGCGTGGGCGTACGTTCTATCCTTATCAATGAAAGAAACGGCAATGTCCTAGGAGCTATTCCTGTTACGGATCACGACAGTATTTTATTAATGTCGAGTCAGGGACAGGCAATTCGCATTAACATGCAAGATGTTAGAGTGATGGGAAGATCGACTCAAGGGGTGCGTTTAGTTCACTTGAAAGAAGGGGATGCTCTTGTTTCTATGGAAAAACTCTCTTCTAATGAAAATGATGATGAAGTACTATCAGGGTCCGAAGAAGAATGTTCTGATACAGTAAGCCTAAGGTAGTATTGTGTTTATCGTGATTGAGGGGGGCGAAGGGTCTGGCAAAAGTTCTTTAGCAAAGGCTTTAGGAGATCAGCTAGTAGCTCAAGATCGGAAGGTTTTGTTAACAAGGGAACCTGGAGGGTGCCTTATAGGCGAAAGACTCCGAGATTTAATTTTGGAACCTCCTCACTTAGAACTCTCTCGCTGTTGTGAACTCTTTTTGTTTCTTGGATCACGTGCTCAACATATTCAGGAAGTGATCATTCCCGCATTGCGTGATGGCTATATTGTCATTTGTGAGAGATTCCACGATTCCACGATTGTGTATCAGGGAATAGCCGAAGGTTTGGGTGCTGATTTTGTTGCCGACCTTTGTTCTAAGGTTGTAGGACCTACACCTTTCCTTCCTAATTTTGTTTTACTCTTGGATATTCCTGCAGACATTGGCTTACAAAGGAAGCACCGACAAAAGGTTTTTGACAAGTTTGAAAAAAAGCCTTTGAGCTATCATAACAGGATCCGAGAAGGATTTTTATCTCTTGCTAGTGCCGATCCTAGTCGTTACTTGGTTCTTGATGCTCGTGAATCACTAGCTAGTTTAATAGACAAAGTGATGCTACATACGCAACTTGGGTTATGCACCTAGAAGAAGAGAATCAAGGCTGGGAAGCTTTACTTAGGAAAGTTTATCATCAGGAAGTGCCTCCAGCTATACTGCTGCATGGATTTACCCTTCCTGTTTTACAGGATAAAGCAGAACAGTTAGCATCGGAGATTTTGCTATCGTCATCTCCAGGTTCCGAACATAAAGTTTCTCAAAAGATTCATCCCGATATTTATCAATTCTTTCCAGAAGGAAAGGGAAGACTGCACTCTATAGATCTTCCTAGGGGAATTAAGAAGCAGATTTATATATCTCCTTTTGAAGCAAACTATAAGATCTACATTATTCACGAAGCAGATCGAATGACTTTAGCTGCGATTTCCGCATTTTTAAAAGTCTTCGAAGAACCTCCGAAACATGCTGTTATCATATTGACAACAGCAAAAGTTCAGAGATTGCCAAAGACTATCATTTCTCGGAGTCTCTCTATTTTTATTGAGAGGGGAGAAAAAATCTTATGTTCCAAAGAGACGTTTTCTTATTTATTTCGCTATGCCCAATGTGAAATTCCCGTTACTGAAGTGTCTCAAATTATAAAAGAATCTTCAGAGACAGATAAACAGGTGTTAAGAGACAAGGTGCAACGATTCATGGAAGTGCTCCTAGAGCTATATCGAGATCGTTATACTCTGAATTTAGGATTAAAGGCTTCAGCTTTAAACTATCCTGAGCATGTTAAGGAGATCCTACAATTGCCATTACTGCCTTTAGATAAGGTGCTTTTAATTGTGGAATCTGCCTGTCGGTCATTGAATAACTCCTCATCGGCAGCATCTGTTTTAGAATGGGTAGCTATTCAGTTGGTATCTCTCCAGTATAAAGAAAAGGAACTCGTTTCTGTCAGCCCCGGGCAGGATCTATCCAATTAGGAACTGTAACTTGCATTTTTTGGAATACTACAGAGGGAATTTCATGTCCTCCATGGAAAGAAACAAATTGCCCGTTCAACTTTGTTAATAGAAGATCATTAAGGTGTGCTCCTAAGTGATAAGGAAGAATTTCGTCTTCATAACCGTGGCTTTGTAAAAATGGCACTTGAGCACATTGTTTAAGTCCTTCTTCCCAGCCTTGATTGAACAGTCTTGCGCCAGCAAAGATTAAGGCTCCAGCATAAGGATTCTGAGAAGTTAAGACAAGGTGGGTAGCCAGGATGGCTCCTTGACTAAATCCACCAATGATAATTTCATTATAGGGTCGATTGAGATTGAGGATAAGTTCTTCCAAAGCTTCTTTCGGTGTCTCTAGATCTACATCAAATAGTTCATCATATTTTTCTTGAAGGTTCCCTACTCCATTGGCATAGAGCCTAGAGAGTTCTTGTAATAAAAGAACATTAAGAGGAAAGCATGCACGAGAGCCTCGGAAGTCATTCTCCAAGGGAAGGATTCCATTTGGAAAAATCCATGTGGGGCGTAATTTTGAAAAGGAACATATCGAAGGAAAGAAGGTGAGATTATCAGCAAGTGATCCGTAACCATGACACAGAATAATGATAGGATCTTGAGGATTTCCAGGGCACTCTATGGCTTCAATATTGCCAATTTTGCGACGAAAGAAAGAGTAGTCTGTCATAAGTTTTTATTTTTAATAATAAGAAGTTACCACGTTATATCGAAGGGAATTAGGGATCAATAATTTCTTTTTTGTCTTCAAGTGGCGTAGTCAATATTTTAAGATGTAGTTTTGGATTTTTGAATGTTTAGTTTGTATAAGT
Organism: Chlamydia pneumoniae TW-183; assembly: GCF_000007205.1. Classification (NCBI taxonomy): domain Bacteria; kingdom Pseudomonadati; phylum Chlamydiota; class Chlamydiia; order Chlamydiales; family Chlamydiaceae; genus Chlamydia; species Chlamydia pneumoniae. The sequence continues at coordinate 300,905 of NC_005043.1, read as the reverse complement.
TAATAAAAAATCTATTTTCTGAATAAAAATTATGGATTTAGATTAACTTTTTGCGTTAATCTAAGGAATTCTCTTTTTGATAAAGAGCGTACAAATTATATGTATAAGCGGTTTTGTGCGGATTCTAAAAAACATAGACCTTCTTTAATCTATTTTTGGAGTTATTGTGCCTGATAAAAAAGCACAGATTACTTTTTCGCTTCCAGAGGTTATGTCAGCTATACATCAAGGGAAAATTGTCGCTCTTCCTACTGACACTGTCTATGGGTTTGTTCTTAGCTTGTATGCCCCTGAAGCTGAAGAAAGACTCTATGCTTTAAAAGATAGAGAACCTAGTAAAGCTTTTGCCCTTTATGTAAATTCTATTGAAGATATTGAAAACATTTCTGGTTATCCCTTATCTCCTACAGCTAAGAAATTAGCTCAACTTTTCCCAGGAGCAATTACTTTAGTAGTTAAGCACCGCAATCCTAGATTCCCTAAAGAAACACTAGCGTTTCGCATTGTAGATCACTCTGTAGTTCGGGAAATTGTGGATCACTGTGGAACCTTAATCGGAACATCTGCGAATCTTTCAGAGTTTCCTTCAGCTCTTACAGCTCAAGAGATATTCGCAGACTTTGCTGATCATGATCTCTGTATTTTTGATGGCCCTTGTTCCCATGGTTTAGAGTCCACAGTAGTTGCCTCAGATCCTCTTTATATTTATCGTGAGGGGCTGATTTCTCGCAGTGTTATAGAAAACATTGCAGGGACTGAAGCTAAGATTTTTCATAGAACGTCACATGCCTTTTCGAAGCATATCAAGATCTATACAGTGAAAAATCAAGAGCAATTAGTATCTTTTTTGAGCGGATCTTTAGATTTTAAAGGTGTGGTTTGTGAACATCCTAAACCTAAGAATTTTTATACCAGATTACGGGAAGCTTTAAAAAAGAAAACTCCTTCTATAGTCTTTATTTATGATATAAATACATCGGATTATCCCGAACTTTTCCCCTTTCTTTCCCCTTATTATATTGAGTAGCATTTAGGTGTGTTATGACTATCGATATGCATTGTGACTTACTTTCGCATCCGCATTTTTGTCGGAAAGATCCTGCGGTGAGGTGTTCTCCAGAACAACTCCTATCTGGAGGCGTACGTCAGCAGGTGTGTGCTATTTTTGTCCCCCACAGTCGGGGGGAACCTAATTGTGATAAACAAAACTCTCTGTTTTTTTCTCTTCCTAACCAATATCCGGATATTGGGTTATTATCTTATGAAGAAGAAGAGAACGGATCCTCTTCTCAAAAAAAATCACTAAGTCTTATTCGTAGTATAGAAAATGCCTCAGCTTTGGGAGATGATACCGCCCCCCTTGGGACTCTATTAGCAAAGCTTATACATTTAACTAAACAGGGGCCTCTTGCCTATCTAGGAATCGTATGGAAAGGGGATAACCGTTTTGGAGGCGGCACAGAAGCTCCTAAGAGACTTTCTAATGATGGTAAGGTTCTTTTAGATATCATGTACGAACTTGGAGTTCCAATAGATCTTAGCCATTGTAGTGATAAGTTAGCTGAAGATATTTTAGATTATACTGCCGATAAATTGCCCAATCTCGCAGTGATTGCCAGTCATTCTAATTTTCGATCTGTTCTTGATCATCGAAGGAACCTTGTAGATGCCCATGCCAAGGAGATTGTGAGAAGAAAAGGTGTTATTGGTTTGAATCTAGTGAGGTCTTATGTAGGAGATTCCTTGGGTGATTTGGAGAAGCATGTCCTCCATGCGGAGAATCTCGGAATTTTATCAAGTATTGTTCTTGGGTCGGATTTCTTTTATGCAAATGAAGACGAAAATTTCTTTTTTAATGAGTGTAGTTCTGCGGAAGCCCATCCCGTTCTAAATCAGTTGATTCATCGTATTTTTTCTAAAGGGAAAGCAGAGTCCATACTTTCTTCTCGGGCTGAGAAATTTTTAAAGCAAGTCATTGTAGAACAAGTGAATCCAAAGATAACAGACGTGAAATTATAGTATTGCTATAAACTATGAAAGATAGGAGTCATTTCTTGTATCAAAGGAGAAGCAAGAGTCTTTGTCCTTCTTGCTTTAGCTGGACATTTATCTGAATGGCTGCTCTTTCTTAACACAGTATTAAACAGGGCGGAACTCATTCGCACTGTTTTTATCCTATAAGATCCTCATTATTTTGAGATCCTTGTTCTTCTTCTTGGCTGTTCTCTTCAGTTTCAGGGAGTCGTTCGGGGGCGGGTAGAGATGTAGGATTAGATCCAGAAGTTCCTGGATTGTTGGCATTGTTTTGTTCGTTGGGTTGCCCCAGAAGAGGGTTGAGATCATCGATCCCGTTTTCTACATTCGGTGTAGATGTGCCTGGAGGATTAGCTTGTGCGTTTTCTGGATCTGTTTTCGGTAGAACAAATGGCTCGTATGCTAATATAAATTCGTCCTCAGAAGGTATAGGAGATAAGGGGGGAGTTGGATTCTTCCAGTTTGGCACAAAAGATTTCATCCATTCCCAGGTAGATGTACTGCTACTCTGACATTGAGACATGAGAGATAGTGCCCATTGTTTCTATTCCAACAGCGCCTTTTCCCTTTTTTGCTGCCTGCATTCCTCGGTTAAATATGTATTGATTTCGTTACGCTGATCCTTGACTGTTTCGTTTCTTTCTTCCAGAGCCGATGATAGATAGTAAGTCAGGTAAAGATACATGATGCCCTGAGCGATTAAGCTGTGGGTCCGCAACCCTGCCAATCCCCCAACAAAGAGGGCAGTTCCAAGACAAGCGAATCCTACACATAGAGCTAGTTGTAGGTATCCAGTGCAGAAAAATACGGAGACGACAGCACCAATAAGAAGAGTCACTCCTAAAACAATAGCGACTCCTGAACATGCAATGCGTAACTTAGAGACTGGGGTACTTGCTTCTGGAGACGGACTCTCAATATCTAAAGGTGATGGTAAGCACGAAGTGAGTTTGTGTACGTTATCATTTTTAGGAATGCTAAAGGGTTCATATTTCTGTTTTACGACTTCTTGAAAGTATTTCTGATACTGTATCCATGCTAATGATTTTTTAATTAGTTTAACTAAACCAATTATGAAGAGAGCAGTCCCTAAAGTTGTTACAGAGGTTCCTATAATTGTTGATACAAGAACGCTTAATCCAGGAGAGCCCATAGCAAGTAATACGATAACTCCTGTTGTTAGGATCATCAGAGTTGCTATAACAAGTAGGGTAACAGTGCATGCGAAAGTTTTTCGATCTTGGTTGATATATTTAGGGTCCCAAGCATTAAGGCAAACAGCAGGCTCTGGTTGATTGAGAAGGGCATTGGTTTTATTCAATGACATTATTGACACTCATTTCATTTTTAATCCGAATTAGTTTACTAAAAAAATCGTTAAAGTTACATCTTATAGTTCTTTAAATCAGAAAATTTAGGTAGATTATTAAATAGTTTTTCAATTTTCTGTAATTCCTGGATGAATTGCTTTCGATATAGTATAAAAGTTCGGAATTTTTATAGTTTTAAGAGTTTTATAGTGAGTAAGTTTTCTCATTTACCTACTTTAAAACCCTTTTTTGTTCTTAAAATAATAGTTTATTTCTCTGGTGTTAGGCGAATTGCTGTTGGTATACCATCTTCTCCCCTTACCACTGCCATTTTATACCATTTTTGTTCCTGAGCTGCTTTTGGCTCACCTATTCCAACAATATTTGATTGAGAATCGGCGGAGCCGGAGCCTTCTTGGTCTGCTAGGCTACGAGGGGACATCCTTGCTAATCCTGCAACAAATAGGGCGGTTCCAAGACCTACAAGTCCTGCACACAAGCCTAGTTGTAGATATCCTGTGAGAAAAAATACGGAGACGACAGCACCGATAAGAAGAGCCATTCCTAAAACAATACTTGTAGTGGAGCAGGTAACACTAAACTTTGACATTAGGGGGCGTGCTGGGGGAGTTGGGGTCTTAATCTTTAAAAAATTCAAGTCTTCGTTTTTCTGTTCGATTCCTAGGGATTTTCTAACTAGAATAGTTAGACCTGTGATAAAGAGAACAGCTCCTACTGTCACTGCAAAAGTCCCTAGAATTCCAGATAAAGGAACGCTGAGTCCTAGGGAACCTATAGTAAATAGCAAAACAATCCCGGATAGGATCATCAAAGTTGCTACAACAAGTAGGGTAACAGTGCATGCGAAAGTTTTTCGATCTTGGTTGATTTTAGAAGTTTGAGAAGTCGAGGAGGCTATCTGTTGCGATGGGTTGTTCTGATTATTAATTTCATCTAACGCCATTATCTACTCGTTTTATTTTTGAGATCGAATAATTTTATTAGAAAAATCAATTAAATCAAGATTAATCTTTTTAGGTTAAAGGTATTTTTAATTTTATTTCTTGATATAATAACTAAATTTTAAAAACCCTAGTACAGTTCTTTTCATCTGATTCTGCAATTTTGTACTAGAATCATAAGTATAAAGTCTCTTCCTTTTTGTTAATAAAACAGCGCTTTTTTACGAATTTCTTGTCATTATTTTTCTTTAAAGAGCAATATATTTAAAAGGATTTTTGTTTTGACAAGCACTTCATAATCAGCTTGTTGTCTTGGCGTTAGGAGTTTTGTTTAAGGACCATTTCTGATGCACAAGAACTACCCTCTATACGAAAGAACATGGAACTTTTTGGATTTAAGAAAAATGTATCGCACTAATGCCTGAAATGTACACAGTAGAGGCATAAAAAGACGAACCCCCTAACATAGGGGGTTCTAAAAAGATTGGGGGGATCACCCCCGATGAATAGAGAGGAGTATATTTTTTTTATAAATAAAAAAATAATTATATAGAAGATAATAATTGTGAGATTAAATTATTTTTTAAATTTAGTTAATTTTAAGTATTCAATATTTTCAATACTTTTTTTATCAGCATCCACAGTCTTTGCTCTTTCTATAAATGAGATTTCCCAAAATTTATCATTTAAAGAAGGGTTCAAGATTTCAGTTTTTGGAGCCATAGCCTTTGTTTTTGCAAGGACTACGGGAATTGTAGTGAATCAGTGTATCGACCGGTTCATTGATAAAAAAAATACAAGAACATCGAAAAGAGTCCTTCCTGCGAATCTTGTTTCTTTAAATTTTGCTTGGGTACTCTCTCTATTTTGTAGTTTTCTTTTTCTTTTTCTCTGCAAGATTCTCCGTATTTTTAGTTTGGGCATCGCTTCACTGACTCTTATGATCGTCTATCCCTATATGAAAAGGGTGACTTTTTTCTGCCATTGGGGATTAGGGTTGGTGTACACTGTAGCGATTCTTATGAATTTTTGTGCTTTTGCTGAGTCGGGGCTTTCCATGCGTTTATGCTTTCTTGCTCTTTTATGGGGAGGGAGTGTGGGTATGGTAATAGCTGCAAATGATATCATATATGCAATTGAAGATACCGAATTTGATAGGGAAGAAGGATTGCGTAGTGTTCCTGCACATTACGGTGAAAAGAAAGCCGTTGAAATTGCAAAAGTAAACTTATGGGTAAGTTATCTTGCTTATATTTTTTCAGGTTTTGTTGGTTCTTTAGATAAAGAGTTCTATTTCACAGCTATCATTCCTCTAGTTGTGATTCTTAAGGTAGTTAGAATGTATTCTAACTACAGTAAAAAAGATCAAGAAGGAGAGAGCAAATTCTTTTTAGCGAATATTGCGATTGCTCTATCGTTTCTTGTAAGTATGACTTTGTTTTGGAGTTTGAGTAGATGAAGCGTTATGTTGTGGGCATTTCAGGTGCCTCTGGGGTAATACTAGCTGTTAAGCTTATTAAGGAACTCGTAAATGCAAAACATCAAGTTGAAGTAATTATTTCTCCTTCAGGAAGAAAGACGTTGTATTATGAACTAGGGTGTCAGTCTTTTGACGCATTATTTTCAGAAGAAAACTTAGAGTATATTCATACTCATAGCATTCAAGCTATAGAGAGCTCTTTAGCGTCAGGATCTTGTCCTGTAGAAGCTACGATCATTATTCCTTGCAGTATGACTACAGTTGCAGCTATTTCCATAGGTTTAGCAGATAATTTACTGCGACGTGTTGCTGATGTGGCTCTTAAAGAAAGGCGACCCTTGATTCTTGTCCCTAGAGAGACCCCTTTGCATACGATCCATTTAGAAAATCTCTTAAAATTAAGCAAGAGTGGGGCAACGATTTTTCCGCCGATGCCTATGTGGTACTTTAAGCCTCAATCGGTTGAAGATCTTGAAAATGCTTTAGTAGGAAAAATCCTTGCTTATCTAAATATCCCCAGCGACCTAACGAAACAATGGTCGAATCCAGAGTGATTCTTTCAAGGATTAAGTTCGTCTACCATTGATTACCTCATGGAGGTTCTCAATGGCGATAAATGCTGAGGGATCTTCTCTATGAACGATTTCTTTTAGTTGTGAAAGTTGAAGACGTTCGACAACAACATAAAGAAGGTTTCTAGGTTCTCCGGAGTATCCTCCTTCTGCATGAATATAGGTTAAGCCAATCCCTAAGGTTTCCATGAGAATATGGCCTAGCTTTCTTGGAGAAGAGGTAATAATAGTGACAGACTTCGTATCTTCGAGGCCTAAAATCACCATATCCATGACTTTTGTTGCAATTCCATAGGTTAGAAATGAAACGAAAGCAGTGTGCCAATTTTTGTAGACAATACCAGATAAAGCAAAGATAAAGAAGTTTACAAATAAAATGATTTGGCCAACAGTGTAGCCTTTCTTTTTATTGATAATGATTCCTAGAATCTCTGTGCCATCTGTAGACCCTCCGTGGCGGATAATCAATCCACAACCCACGCCAATAATAGCACCGCCTAGCACAACGGTTTCCATTTCTGATCCTTTAAAAACAAAGGGGCTCATGCCGAGCCAAGAGGGGAGTTGATCAATAAGCCAGAGAGAACACGAAAAAATAATCACGGCTGTCAACATTTGAATCACAAAGTATTTCCCAATTTGCTTAAATGCTAGGAATACAAAAGGAAGATTGAAGAGAACTAAGCAAAAAGGAAGGGCTTTGTGACCTAAAAAATGCGAGGCTATAATGGAGAGGCCAACAATACCACCATCGATAAGTTCATTAGGCACTAATACCATCTGAACTCCGCAAGCAGCAAGAAAGCCACCTAAAATAAACCAACTTAATGTTTTGGAGAAATACAGAGGGAAACTGAATTTTGTTGGACGTGGACCGTGAGACATCCTGAAACCTCTGAAAGCATACTTCGCGAGAGACGGGGGTCGAACCCGCAACTTCCGCCTTGACAGGGCGGTGCTCTAACCAATTGAACTACTCCCGCAAATGGACACGACAGGATTTGAACCTATGACCCCCTGTGTGTAAGACAGGTGCTCTAACCGCTGAGCTACGCATCCAATAAGATAGGAGCATAAACTTACCAGAAGAAATAGTTTAATCACAATTATTTTTCTTTCAATTTAAGTGATTAAATCTCGATTAAACAAGAGATCTTTTGTAAAAAAAGACCTCTGATACCAAAGACTAGGGGGCTTTTAGAAAATTTTAGTGGTCAGCTCAGAGCTTAAAAGCGATGCATTGAAATTTTCTTGTGTCTTTTGAAATTCCTCTAGAGTCATTAAGCCGATAGGAGAGTTTTGTGAAAATATAGGAGACACGCTGATATGGTTTTCTAGCATGCAAGCGAGTTCTTCTGATGGATGCTCTCCAATCCGTACTCCAGAAATTTTCCCTACATAATATTGATTTTTGTTTACAGAGCCTAGGTATTGAGGTTCCTCGTAAAAAAATTCATCTCCTGGAGGCACAAGTCGCATACCTTCCCAAGAGGAACCCCCAGGACTGGTAGGAAAGTTAATATTTAACCCAGTTAAACAAGGAAAGGGTTGAGACAAGAGATAAATCACTAATGCTTTTAAAATTTCAGGAGCCTTGTCTTGTTGAAAGAAAGAAATATGGTTATCCTGAGAAAGTGCCATCGATGGAATGCCATCGACCAAGGCTTGTTTTGCAGCGCCTATGGTTCCTGAATACCAAGCATTCTTGCATATGTTGTTCCCACAGTTAATTCCTGAAATCACTAAATCAGGGGAAACCGATTCAAAAAGTGTTCTAAGGCCGAGTCTAACGCAATCTGTAGGAGAGCCTCCTACTGCCCATGCTTCTTTAACGGGTTGCGGGTATGCATACGGAGAGGCGCAGACTACTTGGTTCAGAGAGATTGCCATGCTTTTCCCCGACTGTTCGGCTTGGGGAGCTGCAATATAAATATCACCAATATTTGCTTCCAATAGAGCAGAGACTAGGCAACTCATTCCTTTAGCTGTGATTCCATCATCATTAGTTAGAATTATCTTTAATCTTTTATTCATGAGAACCAAGTAAACTTTTACTTCCTTATTTATATTAAAAATTAATTAATAACAAAGTGTCTCTCAAATTTTTTGTGATTTGGATGACCCATGTTCTTGAATTGCCAAAGCGATATTATGACGTGCTAAAGGGAATACCTCTTCTAATAACTTTAAACTTTGTTCCGCTTTGCTTCTTAATGAAACCACGGGACAACGGCAAGTGACTCTTGCGAAGCCGTTTTCCTTAGCGAACTTGCGAATCCAGAATTCGGGAGTGAAAATTAAGGGGCGCAAAATGGTAACTCCGAAATGGACCATATCCAAAACGGGAAGCATTCCAGCAAACTCTGCTTTATGTAGAAGATTTAATAAGGCGGTTTGGACGAGGTCATCTCGGTGATGACCAAAAGCGATAGCCGAAGCTCCTATTTCTTTAGCGGCTTGGAAAAGTAAACGTCTCCTTGCTTGAGAGCATGGATAACATTCTGGGGTTTCGGGTGCATAAGGAGAGGGAATTGTTCTAAACGGAATGCACAGTTGATCACAGATGCGGGTTAAATAAGGTTTATTAACTTCTGCTCCACAAGAGTATTTTCCTCCGATATTGACCGCGTGGAGATCTAAATCTGGGAATCCTCTTCCAGAAATTGCTTTGAGCATTAAAAGAAGTGTAAGACTATCTTTCCCACCACTGAGAGCAACTACAATTTTACGATGATTTGCTAACATGGTATGGGTATAGAGTGCTTTTCGGACCAAGCTTTCTATACGTTTTCCCGCTTTCATCCACGGAGGATTTAAAAGTAAAGTGGACATGAAAACAATGAATGGATGGTTAAAGGAATATTATTCTTAAGAAATCGCTGTTAAAAATCCAGAAACTTATAGTTCAGGTGAATAGGCTGGCATAAAGTTTGTACCTTTAATTATTCATTAAGTTTTTCTTCTTTTTATTAACGAGTACTAGGTTCCAAGGTTAAAGAAAAAAGCAATAGGTTTTTGCATTTGACTTTGGATTTTATTTTGAGCTTATTTAGACTTTTCTAAAAGATCTTGTGTGGAAGAGGATCACGTGTCAAAAAAAATTAATAGAAATGATTTATGCCCTTGTGGTTCTAATAAAAAGTACAAGCAATGTTGTTTAAAAAAAGAAGAACAAACAGCTCGGTATACAACTGAAGGAAAATTTAAATTTTCTGCTGAAGTTCTCTCTGCATCCGAGCAGGGAGAAGCAGGAGATAATTGTACGAAGTTGTTCCAGCGTTTATCTCAATCTTTAACTTCAGAACAGAAAGCGGCTGTTGGTAAGTTTCATCAGATTACTAAGAACAAAGAAGTAATGAGTAAAAAAGCTCTTAAGAAAGCTCAGGCAAAAGAAGAGAAATTGGTTACAGAGAAACTTCAGCAGCATAATTTTGAGATTCTAAATACTGGAGAGAATCTAGCTCCACCTATGGAGAGTACAGCTACTTTGAATCAAGACACTAATTTTGTTTGTGAGGATTTTATCCCTACACAAGAAGATTTTCGCATATCTGAAAACTCTCAAAAACCTCCAGTTGAGGAAGATTAATTTCAGATAAGTTACTTTCTGATTGAGAATAAAACTTTCTTTTTGAGATAATCGCACTTCTATTTCTGCTGGAGTAGCTCAATTGGCAGAGCATTCGATTTGTAATCGAACGGTTGAGGGTTCAATTCCTTTCTCCAGCATTTTTGGGGGTGTCGCATAGTGGTCAATTGCATCGGACTGTAAATCCGGCTCCTTACGGATACGTTGGTTCAAATCCAGCCACCCCCACTTCTTTTTCTTCAATATCTTGAATTCTCAAGGATCTTATATAAAACTTATAACTATTGGGAATGCATTTCATGAATTGTCATCTCATAGTTTCTATCTAATCAATTCGCTCAGAAAATGTAAAAAATTATTTGGATTCGGGGAGAGAACTTTTGAATTAAAAGTTCCAAATCTCAATCGATAATCAAAGGTTTTTGATTGCGAACAGTTCCTATTTTTTGTGAATTTTATTTATTATCTTGTTTCGTAAGAGAATTATTATTAGTTAATTATTTGACTAAATAGATCTATTTTGTTTTTAAAAGAAAAACTTATAACTATTTTATTGAAATGACAACAACAAATAATCAAGATAACAATGAGTGTTATTTTAAACTCGATTCAACAGTAGATGGAGACTTATTAGCTTCGAATATTCAGACTTTTGATAAGCAAGCTAAAGGAATCTCATCGACTGAAACATTTTCTGTTCAGGGGAACGCGACATTTAAAGAGAAAGTTTCAGCAACAGGTTTGACTTCGGCATCTACCTATAAGTTAAATGCTACAGGCCCGGCGCCTTCCTCAATAACAATCGATATGAAGAATAATCGTCTTAGTAATCCCGCATTACCGAAAAACCCATGCGATCCTGTTCCCGCGAACTATGTCCGTTCTCCCCAATATTTTTTCTGTGCCAAGCCAATAGAAGGGACTTTTATGTTTGATGGAAGTAGTCGATACTTACCTATAACTGGAGATGGATCAAACTATACTTTGTATCAGTCAAGCAAGGCTGGTGATGTTTTTCGTTTTGTAGATTGGGATCAAAATTCGAAAAAATTACACTTGGGGGGAACACAGCCATACAACTTCTTGCTGCAGGAACCTATATCCTAACTTTTACTATTGGTAAGCGCTGGGGATGGAACAATGGTTGGGGAGGATCGATTCGTCTATTTGAAGGGAAATACACTGGCGATGGAACAATGTTGTGCGGGAGCACAGTGTATAGTGGCGGAGGGTATTCAACGATAGGGTATTTAAGTACCGCAGTATATAGAGATCATAGTGATATAGATCCTGACCCGAACAATCCAAGTGACAAATATATGAATAATTTTTTGTTTGTTCGCAATGGAGATCACAGCGCGGTAATAGGGAACTATTCCTTTACACTTCTTTATTTTGCGGGGGATAAGGTGTAGTTATGAAAAGAAGAAACCTACAAAAAATTCTACCTAATGCTTCTACTCCGTCTACAAATGTAGCCGAAAATACTGGAATAAAAGATCAGAACTTATTTCTTGATCAAGCGACTCTTAATGTGGATGGCAATGTCGATATAGAAAACTTTTTAGAGACTCGAGATTTAAAAGTTGCAGATACAATCACTTCTCCATGTGAATTTACTGTCGGGGGCGGATTATCAGCAGAAAGTTCTCAATTTAAAGCGACAACACTTTCTAAAGGTTTGGAGATCACTTCTGAAGATCAGGATGGCCGAGTTCCTAAGTTTACAAATGTTAGCGATCCCCAATCTCCAAGAGATGCTTTAACATATAACTATTATAGGAACACTGGATGCCAGGCCCTTAATCTGTATACCTACTATAGTTCATCTCAGCCTACTACTGTAGGTAAACCAATCGAAACGGTGTGTCAAAACCCGAATCCAGAGACGTATCGCATTAGCGCTTCAGCTAAAATTTATGATGCTGTAACGAGATTCCCCTATATTCAGTTCAAGGCACCTGGAATCTATCAAGTCACAATACAAATACGTCGCGAGAGCGGGCAACATAGTGGACTTGATAATCCTAATTTATATCTGAACTTAATGATTGGGAATAATAAGACGCTGCTTTGTGCTTCAGATACGAGAGGTTACTCAGGAGGACATAGGACTAGTATTGCTGTAACAGGCACGTTTACTTTAACAGAAATTGTTGCTACCCCCCCTCATGATTACCCTTGGTTATTCTTAGAAACTACTATTGGTTTAGATATTAAATCCATGTCAACATGTGTTATTTGGTTTCCATTTCAAGCTAATTTTGCGGAGGTAGATTAATGTCAAATCCTACACCGAAAACAAAAATTTCAATTCCGACTTTTGTTAGATTTAATATTCAATCTATCAATTTGACTGAAGATCAAAAAAAAACGACATTTACTGTTGGGGGAAAAGTAACTACAGAAAATACTGTAGTTAGAGGAGATCTCACCTGTACAGACGGCGGACTGACTTGTCAATCGGATCTTACAATACAAAAAGATATAAATATCAGACCTACAAGCACCAATAGCATGGTTTTTGATGGTCGCTTAAATTTATCTAATTCACCTTTGTCTTATAAAAATTCTCAAGGACAAGACATTACCGACTATGAAAAAATGAGCTCAGGGAAACCTCAAGAATATGTTCCTTTCGGGTATTATAAACGTACGCAAATTATGATGGCACAGCGAGCTGCTCATTCATCAGGGTATGTAGGTGGTGGAAGTGTTCCATCTGGAAGTTATGTCCCTTGGAATAAGTTCGATCAAACGTCAACTCAAAAAACATCAGGAACAGAGATTTATATTGACCCAAATGACTCAACTAAATTGGTTTTCGAAGTAAATAATAAGGTGCCAAAACTTTTTCGTATTAGTGTTATTATGGCTAAACATGGTTCTTGGTTGGATAACGGAACAGGAGCAGATATTCTCTTAGCGGCGAATGAATATGAGCAAGGCGGAGGGAGGATAAATGTCACAGATCTTGCAATGACGACCTCTAGAGGGTCCAGTTATTATGAAACACGTCCTTTACAGGTAGTTTGCGTTACATACTATGCTCAAAATAATGGTTACTTTACTTTCCAGAATAGAGCTGGTGGAGGGTTAAGAGTCTCTTTCTTTTCTTGGAACATAGTTGCCTTGCCTTACGTTGAATAATCATCGAACTCCAAGTATTGTTAGAAACTAACGATGCTTGGAGTTCGATTTCCTTATATCACTTGGCTTCTATTTCTTACGGTTATTCACACTCATTTTTATTGAATCCCTTTTCTTAAGTTTGAATATTTTCTGATTCTTATCTTTTCTATATTTTAAATTTAATAATTTGACTTAATATTATTAATTTGATTTTGAGTTGATAAATTAAACTTTATTAAAAGTTATCATGAAAAACAATATTAATAATAATGAGTGCTATTTTAAATTAGACTCAACTGTAGATGGTGATTTGTTAGCAGCCAATCTCAAGACCTTTGATACACAGGCCCAAGGAATCTCATCGACTGAAACATTTTCTGTTCAGGGGAATGCAACATTTAAAGATCAAGTTTCAGCAACTGGATTAACTTCAGGAACTACTTATAATTTAAATGCACAAAACTTTACTTCCTCCCAAATCTCTATAGATTTTAAAAATAATCGTCTGAGTAATTGTGCATTGCCAAAAGAAGACTGCGATCCGGTGCCAGCGAATTATGTTCGTTCTCCCGAATATTTTTTCTGTTCCAAGCCTCTGATCGGAGATTTTGATTTTAACTCAGGGGAATCTTATTTGCCTCTGACTGGTTCGGAATATACTCTATATCAGTCACGTAATGTAAATAGTATATTTCGTTTTATAGGATGGAAGCAAAGTACACGAGAATTAACTGTAGGGGGAAATACTGCGATACAATTTCTTGCAGCAGGAACCTATATCGTTTCATTTACTGTTGGTAAACGGTGGGGATGGAATAATCGTTGGGGAGGAGCCATTTATATCAATAATGGTTTAGGACAAGTCCAATGTGAAAGCACGATTTATAGTGGTGGAGGGTATGCAACAATAGGTACACTGGGGACCTCAATATATAGAGCCTCTGTAGATGTAGCTCCTAATCCTAATGATCCGAATGCTTCGGATCGCTATAGAGCGGGTATTTTCTATCTCAGTAACGGTGGTTCTAGTGCAGGTATAGGGAATTACTCCTTTTCTCTTCTCTATTATCCGGACGATAGAGGGTAGTTATGAAAAAAATAAAACAACAGGGAAACATATTTGGATCGACGACTCCACCTATAAATCCCAATGAAAACTCTGGGGGTCAAAGATCAGAATTTATTTATAGATCAAGCAACTCTCAGTGTCGAAAGGAATGTAAGAATAGAAAATAATTTAGAGACTCGGGATCTCAAAGTCTTAGATACCACGACTTCTCCATGTGAATTTATTGTGAAGGGTAATGTGTCTGCGGAAGGTTCTCAACTTAATGCTACTACACTCTCTGACGGTTTTAATATCTATTCTAAGACAGACGTATCGCAAACTCCAGTATGCAATAATATTAGTGATCCTCAGTCTGCTCGAGATGCGCTTACATTTAGTTATTATAGAAAAACTGGATGTCAGGCTGCGAATCTCTATACGTATTATCCTGGGAATGGTTATTACGTTGCCCCTAACACTACAATTGAAACTCATGTTGCAGCTATCACCTCTAAAAGTGTGAGTCGTAACGCGACCCCTGACTTCAGCAGATATGCAGATATTGAGCCTGTGGTTAAACTCAAACAAGTCGGGATCTATCAAGTCACTATGCAGCTCACACGGTGGAGCGGACAACATGACGGAGATAATTCTGCCACTCTAATTCTTAATTTTGTCTCTGGAAATAATAAAACGTTGCTTTGTACTTCAGATACTAGAGGAGGTTATTCGAGTGACCGTACGAGTGTCGCTGTAACTGCAATCTTCAGTGTAACAGAGCTGGTTTCTAGTCCTCCTTATGACTATCCTTGGATTAACTTAGAGAGCACGATATGGATGAACCTTATGTCTCTATCCACATGTGTCATTTGGTTTCCATTTCCATCTAATTTTGTGGAGGTAGATTAATGTCGAGTTCGATACCCACAACACAAAAAATAACAATATCGATTCCTACTTTTGTTCGATTTAACATCGAATCAATCAACCTTACTGATGAGCAAAAGAAAACAGCACTTACTATTGGTCAGAATATTGCTACAGAGAATACTCAAGTTTTAGGAAATTTTGTTGATGCAGATGGAGGACTGATATGCCAGAACGATCTTTCCGTTGGAGGAAATATCAATATCACTCCACAAACCTTCAATACTATGGTTTTCAACGGTCGGGTGAATCTATCGAATTCTCCTTTTTCTTATCAAGACTCCTTGGGGAATAAGCGTCAAGACTATGCAAATATTAATACTGAGCAACCTCAACAGTATGTGCCTTATGGATACTACAAACTTACCAGAGTCATGATGATGCAGCGAGCTGCTCTTTCAGGAGGGCATGTAGGTTCGGGAGATATTGGTTGGGGGGAGTCAATGTACCTTGGAATAAGTTCAATCAAACGTCAACACAAAGTACAGTGATCAATTCCGCTATTTATATCGACTCAAGTCAGACTTGGATGATGCGATTTCAAGCAAGTGCTTCTATTCCTAGGCTCTTTCGTATTTCAATTTTTATGACCAAGCATGGAGATTGGATTGATAATGGTACAGGAGGGGAGCTTCTTTTGGTAGCATATGAAGCAAATCAAAACCCGTTATTTCCTGACATAAGAATTGAATTAGCTATGTCGACGTGTTCTGGAACAAGTTATTACCGTGCACGACCAATGCAGTGGCTTTGCTCAACATATTATGCTGTGAGACCTGGATACTTTGTTTTGGAAAATCGAAGTTATAGCTTTAGAGTGCAAAGTTTTTCTTGGAATATAGCGACTTTGCCTTTTGTTAACTAACCACAGGACCCTAAGCTTTGCTAGTTTTTAGCAAAGCTTGGTTCTGAGATTTTTTTACAACACGCCCTACAAGGTCGTAACCAGCAGTCCCTGTGATTTCTATAAAGCATCTTTCTCCAAAATGAGAAACAAGCTTCGCCTCATTTACAATAATACAAGGGTCCACTTCAGGAGCTTGTCCATAGAACCTTGCAGTGAGTAAAAGATTCGTTTCAGGATGATAGTTATCAATAACTGCTTCTATTTTTTCCCCAATGAGCTTCTGATTATGTTTATCCACATTGCGTTTCTGAATTTGAGATAGAATTTTCAACCTCGATTCTTTAACTTTTTCTGGTATCTGGTCAGGGAGTTCTGCTGCCGGGGTATTCGCTTCTTGAGAGTACAAGAAAATTCCGAGATTATCAATCCAACCCTCACCAATAAAATCAGCTAACTCCTGGAATTCTTCCTGAGTTTCACCAGGGAAACCCACAATAACAGAAGAACGGATATAGACCTGAGGAACCTTGGCACGTAATTTTTCTAGGAATCCTAGGATTTGCTCCCTAGAAGTCGTTCTTCGCATTTGCTTTAAAATACGGTCGTTAATGTGCTGTAAGGGAATATCTACATAGGGAAGAAGTTTGGGATTAGATTGCATAAGATCTATAATGCCATCACTCACTTCATCAGGATATAAATACAACATCCGCAGCCAATAATCACCAGGCTCTTTCAGTAACTCATGTAATAGTGATTCTAGCTGCGAACTGCGGTCTGTAGAGAGATCCTTTCCATAATCTCCTAGGTCTTGAGCTATCAATATAATCTCTTTCACACTCTTGTTTACAAGGATGCGGAATTCTTTAAGAATTTGATCCAGAGGTTTGCTGCGGAGCTTTCCTTTAATGGAAGGAATAATACAAAAAGCACAACGTTTTCTACAGCCCTCAGCAACTTTTAAATAGGCATAGTGTTTTGGTGTGGAAAGCTGTCTTGGAACTTCTCCCATCTCAATGTAACTCTTTGCAGAGATTTTTTCTCCAGATTCACGAGACTCAATAGCAGAAAGAATATTCTCAACATCCCCAGAACCTAGTAGGTAATGGATGTGTGACATCCAGGGTTTAAGCTCATCTTTGTGGTTGGAAGTCATGCATCCAGTTACAATAATTTTAGCGTTCTCTTTTTTTACATCAATTAGATGGTCTAGATAATCTTTAGCTTCATCTCTAGCACTTTTTAAAAACGCACAGGTATTTAAAATTAAATAGTCAGCATCTTCAATTTCATTAGTAGACTCGTAACCTGCCTTAAGAAGAATGCCTAGCATGACTTCGCTATCTACAAGGTTCCGAGAGCATCCCAAACTAATAAAATGAATTTTATTTTTGGAAATAACTGAATTGAAAGATCCTAAACTTTTTGTTGTCATCCTAGGTTCTCTAATAATGATTGGGAGAGTTCTTGATTCTTTTTGAAAAGAAATATAGCATAGTAAGCGATTTACTATTTTCTTAAAAGGACTCATCCATGGCAAGCAAGAATCGGGAGATTATTAAATTAAAAAGCTCGGAAAGTTCTGATATGTACTGGACTGTAAAAAACAAAAGAAAAACAACAGGTCGACTAGAACTCAAAAAATATGATAGAAAACTGCGTAGGCACGTAATTTTCAAAGAAGCTAGGTAAAAGGATTTCATCGTACTTAACTACTCGCTTCTAAAATCGTATTCTTAGTTAGAAGTCATGAAGTTCGAATTTTCAGTAGCTTTAAAGTATTTGATTCCAGGAAGGGGAAGGCTATATTCAGCTATAGTCTCCCTATTTTCTGTGGGTATCATTTCTCTTGTTGTCTGGCTTTCTATAGTTTTTATTTCAGTCATTCACGGTTTAGAACAAAGATGGATAGAGGATCTTTCCCAACTCCATTCTCCAATTACTATTCTTCCCTCCGACACATATTATTCTTCGTACTACTATCAAATAGACAAACACTCCAGTCTTTCTAACTACACTACGAAAACTTTAGGAGAAAAAATAGCTTCTCCACAAGTCGACCCTTATGATCCTGAATCAGACTACCTTCTTCCGGAAACATTTCCATTAAAAGACTGTGATCTAGGAGGGCAGCAAAAAGATCCTGTAAAGATGACTCTAGAATCTTTAGGACCCTACCTTCAATCCCAACACGGGAAAGTGATCGAATTTGAGCAGGGAGTGGGTTACCTCGATATCAAAACCTCTCTAAAATTACAAAAACCTCAGCCTAGAAATCTCACGCATTTTTTAACGTATCCCTCTAAGCTTTCCTATGAAGATAAGGTTTTACCCTACGATGAAACAGACTATACCTCTGCGGAATTGAATCCATTTAATAGAAGCCCCTCGGGATGGCAACAAGATTTCCATCATTTAGAAGAACTCTACCGAGGAGCTTCGATCATACTCCCTAGTACTTATAAAGACTCTGGTTATAAAGTAGGGGATACAGGAGTTTTTAGTACCTACTCCATAGAGAATGAAAAAGAAACTCAATATACAGTTCATGTCATCGGATTTTATAATCCCGGGCTCTCTCCGTTAGGGGGAAGAACTGTATTTATAGACCCAGATCTTGCTAGATCCATTCGTTCTCAATCCGAGGGCTTGGGGATGAGTAACGGCTTCCATCTATTTTTCCCCGATACCAAACGCATTGTCTTTGTAAAAAAACAAATAGAAAATATTCTAACTTCCTTAGGTGTCGATGACTATTGGGAGATTTCTTCCCTACACGATTACGATTATTTCCAGCCTATCCTAGATCAACTTCAAAGTGATCAAGTTCTCTTTCTTTTTGTGTGCATACTTATTCTTATTGTTGCTTGCTCCAACATCGTGACTATGTCGATGCTCCTTGTAAATAATAAGAAAAAGGAAATAGGCATTCTTAAAGCTATGGGGACATCATCACGAAGTTTAAAGATCATCTTTGCTTGTTGTGGAGCATTTTCAGGAGCTTGTGGAGTGGTTATAGGAACGATATTCGCTATAATTACATTAAAAAATTTACAATTCATTGTAAAAGCACTGAACTATTTACAGGGAAGAGAAACATTTAATACTGCTTTCTTTGGCCAGAATCTTCCCAATAGCGTTCACCCCCAGGCTATTTATTTTCTAGGGTTAGGTACGCTACTTTTAGCCGCAGTTTCAGGAGCCCTGCCTGCAAGAAAAGTCGCAAAAATGCATGTCTCAGAAATTTTAAAAGCAGATTAGCTATGTCCTTACTTATAGAAGCTAAAAACCTTTCTAAAACTATCCAGCAACAGAACCAAAATATTTCTATTTTGACCGATGTATCGTTATCACTGCATGCAGGAGAAACTATATCGATTACAGGAGCCTCAGGTAATGGTAAAACCACGCTATTGCATCTCTTAGGAACTTTGGATGTTCCTTCTTCTGGAAGCTTACGCTTTTTTGATAAGGATCTAAAAAACCAGGATCTTGCGAATTTTAGAAACCAGCATATCGGCTTTGTCTTCCAAAATTTTTATTTGCTAGAAGACGACACAGTATTAAAAAATGTCTTAATGCCAGCTCTAATTGCTCGAAAAAACATATCTAAAGGATCTCCTGTATATACCAGGGCTCTAGAGCTCTTGGATTTAGTGAATCTTGAAGACAAAGTACGGACTCGCTGCTCTAAATTATCAGGAGGGGAAAAACAGCGAGTCGCTATTGCTAGAGCGTTAATCAACGAACCGGCCATCCTTTTGGCAGACGAGCCTTCGGGGAATCTCGATGAAGAGACTTCAGAACAGATTCATAACCTTCTGTTAGAACAAGCATCCGCATTATGTGGAATTCTTATTGTGACACATAATAAGCACCTCGCCTCTAGGTGTTCTAGGGAAGGAGTCTTATCCAATGGCAAGCTATTTTTTCATAACTCTTAAGAAAACACTCCCTCTGATTTCAAGATAAATCCATATTTTTGAGATCTAGCTTTAGACGGTGTCTGAATGCTTTTATATCAGCAGCCGTTAAGAAAAAACTGCTAATTGTACGAAAAGAAATTTATGGAAATATTTTTAAACTAAGAGACTTGTTATTTTCGGCTGTTTTTGTTTGGAAAAAAATTTGAACAGACTTATAATCGCCCTCTCTAGTAAGACAGTTACATTATTATGGAAAAAAGAAAAGACACAAAAACAACTATAGTAAAGTCCAGTGAAACTACGAAGTCATGGTATGTTGTTGATGCTGCTGGGAAAACCTTAGGAAGGCTTTCTTCAGAAGTGGCAAAAATTTTAAGAGGCAAGCATAAAGTCACCTATACTCCTCATGTGGCTATGGGAGACGGTGTTATTGTTATTAATGCAGAGAAGGTTCGCCTAACTGGAGCTAAGAAAGGCCAAAAAATCTATCGCTACTACACAGGATATATCTCTGGAATGCGAGAAATTCCTTTTGAAAATATGATGGCGAGAAAACCTAATTACATTATTGAGCATGCGATCAAGGGAATGATGCCCAGAACTCGCTTAGGAAAGAAACAATTGAAGTCCTTAAGGATTGTAAAAGGGGATTCATACGAAACTTTTGAATCTCAAAAGCCAATTTTATTAGATATTTAATTTAGGATGAGTTGTGGCAAAAAGTACAATACAAGAATCTGTAGCTACAGGTAGAAGAAAACAGGCTGTCTCTAGCGTCCGTTTACGACCTGGAAGTGGTAAAATTGATGTAAACGGTAAGTCTTTTGAAGATTATTTTCCTTTGGAAATTCAAAGAACTACAATTCTTTCTCCTTTGAAAAAAATTACAGAAGACCAAAGTCAATACGATTTAATTATTCGTGTGAGCGGTGGAGGGATTCAAGGGCAGGTAATTGCTACAAGATTAGGCCTTGCACGAGCTCTCTTAAAAGAAAATGAAGAGAATAGACAAGACCTAAAGAGTTGCGGGTTTCTTACTAGAGATCCTAGAAAGAAAGAACGTAAAAAATACGGACATAAAAAAGCTCGTAAAAGCTTCCAATTCTCTAAGCGTTAAGATATTTACCGTTTTTCGAATCGTTTTTGGAAAAAGCCTTTCTTATTACAGAAAGGCTTTTCTTTTTCTAGGGATCCCAAAAAATGCCCGTCCCCTCTGATTATTTCTAAAAAATAGATAAGTCGAATCTAAAAACTTCCCATCTTGTTCTAAAATGAAATACTCCACTTTTTTCCCTCCACCAGAAGCATGAATGAGGGTGGAACTATCCTGTTTCAACATAACATGAGAAATACGCTTTTCTTCTTTAGGGTAAAGAAATATTAACCCACCAGAAGGAAGGTTCTCAAAGCTAGAGATCCAATGACAATCCGCATATTGATCTGCAGCGTTTCTAGGGACGTTGTATCCCTGTGCCTGGTAAAGGATATTGATAAATCCCGAACAATCAACACCCGGCTTTTCCAGACTTTCGTGTACAGACCGTCCTCCCCATACATAGGGAAAGTTCAGTAAAAGGTCTGCGTCTTTAATTAAAAGTTCAGCAAAGAAGTTATAATTTAGACGACGTAGATGTCTAGGATCGCATTGAGGTGTGCCGGAGCCCCAGATGGTGTTCATATGATTGAGAATATCCTTAGGGAAAATAACGGTATTTTGAGAATTCACATGGAGTAAAGTTCCAAAAGGAAGAGGGATCCCCCAAGGATCTAAAAATGCATCCACAGAAACCACAGAAACATTTGGATGGATATGAAATTCAGGAGTGCAGGGGACTAGGGTAGAACGAAAGCTATGACCTGGATAGGGCTTCCATAACAGCTCATTGTGGAATAATTGGGAATATGCATAGCAGGTGCTCCCTTTGACTAAGACGCGCTCTCCAAAAAGGACTTGAGTTTCAATAGCACCTTGTTTAGAGAAAAAATCAGCAGAAGGAGAAAATGATAGGTAGTGTTTCATAATTTCCTTCTGACAAGTTTAAGACAAGGTTCTGAGTGAATTTTTTTCGGGTGAATTCGGTACTTTTCTTTGGAAGGAAGAAAAACTATTTATAAATGCATTTCAAAATGTCTTCAAAAACAAGATCCTCTTTGTTTTCAGAAGAAACCCTACATAGCTTCCCTAAGCTGTCATAATAGGCAATAACAGGAGCTGTGCGTTCTTGATATTTTGTTAATCTTTCTTTAATGATTTCCGGGGTATCGTCAGAACGCCGTATCAAAGGCACATGACAGTCTGGACATTCGGTATGTCCCTGACTTGTGTTGTAGATACGCGAACAGGAGGGGCAAAGAAATCTTGAACACACTCTTTTTAAGATCTCGTCTTCAGAAATCTCTAGGAAAATCACCGTGTAGTTAGAATGGACGTCCATAAGAAAACTATCCAGAAGATGCGCCTGATCTAAGGTTCTCGGGAACCCATCGATAATGCATCCTTTAGAGCAGGCTTGGCTTTGCAGTTTTTCTTTCAGTATTTCCCATACAAAATCACTAGGAACAAAAGCACCCTTATCTAGGTAGGCTTTAGCCTTCAATCCATTAGGAGTTCCTTCTCGAATAATCGCTCTTAATAAATCCCCAGTACTGATGTGGGGTAAGCCTATTCTATTGGCAAGATATTGAGATTGGGTTCCTTTGCCTGAGCCTGGAGGCCCCATAATAATAAAAACAGAGCCCTTAGTCACTTCGAATGCTCCTTAAATTGACGTCACCATTACCCCTAAAATCAGGGAAACTTAACAATACTTTTCGTACGACATGGGGTAAAACAGAGAGACTTTTCCTAGAATGCAAAGCACTATAGCGCTCCGAAGACATTCCACCTAGATTCTGATAGAATTGGATCGTTATGAGTCCCAAGATTTTCCCTAGGACTACTATATATCTTTTCAAAATACTGTAAATATAGAAAAACAAGAAAATTAAAAGAAAAGAGGTCTCTTTGGCTTGAACGGGGAAATAGTAAAGAATATAACTTTATTTTTTTTAATAAATAAACTATAATTATTTAGTTTTTTTATTAAAATTTGTTAAAGGGAGGATAATAATGGCTTGTTCTATTGGTTATCATCTGTGTAATGCAAACGAGCCCGACAGATTCGTTGCGTCGAAAGTAGCTCTAGTTGCAGATATTCTTCTCTACCCTTTTATGGCGGTCATTTGTGCAGTTGTTTTTGCCGTCTTGATGGTAGTAAAACTACTGTTTTTAGCTATAAAATTCCTTGTTAATACCTGTATTGCAGCTTGTAAATCAAGGCCTCTGCCCTCGTGTAAAGAGAATTTTCAATGCTTGTTTGGACCAAAGGATAAACCAGGTCCATCAGATTGGTTAGGATGCCTAGTACTTATTCCGATCATAGGGACCCTAATTTATAGCACGATTATTACAGTACAATCGGATACTAATCGTTTAAGATACTTTATTATATCTCCTGCTTATCAAGTGGGATCAACTGCTATTATAAATTGGTAATAACTATAGATAGGGGTTTTTCTAAGCTAGAAAGACCTCTATTTTTATATTCATGGACCAATAACAAGTAGTTTCTAATAATTAAAAATATTTTAAACAACTACATCGTAATTAGAGGGGGAAGGGTTAGAATTTTTATTCCAGTTAAAACTAAAAATCTTTAAAATATTGTTCTTTATATCAATTTTCTCAGAAACCAACGGTTATTCTTATGGCTTGTTCTATTTTTTTTAGAATGTCTCAAGGAGATTATGATGATGAACCCTTGAGTAAGAAAACGGCTTGTTTAGTTGTAGATACTATGTTGTATCCTGTAATTGCTGTAGTTTGTGCAGTTGTAAGTGTAGTTTTGTTGATTTTAAAGGTTCTATTTCTACTTCTCTCATTTCCGTTTAAGTTATGTAGTGCATCGAGTGCTTTACCTGGGGAAAGAGTAAGTCTGGGATCACATTTTAAATGCCTCTATGGTGGTGGCCTTCCTTATCTACTTGCGTGCTTGTTAATCGTCCCAGTCATAGGAACCGCAATTCACGGATTTATAATTTCACATAGGACTAGTGAGGACGCTAGACTCTCATCCGCAATAGTCTTTATGCAAGCCCCGATTCTTCAATTGGCAGGAATGTCTGGATTAATCAAACCTTAAGGAAATGAGCTCGCTTCGTTAGAAAGAGAAGTCTTTTTAAATAGACCAAGGAAACTCTTCTTCCTTGCATTAAATAAAAAATGACTATTTTTAAACAAAGAGGCGTGATAAATTTTTCTGGTAAAATTTATGTCTGCCATGATTTCTCTTTCTTCTTCACATGAGGCAAGCATTGCTTCTAATACACAGGTCCGCGACGTCCTAGTATCTTTAGCTATGGACGAATTTGTTGAACATAACACAGAGATTCTTCCGATTAAAGTATTCCTAGCCCGAGGAACACTTTCGTCAACTGCTATTATAGATGATTTGAAAGATGTAGTAGAGACAGAAGGCGAACATCACTTTCAAGTGTATTCTAATATCAGCTTGAAAATGATTTATCAGAGATTTTTTGAAAAAATATTTGGAATAGGGTGTTGTCCCCTGTTGTTAGTGACAGATTCTCATCACACTGATCCCTGTGGAGCACTCATAACCGGTATTTTCGCAGCTGTCCTCTTTACAGTCTTAGCTATTGTGTTCGGGCCTACACTAGGCATTTTGTGCTACTCTGCATATAAAATTTATCAACTTACCAAGAAAATATCCTCTTTATCAAGAACCCACACTGAGGTCATAAATTCCGTACAGAAATCAGATCCTTTTATACATCGTTCAGGGGCTGTAGCCGCCGCTGCCGCCTCACAATCTACAATCAAGGCTTGTAAAGTATTTAGACAATCCACATTAATTTTCTTTGTGCTTGGCTTAATTA
Organism: Chlamydia pneumoniae TW-183; assembly: GCF_000007205.1. NCBI lineage: Bacteria > Pseudomonadati > Chlamydiota > Chlamydiia > Chlamydiales > Chlamydiaceae > Chlamydia > Chlamydia pneumoniae. The sequence goes on along the minus strand of NC_005043.1, from coordinate 276,140 downwards.
TTACGATATCTTTAGCAGCTTTAATTGTAGGCCTTGTTTTTGCTCTATTTTTTTTAGATCCTGGAGCTCCTGCTGTAATGACCGCAGCAATGATAGGATGCTGTGCTGCAGGAGGAACAGGAATCCTCCTCTCTGTAATAGGCTTTTTACTTGCTTCTGTGTATAGCGTGCAGAAAAGCCAAGAAGGTGTTCATCATATGCATACCGCACTATTGCGTTGTATAGTGAGTAACACAATTATTCAGATGCCCTACCTTCCTATCACTCCAGGAACTAAAAAAGTGCTTACTCAGTCTATACGAAGATACCAACAGTTCTTCAGTGATGACGAGTATAGAGATATCGAGAGCGAAGTCCCCTTGAACCGTCAGACGACGCCACCTCCAAGTTACGAGACTCTGTTTCATGAGGAGGGGAGCGATGGTAGCAGCAACGTGATTCCTAGAGAATCTCCACCGGCCTATTCTACGATAGACTCGTCGAATTCTCCTTTTCCCTCTTCTTCTCCTCCTCCTTATTATCGCTAATTTTTATAATCACCGTTTTAAGACTAGATTGCATGTGCTTTTTATAACGAAGTTTCGCATTGTGTTTATGAATTATTTATTTTAGCAATAGGCAAGCTGTAGTTTTTAATTTTTATCTAAATTATAAATTTAAATTTTTAAGTTTTTAAGTTTTTCGTTCAAACAATCGGTTATTAAAATTCTTAAATTATTTTAAATACGATTCTAAAATCAGTCTCGAGAGTTGAAGTTTTTAAATCATTAAGATAAAATACTTCTGTTAATAAACAAAGAACTTACTTAAGGCTGAGAGCCCTTAGCTAAATACTTATCGTTAGTAAGTAATGTATTGTTAGTAATTGGTTTATTTTATGGTGTTTTCCCCTTCCTCAGAATCTGTTGTTAAAGCTAATTCAGTGGTGCGCAGTAACTTCTGTTATTTTCTAGAAAACAAATTTGTATCTCCTTCCGAGAGTACAGAAGTAATGTTTAGTGAGATCATGAAGGGACGAGTTCCTGATATTGAATCTCTATTTGATAGACCAACCGACATGATGATGACAGGGTTTAAAGCTGCGCAGAATTTGGGGAATTTGTTCAATAGCTTCGGAATATTGATTATGTGCTTTTCGCAATGTAAGAGCTGTCAAACTCCAGAAAAAGAGACATCAGCGATCGTTTTAGGAGCTACACTACTTTTCTTCGTAATTGCTCTTATCCTAGGACCGACATTAGGTGCCCTGGTTTATTGTGCTTATAAAGTTTATACGCTTGGGAAGATGATTTACTCTCTGAATAAGGCGAAGGCAAAAGTATTACGTCATCCTGCTCAAAATGTCTTCCATCGAGCTGCAGGTGTTGCAACCATAAGGTCATCAGAAGAGGCTGTAAAAGCGTGTAAGTTGTATAAGAGTGCTATGATAGGGTCCTTAGTCGTTAGCTTAATAGCTTCTTTAGCTTTAATAGCCTTAACAGCTGGCATTGTCTTAGTATTATTTTTTGTAGCTCCTGGAGCTGCTCCCGTAATTACTGCGGCAATGATGGGGTGCTGCGCTGCAGGTGGAGGCGCTCTGTTAATTTCTCTGCTAGGACTATGGATTGCTATAGTTCGTAAGGCAAAGCACCAAGAGGCATGCGTGGGTCACCTAACGAATGTTGTTTTGCATACTGCCGTTAGTGAGGCTCTGCTACATGATCCCTCTCATTTCCAAACAAATGCATTGGCAAGAGACCTATTTCTCACAGACTGTCTGTCTCATTATGGACACCTCTTCTCTAACGAAGAAGTTGCTCAGTTAGTTCAAGGAGGAGCTCCTGGTGGAGGTTCTCGACCATCTCAGCATTATGGAGGCTCCTCTGATTATCAGAATAGAAGAGGAGGAAACGGTAATTTTGGAGGAAGTCACTTTGGTGGGGGAGGGGGCTTTGCAGGATCCCATTTTGGAGCAGGATACCCTACGGCTCCTACCATGCCTAGTGCTCCTCCTCCTTTTCCACCGCCGGCTTACGATACTATCTACGGCTAAATCGCAACGCCTATCTTTTTTAGAGGATGTCCATTTTATATATCGAAGAGATATTATCGAAGTCTGCTATATCATAAGATTCTGGAGAAATAATCCAAAATAGAGGTGAGCGGTCCCTACCTACACGCTCTATAGGATAGAGTTTTTCTTCTCTACCTTCAGAAAAGAAGACACTTTTAAGGATAGGCTTTTTATTTTCCCCCTGAACATAAACAACAACATGCTTGCCTTTATGTACGCAAGGAAAGGTTAAGGTCATTCTTTCTGTTTCTAGATGTGGAACAGAATTAAAGACCACAAGGTCATTTTCCTCCTCCAAAGCCGAGGTATTGGAAAAAAGAGAAAGGGTGTGACCATCTTCTCCTAGTCCTAACATAATCATATCAAAGCTAGCATCAGGAATTTTATTTTCTATAAGTTCTTGGTATTTTTTCGCTCCATCGGGATTTTCTGTTTCCATTCGAAAGATCTGCTCATCAGGAATATTCAAATCACGGAGAATGCTCATAGCCTGGCCGTAATTACTTTCTGACGATGTTATCGGAGCTAGTCTTTCATCTCCCCAAAATAGAAAAATCTTACTAGGATCTATAAGTTTGTCTTTATTGATAACGATATCTTTATAGATTTCTAAAGGAGTTTTGCCTCCAGATAATGCTACATAAAATGCTCCCCGTTGCTTAATTGCCTGGTTCGCAGAAGCTATCCAATCTTTACTAGCTAGATCTATAAATAGAGAAGGTTGCTTTGTAAGCAAAAGTTTGTTCGTATCATTGAAATTTATCAGTGTTGCCATAGTCTCAATCCCTATGTTTGTCATGCTTATCGATTTCTAGATGCTGTATAAGATTGTCTATAAAGGTCTCCAGCTTCTTCCGTCTCTTTCAATGAGAGCATCAGCTTCTTTAGGACCTGAAGATCCTGCAGGATAGTTTGGAAACGAGGGTGAGGAATCTTGGTCCCACTCCTCTAATACAGGAGTAAAAAGCTTCCAAGAAGCCATAACTTCATCTCCACCAGTAAATAACGTACGATCCCCTATAATGCAATCACATAATAAACGCTCGTATGCTTCTGGAGTTGTAGTTTGGAAATAGCTGTCGTAACGGAAGTCCATCTTAACAGGACGGACAATATTATTAGTTCCTGGAACCTTACAGTTGAATTTCAAAGCGACACCTTCGTCCGGTTGAATTCTGATGATTAGCAAATCATTTTCTATCGGACAACGTGAACATTCTTCGGCTGCAAATAAATTGTAGGGTGATTTTTTAAAAATAATAGAAATGTCTGTAGATTTTTTGGCGAGTCGTTTTCCTGCACGTAAATAGAAAGGAACTCCAAGCCAACGGGGATTATTAATGACTGTTTTTAAAGCTACGTAGGTCTCTACTCGGGAATCTTTGTCAACATTCTCTTCTTCACGATAGCCAAGGACCGAGACTCCTTGAACCGTTCCTGGACCATATTGTCCTCGGACAATCGAAGAACCTTCTGAAAATGGTGAGATACGTTGAAGAATTTTGATTTTTTCTTTTCTGATTTCATCAGCATCAAAAGTTGTAGGAGGCTCCATAGTGAGTAAACAGAGTAGCTGCATCATATGGTTCTGTACCATATCCCGAAGCATCCCAGATTTCTCAAAGAAATTGCCGCGAGATCCTATGCCAATCGTTTCACTCAAACTGATTTGGACATGATCGATATATTGTGAATTCCAACACGATTCGAAAATCGTATTGGCGAAACGTGTTGTTAAGATGTTTTGAACCGTTTCTTTCCCTAAATAGTGATCTATATGATAGACCGAATTTTCATTAAGATTCTCATTGATACATTGCTGAAGTTGCTTAGCACTATCTAAGTCTCTTCCAAAAGGTTTTTCTATAATGACACGGGACCAGGGTTTCCCTTGGTCTTGATTTTTATAGAAAAGCTTATGTTTATTTAAATTTTCAATGATTCTAGAAAAATATTGGGGGGGAGTAGAAAGATAAAAAAGACGATTTCCACGTGTTCCGTACGTTTTATCTAAATCTTCTAAGGAGTCCTTGAGAGATGTATATCCCATATTGTTATCGAATTCTGAGCGATGATAAAAGAGGCGCTGTTGGAAATCTTCCCATACCTTAATATCTAATTCGGAAGGAGAAAATTGTATGACAGCTTGTTTCATCTCTTGGCGGAACAGTTCATTCGATTTCTCTCGACGTGCAAATCCTACGCAAACAAACTGGTCTGAAAGGCGTCCTTCTTTAGTGAGGTGATATAGAGCGGGTAAAAGTTTCCTTGCCGTCAGATCTCCAGTCGCTCCAAAGATAACTAAAATACAAGGAGGGCACGTTCGTGGGGAATTCAATCCACCTATAGTTTCCTGAACAACATTCGTCATTTTTATCTCCTTTTTTGTCCCCGCACTTGCGAAAATAACAAAAAGTAAAAAGTTTCTAAAATTAAAATCCCGTAGTTTTTGATGATTACAAGGTTAGTTTTTTAGGTAAGCTATCTAGAAAACTTGTTAAGATTAATGTTGCAGCCAGGGAATCTGTTTTTCCTTTCCGATCTTTTCTGCTTAGTCCACAATCTTGCTTTAACATACGTTCCGCTTGTACTGAAGAAAGCCGTTCATCCCATAGGATGATTTCTACCGTAGAAAGCTTCTTAAGCTCCTCAGCAAGTAAGGAAACTTCCTCTTGCAGAGATGAGTAAAGACCTTTTTGCATAGGAAGGGGATTCCCTAGAACTACACAAGTTATATTTCTACTTAAAATAATCTTATGAAGAGCTTCTGCTGACAACTTAAGATTTTTACCTGCTTCTATATTTCCAATCGGTAGTGTCAATAGGAGGGGTTCGGCTGCATAGGCAAGGCCGATCCGTTTTTTCCCGTAGTCTATGCCAAGGTATGCTTTGCAACTAGATGGCTTAGACATGGCTTGCATCCTTAGAATAGACTAGAGCTGCTTCTATAAATGCGATAAATAGAGGATGGGGAGAGATGAGTTTAGATACAAATTCTGGATGGAATTGCACACCAATCATCCAAGGATGATCCGAAACTTCAATAATTTCACAAAGCCCTTGTGGAGGACAAGTCCCAACGATCCGTAAGCCGTGGTCTTCTAAACTCTGTATGTAATCCGGATTTACTTCATAGCGATGGCGGTGGCGCTCCTGAATCAGAGAAGATTCGTTATATGCTTTATGGGCTTTGCTCCCTGGCTTTAATAGACAAGGATACGCTCCTAAGCGCATGGTGCCTCCCGTAGCTACTAAGGGATCTTGCCCCTCCATGACATATACAATAGGATGAGGGGTGTTGGGGTCCATTTCTAGGGAATTTGCCTGATCCAGATTTAAGACATTGCGAGCATACTCTACAACAAGCACTTGCATTCCTAGGCAAATACCAAAATAAGGAATGCCTTGTTCTCGACAGAATTTAGCTGCAGCGATTTTTCCTTCCCAACCACGAACGCCGAAGCCTCCAGGAACTAAACATGCGTCGCATTGAGAGAGTTCCATAGTAAGATTTTCATCTTCAGCATCAATAGGGATAATTTCAGCAGCATGACCTAATCTTAAAGCTGCATGAGTGAGTGCTTCGAATATGGACTTATAGGCATCTCGGTGTTGAACATACTTCCCAACGACTCCAATTTTTACCTTCGGAAGATCTTGAGATAGCTGATTTACCAGTACCTTCCAGTCATCAAGATTTTCTGGAACCGTAGCTAACTTTAACTTTTCCCCTATGAAATTGGCAATTTTCTCTTGAGCAAGCATCAAAGGCATTTCATAAATGGTATGTTTTACATCTATAACGTTAAACACTGCCCGGTTGGGAACATTGCAAAAGAGACTGATTTTAGATTTAACTTCTTGAGTTAAAGGTTTTTCAGAACGACATAGAATCGCGTCGGGAATGATGCCAATACCACGTAGAGTTTGTACGGAGTGTTGCGTTGGCTTACTTTTAACTTCGTCAGCAGCCTGTAAATAGGGGACATAAGTCATATGAATATTTAGACAATCTTCGGAATGGTCATACCGAAATTGTCGAATTGCTTCTAGGAAGGGAAGAGATTCAATATCTCCTATGGTCCCTCCAATCTCGACAATAAGAACATCTGGAGAGTGCTCTTTAGCTGCGTCTAAAATGACTTGAATGATTTCATTGGTAATGTGTGGGATGACTTGTACCGTGCTTCCTAGATAATCACCCTCACGCTCTCTTTTAATGACACGAGCATAAATTTGACCTGAAGTGGCACTTGAATGTCTAGAAAGTGCAGCAGAAGAGAATCTATGATAGTGACCGAGATCAAGATCTGTCTCAACCCCATCATCTGTAACATAGATTTCTCCATGCTCAAAGGGATTCATAGTTCCTGGATCTACATTTAGATATGGATCCAATTTTAACATAGCAACGTTAAGCCGTTGACGTTCTAAAATTAGGGCTAGGGATGCTGCTGTTAACCCTTTTCCTAAAGAGGAGACAACTCCTCCTGTTAAAAATATGCATTTGAAAGGCATGTGATATATTGTTCTACTTTAGCTATGTCTTCTGGATAATCAACAGAGGGACTTTTTGCATCTACGATACACACATGGATCTTGCCTCCATGTTCTAGGAAACGTAATTGCTCAAGATCTTCGGCATCGCTTAGAGGAGTTGAGCTATGCTGTAGGTAGCGGAAAAGAGCCTCTCTTTTAAAAGCATATACTCCAATATGGAGATATACTGGGGTTGCTTTTTTAAGAATAAAAGGAATAGGACTGCGACTAAAATACAGAGCCCTTCCCTCAGAGTCAAAAACACATTTTACTTTTTTTTCTGTTAAGATCTCTTCACGATCTGTCGTGAGTGCCACAGGAGTCACCAGTTCTGCTTCAGGAGAACTTCTCAACTTCTGAACCAAAGCGTCGACAACCTCAGAATTTAGACAAGGCTCATCACCTTGAATATTTACAATAATCTCAGCTTTAGGGAAGTACTTTCTAGCTACTTCACCTGTGCGTTCTGTACCATTGGAACATGTAGGAGAAGTCATCACTGCATAACCACCAAAATCAGTCACGTGGTCGATAATATGCTGATCGTCAGTAGCAACAACAATTTTATCTAATAGAGAACTTTGGGAAGCATTCTCATAAGTTCTTTGTATTAAGCTTTTTCCATGAATTTTAGCCAAAGGCTTTCCTGGATAGCGACTGCTATTCCAGCGTGCGGGCAAAACTCCAATACACAGACACTCAGACTCTTCCGGCTTCATAAGGAGATACCTAACAAAAACTTATGTGTTTAAGACTACCAGGATTATTGTGATGCATTTTATAAAACGCAATATTTTTTTTATTTTTCTGAAAAAAAAGTATTTTATTTTACAAAATAAAAATCTCGAAGGGATATTATTAAGTTAGTTATCTTGTTTTGTTTTTTAGTTTATTATGTTGCAGAGTTGCAAAAAGGCCTTATTATCCATAGTAGTATCGATTTTAGCTTTTCACCCTATCCCTGGTATGGGAGTCGAAGCTAAATCTGGTTTTTTAGGGAAAGTCAAAGGATGGTTCTCAAAAAAAGAGATTCAGGAAGAGGCTAGAATTTTACCAGTTAAAGACAGTCTTTCATGGAAACGCTATGACTATACATCAAGTTCTGGGTTTTCTGTGGAATTTCCTGGGGAGCCTGATCATTCGGGGCAAATTGTAGAAGTCCCTCAATCAGAGATTACCATACGTTATGATACCTATGTAACAGAGACTCATCCAGACAACACTGTGTATGTAGTCTCTGTTTGGGAGTATCCTGAAAAAGTAGATATAAGTCGTCCAGAGCTCAATCTGCAAGAGGGGTTTTCAGGCATGATGCAGGCTCTCCCTGAATCCCAGGTTCTTTTCATGCAAGCAAGGCAGATTCAAGGCCATAAGGCTTTGGAATTTTGGATTGTTTGCGAAGATGTTTATTTCAGAGGGATGTTGATTTCCGTAAATCACACTCTTTATCAAGTCTTTATGGTTTATAAGAATAAGAATCCTCAGGCCTTGGATAAAGAATACGAGGCGTTTTCTCAGTCTTTTAAAATTACTAAAATACGAGAACCAAGAACGATTCCTTCTTCAGTGAAAAAGAAAGTGAGTCTGTAAGATTCTATATTTTGGATTTGTGTTTTAAGAACCATTGCCGGGTTGGCAATGGTTTTTTTATTTATATTCTCAATATACTAGGCATCTGAAAGCTCTAATTCTTGAGAAAAAGCAAGGACTATGTTTTTGGGCAAAGTTCTTCTCTTTTTGCTAAGAATTTCTCGAAGGTCTTACGTTCAAGAGATTGGGATCTTCTTTCATCTTGAGACTCCCGATTTGAAAATCGTACTCTGTGCTTTTGTCAGTACTTTTATAGTAGTAGAAATGGATGTGTCATTAAAGAACAAAGGACAGAGTTAAGAAGAGTTTAAGGGAGTATCTAGAGCTTAAAAAGAAGCGTACTTTCGTTTTTTAATTCTATTTAACAGATCTTTTTCTTATACAATGCGAAAACAGTATCTTTAACTTAGAAGAAATTTCTTATGCGTCGTTTTCTGTTTCTTATTCTTAGCTCTCTTCCTTTGGTCGCATTCTCTGCTGATAATTTCACTATTCTAGAAGAAAAACAGAGTCCTTTAAGTCGTGTAAGTATTATTTTTGCTTTACCTGGGGTTACTCCCGTTTCTTTTGATGGTAATTGTCCTATTCCTTGGTTTTCTCATAGTAAAAAGACTCTAGAGGGACAGAGAATTTATTACTCTGGCGACTCCTTTGGGAAATACTTTGTAGTTTCTGCTCTTTGGCCTAATAAAGTTTCTTCAGCTGTTGTGGCTTGTAATATGATTCTTAAACATCGAGTGGATCTTATTCTAATTATAGGCTCGTGTTACTCTAGGTCTCAAGATAGCCGTTTTGGCAGCGTCTTAGTTTCTAAAGGCTACATTAATTATGATGCAGATGTGAGGCCTTTCTTTGAAAGATTTGAGATTCCAGACATTAAAAAGAGTGTTTTTGCAACCAGTGAGGTTCATCGGGAGGCAATTCTTCGTGGAGGCGAAGAGTTTATTTCTACCCATAAACAAGAAATCGAAGAGCTTTTGAAGACTCATGGGTATTTGAAATCAACAACCAAAACGGAGCACACCTTAATGGAAGGTTTGGTTGCTACAGGCGAGTCTTTCGCGATGTCGCGAAACTATTTTCTTTCCTTACAAAAATTGTATCCAGAGATTCATGGTTTTGATAGTGTCAGCGGCGCTGTTTCTCAGGTATGCTATGAATATAGCATTCCTTGTTTAGGTGTGAATATCCTTCTCCCTCATCCTTTAGAATCACGGAGTAACGAGGATTGGAAGCATCTTCAAAGTGAGGCAAGTAAAATTTATATGGATACCTTGCTCAAGAGTGTATTAAAAGAACTCTGTTCTTCTCATTAAGGTGAGATTTTCCTATACTTTCTTTGTTGAGCTTAAATCTCTTGATAGGTAAGATGATTCTTTACTTTTCCCTTATTGGGATGGCCGGGGACTTAGCTTAGTTGGTAGAGCGTCTGATTTGCATTCAGAAGGTCAGGAGTTCGAATCTCCTAGTCTCCAAATCGCGGTTATAGCTCAGTTGGTTAGAGCGCGACACTGATAATGTCGAGGTCCCAAGTTCAAGTCTTGGTAACCGCAAGCCTTCGTTTCTATTCAAGATAGAGGCTTTTCCATGTTACAAGCTCATCGTCTATGCTATTCTTGTGACAATCAAGTCATTTTAAAGGATGCTTCTTTCCAAGCGTCTCCAGGGACAATTACGATTATTTTAGGAAGTTCTGGAGTTGGAAAGACAACTTTGTTTCGTTTGCTTGCGGGTTTCCTACCTTTGCAAGAAGGCGAACTTCTATGGAATGGGAGCCCTCTAAATCGCAAAGACGTTGCCTATATGCAGCAAAAAGAAGCCCTGCTTCCTTGGCGTACGGCTTTAAAAAACATGACGTTGTCAACGGAGCTTGGCATCAATACAAGTCACAACGCCTTATCCAATGAACGCCTTGAAGAGATTATACACAATTTTGATCTCGGACAGCTTCTTGATCGTTATCCAGACGAACTTTCTGGAGGGCAAAGGCAGCGCATCGCTCTTGCAGCTCAGTGCTTGTCTTTAAAGCCTATTCTCCTTTTAGATGAACCTTTTTCGTCTTTGGACGTATTGCTTAAAGAACAGCTCTACCAAGATATTGTTGCTTTAGCAAAGAAGGAAAATAAGACGGTGCTTCTTGTCACTCACGACTTTCATGACGTTTCCTGTTTAGGGGATGTCTTGTACGTTATTAAGAACAAAACACTCACTCCTGTTCCTCTGGATCCTTCAATGAGACCTTTAAATAATGGGCTATGTTTCATTAAAGATTTAAAAAAGCACTTATATACATGAGTTCACAGCCTCTGGTCACCACTTCCTCTTCTTTAAGCCGTTATGTTGTACTTACTGGGGAGGAGAAAGTAGCTTGCTACAAGAAAGCCTTTAATCATATTTGGCATGGGGCTCCTGCTATAATTTTAGCAGCAGCACTTCTCATGTTTTGTATTTTTGGTTTTGTTTTAGGATCTATACTTTTGGGTGCTCCTCTGGAAGGTGCATCTATTCTTTATGATGTGATTCTTCCCTGGCTATTACCCTCGATTCTCGTTTTTGTTCTTCTTGTTTTGCCTTTGAATATCTATGCTTATTCCCACCATAAGCAAGTGTTGGCTCTCCATGAGAGGATTACACAGAGCAATTACAAAGAAATCTATGACCACTGTGAAAAAGAAAAGAAAACTCCTAATAAGAAAGCTCTTTCTCTCTACATAGAATCTCAGGTGCTAGTACCTGAGTATAGCAAAAGATTCTCTTCTATGATCTTAGGTAAGACGCTTAAAATCATTCCAAAAAAGGATTCTCCTGAATCTTTAAAACATGATGAGCTGATACAAAAAGCTTTAGAGCGTGCTAAGGAGAATATCTACATGAACAAGAACCAAAGAGAAAAGCGTGACGAACGCGAAGCTAAGAAAGAAGCAAAAAACGCCTCAAAAACCAATCCCTTATGGGAGGGGTTAGGCACGTAAGCTTCTCTTTTAGAGTTTGCGTTTAGTTCTTCGTCTCTTTCCTATAGATAGAATAATTAGAATGAGTCCTGTAACGATGATCGGCAAGAACATGGGAGATTCTACGGGAATATGAAAGAGTACTGGAGAGAATAAAATCGCTGCAGAGAAGATCAGATTCATCCAACGCAAATGACGAAGGCTTTCTGCAAAAGCTAAGATGAACAGGACGATAATAAACCAACAACATATATTGAGGAAATTCCTAGGAAAGGTAGGAAGGCCCATACTGCTATTGACTTTTACAAAAACAGTAGCAACTAGGATAGCCAATAACTGGTTGATTGGGAAGGAGATCCCCTCAAATGCCTGTTTATATGCCTTTCGTAGAGGAAGTACTGTTCTTTCTTCCCAAGACAGAGTGTGTTTATAGTATTCTGATCCAAAGAACGAGGCTCTAGTAAGAGCTCGTTTATCTCCTAAAAATTGAGAAATATAGCGCAAAGTGGCCCTGGTTTCATCGTAAGCAAAGACCACGGCAAGAGCAGGTTCTATAGTTAGGCAAAGGCATAGCCAGCAATCATAGCGCAGTTGGTGTAGGATGATAGGGAGAAGAGTTAAAATAATGACGCCTGTTAAAGCTAAGGCTGTCGCTATTACGATTTTTGGTCTTGTGTGCCAGCGGCGCTCACTTCCTGCTAGAGAGAGAACCACGAGCAGAGAGTATACAGTCATTATAGATGAGTACAATAGTAAGAAGTTCGAAGACTGACTCGATGTAATTCCCAAGCTGGAAGCAGTAAGATACCGAGCTTCTAGCCACCCCAGTAAGCTTAGGAATAGTACTGCAGCTCTGCGTCCTCCTGCAGAAGGATTGTAAGAAAAACCTTCAGGTAATGTCGGGCCTACTTCAAGGGCTTCGGGTCGTGTAGGGGAAATACACACTACGGCAAGAATTGCGAATCCAATTAGAGTATCATTTGCAAAAATAGTAGGAGATCGTCCTGCAACGCAGGCGAAAAGGGTAACCCAGATGCCTAGTGGGGCTCCTAACCAGAGAAGAGAACGTTTGGTTAGGGAAGCAATAGCTAAGAAAATAAGTAAACAACTACAAAGACGATCAGAGAAGATGACATCGACTTGTGTATAATTTAGGGTATTTGGAGAACATAGAAGAAGGAGACCAAGAAATGCAGGGAGGATATTGAGTTTTAAAAAACGGTATCGAAAATGTCGATAGATATTTTCTAGTGTTTCTTTATCCATAAATCTTAGGCCCTGATCTTTTTTCCTTAATAAAAGCAGTAGAATAAAAGTGAAAGTACTTTTAGTGAGATTTGCGGTGTTATAGGTAAAAGATAGAGCGGATTTCTTAAACTTAAAGGAAAAGTTTTCCTGTTCAATTCTCAAAAAAGAAAACGCTTTTGAATTTTATGTTTTTTGTTCTATTAAGCAATTAACAAATTCATCTTTACGAGGTCCTTTGAATAAAAAGATCCTAGTTCTGTGCACTGCGATGTTTTTTATCGTTTGCTTTGGCTTTCTAATACATAAAAAACATACGATTCTACCCCCTAAAGCTCATATTCCTACAAATGCAAAACACTTTCCTACCATAGGGAATCCTTATGCTCCTATAAACATAACAGTATTTGAGGAGCCTTCTTGTTCTGCTTGTGCAGAATTCACTACTGAAGTGTTCCCCTTGTTAAAGAAGCACTATATTGATACTGGAGAGATTTCTTTTACTTTGATTCCTGTCTGCTTTATTCGCGGGTCTAAACCTGCAGCTCAAGCATTGCTATGTATTTATCATCACGATCCACGTCAGGCAGATATAGACGCTTATATGGAATATTTCCATCGTATTTTGACTTATCCTAAAGAGGAAGGCTCACACTGGGCAACTCCTGAGGTTCTTACAAAGTTGGCTGAGGGTTTAAAAATAAATTCTGGACGTAGTGTTAATCCTAAAGGCTTGGAACAGTGTATCGCTTCAGGACAGTATAACGAGCAGATTAAGAAGAATAATCTATACGGGTCTCAGGTTTTAGGAGGACAGTTAGCAACACCAACGGCTGTAGTCGGAGACTACTTAATCGAAGATCCTACGTTTCATGAAATAGAAAGAGCGATTCAACATATTCGTCAGCTGCAAGCTGTTGAAGGAGATCATGATGATTAATTTTATCCGTAGCTATGCTTTATATTTTGCTTGGGCTATTTCTTGTGCTGGCACTTTGATTAGCATTTTTTATAGCTATATTCTTAACGTAGAGCCTTGTATTCTTTGCTACTATCAGAGAATCTGTCTGTTCCCACTCACTGTAATTTTAGGAATTTCAGCTTATCGCGAGGACTCTTCAATCAAACTGTATATCCTTCCTCAGGCAGTCCTAGGCTTAGGGATTTCTATCTACCAAGTTTTCTTGCAAGAAATTCCAGGGATGCAATTGGATATCTGCGGTAGAGTCTCCTGCTCAACAAAGATCTTTCTTTTTAGCTACGTGACGATCCCTATGGCGTCTGTTGTTGCTTTCGGCGCCATTGTATGTCTCTTAGTTCTTACAAAAAAATATAGAGGATAGGGTAGACGATTCTAGGCCTAAAGAATTTGTAACTCTTAAGAATAAAATAGGAAAGTTGCAACTCTCTTTAAACCTGGCATTGCCATAATAAAGGTTGCTAAGATCTTTAGAATAAGAGCTACAATCCCGAGTCCTAAAATTTCTAGGACAGCACATAGAGTGTGCCAGAATATAGACTTGTATTCTTGAGAGTCCTGGGGTTCTCTAATGGACCAGATGCTAAAGAGTCTTCCTAGACCTATGACGGATCCTAGAATAGGAATTGCAGCAAGGAGAGTGCGTTTCCATGTAGAAGGGGGTTCTAAGAAATCCCAGTCGTGAGAAGCATCTTCGATTTCTAGTTGTCCTTTATAATGGTGTCTTACAAACCCATATTTGAATAAAGGACATAGACTTTGAGTTCCCTGGATGAACTCCAGGGTGTTTGCATAGTATGGCATTCTTTTTCTATTAAAAATAGCTTACTTTCTTTTAGCTACTTCTTCTTTTCGTTTTCTTAACGCTTCTTGGTCGGCTGCCATTTGCTGTTGAATACGTTTTCTAGATGCTTCAGCCTCCTCCGCCACGATTTTTTTCCTAGCCTCTCGTCGGCTCTCCTCTTGTTTTCTAGCATCGATTAATTTCTCTGTAGATTCTAGAACAGCTTGTTTAATTGAAGAAGCTGCTTCGGCTCCTTCTTTCATAACTTTTGCTGATAACTCTTCATCTTTGTTCTTGGGAAGGAGTATAGGGGTTGCAGATACTTGTACTTTTTCTAAAAATTCTCCAGCTTGCCATGGGAGTGCGGTGGGAGTGCTTCCCTCGGAAGGCTGTTTAGAGCTTTCAGAGGGCAATGTATCGGGTTTTTGGGGAACCTGCTTGCATCTAAGTAATAAACATAGGAAACCTATGTTGGCTAAAGCAATTCCTAAGATTAAACTTACTATTCCGAGGCCGAGAGCAACTTGTGCAGCAAGTCCAGGAATAGGTATGGAAATAAGAATTATCCCCAGACAGAGTAGGAGCATTCCCAGAGCAAACAAACTAATGATTACCGCTATTGATTTACATTGCGCACGGCTAGCGATAGGTTCTGCGTCTGTTAAATTGGGTTGTGGGGTTGTTGTTTGTGAATTTATAGCATTTTTAGTCATAAGTAAAAATTTTATTGTGAAAGAGTTTTAAACAAGTACTGGATAATTAGGGACCAGTGCGGAAAAGATCTCTATAAGCATAAAGGAAACGTTCCAGAGGCCTCGTAGCAAGTAATAAATGGTGGTTAGGAGAATCTTTAATGCTAAAGCAAGAATCCCAAGGCCAAGAACTTCTAGGATTCCAAATATCGTGTGTCAAACCACTTGTTTTTTCCAATCTTCGTCACTTGTATACCAAACGCTATAGAGTCGTCCGGCTCCAAGAATATTTCCTAAAATAGGGATAGCTCCCAGAATGGAGCGAATGATCGTAATTTCCGTAGAAAGTAACCAATCCGAGGCTTCCATTAGTCCATGACGATCACGAACAAATCCTTCTCGAAAGATGTCGGGATAATGCTTAGTATTTTCTAAAAAAATAATACTATTTGGCTTCATTTTCTTATTTTTTTTAGGATTTTTAAATGTATATTATACGCTTGTCTTTTTCTAAAAAGATACAATTTAATTACGCCGTAGGCGTGGATTAATTGTTGTTATTTGCAGAACCCAATAACTAGATGAAATATGCAGTGTAATATAACAAAAATAATTTTAAATAAGAGGATGAGAATCCCTAAGCCTAAGGTTTCTAAGGCTCCAAATATAGTGTGCCAAATCTTTTCTTGAGTTTCGTCAAGAGGATCATTTGTAGAGAGTGTGCTGTAAAGTCGGGCGCATCCTAAAATGGACCCTAAAATAGGAAGAGAGCGAAGAACGGAATCTTTAATAGAAGAGGAGGTTTCCGAGACGATTTCAGAGATAGGGTTCGTTAATCCCTCGAGATTATCTCTAACAAAACCTAGCTTAATTATGGTTGGGGTGTTTTTTGTTGCTTCAGTGAATTGGTCATCACTACTGTATCTGCCTATTAGCATCGTACTTTAACTTTTTAGCCGAACATTTTAATGAAACTCGTAATAAAAATTCCATATAATTAACAGTCCTTAGGTCATTTCTTTTTAAGATTTTTAAAAAAATCTTTATGTCATGATAAAAGTAGATGA
The DNA here is from genome assembly GCF_000007205.1 of Chlamydia pneumoniae TW-183. Classification (NCBI taxonomy): domain Bacteria; kingdom Pseudomonadati; phylum Chlamydiota; class Chlamydiia; order Chlamydiales; family Chlamydiaceae; genus Chlamydia; species Chlamydia pneumoniae. The sequence goes on along the minus strand of NC_005043.1, from coordinate 260,240 downwards.
TAATGAGGTCTTTGTAATTTGGTTCCATACGCACCACATTCAAAATAACGAATTTTATGAGGAGAAATCATCTTTCTTAATCTCTTAAGAAACAGCTGTAAATGCAGCTTTACCAACGAACCATACTGAGGTAAATGCTTATCATCATAAGTCAAAGTAAGAAAACAATTTTTCTCATACAAAGAAGCTTCATGGACACAACGATAAGACCAGACTTTTGCATGTTGCGTTCTACAAAAACGACACTTAAGACAAGGCATCAAAACCCAACGGTTTCGATACTCTTCAGGTTGAGTTAATTCAAAAGCATTTAATTCTCGCAACTTCTCCCAAGGTTTTAAAAACTTTTCACCTTACAGAATTGGCTCGATAAAACAGCTAGAATCATGAATTCTGAAACGACTTGTTTCCATGCGAGAGAGAAGCTTTCTATGCCAGGATGTTTCAGACCCTAATGCTAGTATGCCGAGTTTTACAAGTTGTCCGAAGGATCGTGTGTGAGATTGGAGCCTACGGTAGCCAAAGCTCCTATACCCCACTTCTTACTGGTAGAGAGCTTGGAGAACTGCTTGTGCCATATGAGAATCATTCATGATTAAGATGGATTCGCAACACAAACGTTCTACGTCTTAGTTTCCTCTAAAACTGAGATGTAACCTGAAGAAAAACTCGTGATTCTCCGAAGGAAACTTTAGGTTGCTCGTCTACTTGTCAAGGAACATTCAAAGCCTTTTTTAAATAGAGAATGTTAGAACCTAACTAAATAGGATGAAAATCACTATAAGCAGCAGAATACATGAAATAACAGAGAAGACATGGAGTAAATAGAATAAGGAGAATAGTAATCGTTATTTTAATAAGGAGAACAATGATTCCTAGACCTAGGGTTTCTAGAATTCCAAGTGCAGTATGGAAAATTATAGAGATTTTACTATCTTTAGGGTCCTGTGTAGACCAAACACTATGAAGTCTGCCTAAGCCAAGTATCGATCCCATAATTGGTATAGACGCCATGACAGATTCGAGTAGGTTATTCTCCTCAAAAAGACAGACTTCATTCTCCACAGGAGCTAGTCCTCTTAAGTTTCTTTTATACCCCATCCGAACCAGGTTGTCATCATAGTAATGATCAGCGGAAAATTCTGCAGAGCTCTTGTATCTGTTTACCATTTGGATGCCTATTTCATACTTGTAACGTAGTGCATCCTAATCTAATTTTAGATAAAATAAAATGTTTATATAAAGCGGATTATGAAGATAGCGCTTATTTTATAAAATGCTAAGATCTTTGAAATAGTACGAGTTTTTCAATCATTTATTTAAAATTCTTCATAATTAAGACTTTTATAATTTTCGGATTCTGTGCGCTATTGTGGGAGGGAAGACAATGCTATGGGGTTAGGCGGTCTACGTTATTAAATTACGTCTTTTATAATAATAGCAGCTACTAAGAGAAGTGGGGATTCCTTTTTTCTTAGTAGCTGCTACGTATAGGTACTTCGTTTCTTTATTGAAGTATGAGAAAGTTTTCTTGCGATTTTATAGGCGTATATCCTTGTTTAAGAATACATAGAAAACTATGAGATTATACAATGATCTCTCTTACTGTTTGGTTTTCAGATGCACCTTCCTCTACCACTCTATTTCGAAGCCTGAAACATCTTGTAAAGCAAGATGTAAGATCAACGGAACAGAACTCTTTTATTGATTGTACCGTATCTTTGGCTGCTAGGTTGCGCGCTTTCTCTCGCCATTTCATTTGTTTTATCTTCGAGGAGGCTTTAGAGAATAAAAACTTTAGAGCGGTGGCGAGTACTTTACACGCTAGAACAACAACCCCGAGTCCCAATAACTCAAGCCCACCGACTAGGTAGTGATACACTCTAGTTGTGCAGGGGGCATCTTTTGCAGACCAGGCACTATGGATTCTTTTAGCACCTAAGAATGATCCGTAAAATGGAATGGATCTTAATAGAGCTCCTTTTAGAGATACTCTATTCCTGAGTATGCAGTCTTTAGCTGGTGATCTAAGCTGAAGTTTATATGCCACGCCTTCTTTCGAGGGCGTTTCTCTGAATATCGGCGTTGGAGTAGAAATTTCAGAATAACTTCTAATGCTTTCCTTCGACATATAAAAAATTCCCTTTTTTTTTAAAAAACTATAGAATCAATTTTATAAAAAGTTGGTTTAAAATCCGATAAATTAATTATTTTTTAATAAAAATTAATTTTTTTTATTCTTATAAATAAGAGAGTGTTTTGTGATCTAAATAAAGAAATCTTTACAGATTTTTTTGAAAATAAATGGAAAAATTAGAGTTTTTTAGACGTGGAATCTTTAGAAAGGAGACTTAGATTTCATCTTTTAAGATGGCTTCACGAATCTCTTTCATCACTTGTTGCATGTGATGTAGATTATGTATAGAAGCCCAGATAGCAGCGTTAGGTTCTCTTACTTTAAAAAGATGTCTCAGGTATGCCCTAGAGATTCCTGACAAGCAGGTCAAACAAGAGCACGAGGGGTCTATAGTGGAAGAGTCCTGACTATATTTTTGCTGACCGATTTTGATGGGTCCTGCTTTTGATAAGATAAGACCATGACGGGCAGCTTTAGTCGGGTAAGAACTGTCGAAAGAGTCTATGCCAAAGCCGACCATAGCGTATATGGAGGGAAGATCGCCGATTCCTAATAGGTGTACGGGACGTTCTTTTGATAGAAATGAAGTGGTGATTTTAACCACTTCAGACATTTCTTGAAGGTTTCTTCCTAGGCTGCCTCCGATAGCAGAGCCATCGAATGGCTCATCCTCAACAAAACGAACGCCAATACGACGTTGTTCTGGATCGAGGCCTCCGTGGATTACCCCATACATGGATTGGTGTCTAGGATCCTTTCGATGATATTCTAAAGAACGTTTTTCCCAGACATACGTACGGGAACACGAAGTTAAGAAGTATTCTTGGTCTGTATGGAAGGGGAGAAGCTCGTCTAGAGGGATAATAATATCAGCTCCGAGATCTTTTTGGGCTTGTACTGAGAGTTCTGGAGAGAGGAATAGCTTTCTCCCGTCTCTATAGGATTTGAACCATGCGCCTTCATCAGTAATTTTAACTAGAGAGGACATGCCTTTTTTTTTGCCACAACTTTTGATTTCTTCAGCTACAGAACCATAGGCTAGGCTAAAAATTTGAAATCCCCCGGAATCTGTAATGATTGGTGCTTGACGTCCCATAAACTGGTGCAGCCCCCCAAGTTTAGCTACTGCTTCTGGGCCTGGATGAAGAAGAAGGTGGTAGGTATTACAGAAGAGCAGAGGAATATCGCTGTGATCAATCACTCCTTTTAAAGCTCCGTGAGTTGCTACGGGGACAAATGCGGGTGTATCGATCACTCCATGGCTGGTCTCTATTTGTCCGACCCTAGCTTGGGATTTCTTAGATTGATGGATGAGATGGAATTTGAGTGCCAAACTAGATCCTTAACTATAAAGAACAAGGTGGATGTGTCTTTTAGGGAAGAGGAAGTTTACAATGACAAAATTTTTAAGTAAATAGGGTTTGTTTTATCTGACCCTAGCTTGGGATTTCTTAGATTTAAAGTAGGGTCTTTTACTCCAAAGGAGCTTTCTGAATTCCTGGGTCTTAATACGGATAGGCGCTGGTAGGTACAATATTTTATTGGGGATATTTTGTTTTAAGAAAATTAATCTTTTTAAAACTTTTATTTTAATGAATAATAATGTATATTTGTTTTGTTTTTTAATTTTTTTGTCTAAAAAAGTGTTTTTCGAATCTTATGAAGATTTTGCAAATGTAGCTTCCTCCTGGCCTAAGTCTTTAAGAGCTTTGGTCCAGGGAAGGTATTTTGTTGATTCAGAACTTAAAGAGACTCCTTATCGTATTCATGACTTTAAGAAGACTCCAATACACCATAGGCTATATCGTAGCCTTCCTATCATTTCTACCATTGGTGGAATCATTCGATTGATAGAAGCGCATTCAGGGCCGATCCATCCTAGAGATAAAATGAAGTACAGATTCGAGGTGCTTCAAGCTGTTATTGAGATTTTAGGTTTAGGGGTTCTGATTCTTGTCTTTGATATTATAGGGTGCTTCCTTGCTTTCCTTGTCGCAATAATTCTAAGCCTACTTCTCTATTGTAATTCAACCTTTACTTGTGTGCAGAACCTCTCCTTTACCGAAAGGATGTTAGAGGGTATAGGTGAAGCTGTTAATTTCTTAGCTTAAGAGGAACGACGATCTAAAACGGCTTTAGTTACTGTTAGAGTCGGTATAGCTAGTGTAATTACAATGCCTTTGACTAGCATTGCAAAGATCATAACGTCACAAAGATTGCTGACCAATCCATACAATCCTAAAAATGAAAATATTATGGTATCAATGAGTTGAGAAAAGAGCAGGGAAATTGTTGAGCGCATTGCAAAATATTTCTTTGAAAAAACTCGTTGAAGGAAGGTAAAGAGTTTTATATCCACGATCTGAACGAAAATTAAAGTGACCAGAGAGGCTACTACGATTCTTGGAGTAGAAGAAAAAAGAGCTAAGAAATGCTCTTGAGAAGAGTCGTTAGGTGAGGGGATTAAAAATAGGTGTAGCTGGGTGAGAACCAAAAACGCTATGGAGATGACCCAGGAGCATAGCATAGCATCATTGATATCGTTTTTTTCGTAGTGCTCTCGGGCATAATTTAGACAAGTAAGCAAACCAATCACATAGACATCAGCAGACGTAACTTCAAAACCCCAGAGATGGATTTGTTTTAGAACAAAGACATTCATGATGCTTGAGAGCAGCGATAGCCATCCTGTAAGCCAAGCCTTTCCTCTAGAGGCAAAGAAAACTCCTAAAACTACAACAGAGAAAGTCTGGAATCCAAAAATTAATTCATTCACAGATAAAAATCCTTTCAATTTGCAGCATTTTGGTTAGTGAAATCATAGATCAGATACATTTCGTTTTAGTTTAAGATATGTAGGATTTTATTTGTAGATGATGCTTGGAAATCCTTCCCAGTCATAGATGTCTCGAGGTGTAAATCGCACAACGCTATATGAAGCTTGTGCGTGCATGGTTAAAGAGTTTCGTGGATATGTCTTAGGGGATAGCATCAAATCAAAATTGTATTATTTTGCATGCTATTTAAAATAAATAATTGATAACATCTTTGGTGCGAAAAATCTAGAACAAGGCACGCACCATGAATCCTGTGACATTTGATCGTATTCAAGTTGATTTTATTCCTGAAGACACTTCTTTGAGAATCAACTCCTATATAGTGGCGGGGGGCTTACTTATTCTTGGAGTTGTCTTATCCATTTTATCTGTCATTTGTTTGGATATAGGTCTGGTTGGACTTTCTGCGGGGGCTGCTTTTACTCTAGGACTCGGCTGCTTGATTTTTGCTCTTTTTCTTTTCTCTTTTAGCCTGATTTTGCTCTTATCTCAAGAGAAACGTGTTCCTGATGTACTTTCTCTCTATCTTGAAAAAGAGGTTCCTCAATATGAAACTCCCTTATATAAAGAGGATCTTGAATCTGAGAGAGACATGAGTGCGATTTCTGAGCGTCTAGGAATTATTGAAGAAAAGCTGAGGATAGCGGAGAAATTTCGTTATAGCGATAGTGTCTTTGTTTAATAAACGGGGCTATTGTTCATTGATTTATTTGGTTTTAATACAAATATTATAAATTTTTATTAAAATGTTTGTATTACTGGTTTGTTGACAAAAAGAAACTTCATTCATATAAGTGTATGGAAATTAAGTAGTTAACTTCAAGTAAAAAGCAAGTTATGTCTAGCGCTATTGCCCGTGATTGTTTCCCGTCTCCGTCCCCCCAACCCTCTTCAACTTTAGGAGTTCATCCACCTAAATATAAGTCTCTGATCCTTTCTGTATCTTTGATTGTCTTGGGTGTTCTCCTGTTATGTGTGGGGATGCTCTTGCTTGTAAATGCTATTTTTAGTTTTTCTGTCTTGACTGTAGGACTCGGGGGCGCAGGTGTTTTCTTAGGAAGTTTACTCTTGATTTTGGGGCTGATTTTCTTTGTCTCTTATCACCGGAAACTTTCAGAAGCCACGAGATCATTAGAACAAAAAATTACTTTAGAATATCAACCGTGGGCAGATCTTAGAAAAGAGCTTAATGAAGTTCAGGAATGGAGCAATTTTCTATTAGATGAGTGGGAGGACTTTAAAGAGGTTGTCGCTCAACATAAGAGTCAGTTCGCTACATTTGAGGGGGATCTTCTTCTGTTTGGACGTGAAGTCGAAAAATACGAGACGATTTGGAAGGAACTAGACGGAAGGGATGTAGCGTTACTTACTGAGTTAAAGAATATCTGGGGGCCTCTTGAATTTTTAAGGAAAAAAGGAGATCGCCTTCAATGTGAAATAGATAAGCTTCGAAAAGAAGTCATGAAAGTAGGGAAATCTGGATTGAAGCTTGCTTGTGAGTTGACTAAGTTTAAATCTGCTTTAAAAGACGTAAAGATAGAACAGGAATGTTATCGAGACAAAAGGAAAGTAGAGAAACTGGAGGTGTTTCCCGAAGGTTATAGGAGGGAACTATTAGAAGTCCTAAAAACAAGGCTTTCCGTTGAAAAAGAGATTCAACTTTTCGAAGAAGTTGTGAGTGCATTTGAAGAAAAATTAGCATCTTTACACAGAACCGTCTTTTCTGAAGAAGAGCTGCAAGAAGCACTAGATAAAGCTAAAGCAGAACTTCTTGATATTCAAGTCAGGAAATCGGTAGTAGAAGATCTGAGTTGTGAACCAACTCTTATTCAGTATCATTTATTGCGCCTTTATGAAGTTCAATGTCGTATTGTTGAGCAGTTTTTAACTCAAACTTTCTCTTCGGAACAAGAGAAAGTCTTAGAGGAGTATGAGGCCTTAAAAGCACGTATTCGCAAGACTCTTAGAGTTAAATTGGATCAAGTCAGAGCAAATGTGGCATTTGTTGCATCTACGACGGATTTGTTGAGTGAGAGCGAATCATTAGATGGTAATGATAGTGTGTTTGAAGATGCTCACGATGATTTCTTGGATTAAAGGAAGACTATGAGCGTCCCACCTATTGTAACATACCTCCTGCTCCACATCCTCAACGTGTAGATTCTAAAGGATGTATTGCTTCGCACGTTTCTACTGTGGTGGTTGTCGCTTTATTTATCCTTGGGATTTTCTTTTTATCTGGTTCTCTTGCATTCCTTGTTCATACGTCTTGCGGAGTTCTTTTAGGAGCGGCGCTTCCCATACTTTGCATAGGTCTTGTTTTATTGGCTGTAGCTCTTATTGTTTTCTTATGTCACAAACACAAGACTCGTCAAGATTTAGATTATTATGATCAAGATTTAGATTCTTTGGTGATTCATAAGAAAGAGATCCCCAATGACATCTCTGAGTTGCGGGTAACATTTGAAAAGTTGCAAAATCTGTTTCAGTTCCATACGAAAGATTTCTCTGATCTAAGCCAAGAGCTTCAGGGTAAATTTATCAATTGCATGGAGAAATGGCTAACTTTAGAAGACGAAGTGACTAAATTTCTTATTGTTCGAGATAGATTTTTAGAAACCAGAAGAAATTTTACCACTTTTGGAGAACAGGTTAAAGGGATCCAAAGCAATATTTTTGATTTGCATGAGGAAAAGTCTTCATTATATTTAGAATTGTATAGGCTTAGGAAAGACCTCCAAGTTCTATTAAATTTTTTTCTGCTCCCCCCAGGTATACTCAAGGTAGATTATGATGAAATTGAGGCTATCAAAGGTCTGTTTATAAGATTAACCTCTAGATTAGATAAGCTTGATGTGAAAGCTCAGGAACGTAAGAAGTTCATTAATGAAATGAGTAGGGAATTTAAAGAAGTAGAGAAAGCTTTTGATATTGTCGATAGGGCAACAAAAAAGCTTATGGATAGAGCCAAGAAAGAAAGTCCGGCACGTCTTTTCATGGGTAGAACTGAGTCTCTCTTAGAAATGAAAAAAAATGAAGAAGCCCTTAAAAATCAGGGGCTAGATCCTGAAAATCTTTCCCATCCTGAACTTTTTAGTCCGTATCAACAGCTTTTAATTTTGAATTATTTAAATAGCGAAATAGTTCTGCATCATTATGAGTTCCTTATTTCTGGAACAGTAACTTCTGGCCTAACTCTTGAAGAATGTGAAAATCGAATGAGGGCGGCTTCTACTGGGTTGAACGCCCTTCTGGTGCGTAAGCTCCAGTTCAGAGGTGCTATAAAATCTGCGTATTTTGAAAAACTCACAGAGATTGAAAAAGAGTTACGATCACTTCAAGACGTAATAAAGTCATTGGAACTAGAACTGATCCATAAGATAAAAGATATAGTGACAGAAGAAACTTAGTTTACAGATCTCCTACTAAAGCACAGAAGAGAGCGTTTCTAAACTATGATGACCATAGTTGCCTCTCTTAGCAGTTCTACACATTCAAGGTTTATAGATTTTGGTAGTTTTCTCTAGGGTAATTTTTTCTAATACCAATCAGATAGGAATTCCCAGATTAGAGCTTATCCTTCCTTTGTGGAAGAAAGAGAACGATCCTTTCTGTTTTCTGTTTTCTGTTTTCGAGAGTTGAGGGTACGTTTATCATCCTTAATATCAAATAGTATTACAACATACTTCAAGAGGCGAATTTCAAGAATTATTGAATTAGAAGAACGGTTTGTAAAAAAATATTAAAACTGAGAAATTATTTTATAAAATCTCTCTGAGAGCTGTCGTATGGAGTGGTTGTGTCTATTTATTCGGAGATATTAAGTTTTTCAGAACTTACTTCTTGTAAACACAGTCTTTTCCCTTTTGGGCCTATAGAAACGGCGAGTATTCGCATTCACCACGTCTTTAATGTCGTGATCGTTTGTCTTATTATTTTAGGGACTCTTTTCGTATGCCTGGGGATGGTATTCTTGGGAGTTTTCTCTACGTACCTTTTAGGGATGAGCAGCATGATTTTAGGGCTGCTCTTAATAAGTATAGGATTGGCGCTTCTTAAATTTAAGGAGCGCTATGGATTAGAGCCTAAAGAGCTATTTGGTGTTGAGGGAGGGTTCGATAAGAAGCTTCCTAGTGAGATTATACAGATGCAGGATCAGATTGCTGATTTAGCAAGGGAGTTGGACTTAGAGCAGAAAAAGGATACATTGATTCGTGGGTTTTCTGCACGACTCGATGTTTTGGAAGGTTCTAAAACAGAGAAAAAACAGATTCTAAAGATAGGTGTTCCTCGAAATCTAAGTGAAATTCAGGAGAGAGCCCAAGAGCAAAACTCTATTTTAGAGCAGTGTAAAGAGGCACTATTATTTCGAAGAAAATCTGCTCAGGAGATCTTCAAGAAGCTCTATGATAGGAAAGCTGCTTTTTGGAGATCCTACAGAGAAGACCTTTGGTGCTATTCAGAAATTCATGTTTCAAAGAAAGCACTGAGTAATCTTTATATTGGTGATGTTTTTGAGGGAACTGCTCCCCATTTTCTTATGGAAGCATATGCTATGTGCCGCACAGCAAAAAATTTGCGTAATTATGTAAAAGTCTGTGTGGAAGATATGAGAGTGAATGAAGAAAAGAAAAGAGCAAAACAGCTATCGGTTTCAGAACTTCTGTGTTGTTGTACTGAGATTGAAACAGACTTAGAAAATGAAACGAATCTTTTTACGAGTGATTCTGAGGATGTTTTGGAAGAATACCAAATCCACTGTATACGTGTGACTATGTTACATGCTTTATGGGCGATATACAACGATGAGGTAGTATCTAGGAAACCAATAGATACTCTTGACAGGGTAAGGGCTCGGATGGCTGTGGAGGATTGTATTGAGACCTTTGAAGAGCTACAAATGTGCGTAGTACATACAAAGACTTTAGAACTCGAGATTGCTCAACTTTATGTGGATATCCTTCTAGAGGCATAAACAAATAAATATTTTATTTTTTAAGCCATTCAAAGTTATAACATTTCTTTTTATAAGGCATTGCTTAAAAATAAAATGCCTTAAAGAAGATTTTATTCTTTTCCCATAAGTTTTGTTGAGAATGTGTTATGTCTTATCCTGATATTTCCAATGTACAGGCCTCTTCTATTCAATCTGCTTTGCTTCATAAGACTTCTGACCAGATACAACAGAAGAGGTGCTTTAAACAAAGTACTTTTGTGATCTTAGCTGTGAGCTTAGTTATTATAGGTTCTCTTTTTCTTCTTGCTGGGGTTGCCATACTCACAGTATTTTCTCATGGAGTCCTTTCATTAGTTTTTGGGGTTCTTGGGATTGTTCTGGGACTTCTTTTATTAGCTGGAGGAGTCGGACTTTTAGTTGAGGAGGCAAAATCTTTATTATAGTACCAGAAACTTTGGGAAAGAGAAAGAGAGTATTTCAAGACAATTAGAGAGAAAGAGCATGCTACTATTAGCACTATGCTAGTAGAGTTAGAGGCTCTTAAAAGAGAGTTTGCGCATTTAAAAGACCAGAAGCCGACAAGTGACCAAGAGATCACTTCACTTTATCAATGTTTGGATCATCTTGAATTCGTTTTACTCGGGCTGGGCCAGGACAAATTTTTAAAGGCTACGGAAGATGAAGATGTGCTTTTTGAGTCTCAAAAAGCAATCGATGCGTGGAATGCTTTATTGACAAAAGCCAGAGATGTTTTAGGTCTTGGGGACATAGGTGCTATCTATCAGACTATAGAATTCTTGGGTGCCTATTTATCAAAAGTGAATCGGAGGGCTTTTTGTATTGCTTCGGAGATACATTTTCTAAAAACAGCAATCCGAGATTTGAATGCATATTACCTGTTAGATTTTAGATGGCCTCTTTGCAAGATAGAAGAGTTTGTGGATTGGGGGAATGATTGTGTTGAAATAGCAAAGAGGAAGCTATGCACTTTTGAAAAAGAAACCAAGGAGCTCAATGAGAGCCTTCTTAGAGAGGAGCATGCGATGGAGAAATGCTCGATTCAAGATCTGCAAAGGAAACTTAGCGACATTATTATTGAATTGCATGATGTTTCTCTTTTTTGTTTTTCTAAGACTCCCAGTCAAGAGGAGTATCAAAAGGATTGTTTGTATCAATCACGATTGAGGTACTTATTGTTGCTGTATGAGTATACATTGTTATGTAAGACATCCACAGATTTTCAAGAGCAGGCTAGGGCTAAAGAGGAGTTCATTAGGGAGAAATTCAGCCTTCTAGAGCTCGAAAAGGGAATAAAACAAACTAAAGAGCTTGAGTTTGCAATTGCTAAAAGTAAGTTAGAACGGGGCTGTTTAGTTATGAGGAAGTATGAAGCTGCCGCTAAACATAGTTTAGATTCTATGTTCGAAGAAGAAACTGTGAAGTCGCCGCGGAAAGACACAGAATAAGCAGGAATGATTACAAAATCTTCGATACGATGTCTATGAAACTTTATTAGATCTCGGTATAGGAGAAGAAGGCATTTTGGAGTTCTATATAGACAAAATGTTGGTTGGGAGAGTCTTTGAGTTCTTCGGATAGTTGTTTTTGTTTATCGATATTCGTATTATCAAGGGCGATACCACAAACTAGTTGTCCTGAGGAGAGACCGTGGAAAGGAGAGGACTTTTAATATTTTCACGGTCATAGAGAGGTGGATATTCTGCTCGTAGGCGATGGCTAAACCTGCAGGGGTTATTGCAATTACCCGTGTGCGTTTGCCTTGAAAGGAAAAATAGGAATCTAACTTTTCCATGATATAGAGAGAAGTATTTTTCTGTAGTTCTGTAGAAAAGCTATAAGTTTCCATCTTCAACCTAATGTTGTTCGATGAATTTTAATATAATAATTGTTTTCTCTCTATAGTTGATTCTAAGTTGCTTATTTTTAAATAGTAACGATTGAATTATCTCTTATTAATAAGAATGAAAGTTTCTTTATAAAAAACTTTGTTAAGTGGGGAGAGGATTCTATAGGCAGGTAGCTTATCAAAAGTCCTTGGTTGATCGACGCTCTCTTTTCTTATTGCCACGTTTGTATCTAGTTTCCCTTTGATTCGTCATGGCGTGGCATTCGTACCGAGTTGCATGGCATGTACAGGATTCAGTGAACCAGTTGTGGCTTGTAACAGTCTTACTGTATCCGAATCAGATCCATTACTTCTGCTAAGTTTAGTATGCGGATAAGCTTGCGTGGAAGCATCTTAGATTTTCAGGAATTAAGAACGTATTAGAACGTAATTAATACGTAGTATCAGGGATTTCTATGCAACCCTGGTGACGTTGCCAAAAGTTATGATTAAGCAAAAGGGTAAGAGGAGGGAAATTATCAGAGTGCATTTCTGGAGGAGTTTCTATTTGTAGAGGCCCTAGGAATCGGTAGGAGTCTTCGAGGGCCCAAATTTTCCTATAGAGCTTAAATTTACGAAATGCCGTGCTTCCTATATCTACGAGGTATTTTTTAATTTTAGGTTGTAGAGTTCCATCTGCCTGTTGTTTTACTGTGAACATTTTCACTACGGGAATTGCCCGTAATTTCCATTTCATGAAAGGGCATGCTAGGGATTCTATAGTAGAGAGATAGCCGTTGCAGTGATTGCGGACGAGAATACCGGCGCCGTATCCGAGGCTATAGCCGTAGGTATTATCGAATTTTGTAGGCAATCCCGAGCGTCCTTCATATCCTAGAAAATGTGAGATCGCATTGAAAGGGACGTTAGGGAAATATTGTTGGAGATGATTGCTGACCAGGTGGATGAGTAGTTTATCGACACTAATTTTAGAAACATAGACATTACCGTGAGCATCGCGGTCATTGAGGATTTGCTCGATGATAGGTGCTGGGAAGCTTTTCAGTAGGCGTTGGGATTCTGGAGAGAGCCTGGAGATTTTATCTTCGTATTCTGATAGGCTTTCGATTTCTGTAATTAAGTTGATGATTTCTGGGATGAACTCGATAATGCCTTCTGGGATGAGGATGACGCCATAGTATTTTTCCATAGCGGCTCTATCTGCAATTACGGAGCAGATTTTATGGATGATGGTTTTTAGTGGTAGATTTTTTTCGGCAATTTCTTCGCCGATAAGGGCAATATTTGGATGAGTTTGGAGAGCACATTCCAAAGCAATATGGGATGCTGAGCGTCCCATAAGTTTAATGAAGTGGTAATGAGCTTTACAGGAAAGAGCATCTCTTGAAATATTGCTAATGATTGAAGAGTAGAATTTTGTTGCAGTATCAAATCCGAAGGTCAGATCCAAGAAGGTGTGTTGTAGATCCCCATCTATAGTTTTAGGAACTCCGACAATAGAGGTTTTTGGGCGTCGTTTTGCAAAATACTCTGCAAGAATAGCGGTTGCTGTATTGGAGCCATCACCGCCAATAATGACTAGTCCGTCGAGATCCAGAGCCTCTGCGGTCTTTAGACAAGCCTCTTTAGCTTCTGGAGTTACAATTTTTTTCCTTCCTGTTCCTATACAGTTGAAGCCTCCGGAATTTCGGAATTTGGAGAGAAACTCTTCAGTAATGTCTATGCTTTTATTGTTTGTAAGACCGTCTCCATTATTTACGAACCCCACGAGGGAGGAATCGGGATGGAAATCTTTTAGACTATTGAAGAGTCCTTGGATGACATTATGTCCTCCTGGAGCAGGTCCTCCTGAGAACATTACGCCTACTTTTAGAGGAGTGTGAACGACATTTTCTCCTTGGACAAACTTTAGATAGGGAAGGTGGTAGGTTTGTGGAAAGAGGGTTTTCACTCCTGGAACGACAGGCTTAGAATGTGAAGTATCTGGAACAGCAATTAAAGAGGCTGCTTCTTGAAATTCTTTAGGTAAGGGAGGAGAGTAGGAGCTGATAATAGTATCAAGATCAACGTATAAAGGATGCATAAGGATAACGGCTACACTCTAATTTTGCTTTTTGCATCATCCCAAGGCTAAAGTCAATGGGATTCTTTTTGTGCATAAGAACATCAGGTTTTTTTAAAAAGGTCTTATTTTAAGGAATGATTCTACTTTGAGAATGAACTTTAGTGTATTTCGTTGTAACTCGTTGGAAGAATACAACAAGACCTTTTACGGCTAAGCTTTCTTCAACTTTAGGCTATAAAAAGAGAGCTTATGACAGAAGGCTAAATCACAGGTGGTCCTATGATTTAGCTTTCATATTTCACAAAATATAAACTTGCTAAAGAATATTTTCTATATAAAAGACTTGGTTTCTAAATGAGTCCGAGGGCTTTCCACCACAAGCTTCCGATTCCTATCCAGATAACAATATTGACAATGCTAAGAGCGAATCCTGACCGCCACCACTCTTGGACAGTAACGAGATGTGACCCGAAGTAGAGGGGTGCGGGTCCGGATCCGTAATGAGTGAGTCCTCCAAAAAGGTTGCTTGCGAATGCTAGGGTGAGTGCTGCGAATATAGGATTAGTCCCTAACGATATGGAGACTGCGAGGAATATGGGATACATGGCTCCGATATGCGCGGTATTGCTAGCAAAAAGGTAGTGGGAGTAGAAGTAGATCAGGAAGAGTAGAGGGAAGCCAATTTTCCAAGAGAGGCCACTGACCAGTGCTGCTGCTGAGTCTCCTACGAGTGGGATAAACCCGAGTTGGTTTAAGAAGGAAGCCATCATGATTAAGGCTCCGAACCAGATGAATGTTTCCCATGCTGTTGTATTTGCTATGACATCTTTTTGCCAATCTAGAATATTAGTGAGGATGAGGAGAGACAGTCCTATAAGGGCTGCTGTTGTTGCTGAGATTCCTAAGAGATCTCCAAAAGTCCAGAGGACTACAAGGAGGAAAAAGATCATCAATATTGTTTTTTCTTCTTTTTTTAGCGGCCCCATTTCTTTGAGTCGAAGTTTTGCCGATCGGATAGCCTCTTCACAAGATGTGATTTTTGGTGGGTAGAGTTTGTAGAGTATGATCGGCATGAGGAATAGACTGAGGAGTCCTGGAATGATTGCGGCTTTTGCCCATAGAACCCAAGATAAAGAAACCCCGACGTGGCCTGCTAGAGCTGCCACCAGAGGGTTTCCTGCCATAGCAGTGAGGAACATAGCGCTGGTGATCACTGAGCTTTGATAGGCAACTTTAATGAGGAAGGATCCGATAAGATCTTGAGTTCCTTTTTCTGCGGAACTTCCAAAGGAATCTGATAAGCTCGTGACTACGGGATAGAGAATCCCTCCAGCTCGAGCAGTCACGCTGGGGATTGCAGGTGCAAGGAAAAAATCTGTGATTACCAGTCCATAGCTGAGTCCTAGAGGACTTTTCCCCAAAGCACTGACAAAGAAGTATGCGATTCGTTCACCGAGTCCTGTTTTTATGATTCCTTTTGCTATTGAGAAGGAGAGGAAGACTAACCACGCTATAGGATTATGGAATCCTGACAATCCTTGTTCTAGAGTTAACGTTTGTGTGAGTAGTAGTGTGGAGATTCCAATAATGGCAATAGCTCCCATGGGGACGGGCTGGAAAATGATTCCCATGATAGTAGTTGTGAATATAGCGAAGAGTTGCCAAGCATTAGAATTTATAGATGCGGGATGGGGAGAGAACCAAATGCCTAAAAGTACTGCAGTCAGAAAGAGGAGAGATAAGAAACGTTTTTTTTTGTTCACTTAGGACCTCGGTGTAGTGGTTAGAAATATTGATTGATCGATGTCACGGTTCTATGGGGAAGTCTTCTAACCATTTTTCCATTTCTTCTAGAGTGTCATTAATGAGTTCTGTAGAAGAACAGAGGGTATGGATACAAGATTCCACGGTTTCTTCGTGGATAATATTTTCGACATCTTCCATGCTGATGAAAGATGTATCAACAAGTCCTCCGTCAAAGGCTTTGCTTATTGGATAGAAGAGCTCTCCGGGGTAAAGAGTACAGATCCCTGCGATTAGGTTATCCCAAGCGAACGAGGGCTGTTTTTCTAATCTATAGTTTAGAAGTTCTGCAAAATAACGGATAACTTTATCCCTAGGAATTTTCCCGGCTCCTACAAGAGTTACAAGACCAGAGATTGCGGCTGCCTTCACATAAGGATTGATTTTTGGAGTTTCTATGAGCTCTTTAATTAGCGAGTCATCATTGCAGACGCTAGCTAGGATCCTAGGCAGATCTTCGGTTAGGACATCACCTGCTATTGCGTGTGGAGTATCATCTTCAAATGCAAAGAGTTTAATGATGAGAGGGAGTGCGCGACTTTCTCTGAATTGTGCGAGGAGATACATGGCATAGAGGTGACCTTGATAACTCCCATCATTTACAATCTCAGGGACGCGCTGAGTAGCGTCGTGTAAAATATGCAGTAAATAAGGCGTAATTTGCATTTGTTTAACAATAGCCGCTTCTATAGCTTCCCTTGGAAGGATCCCTTCGTCATAGGCAAGATCTTCCAGGATATGGGAAATATCCATTAGCAAAGATACTCCAATTGCATCACTGTTAATTGAGTCGTAGCATGCAGGGCTTCTTCTGTCAACGATTTACAGATAGAGAAATTAAGAACATAACGGTGATGTATTAAGGATAGTAAATCCTTTATAGTTATGTAGTTGTAGTATGTCTTTCGCCCTGTAGACATATTTTGTCTTAAGTTCTTTAAAAAATGATAGAGCTAAAGGAGTTTCTAAGAGAGCTCTATGTGTAGCAACAGTAAGTATACATAACTCTTCACATACTAGAAAGAACTTTAGCAATAGCTGAGGGGGATTTCTAAAGGCACTAGCGGAACCATAGCCTTTTATAGAGTCTTCTATTTAGGAAATATTTAAGGGTTTTTTTATAGGTTTGGAGTTCTCTTAGACAGACTTCTTAGAAATGTATTTAAGTATTTCTATAGAATGTTTCTGTCTGTTTCTGGAGAATCCCGTGATCTTGCAGTGCGGATTTAAATTGGGATTCCCAGTAGACAAAACAGCCTTCATCGAAGAAGTAAGGATTAGGATTAATGGAATTATAAGAGGAGAATGAGATTCCAAGTTTTTTAAGTCTTGTGAAGATTTGGTAGCCCATGCCTTTTATTTTTATATTTCCTTCATGATGGGTCCCGAAGAACGGATTGGCCCATATCGACCGTGCTGATGAAAATGGATCTTTGCTGTACTTATTTCTGAAAAATACCCACGCCCATTCTCTGGGTTAAAGCCTGGATTTAGTTGTTCGATTCCAGAGACAAAGAGATACTTTAGGAAGTGCGTGATTAAAAGTTTTTTACTTTCCAAGCTCATCCATTCTTGATCTTTTTCTATAGAACATATCGAGTCGAATAATGCTTTTTCTTCTGGATGACCTAAGAAATCCATTTCTCTTTTAAGGAAAAGATTAGATTGCTTGAGTGTATCAATACATAAATCTTTGAGAATGATCTCTATGCCTATAGGGAAAAGGATTGAGGGAGCGTCATCTTTAGGAGTGTCGATTCTAATAAGTTGGTATTTTCTTGGTATAGAGAAGAAGGCTGGAGATATTTCTCGAACTGCTTTTTCAACTGCTTGTGGTCTAGATCCAAGAAGAGCTTCGTCTTCGTTAGAAATGACTTTTGGGATACACAAGAACTGTTTATCGAATTTCTTATGTAAGAAATAGCGAAGTATAAAGGCAATGATAACTAGGGGCAGCAGGATAAAAGAGAGGATCTTGATTATCTTTTCTATAGTAGAAACCTTACACCCTCTTTTTTTAGCTGCTAATCTAATATTGGTTGGTGTGATGACTAAGATTTGTGTACGAGTCCCTCCAAAGAAAAAGTAAGAGTCTAATTTTTCTAAAAGAAATAGGCTGAAGCTTTTCTGAAGTGTAGGAGAGAAGGTATAGGTATTCATACAACTGGTCTCTTTATTGTTTTTTTGGGGGAGGGGGACGATTTATAGGAATAACTTAAGGTTCCTAAGCGCCCAGCTCTTAATAGAACTACAGTTTTCGGATGCTTTATATTTCAATAAATTAAGGTACACGTCGCAATAGAGAAGGCGAGGGTTCTTTTAGAATGGTTGCGTTTGTTGAAGCAAGAACATTATGGGGATTCAAAGTGTTTAATTCAAATAGGAATGATTGTAATACAATAGTTTAGAAATAATTGGCGTCTGATTCTAGTGTTAAGTTTTTTTGATCTAACCCTAGATTGGACGGCCGTAGGAGGCGTTGACTCTATTTTATAACTAGATAGCGAGTTTTTAGTGGAGTCAAGGAACTTTCTGAGAAAAAACAATTCAAAAATCAAATTAACTATTGGTTTTTTTGATTCATCATATCAGACTTTCATTTTTCTATTGAGAGACGTCAAAAATCCTAATTTTTCTATAAGAATTCGTTATTTCTAAATCTATTTACTTTGAGGCGACTTGTAATTCGTATTCTTCCGAGGGTTCCATTTCTGTGGAGATCAAGGAAAATATGGGGATGGCGTCGAGAAGATCTTGTGTAGTTGTATGCTTGGGAGTTGAGAAAATTTTTTCTCTACAAGCATGTTCGACAAGACTTCCTTGATCCATGACGGCGATAGTGTCTGCAATATAATACGCTGCGGACATATCGTGGGTGATAAAGAGAAGGGTATTTTGGTATTCTTTTTTTATTGTTTGAAAAAGGTCTAAGATTAGGGATTGGTTGAGCGTGTCTAGTGAGGAGAGGGGTTCATCACAGATAAGGAGCTCGGGTTTTGAGACTAGAGCTTTTGCAATGGCTATGCGTTGTTTTTGTCCTCCACTGAGTTTATAAGGCTTAAGGTGGAGAACAGACTTGGGGAGGTTCACAAGATCAAGAACGTTATAAATCTCTTTATTTTGTTCGGCTTTAGAATAGGTTCCGATGATATTTAGGGGTTCGGAAATAATTCCTTTTATAGACATGCAGGGATTTAGACTCGAGTCGATATCCTGCCAGATCACTTGGACCTTACGTGCTCTGGGGATCTTGGGGTCCATATGAAACGTGATTGTTCCTGTGGTAGGTTTTAGGAGATCCAGAATAGTAAGTGCTAAGGAAGATTTTCCTGAGCCACTGGGTCCTACGATTGTTAAGTAGCTTCCTTTGATTAGGTTGAGGTTAATATGATTAAGAATTTTCTTTCCTCTGATGGTTAGGGAAAGGTCCTTTATACTTAGTAGAGTTGTCATAAACCACCTTGCATACTCATTAGAGGTTGGAACTTATTTTTAAGGATGGGAGAGCTGGTTTTTTTAATAGGGATTTTAGAGACAGCATTGAGGAGCTTGAGAGTATAGGGGTGTTTCGGAGAGAGGAAAATCTCTTCAACGGTTCCTGTTTCTATGAGTTTGCCGTCTTTGATAATACAGATATCATTACAGAGCTCTTTGACTAGAGAGAGGTTATGGGTAACAAGAAGGATTGTAGCTTGTTTCTGTTGTTGGATATTACGAAGAATCCTAAGGACTTGAGCTTGTGACATAGAGTCTAGGGCTGTTGTAGGTTCATCGGCAAGAATGAGCTTAGGTTGGCTTGCGAGTGCTATGGCGATTACAACACGTTGGCGCATGCCACCACTCAATTCAAAGGGGTATTGTGAGAAGCTATATTTTGGATTAGGAATGCAAACATCGGTAAGGAGTTGCATAGCTTTATTATAGGCTTCCTCTTTATTCATTTTGTGGTGTTGTCTTAAGGTTTCTATGATTTGCATTCCTATGCGCATGGATGGGGTTAGAGAACCCATAGCATTTTGTAGTATTGTGGCGATCTTTTGACCGCGGATCTTATGGAGCTCTTTTGGTGAGAGCTTGGTAATATCTATATCTTCAAATAAAATACTTCCGGTTTTGATCAGACAATTTTCGGGGAGGAAGCCTAGGATGGCTTTGGTAATTGTAGTTTTCCCTGAGCCGCTCTCTCCGACTAGAGCAAGATTTCGATTTTCTTTGAGCTGTAGTGATAAATTTTCAATTAGAGTTCTCTTAGGGTTTGTAGAGGTTATTGTGAGATCCTTGATATTTAGTAAGTAGTTATCCATGAGATCCCTCTTCGAGACATAGTGTTTTAGCCCCCTCGCCGATGAGATTGAAGCTTATAGAGAGGGCAATCATAATTAGAGAGGGGAAGAAAAATAGCCATGGGTAGTAATCTATAGCATTGATTCCCTCTTTAACTAAGGTGCCGAGGCTTGCTTGAGGAGGCTGTATTCCTAGACCCAGGAAGCTAATGAAGGCTTCGGTATAGATAGCGTTAGGAATAGTAAAAATCAATGTAGATATGATGGGAGCTAGGGTATTGGGAAGAAGATGCTTCTTTAGAATATGAAACGTGGAGGCATGCATGGCTTTTGCAGAAAGGACAAAGGGCTTATTTTTCAGGAGTAGAAACTGACCGTAGATAATTCGAGATATAGGAATCCATCCTGTAATTGTCATTGCAAGGATTAGCGGGAGCAGTCCGTGATGGAAGATGACTAAAAGAAGAATAATGATGGGGATTCTCGGTAGAGAAAAGAGAATCTCTGTGGTTCGCATCATTAAGAAATCTATTTTTTTCCCTCCAGATATAGCAACAGTGGCCCACAAAAGTCCCACACACACATCAATAAGTGTAGCGATCGTCGCTATGAGTAAGGAGAGTCGTAGACCTCGTAGAGTTCGGGCAAACATGCACCTGCCTAGAGTGTCTGTGCCAAAGGGAAAGCGCGAGCATGGAGAGACAAGAATGTCTTTTAATGAAGTCTGTTCATAATCTTGATAGAACCATGGCAAAAGGAGGGCTCCAAGCATTAGAATTATGAGGGTCGTGAGGCCTAGAACAAGCATTTTATTCTGGATTATAGATTTCCAAATGCTACGTGATGGAGCTGAGGATAGGTTTTCCATAAGTTTATGCTTCTTTTTTTCTTATGACTTTTATTTTCTTTTTTTTTCCTTTCCGTGCGCATAACGGATTTGCGGATCTATAATGGATTGAATCAGGTCAGAAAGTAAAGAAGAGAGCATAAATAAGGTTCCATAAAATACGGATAAGCCAAGGGCTACTGGGTAGTCTCGTTGTTTGATACTACAAATAAACCATTTACCTAATCCAGGAATACAGAAGATATTTTCGATAGCAAAGGTTCCTGTAATCACTGTAGTAGTTAGGAATGCGGAATAAGAAATGGTTGGGAATATGGCGTAGGGTAAAATATGTTTTATAACGACTTTAAGTGGGGAGAGTCCTTTTGCATAGGCTAGTAGGACATAGTCTTTGTTTAATGCTGCGGATACTGAAGAGTAGGTAAGCTGTATGATGAAGGCCATGGGAGTTACAGCAAGTGCGAGAGTCGGGAGTATAGTATGAGTAAAGCTTCCCCAACAGGCGATAGGAAGAAGAGGAATTTTTACAGCAAAGACATATTGTAAGAGTGTTGCGAATATAAAAGCAGGAATCGAGATTTGGAGTATAGAGGCGCCTAGAATATAGCGTCTTTGTTTCTTTTTTTTTAATGCTGCTATGGTGCCGAGAGCGATCCCCCCTCCTATGGAGAGAAAAAGACTTTGCAATCCTAGGATTGCTGATATAGGAAAGGCAGTCGAAATGATGTTCGTTACTTTGCGATCTTTATAAACTAACGAGTTCCCAAAATCTAGTTTTGCGATGGAGTGGAGGTATTGTGTGTATTGTTGATAGAGAGGTTTATCTAAACCGTATCGAGACTTTAGGGTTTGTAAGACCTCTTCGGAAAGAACATTGCAGCCTTCGTCATTGAAAGGATCTCCTGGGATGGTTTTCATAACTAGGAACGTGAGTGTCAAAACAATCCATAGAGAAAGCAAATTAAAAAGAATTCGGTTTTTTATGTATGAGAACACGAGAGACAACCCTATTAAGCATTTCTACCTTGAAGTAGACCTCAGCTCTAAAATGTTTAAGTCATTATACTTTCATTTTTAGTCATCTTCAATACAAAAAATGCGTTGGGAAGGAAGACTTTTATTTTTCTATAAATCTCTTATTTTTTTAACAATTGCATTTCACGTAGATTCAGTAGTTAGGGGCCCCGATTCTTAGGGGCGTTTTCAATTGCAACTATAATTTAAATTAAAAATTTTTAATTCTCTTTTCAAGATTGTCTATAAAATTTTTAATTTTTCCATTTCGGATCTAACTTAAGATATCGATATTTTTGAGATCTGTGTGGCCTAGAAGAGATCCGAATGTATTCTGGATTTTAGGATGTATAGCGTAAATATATTTGCCGTGATACAGGGGGATAATCGGGGTTTCTTCTTCTATTATCATTTCTGCGCGTTTTAAATTCTCTTTGTAGGCATGAGGGAGATAGAGTTTCTCTAAAGTCTTTTCGTAATCACTGTTTCTCCATTGTGTGAGGTCTCTGGGGTTGCCTAGAATAGATAGGAAGGCTACGGGGCTTACGTATTCCGCAATCCATCCTCCTGTCGCTATGAAGAAATCTCCTTGACGACGTTTCTTTAAAAAGCAGTGGTACTCCATGCCTTGGATTTTGATTTTCAATCCTAAGGTATCTTTAAGTTGTCTTTGGATTTCTTGAGCTATGATGGAGGAATTCGAGGAATCTATAGGATAGAGGATGCTGAGTTCTGCGAGTTCTTTTTCAGAAAGTGTTTCTTTAGCTTCTTGAAAATATGCTCTGGCTTTTGTTTGTCGTTCTTCTGTTGAGATCTCTTTTTGAAGATTGAGTTGTGAAAGATTTGGGGGAACTAGAGTTACAGCTTCTTGTCCTGAAGGCACGAGTCTTAAGATAGATTTTCTATCAATAGCATGAGCAATGGCTTTCCTGAGGGCTTTATTTTGTATTAGAGGTTTTTGCAGGTTATAGATAAGAAGGGTGGTGCTTGAAACAGAATAGGTAAGAATCTTTTCTTGGGAGAGAACTTTTTGGTCTTCGTTAGATATCGGAGCGCTCCAAGGTGAGCCAATCCAATCTATAGATTTACTTTTGAAAAGTTTCGTGGCTGTGGAGGCGTCTGGGATAATTTTTAAGGTGACTCGGTCTAACTTTACTGATTCATGATCATAGTAGTGAGGATTTTTTTCTAAAATTAAGTAGTTTTGGTGTTCATGTTTTTTTAAGACAAAGGGCCCATTGGAGATGTATGTGGATGGGGGTGTTCCTTTCTTATAGGATTCCCTAAGGGTGTGATGAACAGGGGAGAATACGGGGCGAGCGATAAGTGTGAGAAAGTATGGGAAAGGTTGCTCTAGGGTAATCACCAAAGTAAGATCATCTTTTGCCTGTATCCCAAGAGTTTCCAGAGATTTTTGAGCATTGTGGATTGCCGAAGAATTTTTAATCACGCCGAGTAAAGTATGTATGGAAGGTGAAAATTCTTCGAAGTACAGTTGTTTTATAGATTTTTCAAAGTCATAAGCAGTGAGTGGAGTGCCATCGCTCCACACAGAAGGTCTGAGTTTAAAGGTATAGACCTTATGATCTTTTGACAGGGTATAACTTTCTGCAAGAGCCAGTGCGATTCCTTGATCAGTTTCTCTTGTCAGTCCTTCATAGAGGGCTTTTGCTAGGGAAGCATCTCTGCTTAAATAGGCATTGCGAGGATCTAGGTCGGCGAGATCATGGCTCATCGCAATAACGAGATGTTTTCCTAAGGGTTCTTGTTTTTGCTTTGAGCAGCTTGAAAGAGTGAGCAATAAGAAAAGAAGATTAGGGATCAGACTTTTTAAGGTAGGTTTAAGCCTATGCATCTTCATTATATAGTACTCAATTTGCTACTTAATATTACGTTCATATGGATTGAAGACATGGGAGGTCGGAGTCCGTGGTGGATTTAGTCGATGGGGGAATGAGATTATTGTGTCTTTCAGGATAGAAATACCTTAAGGAGGCGTATCCTAATGCTCCTATTACTTACTGTTTCTTCATATAGCAATTTATATACAGAAGAAACTTCTTATAAAGATACAATAGTATACTGGTGAAGAAAGGTCTCTTCAATAAAAAAAACCCCTTACCAAAGACTTCTTTTGTCTAGGGGAAATAGGTATATTTGAGATCTACAGCTCCAGAAGCATTATAGATTACTCCCTCTATAAAATCTTGAGTGAGATAGTCATAGCTCAGATAGTAGATCGGGATAATCTCAAAGTTTTGCAGGAGCTTGTCTTCTTCAGAAATTAGATTTGCTCCTGGGTAATAAGCAACTCCAGTCTGTGTTGCTATGGCGTAGTCTTGGACTTTTCGTTTGTTAACAAACAGATGGTATTCGAGTCCTTCAAGGATTAAATCTATTCCAGCAGCTTTCCATTGTTCCTTTAAGATTTCTGCTATGCGTTGGCATCTTAGAATATCTGAGGGATAGGTAAGCACGAGTTTTTCTTGTGGAGTTAGAGGCTTTTGTTTTTTATATTGATTTGGTTGTGGAGCTCCTCGGGACAGTGTTTCCGCTGGTTGTTGGGTTCCTTGAAGAGCTTCTTCAATGATAGAACGTTTATCAATACAAGTAGCGAGTCTATGTCTGTTTTGAAGATCATTTAAGTGTGGGGATTTTGTATTTAGACAAAGCCAGAAGGCACCTTCTACAGGATAGGTGTAGTAGTGATATTGCGATTGTTTATGGAGCTCCCAAGGAATCCCTTGATGCCAGGGTTGTCCTACCCAGTCCACCTTGCCTCTGTTTAGGAGGTGGATGGCTGTATATATATCAGGAATAATGAGCAGTTTGATGGAGTTGATGGAGACGCAGTGGTAGTCGTAATAGTTAGGGTTTTTCTTTAAATGAATGTTATGCCCTGGGAAATACTCTACAAGAGTATACGGACCGCTAAAGAGCTTCGGGTTTTCTGGTTTAAAGATAGCAAATGCAGGAAAGGCAAGAAGCTTAGGAAAATCGGGGTTGGGCGAGTCGAGATGAATCGTAATTGCATTTGATGAAGGAGTTGAGAAGTTAAGTCCTTGGAAGATCTGTATGTGGGGAGAGTTCTCCTGTGCATACTCCCAAGCGTTACGGATATCTTCGGAGGTGATTGGTGTTCCGTCGCTCCATAAAGCGCTGTCTTTGATAAAGAACGTATAAGAGCAAAAGTCTTCAGAGACTGTATAGCGACTGGCAATCGCTAATTCCAAATCATTGGATTCGCGATGAGTTTCTCTAGTCAGACCATCAAAAAGAAGTTGGGCAATAGAAAGGTCCATGGCCCGTTTTGCTTGTTCAGGAGAAAAAGCTACAGGGTCGTCATGTATGGGAATAATTAAAGATTGTTTATGTTTTGAAGAGTAGGAGGAGCATCCAGTAAGGCTAATGAATAATAAAAAGAGGGTGATCCATCGTGAAAACATTTTAAAAATTACTTTAATAAATTTACTATCGAATTTTAAGTCTAAACTTTTTCTCCTATAGTTTTTCTATAAAACGAAAGTCTGAAGTTCGTCGAACAAAAAGATTAAAGTTTTTAATGTTTTTGTTCAAAGCAATTCGAAGATTTGGATGACATAGTGGTTCGAGAATGTGACAGTGTTCTAAATAGTCAAGGGCTTCAATAATAAGCTGATTTCGTAGGTGTTTTTTATGTTCTTGAGTGATCTTTATGAGAAGAGTTTGAAAGTGTGAATCTTGGAGGTGATAGGGGGAAATTCCTCCAGGATTGGCAAAGATCATGAGATAAGACATCGGATCAATAAATGCTGCGGTCCATTGGTTCACGGTTAGGGAATAGTTCCCCTCTAGGAAGTTTTTTTGTATTGTGAAAAACTCTTGGCCTACTATAGGGATAGTAAATTTTAAGACTTTCTTCCATTGTTCTCTTAGCATTTGGCAAATCCTTCCGTAAGAAAAAGAAAAGGTTGAGAAAGTCAAAGTTTCCTTTTCTAGATCTTCGCGTGTCATTTGAAGTTCGTCTAGAGCTTCTTCAAAGAGTTGTTGAGCCTCAAGAATTCTTTCGTTTTGTCTTTTCCGTTCGGGATAGGTCCCTGGATAAAGTCTTGGATGTAGGATATGATCTGTAGGTTCTGCAAGACCTTGGTATACCACTTTGGTTAACATATCTTTGTCTATTGCAAGGCTCAATGCCTTGCGTAATTTAGCATTGTTCCAAGGTTTTTTTTGTATATTAAAGAGTAACCATGTAGTCGAAGCGCCCGGAAGAGAAAAGAGCTGGTCATCTTGATGTAGAGAAGCTGAGATTTCTGGAGGGATAGGTTCTCCCCAAGGAGGTCCTTGCCAATCTAATTTCTTATGTTTGAATAGAATGGCTGCAGTGTTAGCGTTTGAGATAAACTGTACAATAATTTTATGTAGTTTCACACGGCTTTTATTATGGTACATAGGGTTTTTCTCTAGATGGAGTCTCAGGCCTTTTTCTAGAGACACAGGGCGGAAAGCACCGCAGGTAATGGGCATCTCTTCAAAAGAGGTGCTATAGTTTCGCAGAGTTTCATGAACAGGGAAAAAAATAGGAAGAGTCAAGAAATGTAGGAAATGCGCGCAGGGAGTTTCTAACTGAATTTCGAGATGACGCTTATCTAAAGCTCGGACTCCTAGATTTTCTGGAGACTCAGTATCATCAAAGATTGCCCGAGCATTTTTGATAGGTAAAAACGCATAGAGATATACGGAGGACGCATCTTCCTTTAGGATTTCCTTCCAAGAGGAGACAAAGTCTTGAGCTGTCAGAGGGTCTCCGTTACTCCAAAGGATGTTTTTGATTTTAAATGTGTACCGAGTCCCGTCTTCGGAGATGGTGTAGCTTTCTGCAAGGGCTGGTTTAATCTCTCCATTTTGGGAATGTTCTTCGACGAGTCCTTCATATAGATGACGCATTAGAGTTTGGTCTGCAATGAGACGAGTTTTTCCAGGATCCAAGGAGCGTGGCATTTCCTTCATATTTACCACAAAAATTCCTTTAGAGGATTGGGATGGGGAACATCCTGAGGTAATGAGCCAAAGAGTTGATATAAATACAGCGAAGAAACGGAGCATAAAAGACCTTTCTTTAGAATAAGATTTCAACTTTTAGGGATGCGGTTGAGTAGAGAGAGAAGAGCAGTCAGAAGGAAACGAGGTGCCACAAAGGCACCCAGTTTAGTATAAGATTCAGTTCTTGACAAGTTTGCGAGATTAAAAGAGGTGCTAATTTTCCTTAGCATAACGGAAGTCCACAACTCCTGTTGGTGAGACTCCTAGATTAGAAAGTTTTTTATTCATAGCAAATTGAAATGCGTCGTGGTAGATCGGCTCAATAATATGAAAGGTCTCTAGGTAAAGAGAAGCTTGCGACACTAATTCCGAGCGTTTTTGGTGATCTTGCTCTTGTTCTATGTTTTGTAGAATTTCTAGGAAGTCCTTATGGTTGATTGCATAAGGAGGAACTCCTGATGGATAAGCAAAGATCGTTAGAAATGCCATAGGATCAGCAAAGTCTGCGAACCATCCTCCTGTAGCTAAAGAGAAGTTCCCTGAAGATAGGTCTGCTTGGAGAAGAGCAAATTCCTTTCCGACAATAGGGATAGCGAACCCTAAACTTTCTTTCCACTGTTCTCGTATAAGTTGGACTAGTAAAGAACTTGCTGACGAGGAAACGGGAAAGATAAGATTAAGATGTTCGAGATCTTTAGCGGTGATTTGGAGTTCTTCTAAAGCTTCTTTAAAGAGTTTTTTAGCGTAAGCTTGGCGTTGTGCCATCTCTTGTTTTTGATGTTCGGGATAGCTATGAATATTTGTAGGTAGGAGATGATCGGCAGTTTTTGCACGGCCTAAGAATATAGTTGAGACAAGAGCTTCCTTATCTAAGGCTGATGCTAAGGCTTCTCTAAGCTTCATATTGTTGAGGGGGAATTTATTGATATTGAAGGTGAGCCATGAGGTTCCTGCGACATCAAAAGAGTGTAAGTGCCCCTTAGACTGTAAATTGGATAGGGTTTCTTGAGGAATGCGTTCTCCCCAAGGAGGTCCTTGCCAATTGAGTTTTCCCTGATTAAATAGTTTTGCTGCTGTGTTTGCATCGGGAATGAAGTGAATCGTAATCGTTTTAGTTTCCACCTGACTTTGATTATAGTAGTGAGGGTTTTTTGAGAGTTTTATCCATTGTTTTTGTTTGATATTTTTAGGATAGAAAGCTCCGCTTGCTATAGGTAGAGATTTGGATTGCAGGGTTCTTTGAGATTTATGAACGGGGAAAAAGACTGGAAGAGCTAAAAGTTTTAAGAAATGCGAGGTTGGGGATTCCAGGGTAACAACAAGTGTAGATTCATTAGGAGAGTGCACTCCAAAATGGTCTATGGAGAGGTGTCCCTCTTGGATCTTTCGTACATTTTTAATTGGATTCAAGGCAAAAGCATAGATTCCTGAGACTTCTTGAGTAGCTACTTGTTTCCAAGATTCTATAAAGTCTTCAGCTGTTAAGGGGTCGCCATTACTCCAAAAAGCTGATTTCAGTTTAAAAGTATAAGTGAGTCCGTCCGAGGAAAGAGAGTAGTCTTCTGCAAGAGCAGGCTCTATATTTCCTGAAAGATTATTTTCTTGAACTAATCCCTCATAGATATGTTTGACAAGGCTGATTTCTGAAAGAAGTCGCACTTGTCTTGGATCTAAAGAACGGGGTTCATCTCTTATATTAATAGCGAGTTCTCCCCGAGATGTAGAGGAGTGACTGGACTCCTTGCAGCCTTGGAGGACTACGGAGAGGCTAAGGAGAATGGTGATACAGATTCCCACTGATATCTTGCGCATATACGAATTTCCGGAATACTAGAGTTTTTTTGAAAATTTTCTCCCCCTAGACCTGCAATCATAGCAGCATTATCTGAGCATAGTTTAGCAGGGGGGAAGTATACAGGTAGATTACACGCAGTTTGTATTGCGGATCTAAAGTATTCATTAATGGCTACGCCACCTCCAATAAGTATAGATCGGCACGAAAATTCTTTTATAATAGTGGGAAGTTTTTGTGCAATAGTAGTGCAGGCCGCTTTTTGAAATGAAGCAGCGATATCTCTTTGTTTTTCTAAAGATATCTCTGGAGCAGGAGAGCGGGGGCTACTATTATTTCCTTTGATTGCGTAGAGAACAGCTGTTTTAAGACCGCTGAATGAAAAGTCATAGTTTGGGACTTTAGCTGGACTAAAAGGATAACTGTCCTCAGAGCCTTCTAAAGCGAGTTTTTCAATTAATGGGCCTGCAGGGTATGGTAATCCTAGAAAGCGTCCTACTTTATCAAAAGTTTCTCCTATAGCATCATCTCGAGTTTTTCCTATGAGTTTATAGGATGTAGGATTTTCTATAAAAAACGCTGCGGTATGAGCTCCAGAGACCACAAGACCTAAAGCAGGGAATTGCACGTTTTGCGCTGCCATATAGGCAGCATAGAGATGAGCTTCGACGTGATTGACTCCAATCAAGGATTTTTTTGCTCCTATGGCAATGCCTTTACCAAAATGCACTCCTACTGATAGAGAACCTATCAACCCTGGAGTTTGCGTTACTGCAATCAGATCCATATCTTCGATCAATAAGTTGGCCTGTTGTAGAGCTTTATTTATCACTTGTGGGAAGATATGGAGATGTGCTCTTGAAGCAAGTTCAGGAACGACTCCGCCATAGGATGCATGGATATCTTGAGAGGCAATAATATTTGCTAATATCTGCTTATCCTCATTAACTATAGCGCAGGCAGTCTCATCGCAAGAACTTTCCAAGCCTAGGGTGAGCATAAAAAACCAAGAAAAGAAAACGTTGCCTTTTATAGTATGGGGGACTTCTCAATATGAGCAAGTAAAAGTTACATGGGGTTTTTATGAAAAAAAAAGTAACTATAGATGAGGCTTTAAAAGAAATTTTACGTCTTGAAGGAGCGGCAACTCAGGAGGAATTATGTGCAAAACTCTTAGCTCAAGGTTTTGCTACAACCCAGTCGTCTGTATCTCGTTGGCTACGAAAGATTCAGGCTGTAAAGGTTGCTGGAGAGCGTGGTGCTCGTTATTCTTTACCCTCTTCAACAGAGAAGACCACGACCCGTCATTTGGTGCTCTCTATTCGCCATAACGCCTCTCTTATTGTAATTCGTACGGTTCCTGGTTCAGCTTCTTGGATCGCTGCTTTGTTAGATCAAGGGCTCAAAGATGAAATTCTTGGAACTTTGGCAGGAGATGACACGATTTTTGTCACTCCTATAGATGAAGGGAGGCTCCCATTGTTGATGGTTTCGATTGCAAATTTACTGCAAGTTTTCTTGGATTAATTGCATAAATATGATTTCATTATAAATAAATATGCATAAGAGGTCGGAGTGGATCATTGGCTAGCTATAGCAAGACTGTTGTTAAGAGGATGCGGATACACCTTATGTGTGAGCGGAATCGGCATTCTATGTGGTTCTATTTTAGGTCTTTTGATTGGAACGGTGACTTCTCTATACTTCCCTTCTAAGTTAACGAAACTTTTAGCTAATAGTTATGTGACTGTTATCCGCGGGACTCCTTTATTTATTCAAATTTTGATTATATATTTTGGATTGCCTGAAGTTCTCCCCATAGAACCCACACCTCTAGTTGCTGGAATTATTGCTTTAAGTATGAATTCTGCAGCATATCTTGCAGAAAATATCCGTGGAGGTATCAATTCTCTTTCTATAGGGCAGTGGGAATCCGCAATGGTTTTGGGATATAAGAAGTATCAAATTTTCGTTTATATTATTTATCCTCAAGTTTTTAAAAATATTTTACCATCCTTAACCAATGAATTTGTTTCTTTGATCAAGGAAAGTAGTATTTTAATGGTTGTCGGTGTCCCTGAGTTAACTAAAGTAACTAAGGATATTGTCTCGAGAGAGTTGAACCCTATGGAAATGTATCTTATTTGTGCTGGGCTATATTTCTTAATGACAACATCATTTTCCTGTATTTCTAGGTTATCAGAAAAGAGAAGGAGTTATGACAATTAGAGTCCGAAACCTTGCCTACTCTGTAAATAAGAAAAAGATTCTAGATGGTGTAACTTTTTCTTTAGAGCGAGGGCACATTACACTGTTTGTTGGGAAGAGTGGTTCAGGAAAAACAATGATTTTACGTGCTTTGGCGGGCTTAGTCCAGCCCACTCAAGGAGATATTTGGATTGAAGGGGAGGCTCCAGCTCTAGTTTTCCAACAACCCGAGTTATTTTCCCATATGACAGTATTAGGAAATTGCACCCATCCACAAATCCATATCAAGGGTCGTAGTACCGAAGAAGCTCGAGAAAAGGCGTTCGAGCTTTTACATTTGTTGGATATTGAAGAGGTTGCTAAGAATTATCCTGACCAGCTCTCTGGGGGACAAAAACAACGTGTGGCTATTGTACGTTCTTTATGTATGGATAAACATACATTACTTTTTGATGAACCTACATCGGCTTTAGATCCTTTTGCTACGGCATCGTTCCGACATCTTTTAGAAACACTTCGAGACCAGGAACTGACTGTAGGGTTAACTACTCATGACATGCAATTTGTTCATAGTTGTTTGGATCGTATCTATCTTATAGATCAAGGAACTGTTGCGGGGGTCTATGACAAGCGTGACGGAGAGCTCGATTCTGGTCATCCATTATCGAAATATATCCACTCTGCTCAATAGGACTACAGCTGCTAGAGCAGCTGTAGTGATACTTTAGAATCCTGACCAGTGGCAGGAATGAGCGGCATGGACAATATAGAAATCGACAGGGGAGTTTTCAAACTGATTAGTTTGTTTTAATTGTAGAGAGAATCGAGAACAGTTCGGGCTAATCATTAGAGTTTGGTTTGTTTGATGTGCGGCGAGCTCTAGGATATCATATTTTTGTCCTGCAAGCATTGTTTGTCCTAGGAGAGCTAGTGGTATGGTCCTAGGCTGAGACATATTGAAGATATTATCGATAGGAAGCCAGTCTTCATAAGAGTAGACAAGAGAGAGCTGGACTTCTGGTTTTTCGATTTGGAAGATTGAAGGCACCAACACTTTTAAAGATAAGGACCAGGTGTAGGTTCCTGCTTGATTTCCTGAGAGCGTTGTGGAAGTAATCTGGAAGCAATCTGTATCCGACTCTGTTTCCTTGTGTCTTAAAGCACTAAAAGGGAAGCTTCCATCGTTAGATTTGCTTGCACTTTTCCAAGTAAATCCTGAGATTCCAGATGTCAGAAGCCCTAAAGGTAAGGGACTTTCAAGTTTAGGACTCGTCCCTTGGGAATAGAGTAATTTTCCCTTATTTGGCTTTGTAATGGGCTTGTCTTCAACTTTGTCTATAGTGAGCTGCGAGCTTACGTAACGTTCTAAATAATCCTTAGAGACAGCATCTTCTCCATTTTTAGGCTCTCCCAATCCTAAAACGCGATAGCCATTCATATCAATATGACCACGGAACCTACCTCCTGCCACTGACATCATATGAAATTGCAAGGAGGAGATATTCACATCATGAGTAGCGACCTTCTTATGAGTCTCGCCGATCCTTTTACTTAGAGGCTCTAGTAGAGTCTGTACATATCCTACAGAAGCTGCTTCAGATTTTTCAGGGTTTTCTTTGATTAGGAGTCCTTGAATTACGTTCTGGTTCATATCAAGATTTCCAGAAAGAGTCTCCCCTATAGAGGAAAGAAACTTATCAGAGATCTCAATAAGTACAGATTGGATGAGTTGGTCTTGTTGCCCTAAGGATTCTTCAATACTTTCCTCTACAAGTTGTTTGAGAGAAGCGAGTTCTTCTATGACACTGCCTATGGAAAGCTTGAGTGATGCGTTAGTGTTTTCAAGATTAGAGAGGGTTTCTTGAGAACAGTATTTTTCTAAAAGACCGAGGTCTTCTGCTTGTTTCGATAACTTTTGTTTAATTTCTTTGATTTCTTGGAGAATGCTTTCGATTTCTGCATTGGGGGTTTCTACATTTAAAGAAGGGTCTGTTGTTTCCATAATCTTGATGATTTTTTGGATAGCTTTACTGACGGCTTCTTTTTTTGTAGAGGTTGAGTCGAAAGAGTGACGTTTTCTCATGAGTTTTATTCCTAATAATTAATTTAATTTTATTTTTAAGATTTATAAAAATAATTAATTAAAAAGAACTGTTAAGTTTTTATATTGATTCTATTTATTTTCTATAGAATCAAAATTAGATTTTTCCCAAGGGAAGGGGTGTACTGTTGGTGGGGGGGTAGAGTCGCCAAGAGAAGAGAATAGCTTATCGGCAAGACTACTAAACGGGTTCCCAAGACTGTAGCTTTTTAATAGAGCGATTCTAGCGTAAGCTGAAGACCAGTCCACTTCAGGAGACGAGATGGATCCTCGGATTTTTATAAGGAAGAAGTTTTTAGTTTTTAAAGAGGTGTTATGAAAGTATTTCTTAATAACTTCAGGATCGATACCCAAGGTCATAAACAGACGATCATGAGCGATATCAGTTTTCCCCCATAGAGCAAGGCGGATTCTACGATCGATAAGGGCGTCGAAGCGCTTACAAATGATAGAGCCTTTTTGTACAGAAAAGAAAATTGGAGTGAACCAAGATTCTACAAATTGCTTTTGATCCGTAATATCAAGGAATTGGAAAAGAGCATACATAGTTCCTGTATTTGCTATTGAGATTTTCCCCATATCCAATGTTGCGGATTGGATGCGGAATTCTTCAAAAGAATACGGGCGTATAGGGAGATAGAAGTTTTGTTTATCGATCTCTAAGGTTACTGGGTATTGTGAGTAGGCTCCCCCTGCTAAGAGGGGATTAAACTCTTGTAGGAAAGCCTTATTTACATCTTCATTTATACTAAGGTGCGCTGTTAGATTCTCTCTCAGTAAGATGGACTTTTCGTTTAAGATCAGTGGAATCTGAGCTTGAAGGTTTTCAGAGTCGACCATAATGTCGACAGGGCCTTCTCCAAATCGGAACGCATTTTTAATTGATACGTTGATTCTAGGGCCTGCAAGCGAGGATATCTGAGCTTTCAATCCTGGAGACATGGGAATGATTCCAGCAATGAACGAAGAGGGTATGTGAATCCAATTTGCAGTTTGTTTAAATTCTCGAGACTCTGGAGAGAACAGATGATCTACCTGTCCTTCTAATGAAAATTCTGCAAGAGTTTTAGAGTCTTGCCTAGGAGCTAGACACGAGCCTTTAAGATCATATTCTATTTTAGCGTCTAAATTGTTGGCTCGCAAAGAACCTTTAAAGTCATTAATAATAAAAGTCTCTTTAGACACATTATCATAGAAGATCAACGGTGTTGCTTCTAATGAACCTTCAAGTCCTCCTGCGGCAAGAAGCGTGAGACAAGATAAACCTTTGGTTTCCTCTGGACAAGAGAGTTTTGAGATGTCTAAGCGTACATTTGCAGTTCTATGAAGCAAACAGGTGGGAGAGCATGATGCGTTTTTAAAGAAACTTGCATAACGTTCTGGGCTCACTTCCCACTGGAGAGTTCCCTGAGTTCCTGAAGATAGCTTCATAGAAAAGTCCATGACTAACTTCAGTTCTCCTAGGAGAGCTTCTGACTTAAAGTTAGATAGTAGTGTGAGCTTATTCTGATCTTTAGGATTGTAGTTTACTACAAAGTTCAAGTCTCCAGAGGAACCAAAATAAGGAGAGAGACGCACTTGTTTCCCATAGGTCTTAGTAATAGAATCCAGAGGCAAAGAAAATATCTCTCCAGAACCTTGGATTTTCAAGTCTTTTGAAGAAGGTGAAGTTGAGGATTCATCAAGAGAAAGAAGAAGATCAGGGATTAGGATACGCGTATTATTTAGGTCGGGATAGTCTGGATTCTCAATAAGAGCTTGGAGGTTTCCTTTGGTTACAAACTTACCTCCATCCGTATGGAAGGAAAATGTCAATTTCTTCAAATGGAAGGGGGCTAGGTGATTAGAAACTAGGCTGAGTGGCAGAGAACAAAATTGTCCGTGGATGAGTATAGAGGTAGTTTCAGGTTTTATAGGTTCATTAGGGGAACCAAATTTTGCATGGATGAGCAGCTCATTTTCTCTTGCAGTAATTTTTCCAGAAAATTTAGGGAAAAAGAGATTCGTATCGGTAATTTGTGCTTTTCCTGAGAATCTAGCTTCAGCGTAAGAGAAGTGGGGAGAGAGAATCTCCTGCCATTTTTTATTAAAGTGGTACGTTCCTTGCCCTTTAAAAAGAAAATTTTTCCATGCTCCAGACATGGAGCATGACAATTTCAATAGCGGGTTATCTAGGATAGCATCTGCCTCTAAGTGAGCATTTTTGTACGTCCCTTCGATATTTAATGAATAATAAGCAACATCCAGGGGAACATTGATCACGAAAGGTTGAGGGAAAATGGCTCTTAGATAGGTGTGGGGGAGTTGTGCTTGTTGTAGACGAAATTTAGTAAGATGTTTTTTGTTATCTATACTGATTAAACCATTAAGGTGAGAGGGAGAAGCTCCTCCTAAGACTGTAGATGAGGAGTAACGGATGTCTGAGAATTTCTCCGTCTTTTTAATTCCTAGCTTTGTGTCGCGCAGCTGTAATGCAAGATTAGGGTCTTTCGGATGTATTGCGACTTCAGGGAGCTGTGCTTGAGAGGTAATTTCAATATGTTTCCATTTCGTAATATCCAAGGGAATTTTAGCATAAGAGACCGTAGCATGGATTTGCTTACTAGTAATGGGTGTGGACAGCGGAATGATCTGGTTGCAAAGAGCTGAGGCGAGCTCAGGTTTAAGTTCTATGAACGAAGAACTCCCTTCTACAATATAAAATGTGGATTTATGAATATGGCCTTGAAGCTTCATTTGAATTTGATTTCCCTCGCCAGAGGCTGTCATAGAAATCTTACCATCATTGGTATGTGTTGCCTCTGCTGATAGATTGATTATGTCTTCATAAGAGAGAAGATGGTCCCAGAAAGGGGAAGCTATAAAAATTTTAAAAAATGCAACGGGAACTGAAGAAAACTGAGCGGAAATACTGACATCAGGAGAAAGTACACTCTCTATAAAGATGTTCCCGGATTGCTGATCTTCAGAGACCACGCATTTCGTCATGAACTTTTCTGAGGATTTCTCTAGATAAAACCCTGATACAGATAATGAAGATCCTGATACTGTCTTCATAGTGATAAATCCGTGCTCAGAAATAATCTTGCAGTCATTTAGGTAGGTAAGTAAAGATCCTGGATCTAAGTGACTCACAGAAGGATGGTCTATAGAGGCAGGCTCATTAATTTTTAAAGACCATCCTGATAGAGTAATCCCTTTAGGCTTTTTATAAATCAGAAGACGTAATAGAGATCCGTCGAGTTCGAATTTCTCAGCAGAAAAGACCTCATCTTTAGCTTCTCCAGTGAGTTTTATTTTTCTAGCTGTTTGCCGTCCAAACCATGAAATCTTAAGTTCTTCAGCAGAACACGAGAGTCCGGATTCTTTATGAATCAGGGAAAACACAAGGTATTTCCCTGATTCTGTTGAAAGTAGTTGGGGCAAGAATATAAGGAATCCCAAGACAATGCTGCTGCCTAAACAGATTCCCAAAATTTTAAGCCATGATCTTCGTTTCATTTGATTCGCCTAGCAATCTCGCTAAGAGTAAGATTCTCTTTATTTTTAGAAGCTTGGTTAAATATGTTCTGGAAGCTGTTTTCTATGAAAGTAATCCCAAGGTCGGGATTGAATTTCTTGAAAATTTCCCGATGCAGGAGTTTGTCAGCAATATCTTTGATTGTAAGTTCAGAGAAATTGAAGACAGGCTGGTACCCATTGTTATAAGGAAAAAGAAAACCTTCTTTTTCTAATACATCTAGACATTGAGAGACCTCACCAATAGGTACTTTCGATTGTTTGGCGATGAATTGAGCAGTTAAAGGGGAGAGGCCTTCATTGAACTGACGTGTTGTCAAAGCTAGAATATATGTTGAGGTAATGAGTTGTAAATAACAGCTGGGCAGGATTTTGTCCCCAAGAAATATGAAAGTGCACCCTCGATTCTGGATAATAAATGTCAGTGCTCCTCCGAATAGGTAGATCATTGTATAGATATATAGCAGGAGAAGGAATGAAGGCAGGGCTACGAGGGCGCCATAAGTGAAGCTATAGTTAAAAATAGAGACTTGAAGGCTAAAGAATGCCTTTTGAAAGACTATCCATACAGATCCTATGATTAGCGTAGAGATAAGAGCTGATGTTTTTTGGATTGCAACGCGAGGAAGAAAAGCATAACAGCAAAATAGAGCTAGGTAGAGCAGCAGGTAGGGGACAAACCTAGAAATAAAGTACAATGCTGTCATGGAATGGCTGAGAGAAAACAACTTAGCGTATTGGATAGGCATGATCTGTGTAATATAAATCCAGGAACCACAGACGATAATAAAAATCATGGGACTCACTAAGGTAATCACAAAATAAGAGACTAACCTCTTTAAAGATATTGGAGTCCAGCTGGTGCGGAAGATCTTATTTAGGCCATCTTCTAGAGATAAGAGCATTAAAATGCCAGCCCAACAGAAAACAAAAAAGCTTCCAACTAGGACTAATCCTATATTGCTTTCTGTAGCATGATATGCGGCTTCCACAATAGCTACGATTGGCTTTTTATAATCTGGGAATTTGATAATCAACCATTCTTTCCAATTCAGATTAGTGAATAAGTGTTGGGAAAGCCTTAGAAAGAATACTAAAATAGGAACACAAGTAAGCAAACCATAGTAGCTTAACACGCAGGCTTCCTTGGAAGCTTCGTTATGTAGTAAGACTTTTATTGATTGAATGATCGCTTGCAGAAGTCCATTGTTTCGAAGACGTTGCTTCTGACCTGTTTTTTTTTTAGAAAACGGGAAAAGTTTTCGAAACATAATGCAAGAATTTAGTGTTTTTTATTTATTCTAATAAAAAACCTAATTAAATAATTAAAAATTTATTTTATCTTAATGCATGAAATCATAAGGAATAATGGAAATTCCTTTCGACAAAGGTTTTCTGCCTTAGCTCGTTTTCCTGTTGAGGTTTTTGAAGATGTCCATTCCTCAAGACCTGAAACTAAGAATCCATGAGAAGACAGTTCTTTAAACCAATAGCTTAGAGGAAAGTGAAAGGAGAGGGTAGAAGGCGAATCTTTTTGTCCTGGGTGAGCCATGATTGGGATTTTCATTGGGGAGAGATAACGATCTATATGACGAGAGATAGCTTTTTTATTTTCATCATAGTGCCAGGATGATGCCCTAGGAATACGAAAACAAGGATGGTTTAAAACTATAAAAAATTGCCCGAGTGGTTCGAGGAGCGTAGCTGTATTACGTATAGCCTCTCCGGGGAATTCCATATTTTGAAGGGAGAGGATTGCTACTGCATGAGAGAATAATGTCGGTTCTACGAACTCTAGGCGTTTGCTAAGATCTGCAACCTTAAACTGATGAGAGTTTACCGATCGCATTTTCTTTGCTAGAGCAATCAATCTAGAAGAGATATCTATGCCTAGATAACGACATTCCTTAGGAAGGGCCCTTTCTAAAAAACCTTGACCGCAGCCAATATCCAATACAGAACTTTTTGAACCTAAGGTGAGTGAAGGCAGGAGTTGGGGAAGGATAGTTTCTCTATGATAGTAGTGCCCTTTATCTTGGACTATCTTATTGTAACTTGAGGCTATACAATCCCAAGAGGTTTCCTCCTTATGAGAACTATTTTTTTTTCTTCGAGAAAGAAATTTTGAATGCATAGGTAGGGTTCTAGTGTAAGTGAGAAAAACTCAATCCTAAAAGAACAAGCATAAGACGCAGGAAAATTTGTTGCAAATATCTTTAATGAGTGAGTTCATTTCAAAAAAAAATAAGCAGTAAAGTTAAAACTTTACTGCTTATTTTCTAAGGAAGTCTTTGAAGACTTTACGGCAGATTACTGACCATCTCCTGTTGCTCTATCTACGGGTGAAGATGGTTGTGATACTGGGGGAGTACCTCCTTCGTCTTCTTCTTGACTTTCATCACCTTCAACTACAGGTGTTGTTGGTGGAGGTGTTTCACGACGTCCGAAAGTTCGATCACGTACACAAGCAATGAACTCGGACTCAGCCTTCTGAGCTTCTTGTTTCATTTTTTCAAGGGCTGTGACCTGCTCTGCCAAATTTTGCTCTTGGGCTAGCATCGCATCAATACGTTGTTGCAAAGATGTTTCATGTTGGGCCAACTTTTCTATTTCTTGACGTAGCGCAGAACAAGCTTGGCTTAGCTTGTTCTCAGACTCTAACAACTCACCTACTACTCTTGTTAGAGCTTGATCTTGTACTAATAGATTCTCAACTGACTTTTGCAATGCTGTAGATTGATTGTGCATTCCTAGAATTTCAGCTTGCAATGCTTGAATTTGCTCTTGCATTGCTTTAACGTGTGTTTGAGCCTCTTGCACCCACTCTTGACCCAATAACACTTTCAATGCTTGAATAGAAGTATTTATCTGTTCAACAACTTTGGAATCCCAACCGCTTATTAATTTCTTTAGTTCAGACGAAATTTCTTGAGCATCTCCAGCGTTTGCTTGGATAAGTTGATTAATTCGCTCTAGTGCTTCTAATTGTTCGCTAAGTTTAGAAACCTGCTCTTCTAAGTCCTCAGCAGTTGTTTTTAAATTACCGTTTTCATTTCTAAATGCTTCGATTTCAAGTGTAAGTTGATCTTTAGCTGCTTTTAAATCCTTTACTTCAGTCTCAAGTGTTGTGGTTATGACTGTCAACCGTTGATTCTCACTTGTAAATCGAGAGACCTCTTCTCTGAGCCTGCGTTCTTCTCCTCCACTTATAGAATCTTTAAGGATTAAACCTAAAAGCACCATAGAAACAAAGAAGATAACAAGAAGGGCAATACCTATTCCTGGGGTTAGCGCTCCAGATAGACCTAGAATTGTTCCGAGTGCTCCTGATGTGGCTGCAATTGCAAATAGTATGTACTTAGCTACAATGATAACCTTTTCAATGAAACTAGAACGAGGTTTTGTTGTAGGAATACCTGGAGTCGTGGGCGCTGGTATTGGAATGTTTGGTGCTGAGGGTGTGTTATTTACAGGAGATGACATAAGAATTTTATCCTTAATAGGTTAACTTGGATAAGAATTGTTGTTTTTCTCGATCTAAAAATCAAGAAATTTATACCTTTCTTGCTGAGGATCCAAAATATATTTAATCATCTTTATTTCACTAATTTGATGTTTGATGAAGGTATAGGAGGTTAGAATCACAATATATTTGCTATATCATAATCCTTATCTCCAAATGCATTTTCATTAGTGAAACAGAAAGATTAATCTTGGGATTTTTGTATAAAAAGAAAAGAATTTTTAATAAGAAATGTTCAATGGTTCTTTGAAATATATTCGTTCTGTATTATGGTAGTAGTCCGTATTCATTTTCTATTCATACAATGAGTAGGAGTTCATGAATACATCAACCAGTAAATATAAATAGTAGAAAGTTAAAGCTCACTCTACTTTAAATTTAGCGTAGTGAAGTTGAGATAGGCTGAGGTGAAGAAACAGGAATCCGTATTAGTTGGCCCTTCGATTATGGGGGCAGATCTTACCTGTTTGGGTGTAGAAGCAAAAAAACTAGAGCAGGCGGGAAG
Organism: Chlamydia pneumoniae TW-183; assembly: GCF_000007205.1. NCBI lineage: Bacteria > Pseudomonadati > Chlamydiota > Chlamydiia > Chlamydiales > Chlamydiaceae > Chlamydia > Chlamydia pneumoniae. The sequence goes on along the minus strand of NC_005043.1, from coordinate 219,760 downwards.
TGATTTTATACACATAGATATCATGGATGGCCACTTTGTTCCGAACCTTACTTTTGGTCCAGGGATCATTGCTGCCATTAATAGATCTACGGATCTATTTTTAGAAGTCCACGCTATGATTTACAATCCTTTTGAATTTATAGAAAGTTTCGTTCGTTCTGGTGCGGATAGAATTATAGTACACTTTGAAGCTTCAGAGGATATAAAAGAGCTTCTATCTTATATAAAAAAATGTGGGGTTCAAGCGGGTCTAGCTTTTTCTCCCGATACTTCAATCGAATTTCTTCCTTCTTTCCTTCCGTTTTGTGATGTCGTTGTGCTAATGTCAGTTTATCCGGGATTTACAGGACAGAGCTTTTTACCAAATACAATAGAAAAGATTGCTTTTGCACGTCATGCGATAAAGACTTTAGGTTTAAAGGATTCTTGTTTAATAGAAGTAGATGGAGGCATAGATCAGCAATCTGCGCCGTTATGTCGAGATGCAGGAGCAGATATTTTAGTCACAGCTTCTTACTTATTCGAAGCAGATTCATTAGCAATGGAAGATAAAATTTTGTTGCTGCGAGGAGAAAATTATGGTGTTAAGTAGCCAATTATCCGTAGGGATGTTTATTTCTACAAAGGACGGTCTTTATAAAGTAACCTCAGTGTCTAAGGTGGCAGGGCCCAAAGGCGAATCCTTCATTAAAGTCGCTTTGCAGGCTGCGGATTCTGATGTTGTTATTGAGAGAAATTTCAAAGCAACTCAAGAGGTAAAAGAGGCTCAATTTGAAACCCGCACTTTAGAATATTTATATCTTGAAGATGAAAGTTATCTTTTTTTAGATTTAGGAAATTATGAAAAGTTATTCATTCCACAAGAAATCATGAAGGATAACTTTTTGTTTTTAAAGGCAGGTGTGACTGTCTCTGCAATGGTCTATGACAATGTGGTTTTTTCTGTAGAGCTGCCTCATTTTCTAGAGCTTATGGTATCAAAAACAGACTTTCCTGGAGATTCTCTCTCTCTTTCCGGAGGAGTTAAGAAAGCTTTGCTGGAAACAGGAATTGAAGTTATGGTCCCACCTTTTGTAGAAATTGGTGATGTTATAAAAATAGATACGCGGACTTGTGAGTATATTCAACGCGTCTAATTTCAATTAAAGAAGACTTGGTATGGACTTAAAACAAATAGAAAAGCTCATGATTGCTATGGGACGCAATGGTATGAAGCGTTTTGCTATAAAACGTGAAGGGCTTGAATTGGAGTTGGAAAGAGATACTAGGGAGGGGAATAGACAAGAGCCTGTGTTTTATGACAGCAGGTTATTTAGTGGATTTTCTCAAGAACGACCTATCCCAACGGACCCTAAAAAAGATACAATTAAAGAGACTACTACAGAAAATTCAGAAACTTCTACTACAACAAGTTCCGGAGACTTTATAAGTTCTCCTTTAGTGGGAACTTTCTATGGTTCTCCAGCCCCAGATTCTCCTTCTTTTGTAAAACCTGGCGATATTGTTTCGGAAGATACTATTGTTTGTATCGTTGAGGCTATGAAAGTAATGAATGAAGTGAAAGCAGGAATGAGTGGGCGTGTTCTTGAAGTATTGATTACCAATGGGGATCCTGTCCAATTTGGGTCTAAGTTGTTTCGTATAGCTAAAGATGCATCATGAAAAAAGTCTTAATCGCTAATAGAGGGGAAATTGCTGTTAGAATTATACGTGCCTGTCATGATTTAGGATTGTCGACAGTGGCTGTATATTCTTTAGCAGATCAAGAGGCTCTCCACGTACTTCTTGCTGACGAGGCTATTTGTATTGGAGAGCCTCAAGCAGCAAAGTCTTATTTAAAGATATCCAATATCTTGGCTGCCTGTGAGATCACAGGAGCTGATGCTGTGCATCCTGGATATGGGTTTTTAAGTGAAAACGCAAACTTTGCTTCAATATGCGAGAGCTGTGGCTTAACCTTTATAGGGCCGAGTTCAGAGTCTATTGCTATGATGGGGGATAAGATTGCTGCGAAGTCCCTGGCAAAGAAAATCAAATGTCCTGTTATTCCAGGTTCTGAAGGCATTATTGAAGACGAGAGCGAAGGTTTAAAAATAGCTGAAAAAATAGGTTTCCCTATTGTTATTAAAGCCGTTGCTGGAGGTGGGGGAAGAGGAATTCGTATTGTTAAAGAAAAGGACGAATTCTATAGAGCGTTTTCTGCCGCACGTGCAGAAGCCGAAGCCGGTTTTAATAACCCCAATGTTTATATTGAAAAGTTTATAGAAAATCCAAGGCATTTAGAAATCCAAGTCATTGGGGATACCCATGGAAATTATGTGCATTTAGGAGAAAGAGACTGCACCATTCAACGGCGACGTCAAAAGTTGATTGAAGAGACTCCTAGTCCCATTCTCAATGCGGAAATCCGAGTCAAAGTAGGAAAAGTTGCTGTAGATCTAGCAAGAAGCGCCGGATATTTTTCTGTTGGAACAGTCGAATTCTTATTAGATAAAGACAAAAAATTCTACTTTATGGAAATGAATACCCGAATTCAGGTAGAGCATACCATTACTGAAGAAGTCACAGGTATAGATCTTGTAAAAGAACAGATTCATGTAGCCATGGGAAATAAGCTGCCTTGGAAACAAAAGAACATTGAGTTCTCGGGTCATATCATCCAATGTCGCATTAACGCTGAGGATCCTACCAATAATTTCTCACCATCTCCAGGTCGTTTAGATTATTATCTTCCTCCTGCAGGTCCTTCAATTCGTGTAGATGGAGCTTGTTATAGCGGCTATGCAATCCCTCCTTATTATGATTCTATGATAGCAAAGGTAATTGCTAAGGGCAAAAACCGAGAAGAAGCTATAGCTATCATGAAACGAGCTTTGAAAGAGTTTCATATCGGTGGTGTGCAGTCTACAATACCTTTCCACCAGTTTATGTTGGATAATCCGAAGTTTCTAGAATCTAATTACGATATTAACTATATCGATAACCTACTTGCTCAAGGAAATTCTTTTTTTAAAGAATTCTAAATAATTTAAGAATCTTCCTTAGGGCTCTTGAAGCTCGGAGGCTTTTCTAATTAAATTTACAATGGTCTAAGAATTATTTTTATATAAATATTTCTTTATAAAAAGATGATTTTTAAATTTATTAAGCTGTTGTTGAATTAATAGCTTCTTAATAAGTGCATGAATTGTTTAAAATAGACGGCGTTTATTATTTTTTTAAAAAATTTATGAAGCTATTTTATAATAATTATTCTTTAAATTCTCATCATGAAAAACCTAGCAGTTTAGAAAAAGCTGTGCAAGCCCTCGACTCTTATTTCTATTGGGGAGGGGATACAACAGATGTTCTAGCTAGAGACGATATTTCTAGGGAGATTTATTGTGTTAGACGTCTTTACATAAGATTCTGGATTGTAAGTATAAGCCAGTCTTTATCCAGAATACCGTGGCGTCTGAAACGTATCCTTCTCAGATATTGCACGCTCAGAGGGAAGTACGTGATGCCTATTTTAATCAAGCGGATTGCCATCCTGCTCGGGCTAATCAGATTCTCGAGGCTAAGAAAATCTGTTTATTAGATGTTTATCATACTAATCATTATTCCGTATTTACTTTTTGTGTAGATAATTATCCAAATCTCCGCTTTACATTTGTATCTTCAAAAAACAATGAGATGAATGGCTTATCTAATCCTCTAGATAATGTTCTTGTAGAGGCTATGGTACGTAGAACACATGCAAGAAACCTACTTGCAGCGTGTAAAATTCGAAATATTGAGGTTCCAAGGGTTGTTGGGCTTGACCTAAGATCTGGGATACTCATTTCGAAACTAGAATTGAAGCAACCTCAGTTCCAAAGTTTAACAGAAGACTTCGTAAATCATTCCACAAATCAGGAAGAAGCTCGCGTCCATCAAAAGCATGTGTTGCTAATTTCTTTAATTTTACTTTGCAAGCAGGCCGTTCTGGAATCATTCCAGGAAAAAAAGCGATCCTCTTAAATGTAAATGACGCAAAAACTCCTAACTATTCCTGTATTTTTGAATCTATAGGGTTCTTTAATGAACAAGACCTTGAAGCACAACACAACCAGCAAGCCGCGTTAGTGCGAAAGATTTTAAAGGTAGTACCTCATCACTTCTTAAAGGGATTGATCGCTAAGTTGCCAAGATCTCTTAAGAAAGACAGAAAGTTCATGTCCTCCTTAATTTTCACTAAGTTGAGTTATGCTTTAGATCTCTCCGCTCCTATGCATCTTGAAGGCAAACCTAACCTTTCTTATGAGGAGAAGTTAGATTGAGTGAAAGAATACTTAGATTTTCTAGTGCAACGGAATGTTGAAAGAGATCCTCAAACAAAACGTCACTGTACGGTCTCTCAGAAATTTGGAGGAGAATCTATAGATGCTAAAACAACTACAGGTCAGCTTTTCCATATAGCTGGTAAGACCGAACCTGGGCACGGTAAGCTTTGTTTAGGTGAGAGCATTTTAAAACAACTGCTCGCGCTAGGCATTATCACAGGTTATGAAAACAGAGAAAGAGAAGTGTGGGTGTACTTGGACTAAACTGTTCAAGGCATGCACTAACAAAAGTTCTCTCCCGAATCTCGGGGAGCTTTCATTATAGACTTCCTAAGATAGAGAATTCTTAGTTCTGGATACTATACGTTCAGAATTAAGAATTCCTTAGATAGGGTGGGTTTCGTATTCCTTTTTTCATATATTTCCTTTACAATTTTCAAATTATGCTAGAGAAGCTGGGACAAGCTAGGGTAACGGCAGGGTCTTGTTTAGCAAAATTTCAGACCGAAACGTTGTTGAAAAGCTCCTTTAAGTAGGACAAAAGAGAGCAAACGAAATCAAAATTCATTTTCTTAATCTCCGAGGAATCCATGAAACAGCCCATGTCTCTTATCTTTTCAAGTGTATGTTTAGGATTAGGTCTTGGATCTCTTTCCTCCTGTAATCAAAAGCCCTCTTGGAATTATCACAACACTTCAACGAGCGAAGAATTCTTTGTTCATGGAAATAAGAGTGTTTCGCAACTGCCTCATTATCCTTCTGCATTTCGTACGACTCAAATCTTTTCTGAAGAGCACAATGATCCTTATGTCGTAGCTAAGACTGATGAAGAGTCTCGTAAAATTTGGAGAGAAATCCATAAAAATCTCAAAATCAAAGGTTCTTACATTCCCATATCGACTTATGGAAGTCTGATGCACCCAAAATCAGCAGCTCTTACATTAAAAACGTATCGTCCACATCCTATTTGGATAAATGGATACGAGCGTTCTTTTAATATAGACACAGGAAAGTACTTAAAAAACGGAAGTCGCCGTAGAACTTCTCACGATGGTCCGAAAAATCGAGCTGTACTGAATCTCATTAAATCTTCGGGACGACGCTGTAATGCTATAGGCCTTGAGATGACAGAAGAAGACTTTGTAATAGCTAGAAGGCGAGAAGGTGTTTATAGCCTGTATCCCGTTGAAGTGTGCTCGTATCCTCAGGGGAATCCTTTTGTCATTGCTTATGCCTGGATTGCAGATGAGAGTGCTTGCTCAAAAGAGGTCCTACCTGTAAAAGGGTACTATTCTTTAGTCTGGGAAAGCGTTTCTTCCTCTGATTCTCTGAATGCTTTTGGAGATTCCTTTGCAGAGGACTACCTCAGAAGCACGTTTTTAGCAAACGGAACTTCTATACTCTGTGTTCATGAAAGCTATAAGAAAGTTCCTCCTCAGCCCTAAGAAAAGAAGTTTACTTAGAGATGAGTTCTCTAGAAAGCAAATAAGACATCCCCTTAAAACTTAAGGGGATGTCTTAACTCTATTTATACAGTAATTATAAAGACAGAATCACTCGTCTGTGTCGTACAAGTTAATGTCTGATAGCCATCAGACATGCTCGTTGTAGCAAGATATTTCCCAGAGGTATTGTGTTTTAAACGTATCTCGTCTCCAGAACGGATGAAAAGATCTCCAGTTGTATTGAGTTTTTCTAAGGTCCAAGTACACCTATCTTTATAGCCTGCCCAGTCAAAATATGCTTGAGGCCAACTACCATAGAAAGATAGAGCATCATAATCTCTATATGAATCTCCGAAATATCCTAACCTCACCGAGGTTGAAGCTAAAATATATGAAGTATTATGGACTAAATTTTGTTGCTCAAAGATGTCATCAAACCTCAAGTAGAACGAGAGAGGTTGAGCACCTGAAGTTTCTTTAAGAGTGGGGAAAAGATAGGGAATTGTAGACCAATAATCTATATAGGGGAAAGACACAGTCTTAGGAGCTTTTGCTGCTTGAAGCGTAAATACCGAAGACGATGAATTGAATCCAGAAGTAATTTGGACTGGTTTTGGGCCTTCTTCTTTAGGCTTGTGACTCTCTAGATAATTAAGAATAACTTGTCCTAGAGCTGATTTCTTCTGGGATAAGACTTGAGCATCTTCAGAAGGGAAAAGTTCTGGAATTATGAGATCTGTAATTGAAGATACACTAATAGCTAGAGGAATGGGCTCATTAGGAATGCTTTCAGACCAATCTTTGAAATCCAACTTGTCTTGCTGGAGATCAGGTAATACTGTTCCACCAAGAAATACTGTTTGAGCTGATGATTCCGACTGATACGAAGAATAACCTTTCTCTGTCGCGTTCGATGTTTTACTTTTTAATAAAGAACTTGCTGCAGCTACAGATATCGAGATTTTTTCTTTCTCTAACTCCTCGACTTGGAGATAAGACATCTTTAGCACTTGAAAACCAATGCCACCGTAAGTCACTGACGCGACATAATGAGTTCCTACCTCTTTAACGAACGCATTTAATGAATCTGGATTCTTGGCGTCCAACCTTTTTTCTACCCAATAACGAAATTCATCATCTACTTTGAGAGCTCTTGGATCATAAGAACAATCCTGCCTTAAAATATATAATGTACGAGACGCTGTTGAGTGTGTGACTGTATTTTTAGATTCTCGAGTACTTGATTTTACAAACTCATAGGAAAAACTAGCTGAAAATGCAGAATCTTTTGAAGCTTCTTCTCCATCAGATTCATCCATAGGATCATCATCGTTTCAGAGCTTCCTTAACTTCGCTGAGAAGCTCCGGGCTCATAGAATCAGTTAAGAAGGAGTTCTCTATAATACAAGCAGCGACTGTCTTTAAAAATACGCCATCTAAAACTTCATAGTGGACACCTTGATCGTCCCTATCTATGAAAGATAAATAAAACTTAGGGTGATAACCTGGCAGGATGGGAATGGCAACTTCCTCTAAAGGAAAGCTATTTGTATCCAAACCTTCAATAAATTCTCCAAGAGCATTTTCTGCTTCAAGAGGTGATTGCTTCCCAAGTCTGTGAGTGTCATCACTAAGTCTAGGATCAAAGCTATTTAAGGCATACAAAACAGTTGTAGTATCCTGAATCACACAATTGGGTTGCTCCATATCGCGTCTCCTTAATAAAAATTGGAAACAGGCTAATAGAAGCTAGAATGTTCTACAAGACGTTTTTCACCCTTTTGTCGTAAGGAATTTAAATACAAGAATTAAAAAGTATTCTTATAAAAGAAAAACTGCTGACAAATTTTAGAAAATAAGAACTTCATACCTGTAAATCATAACCAGGTACTAGGAGACTCGGTGGGAGATTCTGCTCTAGGAGCTCCTCTTAAAGCTTCGATTTCCTGGATATACTCTTCTTCTCTTTCTTCGGCTTGAGAGAGTTCCTTTTGCAGAAGGCCTACAAGCCCCTGATCCAAACTCGAGATCATGAAATATAACCCCATAATCAAAAAAAGCAATCCAACAATGATTAAACATGACGAAGAGATAATAGATGGGGTCGAGAGCAAGTTCAGCCCATTTAAAAAGAAAATAACAATAAAGGTAGAAATGATCGTAGCTAAACCAAGAATGATAATGAATATATCTAATATAATACGTAGGGTGGATCTTCGTCCTTGTGCGGGGATCGTATAAGCTAGAGATGTTTGCGTACCTGAAGATACAAGTGTTGGTGGAGGAATAAGGGAAAGTTCGGGATTCAATGCAGGGGAGGGTGAGTTAGATATAGTAGTCATAATCATTGATAGTATAACAATTTTCTCCACAAACCATATAAAAATTTTTTAAAAAACGCAAGAACTGGCACCTATTGTGCATCACCCCTTCAAATTTCTCCGAAGCCCTCAATCAAGTATTTTCGTGATTTGCAATAGATTGCGCCACACAACGACATCGAAGAGGTTGAGGGTTTTATGATTCCAGGCAAATAAAGTATTGAGAAGAATCAGATCGTTAGACGATTTTCGATCTCATCTACAAAATAGATTCTTACAAACATCAACAAGGTTTTATGGACTTTAGCGTATTTCCGGATAGATTCGTTGAATCAACGAGCCCCTCCCCAATCGAGGATATAGATGCAAAAACTTTGGTATCGAATTGTTGTCATTACTGTTCCCGATGTCTCTTTATCTTTTTATCCCTACTTAGCATCATCATTTGTTTTTCTGTTTATGGAACTTCTGGAGAAACAGCTTCACTTGTATTTGGGATCTTATCTCTTATAGTATTGGTTCTACTTATTATCGAGTGTAGGAATAGGGAGTGCTGTCGTCGTATATCTTAAGACAAGAGAATCAATATAGTCTTATCTTTCCTTCCTTCAATCTTTTCTAAGCTATAAGTTCAATAAGAAGCCTAAACACGGAAGAAGAAACTTCTGTTCCAAAGAAATTTCTTCTTAAGATTCGAAGGAATGTCACGAATCATGAAAAAAGCATTGACAGTATAGCAGGGGATCATTGACTATCCTTTAAAGTGTCCTATTGTAGCATACATGGAAGAAGCCTTAACTTTTGATGATGTTCTTTTAATCCCCCAATATTCTGAAATACTTCCTTCTGAAGTGTCCTTGAAAACGGCCATTTCAAAAACCCTCTCTCTAAATATACCGATTCTTTCAGCTGCTATGGATTCTGTCACAGAAACAGCCATGGCACTAGCTTTAGCTCAAGAAGGTGGTTTGGGAATCTTACATAAAAATATGAGCGAAGTAGAACAAAGCTCATCTGTGAGAAAAATTAAAGAAGCCTATCCTTAAGCTCCCATAGGAGCCGCTATAGGCATTGGTCCTTTAGGAATTTCAAGAGCGCATCATCTTGTGGAAGCTGGAGCAAATGTTCTAGTCATTGACACAGCTCATGCACACTCTAAAGGAGTATTCCAAACAGTTTTAGAAATAAAATCCCAGTTCCCACAAATTTCTTTAGTTGTAGGGAATCTTGTTACAGCTGAAGCCGCAGTTTCCTTAGCTGAGATTGGAGTTGACGCTGTAAAGGTAGGTATTGGCCCAGGATCTATCTGTACAACTAGAATCGTTTCAGGGGTCGGTTATCCACAAATTACTGCCATTACAAACGTAGCAAAAGCTCTTAAAAACTCTGCCGTGACTGTAATTGCTGATGGGAGAATCCGCTATTCTGGAGATGTGGTAAAAGCATTAGCAGCAGGAGCAGACTGTGTCATGCTAGGAAGTTTGCTTGCAGGGACTGATGAAGCTCCTGGGGATATCGTTTCTATCGATGAGAAGCTTTTTAAAAGGTACCGCGGCATGGGATCTTTAGGCGCTATGAAACAAGGAAGTGCTGACCGGTATTTTCAAACACAGGGACAGAAAAAGCTGGTTCCTGGGGGAGTTGAAGGACTAGTCGCTTATAAAGGCTCTGTCCACGATGTCCTCTATCAAATTTTAGGAGGAATACGCTCAGGTATGGGGTATGTTGGAGCTGAAACTCTCAAAGATTTAAAAACTAAGGCTTCCTTTGTTCGAATTACTGAATCTGGAAGAGCTGAAAGTCATATTCATAATATTTACAAAGTTCAACCAACCTTAAATTATTAAGTTGCAGAGTGCAAGGAGACATTTGAACACCATATTTATTCTAGATTTTGGATCTCAATATACTTATGTATTAGCAAAGCAAGTGCGGAAGTTATTTGTATATTGCGAAGTTCTTCCCTGGAATATCTCTGTGCAATGTTTAAAAGAAAGAGCGCCTTTGGGGATCATTCTCTCAGGAGGTCCTCACTCTGTCTATGAAAACAAGGCTCCACATTTAGATCCTGAAATCTATAAACTTGGCATTCCAATTCTAGCTATTTGCTATGGCATGCAGCTTATGGCTAGAGATTTTGGAGGGACTGTAAGCCCTGGTGTAGGAGAATTTGGATATACGCCCATCCATCTGTATCCTTGTGAGCTCTTCAAACACATCGTCGACTGCGAATCTCTAGACACAGAGATTCGGATGAGCCATCGGGATCATGTTACGACAATTCCTGAAGGATTTAATGTAATCGCATCCACCTCACAATGCTCGATCTCAGGAATAGAAAATACCAAACAACGGTTGTACGGGCTGCAATTTCATCCCGAGGTTTCTGACTCCACTCCAACGGGAAATAAGATTCTAGAAACTTTTGTTCAAGAGATCTGTTCTGCTCCCACACTATGGAATCCCTTGTATATTCAGCAAGACCTTGTAAGTAAAATTCAAGATACCGTTATTGAAGTATTTGATGAAGTCGCTCAGTCATTAGACGTACAATGGTTAGCTCAAGGAACCATCTACTCAGATGTTATTGAGTCCTCACGCTCTGGACATGCCTCCGAAGTAATAAAATCACATCATAATGTAGGGGGGCTTCCAAAAAATCTTAAGCTGAAGTTAGTCGAGCCCTTACGTTATTTATTTAAAGATGAAGTTCGAATTTTAGGAGAAGCCCTAGGACTTTCTAGCTATCTCTTGGACAGGCATCCTTTTCCTGGACCTGGCTTGACAATTCGTGTGATTGGAGAGATCCTTCCTGAATATCTAGCCATTTTACGACGGGCGGACCTCATCTTTATAGAAGAGCTTAGGAAAGCAAAACTCTACGATAAAATAAGCCAAGCCTTTGCTCTATTTCTTCCTATAAAATCAGTATCTGTAAAAGGAGATTGTAGAAGCTATGGTTATACCATAGCATTACGTGCTGTAGAATCTACAGATTTCATGACAGGACGATGGGCCTACCTTCCATGCGATGTTCTCAGTTCTTGCTCATCGCGAATTATTAATGAAATACCCGAGGTAAGCCGAGTGGTCTATGATATTTCTGACAAGCCACCAGCAACTATAGAATGGGAATAGCCACCATAGGGGTAAATCAAAGACTCGTTATTTAGTAACATCATTAGAATGTTCGTAAAAATCATATCATTAGAGGAGAAAAGTATAACACTTGCACAGTTATAGCGTTCGTTCTTTCTATGTCTTATGATACGTTATTCAAGAATCTTGAAAAGGAAGATTCTGTACATAAGATATGCAATGAGATCTTTGCATTAGTACCACGACTCAATACAATCGCTTGCACCGAAGCTATCATCAAAAACCTCCCCAAAGCAGATATCCATGTACACCTTCCTGGGACCATAACACCTCAATTAGCTTGGATTTTAGGTGTGAAAAATGGGTTCTTAAAATGGTCTTATAATTCTTGGACCAATCATCGATTACTTTCTCCTAAGAATCCTCATAAACAATACTCCAATATTTTCCGAAACTTTCAAGATATCTGTCACGAAAAGGATCCGGATTTAAGTGTATTACAATATAATATCTTAAATTACGATTTTAATAGCTTTGATAGAGTGATGGCTACAGTACAAGGACATCGCTTTCCTCCTGGAGGAATCCAAAATGAAGAAGACCTTCTTCTCATTTTCAATAACTATCTCCAGCAATGTCTGGACGATACTATCGTGTATACTGAAGTACAACAAAATATCCGCCTTGCCCATGTTTTGTATCCTTCATTACCTGAAAAGCACGCGCGTATGAAGTTTTATCAAATCTTGTATCGTGCTTCGCAAACGTTTTCAAAACACGGGATTACTTTACGATTTTTAAACTGCTTCAATAAAACATTTGCTCCACAAATAAACACACAAGAACCTGCCCAAGAAGCTGTTCAATGGCTCCAAGAGGTTGATTCTACATTTCCTGGTCTATTTGTAGGGATACAATCCGCAGGATCAGAATCTGCGCCCGGAGCCTGTCCTAAGCGATTAGCTTCTGGATATAGAAATGCTTATGACTCAGGGTTTGGTTGTGAAGCTCATGCTGGAGAAGGCATAGAGACCCGGACTATTTTTTCGTCAGCTAAGGTAAATCCAGAGGGATTGATCGAGATAACCCGAGTGACTTTCTCGTCTCTTAAACGAAAACAGCCATCTAGTTTACCCATAAGAGTTACTTGCCAGTTAGGATAAGTTCCAGGAGAAAAACTATAGATACGACCCACTAAATTTCCTTTTTATTTTTTATAAGTTCCTAAGACTTATAGCTTTTCTTCTTACTTTATTTCTATTCTAAAGCAGTAATGTTAAAAAAAAGCGTCTCCAGAGAAGAAGCTTTCAAGAGAGTCGATGGGAAGAAAAGAGAGCTCGAAGGGGAGGGTGTCTCATTAAATTTTTGATATGATGATTTAAGATTGCCTTTTAACGTAGCTTAAATATAAAATAACTCGACTTTTTGTTGGAAACAAGAGGAAAGACCTGTCTAGCTTAGATAAGAAAATCACAGAAAAGAATTTCTTATAAAACATGCTATGACAAATATCTCTTTTTGATCTGTGACTCATACCGATACTTTTTCTTAGTTATTTTACAAGATTCACGAAACGAAATAATTAGTTTATATTTGTATAAATATTAAACTTAATCTTTTAAAAATTATTTGAAAGTACAGTGTTAATCTTTTCATATAGAATTCACTATCGGAGAAAATAACATGAAAAATGTTGGTTCAGAGTGTTCACAACCATTAGTTATGGAATTAAATACCCAGCCATTAAGAAATCTGTGTGAAAGTAGATTAGTGAAGATAACTTCTTTTGTTATCGCTTTGTTAGCTTTAGTTGGGGGAATTACTCTCACGGCTTTAGCTGGAGCAGGCATTCTTTCTTTTCTTCCTTGGTTAGTCTTGGGAATTGTGCTTGTTGTGCTTTGTGCTTTATTCTTACTTTTTTCATATAAATTCTGCCCTATAAAAGAGCTAGGGGTTGTCTACAATACCGACTCTCAAATCCACCAATGGTTTCAAAAGCAACGAAATAAAGATCTTGAAAAGGCTACGGAAAATCCTGAGCTCTTTGGAGAAAATAGGGCGGAAGACAATAATCGCTCTGCAAGAAGTCAAGTAAAAGAGACTTTACGCGATTGTGATGGAAATGTTTTGAAAAAGATCTATGAGAGGAATCTAGATGTACTTTTATTTATGAACTGGGTTCCAAAAACAATGGACGATGTAGATCCAGTATCAGAAGACTCTATACGTACAGTCATCTCCTGTTATAAGTTAATTAAAGCATGTAAACCTGAATTTCGATCTCTTATAAGTGAATTACTAAGAGCGATGCAGAGTGGCTTAGGGTTATTAAGCCGTTGTTCTAGGTATCAAGAGCGAGCTAAAACTGTATCCCATAAAGATGCACCTCTTTTCTGCCCGACTCATTCTTATTATCGAGATGGCTATCTTACACCACTACGAGCAGGACCGCGTTATATTATAAATAGAGCTATATAAACTTACGTCGGCGTGAGAATCCTGAGCATTTTTTTAATCCTGGGCATCCATGTTACTATGCTCGATTGGCCTTTAATGAGTCAGTGCGTATCTATCGAAAACTCTTTAACACAGCGGAACTTAAACAAATGTATGGCGCGGGTGATTATGAGCAGCAAAACGAAGACAACCTAAAGTCGATTCTTAGTTTTGTGCAAATTTTAGATGAGAAGGACGGCTTTGACGACTTTCTTGCTACACATAAAGACACCACTTTTATTGGGAGAGGTGGCGCCGATATATTTTGTTCTTAAGCCTTACGATAGTCTACTAGGATCTCCATATAAAGTCTGATAATTGTTATTATGTTGCATGAATTCGTAAAATAGAAATAGCATTAATAGAACAGATGATGTAAAATTTGTGGTCGCATTTCCCAAGAGGATTTTTTATGCTCCCTTTTTGCCCTACCATCCTTCTTGCTAAACCTTTTTTAAATAGCGAGAATTACGGCTTAGAACGTTTAGCTGCAACCGTAGATTCTTATTTTGATCTGGGACAGTCTCAAATAGTCTTCCTAAGCAAACAGGATCAAGGAATCACTGTGGAAGAATTGAGTGCTAAAGATAGGAAATTCAAGCCAGGCTCTATGAACTGTACACTGTACACTGAAGATCCTATCTTACCTGCTCATAATTCCTTTAGTAATTGCTCTGATATTCAAATGCGTACCCCGATTAGCCCCATACATTAAATATAATTTTAAAGAGTACTGTCCGTTTCTACTACAGATAGCTCGTCTACTTTAGGTAGTTCCTTTATTTTACTAGGTTTTTCTATTAAATAAGGTTCCAATACCAAACAAAAAAGCAAGACAAGGACGGTTATTAAAATAATTTCTAAGATGAGTACAGGAAGTAAAGGAAGGATCCCAGCTACAAATAAAACCACAAGAGTGACTCCCGCACCCACTAAAGCTAATAGAGAAATAACAAGAGAAGTGATCTTAACTAATCTACTTTCACAGAGATTCGTTAATTTTATAAAAAATGGTGTAGAGGCTTCTAAATGAATGCTTCTGTTAATACTTTCAGACATAATAGAATCGCTTTTATTATATTGTTTGAGACAATTTCATTGATTTAAGTGCAGAACACATCAGTAAAACCTCTCCCAATGAGATCGGTATCTTTATGTTCAATAAGAAAGTCCTTTCCTTCATCTAGAGTTTTCACAAAACTAAGAATAGCCTGTAGGTTTTTCTCTTGTTCTTTAGAATAATCACCCTCGACATACATTTTTGTAAGTCGCTCTATATCAAAGAGTTCTCTATAGACACACACTGACTCATTAAAAGCCAATCGAGCATAATAACATGGATGCTTAGGACTGAAAAAATGCTTAGGATTCTCTCGGCGACGCAAGTGTATATAGTGATTTATAAGATCACGAGGTCCTGCTCTTAATGGCGTGAGATAACCATCTTGATAATAAGAACGAGTCAGGCAGAAAAGAGGTGCATCTTCATCAGATACAGTTCTAGCCTGTTCTTTATACTTAGAACGTTTTAATAGTCTTAAGCCACACCGAATCACTCCTAGTAATTCACTTATAAGAGATCGAAATTCAGGTTGACATTCTTTTATCAACTTATAGCAGGAGACGACTTTACGTATATCTATCTCTGATTCTGGATCTACATGGTCTATTGTTTTTGGAACCCAATTCATAAATAAAAGTACATTTTAGCTCCTTTCATATATCTTTTCAAAATAATTCCGTCAGTCTCGTGTAAGATCATTTCTAGTTGATTTCTTGCCGAACGATTTCCAACATTTCTCTTATTTTCTCCAAAGAGATCTGGATTCTCTAATGCCTTTTCGATGTCTTTGTTTCGTTGCTTTTCAAACCATATATTGATTTTAGATTTGACACTACAGGTCATTGTCATCTCTTTTAAAGTAAAAAATTTACAACAAGAGACTAAATAGATAGAAGAAAACAAAACGAGTACGCTTCCTAAGATTAGCCCAAGAGGGAAAGAAAGAACCCCCCCTCCTGCTAAAGCTATAAGAGCACCCCCCACAATTAGAGTTAGGAAAGCAATCACAAGAGAAGTGATCTTCATTAATCTACTTTCACAGAGATTTTTTAATGTCTGGACACTTAATTTTTGAGAAAAAGACCTTGAGCATAGCGAATCACTGCTTTCAATAGTACTTCTAGTCATAAGCTGTTTTAAAAAAGAAAAAATTATTTTAATATAAATACATTTAAAACACAATTAAGCGATAAATTTTTAATTTATATTATTTATTTCACTTAATAAATTACTTGTTAGTACAAAGCAAAGGATCTTGAGCTAAGGTCGAGGGAAGAGCAAATCCATGATCTTTTAAAAATGATATGACTGCTTGAACAGGATCGTCAATAGATCCAAACCAAATCCCCCATGTATCATCGGAGGGAGAATTGGCTTGGTAGCTTCTTAAAGAGAGAATATAGGCGGAAAAATCGGCGAACGTGATGATATAGGTGGCTCCGATCAAATCTTGAGGGATTGCACCACAATCAAGTTCAATCGCATGTAGGTGATTTGGATAGCTTTGCACTAAATCATCCAGAACTCTTAACTGTTCTGGGGAGCGCAATCTCTGACCTTCCTTAGGGTATGTTGTAACAAGACTACCTCCTGCTCGCAAATACTCCCGGATGATATCAGGTCTTTTCTTTACTGTGAGTAATCTCTCGAGATCATTCTGAATTGCAGAATCTACAAGACCTGGAAAAATTTCCCCCTCCGTGCAAAGAGGTGTCGCTGGTGTAGGGGTATGAATGATCGATATACATTTTATAATTTGTTTACACTTTATACAATATACAATCGCCTTTTCGAATTATGAAACTTTATAGCATCTCTTCAGATGTAGATACACCTTGGATATTTCAGCTTATGTCAAAGGTAGATTCTTATCTTTTCTTAGGCGGGAATAGAATCAAGGTTGTATCTATAGTTATGCAAGAACCTAACTTAATTATTGGAAAAGTAGAAAACGTTCGGATCTCCACAATAGTGAAAATATTAAAGATTTTATCCTTCTTAATCTTCCCTCTGATTTTAATCGCTTTAGCCCTACACTATTTTCTACATGCTAAATATGCTAATCACTTACTTGTATCTAAGATTTTAGAAAGAGCTCCTCAGTATGTGCCTATTCCTGGTCGTTCAGGAGACACGGCGTCTCATTATAAATTAACAACATTGGTTCCAGTATCCCAAAAAAATCTACAAGCTATGGGATCAAATCCTCTAGAAGTTGAAGCGGCTCTTCGAACTACAAAACCCTCTTTTTTCTGTGTACCTGCAAAATACCGTCAGATTATAATTTCAAGTCACGGCATTCGCTTTTCTTTAGATCTTGAACAACTTGCTGATGACATTAATTTAGATTCGGTTTCCTGGCCTACGGAGTATCTTA
The DNA here is from genome assembly GCF_000007205.1 of Chlamydia pneumoniae TW-183. NCBI lineage: Bacteria > Pseudomonadati > Chlamydiota > Chlamydiia > Chlamydiales > Chlamydiaceae > Chlamydia > Chlamydia pneumoniae. The sequence continues at coordinate 202,655 of NC_005043.1, read as the reverse complement.
ACTCTACTATGGATTTTTGCAGCAAGGCAGATAAACGTGTTATACAGAATGTACAAAATCTGCGGACAGGAACTTACATAAATTCTGTAGGAAAGCGTAGCCTTTTAAAATTCATGTTACAGCACCTATTTATTGATGGGATCACACAAGAAAACCCTGAAGCCCTTCCTAACAATACATCTGGAAGACTGACTCTATTCCCTAGTGTTCGTTATATCTATTCTCATTTTACTCCACAAAATCCTACAATATGGCCGCAAGTCTTTTTCAGACAAGGTCCTCTAGATGAAGATCGAGGAGGAGGATTTGAGATCTTAGAGCAATTACAAGAGTTAGGAGTTAGGTTTCCAATTTGCCCCTCTCAAGGACCAGACAATCCTAATTTTCAAGGTTTTCAAGGGATTCGTATCTATTGGGAAGATTCCTATCAACCCAATAAGGAGGTTTAAATCATTCCTGTAAACTATTCATCCAGGGATTGTTCTGATACTATTTTACACGATTTTTGATGGCTGTTTTTGAGAACTTTAGTTAGAGGCATTCCATGCAACGAATTTTCTCGACTAATTTTTCTTTAGAAACTACATTGACATAGGTCAAGCACATCCAGAAAGCAGGAGCCTCTTTTGATTACAGGCGTGGTATTGGAAAAGCATGAGCAGCGCACCATGTTTTCACTGACCCTACTGAATAATTTTACAACTTTTGGCCTTCTACATACTCCTCTCCATTATAATCCTCCCTATCCTATAGTGATCCTTCTCCATGGTTTAGCTTCAGATAAAACCGGTTCGAAACGCTCTCATGTCAGGCTAGCTCAGGAACTCACTCGGTTAGGTATCGCAGCTCTAAGAGTAGATCTCCTTGGTCATGGAGACTGTGAGGGTGAGCTTATGGATTTTTCTCTTGAAAATTATAAGCAAAACATTCGTGAAATCATTGAATATACGCATTCCCTACTTCATATAGACCAAGAAAGGCTCGCTATTTTTGGTTCATCACTCGGAGGAACTCTTGCTCTTCAGACTCTTCCTTTTTTTAATAAAATCAAAGCCTTAGCTGTATGGGCGCCTACAATTTCAGGAGAATTAATGGCTGCGGAAGCACAAAAAAATGCTCCTGAAGTGATCACAATGAGTCAAAAGGGCGCCATTACTTATGCTGGGATGACTTTAAATCCTGATTTTTATACGCAATTCTTAAAAATAGATATTGTGAAAGAGCTTATGCCTAGTGCTCGCAATCTCCCTCCAATTCTTTATATGCAAGGTGAACAAGATCTTCTGGTTTCTATCAACCACAGAACACTGTTTACCGAAGCATTTGCAAATCAAGACAAACCAATTACTATTCTTACTTATCCCGATGTCGATCACGCGTTTCCTTTTGCCGAATCTTCGGCTCTTTCGGATCTCACGCAATGGTTAAAAAGAGAATTAACTTCTGGGGAATAAACTGTGGAACTTCTCTCGTTAAATAAAAGTTATTTTGAAATCCAACGCCTTCGCTACCGCCCTGAGATTCTTACTTTATTAGAAACGATACGTTCGAAACATATCCAAGAAACTTCGTCTCCCCCTTCTCCCCCTCCAGAGTTGCAAAAACACATTCCCAATCTATGTCGGATCCCTGAAGTTTCTATTTATACTGAACAGGAAACGTCATCAAAACCATTAAAGATTGGGGTTTTACTATCAGGAGGACAAGCTCCTGGGGGGCATAATGTCGTTATTGGTCTTTTTGATGCTTTACGAGTATTCAATCCCAAGACTCGCTTATTTGGATTCATCAAAGGACCTTTAGGGCTTACTCGTGGGCTCTATAAAGATCTGGATATCTCCGTAATCTATGATTATTACAACATGGGAGGGTTCGACATGCTCTCCTCAAGCCGAGAAAAAATTAAAACTGAAGAGCAGAAAAAAAACATCCTCAACACAGTCAAGCAACTAAAGTTAGACGGACTACTCATTATAGGAGGAAATAATTCCAATACGGACACTGCGATGCTTGCAGAATATTTCCTTGCTCACAACTGCAAAACATCCGTGATTGGAGTCCCTAAAACTATAGATGGTGATCTTAAGAACTGTTGGATTGAAACCTCGTTAGGTTTTCATACTTCTTGTCGCACGTACTCAGAAATGATTGGGAATCTTGCTAAAGATGCTCTTTCTGCAAAAAAATACCACCATTTCATCCGCCTTATGGGGCAGCAGGCCTCTTATACTACTTTAGAATGCGGATTGCAGACCCTCCCTAATATAGCTTTAATTAGCGAACTTATTGCCACTAGGAAAATCTCTTTAAAGCAACTGAGTGAACAGCTTGCTTTAGGTTTGGTACGCCGCTATAAATCTGGAAAAAACTATAGTACTGTGTTAATCCCAGAGGGACTGATTGAGCATATTTTCGATACACGCAAGCTTATAGATGAACTCAATGTTTTACTCGCCAATGGAGATTCTTCTATTGAAAAAATTCTTTCCAAGCTCTCTCCAGAGACATTAAAAACATTTCACTTGTTTCCTAAGGATATTGCGAACCAACTTCTTCTAGCTCGAGATTCTCATGGAAATGTTAGAGTTTCAAAAATTGCTACAGAAGAGCTGCTTGCAGTAATGGTAAAGAAGGAAATCGAAAAGATAAAACCCCATATGGAATTCCATTCTGTATCGCATTTTTTTGGTTATGAAGCACGAGCAGGATTCCCTTCCAACTTTGATTGTAATTATGGAATCGCTTTAGGGATCATTTCTGCGTTATTTCTGGTCCGACAAAAGACTGGTTATATGATTACAATCAATAATCTTGCTCAATCTTATACTGAATGGCAAGGGGGAGCCACTCCATTATATAAGATGATGCACTTAGAAAATCGTTGTGGGACAGAGACTCCTGTTATTAAAACAGATTCTGTAGACCCAAAATCCCCTGCTGTTCAACATTTACTTCAACAAAGTGATTCTTGTTTGGTTGAAGATTTATACCGTTTTCCAGGCCCTTTACAGTACTTCGGGAAAGAGGAGCTTATAGATCAACGACCTTTGACCCTGCTTTGGGAAAATCAAACGCATTCGCCTCTACTCTGACAACCTGTCCATTCCTATAAGAATATTCTAAGCTAGATGCAAAGGAACGGCTCTTTTGTGTTAAGATTTCTTAAGCTTTAAAAAAACATCTATATTAAAAATTAAAATTCTCAACTAAGACTTATAGAATCAGAAAATTTATAAAATAAGATGGCTAATTCTTTAAAAGGGATTGTTTATGAGCAACATATACTCTTTTTCTCCAGGCATCTGCCCGAACTGGCAAGCTGGGCTTATGAGTAAACTCGACTCTTAGTGTTGTTTTGGAGGAGAAACTGCAACTCGGATTTTCTCCATGACTCCCTCTGGGTTTTCTTTAGCTACTGAAGAAAAAGTACAGGTCTCAACAGCAGAAAAAGTTATAAAGATCCTTGCTCTGATCTTCTTCCCGATCATTTTAATCGCTCTGGCTATCCGCTACTTCTTACATAGAAAATTCGATAGAAAATGCTTCGTTATCCCTCAAGACACGCCTAAAGAACTGGAGCTAATTCTTGCAGCAAATCCTCAATTAGTTGAAAAAGCAGCTCGAGAGGTCCACCCAGGTTTCTTTGCCCTACCTACAAAATACCAAAGTATGTACATCCAAACTTCTAAAGGGTAGCCTCCTAAAATTACCCTCTCTATAAATATAGATTTGCTCTTAGAGGACTTAGATACAGATTCTATACCATGGCCTAAACTCTATTTGAGTGAGGATTTTGATTTTGCCTATTATCCTGAAAGCAAGGCTATAATTGATACAGTTGCTAAACTTGAAAAGAATAATCCTGGCGAGGAGTTTTGTTTAGAAAGCAAGAAAATCTTGGCACGTTATCTCTTAGAACAACTCTTTAAGCTCGAAACCGGATTGAACTTTCCTACATCCACTATTGATGGAGGTAGAGAATCTTTCTTAATCGAGTTCAGTCATGAAACTAAAAAACCCACTGTATGGGCCTTCATTTATTTTTATTACTACCATTCTAACGGCCCCAAACTAGAAAAGGATTTTAAACAAGCAGGCTGCGAAGTCCATAATAGGCTCTTAAACCTTGGATTAAAATATAGACCACAAGCAGGCGCTCAAAATGACGGGCGTAATGGAGGTCCATATGGACCTATAGGATTCCTTATAGTTTGGGAAGAAAACTATGGATCTGTGTTGAAGGATCATGGATTTATCAAAGACAATTAAAAAGGGCATGGCTCTCTATTCTAGACTTCCTAAAAAGTTTAGAGTTCGGATGGTGCTCAGGCGGATAAATCTAATCTAAATTGTACTGTTTTCCCTTGAGATTTCTGTTTTTAATCTTAATACAAAAATGATTATAATTTAGCTTTGTCACTTATAAAGAAGCCCTTATGAACATATACCAATTTTCTCCTGGAGCTTCCCCTAATTGGCAAGCTTCGTTGATGGCTCAGCTGAACTCCTATTTTTGTTTAGGAGGAGAGACTGTGACGCGCATTATTTCTCTTCGACCCTCCGGACTTATCTTGGCTAAAAAAGAGAAGGCTGTTGTTTCTACAGCAGAAAAAATTTTAAAAATCCTTTCCTTTATCCTGTTTCCTCTAGTCTTGATAGCTCTAGCGATACGCTACCTCTTATATAACAAGTTTAATAAAGATTTGGATCGAGCAGTATTTTTTATCCCCACAGAAATTACTAAAGCCGAAGAACTGATCATTGCCAAAAATCCTGCGCTAGTGAAAGAAGCGGCTCTAACTGTTTCTCCGCTCTTCTATTCTCTTCCTAAGAAATATCAACTTATGAAAGTTGAAACTCCTTAAGGCAAGTTTTATAAAATTACTTTTAACGTTAGATTGGCCTACAGAACTCCTCTTGAAAAATCGACCTTTTGACTTTACAGGTCATCCTGAAGAAGAAAAACTGATAAAAGATATTCTTCTGAAAGAAGAAGGCAACAAATATTTTAGCTTGGAAAGCAAAAAGCTTCTGGCTAGACATATGATGCACAATATTGTTGTTCTTAGTGAGGAACCTGGACGAAGCGCTTTTCTTGGTAGGACGGCATTTTTCCCTAATAAGTATCCAATAGCTCAGGGTGGTGTTGGAATACCATCTACAATAGGCAATCTCTTTACTATATGGTACTGTTTCTATTTTTATAGAGCTGCAACTCCACAATCTGATCATCCTGACGGATGTGGCTTTATTCTACTAGAAAGGCTTAAGGAGCTCGGTGCAGGGTTCTTTTATTGTGATCTTCGTGAGTCCAATACCACTGGCTTTACTCTTTTTTTTGAAGGCTCCAATAAAGGTGTGTTAAAGAATCACTTGTTTATTAGAGATGAGTAAGCAAGAGCTATTCAAAAATACAGTATTATCTGCTATATTTTATTTTCCTTATCTTTTTTAGTTAGTTAAAACTCCTTGAGTTTTGGAGTGCCTTTCTTAGAAAAATTAAAAATTTCTCTAATTCCTATTGAAGAAATGCGGCATGAATTGTTTATGAAAACACACAATTCGAGTTCTAACGGATTCTCTAATCAAGAAAAAGGCATCAGGACGTACTTTAAGTCTGATTTACTTGGTTATGAAGATCTTTATTTTCTTCGAGAAAACATAAATCCAAATTGAAAAACAAAGTGTTATGTAAAAAATATAGGTAGGAAATTTTGGCTAAGAAGATTTTTTTAAATTTTATTAAAAAATGAATGTCTTCTAGCATGGATAGCGGTAGTCGGATTTGAACCAACGACACGCAGATTATGATTCTGCTGCTCTAACCACCTGAGCTATACCGCCATGCAAAATGGTAATTAGCGGGAGAAGGATTCGAACCTCCGACCTTTGGGTTATGAGCCCAACGAGATGACCACTACTCTATCCCGCGATATGCCGATGAATTTATCAAACTTAACTATTTTTGTACAAGGGAATATAACTTTTTAATGCTCTCCATGTACGGTCAAAGGAAGCTGTTTCTGCTTTTACGAACACTTTTCCCTTCTGTACATAAGCCTCACGCACTTCTTGATTATTTAGTAAGAAAGAAACTGTATCGATTATAGGCTCTATTTCGTCTAAACAAAGTCCTGCACCAGAAAGCAACAGGCGTTGCGCAAGCTCTGATTGCGATGTAATATGTGGACCAAAAATTAAAGGGACTTCACATTGGAGAGGTTCTAATAAATTATGTCCTCCGATCTTAGGATCGAAAGTACCTCCAACAAATGCTAAATCACCAGCAACATAAAGTTGTTTCAATAAGCCAATTTCATCAACAACGACAACTGGTACATAAGAAAAATTGGCGCCGCGGCTCCACAACCCATAAGGAATGTGCAACCGATGCAAAGATTCTTCAACATCCTTGGTCTTTTCAACGTGTCTTGGCACCCATAAAACTGAGACCCCCTCTTTTATTAATTTCTGCACTACAGGAAGCCATTTTCCTGCATCACTTCTATGCATAGAACCTAGGATTACTAATTTCGAGTCCGTTGGCAATCTCAAACGATCTCTCCAAGTTTCCCTTTCTAAGTGCAGTGCTGTCTGTGCTGCTACATAGGTCTTAATATTCCCTGTAACCTGCAATTTATGTTCAGGTATCCCTAAAGAAAGAAAACGCTGTTTTTGGACTTCGTCCTGTAATAAAAATCCATCTACTGGAGAGAAATAGTTTTTACCTAGGCGCTTTAAAAATTTAAAACGCTTTGAAGAATCTATGGAAATTCTACCATTAATGACGAGAGTAGTTGCTCCTATACGTTTTGCTTCCTCAATAAAATTTAGCCAGCAGTCCCCTTCAGAAAAGACTACAAGGGAGGGACGCAGTTTAGCGACTACCGATTTGATAATTATGCTAAAATCCAAAGGCAGTATTGAAACAGTGGCTCCCATAGGAATAAACACTTGGCTTGCCACCTGCACTCCAAGTTCTGTACATGAAGTCACTAGACAACGCCAACCTGGAAATTCTTCACAAAATTTTTCAAGTACAGGTAGAAGCAAACGAACTTCCCCTACAGATGCTCCATGAAACCACACCAAAGGCCCTTCTCCAGGGACATGCGGCTTTTTCAGACCAAAACGAACTGCTAGAGATTTCTTATACTTACCATAAACTAACATCTTATAAAGAAGCTTAGGTAAGGCAATTACAAATGCACAAACTAAAACAACATCGTAGAAACACTTAAAAATACGATGGACACCTCGTAGCATCATAGGACAAAATTCACTAGTTTATTAGGAACATAAATTTCTTTTCGTATTTGAGCGTTCTCTAGATACTTTGCAACTACACTTCGAGACAAAGATAAAACTTCTTCTTTAGGAGCTTCTTTGGCTACCTCGAGACGTCCTCGTAACTTCCCATTAACCTGAACAACAAAAGTCACAGTTTGAGCAACTAGGTAACTCTCGTCTATTTGAGGCCATGCTGCTTGATCAATCCCTGGTGGGTTTCCCAATATAACCCATAACTCTTCGCTGATATGCGGAGCTATAGGCTCCAATACACGAACAGCCATAGACAAGGCACGTTTAGAATAGACTGGAAGCTTTGAAAAATCGTTCAGAAATTCCATAAATGAAGACGGTATGGTATTCAAAGACATTTTTTCAATATGTTCTGTAATCCTAAACACCAATTTGTGAGCGAGAACCAGCCCGTCACGGTCTTCTATATCTTGAACCTCTGACGAAGTCACCAAATCATAAAAACGATTTAGGAAACGACGGCACCCCCCAACACCTTCATTGGACCAGGTTTTATTTTTATCCAAGGGTCCCGAAAACATAGCGTACATACGTAAGGCATCTGCACCATACTCTTCAATCAAAACCTGAGGATCCACACCATTGAGTTTCGATTTAGACATTTTCTCTTGTCTAACTTCCACAATCTCTCCACAAGTTGAGATCCACGTTCCATTTTCTTCCCTAACGTCTTCTATGCTTACGTATCCCTTACCAGGAATTCGGTATGAAGAGGCTAACACAAGTCCCTGGTTGATCAGTTTCTTAAAAGGTTCTGGTGTTGAGACAAGACCCGCGTCATAGAAGACTCGATGCCAAAATCTCGAGTAAAGAAGATGAAGAACAGCGTGTTCTGCACCTCCAATGTAAAGATCTACAGGCATCCAATAGCTTTCTTTTTCTTTACTCCAAGGCAACTGAGAGTTGTGTGCATCACAGAAACGAAGATAATACCAGCAAGAGCCTGCCCACTGTGGCATAGTATAAGTCTCTCTACATCCTGGTCTACCTGTCTTCTCGTCGTAGATATGCACCCAATCTTGAGCCTTCGCTAAAGGACCCTGACCGAATCCTTCGGGACGATAGTCATCAATATTCGGAGGGAGAAGAGGCAGCTCATCATCTTCTAAAGGACGGTGCGTTCCATCTTCAAAATGAATGATGGGGATAGGCTCTCCCCAATATCTCTGTCTAGAGAAGAGCCAGTCTCGCAGCCTGTACATAGTCTTAGCTCTTCCGAGAGAACGCATCTCCAGGTAGTTGATTACATAATCTTTAGCTTCTTGCCCAGACAAGCCATTAAGACAAAAGTCGTTGTAATTGCTATGAATACAAACCCCGTTATCATCAATCACCTCATGAATCGGAAGAGAAAACATTTCAGCAAACTCTCGATCTCTCTCGTCATGCGCTGGGACTCCCATAACTACGCCTGTGCCATAGCCTAAGACGACATAATCTGAAATCCAAACAGGTAAAAGGTTCCCTGTAATGGGGTGCTTGGCATAGTTTCCTGTAAAGACCCCTGTTTTTGTCTTAACAGAGCTAATGCGATCTCGTTCACTTTTCCTGAGACTCTCTTGTACATAGGCTGTGACTTCGTCTCTTTGCTCTTCACTCACTATAGAATCTAAATCTGGGTGCTCAGGAGCAATCACTAAGAAACTCACCCCTAATAAAGTGTCTAGGCGGGTAGTGAAGGCTTCTAGACTGCCCTCTTGCGTCAAATGAAATGTTACGAGAGCCCCTTCAGATTTCCCTATCCAATTTTTCTGTAACTGCTTTACATTTTCGGGCCAATCTAGGGCATCGAGACCTTCTAATAACTTATCGGCATATGCTGTGATTTTGAGAATCCACTGACGAAGCATTTTCCGCTCTACAGGATATCCCCCTTCTATTGAGAATCCATTTTCAACTTCTTCATTCGATAATACGGTACCAAGTTCTGGACAGTAGTTCACTGCCATGTCGGCCATATAGGCGAGTCCTTGATCATAAAGAAAAAGGAAAAGTTTCTGAGTCCAATGATAATAGTCGGGATCACTCGTAGCAAATTCTCGTCCTTCATCATACGAAAATCCCATAGCGGAGAGCTGTTTTTTAAAATTAGCGATATTCTTCTGGGTCGTGACTTTAGGATGGGTTCCTGTCCGAATCGCATATTGTTCTGCGGGCAAACCAAAGCTATCCCAGCCCATAGGATGAAGAACTGAGAATCCCCGTGCTCTTTTATATCTCGCAACAATATCTGTCGCTGTATAGCCAATAAGGTGGCCTACATGTAGACCTGCTCCTGAAGGATAAGGGAACATGTCTAAAACATAATATTTTACTTTATCCTCGTCTTCATTTGCTTGAAAGCTTCGATGTTCTTTCCAAAATTGTTGCCATTTTTTTTCTATTAAGTTGGGGTCATATCGCATATTCTAAACTTTTATATATATAAAAATTAAAAAGGCTTAGTGTACGTCTCCCCAGAGGAAAAAACAAGAGTCTTGTCCGTTTTTCCTTCAAAAACTTCCATGACATTGACAAAAACAGGAGCGCCCCCCTACTCTATATGTGTTCCTTTTTTAATTAGTTAATCAAGATGCGTAAAGTTGCTTTTTTAGTTTCTTGCCTATTTTCAGTAGCTATAGGGGCTTCGGCAGCTCCAGTCCGTGTTCCGGGATTTCCTCAAATTCCAGAAGATCTCGTTCAAATCAAGACAGAAGTATGTCCGAAGCAAGAAGTATGTTTAGCAGTTACTATCAAATGTGACGATCACAATCTTATTGGTGTTTTACATCTTCCTAACACTCCCACACCGGAAGGAGGGTTCCCTACAGTCGTGTTGTTTCACGGCTTCCGAGGAACAAAATTCGGAGGTTTAACTGGAGCCTATCGAAAATTAGGAAGAAAATTCGCTGCAGCTGGAATTGCCACTTTACGTGTCGACATGGCCGGATGTGGAGATAGTGAAGGAGTTGCTGAAGAAGTTCCTATAGAGACCTATTTACGTGATGCACAAACCATACTTGAAACTGTCCAAGAACACCCAGATCTCAATGCATATCGTCTAGGAATTTCAGGTTTTTCTTTAGGATGCCACATAGCTTTCGAGTTGGCTAAAATCTATAACCCAAGAGACTTAAATATCAAAGCCCTGAGTGTATGGGCTCCAATTGCAGATGGGGGCATCTTATTAAAAGAGCTCTATGAGAATTTCTCTAAACACGGCGAAGGAGATATTATCTCTGTTGGGAAGGACTTTGGATTTGGTCCTCCTCCTATAATTGTTTGCTCTGGCGATGTTGATCTCCTCATACGCATCCAAGATCACGTTACAGCAAATTCCCTACCCACAAAACCCTATATTTTGCATCAACAAGGCATTGATGACACTCTTGTTTCTAGGACACAACAGACACTATTTAAAAACACAGCTCCCGGAAGAATGACTTTCATCTCTTACCCTAACACAGGACACAACTTAGCCACAGCTCCTGATTTAGATATGATCTTAGATCAAATTGTGAGCCACTTCCAACGAACACTTTAAATTTCAGTTGTACCTTAATTCAAGGTACAACGGTTCTAGAACACTACAATTTTAAATACAACTTCTAGATGGAAGCACCTATATTCATAGCTCTTGGAATTCGTTTCTTGATTCCTCCTAGGATTTTATCCTATAATGTTATGAAAATCTTTTTCACTATCCGAGGGCAAGTATGGCAGACATTTTAGTCATAGGTGCTAATCCTACAGGTCTCATTTTGGCAAATATGCTAATACAACATGGGATCTCTGTAAAAGTTATCGACCACAGAGCTTCTCCTGAGGATCCTAGCTTCTTAGATTGTCGTAAGCTCCCTGTAATCTTGTCTTGCTCTTCCTTGGAGCTTCTTCACAATAGTGAAATGCTAGGCGATTTTATCCAAGCCAACCATAAGATCTTTGGTGCGCGTTACCATTGGAAAAAGAGAACCTTATTATTTAAGTTCAGCCAAGCAACGGACTCTCCAGTTCCTTTTTCTCTATCAACAACATATCAAAGTTTAGAACAGCACCTAATTGACGAGTTTCTAAAACGCGGAGGCGTCATAGATTGGTCGACACGCCCCGTAACTCTAGTTGATAACAGTATCTTTATTGAAAGTACTAAAGTATCACAAAATTTTGAAAATCGTGAGATCTACAATCCAAAGTGGATTATAGCCTGTGAGGCTGACAACAACCTAGACATCAGGGATCTTGTCAAAAGCCAGCTGAGAGCACGTAGAATAAATCGAGAAGTTATTTTTATCAATTGCGATGAGGGCGAGCCCTTTGAAGAAGATCATATCCATCTTCTTCCCATCACAAAGAACTTCTTAAATTTCGTTTTCTATAATCCCCAGGAAAAAACGAAACAGCTCTGTCTACCCCAAGGAACGCATTCCATATCACCGAAACTTAAACAGAAGCTACTTTATACTTACAATCTCGTCATCTCTGATGAAAATTTCCATATAAAAACAAGTCACCACGCATTCCCTCCTGAACATGGAAATGTATTATTTTTAGGTAGCCTCTCTAATACTCTGCTTCTTTCTTATCTCAACGGTATTAATACCAATATTCACGCAGCCTTTAATCTCGCTTGGAAGCTACTTCCTGTATTGAAAAAAGCTGCATTAAAACATTTGGTGATTACAAAAGAACAGGAAGATGGCAATATCCTACCTTATATTAGTCCTACTACGGAAAAGCGCGCGAAGAAACTCCCATTTTCTCGCTTCTATACACCTGCTTTGATGTACTACTTTTTAAAGGGATGTCGAAAGTTTAATACTACAGGAGAAGAGTATTACTACCCCCCTCACCAAGCACTGAAATACCGTTCTAGCGATATTATCAAAATGTCTCCTCAAGATAAGGAAATCCATGGTCCTGGTCCAGGAATGAGAGCTATAGATGCTCGCCTAGAAAACGGTTCTTTCCTCTTAGATCCTTTAAAAAGTAGTAAGCACCTTCTTATCTTTTTTAAAGATATCCCCGACTTAAAGGAAGCTCTACAAGAAGAATATGGCGAATGGATAGAGATTTGCAATGTTAAGGAACCTCGAATCCTTAACCTCTATCACGCAAATCCAAATTCGCTATTTATTATCCGCCCCGATCGTTATATCGGATATAGAACACATACCTTTAAGCTGCACGAGCTGATCTCATATCTACTTAGAATTTTTGCCAGCGAAAAGACCAGCTAACTCCTTTTTAGGACGCTATCCTATTGGAAGGTCTACCTATCGTTTGTGGGCATTTAGTGGAAATTGTGAAAAAAAACCATAGAGAGCCTTTCCTAGTCCTCTATGGTTTTCATTGCAGTTGATGAGAAAAAGAATCTCTGACCATCAATGAGATCTGCAAACGCAATGATTTCTCTAAGCAGCCTCTTCTCTACCCAAGAGACCCAACAGTTCTTTCTGCTTGTCTACAGAGGAATCTATCCTTCGACCTATTTGCAACAATCTTTCTTCTAGAGCTTCAAGTTTCTTTTGCAAATCTTCGAATTTTTGTTTTAACTCTAGATCTTCAATCCCCTGCATCTCTGCATATTGCTCTTGTATTCCTTGGATTTCTTCTTCTAAAGCTGCTTTTTCTACTGAAACCTTCTCTCTTAAATTTAAGTCACTAAAGATACTTATCTTTAAATTCGCCAAACGAATTTCTTGTTCCAATAGAGTCTCTTGATTCCTTAAGTCGTCCAACTCAGCAGCAATTGCTTCCAATCGTTGCTTAGCCTCCTCCCAATAAGTCTCAAAACCTCTACCTTTCTCTTCAACATACCTTTTAGCTTCTTCCTCAGCAGCTTTTGTTGAATTAGCAATATTCAATTCCGTGAAATTAAGTAAAAATTCGTTTTTGAAACTTTTAAATGCACCATACAATAGACTGACTGGTGCATCTAAAAGTATCTGCATATACTTTTGGCATTCGGGATCATTAGGATTGTTCCCGTTATTGTTCAGAAGCTCAAACAATTTCTTAACTACATCAATAATTCCATTTCCTGAAGAATCGCTATCTCGCAGATGGCTGTGTAAAACAGAATGCACGCGATGCAGAATCTGATCGCTGCGATTCAATCGATACGTTTCGACACCCATCTCAACAAGCTCTTCTACAGCATGCAAATCTCGCATTAAAGTGGTCACTTTAGAACTCGTTTGTCCTTCTTGAGCACCCAATCCATAAGTAGAAACTATAAGAGATTCATGCTTGCGGACATAAGCTGCTAAAGCAGCTTGTACAGCCGCATAGTCCTCGGGACTCACAGTCTCCTGATTCTGAAGCCTCTGCTCAATATCGAAGAGCTGCTCACGGACTTTCAGAATTTGGTTATATCCAGACTGCGTACTTTCTGGAGAAGAAAATCTTACAAAAGGCGTCAAATAAGAAAGCCCTAGAGTTTTCAACATTTCTTCCCTAGAAGCAAGCGTCCTCTCGGCTTCTCCATGTTTTGCTCCATCGGGATTTAGCAAGATTCTTTCTCTAAATGAAGCCTGCATTTGATGGCGACAGAGCCCTTGAGAAGCTGTCACATTCAAGTAAGCCTCTAAAAGTTCTAATTGACCCTTCCCTGCTATGTGTAAAACATTCTCTTTAAACTGCTTTTTTGCTCTTTGCTTCTGAGATTTCCCACTGGTATTGCCGTAAATGATTGCTGCTAATTCGTGTAATTCCTTAGCCTCTTTGACTACGTCTATCTCTTGGACTGTGTCACGCCCTAATTTCTCTTGAATCAAAGTTCTAAAAAAATTCTGAATCCTTACATACGTTTCATTATTTTTTTGAAGCCTATCTATGTTTTGTAATTTTCCAACCTTCTTAGTCATAGCGGCAGCATGAGCCTTTTCATTGTCGTACTTAGACTTTTCTAAGCACAGACCCATGCGCTCTTGAACCAGAGCATCTCCCCGAATACTAATCTCTTCTTTTTGCTTTTGAAGGTGCTCTAACTCGCGATGTAACTCTGCAAAAACCTCAGCTCCACGAATATCTTGGGGGATAGTAGGACGAACCACAGGCGCTTCTTGTCCTAACCCCTCCTTGAAACGTCTTTTTATACGCTTATTTAAGTTTTTAGAATCCTTACGGAACTCTTTAGTAAGATCCTTCAAGCTCTTTTCTTTAGTCGGAATGCCCTCTAGATCACTCACAATATTGCGCGCCCATGTAGGACCAAAACCCTCAAGATTTAAATTATCCTGGAGCTTAGCTAAACGATTAAGATCCTTATTATTGAATTCTGAGGGAAGAATCTTAGTGGCAGGAATCAAGGACTGCGCTGTCTCAAGCACTTGCTTCTCAAACTCCTTGCTCTTAGATATACGATCAAAGATTAAAGGACATACCTGAGTCAAAAGTAACCCTACACAAGAGAGAATGAGTAAGGATAAAATGTTCTGACCAATAAAAATAGCACTAAGAACACAGAAGAGCACCGCAACAATTCCCAGGACAATGGCCTTAGCCATTCCCCATTTGTTTATCGACTTCTGCAATTGACTGATCATATTTTTTAAGTCAGCACAGCGTCTCTTTAACACCTGGTGATGTAGCCTGTGAGTCCCAGAAACATCTTCAGCAACCGCATCCTGGACCTCTTCAGGAAGAGCTCCAGGAAGGTCAGGATTCTCCATAGGGGCAGGAGCTGGTTTGCTTTGGATTTCTAAAACATCAAGCAAATTCGTATAGATATTCCAGTCGAAGGTATGCATCGCAGAAAACATATTAGAGGAAGTTGCCACTAACGTTTCCGTATCTAGAGCATGGATATTACGTATACTGCCGTTAAACAAATACATATTCTGGAGAATGTTGTCCAGGCTAGCTCTATTCCTTTGGATCAAAGGAGCCAATCCCTGACTGTCTATATTTCTCGCATCGCTACGTGCTTGTTTCGCGATAGCTACTAAGTTTTTCCTACTGCTTTCTATGTTTTTATTTATTTTTTCATCTCTATTCAATAAAGAGTTCAACAACATCAATCCTTGAGAAACCCCTTCACTAGAGATTGCTTCTTGGAGCCGATTCCCCTCTTGAACGATCAGAGGAAGTTCATTCATGAGTCCCTGATATTCCCGAGCTAACAAAGAGAGCTCTTCAGGAGTTACCTGAAATAAATTGCCGTCAATCTCCTCGATTGTTTTCTTCAGATCTTCCGACATTCTATCGACATGTAATACCAAATCATCCGTGGAGCTCTCGGCATGGAGTACCTCCAAACGATTTAGAAGGTTAGAATAGGATTTTGTGAAGTCGTAAACTAAAACTTTGGAAAGCTTGTTTTTCTTAAATTCCTGATATTTTCCTTCCCAGGTACCTACAAGGTCCTTAAATCCTTGAAGCTGAGCTTCCATTGTACTCTTCAATGCAAGGACTTCGTCTTCGTTTTTTTGTAGGATTGCTCCCCAATCCTCTCGACGCAACATCCCTTCGAGTCTCTCTATAGAACACCGAAGCATCATAATTTGCTTTTCAGGATGTTGTGAAATGACTCCTTCCACTTTTCCTTGAATAGCTTTTCCGGTGGCTATCGCCTTATGCATTCCAGTAAGGAAAGGTTCTCTATCCCCAATCTGCAGCAAATAATCTGCGAGTTTTTTTTCAGACTTTGTTGCATATTCTGCGTTGGTTCGACAATTTCCAAGAATGCTGCATTTACTTTTTTCTAACTTACCTCGAAGCCTTTGTATTCTAGATACTACCTCATTTTGTTCTAGCTTACCTTCAGTGAATTCTTTAATAGTAATTGAAAACACGTGGTATAGATTCGACCATTTCTTTAAATGTTCCTGATCGCAGGAATCTTGCATTGCTAAGTCGAGATGCTTCTGGTGAATCGATGCTATTATCTTTTCACCGACACCTTTAGATTCAATTAACTGATCATAATAACAAAGCAAACTATCTAAATCTTCAAGAGCCTGCCCTGTACCATGGGCTGTCGTCAATGCGGAAAGATCTTGGAAAATCTTAGCAGCATAATCTAGATGTCGTTGTTGTTCTAGTAAATAGGACTGGGCAATAGCAGGAAGCTGCGGATTCCAAGCAATAAATGTACTACTATTGAGATACCACTTCTTATACTGGTCTATAGCTTTCTTCGCCTCAACACCTACATTCATACCGTAGCCACAGATCGCTAGAATATCTCTGGAAATATCTAAAATACCTCCAGGCTGAATCTCCCCTCCAATATCCTTACCACTGACTACTAAAGCAGACCTTTGCGCTTTATCAATGGGCTCTCTGCTTCCCACATCATTTAAAATGTCGTTCTTAACACTCATAATCAGAGAGGCAAGACGTTGCCATTCTACACTATTAACACCTGAAACTCCAAGTAGAGCATCCGTCTGATAATGCTTTACTCCATATCCCGCAAAATCTAATCTGGAGTCTGCAGCAGCACCCCCATCGTCCTTATTTTTATGCAAATCAGGGCGCAAATTTTCTACGAGTTTACCAACAAATCCCTTTTTCGGTTTGACATGGGTAATACTATATTTATAGAGAGTAGACTTTCTCAAGTCAGGGTACTGACTCAACAGCTGCTGGCGATAAATCTGGTACGCTCGGTATCTTAAATGGATCTCCTTGCACTTAGATTGAAGACGATGAGAAAGAAAAGCCGAAGAAAGACCCGCTCCAAATAAAATAAGACAGGGCACCCACATCGGGATACCAAACACCATAGAGATAGGAACGATACAGGTAATCGCAACAGTGACCAGCGTGGCAATCAGGATAATCGTCTTATATCTAGAGTATTTCTTAAGGTCATTGTTCTCCATCTCCTCTAGACTAACGTCTAAGACTTCAAGAAAATGCTTGCGATCGGAAAACCAGCTACGTGAAGTTTGAGCCTCTGGAGTTAGAGAATTCGCTTCTTGATCACCCACCTGGGACGCTCGATTCCACTGGACATTTGGGTTTACCCAAGATGGTATGCCGTCCTGTTTAGTCGAATTGTTTGAAGAAGAAGCCATGTTTACTCCCAAAAGAACAAAAAAACTTATAAAATACGGACAATTATAGCTGTAAAAGAATTTATAATAAATAATTTAAATAAAACTTTTACAAATAAGAATTAATGTATTAAGAAAATTTTAAAATAAATTATTCTAAATGAATTAGATTTGTAAAGGCTTCTTGATCTAAGATAGAGACTCCCAATTTCCTAGCCTTCTCTAATTTAGATCCTGGGTTATTCCCCATAACTACGTAATCGGTCTGTTTCGAGACAGAGGAGCCTACCTTACCCCCACAATTCCGGATAGCAGTTTCTGCATCTAACCGAGACATTCCCTCTAACGTCCCTGTGATCACAAAAGCCTTGCCAAAACACGTAGATCCTGATTTATGATAAGGAGATATACACACTCCTAAATCCTGCATTTTCTTGATTTCGTTAAGATGCGTAGAGTCTGAGAAATACTCAGCAATAGCATGAGCCACCTTCTCTCCAATACCCTCTAGTGAAAGAAGTTCTTCAAAAGTCGCGGAAATTACCCGATCTAAAGTCTCGAAGTGGCCAGCTAGTACAGTAGCAACACCAATTCCAATGAGAGGAATCCCCAGAGCAACAAGAAAACGATCTAGATCCACATGTTTAGCTTGCTCGATACTCTCTAGAATATTTCTTGCAGAGCGTTCCCGTATCCCGGGAATTTGCATTAAATCTTCAGTAGTCAGCTGAAATAGGTCCGCACACGTGTGCACTAACCCTAATTCAAACAGCTTTGTGATTACCTTCACCCCTAAATGATCGATATTTAAAGCTCCCCGACCAACAAAAAAACGAATTTTTTCAATAGCTCCTGCAACACACTCAGGATTGACACAACGCACAGAAACTCTATCTTCTTCCCGAACTACGTGACTATGGCAGACAGGGCAGAATTCAGGCATATTCCAAACTTCAGAACCTTCAGGACGTTTTTCTCTGCATACCCGAACTACTTTTGGAATCACCTCTCCACCTTTAGCAACACAAACGGTATCACCAATACGGATGTCTTTTCTATGAATCTCATCTTCATTGTATAGAGACGCTCTAGATACTAAAGACCCTGACAACAGTACAGGAGTGAGTTTAGCTACAGGAGTCAGAACTCCCGTTCTTCCTACTTGAACTAGAATATCCTCAAGAAGGGTCTCTGCTTCCTCTGGGGCATATTTATAAGCTAAGGCCCATCTATAGTGTTTCCCTGTGGCTCCAAGAACTCTCTGACTTGCCAAACTGTCTACCTTGATGACAGCACCATCGATTTCCATAGGCAAGGAAGCTCTCTCAGTTTCTATAGTCTTTAAAACTGAGATCACTTCCTCTGGGGTAGAGCACAATCTTGGTTTACCAGATACAGGAAATCCCCATTCAAGGCAGCGCTGAAGATTTTCATAATGAGAATCGTTATCTCCTGGAGCAATGAGATTATAGATAGAAATTTCTAATTTACGTTTTGCGACTTCTTGAGGAGAAAGTAACTTTAAGGTACCTCCTGCAGCATTTCTCGGGTTGGCAAAAATAGTTTTCTCTAATTGTTGCTGCTTCTCATTGATAATTTGAAACGTAGAATAAGAGAAGAAGACCTCGCCACGTACTTCAATAAACTCTGGAGCATCTTCTGGAAGTCTTAAAGGCAAGGAGCGTATTGTTCGAATATTCGATGTGATATCCTCTCCCTGCTTTCCATTTCCTCGGCTGAGTGCTTGAACCAACACACGATCTTCATAACGTATTGCTACTGCAATCCCATCGATTTTAAGTTCTACTGTATAACGTGGACTTGTACCTAGGGATTTTTCTACCCTAGAAAAAAACTCACTTAGTTCTTCTTTAGAATAGCTATTGGCAATGGAAAGCATCGGTTCCTTATGGGAAACCACAGAAAAAGTTCCAGAGGGACGATCTCCGAGACGTGTTGAGGGAGACCATAAGACTTTCCATTCGGGATGACTTCTCTCTATTTCAAGAAGCTTCCGTAATTTCATGTCATATTCATAATCAGAGATTCTAGGACGATGCAACACATAATAAGAATAATCATGGTCTTCTAATTCACGACATAAAGCTAAGTAGTGTGCTTGTGAATTCTCTTCCTTCATGAACCTCTCTTAATTGATATTTTTAGCGCACCTAAAACCATACGTACTATTTACAGCCCCAGGATTATTACGATGGCGATGAGCACAGCGAAGATCATCTTTTAAGCTCTTCCAACATCCCCCTCTTAGCACCCGATAGACTCCTTGAGCAGGACCTTGAGGACTCTCTGGCTCTTGAGCAGAAATTTCATAAAAATCATACCCATACCAATCTTGGCACCACTCGTAGACATTCCCTGCCATATCATAGAGGCCATAAGGATTGGGTGGATAACTCATGACTGTTGTCGTATCCGCAGTGAAAAAATTTGCCCGGCTTTTTTCGACTTCCTCCCCACAGGGATAGCGTAGCGCAGCCACCCCGCCAGAAGCAGCTATTTCCCATTCAGCTTCTGTAGGCAGGCGTTTTCCTATCCATTCTGCATACCCTGAGGCTCCATACCAAGTAACCCCAACGACAGGGTGCTTAGCATAACCTGGCTCTATAACAAGCCTACCCGAACGACGCTGTATACGAGAATCTCGCAATCGGATTAACTCATTATAATACTTATCCTGTTCACTACCACAACATTCTAAATAACGAATAAACTGTTCGTTCGTCACAGGATGAACATCTAAGAAAAAGCTATGTAAAATTACCTTATGTACAGGAAGCTCATCACGTTGCCCTTCGACACTTCCTCGGGAGAATTCTCCTCCCTCTATTAAAACCATTTCTGTAAGTATGGGTTGCGGTTTGGGTTCTTCTTTCTCAGCTTCTACATAACGACTCACTACTGGTTCCCGAAC
Source organism: Chlamydia pneumoniae TW-183 (assembly GCF_000007205.1). Taxonomy (NCBI): domain Bacteria; kingdom Pseudomonadati; phylum Chlamydiota; class Chlamydiia; order Chlamydiales; family Chlamydiaceae; genus Chlamydia; species Chlamydia pneumoniae. The sequence continues at coordinate 182,417 of NC_005043.1, read as the reverse complement.
TAATAAAGACTGTAGAGCTAGGGAATACCCTTCCTCCTCAACTCCAGAACTACTTTCGGATTCTATAGCGGTATCCATGGCTTCATCTATGGAGCATGCTTCCACTAACACAAATTCTAAATGTTCCGCAGATTCCTTCTGCTGGTGACTTACCTTCGTTTCCCCTACTTTAAGGACCGCTTGAGGAAGATTCTGAGAAGATTCCAAAGGATCTGGCACTTCCCTTAAAGAGCTTTCTATACAGTTAGTGACAACATTTTGCAGCTCTTCTCCTAAAGTTTTTTTTCTTATTAAGGGGAAAAGTTCTTTTGCCCTTTCTTCCATAAAACAACTTAAACAAGAGCTAATTAAAAAATCCCAATCATAGATAAAATCAGAAAAAACTTTCGAAGGCATAGGGAAAATGCCTTGAGGAAGAAAACCAAAAAGTAAATAATAGGTGATAGCACCAAAAGCATACGTATCTTCTCTACCTTGTTTTCCTTCTGAAGTGTGAAGTAGTACCCTTTCTTTTATTTTAGATTCTCGATTCTCCTCATCTGAAATAAACCCGTCCAAAATACGTTCTTTTATCAATGAAGCAAACCCCAGATCAGGGAGTATGACTTTAGGAACACCATTCAAAATATGAATATAGACAGAATCAAGATTCCACTCTTCTTGAGCCAGTCCTTCTGAATGCACATAATCTAAAAGAGAAGCGAGTTGGCTTACAATATCTACAATTTCTAGCTCTGTAAGTTTGCGGGGAATACTTTTTAAATATTGCGTTAGTGAAAGGATGGGGATGTCTTGCTCTTGTGTTACCAAGAAACATCTTCCCTCAGATTCAGAAACATTTTCTATACTGAGGATGCCTGGATGGTTTAATTTTGCTAGTTTAACAACAACATCATGAAAAGCTTCCATGAATGGTTGAGAACTTCCTAGATCAGGAAGAAGTAATCGAATAAGGTAACGTTTTTTTATAAATCGATGTTCGGCTAAAAGATCTTCGCTCCATAGGCTCTGCCCCTTGCGATAGAGAATCCTATAGTCACCTAAAAACTTAGCTCCTATATCTTTCTCACTTTCCATAGAGCTAACTCTCCACCATTTGCCTTATATTTATATAAGTTAACTATAGATAGCAAAAACGAAGATTGCAATAAACAAACAAGAACCTCTAGTTATTCTTGAGGTTCTTTTAAAACAACGGAAGGAAAAACCTACAGTTAAAATACTAACTTAGTAGGTTAGATAAAAAATCTAACTTCCCGCCCCTGAATTGAGATCAAGTTGGGTTAAAGGTGACCCCCCGCCGCGACCGGCTTCTCCTGCAACACCACCCTCTAGAGGAGGAGTTGCTGAATTTCTTTCATTAGGCTCACCGTTGTTCCCTGGACTCGGTATTTCAGCCTTAGGTATATTAAGCAGTCTCAAAGTAATCAGTATTGCCCAAGCTAATAATGCTACACCCAGCAGCATTGTTATAGCACCCGCAGCCATTCCTAAAGGACAGCAACCAGCAAGAACTACAAGACCTAGTCCGAGTAAGGAGATAGCTACAACAGCAATGATAGCTGCTATAACAGATCTAGCAATACTCGTTGCTCTCTCCTCTGTATTAAATGCTGGTATAGCCTCTCTAGAACAGTTTACACATCCTACTGATGTTGCGGCTGATGTTACGGCTTCTTTTATAGATTGAACAGCCATTGGTCCCCCATGCTATTTTGTTTTTATTCATTATCTTTTTAAGTTATTCAACTTAGATCTTACTTGTATTAAAGTTTCTTTACTGATTAGCAAAGCCTCTCCCTTAAGTACCTCTACGCTTTAGAGTCAATCATCTGACATCTGATCGATAGCTTGAGTAACTGCCTGTATCTCTGCTTGAAGTTCCTCTAGGCAAGATGGCGTTGACGCTCTTGGAGATCCATCACCCGGAAGTCCCATTCCTGAAGGTGCCGCTCTTGAAAATCCACCATCTAAAAGCTTATCCCGTAGCAATCCCTCACCCGGTAAAACTCTCTTAGAACCACAACAATTAGAAAATAAACCCCACAACCAAAATAGACTTAAAGCTAAAGAAATTGCACCTAAAACTATAGCGCAAATTCCCCCCATTAAAATAACTCCCGGGACACACCAACAAGTAATGGCAATACCACAAACAAGCGCTCCCAACCCCAGAGTCAAAACTAAAATCGAGCACACAACACGGGGCGCATCCGAAAGACTTTTCTTAAAAGGGACAACACTTTTTGAAGACAATCCACCAAAGCCAAGGCCATGAACTGTCTGGAAAACAACTTCCGAACTGCTCATACTAATTCCAACAATAATTTAAAAAATGCGAATTCATCTCAAACACTTTAATCCTACCAAAGCTTGGAAAGCAAGACTTACTTTGATTCAAATCTTTCATGACATCTGCAATATGAGGCTAAAAAATAGCTCAATTCTTATTTAAAAAAATATTGCAACAAATAAAGATCTGTTAAAAATTAACACTTGCAATGTTATAACATGTTATAAATAAGAGCAATACAGAAAGAACTGATCAAGTTATCTTTCAGACTCCATTAAAAGCAAGGTGTTAGCTTTTTGAGGAGCCACTTTGGATATGATTTTTTTCACCTCATAAAATAAAGCGAACGAACGATTGTCTTTTTTAAGAAATCCCTGATCCTCCATAAGTCTTTCCGCAATTATGAAGTATTTCAAAGCCTTTGTATACTCATGTCGATCACATAGGATTTTACATAACCTTAAATGAAGAGAAAGATCATTAGGGATATCCTCAACGCATTTTTCTAAAAGAGCAACCGCCTCCGCTGTCTTCCCCAAATGAAATGCTACTGAAGCAAGACGACGCTGTCCTTCACAACATGGCATCGAGCTTTTCATAGCCTTTTTGAGTTCTTCTTCATAAGAAGCTATCTCTTCATAATTGGATCCTGGATAAGAAAATAAAAGAGCTAGTGTTGGAATGTTGATTCTACCTTTAAGGTAGTCATAAGCCACCGATCCTTTCTGGGAAGCGCGAGGACTTTTACCAATCAAAGATTTCCCCTCTTTTTTCTTTCCTCCTAGGATTTGAACAAACCCCAAAAGCTCTTGTAGTTCCTCGTCTCCCAAATACTCTTGAGCCTTTTTATAAGCCTCTTCCGCTTCCTTATACTTTTTCTTCTGCAGAGCAAAAGAGCCCTGGTTCATAAAAGTAAGCCCTATCATTTCTTCAGGAGTACGCACCTGAAGGTCTTCTAAATCTAGACAATCACAGTAACTTGCTGTAGGAAGATGGCGCCCTCCAGCTGTAGTCTCAATGTTCACCTCACCACCCTGATAACGTAAGTAGATATGCCCAGGAGGCGTCACAGCCTCTAAAGGTAAATCTAAGCGCTGTGACAAAGAGAAATAAAGAGAAGAGACCCCTAAACATACGCCGAATTTTCTATCTGTAACTGAAGAAAGAAAAGAAAATTCATCAGAAAACATTTCTTTCTTCGAAGGATAACGAACTGCTTCTTCATAGAAGAGTATCGTATTAATAGCTTCTATAGTTGCCTTATGAAACTCGGAGGTTCCAGGAACACAAGGAGACTGATCTAAATACCTTTGACGTTCTGCATGAATACGCAACGCCAAAATATCAAGGCAATTGCTATAGTAGTCAGCTCGGTTCTTCCCTAAATCTCCAGAAAACTCCGACACTACTAAAGCACGAGCCAAATCTGTATTCGGGTCTATTTCTGTAGACCCTCTCAAAGAAGCCAATGAGAGGCCTGGGTAAGAAAGTTTTTGGATCAATGAAATTTCTTCAGGAGAAAAGCCACGGTCTACTTTCCCTAAAGTAAGAATCATTGTTGCAAATATGGGGACTTCGTCTTTTTGGATTTGAGGAAAAAGCTCTCGTATTCTCTTGGAACTATAGTCATCATGGTAAAGCACTTGATAAGCACAAAGACTTTCTAGTTTATACGGATCAAGATTCCAAAACTTCTGGCAGTCTTCCTGTAGCTTAAGATCTCTGGATATAACAGAAGCTTTCTTATCATAAGTTTTTGTTACATTATTCGCACATTCCAAGTCGGGGATAGGAAGCAAGAATGAAACAAGGCCACCTACAAACATATACCTTACTATAAAGCTCTTAAACATAGGACTTCTTAAATTTCTGTGACTGCTCTTGTTTAGCCAAATGAAGCTTGCCGCACAATTCTAATCCTACACACACTTTATCGTCCTAGTTTTTTTATGATCCCGGGAAACAAGAAAGCGTAGCAAGAAGACATAGAATCTAAAAACCTATCCATTCTCTTAACAAAGAGGGCTTTTCCTAGTATCTAAAATTCCGCACCCATAGAAAACTCTCTAAGAAGGAGTTTCCACTTTTTTAAATACGAGCACCTCTTTTGCCATCGTCAACTCAATCGATGTATCAGGTTTAATATCTCCTTTAAGCAAAGCCTTAGAAAGCAAGATCACAACTTTTTGTTGGATCAAACGTTTTAAAGGGCGGGCTCCGAAAGCACTGTCATAACCCTGTTCACTAAGAAATAATATTACAGAATCATCCCAAGATAAATTGATCCGCCGTGCCTTTAATCTCTGGGCAATCCTTCGCATTTGAATGCCAACTATTTTCACGATATCTTCTTTCGTTAATGGAACAAAAGGAAGTATCTCATCAATTCGGTTCATAAATTCAGGGCTCAAGTATCTTTTCAATACTGGAGAGACTACAGAAAGAATCGCTTCTTTCGTAAGCTCACTTCCTTTTTTTGAACAATAATCTGCAAGTTCTGGAGAACCTATATTTGATGTCATGATAAACAAGGCATTTTTACAATTTACTTTGCGTTTTTTCCCATCCGTAAGAATCCCATCATCAAAAACCTGTAAAAGGATATTTAGAACTTCCTTATCTGCTTTCTCTATCTCATCAAAGAGAACTACTGAATAGGGACGTCGTCGAAGAGCCTCAGAAAGACTCCCACCTTCCTCATAACCCACATACCCTGGAGAAGATCCTATAAGCTTGGAAATGGAATGCTTTTCCATATACTCTGACATATCGAAGCGGACCATAGCTTCCTCTTTATTGAAAAGAAGATCTGCAAGAGCTTTTGCAAGCTCGGTTTTTCCTACCCCTGTTGGCCCTAAAAATAAAAAGACTCCTAAGGGACGTTGAGGATCATTTAAACCTACACGTGCAGCACGAATAGAATCACTAACCGCAGAGACTGCAAAAGGCTGTCCTACCACACGTTCTTCTAAGGATTCTTCAAGAATTAACAGTTTCTCAGCTTCCCCTTCTAGCATTTTTTGCACAGGAATCCCTGTCCAATTAGCTACCACTTGCGCAATCAATCGCTCGTCAACTTCTTCTTGAAGGAGACGGTTATCTCTTTGATTTAAAGAGGCTTCATCCTGTTTGATTTCTTCTTCAAGTTGGGGAATTAAACTATACCGAAGCTCAGCTACACGATTATAGTCTGCAACACGCTCCGCCTCCTCTTCAGAAAATTTCATACTTTCCAAGGAATTCTTTTTTTCCTTGAGCCCCGAAATCAACTTCTTCTCTTCATCCCAACCCAAACGTAGAGATGCTAATTCCTCTCTCAAAGCATCTATAGACTTCTGCATAGCATCCGCCTCTTCTTGATAGGAAGGAGATTGCTCGCGTTTTATAGCCTCTTGCTTAACGATCAAAGCAGCAAGCTCTCTCTCCTTTTCATCAATAGGAAGAGGAAGACTACCAATTTGCATGCGAATTAAACTTGCCGCTTCATCTATCAAATCGATAGCCTTATCTGGAAGAAAGCGATCTGGGATATAACGATAGGAAAGTAGGACTGCGGCATTCAAAGCCCCCTCTGTAATCCTGACTCCATGGAAAATTTCATATTTTTCTCTTAGTCCACGAAGAATAAAGACAGCATCCTCCAAAGAAGGCTCTGTCACAAAAATAGGCTGAAATCGACGTTCCAAAGCAGCATCTTTTTCAATATACTTCTGATACTCATTCAAAGTCGTCGCGCCAATACAGTGTAGCGTCCCTCTTGCTAATGCAGGCTTTAAAAGATTCGCAGCATCCATAGCTCCATCAGTAGCTCCTGCTCCAACAAGAGTATGCACCTCATCAATAAAGATAATGTGCTCGCCATCTCCAGATTCTACATCTTTTAAAACACTCTTTAGTCTTTCTTCAAACTCACCTCGATACTTAGCTCCTGCAATCAAAGCTCCCATATCTAAGACATAAAGCTGTTTACCTTTGAGAGATTCAGGAACATCACCCTGGATAAGCCTAAGAGCTAATCCTTCTGCTATAGCAGTTTTCCCTACACCCGGCTCACCAATAAGCATAGGGTTATTTTTAGTTCTACGGGAAAGCACTTGGATGGTTCTACGAATTTCTTCATCTCTACCGATCACAGGATCCAGTTTACCTTCACGAGCTAATGCTGTTAAATTTTTACAATACTTTTCTAAACCCTGAAAATTACTTTCAGCGCTTGGCGAATCCATACGATTTCCTCGTCGTATTTTAGTAATCAGATTCTTAAGATCTTTAAAACTAACTTTTGTTGTTTGCTTCCAAGAATTAAAAGGCTCTTTGTTTGAACTCCAAAAAGCAAGCAGCAGATGATCTCCAGAAATGTATTCATCTCCTAATGTCTTTGCCTCTTGTTTGGCATCCCTAAGAAGGGTTTGTAAACCCGGAGAAGGTTTAGGATCCACCTCTCCTTCAACTACAGTCGGCTCTCGTGAGAGCGCATCTTTAACTGCCGTATTGAGCAAACCAGGGTTCCCATGAATGTCCTTAATTACCAAATAAAAGAGAGACTCTGTATTTTCTAATAAAGCCAGTAATAGGTGATTTTCTGTGACATAGGTATGTTTCGAAGATTTAGCAAGTTCGAAAGCCTTCTCTAAAGCTTCAGAGACAGCATCGGAAAATTTCTCCATAAAATTCACCCCAAGCACTTTTTAAAAAGGTTTTTCTTATTACATAGGAATAATAAAAAATCTATAAACTTTCCTCTGAGAATGTAGAAGAGGCAACTTTATCAAACCCTATCGAAATACTACCAAACCTAAACGTCTAACCTAAGAGGATCTCTTTCCCCTTTCTAAAAATACATTAGGAAGTGATCTCTTGAACTGTCTGAAGAAAGCGGCAACTCCTAAGGACCAATTTCTTCACAAATCAAGGACTTAAAGATCGTGACTATAGAGTGGCATCCACCTTGTGCTTGTCAAACATAAACAGAAAAAACAATTAAAAGATTTTTAATTACCTGAGAAATTATCAAATTATTCGCATCTAAAAACTAAGAAAAGAAAAACAGTTTGCTTAATGCTAATGATTTTATATATTCCAACTAAATTACAAATATTTTTAAATGATCTAGTTATAGTTGGACAAAATATATCCTATGTTCTTAAATGCTAGAACATTGTGGAAAGTATTAAGTAACGATTCTGTCTTTCAGAAACGCCTATAACTTGTTTATTCTTATTTTTAATCCTATAGAAAATTCGACGTTTTTCTACTTAGCTCTTTCCATTTCACTAGTCTGAAGGAGGACAATCATGAATACTTCACTAAAAAGACCTCTGAAATCTCATTTTGATGTTGTCGGTAGTTTTTTGCGTCCTGAGCATTTAAAAAAAACTAGAGAAAGCCTTAAAGAAGGCTCTATTTCTCTAGATCAACTCATGCAAATTGAGGATATCGCTATCCAAGATTTGATCAAAAAACAAAAAGCAGCAGGTCTTTCTTTTATTACTGATGGAGAATTCCGCAGAGCTACGTGGCATTACGACTTCATGTGGGGTTTTCATGGCGTAGGTCACCACAGAGCTACAGAAGGAGTTTTCTTTGATGGAGAACGCGCTATGATCGATGATACCTATCTGACAGACAAGATCTCTGTATCTCACCACCCATTTGTGGATCACTTTAAATTTGTAAAAGCTCTAGAAGATGAATTTACGACTGCAAAGCAAACTCTTCCTGCACCGGCACAGTTTTTAAAGCAGATGATCTTCCCTAATAATATAGAGGTCACACGTAAATTCTATCCTACAAATCAGGAGCTAATTGAAGATATTGTTGCAGGTTATCGTAAAGTCATTCGCGATCTTTATGATGCTGGCTGCCGCTATCTCCAATTAGATGACTGTACTCGGGGAGGTTTAGTAGACCCTCGAGTCTGTTCGTGGTATGGTATCGATGAAAAAGGTCTTCAAGATCTGATTCAACAATATCTTCTGATTAATAATCTTGTAATTGCAGATCGTCCCGATGATCTAGTCGTTAATTTACATGTATGCCGTGGGAACTACCACTCAAAATTCTTTGCTAGTGGTAGTTATGACTTTATTGCAAAGCCCCTATTCGAACAAACAAATGTAGACGGCTACTATTTAGAGTTTGATCATGAGCGTTCTGGAGACTTCTCTCCTCTCACCTTCATTTCTGGAGAAAAAACTGTCTGCTTAGGTCTTGTTACCAGCAAAACCCCTACACTTGAAAATAAGGATGAGGTCATTGCTCGCATACATCAAGCAGCAGACTACCTGCCCTTGGAAAGACTCTCTCTAAGTCCACAGTGTGGTTTTGCTTCATGTGAAATAGGAAATAAATTAACAGAAGAAGAGCAATGGGCTAAAGTTGCTCTAGTAAAAGAAATTTCCGAAGAAGTTTGGAAATAATGAAACCAGAGCTGGTTGGAACCTCTATAGATCCAACCAGCTCTTCCCTTTATGTACGTTATCTAGTTCGTTTTCTATCTTAATTTTAAAGTCACTCCTATTCTAAATCGAAGGGGACTTTGGAAAAATTTCACTTCAAAATACTCCAACTATTGTCTACTAAGAATTCCATTCTTAATTTTTGTTCGCACTTCGAGATTTCTAGAGTATCCCATGACAATGCAATACAAAAGATCCGTTCCTACCCACTAAAACCTATAGCAGAAAATAGGATCAATACGCTTTCATTTAAAGATCTGAAAATCGATTACCCTAAAGACTCGTCCAAAAGGTTTCGATTTTTGTATAGTATTGGAAGAATCCCTTTGCATAAGCTGTGGGAATATTTTGTAACATAGTAGTAGCGCTGTGGAAAAAGATCTTCATCTTCATGAGAAAAAATGCCTGGCCCATGAGGCTGCTACACAAGTAACTTCAGGCATGATTCTTGGCTTAGGCAGTGGATCTACAGCTAAGGAATTTATCTTTGCACTCGCCCATAGAATTCAAACAGAGTCCTTAGCAGTTCATGCTATAGCTTCTTCTCAAAATTCTTATGCTCTAGCAAAGCAGCTTGCCATCCCCCTCTTAAATCCAGAAAAATTCTCTTCCCTAGATCTTACGGTAGACGGTGCTGATGAAGTCGACCCTCAATTGCGGATGATCAAAGGTGGTGGCGGAGCCATTTTCAGAGAAAAGATTCTTTTAAGAGCAGCAAAACGCAGCATTATCCTTGTTGATGAAAGTAAACTGGTTCCAGTCCTAGGAAAATTTCGTGTTCCTTTAGAAATCAGTCGATTCGGTCGCTCAGCAATTATTGAAGAAATCCGCCATCTTGGATATGAAGGAGAATGGCGCCTACAAGATACTGGTGACCTATTTATTACAGACAGCAGCAACTACATTTACGATATTTTTTCCCCCAACTCCTACCCAAATCCTGAAAAGGATTTATTAAAGTTAATACAAATTCATGGTGTTATTGAAGTCGGGTTTGTTATAGAGAAAGTCGAAGTGTGGTCTAGCAATAGCCAAGGTCTAATCAGCAAAAAATATTCTGTATGAGCTTAGAAAAAGAACTCCTAGAAGAAACCCCCTTAGTACTTCTCAATTTTTACAAACTTGTCAGTTTTTGTAATTATGCAGGCATGATCTTAGGTACTGAAGAAAAAAAGTTCGCTATATATGGGCACGTTTCCATGGGGCAAGCATTTCAAGGTGCTGATACTGAAGGACACTCTCCTCAAAGACCTTTTGCTCATGATCTACTGAACTTTGTCTTTTCAGGTTTCGATATCCAAGTGTTACGTGTAGTAATTAATGACTATAAAGATAACGTTTTCTACACAAGACTCTTTTTAGAACAAAAAGATCGCGAATTTCTATACGTCGTTGATGTCGATGCCCGTCCTAGCGATAGCATCCCTCTCGCCTTAACTCATAAAATCCCCATCTTGTGTGTTAAATCAGTATTTGATGCTGTAGTCCCCTACGAAGAATAAACTCAGAGATATTATGAAAATTCCTTATGCACGCCTAGAAAAAGGATCTTTGTTAGTCGCTTCTCCTGATATAAACCAAGGAGTCTTTGCTCGTAGTGTCATCCTACTTTGTGAACATAGCCTCAATGGTTCTTTCGGTCTCATCTTAAATAAAACCCTGGGATTTGAAATCTCAGATGACATCTTTACCTTTGAAAAAGTCTCCAATCATAATATCCGCTTTTGTATGGGAGGCCCCCTACAAGCAAACCAAATGATGTTACTTCATTCATGCTCCGAAATTCCTGAACAAACGTTAGAAATTTGTCCATCAGTCTACTTAGGAGGAGATCTTCCCTTCCTCCAAGAAATCGCCTCTAGCGAATCTGGGCCAGAAATCAACCTATGTTTTGGCTATAGCGGATGGCAAGCAGGACAACTTGAAAAAGAATTCCTAAGCAATGACTGGTTTCTAGCTCCAGGGAACAAAGACTACGTCTTTTACTCAGAACCAGAAGATCTCTGGGCTTTAGTTCTTAAAGATCTTGGAGGAAAATATGCCTCGCTTTCTACAGTCCCTGACAATCTATTGCTAAACTAACTCACGGCTTTTTCTAGCCATTAAAGATCAGCTTCTCCAAAATATGTGGAAACTCACTAAAAGAAATTCCATGTTGAACTGCTCAAATCAAAAGCATACCGTTACTTTTGAAGAGGCATGCCAAGTCTTCCCAGGAGGCGTGAACTCTCCCGTTCGGGCCTGCCGTTCTGTAGGAGTCACACCCCCTATAGTGAGCTCAGCACAAGGAGATATTTTCCTAGATACTCACGGACGAGAGTTTATTGATTTTTGTGGAGGCTGGGGAGCTTTAATTCACGGCCACAGTCATCCCAAAATTGTCAAGGCTATCCAAAAAACAGCTCTAAAAGGAACCTCCTATGGCTTAACCTCTGAAGAGGAAATTCTATTTGCAACAATGCTCCTCTCCTCGCTCAAACTCAAAGAACATAAAATCCGTTTTGTATCCTCGGGAACGGAAGCAACAATGACTGCAGTACGTCTCGCTCGAGGAATCACAAACCGCTCTATTATTATCAAATTTATAGGGGGATATCACGGTCATGCAGATACTCTTCTTGGAGGCATCTCAACAACTGAAGAAACTATAGACAACCTAACTTCATTGATACACACGCCCTCTCCACATTCTTTATTGATATCCCTGCCTTATAACAATAGCCAAATCCTACACCATGTCATGGAAGCTCTAGGACCTCAAGTAGCAGGAATTATCTTTGAACCTATATGTGCAAATATGGGTATCGTCCTTCCCAAAGCCGAATTTCTAGACGATATCATAGAACTCTGCAAACGCTTCGGAAGTCTTTCTATTATGGATGAAGTCGTCACAGGATTTCGAGTGGCATTCCAAGGAGCTCAAGATATTTTCAATCTCTCCCCCGATATTACCATCTATGGAAAAATCTTAGGAGGAGGCCTACCTGCTGCAGCCCTTGTAGGACACCGCTCAATTCTCGATCACCTCATGCCCGAAGGCACCATATTCCAAGCAGGTACCATGTCTGGGAACTTCCTCGCTATGGCTACAGGACACGCCGCCATTCAATTATGCCAATCCGAAGGATTCTATGACCATCTCAGCCAATTAGAGGCTCTCTTTTATTCTCCAATTGAAGAGGAAATCCGATCTCAAGGATTCCCAGTATCTCTAGTACATCAGGGAACGATGTTCAGCCTCTTTTTTACAGAATCTGCACCCACAAATTTTGATGAAGCAAAAAATTCCGATGTAGAGAAATTTCAAACCTTCTACTCTGAAGTATTTGATAATGGAGTCTACCTTTCTCCATCTCCCCTCGAAGCAAACTTCATTAGCTCCGCACATACCGAAGAAAACCTAACTTACGCACAGAACATCATTATCGATAGCCTGATTAAAATCTTTGACTCTTCGGCTCAAAGATTTTTCTAATAGTCTCTGCTTTTCACATGCCAGGGCTCATCTTCATACTCTTTCTGAAAATTAGATAGAGATGATAAAACTTAATACGTTGGAAAAAATCTCATCTGCGGATGGTTTCCCCTAAGAAACTAAAACATTCCAAATACTAACACTCTAAAATACTGCCGAAGTTTATAGAATATGAAATGTAATCCTCTCTACCACAGATAGATACGCCGAATTACAACCCCCATTTTTTTGGAAGATTTCTAAAGGAAAACATCAAGCCATGTAAAATTCTAAAAGTACAGAAAGACTCTAAATGCATTTATAATTACTAAACATGGAACTAGCTAATATCTTACATATAGAATAGTTTGATGAGCTAAGAATACTTACTTGTTTTTATAACAAAACCTTTACAATAATGGGCACTTGTGTACTAATGCTATTTTTTAAATAAGTCTGTTCTATGAATGTTGCGGATCTCCTTTCTCATCTTGAGACTCTTCTCTCATCAAAAATATTTCAGGATTATGGACCCAACGGACTTCAAGTTGGAGATCCCCAAACTCCGGTAAAGAAAATCGCTGTTGCAGTTACCGCAGATCTAGAAACCATAAAACAAGCTGTTGCGGCCGAAGCAAACGTTCTCATTGTACACCACGGAATTTTTTGGAAAGGTATGCCCTATCCTATTACCGGCATGATCCATAAGCGCATCCAATTACTAATAGAACACAATATCCAACTCATTGCCTACCACCTTCCTTTGGATGCTCACCCTACCTTAGGAAATAACTGGAGAGTTGCCCTGGATCTAAATTGGCATGACTTGAAGCCCTTTGGTTCTTCCCTCCCTTATTTAGGAGTGCAAGGCTCTTTCTCTCCTATCGATATAGATTCTTTCATTGACCTGTTATCTCAATATTACCAAGCTCCCCTAAAAGGATCTGCCTTGGGCGGCCCCTCTAGAGTCTCCTCAGCAGCTCTGATCTCAGGAGGAGCTTATAGAGAACTCTCTTCGGCAGCCACGTCCCAAGTCGATTGCTTCATCACAGGAAATTTTGATGAACCTGCATGGTCGACAGCTCTAGAAAGCAATATCAACTTCCTAGCATTTGGACATACAGCCACAGAAAAAGTAGGTCCAAAATCTCTTGCAGAGCATCTAAAAAGCGAATTTCCTATTTCCACAACCTTTATAGATACGGCCAACCCCTTCTAATCTTTAAACCAAGATTTGTTCTTGGCTTTTTCTTAAAGATTGTCTTATAATGAGCTTTCTCATTCATCCTGACTCTTAAAAAGGAGTTCCTTCCCTCATGACTACTGAACTGAAAACCGAAGCACTCCCAACAAGAACTCAAGTAGATCCAAAGCATTGTTGGGACACAACTCTCATGTACGCAAATAGAGAGGAGTGGAAAAAAGATTTCGATCTTTGTAGCTCTGGAAAAGATCGTTCTCCCATATGGCCCGAATTCTCTCCCTCTCATTATCAAATCGATAACCCCGAATCTTTACTCGAACTTTTATCAAAAAAATTCTCTGTAGAACGAAAATTAGACCAACTCTACATATACGCTCACCTCATCCACGATCAAGATATTACAAATCCCGAAGGGGAAAGCGACTACCAATCCATTGTCTATCTCTACACTCTCTTTTCTCAGGAAATTTCTTGGATCCAACCAGCTTTAATTGCTCTTTCTGAAGAAAAAGTCGCTGCCTTGCTATCCAGCTCAGTGCTCGCTCCCTATAGATTTTACCTAGAAAAAATTTTCCGTCTTTCTCCCCACACAGGAACAGCAAACGAAGAAAAGATCTTAGCCTCCTCGTTTGCAGCCCTTAATGTCTCAAATAAAGCTTTCTCTTCCTTAAGCGATGCAGAAATTCCTTTTGGTATAGCTAAAGATTCAAACGGAGAAGAACATCCGCTATCCCATGCCCTGGCTTCGCTGTATATGCAATCCCCAGATCAGGAATTGCGCCGTACTGCCTACTTAGCTCAATTCCAACGTTACTATGATTACCGTAACACCTTCGCGAATCTTCTCAATGGGAAAGTCCAAGCGCATCTCTTTGAAGCCAAAGCAAGAAATTACCCTTCGTGCCTAGAGGCATCCCTATTCCAACATAACATCCCTACAACTGTTTATATCAATCTTATAAACGAAACAAAGAAACACACTTCTCTTATCAATCGGTATTTTAACCTAAAAAAAGAAGCTCTAAATCTAAAAGAATTCCACTTTTATGATGTTTATGCTCCTATTTCCCAAACTACAAGTAAGAATTATAGTTATGAAGAAGGCGTTGACCTAGTTTGCAAAAGCCTCCTTCCCTTAGGGACTCATTATGTTGAAATTCTAAGAAATGGTCTTCTTTCAAATCGTTGGGTAGACAGATACGAAAATAAGCACAAGCGTTCGGGAGCCTACTCCTCAGGATGCTATGATAGCGCTCCTTATATTCTTCTAAACTACACGAATACACTCTATGACGTTTCCGTCATTGCCCATGAAGCTGGACATAGCATGCACTCCTACTTCAGTAGAGAAGCACAGCCCTATCATGATGCCCAATACCCTCTGTTTCTTGCTGAAATTGCCTCAACATTCAATGAGATGCTCCTCATGGAAGCTCTCAGCAAATCAGATCAAAGTAAAGAAGACAAAATCGTAATTATCACTAAAACTCTAGACACCATATTTGCGACTCTGTTCCGTCAAACCTTTTTCGCTGCCTTCGAATACGAAATTCATTCTGCAGCAGAACAAGGAACTCCTCTTACTGAAGAGTTCCTCTCCGCAACTTACGGTAATTTACAAAAAGAATTCTACGGAGGTGTTGTAACCTCGGATTCCCTATCTGCATTAGAATGGGCTAGAATCCCTCACTTCTACTATAATTTCTATGTTTATCAATATGCGACAGGTATCATAGCTGCCCTCTCCTTTGCTGAAAAAATTCTTACACAAGAACCAGGGGCTCTCGAACTTTATTTAAAATTTTTGAAAAGCGGAAGGTCTGACTTCCCACTCAATATATTAAAGAAATCGGGATTGGATATGACCACCTCTGCTCCATTAGATAAAGCCTTTGCATTCATTACGAAAAAGATAGACCTACTCTCTTCCTTGCTTTCAGAAGATTGAGTTTTTAGCACTTAAAATTATTGAGTGCTAAAATTATTGCACAAAAAAAAACGCTTTGTTATCGTGATTGCAGAAATAGCAAAGTCTCTTAGAACGTAAAACATAAGGAGCATATAAATGTCTGATCAAGCAACGACCCTCCGAATTAAACCTTTGGGCGATAGAATCTTGGTAAAAAGGGAAGAAGAAGAAGCCACTGCTCGTGGAGGAATCATCTTACCCGATACAGCAAAAAAGAAACAAGATCGTGCTGAGGTCCTTGTTTTAGGCACAGGCAAACGAACTGATGACGGTACTCTACTTCCTTTCGAAGTTCAAGTTGGCGATATCATTTTAATGGATAAGTATGCAGGTCAAGAAATCACAATCGATGACGAAGAGTATGTCATTCTACAGTCCAGTGAAATCATGGCCGTCCTAAAATAAAATACTAGTTTGCAGATTATAGAAAGTTAAGGAGAACAACGATGGCAGCGAAAAATATTAAATATAATGAAGAAGCCAGAAAAAAAATACATAAAGGGGTAAAAACTCTTGCAGAAGCAGTAAAAGTTACTCTAGGTCCTAAAGGACGTCACGTAGTTATAGATAAGAGCTTTGGCTCTCCCCAAGTGACTAAAGATGGTGTTACTGTAGCTAAAGAAATCGAGCTCGAAGACAAACATGAAAACATGGGCGCTCAGATGGTAAAAGAAGTCGCCAGCAAAACTGCTGACAAAGCAGGCGACGGAACTACAACAGCAACTGTTCTTGCAGAAGCAATCTATAGCGAAGGTCTAAGAAATGTCACTGCCGGTGCCAATCCTATGGACCTAAAAAGAGGTATCGACAAAGCCGTAAAAGTTGTTGTTGATGAACTCAAAAAAATTAGTAAACCTGTACAACATCACAAAGAAATCGCTCAAGTAGCTACTATCTCAGCAAATAATGATTCCGAAATCGGAAATCTTATTGCAGAAGCTATGGAAAAAGTTGGTAAAAACGGATCCATTACTGTTGAAGAAGCTAAAGGCTTCGAAACTGTTCTCGACGTTGTAGAAGGAATGAACTTCAACCGTGGATACCTCTCCAGCTACTTCTCCACAAATCCAGAAACTCAAGAATGCGTTTTAGAAGACGCTCTGATTCTAATCTACGATAAAAAAATCTCTGGAATTAAAGACTTCCTTCCAGTTTTACAACAAGTAGCAGAATCTGGACGCCCTCTTTTAATCATTGCAGAAGAAATTGAAGGAGAAGCTTTAGCAACTCTAGTAGTCAATAGACTCCGTGCAGGATTCAGAGTCTGTGCAGTGAAAGCTCCTGGTTTCGGTGACAGAAGAAAAGCTATGTTAGAAGACATCGCTATCCTTACTGGTGGCCAACTAGTTAGCGAAGAACTTGGCATGAAACTAGAGAATACAACTCTAGCAATGTTAGGAAAAGCTAAGAAAGTTATCGTAACTAAAGAAGATACCACAATCGTCGAAGGCTTAGGAAACAAACCTGATATCCAAGCTCGATGCGACAATATTAAAAAACAAATCGAAGATAGCACTTCAGATTACGACAAAGAAAAACTCCAAGAGCGTTTAGCTAAACTCTCCGGTGGTGTCGCCGTAATCCGCGTAGGAGCTGCTACCGAAATAGAGATGAAAGAGAAAAAAGACAGAGTAGATGATGCACAACACGCAACCATTGCAGCTGTCGAAGAAGGAATCCTCCCTGGTGGTGGAACTGCCTTAGTTCGCTGTATCCCTACACTAGAAGCTTTCCTTCCTATGCTAGCAAACGAAGACGAAGCTATTGGTACTCGTATTATTCTAAAAGCATTAACAGCTCCATTAAAGCAAATTGCAAGTAACGCAGGTAAAGAAGGCGCTATCATTTGTCAGCAAGTTCTAGCAAGATCTGCAAATGAAGGCTATGATGCTTTACGTGACGCTTATACAGATATGATTGACGCAGGAATTTTAGATCCAACTAAAGTGACTCGCTCAGCTCTAGAAAGCGCAGCTTCTATCGCAGGATTACTCCTCACAACAGAAGCCTTAATCGCTGATATCCCAGAAGAGAAATCTTCTTCAGCTCCAGCGATGCCAAGCGCAGGAATGGACTACTAGTCTCTTAAGCTAGTATTAACAATTTTCCATGAGGTCTCTTTTCTAACTAAAGAAAAGAGACCTTTTTCTTTGGGAATATTCATTTCTTAATCTATCTTAATTATTAAGATATAAAACTCCTCTGCCTATATGTTTAAACTGCTAAAAAATCTATTTCTTATAGGGTGCTGCATCGTTGGATATTTCTGGATGCGCAAAGAAAGTATCGTTGAGCAATGGCTATCTAACCGCCTCCACACCCAAGTCACTGTAGGAAGAGTCTCCATAAGAACTTCTGGAATTAAAATCCGTCATATCTGCATTCATAACCCTCTAGCTTCTGAACGCTTTCCTTACGCCGCCGAAATCGAGTACGCAGATGTACGATTTTCTTCCATATCTATGCTACTAACGAAACAGTTGGAAATCTCCGAGCTCATTATCCATGGGGCAAACTTCACCATATTCCCCTACGACAGTCACGGCACAAAAACAAACTGGTCTTTAGTATGGAAAAACTTCCATCCACAAAAAGAAACCCCCTCAAACTTATGGATAGACCGTGCTCCCGTGCTCATCCGAAGATGCCTATTTCTAAACACACGGTTGTACGGACTCAGAGCTAACCATAAAGACATTCCCCATCTTTCTGTGCCATCCTTGGAATTCCATAGCCATACTAGCTCAGCTAAAGAATTACCAAAACTCTCAGAGGCTCTCCCTTCCTTGCTCTACCTAGCTCTAGAAGAAAGCCTCTACCACCTGAACCTCCCTGGAGATATTATTAAACCCCTATCCCAACAAGCTCATAAACACTTCTACTCATCGTATCCACAATTCCAAGACCGTCTTAACGATATCAATACCCCTGGAACACCTACAGAAGAAATCATAGGCTTCATCCGAGGACTCTTCTTTCATTAAAGAGAGGCTACGTCTTCCAAGGAGATTTTCCAATGCCCCTCTCTTTTGCTTTGCAGAAGAACAGGCATATTTTCCATAAACATCTCCCAGGTAAGATCCTTGGGAACCTTAGGGAGTCCTAACACCATAGGCACTTCACTTCCCAAACCTAAAACCATGGCAGGAAACTCCCCAGAGAAATAACAGACCTTATGTAATAACCTCTGATATTGCACATCATTCTCAGCAAGTAATAAAAACTTACAACACCCCTTATAGATAGACTTATCTAAACAATGCTTCTTCGGTAATCTAATTTCTGGATAGGCCTTCCGTATCCAAGTGGCGATCCTCTTCTTAAAGTCCTTTAAATCGAAATGGTCTTTTAATAGCTTCCAGAAATCATCAGGAGTGATATTAGGATCTTTCAACCATGGCAAAATTTTTGTTTCACAATCCTTCCAAGTAATCTCACCTAATAAAATCAAAAAAGCCTCTCGAGACAAACGATCCGCTTCCTTCATCGAATGATTCACTATCAAAGAGTTAAAATAAGGAAATTCTAAGAAAAAAGCTTCGGGATCTAAAAGAGAAGAAAGGGTAGACAACTGCATCGTATCTTTTATAACGTCATTGATAGCGTCCTGAGAAATGTATTCATAGGAACGCAATGCAGAAACCACAGCTGGTATAGGCAAAAAACGAAACTCCTGCGAAGAAGCACACTTAAATTCCTCAGAAGAAAAATAAAAGAAATAAAGAAAGAAAACACATGCTACCAAAGCAAGCACAGAAAAAATAATTCCTACAACAAATGCATAGGTCCCAACCGTTCCAGAAATGCATAAAATCCCAATCATAATACAAACTGAACTGATCAATACACAAAGACTTGTAATTGCTAAAGTAGACAACTTGTTCATGCGACAGGCCATGCGATCCTCAATCCGATCCGCTGTCACGGAGGTATGAGGAACAAAAGCAAACTCGATCATAGATTACCTCACTAAAAATTGTTTTAGATCCTTAATGGAAATTCCTTGCGGATTCTTTAAAAGAGCCTTCTCACATGCCGAAATAAACTCACCCCATTCCACGTTCTTACAAGCTTCTAAAAAGTCAGAATCTGCTAAATCTTTAGGGTTTTCAAATGAAGCTAAACAATGAACCACATCCCCTTTAAAACAACTTAAGAGGTGAAAACATCTTAATTCTGAAGTCGTTAAATCCCTTTGTCTCAAGTAGCGATATACAGAAAACATCGCTTGTGAAACTTGAAAACTCATTGAGGGGTCTAATGGCACTCCTGTTTTCTCTAACGAAGACATAATCTCGTGTTTTAAATCCTGAATCCCATGCTCACGCGCTTTCTTATTTATAAAAAATAAAAATTCCTCATTATTCATCAAAGGATTGACTCCCTGTTCGTTTAAGTCATCCAAAGTAAATGCACTCAAAAACACTAAAAGTGAGACTCTCTCTATCCTAGACAACTTAGGCAGCACAGGATCTATATACTTACCCTCCTTTTCTTGAGGACTCGGTAATAAAGCCTCTACATCCACGGATGAAAAGAAAGTCCAAGGAGAAAGTAATAGAACCGCAGCTTGTGAAGGATCCTCAGGGATATCTCCAGACGGCCATAAAGCCCGAACTTTAATATAGGGTGATCTTAGAAGAATTTGCTGTACACGCTTCACATCCAAAAAAGGCCCGTTCTCATGTTGATGAAGAGCATATCCTTTTTCAGAACACCACAAACGATCTACCATTGAAGAGCGTACAGAACGTATTAAGAGAAACAATACCAAGCTTATAGCGAGCATAAGCAAAGCTATAGTCAAAACAAAAACAATCAGATATTGAGGAAATATAAAGGCACAGACTCCAAGACCTATAAAAAGCATCACTGAAGTACTTAAGAGAACCTGAATCCCCTTACCGTGCTTTTTAAATACCTCCTGAGCTACTGACGTTTTTAAAATCCACGAAGGCCCATTATACACAAACGATGATGACATAGCATTCTCCATAAACAACTCCAGAAAGCATATCGATGGAAAAACATACGCACTAGTGAAGAAAAATATAAGGAAAATTGCAAGACTTAAAGAAAATCTTTCTTTTTTCAGAGACGAAAATCATTGACTTTTTACCCTTTGGTCATAGAATATGTAGGGAGTAAAAGCTGTTCCGGAGTAGCTCAGCGGTAGAGCAGTGGACTGTTAATCCATTGGTCGTTGGTTCGAACCCATCCTCCGGAGTATTTTTTCTCTTCGACTCCTTCTTTCAACGATTTTTCAATTTATTATTTGCATTTTCTTTGATAGTCTTCTATGGTCAAGTGTTCTTCAATTATACACGAAAATAAAAAACCCGCTCAACTGCTGCCAGAATCCAAATTCGCTGCTATAACGAAACTTTCTCTCGCCATACTTTCCCTATTCTTGGGGATTGCAGCATGCATACTCATAGCCCTCTCCGGACTTCTCCCAAATACTCTTTTGATAATAGCATTGTCCCTAATCAGTATAATCGTCCTAAGTACAGGAATCTCCCTGCTCATTGGAACACAGTGCTCGAAAAGTGTTCAAAAGGACGAACAAAAACCAAAATCTATTTTTCCTAAAGAAACACCTTCTTTAGACCCCTGGCTCCTAAATCCTCTCAAAAATAAAATACAATCCTCCGAAACACTACTCCTAGATCCAACATCCATAAACCTAAAAAATGAGCTCTTTTTTCCATCCTTCGAAGAATGGAAAAAAATCTTTCTTAAAGATCCAGATTTCCTAATTAAAAGTGCTCTCGCCAATTGGAAAATATTAGAACAAGATGAACAGTATATCCTTTCTCATATCCATATGGATCCGAGAATCTTTGTCACCTCCGAACCTTTACAAAAAACCTATCAAAAATTACAAGAAAAACATGTAAACAACTTAGGGATAGCCTCTCAAGTTTCATTGACCGACTTGCAGAACAAAACGCAGTATGAAAATAACCTCATCGAAACCACAACAAATGAAATCACCTACTACTTCCCTGTAGTACATAATCCTGACATTCTAAGATCTGAATGGGATCCTATCTCGAACCAACTCTATCTAATTTTCAAAAAATTCTTTATCCACTACCATAACCTATTTTCAACAGCATTAGAAAGAAATCAAATACTACTCATAGATAGCCTTAACACAGGAAGCTCAAATCCCATAGCAAGACAAATGGAACTACTCGCTTTTCTGTGTGTATTCGAGCAATTAGACTATAATGAAGATGAGTACACTATAGAACCTAGAGACTATTTCAATCGCTTTGTATATAAAAACAGCCAAACAGCTCCACAAATTCAATCGTTTGGACTACTCCACGGCTATGAAGAGATGTCTTATGCCTCCAATAACATCCGAAATGTCCTAACGCACTCCATAGTTCTTTGCAGCCCAATCCTATATCAGCTTATCACCGAGTTCGATACGACAAAAATACACGCTGATGATTTCGATTGCCTAATTTAGATCTTCAGCAGTCCGCTTTCGAAAATGCAGGCTGACGCAAACGCTGTACAAGATTCTGACAATAGCGGTCCAAAGTTGTACGCTCCCTTTGGAGGAATTCACGTGTTTTCTGGACGTTCTCCTTAACCATACGACAGTAATGAGGAAGATACTCTATATGAGGTCCTGAAAGAACCGCTAAGCCCTTACTGACAATCCTAGACACTATGCTCGCAGGCTTCCCTGGAAGATCGTCATACCGAGATTCGATATTCACCCCAGGATATCCTTCCGAGCCCTCGAAAAAACACCCCCCATTAAACATCGCATACCCCAAGCCAAAATCTGAAAATAACTGAGGTGAAACCCTTACACCAGAAGGACTCACATAAGAAAAATTCCCCCTATAAGCAGGACCTTTGGCAGTCCCCGGGAAAAACCCTAGATCTCGAGCCCCTTGCAACGGCGCTCCCTCAGGCTCATAAAAATAAATCATCTTAGAACCAAAATATGCCCCAGCACAAATCCCTAGAAAATTCCCTCCCTCAGAAACATATTGGAAAATACGGGCAGTGCCTAAACCATGAAGTACACGATGATAGGGGCGGTCCGCACCCCCTGGGAATACCAATAAGCGCGTCGTTTCTTCCCAAAAAGGATTCTTAATCAAAAAATTCCCGTCGACCCTAAGAATATCGAAAGCACCTTCTTGAGTGCTATAGTACTTGAGAAAACGTATCGTATGCCGTAAATAATAAGGAGAAACACCCTCACTACAGTAAACAAGTACCTGATTCCTTAACATTCTTCCCCTATCTTCTTATTTTCCTCTCGAACAGAAAAGCAATTCGTATTATTTAAAGTCTCAATACCAACAAAAATCCCTACCATGTTAAAATTGTAGGCAATTCTATTGCTCATACCCTTAAGAGAGCTTTATGTTCCCCAGCGCAAATCAAGAATCCAGAACCCGTAATGTACCCCTAGGCATCTTCCATGGGCTCGTTGCCTGCCTATACTGGGGAATCGTCTTTGTCATACCAAACTTCCTCGGTTCGTTTGGCGATCTTGATATTGTACTTACCCGTTATACCATTTTT
This sequence comes from Chlamydia pneumoniae TW-183, assembly GCF_000007205.1. Taxonomy (NCBI): domain Bacteria; kingdom Pseudomonadati; phylum Chlamydiota; class Chlamydiia; order Chlamydiales; family Chlamydiaceae; genus Chlamydia; species Chlamydia pneumoniae. The sequence continues at coordinate 159,476 of NC_005043.1, read as the reverse complement.
GGTATTTTCTCCCTGATTGCTTGCGCTATAAAAAATCCCTCCGTAATTAAAAAAACTCCTTTATATATTTGGAGAAAAAGCCTCCTCTGGACACTGCTGATTAACCCCGTGTATTACTTCGGAATCACCCTTGGCATCCGCTATGTTGGATCCGCAATCACTGTAGTCATCGCCAGCCTGGCTCCAACCGCCGTACTCTACCACTCCAATACAAAGCAAAAAGAACTCCCCTATTCTCTACTCTTTGCTATCAGCAGTGTGATCATCACAGGAGTGATTCTGACACACCTCTCCGCACTCAACTTGCCAACAGCCGCCTCTCCTCTCTACTCTATCTTGGGAGTCATTGCAGTCATACTCTCAACAAGTCTTTGGGTAATCTATGTGATCCGCAATCAATCGCTACTCGAAAAACACCCTAACCTAACTCCAGATACCTGGAGCTACCTCATCGGAATCAGCGCTTTGATCATCTGCCTCCCTATGATTATTATTCTCGATCTCTGTGGAATTACCCACGTAACACACAATCTTATCTCGCATACACCGGGATCCGAGCGACTGCTCTTCTTGTTGCTATGTAGTGCTATGGGAATATTTTCCTCAGCAAAAGCTTTAATAGCCTGGAATAAAGCTAGTTTGAATCTCTCACCAGCATTGCTAGGGGCGATATTAATCTTTGAACCAATTTTTGGCCTTGTGCTTACCTATCTCTACTCACAAAGTCTTCCTTCTCTACAAGAAGGTATAGGAATCTTTCTAATGTTAGGAGGAAGCCTCCTCTGCCTAGTTCTCTTCGGAAGAAAAGTACAGAAAAGTTTGGAAAACTCTCAAGTATCGTCTTCTAACGAATAATCCATCAAAAACACTGCGCAAAGAACTCAACTTTTTTACTATCTCCTAGACAGCCCTGACTCTAATTCAGAAAGACGATCTTGAGCCACTTTTAATTTCTTACAAGACAAAGTTGTTTCTTGTAGCTCCCGTTCCTTTAGCCTGGTCTCATGACCTTCAGGTTGATAGACCGGATCCCGTAAAAGAACGTCACCATTAAATTGTATGGAATTCAAACTCCTTTTAAAATTTTGATACCTCTCCGTCATATTTAAAAGGCGGTTTCGCACTACAGCTTCATTATCTTCGTAATAACTATAATATAACTGCATACAAGGCACATCAACTGGTATAGACTCCTTAACAACCGCCTTTATATAAAGGTTACAAGCAATACTAAGAAGCTCACTCTTTAAAAACCCAACTCCCGCTAGATCAAAACTCCGCACTTGCTCTTTAATAAGGCTTTTCTGCTCCTGAATATGCTTTTCAAATATTGCGAACTTTTGGGCCCTCTCTTGACATTTTCCCTGTACTTGTTTTAACTGGGCACCCACCTCTCTTAGATTCGCTTCCGAAACTAGCAATTGCTCGTCTTCCGGAAAGAAGAACTTTGCCTTGGATAAAATTTCAGAACACTTATTATATTGGAGGTATGCCCTTTCTAAATTTTCCCTAATAGGAAGAATACAACGCTCTTCATAGGACAACAACTCTTCTATATCCGCAACTTTAGGAGACATATCCATCAGCTCTTCTTCTAGAACCTCGAGCCTCGCCCGAACACTGCACAATTCGCTCTTGCTTACTTCATGCTCAAAATCCATAGTTGCATCTTCAAGGTGGGCTTCCACATCGCGGAGATTTTTCTTCCACTGACGCAACAAACCTTTTAAACGCCCAGCATCATATCCAGCCCTATACCCTTTTCTCCGATTTTGTAAACGAAGCGACTCCCCAATCTCTTCCCTAAGCTCTTGCTCATTGCGATCTATTGTTTCCCAATAGAGCCTTTGCTCTTTTTGATATCGCACACGCTCTTTATCTATCTTCTCGAAACTCTCCTTTAAATCATTCGCATTTTCAGAATTTGTAAACCTAACTTGCCTTACGTTCGTCGCCTCCCTAAGATCCGAGAAGCACTGTTGAAGTGCTTCTAGTCTCACCTTTGTTTCCGTATGCTCTAGTGTATAAAACTCCTGACTTTGACGCTCAAAGGCTCTTTGAGCGTCTTGCAAATCTATTTTACCCTCTGTAGTCGGATTCTCTTCTAAAAGAACCTTAGCATAAGTGCGGGCTCTATCCTTTAATGCAATTTTCTTCGTGGATATATAATCTCGATCTACTCTGGACTTCTTATTCTGAATAGACTCATTTAGAAAATCCCAACAGTCCATGTAAGAAATAGCACACTCCTCATCCAACCAGAAGAACGTCTTTTCAAACTCCTCTAAACACCGCGCAATCTCTCCAAATTCATTCTTAGCATGAGCATACTTCTGCTGATCTTGCACCCAAGGGAAGAGAGGATTGTCGTGAATGATTCTCATCTTTTCACTTAAGCATCCTAATTCTCGATAACTTCTCTTTAAACTCTTATAAATAAATGTTTCCAGTAACTCTTGAACACTTTCTAACTTCTTCTTCATCCGAGAATGTTCGTTGTTCTTAAAAAGAATCTGAGCTTTCTTAAAAGCAGACGTTACATTTATGAAATGACTCACTACTTCCCAAGATTCTTCGGTAATTTCTAATAATCTAGGATCATTTACAGCTAAGTACGGACGCACTTCAGATAGATGGCTCAAATTTAAAAAAGATTCCATGTCCAGAAAGGTAGAAAATAGACTCTTACCTATCCATTCTAGAGATTCCTGAGCCAAAATTAGATGATGCTCCTCTTCCTCAAGAATCTCACTAATCTCGCAGAGTTCAGAAATCATATAGTTTTGAGCAGCTGCCAGACGCTCTAATTTTCGTGACACGGTCTCGACGAGTCTTTGATCTTTATGCGGCCAAGTCTTAATTGTATTTAGATCATTAGCTGCAGAACGAATGTAGCTCTCTAGCTGACTGATTTCCTTCGGGAGGCTTGCTAAAGAACGGCTAGCCTTTACTCTAAGCCGTTCACTTGCATCTTCTAAATCTAATAGATCAGGAGCCTTAGGCACCTCTCGAAGCATACTTTGGATCTTAAAAAGCAAAAGACCTGCTAAGAGAAGTAAAAGTACTCCTAAAACACTAAGTCCTAAACCAACTCCTAGAGACACTAAAAGACCACAACTAGAAATAGCTCCAGAGAAAAAAAATAATCCCATGCAATAGTATGAGAATACCAATAACTAATAATCCTATAGCAAAAGTTTGTACCTTAGACTCAGCTTCAGAAAGCGATCTTAAAGCGGGGGAGGGCTCAAACTTTAAAGCTAGTGTAATGTCTAAATTTAAAACCACAAAACAACACTGTTATCTTGAATAGGCGACAGAAAAAATTCTAGAACTCCCCTCCCCCTACGGGAAAAGCTGTAGAAAAATAGACCTAGTCCTGTTCTTTCTTTCTGTTATCCACCTTTTGTTCTTCTTTTTCTTCTTCAAAGTAGCTGTCATCGACAACGACTCTAGAAGATATCATATCTTTTTGCTCCACCTGGACAGCCTCCAAGACTTGTTTACAGTCCCTATAGCGCTCAGCCATCTTTTGAAGCCTTTCTTGCCTTTGCCTTTGTTCCTCCTGATGAATACTATAATAAAAACCAATACAAGGACATTCAATGAGCATAGAAGTCTCTGCTTTTGCTTTATCATGGAAATCACGCGTCAAAGATGCAAGCTCTTCTTTTAGCACCCCCAGTCCTCTGGCTTCAAAGTCCTCTATGCATCTTTTCACAAAGTCCTTTTGCTCCTTAATCTCATTCTGAACCCTAGCATTCTTTTCTTCATACTCGTTATATATCTCGGCTTGCTCTTGTAGCATGTTAATTAGATTCTGGAATCTCTGAGTTGCCAAATCAAAAGAGTCATTCTTTAAAAACAAAGGCTTCACTTCTGACATAATCTCTGCACAGCTGCTTATCTTCTAACTATTCTCTAAACTCATCCTAGCAGCAACCAACGGAAGCTCTTCCTTCTCTAAAAGCTCTTGTATAAAGTCAACTCTAGGTAGAGTAGCTTTTACAGCATCTTCAATAAGCTCCAGTCCCTGTTGTATATTCTTAAGCATTTCTCTATTTCCATGTTCCTGCACATCTGTAACCTCTATCAAAGCATCTTCTGCAGCAGATAACTGATTCGCCCAAACCGATAAATGGTCGTCCAAATCCCGAATATAACTATCAATCTGTGACTGCTTTTCAAAATCATCTTCCCGTGGCAGGGACCTAAACTTTGCTTCGCTTGTCTCGATCTCTTTCCAATAACGATCCTGATCTTTTAAGACTGAAGTAGCCTCTTGTTCAACCTGATCCATTAACCTGTCTAAAGGATCTTCCTCTTGAGGTGTCATATGCTCAAGAGACGTAGTGCGATCCCAATCTCCGACTTGTTCATCTGCAAAGGTTCTTTTAAACCTCAGTTTCTTCTTGCCACCATCAAGCGGGACCTCTTTCCGAGGCAGTTTGGAACAATCCCAACCAGACGCTCCAGTAAAGTCAATAACGTCTTCCTCTGATAATCCAAGAAATAGTGTTCTAAACTTCTTGAAATTCTCAAGACGACTTGCACACTCGTTCTTAATATTAAGATGCTTATCTTCGTCCTTTTCCCAATGCAAAAGAGAACTCGTATGAATAATTCTTGTCTTTTCACTCAACAAAGCGGCTCTATTGTAGCCCTTTTGAAAACTCTGATACAAGACCTCTTCTATTGTTTTGTAATTGTTCAGTAGCATCTTCCTAAGTTGTCCGAAGTCACTTTTTTCAAAATTAGATTTTATTTGTTTATACATTGTAGAGACATAGATAAACCGAACCACAGTGCCTTTAACTTTCTTTGTAATCATAGACCATCTCGGATCATTGATATCCAAATGCTGACGTATTTCGGATAGATGAGCCAAATTAATAAACTCATCTATACTAGCATCCTGAAATAAGCTTTCTCCGACTTGGGCTAAACACTGTTTCGCATGAGTCATAAAAAACTCTTCGTTATCAAGAGCATTTCTAATATCTCGCAACGTCAAGAAAATTTCTTCAATGTCTTGCTCTAAATTTGTAACCTCCTCTTGCGCCTGTCTCACAAAACCTAAATCTCGATACGACCAACGCTTCAAATTATCTAAAACATTTTCTGTGTAGAAAACATACTGACTGAGTTGATCTAACTCATTATTCACCCTGGTCCTAGCTTGCTTTATTTCTACTTGTTCTAGAGCGAGCTTCTCACTCCTGATCAGCAAGACAAGTCCTGTAATCAACAAAACAGTTCCTAAAGCAGTCATACCACAGCCCAATCCTAAGGCAACTGCTGAACTCAATCCAGGAATAGCGACAGCTAGAAAAATAATCCCAGAAGCAATCAAAAGAATGCCAAGCACAAGGAGCGTAATTGCAACTGTACGTTGTTTACTTCTGATTTAAGGTTGAGTCACTTGGATGAGTGATGAGGTTTTTACTGCACTAGTCATTGTTCAATACCAAAATCTATAATCAAAAATTTTCAAGGCAAGAATATGGCAATAAACCTTTTAATTAAAGTGCCTTAGGAATTTCTTCTCTATATAGTCGGAAAGCCGGAATCAAAATCTTCTTAGGTATTTGTCCAACACGGATAGAGGCAATCCCTATCCCAGTTTGTATAAAATCGTACTCAAGCTCTCCTCATGGAGCTGAATGCAATAGCAAAAGAAAAAAGAATTAAAAAAGAAACTCGTGTTCTGATAAAACATGAACCTATTGCACAAGGGAACATCGATCTTTCCTAATCAATCTATTGTTATAAAAATTGTTGTAATAACAAAGGTTCTTCGGTAGGATAGATTTTGCGTCCTAGGGCAAAAAACAATATACGAGGAAATAATTACTATATAAAATAATTCTTTGATAAGTTTATCCCAAAATTAAAAGCCTTGGGATGTCTCGTTTTTATCTCAAAAAGTTTATAATCCATACTTTTTAGAAGCTTTTTATAAAGATTCCTTAAGCTACTTCATCTTCCAGGAAAACAAGATTTTAGAATTCTATGGAGAAAATCTGCGGATACTTAGAGCAAATACTTGTTGAAAACAAAGACTCTGGGGACATTACTGCTTATATCAAAATACCCAATAAAACGACTCCTATCCTAATTAAAGGCAAACTTCCCCAACCTTTGGAACTAGGATCCCCAATCCAAATCTATGGTGTCTGGAGCCATTCCCCTTCAAATACTAAGTATTTCCAAATCCATAGTTACGACTCTCCTCTTCTTTATGAATATCGTGGCGTATTCCATTACCTCACCTCAAAACTCATCAAAGGAATCGGCCCTAAAATCGCAGAAAAGATCATCGAGAAATTTCAAGAGAAAACATGTTATGTCCTCGATATCACTCCAGAACGCTTAAGTGAGGTTTCTGGAATTAGCGAAACACGATGTGTCTCTATTTGCAAACAACTCTGCGAGCAAAAAATCTTAAGGAAAACTCTTCTCTTTCTCCAAGAATACAATATCCCGATTCATTATGGAGTGAGAATTTTTAAAAAATACCAAGAGAAATCCATAGAAAAAATTTGCGAAGATCCCTTCCTTCTAGCCAGAGAAATGGAGGGCATCGGATTCAAAACTGCTGATTTCATAGCTATGAAACTAGGCGTCCCCAGAAATTCTGAAAGTCGCCTATGTGCTGGTATCCAGCACTCCTTAGAAGAACTTCAAGAAGAAGGTCATACTTGCTATCCGATAGAGCTCCTGATAGATGTCGTCGCCAAACTATTAAATCAAGATGTCTTTGATACTCCTATTACTCTCGAAGAAATCGATACGCAAATCCTCAATATGCAAAAGCGTAAGCTTTTACATATTCAAGACATTTCTGGGACACTCCATGTCTGGACACGTTATCTCCATCTCGCAGAGAAAACTATTGTTTCTGATCTCAAGCGCATTTTATTTTCTTCGAGGAGAATCCGTTCTATAGACGGAGAAAAAGCAATTGCTTGGGTAGAGGAAAACCTAAGTATAGATCTCGCAGAACAACAACGAGAAGCAATTAAAGCCTGTTTTTCTGAAAAACTTCTCATCATTACTGGGGGCCCTGGAACTGGAAAAAGTACCATTACCCAAGCAATACTGAAAATTTTTGAACAGGTGACTCATAAAATCATCCTCGCAGCTCCTACAGGAAAAGCCGCTAAACGGATGACCGAAATTACACAAAAACACTCCGTCACCATTCATGCTCTGCTACAGTATGATTTTAAAACGAAATCTTTCCGCAAGAACCATGACAATCCTATAGACTGTGATCTGATCATTGTTGACGAATCCGGAATGATGGACACGCACTTGCTGCACCACTTCCTGAAAGCACTTCCTGACTACACAACTCTTGTCTTTATTGGAGACATTCACCAGCTACCCAGCGTGGGCCCAGGAAATATCCTTAAAGACTTGATTACTTCGAATAAAATGACAGTCATCAGATTAAATAAGATCTTCCGCCAAGTTCATGATTCGGGAATCGTTACGAATGCCCATAGGGTAAATGAAGGGGAACTCCCCATATTATATTCAGAAACAGGGCGTCGTGATTTCTTATTTTTCCAAAAGGATGATCAAGAAGAGGCTCTCAATCATATCATTCATCTTGTGACAAAATTCGTCCCACAAAAATACCATATCTATCCTCAAGATATCCAAGTACTAGCTCCCATGAAAAAAGGAACCCTAGGAATCTATAATCTAAATAAAGCACTCAAACATGCATTAAACCCTAAAAAAGCAAATCTTCACGGTAGATTTCAATCCTATGCCGTTGGCGATAAGGTAATGCAAATCCGCAACAACTATAATAAAGAAGTCTTTAACGGCGATATAGGCTATGTCTCTACAATCAACTTCGAAGATAAAGCTGTTGTTGTCCGTATGGAAGGAAAGCATGTCGGCTATTCTTTCTCAGAGCTTGACGATCTAGTCTTAGCCTATGCTACCTCAGTACATAAGTACCAGGGAAGTGAAAGCCCCTGCATTATCATTCCTATTCATACCTCGCACTTTATGATGCTCTATAGAAATCTTCTCTATACTGCTATTACGCGGGGGAAAAAATTGGTGATTCTAGTTGGGACAAAAAAAGCCATTGCTATTGCAACAAGAAATAATCGAGTGCAACACCGATGTACAGGACTAGCAGAAGTTCTTAAAGAGCTCGATACTAAGAAAAATTATGCAGATCTGTAATTACACCTACAGATCAGGATTCTAAAAAGAAAAGACCTCGAGCTCTACTCTACAGTAGTAAATAATAACCTGGGGGACTTCAAATGAAATTCTTCGTTTATAACATCAAGAATTTCTTCTTTCCATAGATCCCTAGCATACATCGTATCCAAATTGCAATTTTCTAAAGATTTTGGTGAGATCATCTCCCAAATAGCTACAGCGCTTTCGGGAATAATAGGATAAGAAATTAAAGCTAACAACTTCTGACAATAACATGCGCAGAATAAAATGGCCTCAACACGCTCACGAGTCCCTTCTTTCAATAGCTTCCAAGGTGCTTGTTGGTTAAAATAGACATTCCCTAAAGCTGCCAGTGACATAATCACACTCGTAGCCTTACGTAAACTATACTCTCTGTAGCACTTCTCAGCATCTCGAACAAGTTGACGCGCTTCTTCAAGAAATGCCCTGTCACTATCTTCTAAAACCACAGAATGATAAGAAAGCTTGTCATAGTGATTCTTTTCTGCAAAAGCAAGAACTCGGTTTATAAAATTCCCAAACTTTCCTACCAACTCAGAATTACAACGAGTCTTAAAATCAAGGAAAGTAAACTCACTATCCGAAGTTTCAGGAGCTGTAGCCGCCAATACATAGCGCAATTTGTCTAAGGAATAGGAACTCAAAAACTTGTCCATATCCACATAATTGCCCTCGGATTTACTGAATTGCCGTCCTTCTAAAAGATAAAACTCTGAAACTACGAGGGCATCAACTTTTTTATAGTCAAGTTTCTGACCCAATTCCATAGCTGGGAAAACTACAGAATGGAAAGGAAGATTATCTTTACCTATAAACTGGACATACTCTACACCGTCTTCAAGCCAGAAACGCTTCCATTCGTCAGGGTTTCCTTGAGAAGCTGCCCATTCCATAGTTCCACTGATATATCCTATAGGAGCGTCAAACCATACATAAAACACCTTTCCAGGAAAGTCTGGAACAGGAATCCCCCAAGATAAATCTCGAGTAATGGCTCGAGACCTGACATGTTCTATGTAATCAACAACAAATTTACGGACATGATCAGGTAAATAGCATCCCTGAATAAAAGAAAGTAGAGCGTCTTTCATACGGTCCAAAAGAAAATATGAGTGCTCAGTCTCTTTTTTTACTAACTCAACCCCAGAAATCTTAGACTTAGGGTCGATTAAATCTATAGCCTCATAATCCGCACCACAGCTCTGACACTCGTCTCCTCGAGCATGATCAAAACCGCACCGAGGACACGTCCCTTCTACATAACGATCCGCAAGAAAACGTTGTTCTTGTTCTGAATACAGTTGTTCAGATATGCGATTTTCAATCAATCCAGACGCTTTAAGTTGGGAATAAAAATCTTGGACAAGCTCAGCATGAAAAGGGTTCGTCGTCCTAGAAAAGAAATCCAAAGCAAACCCTAACTTCTCAAAAGTATCTTTATGTAACTTATGGTACATATCCACGTACTCTTGATACCCCAACCCCTCACGATCCGCATTTAAGGTGATCGCTATGCCAAATTCATCGGAACCACAAATATAAAGGACATCGTCTCCTAACAATCTACGGAATCTTGCATACACATCTGCAGGAAGATAGACTCCTGCAATATGTCCAAAATGTAGCGGACCATTAGCATAGGGTAAAGCTGAAGTAATCAGGACTTTTTGTGGCATTACTTTACATCACTCCAAGTATATGCTGAGGGATCTTTTTTTCTAGAATTTGTATGTTCTGATCTCTTTCTTTCCACAGTAGGGCTAGCAGTTACTACAATCTCTTCAGTAAACTCAGGCTGTATCCCTTCTCTATCTAACAAGACGAGTGTTTCGATCGCAACATTAGAGGAGCGAACATCGCCTTTGGCAATTTTGATCTTTGCTTGTTTAATCGCGTAGTTCACTAGGCTAAAAGGACTATCGAAAAGCTTATTTAACTTTTCATTAGTGAAACGATCTTTTTTAATCATAATATGTTCCTATGTTCTTCAGCTATAAAAATGCTTTTTAAAACCCTGTACGCTTGATTTAAGTCGTCGTTAATAATGACATAATCAAACTGATTTGCAGCTGCTAGCTCAATAAGACTGTGCTCCAGCCGTTCTTTTCTTTGAGAGCCCTCTTCAGATCCCCGTGAAGCTAACCTTCTTTCTAACTCCTCCTGTGAAGGTGGAGCAATAAAAATAGATACACTAGGCATCCGAGAGCGAATAAACAAGGCTCCTTGGATATCAATAACAGCAACAGCGTGCTTCCCTAGGCTCCAAATTCTTTCAATCTCTAACATACTTGTTCCGTAACACTCTCCGAATAAGAACACCCATTCTAAGAGAGCCTGACGATCCAAAAGTCTTTGAAATTCTTCGTGGGAAACAAAATGATAATCTTTACCTGGGACTTCACCCTCTCGAGGTTTCCTTGTTGTTACCGATATAGTCTCAGCAAAAGCAGAAGAAAACTCTTGCTCTAACATACGGACAAGTGTTGTCTTTCCAACTCCAGCAGGAGCACTAATTGTAAAAAGCTTAGGACAGCACTTCTGGTGATCTGGAGAAAAAGGAGAGTCAACTAGGATCTTATTCATACAATAGCACACATTTGCTTTATTGGAGAAAAGCTCTTCCTATGGCAGGGACTGGGACCATAACGTCGTATTGCTTCTACATGCAAGGAAGTTCCGTATCCCTTATGTCTATCAAATCCATATTCAGGATAGAGCCTGTGTAGTTGTAACATCAAATCATCACGATGTTCTTTTGCTAAAATAGAAGCCGCCGCTATGGATGCAGATTTAGCATCTCCTTGAATGATTTTCTTACAAGGAATGTCATGGGGTAAATAAAGACCATCCACAAGAAGAATATCTGGAGATATCGGTAAAGAAGATATTGCTTGAAGCATAGCCTCTTTAGTGGCTTCTAAAATGTTAACTTGATCTATCCTCTCTACAGAAATTACGCCTATACCAAAACAGACCTCAGGATCTTGCATCAAAGCATCCCGAACTTGGGCTCGTTGTTTAGGAGATAGCTTCTTACTATCATTTACTCCAGGAAATACCTTTCCCTTAGGTAAAATACAGGCACTAGCAACTACGGGACCTGCCAGTGGCCCTCTTCCAGCTTCATCTATTCCAGCGACGACACTAAAATCTTCTGAGACGAGCTCTTTCTCAAAAGCAATCATAGAAAGAAAACGCTGAATTTCAGAAATAGAAGTATTCATAAGCTACTATAGATTATAAAAATCAAAATAAGACAATATGAAGTCTTGCTACAGACTATTTCTTTGAAGATCTAGGTCCTACAAACTCTTTAACTTTAGCAGCCTTACCAGTTTTTCCTCTCAGATAATACAGACGAGCTCGAGCAACTTTACCGCGCTTAACAATTTCAATACTTACAATCCTAGGACTATTAAGCAAGAAACTCTTTTCCATGCCTTCACCATAAGCAACACGATGCAAGGATACAGTCTCTCCAGAGCCGCCGCCTCGACGAGCCATCACAGTACCTTGAAATACCTGAACTCGTTCTTTACCACCTTCTGAAATCTTTGTAGCTAACCGAATTGTATCGCCAACATGAAACTCGGGAAGATCATTCCTACACTGTTCTTGTTCTAATTCTTTGAGTAAATTCACCATAATATACCACCTAAAATTCTCTTTCTTCTATTTCATCCTATGCCACGAGAATATCCATGCATGCCCATCTAAATCTTGTGCTAGGGCCCATACAGCATGCTCATCAGCTTGCTTTTCTAACAACTTTCCACCAAATAACTCCCATCTTCTAAGAAGATAACAAAAGTCCTCTTCGCATGCACAATCTAAGGAAAGGGAGAGAGTCACTATGTTTTTTTTCTCAGCTTGAACTTCTCGTAACCAGAATATGGTTTTGCCTTCATGAGGAAGACAAAATTTATTCTCGCAGCTCATGGCATCCAGACCGAATACCTTACAGTAAAAATTTTTTGCGCGCTTTAACTTATTTACCTCTAGTACTACAGAAATCTTGTCACACTTGAAATGATCCCTATTTGTTGTAGTCTCCTCATCAAATTTGTGATCAATCGAGCGTTTATAGAGATAGTTCAGATACAAATCAGGACGTCTCTCATAAGTTCTACGCTCACTTTGCTCCAATCTCCACTGAGAAATGGCTTTGTGATCCCCTTGCAACAATACTTCTGGAACTTCTTTCCCTTCAAACTCTCTAGGGCGTGTATACTGAGGTCCTTCTAGCAAACCATTTTCTAAAGAATCTCTCTCAGCACTCTCTTGATTCCCCAATACACCGGGAATAAAACGAGAAACTGCATCGATAAGGACCAGAGCAGCAATTCCACCATTAGTCAGGACATAGTCCCCTATACTAATCTCTTCATCCACTTCGCTCTCTATAGCACGCTCATCAATACCTTCGTAGTGACCGCAAAGTAATATCAAATGCGAAGCAGCAGCCAATTCTCGACTCTTTTCAGCTGTCAACAAAGCTCCTTGAGGAGAGAGGTAAATTACCTTAGAATTCTCCTTTCTTACACTCCTAATAGCTGAAGTGACAGGCTCTGCCATTAAAAGCATCCCACCACCACTAAACGGAGTATCATCAACTTGTTTCCACTTTCCGAGTCCAAAGTCACGAAGATTTGTAAGCTGGACATCTAAGAGTCTCTGCTTTATGGCCCTACCAAGAATACTCGTTTGCAATGGACCATCAAAATAACCTGGGAATAAAGAAAGTATATCGATCTTCATCCCAGTTCACTACCTACTTAGTTGCATCTTTTGCAGCCTCTTCTCTTTGTGTAGACCGACGCTGTCTATAAGCACGTCGCTTCTTACGAACAACTAACTTACGAGCTTCTTGTTTAGACAATAGCGCACTATACACTCCTGGAGCTCCCTGCTTTACTAAAGCTTCAGCTTTCGAAGAAAGTTGGGCTCCCCTCTCTAACCAATAAAAAATTCGTTCACTTTTCAGCTGATAATTTATAGAGCTATGTGGATCGTACCAACCTAATAATTCTATGTATTTACCATCACGAGGAGACTCGACATCTGCGAGCACTAATCTATAAACAACATGATTTCTACGCCCTTGCTGTCTTAAACGAATTTTTAACGCCACTGATTTCCTCCTGACATTTTTTTCCTAACTTGTTCCATCTTGCCTTTAGACATTCCTTTAAAAAATTTTTTCGATTGCGACATCTGTTTTCGAAACTGGTTCACGTCGCCTAAAGTTAAACCACAACCAGAAGCAATCCTCTTCATACGGCTCATATCCAATTCCACCAACTCCTTTCTCTCTTCAGGAGTCATGGACAGGATAATCGCCTCCGTTCTTTTCATCTGTTGTTCAGAATCCTCGATTTCCTTTTGGCTAGGTTTCGCATTATTAAAACCAGGCATCATTCCCAAAAGTTTTCTTAGAGGTCCCATGCGACGAAATGCTTTCATCTGTTTATAATAGTCTTCATAAGTAAAAGCCGCAGTAACTAGTTTTTTACCTAGCTCAGCGTCTTCTTCCTCAGAAATATACTCGCGCATTTCTTTAACAAAATTTATGGTATCCCCCATTCCAAGAATGCGTTCCGCCATAGATTGAGGATCGAATGAACGAAGATCTTGAATGCGTTCTCCGCATCCTTCAAATTTAATGGGCTTACCAAGGACGTGCTTAATTGAGAAAACAGCGCCTGCTCGAGCATCTCCATCAGTCATGGAAAGAATCACGCCTGTAAGATCTAAAGACTGATCAAAAGCTTGCACTGTTGCTAAAACATCTTGCCCCATAGCTACATTCATCACAAAAAGACGCTCATTAGCTTGAGAAACTTTTTGTATCGCCGTCAGCTCTTCCATAAGCTCGTTATCTATATTGAGACGCCCTGCAGTATCCAGAATCACAAAATCATGACCATTTTCTTTAGCATATGCAAGCGCTTTAACAACAACATCAATAGGCTTGTTCTCTTGACTTTGGTAAAATTCAGCTTTCGTTTGAGCAACCAAAATTTTTAATTGATCTACAGCAGCGAATCTTTTGAGATCACAAGGAACCACAAGGACTTTTTTTGCTTTCTTATTCTTAATTACATAATCAGCAAGCTTAGCAGCTGTTGTTGTTTTTCCTGCCCCCTGGAGTCCGCAAAGAAGGATGATCGAAGGCGTCTTCTGAATAGTAAACTCTTCTCTTCCATCGCTTAAAAATGCTACTAATTCCTCATGCAAACAACGTATAAACTGTTGCCCTGGGGAAACATGCTTCCAGATCTCTTCTCCAAGGATTTTTTCTTTAACTTTAGAAATAAAATCCTTAACTACATGATAATTTACATCGGCATCCAAGAGAGCCAGACGAACTTCTCTAATAGATTCGGAAATATTTTCTTCATTAATTCTACGAGAAGAAACCAAAAAAGAAAAAATAGAAGATAGCTTTTGCGATAAAGAATTAATCATTTATCCAGAAAAAATCAAGAATAAGCCCCCGAGGATACAGGATCTCTCCCATCCATTTCAAGAAAAAAAATTCTATCGCGTCCAGACAAATCTTGATGGAGACGGCCATAAATTCCGTGCTTCGAAAAAATATTCTTTATACTTTCTCCTTGACTGGATCCAATCTCCAACCAACCGACTCCTGTAGAAGTTACAATCTTAGGCAATTCTTGGGCGATACGCTGATAAAACTCCAAACCCGTAGAACCTCCAACAAGAGCCTTCCAAGGCTCGTAACAACGCACTTCGGGATCTATATGAATAATTTCATTAAAAGACAAATAGGGGGGATTACAAACAAAAGCATCTGCAGGACGAGTGTAGGGGGCTGACAAATCGCCTAGAAGAATCTTTACATCCAAACCATTACTTTTAGCATTTTCATTTGCGACGGCAACTGCTTGCGGACAAACATCTGAAAGCACCACTTCCACATGAGGACAGGATTTCTTGATAGCTAGCCCTAAACACCCACTACCACAACAAATATCATAAAAAGTTTGAATCTCAGAATGAGATAAAAGATAGTTGATAATATACTCAGCAAGCAGCTCAGTCTCTGTCCTGGGAATTAAAACCCTAGAATCCACTCTCAATCTTAATCCCAAAAAACTCACGGCACCATTGAGATATGCAGTAGGACACCGTTGCCCCCTTAAAGCTAGCCTCTTTCGATACTCCATAAGCATCGTTTCGCTAATTCCAACAAGATCGAATAACTTTGCCCTTGAACTGACTTCTAATAAATCCATGAGAATATACAGGGCTTCGCAATCAGAAAGAGGCACCCCATAATAATCTAGGTAAGCGGTTCCCTCTTGAATCGCCTTTTTAATTTCCATGTTCGAGTAACTGGTGGTAGGCATGACTCACCATTGCAGTCGTAATTGGATCTAGGTCTCCTTCCATAACTTTATCTAAGTTATATAAAGTTAATCCGATTCTATGATCAGTCACGCGATTTTGAGAAAAATTATAGGTGCGAATTCTCTCGGAACGATCCCCACTTCCTACCTGAGCAGAACGCATAGCAGACGCCTCGTTATGGCGTTTTTGCATTTCTGCATCACGAATCCGGGCTTTAAGAATCCGCATGGCCTTATCTTTATTTTTATGTTGACTGCGCTCATCCTGGCATGTAACTACAACACCTGTAGGCAGGTGTGTGATTCTCACCGCAGAATCAGTAACGTTTACGTGCTGTCCTCCAGCACCAGAGGCTCTGAATGTATCAATTTTTAAATCCTTCTCATTAATAAGAAGCTCTGTATCTTCTTCTGAAGGTTCTGGAAGGACAGCGATTGTAATTGCAGATGTATGTACACGTCCTTGAGTTTCTGTTTCAGGAACTCTCTGAACTCGATGTGTACCAGCCTCATACTGAAGTAAACGCTTCACCCCAGTTCCTGAGATCCCCATGACGTATTCCTTATATCCCTTAAGATCGGATTCTGACGCAGAGAGTACCTCGTATTTCCATCCCTTAGAGGAGGCGTACAGGTGATACATGCGGACACAATCTCCAACAAAGAGAGCGGCTTCCTCGCCTCCTGTACCGGCTCGTAGTTCCATAATGACATTTAGATCATCATCAGGATCTGGGGGGACTAATAAGCTTTCTAATATTTTATTTAATTTCTCTAGCTCTACTTTATTTTCGTTAATCCCCTCTTCAAGCATAACGACCATCTCTGGATCTTTCTCAATAGCTAAAGCTTGCTTATCATCAGCAAGGACTTTTTCTAAATTTAAGATTTTATCGTAGGCGTTTTTCAATTCTAGAAGATAAGAATGTTCCTTGCTAAGAGCGCTATATTCTTTAGAATTAGAAAAAATTTCAGGATTTGAAATTTTTATTTCGACTTCTGCTAAACGGTTTAAATACTCGGCAACTTTTTTCTTCATGAATCCCTAAAAAGTGGTGAAAAATCAGTATCAAATGGAATCAGATAAAAAATTCTCTAAAACACCTTGGTATACTGATACAGGCATCTAACGTTATCTATTTCAAAATTATCGTGACCTAGGAAAGCATAACGTATTATACAAGCTATTGCAAGAGAGAAAGCCCTCACAAAAAAACCCATTCTCGGGCTTGAGAGCCTGAGAATGGGTTTTATAAATGGGAAATCTAAAAGAAGTTTTATTTCTTTTTCTTAGTTACAACTTTTTTCTTTCCTTTAGCAGCAGGTAGTGCGTCTTCTTCAGGCTGAGGTTGCTGTGCAGGCTGTCTTACATTACTATAACGTTTTAAGAACTTATCTACCCTACCTTCAGCATCAACAAACTTCTTACTTCCAGTGAAAAAAGGATGAGAAGAAGAGGATACGCTGACATAACATACAGGATACTCTTTACCTTCAAAAACTTCAGTTTTTTCACTTTGATAGGTAGATCCACAAACAAATTTATACCCTGTTGAAGAATCTACAAATAAAACCTGTCTATATTCAGGGTGGGTATTTTTTTTCATATTGACAACTCCAAAATCGCTATCCTATTATGCCAAATGATAGCTCGACATACTTCGAGAGGATTCTACAGAAATATCTTATGAAAAAGCAAGGAAAAACACTCTTCTTATTCCTCTTTCTATCTTTCCTCTTCTCGACGGCTTTTTCTGGTCTTTTTGCCTCTCAAACTAGTTCTTTACGAACAATTCAAGAAAATATTTTTCTTGCTAAGACTGGAGACTATACTGTTTTAAGTCGAGGGTCTCAAAGAACGTTTGTTTTAGTCAAATCAACAACCCCTAAAACCGTTTGGATAGAGATCATCCATTTTCCCTGTATCGCCCATAAAGAACGCCCTTCTTTAGAACAAGCTTCTTGGAAAACGGTCATTCATCAACTGGAATCACCTTCACAAGTCTTTGTTGTTTCGCTCTCTTCTGAAGGTTCTCAGTTTTTCTCTTTAAACACTCGAACCAAGAGCCTAGAGCCTGTAGGAAAATCCACTACAGTTCCTGCCTTCTTGCAAATCTTTGATCTTCCTTTATCTCCAGCTCCCGCAAACGTAATCAAGACTAAAGGAAAAGAAAACAAGCCCTGGTCTCCCAAAGTTTCTTTTGAAGGGGCTCCACTCACGTCAATCTCTGTGAATGCATGGCAGGGGCTCTGGCCTAAAGATCGAGGCCCCTTATCAGAAACAGGAATCCTTATGTATTTCACCCAACCTGACATTTCTGTGTTTCCTTTATGGGTGAGTATCGAGACTCCTAAAGGGACTTCTATAGTAAGAGCTGTGGATATAGGACACGGGGCAACTTCTCCCTATGTCTATTCTCTTCCTGACTCTAAGACACAATGAAAAGATCTAACAATATAGCAAAATAATTTTGGATCGAAAAATCTAATACGCTAGAATGTACTTACGAATTTAGCTCGAGGATTGTTTTGATTTTTCATTTAGGTCTTCAGTCTCCATTAGCTCTAAAGTATCCAATGCAGCCGTTCTATAATCAATCTAAAGAGATAGAATCTGACTTTCTTACCCCAGTATCTTTATGAAACAACACTATTCTCTAAATAAAAGTCGTCATATCCTCCGCAGTACTTATAAGCTTTTAAAAAGTAAAAAACTCGCCCATTCCCCTGCAGATAAAAAGCAACTGCAAGAACTACTAGAACAACTAGAAGAGGCTATCTTTGAACATGATCAAGAAACTGCAAGCGACTTAGCTCAGCAAGCATTAGCATTTTCCAACCGTTATCCTAATTCCTTCGGACGCAAAACCTATGAGCTTATCAAGGCCCTTCTTTTTGCTGGTGTTGTAGCCTTCTTAGTTCGGCAATTTTGGTTTGAACTTTATGAAGTGCCTACAGGATCCATGAGGCCTACAATTTTAGAACAGGATCGGATTCTTGTATCCAAAACAACATTTGGTCTCCATTGCCCTTTTGCTAAGAAACCACTTGCCTTCAATCCTGAATCCGTAACTCGCGGGGGTCTTGTTGTTTTCACTGTAGGCGACCTCCCTATCCCAGATGCTGATACAAAGTACTTCGGATTGATTCCAGGAAAAAAGCGTTACATTAAACGTTGCATGGGAAGACCTGGGGACTTCTTATATTTCTATGGAGGAAAAATTTATGGTCTTGATGATGCAGGTAAACGCATAGAGTTTCCTTCTGTCCATGGTTTAGAAAACTTATATCACGTCCCCTATATATCCTTTGATGGCACTACCAGCAGCCATACAGAGGGGCAGAAAACAATTATAGATTTTAAGCAGTTCAATCAAAGTTATGGTCGGCTGATTTTCCCTCAAACCTCCATGTATGGACAATTCTTTGACCATAAAGAATGGCATCAAGACGAGCCTAATAAATTAAAAGATCCTCATCTTTCGCCAGTCAGCTATGCCGATCTTTTTGGTATGGGTAACTATGCTATGGTGCGCATCTTAACAGAACATCAGGCACGAACATCCCATCTACTTCCGAATCCAGGAAGTCCAACTAAAGTCTACTTAGAAATTTGCCATACAGCGAACCTTTCCTACCCAAAGCCTCTGTTGCGTCACTATGAGCATCAGCTCTCGCCTGCGATTCAACCTATGAAGACTTTACTTCCTTTGCGTAAGGAACATTTGCACTTAATTCGGAACAATCTTACTACCTCTCGTTTTATTGTTGCTCAAGGATGTGCGTATAAATACCATCAATTCAAGATTAACACTTCAGGAATTGCCAAAGCCTATGCAATTCTCCTGCCCAAGGTCCCTGATGGTTGTTATGAATATTCTAAAGGCGAAGCGTATCAAATTGGCTTTGGAGAGATTCGTTATAAGCTAAAATCTTCTCACCCCCTTACTCAGCTCAATGATAAGCAAGTGATTGAACTTTTTAACTGCGGGATCAACTTTAGTTCTATTTATAATCCTGTGAATCCGCTGCAAGCACCTTTACCTAACCGTTATGCATTCTTTAACCAAGGGAATCTTTATATCATGGATTCTCCTGTATTTATAAAGAATGATCCAACTCTGCAAAAATTTGTGACTTCTGAAACGGAAAAGCAAGAGGGGTCTTCAGAGACACAACCCTATATAGCTTTTGTTGACAAGGGACTCCCTCCAGAAGATTTTAAAGAATTCGTGGAGTTTATACATAATTTTGGTATTCAAGTTCCTAAAGGTCATGTTCTCGTCTTGGGAGATAACTACCCTATGAGTGCGGATAGTCGAGAATTTGGCTTTGTTCCTATGGAAAATCTCTTAGGATCTCCTCTATGTACATTCTGGCCTATTGGACGCATGGGACGGTTAACTGGAGTTTCTGCTCCAACAACACTCTCAGGTTATCTTGTTAGTGGGATAGCATTAGCGACGGGTCTCTCTCTCATTGGATATGTCTACTATCAAAAACGACGCAGACTCTTTCCTAAGAAAGAGGAGAAAAACCACAAGAAATAACCATTCTTATGGTTTTTCAGTTGTTTCTAGAAAATCTCTAAGAATCTATAGAACTAACTGTAATTTCAATTTGCGTTGCATGTCCATTAATATCCCAGTTTTCCCCTTGGAAATCAGAATCCTGAGTAAAATCATAGGCTATAATTAACGTTTCTTCGCAAATATAGTTTTCATAATCCAAGAAAGCGCGATGAACAGCCTCTGTGGTTTTTATTCTTAATGCGATGCGGTCAGAAACATGAAGTTGTTGATTTCGACGCATAGTATTAATCTTATTGACTAGCTCTCTTGCTATACCTTCGACTATAAGAGGTTCTCTTAACTGGCAATCTAAAATCACACTAAATAGAGCGGAACTACGGGCAATATATCCAGGATCTGTGTGACGACAAATCACGACGTCATCACCATCCAAAGCTATTTCTCTATCATCAATGGTTAAAACCCATGTTTCTTCCTGAATCAGCTTATCTATAGCATTGTTTGGCAGTTCACTGAGAGCTTTTTGGACCTCTTTCATCTTAGATCCAACTTTTTTCCCAAGCATACGAAAATTAGGTTTGACGGTAGTATAAATGAAACTCGGAGCTTCTTCATAGAAAATCACATTTTTCACATTCAGCTCTTCAGCAATCAACCCTTCAAATGTTTTTAGAAGCGACAATCTATCTTTAGACCCGACAACATAAAAGTTTGCTAAAGGCTGACGAACTTTTAACTTGTGTTCTTTTCTTAAAGAATGGCCTAAACCTACGATTTCCCGAATATCGTGCATATGCTTTTCTAGATCAGGGAGAATTTTATCCATCTCGACTTGAGGAAAATCACAGAGATGAACAGATTCAGGTTCCTTTTCTAACTTCAACTTCTGATAGATATCTTCGGCAAGAAAAGGAACGAAGGGAGCAATTACCTTACAAAAAACTGTGAGAACTTCATATAAAGTAGAAAATGCAGCTCTACGGTCAGGAGTATCTTCAGCTTCCCAAAAACGTCTACGACAGCGACGTATATACCAGTTAGTCAGATCATCAATAAAGGTCACAAAGGGTTCTACAGCAAAGTTTAAATGATACTGACTCATGCTCTCACGAACTTTACCTACAACACTATACAAATTGGATAAAATCCATTGATCAATCTCTGTATAAGCTGGTTCTATATCTTGTGATTTCGGATCAAAACCATACAGCTCGGCATAGGTATTAAAAAAGGAAAGTACGTTCGTTAGAGGAAGAAGGATTTGCTTCAAAACACCCTCGATTCCTTTATCAGAAAAGCGAAGATCTTCAGCCTTTACGACAACACTATGAAGCAAATATAGACGAAGCGCGTCAGCTCCATAAGTATCTAAAACGTATTTAGGACTAGGGTAATTATTTAGACGTTTTGACATTTTATTGCCGTCTTCTGCAAGAATAATCCCATTCACAATGGCATTACGAAATGCAGGACGATCAAATAAAATTGCAGAAATCACTGTGAGAGTATAAAACCATCCTCGCGTCTGATCCAACCCTTCAGCAATAAAGTCTGCAGGAAATGCCTCTTCGGTTTCCTTTTGATTTTCAAAAGGATAATGATTTTGGGCATAAGGCATCGCTCCAGAGTCGAACCAGCAATCAAAAACGTAGGGAATTCGATGAAAGGGCTTGCCATCTTTGACAATGTTCAAATCATCAATAAAATGCCTATGAATATCTGTGATCTGAGTTCCTGTAAGTTCTTCTAGCTCTCGGATAGATCCTACAACAAGAATCTCGCCATCAGCACTTTTCCAAATCGGAATTGGCGTTCCCCAATAACGATTTCTACTGATAGCCCAATCACGAGCGCCTTCCAACCATTTTCCAAAACGCCCTTCTTGGATATGTTCAGGAACCCAATGGATCGAGCTGTTAGCACGAAGCATCTTATCTTTAATCTTTTCTACAGCGACGAACCAAGAATTCACGGCTTTATAAATCAAAGGAGTATCCGTTCTCCAACAGAAAGGATACCGGTGTTTTACTGTTCCGTGGTAAAAAATCCTTCCTTCTTTCTTCAAGAACTTGATGATTTCCTTGTCAGCATGTTTAATGTATTGCCCTTGATATTGAGGTATTTCTTCTGTAAAACTTCCGTGAGCATCTACAGGACAGACTAAAGGAACATGGTTCTCCTTACAAACTAAAAAGTCTCCTTCACCAAACGCTGGAGCCATATGTACGACTCCTGTTCCTTCACTTTCCTCAACAAACGAAGCTGCAATGACACGAAAAGCTCCTTCCTCTCGCTTAGATTGGAAAAAAGTAAAAGGGGGCTCATAAGTCCTACCAACAAGATCTTTCCCAGAAAAACTCTCTAAAATTACAAATTCTTCTGGATTTGAAAACCAACGAGAAACACATCCCTGACTTAGGATCCACTGCTCTCCACTTTTTTTATCTTGAATACGGACATAAACCAGAGTTTCCCCTACAGCTATAGCCATATTAGAAGGCAATGTCCATGGAGTCGTTGTCCATACAAGCAAGGATGCGGAATCATTCTGAAGAGGCATTCTTACAACAAGAGACGGGTCATCGACTTCTTTATAATTTTGGCTTGCTTCAAAATTAGAGAGAGGTGTTCCTAATGCTGTTGAAAAAGGGACAACTTTTGTACCTTCGTACACTAATCCTTGGTTATATAGAGATTGGAAAACCCACCAGACACTTTCCATAAAAGAAGCGTCCATAGTTTTCCAAGTAGAAGAAAAATCTACCCAACGTCCTATACGATTGATATAGTATTCCCACTCGTGAACGTATCTAAATACGATTTTACGACACTCTTCGTTAAAGGATGCTATACCAAAATCTTCGATGGCTCCGGGTGCTGTTAAACTCAGAGACTTTTCCACCTCATATTCCACAGGAACCCCATGGCAATCCCAGCCAAAACGTCGCGGCACATAGTACCCGTCCATGGTAGCATAGCGTCCAACAACATCCTTAATGGTACTTGCTAATAAGTGACCGTAATGTGGAAGACCTGTAGCAAAAGGAGGGCCGTCATAGAAAGAATATAGGGTTTTTCCCTGACGATTTTGCAAAGACTTTTCAAAAATTTGATTGTCTTTCCAAAACTTCAAAACCTGTTCTTCTTTTTTTGCAAAGCTATTTTTCCCTACCTCATCTGCTGTCATCTTTTGCCTTTAGGAACATTTTGATATGAAAACATATTTACAATAGAGGTTTTTTAGGTTTTCGTCCATAGCCCACCTCTCTAGAGATCTCTAAGAAGTTCTTAGAACTTGACCAAAATACGATGATTGAATAAAAGCTAACCAGCTTCTAAAATTGTTGTGGGGGTGTATAGGTTTCGACTTGAAAATGAAGTGTTAATTGCATGCGGAGGGCGTTGGCTGGCCTCCTAAAAAGCCAACAAAACAATAAATGCCGAACCTAAGGCTGAATGCGAAATTATTAGCTTGTTTGACTCAGTAGAGGAAAGACTAGCTGCTTAATTAGCAAAAGTTGTTAGCTAGATAATCTCTAGGTAACCCGGTATCTGCGAGCTCCACCAGAGGCTTGCAAAATACCGTCATTTATCTGGTTGGAACTTACTTTCTCTAATTCTCAAGGAAGTTCGTTCGAGATTTTTGAGAGTCATTGGCTGCTATAGAGGCTTCTAGCTAAGGGAGTCCAATGTAAACAATTCTAGAAGATAAGCATGTAGAGGTTAGCAGGGAGTTTGTCAAGGACGAGAGTTCGAGTCTCTCCACCTCCATTATTTAAAAAAATTATTTTAAAATGCTACTCATCCCCTCTTAACGAGGAGAATCTGTCTTTTTTACCAAATTTAGACAATGTCTTCCTAAAGTCTTTAAAGAAATCAAATATCCATTAAAAAACCCTTCTAGATTTCATAGAAATAGAAAAGAAAGATAAGTTGTTTTATAATTCTTAATGAAAAAATTTATTTCATTATAAGGCGATTCTTATGAGCATTTTTAATGAAGAAGTCTTTATAATTAGCCATCGGCACACGCCTCTGGGTCAAACCTCAACCGCACTAAGAAATACTCCTTTAGTGAATCCCTTACACCGCACAAATTTACAACGTATTGCAAGCTATATTCCGATATTTAGTACATTTATAGGTATCAAAACCTTAAAAGGAATTAGTTCTCTTCAATATTCTATGGTTCTAATGACAGGGAACTTCTCTTCAGTGTGTAAAACATTACCCTGTCCTGAGATCTATGAGGAACTTCCTAAAGTTAGAAAAGAAGCTTGGCTAGAAATTTTCGGCATTAAAGCTCTGTATTACCTGGTCTTAGGAGTCATTAAGATTATAAAGTTGATCGTTCGGTATCTTTGTCCTTGCTGCCGTCCTCCAGAGCCAAGAGAACCTCAAAACCCCTTAACACCTACTCCCCTTGACATGGGGCAGCAAATAGACGCCATATTTTCTACTCCTACCTCTCCAACAGGATTCAAAGATCCGTTCCTGGATGATCTGTTACAAGAAGATAAAAAAAAAGCCCCCCACCTGTAACACCTAAAGAAATACCGACACAACCTAAGCCACCCATACCTCAGAGACCAGAGGTCTCCCCTACACCTACAGATCACATTGTACCTGGAAGTATAGAAGCTTCCCCCATCCTAGGCAAGAAACCGTCACCAGACTCTATGGTTTCTCCTCTATCTCTGTTTCATAAGATGCTCTTGGAGAATTGGACTCCTGTAGAGGAGCCGTTCCCATGGCCACCAGCAGAAAAAAACCAGAAAATCTTTGCCTGGGCACTAAATCAATCAAAGCTGATTTTTGTCTCGACGTCAGGAAATATTGCACAACCTCGTCTTGTCACTGATAGTATGTCTATGATGATTGTAAACGCAGCCAATAGAACAATGAGTCGAGATGGGGCGGGTACAAATCAAGTTCTATCGGCAGCAGTCAGTGTCGATTCTTGGGGGCTGTCGCAACGACCTCTAAATCCTGAACGCCAGGGGACTCCTCTTAATGAGGGTGAATGTCGGGCAGGCATGTGGAGAAATGCCGATGGATCCAACCACACAGGAAAACAAGGTAAACCACACTACCTAGCACAACTTCTTGGGCCTAAAGCAGTGGATCATCATAACAAGTCTCAAGCAGCCTTTGATCGCTGCAAAAACGCCTACCTAAACTGCTTCAGCTTAGCTCAAACTTTAGGTGTAACCTTCCTACAAATCCCTCTAATTTCTTCTGGGATCTACGCGCCTCCTGAAAATAGAAAAAAGCCTAATAGTGAAGAGAATAAAGTCCGCATGAGATGGATACACGCTGTAAAATGCGCTCTTGTTGCCGCTATGCAAGAATTTGGAAATGAACCCGGAAATACAGACAGAAGAATGTTGATTGTCCTTACAGACTTGAAAACTCCTGCTATTACAGATCCGAAGAAGAAAAGTCACTTATAACATCGAAGGTTCTATAGGATAGTTGCGGCCGCAGCTGCAAGTTCGGAACGTTCTGTACGTGTCATAAACATGTGTCCATATAAGGCCAAGTGATGGAACTTCCCAACTAGATAGGTGAGTCCGTTAGAATTTTCATCAAAATACAAACTATCGATTTGTGTAGGATCTCCTGTAAGAACAATTTTCGTTCCTTTCCCAGCTCTTGAGATAATTGTCTTGATTTCATGGGGAGTGAGGTTTTGAGCTTCATCAATAATAATAAAAGCTTTGGGTAGAGAGCGCCCTCGGATATAGGTAAGAGCTTCCATTTCCAATTTTTTAGCATCCATAAGAGCTTGGAGAGCCTCTGAAGAATTCCCCATCTGGTTAATGCTAAATAACACTTCCATATTATCATATATAGGTTGCATCCAATGCATCAGTTTATCTTCCTTTAATCCTGGAAGAAACCCTATATCTCTTCCCATAGGGACTATGGGACGGCTTACCAAAACTTTATTATAGGTTTCCTTATCAAAAACTTTATGCATAGCAGCTGC
The DNA here is from genome assembly GCF_000007205.1 of Chlamydia pneumoniae TW-183. Lineage (NCBI taxonomy): Bacteria > Pseudomonadati > Chlamydiota > Chlamydiia > Chlamydiales > Chlamydiaceae > Chlamydia > Chlamydia pneumoniae. Next base: position 133,344 of record NC_005043.1, on the reverse strand, counting down.
TAAAGCCAAAATGGTCTTTCCAGATCCTGCTTGCCCGATTAGGGTGACTAACTTGACATCATCCCTAAGCAACAAATCCAAGGCACATCGCTGTTCTGTATTTAAAGGCTTGATTCCCCAAACACTCTTATCCATTGCCTTTAATGCGATAATCTTTCCTTCGCTTACGTAGTATCTACCCAAAGCAAAATGGTTTTCTCCTGCGGACATGAAAAAATACTCGTTTGGCGAAGGGACCACGTCTAGAGGAAGATCTAAGTAGCCATTCTTATAGAAGTTTTCAATATCCTCCTGAGAAACTTGCAGTTCTCTAAATCCACGGTATAAGGAACGAAAAGAAAAGCGTTTACTTTCATAGTCTCGAGACTCAATTTGTAGTGCTTCAGCACGCACCCTGCGTCCCAAGCTCTTAGTCACAAAAACCATGGGTTCTCGTTTAGCAATAATCTTGAGCAACTCCAAGGTAAGAAGTTTCCCTCGCCTATCATCATTAGAAAGGGGCGCCACCTCGATACGCAACTCACTACCACTAGGTAAGAGCACACCATCTGTAACTTTAGTTTTTGCATTCTCTAAAAGCAAACGAATATTACTTAATGCTCGAGACGCGTTTTTAGCAGACTCATCTCTAAATTTTCCGAAGGCTTCTAGCTCTTCAATGACTGGGAAAGGAATGATAATTCGAGTATTTTCAAAAGAAAAAAGGGCTTCTGGATCATAGATGAACACACTTGTATCAATGACCATTGTTTTCTTCATTTGCGTCCTCACCTTCTCTTACTGAACCTTTTATTCTTTATCAGATACAAATTTTTGCCTAAAACAACTCTAACATAACTTCCAAAGAAAACCCTTCTTTTCATTAAAAGACGTATTGTGTTGTTAAGGTCCAACTACCATACTTTCGTTTTTCTATCAGGAACTATTGCAAAAAATATATTCATAATAAAAAATCCATTTACATGATACGTGCCTTTTAGAAAATTTAGCAATCAAAACCCTATGCTGCTAATTTATTGTAAAAAAAAAGAGATACATTTACAATGGCCTCAAACTGCTAAGATTAGATTCACCCCCAAGATCGCTATGAAAGTCAAAATTAATGATCAACTGATTTGTATTCCCCCATTCATCTCTGCAAGATGGAGCCAAATTGCATTTATTGAATCCCAGGAAGGAGAAAACAAAGACCAAGGAACACTAAGGCTCCACCTTATTGATGGCAAAATCATTTCTATTCCTAATTTAGATCAGTCGATTATTGACATTGCTTTTCAAGAGCACCTTCTCTACCTAGAAACTTCTCAATCGGGGAAAGAGGATTCTCGTGATGATGATAAACTAGGTGTAGGGGTCCTTATGAATGTATTGCAGCAGATAACTAAGGGAAACGACATTCAAGTATTACCTAAAAATCTAATTTCCCCTCTCTTTTCTGGAACAAATCCCATCGAAGCAATACTACAACATACTCCAGAACATAAAGATCATCCTGATGCTCCTACCGACGTCTTAGAGAAAATGGCTGATGTCATTCGGGTACTTTCAGGGAATAATGCAACGCTTTTACCCAGACCAGAACCCCATTGCAATTGTATGCACTGCCAAATTGGAAGGGTCATGAATGAAGAAGATACCCTGGCGGTTTCTGATAAAGATCTGACTTTCCGCACTTGGGACATTATGCAAAGTGGGGATAAGTTGTATATTGTAACGAATCCCTTAAATCCTAGTGATCAGTTTAGCGTCTACTTGGGACCCCCCATAGGCTGTACTTGTGGCGAACCCAACTGTGAACATATAAAAGCTGTTTTATATACTTAGTAGAACTGCATTCATAATTAAGCTTTTGGTAAGCCGATTGACTTTTTCCTTGAAGTCAATATAATTCTTTTTCTAGGGGTTAATCTCCTTTTTGCTGTAAGCGATGTTTTCAACCAACGGTTAGACGAAATATATTTGTAGGAGAAAAGCATGAGAATGCTCCAGATTTCTATGCTTCTTTTAGCTTTAGGAACTGCAATCAACTCACCAGCAATCTATGCTGCCGATTCCCAATCCGTATCCTTTCCAGAACAACTTCCCTCTTCATTTACTGGAGAAATTAAGGGAAACCACGTACGGATGCGTCTAGCACCTCATACTGATGGGACCATCATTAGGGAATTTTCTAAAGGAGATCTTGTTGCTGTTATCGGAGAAAGCAAAGACTACTACGTAATTTCTGCGCCTCCAGGAATTACAGGTTATGTGTTCCGCTCATTTGTTTTAGATAATGTCGTTGAAGGTGAACAAGTCAATGTTCGTTTAGAACCCTCAACATCAGCTCCAGTACTTGTGAGACTCTCCCGAGGCACACAAATACAGCCAGCTTCTCAAGAGCCACATGGGAAATGGTTAGAGGTGGTCTTGCCCTCACAATGCGTATTCTATGTTGCAAAAAACTTTGTTGCTAACAAAGGACCCATCGAGCTGTATACGCAACGCGAGGGACAAAAAAAGATTGCCATGGACCTTATCAATTCTGCTTTAAACTTTGCTCATATAGAGCTTGAGAAAAGCCTCAATGAGATTGATCTGGAAGCAATTTATAAAAAGATCAACCTTGTACAATCCGAAGAGTTTAAAGATGTTCCAGGAATTCAAGGGCTTATACAAAAAGCTTTAGAAGAAATCCAAGATGCCTATCTTTCTAAATCTCTAGAATCTCAAAATACTTCGATTGCAAGCTCACAATGTTCCACTCCTAAGGTTTCTTCTTCTGAAGTTACAACTTCATTACTTTCACGTCATATTCGTAAGCAAACTGCATTAAAAACAGCTCCTCTTACCCAAGGAAGAGAAAACCTAGAGTATTCTCTCTTCAGAATCTGGGCCAGTATGCAGCAAGGCAATGACCACTCTGAAGCACTAACACAAGAAGCGTTTTATCGCGCTGAACAGAAGAAAAAACAAGTGCTTGCGGGTGTATTAGAAGTGTATCCTCATGTAGTAAAGAACAATCCCGGGGATTACCTACTAAAAGCTCAGGAAAACACGATTGCTTTTCTTTACGGTACAAGTATCAACTTAGAGCAATGGTTAGGAAAGCGTGTCACTGTGGAATGTCTCCCACGTCCTAACAACCATTTTGCTTTTCCTGCTTATTATGTAGTTGGAATTAAAGAAGCTTCATAACGAAGTATAATGATAGCTTCCAAAGGATTCCAATGGAAGCTCTTCATTTTCTAGATCCTCTGTTCTTCGATTCATTCTTGGATCTATACGCAATCACAGTCTCTTTAATCTAAATCCGACCCTCATGGAATGAAGGCTTCGGACTCTTTAAATGAAACTCAATATATAGAGGGAAAATTAGTTTTTCCTCTAAACACACGATAAATATAACACGTATAAGTAATGATGAAAGGAAGGCCTATAAGCACTATAATCAAAAGGCTTTTTAACGTTTTAGTTTCAACAGCGCTATTGTAGATAGTATAACTATACTGTGGATCTACAGTAGAGAGAAGAATATTAGGGAAGGTTAGGGTAGCTGCCGACAGAATGAGAGACAACAAGTTCAGTGTAGAATAAATAAATGCGTAGCCATAACGTTTCTTAGACACGCTCGTCTTAGCAGCAACACAGCAGCAGCTCGTTAAAGCAATGAGCAAAATCAAGAGTGGATACGTAGGGAAAGCATCAAAACGCTTGGGAATAGAGATTAAACTTGCTCCTAAGAAGAGAACATAGAAGACAAGGAAGGACGAAAGAATATAAGGAAATTGCTGAGCAATCCTAGCATTTAAAGAATCCGAAGTCTTCATTAATGCGAAGCAAGAACCGTGAATAGCAAACGCACTGGCAACTACAGCGCCACATAAGGCTGCATAAGGACGGAAAAATAAAATCCAGGATAAAGAAGCATAAGAGGTGTCTGGAGACAAAGGCAATCCAAGGATCAGATTCCCAACAATCGTGCCTAAGAAAAAGCTGATGGCAGTCCCAGAACAAATAAAGATAATATCCCAAAATATTTTCCAAGACACTGATTCCGATTTACTTCGGAATTCTAAAGAACATCCCCTAAAAATATAAAGGAGTACCAAAGTCCAGATAGGCATATAGAAAATCGAGAGAAGTGTGGCATAGCATGCAGGAAATCCTGCAAATAACCCACCGACAATGATCACTAACCAGACCTCATTGCCGTCCCATACAGGTCCTATGGAATTAAGAAGAATCCGACGTTCTTTATCCTCCTTAGCTTTAAGATAAACAGCTCCGAGCCCAAGATCAAAACCGTCGCCAAAAGAATACGCAAAGACAGCAACTCCAAGAATTACATACCACGCAAGTGGTAAAAGGCTTGTTAGAGAAAGTTCCATAAAAATACCTCTATTTCACTTCAAATTCTGTAAGATCATTTTCCTCTTCAGGACCATGCTTTATTTTTTTACAAAGTACAGTAATAAAGAGAGTCAGAAGAGCAATGAATACTAAGCTAAATATTACCAAAGATTGTACAATTTGATTCGCCTGCACTATAGGAGACACCGCATCTTTGGTTTTTAATAATCCTTGAACTACCCAAGGTTGTCTTCCCATTTCAGCAGCGCACCAACCACACTCGTTACAAATTTCTGGTAATAAGACAGAAAAAGTTAAAATGACTAAGAAAAAGGGTTTTAACGCCCATCGCCATCCCTTATATGCAGACCAGGAAATCAAAGTTAAAGCGACCATAACCCCCCACAACATGATCATCAGGTGATACAGCTGAAAGACAGCCTGTACATTAGGCCATTCATCTCTAGGAATTTGATCTAAACCAGTGACTGGGGTTTTTATATTTCTATGAACAAGAAAAGAAAGTGCTCCTGGAATAGGCAGCCCTATAACCCGTTCTTTTTCCATGTCTACATAACCAAAAGCCCATATAGGAGTATATTCTTCGGTTTTGAAGATACCTTCAAAAGCTGCTAACTTCGCAGGCTGATTTTTAGCAACTCCCCTAGCCGTTACATCTGCAGACCACAATTGTAAAACTAAGACTATAACTGCACAAATCGTCCCTATCTTCATTCCTTGTTTAGCAAACTCATGATGACGTTTTTTCCATAAATAATATGCTGATACACTTATAACAAGAAAAACTCCTGACAGCCAAGTTCCTAAGACTGCATGAATAAAGCGATCTATAGTTGTTGGAGAGAAGACCACTCCCCAGAAGGAGGTTAAAGCAGGGATGAGTTTTCCTTTATGCATCACCATCTCGTAACCTGAAGGAGTCTGCATCCAAGAATTCGCACAAATAATCCAAAAGGCACTCATATGAGCTCCTAAAGCTACCATGCACGTAGAAAAGAAATGCATTTTCTTAGAGACCTTGTGGCGACCAAATAACAAAATTCCTAAAAATCCTGATTCCAAGAAAAAAGCAAAAACACCTTCACTACCTAATAAGGTGCCGAAAATATTTCCTGTATATTCTGAGAAATTTGCCCAGTTAGAACCGAAAGAAAATATCTGCATGATTCCAGTAACGACTCCAAGAACAAATGTTAGGGCAAAAATCCCAACCCAAAACCATGTCATTTGCTTATAAATTTGCTTTTTTGTAACCAAGTAGAGGCCTTCCATGATCACAAGCATCATGCTCAAACCCATACTCAGAGGCACAAAAAGGTAATGAAAAGTTATAAACAATCCAAATTGTATTCTAGATAAGATAAGCGCATCCATAAACTTCCAGAATTGTATATAAAATTAGAAACTGTAATGTGAACGATGAAACAAAGTATTGCAACTACAAAATACTTTGCTGTTAACCTTTTTGTTCGTATGCTAAGATAATAGGTTACCTTTCCTAGGACAATAGCCGAGCACTTTGTGCAACTTTTCTCAGTATACTACCCAAGGACCTAGTAAAACTATGCCCTTTGATATTACTTATTATACAACACCTTTGCTAGAAATCATTTTAATTTGGGTAATGTTAAACTACCTATTAAAATTTTTCTGGGGCACCCGAGCTATGGATGTTGTCTTTGGCTTGCTTGCGTTTCTCTTTCTATTTGTCCTAGCCGATAAACTCCACCTCCCTATCATCCGTAGATTGATGCTCCACGTAGTCAATATCGCTGCCATCGTGGTCTTTATTATTTTCCAACCAGAAATTCGTTTGGCTCTCTCTCGTATACGATTTCATGGGAAAAAATTCTTCATAGATACTCAAGAGCAGTTCGTAGAGCAATTAGCTGCCAGTATTTATCAGCTATCAGAACGCCAAATCGGGGCTCTTGTTGTTTTAGAAAACAAAGATTCTTTCGATGAATACCTAAGTTTTTCTTCGGTGAAAATCAATGCAACTTTCTCTGAAGAACTTTTAGAGACGATTTTCGAACCTTCATCTCCATTGCACGATGGTGCCGTCATTCTAAGAGGAGACATTCTAGCCTATGCTCGCGTCGTTCTCCCACTAGCTCATGATACGACGCAGCTTTCCCGATCCATGGGGACAAGGCATCGCGCAGCTCTAGGAGCTAGCCAACGATCTGATGCTCTAATTATCACAGTATCTGAAGAAAATGGAAGTGTCTCTTTGTCTAGAGACGGCCTTCTAACACGCGGAGTAAAAATAGATAGATTCAAAGCGGTACTCCGCAGTATTCTTTCCCCTAAAGAACACAAAAGAAAACCTTTATTCTCTTGGATTTGGAAACGATGATAAAATTTTTATCTCAACTCTTTATTCGGCATTGGCCTAGAAAAGTTGTTTCCTTAGGTTTTGCCATCATCATTTGGATCCTCGTAGGACAAAGTGTTACCATCACGCGAACACTCACAAATGTCCCTGTGCGCATCGTAGACCTACATCCAGACCAAACCGTTCTTGGACTACAAAAAAGCGGATTCCTGAATAAAAAAGTCTCTTTAACAATCACTGGGAATAAAAATACCGTTCAAGACCTCCGTCCTTCAAATTTAGAGGTAGTGATCAGTGCAGCAAACCATACGGAAAGTTGGATTGCCACTATAGATAAGCATAACCTTGTCTCTGTAGATCATGAGATCAACATACGCAAAGACATCCATAGCGTTGACGCTAACGATATTTTTGTCCGACTTACACAATATGTAACCGAAGACATTTTATTAACTATAACGAAACCTATAGGGAGTCCCCCGAAAGGATATGAGTATTTGGATGTCTGGCCGAAGTACTTGAATCAAAAAGTCAGTGGCCCCAAAGAATATATCAATGCTTTGAAAGAGCAAGGTCTTGAGCTAACCTTTAATTTGAATAAAATTTCGTTCGAAGAGTTAGAAAGAAATCGCATTGCTCAGGGAAGTCATGACGAAATTATTTTCCCCATTCCTAAAGAATGGAAGAAAATTTTGATTCCCTTTGAAAATACCTTCATGGATCTCAATGACCCTCAAGCAGATTTTCTTCGCCTTTTATTTTTAAAAAGGGAATGCATTCCCCTAAATTTAAATTTACCGGTCTTTCTATTCTTTCCTGTAACCTTCATTCAAACGATGAATCCTCTAGAGTACAGCTTAGATCCTGTCCCTCCCATTATTCTGAATCATGGAATTCATCAAATAAATATTCCTTTATATGTTAAGGATGTAAGTAGACAGTTTTTAGATGTCGTAAAGAACAACATGGTCTTAACAATTGTGATGCCCTCACCACAAGACCCTTCTTCGATCAACTGGGCTATAGAATTTTTAGATGAAAAAACTTTAGAAAATACTTTTCTTCAGACTATTATAGCCCAAGAACATGGAATTTTACACGATATAGCCCTTATTGATGAGGCTGGAATTCGTCATAGATTCCGAGAATATTTAAGAAAGCTTGCACTTTTTACAGCAGACGGTGAACCTTTAAATCTTATTGCAGAAATCAAAAATAATAAAGTTGTGATCCAGACAAAAACAAAGGAAACAACTAAATTATATAAAAAAGAGTGGTAGTGCAGACCCACTAAAATTTAGTTAGGGGAAACTTTATGTGCTTAATAGATTGCTTGGGCCAGGGCTTTGAAGCTGCAATCAACACAGTTTGTTGTTGTTCTGATAGCTCAGAATCCAAAGCAAATGTAGCGACAGTGTCTGCAGGACTTTTAGCTCTTACTGCTATTGTTTCTTTTATACTGATCATTTTGATTTGTACTGGAGTGCTTGGAGCTTCTGGGATGACTTTCGGAATGAGTAATGTTGCTGCTGTCCTAGTTCTCGTAGTTACGATACTGTTAAGCATGTTCCTTTCTGGAGCGTGCTTCGCTGCAAAACGAGAAATCTTGAGATAGTAAGAAGCACAATAGTATTATTTAAAGTGATTTGCGAAAGTCAAATTAGCTTGTGGGCAAAAAATTCCATCAGATCAAGAGAACAATCCTAGAAGCCCCTCTGTATTACCTAGTCTCTGGTATTATTGCTTTATGCAGGCATACCCCAAGATCTTTTTTAACAGGATTAGGAAAAGGTTTTGGATTTCTAGCCTTTTATATCATCAGCGATTATCGAAAAACAGCCCTCACAAACTTAGCATTAGCGTTTCCAGAAAAAACATTTGATGAGCGTTATAAAATAGCTCGTCAATCTTTGCAGCATCTTATAATTACACTCTTAGAATTACTCGCAATCGAGCAACTTGTCGGAAATATAGACAAACTCATTACAATCGTGACATCCTCACGAAACCCCAAAGGTTTTTCTTCTGAAGAGGTCATTTCCAATGAAGATTTAGAGGAAACTTTTAAGAATCTACAAGAGAAGCAGGGCCTTATTTTATTTTGTGGCCACCAGGCAAACTGGGAACTTCCTTTTCTTTATATCACTAAAAACTATCCTGGAATCGCCTTTGCTAAGGCTATAAAAAATCAAAGGCTCAGCAAGAAAATCTTTGCTCTTAGAGAAGTTTTCAAAGGTAAGATTGTACCCCCAAAAAACGGAATCCAACAGGGCATAGAAGCTCTGAATCAAGGGAAACTCGTGGGGATTGTTGGAGATCAAGCCTTGTTGATGTCTTCATACACGTATCCTCTCTTTGGCTCTCCAGCATTCACAACGACATCTCCAGCACTATTAGCTTATAAAACAGGTTTTCCTGTGATTGCTGTTAATGTTTCTCGCCAAGCTAAAGGCTTCGAAGTGATTCCGAGTGCCAAGCTGTATGCTAATAAAAGCCTCCCTATGAAAGAATCCGTGGCTATCCTTATGGATCAGATGATGGGATTTTTAGAAAAAGGGATCGCCAGTCAGCCTGAACAATGGATGTGGATTCATAAAAGGTGGAAGAGAAAGATCTCTAACGTAATAAAAAAGAAGTACCGCTATAGCCATATTCTAGTTTTTGTAGATCAAGTCTCCTCACACTTTTCTTTTCTGAAAGCTCTAGCAGAATGCTTTTCAGGAACCACTCTTCATCTAGCACTAGGAAATGCGGATCATCTTGAAGAACTTCAAGAACAATTCCCAGAGTACTCCTTGATCCAACTCCGAAATGATCAAGACATTCTAGCTCTACCGAATTGCTATCCTGCTATTTTTGATCTCACTAACAATCTACAGCATTTATACAAGCATTTTAGAAAAACAGGTTCTTGTGCTGTGTACTCTAAAAGATTCCTAGAAAAATCTCTAGACCACCCCCAAGCTCCTCTAAAAAACTCTTTGAGGATCTTCTATTCTAAAAATCTTAAAGATAAAGAGAGAAAAAACTTCAAGGTGAAGTCGAAGGGGCCCTGACTTACAGTGGAGTAAAAGCCCTAATTCATATTTACGAAAACATCTGTATATTCTCGAAAAATTTGCGAAGTCCTGGATTTTAAAGCAAAAATTCTAGGTTTCAGGAAATTCCGACCCAGTCAAAATATCATTCACTATTGTCAGGGTAAGATTATTTGTTTCTTCCATACAGGCTCCTCTGCTAAGCACAAGAATCCGATCATAATTAGAGAGAATGCCCTGTTCTATGCCATAAATACAGGCCTGATGTCTCCATACAGCGCGATCACTTTCCTGGGTAAGCATAGGATAGACCCCCCATTCCAAAGCTAGGCGATAGTAAACAGAAGTGCTTGGAGTCACGGCAATGATAGGGAATTTCGGACGATATTTAGAGAGAAACATCGGAGAACTTCCTGATTCTGTATAAACAATAAGAGCTTTGGCGTCTGCCCTTTCTGCAATCTGAATGCCTGCCAATCCAATGGCTGAGAGATAGGGGGACACCTGAAGAGCGCTATTGCTATCGTCTAATTTTAAGAATGAATCATGGGAGAGATTCTTTTCTGTTTCTAAAATCACAGAACGCATGATTTTCACGGCAGCCACGGGATGGGCTCCAGATGCAGTTTCCCCTGACAACATCACTGCTGAAGAACCATCATAAATTGCATTGGCAATATCAGAGACTTCAGCTCGTGTAGGTAAGACATTGCGAATCATAGATTCTAGCATCTGCGTTGCAGTCACACAGAAGTGACCTGTTTCTCTAGAAACCTTAGCCATCATCTTTTGCAAATTTGGGACTTCAACGACAGAAAGCTCGATTCCTAAATCTCCTCTAGCAATCATAATTCCATCCGCAAGCTTGGCAATCTTAGAGAAATTTTCTACCCCTAAACGATTTTCTATTTTTGCAATGATGGGCATCTTAGGATTGCCTAAGTCTGCTAAACACTTGCGCATAGTTTCAATATCTTCACCGTAGCGCACAAAAGATGCAGCAACCACATCCATATTCTGCTCTACCCCAAACTTAAGATCCGCAATATCTTTCTCTGTCATAAAGGGAAGAGCAACATCAACACCTCGGATACTCAAAGATTTATGAGACTTGAGAAGGCCACTGTTCATAAACTCTAATTCTAAAGAATCAGCCTCTGAAGAGACAACAACAGCATGAATGTAGCCATCATCTATTAAAACATCAGCACCCTCAGGAACAAAGGGAAATATCCCCTTAGGATAGAGAGACACTCCCCCTTCAGCACTCCCATCGATATCACTACTTACCAGACGAAGCTTTTGTCCCTGAGAAACCGAAATTGGCTGAGGAATATTCCCTAAACGAATTTCAGGCCCCTTAGTATCTAGCATAATTGCTAAAGGAACCCGCTTCTGCTCCCTTAACTCCTTGAGAAATCCAATAGCCTGTCCATGAGTTTCGTGACTCCCATGACTGAAATTTAATCTTGCTACGTTCATCCCAGCATCTAGAAGTTTTGCTAACATCTCTGGACTATTCGTTGCTGGCCCTATAGTGCAAATAATTTTAGTGCGTGTGATCATACTGTCCTATTGTCTATTCAATGAAAAACTCATGGTATAATGAAATATTTTATATTCTTTTTTGAAAAAATATTAAAAAATTCTCTTTATTAACTCAAACTCTTGAGAGGGAGGATACTTGCAGGAATATACAATATTGCGGTTTAATTTGTACTTGAAATCCCAAGATATCAGTGCGGATATGACTCTTTTCTCAAGGTTAGGTAAGAGACCTTTCTAAGTATATTACGAGAATTCTTTATGAAATCACTTCCTGTATATGTTTCTGGGATCAAAGTTAGAAATCTAAAAAACGTTTCTATCCATTTTAACTCCGAGGAAATCGTTCTACTCACAGGAGTTTCGGGATCAGGAAAATCCTCGATAGCCTTTGATACCCTATATGCTGCTGGAAGAAAACGCTATATTTCAACACTTCCGACATTCTTCGCTACTACGATAACGACGCTGCCCAATCCTAAAGTAGAAGAAATTCATGGTCTCTCACCAACAATAGCAATAAAACAGAACCACTTTTCACACTATAGTCATGCGACTGTCGGGAGCACTACTGAACTTTTTTCGCACCTTGCTCTTCTCTTCACGCTAGAAGGACAGGCTCGAGATCCTAAGACTAAAGAAGTCTTAGATCTCTACAGCAAGGAGAAAGTTCTTAGTACCATTATGGAGCTCTCTGAAGGTGTACAGATCTCTATTTTAGCTCCTCTGCTACGTAAAGATATTGCTGCAATCCATGAGTATGCACAACAGGGATTTACAAAAGTACGTTGTAACGGCACGATCCACCCCATTTACTCCTTCCTAACTTCAGGGATTCCTGAAGACTGCTCTGTTGATATTGTTATTGATACTCTAATCAAAAGTGAAAATAATATTGCAAGGCTCAAAGTTAGCCTATTCACAGCTTTGGAATTCGGAGAGGGTCATTGCTCAGTTCTTAGTGACGAAGAGCTCATGACATTCTCCACAAAGCAACAGATCGATGACGTCACCTATACCCCTCTAACTCAACAATTATTTTCTCCTCATGCCCTGGAGAGCCGTTGCTCTCTTTGTCAAGGATCCGGGATCTTTATTTCCATAGATAATCCCCTTCTTATCGATGAAAATCTTTCGATTAAAGAGAATTGCTGTAGCTTTGCTGGAAATTGTTCTTCCTATCTCTATCATACTATATACCAAGCTCTTGCTGATGCCTTAAATTTCAATCTAGAAACTCCATGGAAAGATCTTTCCCCAGAAATCCAAAATATTTTTCTTAGGGGAAAAAATAACTTGGTTCTTCCTGTACGACTCTTCGATCAAACTTTAGGAAAAAAGAATCTCACCTATAAAGTATGGAGAGGTGTACTTAACGATATAGGAGATAAAGTTCGTTATACCACGAAGCCCTCACGTTATCTCTCCAAAGGCATGTCAGCACATTCCTGTTCCCTATGTAAAGGTACAGGCCTAGGAGACTACGCTTCCGTAGCTACTTGGGAAGGAAAAACATTCACTGAATTCCAACAGATGTCTCTAAATAACTGGCACGTATTTTTTTCTAAGGTAAAATCTCCTTCTCTCTCTATTCAAGAAATCCTGCAGGGACTAAAGCAAAGGCTCTCTTTTCTTATTGACTTAGGGCTAGGCTACCTCACTCCAAATCGCGCATTAGCTACCCTTTCTGGAGGAGAACAAGAACGTACAGCAATAGCAAAACACCTAGGAGGAGAACTTTTTGGAATTACCTATATCCTAGATGAGCCCTCCATAGGCTTGCATCCACAAGACACTGAAAAGCTCATCGGTGTCATTAAAAAGCTACGAGATCAAGGCAATACGGTGATTCTTGTTGAGCATGAAGAACGGATGATTTCTCTTGCGGATAGGATTATTGACATCGGCCCTGGAGCAGGAATTTTCGGAGGCGAGGTCCTCTTTAATGGAAAGCCTGAGGACTTCCTCATGAACTCCTCATCTCTGACAGCAAAATACTTGCGTCAAGAGCTTACCATTCCCATTCCAGAATCCCGGGAAGCTCCCACATCTTGGCTCTTGCTAACAGAAGCAACGATCCACAACCTTAAAAATCTTTCTATTCGTCTGCCGTTAGCTCGGCTAATCGGAGTTACAGGAGTCTCTGGATCGGGGAAATCCTCTTTAATTAATAATACGTTAGTGCCTGCTATAGAAAGCTTCTTGAAACAAGAGAACCCTAAAAATCTGCATTTTGAGTGGGGATGCATAGGCCGCTTGATTCACATTACCCGAGATCTTCCAGGACGCTCACAGCGTTCGATACCTTTGACCTATATTAAAGCCTTTGATGATATCCGGGAACTCTTCGCCTCTCAACCTCGCAGCCTACGTCAAGGACTGACAAAAGCTCATTTTAGCTTCAACCAACCTCAAGGAGCTTGTATTCAGTGTCAGGGGTTAGGAACGATGACCATCTCCGATGATGATACACCCATCCCCTGTTCTGAATGCCAAGGGAAGCGTTATCACTCAGAAGTATTGGAAATCCTCTATGAAGGGAAGAACATCGCTGATATTTTAGATATGACAGCGTACGAAGCAGAAAAATTTTTCATTTCACATCCTAAAATTCATGAAAAAATCCATGCTCTATGTTCCCTACGCCTAGATTACCTGCCCTTAGGAAGACCTCTTTCCACATTATCCGGAGGGGAAATTCAAAGGCTAAAACTCGCTCACGAGCTTCTCTTTGCTTCTCCTAAGCAAACACTCTATGTCCTAGATGAACCTACGACAGGCCTTCATACTCATGATATCCAAGCACTGATCGAGGTCCTTCTATCCCTCACATATCTAGGGCACACAGTCCTTGTTATCGAACATAACATGCACGTTGTCAAAGTTTGTGATTATGTTTTGGAATTAGGTCCTGAAGGAGGAGATCTCGGAGGATACCTCCTGGCATCCTGCACCCCTAAGGATCTTATCCAACTAAATACTCCAACAGCAAAAGCGTTGGCCCCCTATATTGAAGGTTCTCTAGACATACCGGTAGTAAAATCTGAACCGCCATCCTCTCCTAAATCTTGTGATATCCTTATCAAGGATGCCTATCAAAATAATCTCAAACACATAGATCTTGCTCTTCCGAGAAACTCCCTAATAGCAATTGCGGGTCCTGGAGCCTCAGGGAAACATTCTTTAGTCTTTGATATACTCTATGCATCAGGAAATATCGCTTATGCCGAGCTCTTCCCTCCCTACATTAGACAGGGTCTGCTTAAGGAGACTCCTCTACCCTCTGTAGGAGAGGTAAAAGGACTCTCTCCAGTCATTTCGGTAAGAAAATGTAGCTCCTCCAATCGCTCGTACCATACAATAGCCTCGGCTCTCGGATTAAGCAATGGTCTGGAAAAGCTCTTTGCCATCTTAGGAGAACCTTTTTCTCCCCTTACAGAAGAAAAACTCTCTAAAACTACACCTCAGACCATCATCGATAGCCTACTCAAAAGCTATAAAGACGATTACGTCACTATAACCTCTCCGATTCCTCTTGGTTCTGATCTGGAAATCTTCCTTCAAGAAAAACAAAAAGAGGGATTCATAAAGTTATATTCTGAGGGGAACCTCTATGATTTAGATGAGAGGCTGCCTCTAAATCTCATAGAACCTGCTATAGTCATACAACATACAAAAGTATCCCCGAAAAATAGTTCCTCTTTATTATCCGCAATCTCGGTAGCTTTTTCTCTATCCTCAGAAATCTGGATCTATATCTCTCAGAAAAAGCAACGAAAACTCTCGTATTCCTTAGGGTGGAAAGATAAGAAAGGGAGACTCTATCCCGAGATTACACATCAACTACTTTCTTCTGACCATCCCGAGGGTCGTTGCCTTACATGTGGAGGTCGTGGCGAAATCCTAAAAATCTCCCTAGAAGAGCATAAAGAAAAAATTGCTCACTACACTCCTTTAGAGTTTTTTAGTTTATTCTTTCCAAAGAGCTATATGAAGCCTGTACAAAAGCTGCTTAAAGATGAGAATGCCTCTCAACCACTAAAGTTGCTAACTACGAAAGAGTTCCTAAATTTTTGCCGAGGTTCCTCAGAGTTTCCAGGAATGAACGCACTACTTATGGAGCAGCTAGATACTGAATCTGACTCTCCCCTGATAAAACCTCTGCTTGCTCTTACCTCCTGTCCTGCCTGCAAAGGCTCAGGACTAAACGATTATGCCAACTATGTGCGAATCAACAATACCTCGCTTTTGGATATTTATCAGGAAGATGCCACATTCTTAGAATCTTTCCTAAACACTATAGGAACCGATGATACAAGAAGCATAATCCAAGATTTGATGAATCGCCTTACCTTCATTAGTAAAGTAGGCCTGAGCTATATTACCCTTGGGCAAAGGCAAGACACTCTCAGTGATGGTGAGAACTACCGTTTACACCTTGCCAAAAAGATCTCTATAAATCTTACCAACATCGTCTACTTATTCGAAGAGCCTCTTTCTGGACTGCACCCCCAGGATCTTCCTACCATAGTTCAGCTACTTAAAGAGCTCGTAGCAAATAACAACACAGTAATTGCTACCGATCGGTCCTGTTCTTTAATCCCCCATGCCGATCACGCGATCTTCTTGGGTCCAGGATCTGGACCTCAAGGAGGATTTCTCATGGATTCTGATACTGAGGTTTGCCCATCTGTAGACCTACACGCTAACGTTCCCCAAACTGAGGTTTGTCCCAAGGCTCCACTTTCTATAAGTAAGGCAAACCATACCCGAGGATCCGATCGTACATTAAAGGTAAATCTATCGATACACCATATTCAGAATTTGAAAGTATCGGCTCCTCTCCATGCTTTGGTTGCCATTGGAGGAGTTTCAGGATCTGGGAAAACCTCTCTACTTTTAGAAGGATTTAAAAAACAAGCTGAGCTCCTGATAGCAAAAGGAACTACAACATTTTCCGACCTTGTAGTGATCGACTCTCATCCAATAGCTTCATCGCAACGCTCTGATATCAGCACCTATTTCGATATTGCTCCTTCCTTGAGAGCTTTTTATGCTTCGCTAACACAAGCCAAAGCCCTGAATATTTCATCTACGATGTTCAGTACAAATACAAAACAAGGACAATGCTCGGATTGCCAAGGACTCGGGTACCAATGGATAGATCGGGCTTTTTACGCTTTAGAAAAGCGTCCCTGCCCTACCTGCTCAGGATTTCGTATCCAACCTCTTGCTCAGGAAGTCCTTTATGAAGGCAAGCATTTCGGAGAACTTTTGCATACTCCGATTGAAACTGTAGCCCTCCGATTTCCCTTTATTAAAAAGATACAAAAACCTCTAAAAGCACTTCTTGACATAGGACTCGGCTATCTTCCTATCGGCCAAAAACTCTCTTCCTTATCTGTAAGTGAAAAAACAGCACTGAAAACTGCTTATTTTCTCTATCAAACTCCAGAGACTCCCACCCTATTTCTCATTGATGAGCTCTTTTCTTCTCTAGATCCAATCAAAAAACAACATCTTCCAGAAAAACTTCGCTCCCTCATAAATAGCGGCCACTCGGTAATCTACATAGATCACGATGTGAAGTTGTTAAAATCTGCGGACTACCTCATAGAGATAGGCCCGGGATCTGGGAAACAAGGAGGAAAGCTTCTTTTTTCAGGATCTCCCAAAGATATCTATGCAAGTAAGGACTCGTTGCTGAAAAAGTATATCTGCAATGAAGAACTCGATTCTTAAGAACTTAGAATCTAAGATCCTGAGACCATACACAAATCATTTAAAGCTGAAATTCTTCGGTTAAGAGGTGATACATAGTCTGGCATAAGTCACGCTCGTCGTGGTTACCAAGACAATGGAAATAGAGAAACTTTTGTCGCAATAACAAACGCCGCTCTTGATAGCTAAGAGCATCTTTGGGAAGACCTAAACGATTGTAATTTCTAGCTAATAATGAAGCAGGGAAAATGCGATCTTCACGACATACATCAAAATGCTGCTTTGCCGCCTCAGCACCTTGTATAAGAGCAAGGTAACATCCATAGAGAACGAACAGTTCATGTTGCTCATCCTTTAGCTGTTTCTCTGTATAGTTTTCAAAAATCGTGCTTAGAGCCTTCTCATTGCGGCACCAAAGATGCGCTCGGATTTCATGATTCCGCAAGTAATCATGATAAAAATTTTCAGGAACTTTACTTCGGATGAGATCCAAAGCCTGAAAAATAGCCTCTCCTTGAGATTCCAGAAGAGCACGATTTGCAAAAAGATCGAATATATAAACAAGAAGGATTGGCGATAATTGATCATTAGAAACAAAGATCTTCTCTGCATCTTCCTTGTTAAAGATGCTCTGAATAGCAAAAAGAAATGCCCCTAAATCCTCGAAAGAGAACTCAACAATCTCTTCTGTGGCTTTCTGATCCTCAAGAGACTCTTTA
Organism: Chlamydia pneumoniae TW-183; assembly: GCF_000007205.1. Lineage (NCBI taxonomy): Bacteria > Pseudomonadati > Chlamydiota > Chlamydiia > Chlamydiales > Chlamydiaceae > Chlamydia > Chlamydia pneumoniae. The sequence continues at coordinate 115,630 of NC_005043.1, read as the reverse complement.
AATATGTCGATACAAGAAGAGAGAAACTGCCATTTATGAAGATCACAAGCAACATAGAAAATCTCGATCAAAGCTCGCACATCGCTTTGATCCCAAGCTCTATGAAATAGACTATTGAGATGGGGAATAAACCCAGACCAATAACTTAAAAATAATTCCATTTTAGAAGAGCGCAGCTCTAAGACCGTGGGATCCAGGAGGCAAAATAAGGTAGCCCGAGATTTGTCCTTTAACCAAACCAGGATTTTTTCTTCCTGCCCTGGAGTGATTGCCTGGGGAGCTATTTCCAATACTAAAATCATGAACACCAGAGCAAGGCGATCCCGTTTATAAAAGCTCTCATGGAGTCGGTAAACCACATGGTCTTTAAGCCTAAAGATTTCAGGATGCTGCGAATAACGTTTCAATGCTAATAGCAAACTCTTAATTTCTTCATTATACTCTTGGAGTCTCTGATATACTAAAGCCTTACCAAGGTATTCTAAGGGAGCAGCAACCCCGTCATGTAATTTTGAGAATTCTTCAATGGCTAGAGCAAATTCCTGTTCATTATTATCTGTAGAGGCCTTCTCTAAAACTGTAATTCCTGCTCTGAACCTTGCTTCATAACCTTCTTTACGTCCTGGGAAAGATTCTGCGATCCTTCGGTAAAGCACTAAAGCGCGATCATATAACTTCTCAGCAAGAAAAGCGTCAGGAACAGCAAGACAACTGACCCTCAAAGAGCCACTACTTTCAAAAATGCCTATATCTTCCAGGATATCTTCCATATCGCGAACTATGATAGCGACTCGCCCACTACGACTTGGCAGATAATTCATATGGATAAGCCAAGTCGTACCATCGACAAACAAAGATAAACTATGATTATGCTGCTCTAAAGCTATCAAGAAGGTCTCTTTATCAGATTCCAAATCTTGAGAGCACCTCTGGATTTCTAGGCTATTTTTCACCAGAGACACGGATAAGGTTCTCTCCTTAATATGCAGCCAAAAGCCATACCCCTGGTAAAAATCTCCCCCTAAAGCATTTTCTGACGTGGGAAGTAAAATACCAAAGCCTTCGTTCAAGCCTTTTTTAGAAAGAGTATACTCCAAGCGCATCTCAGAAAAACTCTCAATATTAGAGATTGCTAAACTGTACCATGACGCTGGAGAGACCTCCAACATTGGAAAATACTTAGAAAGTAAAATAGGTTCGTTTAGCTTCCAACTAGAAGATTTTTTAGGTGGCAGGGCTGTGGTTAAAGTCCATTTAGGACTCCCTTTCAGATGACTCTCGATATCTTCCTTAAGCTCTGTTACCGAAGAATAGCGCTCTTGAGGATCTACAGCCAACATTCTCATCACTACAGCGGAAAGAAACGGAGGGATTTCTCGATAAGGAGCTACCTCTTGAGGACTTGGAATTCTCTGACCGTCAAGAACTATTTTCTTTCCTTTTTTTCTTCTATAAGGAAAAGAGAGAGTGAGCATCTGATAAAGAACCACTCCTAAAGCATAAATGTCTGTACTTTTAGAAGCTGGATGGCCCAGGAGCCTCTCAGGAGCCATATAATCTGGAGTCCCTACTATTCTTCCTGGAATTGTCATTCTTGAAGAGAGCACCTCCTCTTTGCTGACATCTATATCAAGAAGATCCTCTTCTTCTCCACAGGCAACTGCTGCTCCCCAATCTAAGATTACAGCCTCACTAAAAAGACCTAATAAGATGTTATCGGGTTTAAGGTCGCGATGAAGAATGCCCCGAGAATGGACATATTCTATAGTGCAGCAGATCTTATGAAAGATAGAAAGAAATGCCCCTACAGAAGTTTTCTCTGCTAATTCCTTAGACAGGGATTCCTTTTGCCATACACTCTTCAGTAAGGTTTTTAGTGTATATCCCTCTATGTAGGGCATCGTGTAGTATACAGGATCTTTCTCGCTGTAAATAGTATAGACAGGAACAACACCAGGATGAATAAGGTCAGCGGCAATTCTTGCCTCTCGTAAAAACCTCCTTTTCAAAAGAGGATTTTCTGCAAGATCTTCACGAATTTTTTTAAGAGCTACTTTACGAGAACATACAGGATCGTAGGCAAGATAGACTTCACCCATGCCTCCCTTTCCAATAATTCTAACAATATCATAGCGCTCCAAAGATCGTTGGTCCTCTCTGTCTAAGCAAACGATGCAAGCTTATCAAGAATGCCTTGTAATTCTATACGATTATTCTTTAAAGCTTCTTGCTTCGCAACTACAAGATTCGGGTTTGCCTTTTGGCAAAAACTCTCATCTCCTAATAAGCGCTCTAAGTTCTCCACAGCTCGTTCTAACCTAACTCTTTCTTTTTCTAAACGCCCTTTCTCTTTAAGAAGATGCTCTTCAGGGACAAAAATCCCCAGGCGTATAGTATCAACAACACCAAAGCTATAGAGGCCCTTTTCAGGCTCTTTATCTAGGAGCTGTATAGATTCTAACCCTCCTAATGCCTGAAGTATGGGGATACAGCTCTGAATCTCGGTAGTATCAGAACAAACAACAAAAGCTTTCAGATGTAAACGCGGATCCAGTTGCATCTCCCCACGGATATTCCTAATAGTATAAACGAGCCTTTGAGCTAAAGTAAAAGATTCTCTAAGATCTTGGGGTATCTTAACATCAAAAGCTTTTGGATAGGGAGCTTCCATACAAGCACGAGAACGTAGCATACGTAAAGCATGACCTGTAAATGCATCCCCATCTCCTTCAGGAAGGGCTCCTAAGGTATCCTGAATTCTTAAAAATAAAGATTCTGTAATGAAAGGAGCTACAGGATGAAGAACTCCTAATACATTAATAAGAAGAACAGCAAGTAAGGTCCGCTTCGTAGATTGCGAAGCCTCGTTTCCCTGCTTACCAAAGAGTGTGGGTTTAATAATCTCAATATACGTGGAACAGAGATCATTACGGAAAAATTCATAAGCTAAAGTTGCCACTTTATCAAAAGCATAGGTAGCATAAGCCTCCTCAAGCTGATGAATCAGTTGGTTAAAACCATCTAAAATATAAAAATCTTCAAGCCCTAAAGAGTCTTCATCAATACCTGCAAGCAAATCCTTGCCCTGAAGATCTGAGATATGACCAAAGATAAACCTAGCTCCGTTCCAAACCTTATTTGCAAAGTGCTTGTATTCTTCAAATAGCCTGTAATCAAGATCTATCTGCTCTCCGCGATTTGCACAAGAACACAAAGTCAAGCGTACCGCATCGGTACCATAAGTAGCGATCATCTCTAAAGGATCGATAACGTTCCCTTTGGATTTAGAGAGCTTTTCCCATTTGGCAACAACACCATCGGGAAGCGCTTCTCCCATATCATAAGCTAGCTTCTCTTTCCCAGAAATATAGGACCATTCACCAAAGTCGTTATAACGCTTATAAGACTTCCCAAATATCAATCCATGAAGGAAAACTTCTGAAAAAGGCTTTTCCCCTGACATTGAAGAACATAGTAACACCATCCGAGTTACCCAGAAAAACAAGATGTCGTGCCCTGTAACTAATAGAGCGGTGGGGTAAAATTTCTTCAAATCTGGAGAATTTTCATCAGGCCACCCCAAGCAGGTCAGTGGCCATAAGCCTGAAGAGAACCAGGTATCTAGAACATCGGGATCCTGGTACCAAGAATCAGGATCTTGAGCGACTTCTTCAGGAATGCCCTCTCCATCATAACAAAGGACCCGTTCGTCATCATTTTTATGATACCAAACAGGAATACGATGTCCCCACCACAGCTGCCTACTAATACACCAATCTCTAAGGTGGTTGACCCAGGACAAGTAATTTTTGACAAAGTCTTTAGGGAAAATCTTAATATCTTGACTTTCTACAAACTCTCGCAAAGCTCCACGGAACTCTGACACAGAGACAAACCACTGTTTAGAAAGATAAGGCTCAATTACAGCTCCAGATCGATAAGAAACACCGACACGAAGCTTATAAGGCTCTTTCCTTACAAATAACCCCTGTTCTTCTAGTGCAATGAGGATCTCCTCGCGTGCTTTCTCTTTAGCCATCCCAGCAAAAGGTCCACCATTCTCATTGATTCCTCCTGAGGGGGTGAGAATGTTAATCATAGGAAGATGATGGTTGGTCCCCATAAGATAATCGTCCTTATCATGAGCAGGAGTCACTTTTACAGCTCCTGTTCCGAAAGTAGGATCTACAGAAGCATCTCCAATGATAGGAATCTGACGATTTACAAAAGGCACTTCAACGCTCGCACCAATCCATGATGCATAGCGCTCGTCGTTAGGAGACACTGCGATCCCAGTGTCTCCTAATGAAGTTTCGGGTCTTGTTGTTGCTACAACAATAGACTCTTGAGAACCTACCATACGATAGCGAATATAATAGAGCCATCCATCTTTCTCTTCGTATTCCACCTCATCATCCGCCAGGGCGGTTTGGAGAACAGGATCCCAGTTTACAAGGTAGTACCCACGATAAATATACCCATTTTCAAATAGGGTTTTGAAAGCTTTTTTGACCGCACGATTCGCAAGCGGCTCCATAGTAAAGCGTTTCCTATCCCAATCACAGGAACACCCCAGCTGTCGCAGTTGGGAGAGAACGACTTTTTCGCTCTTTTCTTTCCATGCCCAAATATGCTTCAAAAAGTCTTCTCGGCTATAGTCCGTACGACGCTTGCCTTCAGAAGCTTGGAGATGCCTTTCCACTACAGCCTGGGTAGCAATTCCTGCATGGTCAGTTCCTGGAATCCAACAAACTTCAAATCCTGACATGCGTTTGTAACGAACAAGAACATCTTGAAGGGTATTGACCAAAGCATGGCCCATATGCAAAACCCCAGTAACATTTGGGGGCGGCATGATTACAGAATATGGAGGCTTATCACTCGAAGCTTCAGCCTTAAACATCCCATTCTTTTCCCAAAACACATACAACTCGGGTTCTGTATCCTGAAAGTTATATGCTTTTGGAAAATCTTCTGTTGTCATAATTCTTAATCCAAATTTGTGATCTCTACTAAGAAATACCCTGTAAACTTAGAGCAAGTAGCATAGTTCTATTTTATTATCTTTATGCTGCTTTTTCTAAAAATAGGGCATGTTTATGATTTGATATTTTTTATTAAGGAGAATCCAAAGAGATAACCTCCATCCAAAGATGGTGACGCCTACTCACAATCTCTTGATTCCCGCTACATAACGCAACGCGATAGGAGATAATGCCCTGGAGTTCTTTGTATTCTAGTCCCTTGAGGCAATACACTCGATACCCCGCACTTTGATTGACCTCATAGGTCAATTTCTCTACCTTGCCATTACCATAATATACCCAGAGATACAAAGTCACGGGAAGGCATTTCCTCATACGTGAGGGAAGACTCCAGGTCACTACAACCTGCTGTCCATACACCTCATCATGACAACTCTGCTCGATACTGAGTTGGGCTGCTGCACTATACTCTGGACCTACGTATTCTGTAAAAGAAGATAATGAAGGTTCTGAACAACCCAATAAGCAAATCACACTTATTGCGGCTAACAGAACTGTAAGCCCAAATACAAGTTTAGAGTAGTAGTAGCGCAAAAACAACAGCAAACAATGAAAAAGATTCGACAATCCCAATCGCTGCATAACACTTCCCATATATTGACGAAGATCGAGCATAAGCTTGAATTCCGCTGACACAACACTTGCCTTGCATCACGGAAGATACTAAAAGGGCGGCTCCCACAGATAAACCTATAGCGATCCCTCCTACTGGCGATAGGGTTCCATTTTTTATTGCTGCTTGCATCAGCAACATCAAAATAAACCCATAGATAGACTGAGATGAGGGCATCGCTGACATTCCTATCAACTTCCCATGTCCTTCATCTATCCGAGACATTACTGCATGTGAAGCGACTCCAGCCATGCCACATCCTATAGCACTTCCAATCATAGCTAAGCCTAAAACCAAAGCAGGCCCAACAACAGACATATCAATCATACTTACCTCATGTGCTCCCTTCAAATACCTTTAAATAATTACGAACTTGACAAGATTTCTTTCATGTTCCTCTCTTAAAGGCAAGGGAAGTTTATCAAACTATTGAATTATTATCTAAGTGAATCCCCGAAGCCTCAGCATCTTCGCTACAGACAATCTTTCTCAGAGGACGTAAGGGACGACCTCCCCCATCAAAACTGTAGTGGTACCACTCTATAAAATTTAACCTAAGTCCATGAATCACTCCTCCCATAATAGAAAGAATGATATTCACGGAGTGACCAAGAAGAATAACTATAGAACCAAGAAGCATAGGCAATCTTGCTCCCATTTGATTAAACGTGGCTCCCATCATAGCACCAGCAAGTCCTAAAGCATATATACGGAGATACGAGAGAACATCAGAGAACACTTGGATCACAGAAATGATTTCCTCAACTCCACGCCAACTCCTCTGTATCATTGCCAGTACAACAGCAAGCCCAATTCCACCAAACATGCCATAATATCCTATTTGTCCTCCTAATTCATAGGGAACATGGAAAAGATAATGAATCAAAGATACAGTACCAAGATAAATAGGCACATAAAGATAGGCGCTAACCATAAAGAGAATCCACCCAATGCCAGAATAACGATAACGAAGATAGCGCAACATACCTAAGGAAAGGTGTACGACTCCAATAAACAGCGCTAATTCCATAAGGATATTATCGATAAACTTATCGTAGACTACATAACGAGATTCTATACCTGCACTTCCTATTTCAGTTGCTAGCAAGAAGGCCTTGGGATCACGAATCGCTTTTAACGAGGGGTACTCATTCGTGAGTTCCTTATAGGCTTTAGGACGCATTTGCAGGTAGTATTCGGCCTTTTTCAAAGCCAAGACATGCGTCATAGAGTATTCTCTAAACACACTCGTTTTACTAAAACTCATTCCAAAAAATGAAGTTGTTGTCGTTCCCCAACATATACAACCAAGACCTAAAATAGCGGTCATCTTCAGCATGCGTGAGAGATGTTTAGAGAACTTCATCTTACGACGGAATTTCCAAGAGAATAGAAGCGAAGACATTAGAAATAGCAGGCCGTAGCCAGCATCATTGACAATCATAGAGAAGAAGAGCACAAAAGCAAAAAATACCCAAGTGGAAGGATCTTTATCGGAATATGCTGGAGTATCATAAATCTGTACAAGATCCTCTCCCATCATACCTACACCTTTATTCTCAAGGTAGGTAGGGATCGTCTCATCAGGATCAACAGGAACCCTTTCCATATAAATTTGATAACGATTGCAAAGACTTTGTAATTCTTTGATTCTATCGACGATGACCCAACCCGCAACAGCAAAGACTTTCCCATCGAACAAGTCCTCGCAACACTCTTTTGCTTGATGAAGCCTTTGTTCATTGTCATAATTACAAAGCCCTCGCAGGACTTCTCTACGATAGGCATAGAGATCACAAAGACGGTCGGATCTGTTTCTAATCTCGCGCTGAAGATTTGCAAGGTCTACTTGCAACTCATTTACAGAACGTGGAGCTTCAATCTCTGTGTAGCGATCTCTAGGAAGATCCACAACTCCAAGAACTAGATAATAATCAAAATTATACGCTGTAGAAAGATAAAAAACGTTAGGAGAGTCCTCCTCTAAATCCTCATTATCTTTATGCGTCCTATAGAAAAATCGTAGAGATATTCCTGTCTTTCTAGACAGCTCTGCAATCTCTGAAGAAGAAAATGCCCCTAGGGGCTTGACTCTAACAATCTCTTTCCTTAATGCCTTTACAGTTTCTAAAAGTCCCTTGATTTCCTTATTTAAAGTAAGGACCTCGGAGACAATATCTTCGACTGAAACACTCTCATCTTTAACAAACTCTAAAGCTTCTAAGGAGTATTCGGCTTCTAAATGATCAAAAACTTTTAAGCATTCTACAAAACGATGGCCCTGTTCTGTGGTAATGAAACACTTTTTAGAAATAAACTCTACAACACCAAGCTCTCTACTTGCAGAAAAAAAATCCGCCTTATTGCGTCCTATAAAGAGATACTTATGTATATTTAAACGCACTCATCCCCCCTTGCTTTCCGGAGTTCTATCTTCTTTTTTGCCATTTTAACTTGACCTACATCGGTGATGCTACGATCACTTAAGAAAACCGCAATCTTCTTGAGTATCTTCGTAGTTTCAGGAATGAGCTTCTTCTCAAATAAATTGACTCGAATTGAAACGGCTCGTAATTCTTCTTCTAAGATCTTTAGACGTTCTTTCGAGACTTCGGCCATGACTTTTTTGACCACAAGTTCTTTTGATGCTGAGAGCATCGTATCTAACCATATCGGGGTCCCTAAAAGAGAATACGAAGCTGGAAATAGTGTTACCTCACGGACTATAGGGACCTCAACACCAGCTATGTTTTCAAAGTCGTTATCTATACTCTGAATCTCAAAACTCTTCTCTACACAATCTGTACAGAGAGGAATACTAAACAATTCCGCAAAAGCATAAATCCGCTCATAAGCCTGTACATAGTCCTTGTCACACTCTGCAGCATCTTTAACAGCGTTTTGTACCTCAGCCTGCAATAAAGCTTTCTTAAGTTTTAATGTCGGAAGGTACGTTTGTAATCGTGCTAGTTTTTGTTTTTCTAGTCGAAAGGAGTTCTTTGTTAGCTTTACTTGGACAGACATGCTTTTGGCCAATACTTATTTATTAACTGGGCTTTAATTCCCACTTCTTCAGAAGTGAAACTTTGAGCTAGAATTTTCCAACCAATATCTAAAGCTTCTTCTAAAGGAATATTTACCTCTAAACTCATCAAACGAGTTTCAAAAAGCTCGGAAAACGCAAGTAATTTCTTATCCCAATTCGATAACTTGAATCCCATAGCCATTCTTTCTGTAGCTTTACGGGAATCCGCATAAAGACGAATTAAAGCATTCGCAAGATCTCCATGATCCTCTCGAGTCACCTTACCAATGACCAGCTGCTTCAATCTTGAAAGAGAACCAAACGGATCTATACGATTATTCCTCAAGTAGAATTGTCCCTCTGTAATGTATCCTGTGTTATCAGGAACAGGATGTGTAATGTCGTCACTAGGCATCGTAGTTACAGTAATTAAGGTGATCGACCCCCCATCGGCAATTTCTACAGCTTTTTCATAGCGTAAAGCTAGATCAGAATATAGGGAACCGGGGTACCCACGATTGGCAGGAATTTGATCCATAGTGATAGAAATTTCCTTAAGAGCATCAGCAAACGCTGTCATGTCTGTAAGCAAAACCAAGACGTTCTTTTTCTCTTCTACAGCAAATTTTTCAGCACAAGCTAGGGCCATATCAGGAACCAAAACACATTCTACAGGAGCATCTACAGCTTTATGAATAAACATCACACACTTATCTGCAAATCCTAGCTTCTTAGACTCTTCAACAAAAAAGCTGTAATCTACGAATGTAAGCCCCATCCCACCAATCACAACTATATCCGCGTCTGTCTGTGCAGCAATCCGCATTAACAAAGCATTATGATGTTCTCCAGAAGAAGAAAAAATAGGAATTTTCTGAGATTTCACTAAACAGTTGAAAACATCAATCATAGGAATATTTGTCCGTACCATACTCCTAGGAACAATACGACAGACAGGGTTAAATGTTGGAGTAGCAATCTCTATAGGTTCTCCAAAACACTCCCCCTCATTATCAATGGGTTTCCCTATACCATTCAATCGTCTGCCTAATAATGAGCTCCCAAATGTGACCTCCATGGGTCTCCCTAAGAACGTGACATGATCTCCAGTGGATAAGCCCGATGTGCCACCAAAAACCTGGAGAGTTACTTTCTTAAGGTCAAAACGCAATACCGAAGCATACGAAGATCTTCCGTCGGATCTTGTGATTGTAGCAAGCTCCCCTAAACGAGCTCCCTCTGCTTCTACAGTGATTAAATTGCCTTTAATATCAGTTATTTTTGTGTAGATTGTTTGCATATCCTTACGCCATTTGTACCATTGTTTTTTCCAACAGTCTAACTATGACCTCTTTACTCTCATGATATTCCTCTGAAAGAAATTTCAGGCCATTTAATGTCTTAATCTTGCTCTGCAGCTCAAGGAAAAAGCTTCTTGCATCATCAGGACTATCAAAAACAAATTTAGCATCAAAAATACGACTGATTAATGAAAATAACTCTATCTGTCTCTCAAAAGGACAATAACAGTCCACAGGATCGAATGCGTTCTGCTGGAGATAACAAAAATCATAAAGTTCTGCCTTTAAGTAGATTTCCATGTCTTCCATAGAAACCCCTTCTTCACCGACAACTTCCATACGCTTGCCGATTTCTGAACCTTTCTCTAGAAACTGTGCTGCTTTTTTCACAGCACCACCCCAGCCTGAAACCTTCTCTTCTAAAATTTGTCCTACCTGGTTCAAATATTTTGACCAAGAAATCAAAGGGTCTATTGAAGGATACCTACGTGCGTCAGCTCGTGCTTTTGAAAGACCACAGAACGCTCCGACTACAGCTAATGTAGATTGAGTGACTGGTTCTTCAAAGTTTCCTCCTGCAGGAGACACCGCACCACATATAGTTAAAGATCCTTCAGAACCATCTTTCGTGGTGATAGCTCCTCCTCGCTCATAAAAAGCAGCTATTCTAGAAGACAGGTATGCAGGAAATGCTTCCTCTCCAGGGATTTCTTCAAGACGTCCCGAAATCTCTCTAAGGGCTTGTGCCCATCGGGATGTAGAATCAGCTAAAAGCAGAATATCTAGTCCCATCTGGCGATAGTATTCTGCAATCGTCACTCCTAAATAGATCGAAGACTCTCGGGCAGCCACAGGCATGGATGATGTGTTACAAATAATACATGTTCTGTGCATTAAAGACTTTCCGGTATGGGGGTCGATAAGATGAGGGAACTCTTGTAATACCTCAACAACTTCACCAGCACGCTCTCCGCACGCACACAAAATCACAATATCTACAGCAGCGTACTTAGAAAGATGGTGTTGTAAGACTGTTTTCCCTGCACCAAAAGGTCCTGGGGTACAGAAAGTTCCCCCCTTCAATACTGGAATTTGCGTATCTAAGATTCGCAAACCCACATCCATAATCTTATGCGCAGGGATCTTCTCTCCTTCAATAAAAGCTTGTTTGATCGGCCATCTTTGCACCATAGTAAAGGCACATTCTTTACCCTGAGCATCTCGAGCTTTTGCGACCACAGTATGAGCATTATAGGTTCCTTCAGAAATTACCCAAGTCAGGGTAACCTCTTGAAAGCAAGAAAAAGGAACCATAATCTTATGAGTAAATCGTCCTTCAGGTACTGTTCCTAGAAGATCTCCTCGTCTTAAAGTATCCCCAACAGAAGCTACGGGAGTATAATTCCATAAATTATGATCAGAAATAGCATTAACATGCTTGCCTCTCTGCAAGAAAGAACTATCTTCAGCTAGCACCTCAAGACGATTTTGAAGTCCATCGAAAATGCCCTGAAGCAAGCCAGGCCCTAACTCGGCTTCTAAAAGATGTCCTGAAAACGTAACAAGAGCTCCTCGACACGCGCCTTGTGTATCTTCAAATACCTGAACCTTGACTTCTTGATCAGCAACTTCAATCACTTCTGCTTTTAACCAGGTATTATCTACGTTGACATATGCAACTTCACCTTGTCTAACATATCCGTCAAAGCGTACACGTAACAAGTTTCCATAAGCTTCTATAACATGTCCCTGAGCAGTTTGTTCTGAAACTGTTACCATTTGATTGCCTTTTCTATATGATTAATAATTTCTCTTCCTTTTTCAACACTTGCTAAGCTGTTACGAATAGCAAACATATATGTAGCACATCTTGCTAAAATGACATTCCCATCAAAGTAGGAGTCAGAACAAAATCCCTCGAGTTTATGAAATTGGTATAGGGCAAGCGCACGATTCAGTGTATGAGGCAAGAGGCCGTAGTCATCCAAAACGCCCTGTAAATCCGAAAACTCTTCAGGAAGCTCATAATTAGGAGAATCTTTCTGCATGAGCACCTCGAGCACAACTGGATCGGAACTATCTTCGTCGCGCAAAACATAGGAAACATCCATATTCAAGACTCTTGCACGGAATCCCGCGAGTACAACACGAAGTTGTTGTTGAAATCTGAAATAATCTTGAAGAAACTTTGAAGAATTCGTTTGATGATAGGAAAGAAACTCTCTAAATAAATCTGAAAAGTGATTCAAACGATCTTGAGAAGACTTATGATTCATTAAAAAATCCTTAAAGAAATCTTCAAAATCATTGTCATCAGACCACTGCTGAGAGGAAAGCATTCTTTCTATATTTTCCTGAGTCACCTCCCCAAAAGAGAAGGGAATCGGTTTACCAGCCCAAAAGAAAGCGAAATTTTCGAAATCAAAAAAACGTTTAAGAAGTCCGTAATTGCAAAGATCGTTTTCTGATAGGTTTAAATAAAGTAGATCGTCTAAGTCCGAAATAGAAAATAGAGGTACGGATTCTGGTAGCTGAGTAGGTAAAAATGAAGATAAAAAATAATATTGAGTCATGACGACAACTTTAAATATTGAGAAGATCTTTTCATGACTTTATTAAAGTCAAGATCCTTGAAAAATCATTTCACGAAAATCTTTCTGCAAATAACGTGTGAAAATCTCAAGAAGAGCTGAGGAACTAAGATCCAGAACCCAGTTCTTTTCTTCAACTTTTAATTGAACACCACCAACAAAACTTCCAACAACTACACTTTTCTTTCGTAGTTTTGTTGTTACAGCCTTTCCTAGGAGCTCATTAACAGCTCTAGGACTCACATGTTTTCCTATATAGGCGGTCAGATTTCCTGAAACCCCTTGAGCTTCCAAAGCCTGCACTAAAGCTTGAATTAACTTTGTAGAAACCTCAGGATCGGTGGTTACATGCTCCAGCCACTCTACTAAAGACTCTCTAAATATTTTGTTTTCTACAGCCTGTTTTAAGGCTTCCAAAGCGCGCTTCCCTGCTTGGCTTAGAGCAACTTCGCCTTGTTTTATCTTTTGATGAGCTCTCTCTTCTGCCGTCTCTAAGATTTTTCTGGCTTCTTCTTGAGCTTCTTGAATAATTCTTTTCGCTTGTTCTTTAGCATTATGCAATAACGCCGCAGCCTCGTCTTCTGCAGGCTTTAGAGTGTCTAAACGCAAAGCATCGCAGATTTGCTTAAGCTTACCATCGGCATTAAGATTCGCCATAATATTTTACCGCTTATTCTTTTAGAAAAGAATTTTCTTTAAAAAAGATGTTATTATGATTCCACTAATCTAACAGTTTATGTCATTCTAGCATTTAATTCAACTGATCCACAAATAAGAAACGGGTTGCAGAGATGTTCTAGAAGAAAATTGCTTTGATATCTTCAAGATAAATCCCATGCTCTCCTCTAACTCTCTAAGAAAAAATTCCTATAAACATAGAATTCAAAAAAGAAGAATTGCCTTTCTATGTTTGTTTGAAAGTAGGCCTTCTTCTAGATCCAAAGATTCCCTATTGGGAATATTTTTCTGAAAACGATACAATCTTGTATAAGGTAGAGAGCTATGCTATGTGCTTTGAATCTATCTTAATGTACAACTAACTACATAATTTTCTATGAAATTTTTTATTCTTTTTATTTTGATTGTAGCTCAATTCCCTGCTTTCTCTGCTCAGCCAAGAACTCAAGTCTCTGCATCTCACTCAAAGCAAGCAAAAGCAAGAAGGACCTCTAGGATACGATCTTCGGCAGCAACGAATGCGAGTGTTTCTCGCTATAAAACAAGAGCAGCTGCGCGGAAAAAAATAGGAAAATTTGAGAAAAAACCCTCGCTCTCCCCCGTCCAATGGGTTCGCTATTCAGGGAAAAACTATAGCATACAGACACCCTCTCTTTGGCAGTGTATTGACGATAAAACACAGCTCCCAGAAAAATTAGATGTTCTCCTTATAGGCAAGGGGAAAGGAAATCTCACTCCTACCATCAACATTGCTCAGGAAATCACTTCCAAATCTTCAAAAGAGTATATTGAGGAAATCTTAGCCTATCATAAAGCCAATGAGATGACTTTAGAATCTGGAATATTTACCCAAATTCAATCTCCTAGCGGAGAGTTTACTATTATCAAAACAGAGAAAAACTCTTCATGGGGACGTGTATTTTGTTTACAAGCGACAACAGTCATTGACCATACTGCTTATATTTTTACAAGCACTGCAACTTTGGATGACTATGCAGAACTTTCATTTACCTTTTTAAAAGTAGTCTCTTCTTTCCAAATTCGCGGTGGTAAAGAGGCTACTTCAGGAGATGCAATCCTTGAAAAAGCTTTGGAAGCTCTGCAAAACGAAAACAAATAAACTTAGGATTAAGAAATAAGATCGCTTTCTTGGTGTAAGATACTTGTATTTAAAGCATCAAAGAGGAAACGAATAGCTATTTTCTTTCCATCTAAAGAGAGATTTAATACTACAGGGAAACGAGAAAACAGCAATTGAAAGGGAATATCCATTTGGTTGTCTTCTACCGATACCGACACAGTAGCATTTCCAAGTATAGAATTAGCATCATGTATCCTTTTACATAGTGCTACAAACTGACGAATCTCATTACGTATGACAGAATCGAATGTATAAGTAGATGAGCAAACGTTACATGTTAAAATAACGTCTAAGTTAAAAACTGAGAAACAAACATTGCCTTTGCAACAACAAGGGCAAGAAAATACTAGTTGCGATTTATAGTCCATCTTATTTTTCATTTCGCTTTAAGGTGGTATCCCCAAATCGGCTTAATTTAGTAAGCAATTACGCACCTTCTGCAGCAATTTGCTTTATAAACTCTGTAATTGCAGTCTCAAGAATTTGAGTATCTCCTGCAAATATCCGAATTCCTTCAGCAAGTTTTTCTGTAGCCATAGCATCCTCATTCATTAAAAAGCGAAAAAAGCTTTCTGTGAGTTCTATTGGCTGCACATCTAACTTTTTAGCTTCTGCAGGATCTAATTCTTTTTTTACTGGGTGTTGAGATTTCTTTAGCTCATCCAGCAGCTTTGGAGATATCGTTAAAAGATCGCAACCAGCTAATGCTAGTACCTGCTCTTTTGTACGAAAAGATGCTGCCATAATTTGCGTAGGAATACCGAATTTTTTGTAATACGCGTAAATATTTGATACTGAAGCGACACCTGGATCTGCATCTATAGAGTAACCTTCATCACCATAAGCCGCGATCCACCAATCATAAATACGGCCAACAAAAGGAGAAATTAAAGTTGCTTTAGCTTTAGCAGCTGCAATCGCTTGAACTAAATTAAAAATCAAAGTGACATTACATGCTATGCCCTTTGCTTCTAAAAATTCAACAGCTCGAATACCTTCCCAAGTTCCAGGAATCTTTACTAACAGGCGCTTTTTATCTCCTCCCATAGCTTCGAAAAGCTGCGAAAGGAATACGGCACGCTGTACCATAGCTTCAACGTTGAAAGAAAGCCTAGCGTCAATTTCAAGAGAAATTCTACCAGGGATATTTTTGATAATTTCTAGAGCAAAGTTAACCTGAATTTTGTCTAAAATAAAAGAAAGAGTCTGAAGATCATCACCGTTCTGTCGGATTCCCCAAACTACAGCTTCGTTTAATAGCTCTTGAAATTTGGGTTCTTGGGCCACTTTTAAGATCAAAGAAGGGTTTGTTGTAGCGTCTTGAGATCCCGAGGCTTTAACTAGCTCTGGGTCTCCGCTATCACAAACGATAGTGCTCAACTTCTTTAATTGATCAAATTGGTTAGACATAGGCACCTTGGCATCACTGTTGATCTCTAGGCAACGTTAACAAAAAAAAACATTCCTATCAAGGAGGTTGTAAACATAACCTCCTTGATAAAAGACTGTGTCACCTAGTTAACAAACACACTCTGTTTCACTAACAAAATCAAAAACGAGATCTTCTTGTTCTTTTTCTAGATACTGCTTAATACGCTTATGCGTTTCAAAGCCTGTACCACCAGGAATCATATGACCCATGATCACATTTTCCTTAAATCCAAGAAGGTAGTCGGTTTTGCTACAACAAGCTGCATCTGTTAAGACTCGAGTTGTGTCTTGGAAAGAAGCTGCTGATATAAACGATTCCGTACCCAAAGAAGCTTTCGTAATTCCCAATAAGACGGGAACAGCTTGAGCTGGCTTACCACCGTCTTCTTCGGTACGACGATTTTCTTCATAAAACTCTTTCTTATTCACGTCTTCGCCAAAGAGCAGAGTCGTATCACCTGGGTCAGTAATTCGTACTTTTTGTAACATCTGACGAACAATAATTTCAATATGCTTATCGTTAATGTCAACGCCCTGCAGACGGTAAACTTCCTGCACCTCATTTACCAGGTACTTCTGAAGTTCACGAACTCCGCAAATTTCTAGGATTTCATGAGGAACAACTAAACCATCGGTAAGCTGCTGCCCTTTAATCACACTATCTCCACGTTGTACAATCAAATGTTTGGTTAATGGAATCAGATGTTCTTCTTCCATACCTGTCATTTCATCACAGACAACAAGAATACGTTTGTTCTTTTGAATTCCTTTGAAGTCAACAACACCATCAATTTTGGCGATGTCAGCAGCATCTTCAGGTTTACGAGCTTCTACTAATTCAGCAACACGAGGCAAACCGCCAGTAATATCTTTTGTTTTGATAGCTCCGCGAGGAAGTCTAGCTAACAACATACCTGGATCAACCCGTTGTCCTTCTTCTACAGAGATAATCGCTCCTGAAGGAATCGCATAGGTTCCGACAAGTTCTGACAAGTCAGCATCATCATAGATAGCAATCTGAGGATGTAACTCCCCTCGGTGCTGTTTCACAATAAGTTCAACAAGTCCTGTGTTCTTGTTCACAACTTTCTCTGTAGAGATTCCCTCAACCAAATCTTCATATTTAATAAAGCCAGGCTTATCGCAAATGATAGGAATATTGTGTAGTTCAACTTCTGCGATTCTTTGTCCTTGAGAAACAGGAGTTCCGTCAGCAACAAGAATTTTCACTCCTAGTTCTACAGGAAATACCTCTAGGCTTTCTATAGACTTGGTTGAAAGCAGCTTTTTATACTCATTGAGAGTACGACCTTCATCACCTACAACATGTAAAGCTCCCTTCTTATTCAAGACAAGATTGTGACCTTCTTGCCCCAGAACAACACGGAGATCCATGTAGACTAAGATACCATCACTATTCGTAATAATCTCAGGAGTTGAAGACGTAGCAGCAATACCCCCTAGGTGGAACGTTCTCATTGTTAACTGAGTTCCAGGTTCCCCAATCGACTGAGCAGCAATAATACCAACAGCTTCACCCATGCCAATGAGTCTACCATTAGCTAAATTGAGGCCGTAACACTTTGCACAAACTCCGCGAGGACTTTCGCACGTTAATGTAGAACGAATCTTAATTGTCTCAATACCGGCATCATCAATTGCTTCTGCTTGTACGGAGTTGAGTACATCACCCGATTGAGCAAGTAGTCGACTTTTATCACCTGGTTGATAGACATCTTCAGCTACAGTACGTCCATAGATACGATCTTTAAGAGGCAAGAGTTCTTCAGAACCTTGACCTATTGCAGAAATCTCAATGTGATTTAACGTACCGCAATCTTTTTCGGTAATGATCACGTCTTGGGCTACGTCTACAAGTCTACGTGTTAAGTATCCGGAGTCGGCAGTTTTTAGAGCTGTATCGGCTAAACCTTTTCTCGCACCGTGTGAGGAGATGGAGTACTCTAAAACTGTCAATCCTTCTCTAAAGTTCGAAGTAATTGGAGATTCAATAATTGCTCCGTTTGGCTTCGCCATTAATCCTCGTAACGCTCCCAACTGTTTCAACTGGGATTTATTACCTCGGGCTCCAGAATCAATCATCAGGAACAAGGGGTTATGCTTGCTACGTGTTTGTTTGCTAATTTCAACATAGAGGGCATCTGAAAGCTGTTCGGAAACTTCAGTCCAAATACTAATAGTTTTGGAATGACGCTCCCCTTCAGTAATGATCCCATCATCATATTGTTTTTTGACGATAGCAACCTTATCGTAGGCATCTTTGAGGATATGACTCTTGATATCAGGAATACGAACATCCTTCAATCCCATAGAGATTGCGGCTTTTGTAGCTTGAATAAATCCAAGATCTTTAAGGTCATCTAAGAAACGTACAGTAGCTTCTAAACCGACTTTCTTATAGCACTGTAAAATAAGCTCACTTATACGCTTACTTGGCATGCTGTAATTTTGGAAGCCGAGTTCTTTAGGAACAATTCTGTTGAACAATACCCTTCCTGGGGTTGTCTCAATAATTTGTCCATCAATACGCACTTTAATCTTTTCATGAATATGGATACCGCGTCCTGTTTCATCACGACGATCTCCGAAAACATCATCAATGAATCCACCGTTATTTAAAGCACGCAATACTTCGATTTCATCTTTAAATATCTTAGTTTTTCCTCCATGTTCTTCAGGAAAATAGGTAGGATCTGCCATCAGATAATATAATCCTAAAGTCATATCTTTCGAAGGAATAGCCACAGGCTTTCCTGAGGAAGGAAGGAAGATGTTGTCTGGAGCCATCATTAAAACTTTAGCTTCCAGTTGTGCCTCTACAGATAGAGGAACGTGCACGGCCATTTGGTCTCCGTCGAAGTCAGCGTTAAACGCTGCGCAAACTAGGGGGTGTATACGAATCGCTTTACCTTCTATCAATACAGGTTCGAAAGCTTGAATTCCTAAACGGTGCAATGTAGGTGCTCGGTTAAGAAGTACTGGATGTCCCTTAATGATCTCTTCGAGAACGTCCCAAACTTCTGGGGCTCCTCGTTGAATCATTTTCTTAGCAGAACGAATGGTATAAACGCTGCCTTGATCTTTTAGTCTTTTAATAATAAAGGGTTCGAATAGCTCTAAAGCCATTTCCTTAGGCAATCCGCATTGATTAAACTTCAATTCAGGACCAACAATAATTACAGAACGTCCAGAGTAGTCAACACGTTTTCCTAAAAGATTTTGACGGAAGCGTCCATTTTTTCCCTTTAACATTTCTGACAAGGATTTCAATGGTCGGTTTCCAGCTCCCATGACCGGATGACCATGTCGACCGTTATCAAAAAGAGCATCAACAGCTTCTTGAAGCATACGCTTTTCATTACGAACAATAACCTCTGGTGTTTTTAAACGTAAGATCGCTTTAAGACGATTGTTACGATTAATTACACGGCGGTAGAGATCGTTTAAATCAGAAGTCGCAAAACGACCGCCATCTAAAGGAACAAGAGGACGGAGATCAGGTGGAACTACTGGGATATTTTTTAATACCATCCACTCCGGGTGGTTGGATGAAGAAACAAATCCCTCAATGATTTTAAGACGTTTGGCTAACTTCATTCTCGCTTGCTGAGATTTTGTTTTGCGTAAACGCTCTTTAAGATCTTTAAGCAAGCTTTGGAGATCTTCGGATTTAAGCAAATCATAGATAGCTTCGCCACCCATTTTAGCAACGAAAGCGTCCTTACCCCACTTCTCAACAACTTCACGATATTGCGCATCATTAAGAAGTTGTTTTTTAGTTAGGTCTGTCTTACCTGGGTCAATAACTACATATTCTTCATAATAAATGACACGTTCCAGATCCGAAGCTGTCATTCCAAGAACATTACCAATGCGTGATGGAGTTGTTTTGAAAAACCAAATATGGACAATAGGAACTGCTAACTCGATATGAGCCATACGTTCACGACGGACTTTTGAAAGAGTAACTTCAACTCCGCATCGATCGCAGACAATTCCTTTATGTTTTATTTTTTTATATTTTCCGCAGCAACATTCCCAATCTTTAGTAGGACCAAAGATTTTTTCACAAAATAGACCGCCCTTTTCAGGTTTAAACGTACGGTAATTTATAGTTTCTGGCTTTTTGATTTCTCCACAAGACCATTTATCACGAATTGTAATATCTGAAGCTATGCCTATCTCTAATTTATCAAATAGTCCTTCTTTAGAAAGAACTCCAATGTCTCGAGAATTTTCTCCGAACATTATTTTCTCCAAAACGTCATTTTTTAAGCGTCTACGACCATAGGACGAACATCAAGTCCTAGACCCTGCATCTCTTTAATTAGCACATTGAACGACTCAGGCGTTCCTGATCGCAAGAGGTTTTCCCCCTTAACGATAGATTCGTAAATCCTTGTTCTTCCTGAGACATCATCAGATTTCACGGTTAGAATTTCTTGGAGCATATGAGCAACCCCATATGCTTCTAGAGCCCAAACTTCCATTTCCCCGAATCTTTGTCCTCCCATCTGAGCTTTACCACCGAGAGGTTGTTGCGTGACTAAAGAATATGGCCCTATAGATCTTGCGTGAATCTTATCAGCGATCAAGTGACTGAGCTTTAGCATATAGATATAGCCTATCACTACCTTGTTATCAAAGCGTTCACCTGTCTTCCCATCATATAAGAAGGACTTCCCATCTTCTGGTAATCCCTGTTCTATCATCATATCCCAGATACGTTGTTCAGGGAATCCTTCAAAAACAGGGGTTTTCACGTAAATGCCTGCAGTTTTTGCTGCATAACCTAGGTGTGTTTCTAATACCTGTCCAAGGTTCATCCTTGAAGGCACCCCGAGGGGGTTCAGGATCATTTGTACAGTTTCTCCGTTAGAGAGATATGGCATATCCGCTTCGGGAACGATTTTGGAAACAACACCTTTATTTCCGTGTCGTCCAGCCATTTTATCTCCAACTTGAAGTTTTCTCTTAGAGGCAACGTAGACTTTAACTTGGCGAATGACACCATGATCTAAATCTGCATCTCCCTCACGAATATGCTCAACTTCAGTCTTATAATTGATTTCTAGCCGTTGTAATGCCGTTTCGTAATCTGATAGAAGTCCTTTCAACACTTCATACATTTCACAGTTAGGCATTAAAAGATCCACTAAATCTTCTTGTTCTATCCGTTCTATTGTCTCTTGATCAAAGAGTAGGCCTTCATGAACAACGATTTCTGCTGTACGACGGTGAATAATGGCTGCAGGTGCTTTCTCATTTAATAAGAGAGCTCCTAATTTCTCACGATATTCTGTTTTTAAAGTTGCAACTTGGTTTTTATATCCTTTTTGCAAATCTTTAAGATGAACAGCTTCTTCTACAAGTTCGTCATCACTCTTTGACAATCTATCCTTTCTACTGAAGACTTTAACATCCATAACGACGCCTTCAGTTCCTGGAGGCACTGTTAAAGATGCATCTTTAACGTCAGCAGCTTTTTCACCAAAAATAGCACGGAGCAGACGCTCTTCTGGAGCTAATTCTGTTTCTGATTTTGGTGTGATCTTACCAACAAGAATATCCCCAGGTTTAACCTCAGCACCGATACGAATGATCCCATCCTCACCGAGATTGGCCAATACTTCATCAGATACGTTAGGAATGTCACGAGTGATCTCTTCTTTTCCTAATTTTGTATCTCGGGCTGTTAGTTCGAATTCCTCAATATAAATAGAGGTATAGGCATCTTCTCTGATCAATTTTTCAGAGATAATGATCGCATCCTCAAAGTTGTATCCATACCAAGGCATAAAGGCAACGAGTACATTTTTACCTAAAGCAAGTTCTCCACGATCAGTTGCGGGTCCATCAGCAATCACATCACCCTTAGTTATGACATCACCGACTGCACACAAGGGCTGTTGGTTAATGCAAGTTCCTGAATTAGATCTAAGGAACTTTTTCAGATGATAGGTACGTTTAATTGTAGGATTATGTTTTGCAGCAACAACTACTTTGTAACCATCAACAAAATCAACAACACCATCTTCTTCTGCAACAACAATAGCTCCAGAATCTTTAGCAGCACGACATTCTAATCCAGTGCCAACAACAGGAGCTTCGGTTTTAAGTAAGGGAACCGCTTGACGTTGCATATTGGAGCCCATCAAGGCGCGGTTCGCATCGTCGTGCTCTAAGAAAGGAATCAATCCTGTAACAATAGAAACGAGCTGTTTCGGAGAAACATCCATATGGGTTACGGTGCTTGTATCTGCTTCGAAAGCTTCTCCAGCATAACGTACCCAACAGACGGGTTCCGTAAACATATTGTACTCATCTAGGCTTGCTGAAGCCTGTGCAATCACACATTCTTCTTCAACATCGGCTGTCATGTATTCGATTTCATCTGTTACGATTCCATCTCTTACAATTCTATAAGGAGTTTCAATGAATCCAAATTCGTTAATTTTAGCAAAAGAGGAAAGAGAGGTGATCAGACCAATATTTGGACCTTCAGGAGTTTCAATAGGACAAATACGTCCATAATGACTTGCGTGCACGTCACGAACTTCAAATCCTGCGCGTTCTCTATTTAGTCCTCCTGGACCTAATGCAGAAAGACGTCGTTTGTGAGTTAACTCAGCTACAGGGTTGGTTTGGTCCATAAACTGCGAAAGCTGGGAGCGGCCAAAGAAATCTTTTAACACGCTAGCGAGACCTTTAGCAGAGACAACTTTTCCTGGAGTCAACGTATCTGAGGAGAAATCGAATAAATTCATTCTCTCTCTAACAATTTTCTCCATTCTAGCAAGTCCTGAACGACATTGATTTTGAATGAGTTCTCCGACAGAGCGGACACGTCGATTAGCAAGATGATCAATATCGTCTACACAAGCTTTTTCATCTCCCATTTTCAAACGAATCAGATACTTTAAGGCTCCGATCACATCTTCTTTTCTCAAAGTAACTTGAGACAGAGCTTCATCATCTATAGAGAAGCCTAGTTTGCGATTGAGCTTATAACGCCCTACACGTCCTAGATTATAACGTTTGGGGTCAAAGAAGAGCCTCATGATAGTAGAACGTGCATTAGCTAGAGTTGCAGGTTCTCCTGGACGTAGTCTACGATAAAAATCTTTTAAAGCGGCTTCGTATGAATCTGTAGGATCCTTAGCGAGCATTTTGATAATAGGATGATTTTCATCAGCATCTACAGCAATCTTAACAGAAGCGATTCCAGCATCGAGCATCCGTTTTAACATTGCTGTACTTAACTTTTCTCCGGCTTTTCCATAAACTAGAGAGGAGGCTTCATCAATAATATTGTCTGCTAAAATCCTTCCAACAAGAAGAGCAAAGTCTTTCTCACTTCTAAGAGAACTTTCTCCTATTGTGAAGAATTCTTCGATGATATCTGCATCTGAAGAGTATCCAAGAGCTCGGATAAAGGTGATTGCTAGAATTTTTCTTCTACGTTTTTTTCTATCAATATGGATATAAATTAAGTCATTAATATCGAAAATAGCTTCGAGCCAACTTCCACGATAAGGAATGATTCTGAAGGAGAATAAAATATTACCTTTGGAATGTTTTTCTTGTTCAAAGTTAATTCCTGGAGAACGATGAACTTGGGAAACAACGACTCTTTCAGCTCCATTAATGATAAATGTCCCTTTATCAGTCATTAGAGGGATCGTTCCCATATAGACTTCTTCTTCTTTGATTCCCGTTTCATCGGTTAAACGAAAACGGACTTTCAAAGTGACGCTATAGGTAATTCCTCTACGGATACATTCTTCTGGAGAATATTTTGGCACACCCAAATTATATGAAAGGTACTCAAGAACGGTAGCTTCGTTATAGGATTTAATGGGAAAAATTTCCCTGAAAACCTCTTCTAAACCGATATTTTCTCTTTCTTCTGCTAATTTTCCAATTTGAAGAAACTGCTTATAAGACTTAATTTGGATTTCGATAAGATTTGGAAGGTCTGGGATATCTTCCTTTTTTTTAACACTGACCCGTTCAGGGCACTTCAACATGCGAGTTCTCCTGCTATTTTGATGCGACAAAATTTCCCTAAATTAAGCCTACGTATGCTTCTAAAGGGAGCATTCGGTTTTTTATACATGAAAAGAAAAAGAAAAGAAAAATCTTTCGATTTTTCTTTTCTACAAATTACAGTCCCTTAAATGAGGCTTTTGCGCCAGCATCTTGTAACTTCTTAACAGTATCTTCAGCATCACTTTTAGAAGTTTTTTCTTTAACAGTTTTAGGTAAACCTTCTGTCATTTCTTTAGCTTCTTTTAAAGCTAATCCAGTTACTTCCCTAACGACTTTTAAGACGCCGATTTTTTTATCTGCAGGAACATCTTCGAGGGTTACTGCAAATTCTGTAGGTTCGGCAGCAACAGGAGCTTCTCCGCCACCACCAGCAGCAACAGCAACTACGGGAGCAGAAGCAGTAACATCCCACTTCTCTTCTAATAATTTTTTCAATTGAGAGAGTTCTAGTACAGTTAAATTACTTAACTTCTCTACTAAAGTTTCCAAACTTTCTGTTGTCACTTTTGTCACCCTTACTTATTTTGAGAGTTTTAATTTTAATTCTTTAGTTCTTTCCTGCCTTTTGATCCACACAGGAGATCACTCCAGAAAGGACAGAATTCATAATTCCTACAACTTGGGACATTGGAGCAGCGAATAAACCAACAACCTGCTGTCTAAGTTCTTTAAGAGATGGCAATTTGGCGACAGCTTCTACCTCTGCACCAGACAGAGACGCATTGTCCATCCTTCCAGCGAGGAAAACTAAAGAGTCTTTATGTTGTTTATTAAAGTCCAGTACCTGCTTTGCGGCAGAAACAGGATCTCCACAGGAAAAGACTACACCGAGATGCCCATCTGTATCACTACAATCTACCTCTAAACCTGCAGCTTCTATAGCTTTAAAGAAGATTCTCTTCTTTAAAACTTCAAATTCTGCAGAAACTCCAGAAAGTGAGTTTCTGAATTCTCTAGAATACGCGGCGGTAAATCTAAGGTATCTTAATAAAATGAATCCCTGTGCTGCGGAAATTTTGTCTTCTACCTCTTGAAGAAGTAATGTTTTTTCTTGTTTCATTTTCCCTCTTTAAGATTAAGATGCCATTAATTCTCTAGTATCTATAGAAATACCAGGCCCCATAGTGGAAGAAATAGTGAATGAGACTAAATATTGACCTTTAGCTGCAGGAGGTTTGGCCTTAATTAAAGCAGAACTTAGAGCTTCAATATTTTCTTTGATTTGACTGCTTTCAAAAGACAACTTACCTACGCCTACATTACATACGCCTGCGCGGTCTGCTTTAAATTCAATTTTTCCTTTACGCAATTCGGAGATTGCTTTAGCAACGTCTGTGGTTACCGTTCCTGTTTTAGGTGTAGGCATTAGATTTCTAGGTCCTAAGACTTTTCCTAATTTTCCTACTTCACGCATCATATCTGGGGTAGCGACAGCAACATCGAATTCCAGCCACCCGGATTTAATTTTTTCAACAAGATCGTCGCTTCCCATAAAGTCTGCGCCCGCTTCAACAGCTTCTTTGACTTTGTTCCCTGAAGCAAAAACCAAAATTCTTAAAGTTTTTCCTGTACCATTAGGTAAAAAAACGGCTCCACGAATTTGTTGGTCGCTCTTTTTAGGATCTATCCCTAACTTGATAGATACATCTACAGTTTGATCGAAGCGTACTGGAGGACATTGTTTTAAAATATCTATAGCCTCCCGCAAAGAATATGATTTTGAGAAATCATAGTTCTTTAAGATGCCTCGTATACGTTTTCCATGTTTTGTCATAATTCTACAGCTCTACAAGTAACAATTTATTCTACGTCTATACCCATACTACGGGCAGTTCCTTCCACCATACGTTTCGCAGATTCTAGAAGGACAATATCCATATCTTTCATTTTTTGTTCAGCAATTGCTTCAACTTGAGCCTGAGTAAGTTTTCCTACTTTATTACGATTAGGAATTTTAGATCCTGATTCCAGATTCAAAGTTTTCTTTATTAAAGAGGAGACTGGAGGCTGTTTGGTTATAAAAGTAAAAGTTTTATCAGCATAAACAGTGATGACTACTGGAAGTAAGTCTCCAGGCTTATCTTGAGTTGCAGCATTAAACTCCTTACAGAAGCCCATAATATTGACTCCAGCAGCACCTAAAGCTGGTCCTATGGGTGGCGCAGGATTTGCTTTACCCCCAGGGATTTGCAACTTAATTATTTTGATTACCTTTTTTACCGACATACTAAACCTTACTTTGCACTGAGACACCTCTACAAACAGAGGGTAAGAAACGAAAAACTAAAATTATAAGAAGATAAGGAATAAGAATACACTGATTTTAACCTATCTACTCACTTTCTTGCCCTGGGGCTACCTCTTCCACTTGCCAAAATTCTAAATCATCTACCCTAGTTTCTCTTCCAAAGATAGAAACCATAACACTCAGGCGTCCTTTATCATGGAAAACTTCGGAAACCATGCCGATAAAATTGACAAAGACTCCGTCATTAATTTTCACTCTAGAACCAACCTCGAACTGATGTTTTTGCACCACTCCCGATTTCTTCTCTTCTATATCTGTTAAGATACTTCTTACTTCATCTTCAGAAAGAGCTACAGGGACTCCGCCTCCAAGAAACTCGACTATACCTGCTGTACTTTTAACATAGAGCCAAGACTCGTCAGTCAGATGCATTTTAACTAAGAGGTATCCAGGCCAGATGTATTTTTCAACGACCTTATGTTCTCCTTTTTTCACTTCCATGACATTTTCAATAGGCAAGATAATTTCCTGTATAAAATCAGTCATTCCTGAAGACTCTTTAAAATCTTCTAAAGCCTTTTTTACTTTCTTTTCTTGAGCTGTAAAAACTTGAACGACATACCATTTATACATGCAATTAACCGAACAAAAAGGTTGTTATACCATCTAAACATGTGATTGACTTACGCAACACAAGATCTACGAAATAAATAGCAAATCCAAAACCAAAAATACTGATAAGAACTACTTTTATGTATTTCTTAAGATCGTGCTTGCTTACCCATTCAATTTTTTTAATCTCATCTAAAAAGCTTCCTGCAAATTTGGCTTGTTTTTTCACTGTGCCAATCTTGCGAGATAAAGCCTTACGATTGTGTTGTTGTTTCATAAACCAACTTCTAGATTAAAAATTAAATCTACGGGTGCGAAGGGAATCGAACCCCCGACCGGCGGCTTTGGAGGCCACTGCTCTACCAGCTAAGCTACACACCCAGAAAATCGCGATGATGAAAATCATCGCGAAATTCATTTTTAAGCATTGATCTTTGAAATCGTTCCAGCGCCGATAGTACGACCACCTTCACGAATTGCAAATCTCATTCCTTCTTCAAGAGCAACTGTTCCAATGAGCTCAACATCAAGCTCAACGTTATCTCCAGGCATTACCATTTCAGTTCCTTCAGGAAGAGTTACGACTCCTGTCACGTCTGTAGTACGGAAGAAGAACTGAGGTCTGTATCCGCTGAAGAAAGGCTTATGACGTCCGCCTTCTTCTTTCTGAAGAACGTAAACAGCTGACTTAAATTTCGTATGAGGCTTCACGCTGTTAGGCTGACAAACCACCATACCTCTTTCAACATCGTTCTTTCCAATACCTCTGAGGAGTAAACCAACGTTTTCTCCTGCACGACCTTCAGGAAGTTCTTTCCTGAACATTTCGACTCCAGTAACGATTGTTTCTTTAGTCTCTCCTAATCCCACGAGCTGAACTTTATCAGAAACTTTAACGATTCCACGCTCGATTCTTCCTGTAACCACAGTACCACGACCAGAGATTGAGAATACGTCTTCGATAGGCATTAAGAAAGGCTTATCAATTTCTCTTTCTGGTGTAGGGATGTTGTCATCCACAGCTTGCATAAGTTCTCGAACTTTTTCGATATAATTTGCATCACCTTCAAGAGCTTTCAAAGCAGAACCACGGATAATAGGGCATCCTTTGTAGCCTTTTTCTTCAAGAAGCTCACTAAGTTCCATCTCAACAAGGTCAATAAGTTCAGCATCTTCTTGAGAGATCATATCTACTTTATTCAAGAAAACAACGATATAAGGAACTCCAACCTGGCGAGCTAGCAAGATATGTTCTTTAGTTTGTGGCATAGCTCCGTCTGTAGCTGAAACGACTAGGATAGCTCCGTCCATTTGAGCGGCGCCTGTAATCATATTTTTAACATAGTCAGCGTGACCAGGGCAGTCTACGTGAGCGTAGTGACGATTTGGGGTTTCGTATTCAACGTGAGAAGCGTTGATAGTAATTCCACGAGCCTTTTCTTCTGGAGTATTGTCAATTGAACTATAGTCACGGAAAGACGCCAATCCATCCCCTGATAGCGCGCGTGTAATTGCCGCTGTTAGCGTAGTTTTACCATGGTCAACGTGCCCGATCGTCCCAATATTGATATGGGGCTTATTACGTTGAAAAGTTTCTTTTGACATCTCAAAATCCTCTTAAAAATTATTGATTACTCCAACCATTCTTTCTGCCCAGAATAGGAATTGAACCTACGACCGCTTGCTTACCATGCAAGTGCTCTACCACTGAGCTATCTGGGCTTACTTATGCATTGCTTCCCGGTCTTGAAAAACCGCCTAGTCTATGTCACTTATTTTAAAACATCAATAGAAAATATAATTAACGATGTCTGTAGACAACCCTAGCTTTTGTTAAGTCATAGGCGGACATCTCGACAGTAACGCGGTCTCCAACAAGCAATCGAATATTACTCATACGCATTTTTCCGCACAAATGGGCGGTAACTGGCATACCGTTTTCTAGTATTACACGAAAATGCATTCCTGGAAGGAGCTCTTCTACCTTACCTTCGAGTACAAGAGTATCTTCTTTTTTCGCCATTGATCAATTATCCTTAACAAAATCTTTTAAGCCTAAGCCTGTGACTGGCTGGCCTAGTGGGTAGATTCAGCCCTAAAAATAGAACGGTGCTCTTCATTTCCCCTATTCTATAAACGCATTAGGATTATATTTGTTATTTAGAAAAAGTCAAATCCCTTTCACAAAACCTTGCGAATACTACCAATAAAATATTGAGTAAACTAGAGGGGCTATAGAAGCACAAAAACCTCTGTTTACAAAGAAAAAGTCCTTATTTTAATATACTGCTTATTGTTTTATTTTTTTCACTATCGAATGTCTACTCCACTATCTTCTGGAGGAATTTCGCCTTCTGACCAATACGTTCCTCAAGAACTATTTTGTGACAGACTGAGCTCTTCTAGATCGAACTCTCCTGATTCAAATGCTTCAGGGGACTCTCCTATAGTCAGCCCTCCTATTTCAGCGTTAGTTGCATTAACTGATCTGAAATTAGTTCCTTATAATCAAAATTCATTTTCTTGGACAACTCGTTTAAAAAACGCGGTTGAAAAAATTGGTTTATTCCTCCAAAGGAATTGGAAATATATATTACTTTATATTTTAGCTTGGGCATTAATTTTAGTATGTCATCATACGGTTGCTTTAACTCTAACAATTTGGTTAGGGGTGGGTCTAGGGATTGGCGTTGTTTTTGGCATTTTTACAGCGACATGTTTAGATAAAGAGAACAAGCATAGGCATGTAAACAGTCTATGGAATTTGATAAACCATGGAATTTTGCAATTAGATCCGAACGGAACACGACAAATTCTTTTAGCCACGATGATAGCCTCTATTTCAGCGTTGATTTATGCGGTTCCTCAGGCTGTTGGTCTTGTTATAGGTTTTTCCATTGGAAATCAATTAAGTATTAATACTGTTTATGGGGCGCGCTTAGGAGATGAGGCTACTTATGCTATTGATCGCAAGGCCCACAAAAAACGAATAGAGAACATTGAGCAAGCGATCAACCAGCATCAAATCATCAAGCACCAAATGATCAATCAAAAGCAGTTGAATGCGCTTATAGAGATAAATCGCAACAACCAAACGGATCCTGCCACAGCGAATCTTTTAGCTTCTTTGAAACTAAACTTAAATCAGCCTATGCCCTATTGTTTTTCGATGCCAGAATGTGGTGTAACTAGCTCATACCTTGACTTGAATAACAACAGTCCTGATGATATTATTGCAAGAGCTGACCAATGTATTATGACCTTATCTCAGACTTTGCAACAAATCAAAAAAGAGCCTGATCGTATCATTGAATCAAATCATTGAGAAGTATTTTGGAATTTATCTGTCCTCTGCAACACGCTAGGTGTTTAAAAAAACAGCATAAAATTATTGAGGAGCTATTTCCAGAACCTTTTCAAAAAGATCATCTGTATCTTAAGTTGATGGAAAATAGTTCTTCAAGGGATGCTTTTGACAAGAAGCGCATGTTGAAGGAGAACTTGGTTGTAGGTTGTCAGAGTGATTTATATCTTTACGAGGTATATCAAGATGGAATTTTATTTTTTTTCACTTATACGAAAGCTTTAATGTCTTCAGGAATCGCCTCTTTATTTACTGAGGTATATTCTGGAGAAACTCCTTCTACAATTTTGACATGCAAGCCAATTTTTTTTCAGCGCCTGACTCCCTATCTTTCTTTTGGTAGGTTGAATGGTGGAGAATCTCTGTACATGCGTATGAAGCAAATAGCGGTACAATACTTAAAGCCGCCTCAAACATAACTACATTCCGTTCAGGCGTGGATATCCCTTGATCATTAGAAAATTATGTGTTAGCATTGCTCTCTTACCTTGGGGGGCGGTAGCTCAGTGGTTAGAGCTGCGGACTCATAACCCGTAGGTCACAGGTTCAAATCCTGTCCGCCCCAAGTTTTTCTTATCATATATTTCTTAGGAAAGTTTATGAATCAGCCTCTAATACAAAGTAGGCTTATTTCATTTGAAAAATCAAAACTTTTTTTCTAATCAGTCACGCACCTACGAACAGAGATTCCCAAAGGTGTCCCCTCATTTCGAGTCTATTCTTCGGTTGCAATCTGTAGGGTTTTCTTCACAAGGAACCCTTTGATTTCATTTAGAGATACGGAACTAAAAAGAGATCTTTATATCTAAAAAACTGTAATAAAAAATAAACACAGTTTTTTAGGGTTCTATTCGCTCTTAATCAATGTTTTCTTATCTTGCATTGCCGAAGAATAGATAGTACGAAACTTAAGGCAAGCTACTCTTAGCGGCGGGATCTATGGTATCTTCGTACAGAGTACACCATGAAAATTAGGTTTGCGAATAAAATTAACATGTAGATACACGTGTTTATAACTAAGCCGATAGAGTAAGCATCCCAAGGATTATCTGCTTGTTGCATTTCATCATCATTAAATGCGGGACGTCTTAAATCTCCAGATTCGATCAATCTATAAGGGTCCAAGGCAAGTATGTTAGTATTTGCATGAGCAAGAGCAGTTAACAAGCATGAACTTACTATAGATGGAAACACTATTGCGTATCGCATACTTGCTAGGGTTAAATCAGTAATTCTTGCTCCCAACGTATGTCCTATTATACTTCTATGAACAAACAATTGGATTCCATGGCGTAGACATCGGAAAGGCCAGTGGAGGATCAAGTTCCATGCAAAAAATACAACTCTAGTAGTGCACATATATCCAAGAATGAATCTAACATTGAAAGGTACCCCCTCTACTGATCGAGGGTATGACAAAATAAGTAGCTCTAGTAGAGTTGTGGGTAACGCCAGGTTACGTAACCCTGTACAAACTAGCCGTGGGACACGCAGGTACCGACGCCCACAAGTTGAGTCAGTTACAGTCAGGAATATGTAGCTTACTGTCTCTACAGCAGCACTGCTTATAAAGATAAGGCATACAATGTCGTTGCTTTGGAAAGAATAATAAGGAGACATCAGGTAGATCTGAGCAAGTGTATTCAGCCGTACGAGAACATACATACTTGTCATGAAAGGATTACTAGAACGTCCAGGCATATAGTTAGATTCTAATCTCCCACCTCTTTCTTCATGCATCAATCTAGAGGCAATACTTAGAGCCTCTGGGTTCTGCTGGGGATTGAGAACTAGAGCTACCTCATGTCCCCCTTCTAGTGAAGTTAAAGGAGATGTTTGTTGTTGCGTTTCTGGAAGCATTCCCATGCCCTCAGAACAAACCAACAGGCATCTCTCACCATACCGTATCGCGTTATCAAATGTGTGGCTGAATAGAGAGGGGTAAAAGATTCCGTCACTCGATTCCCCGTAGGGAAGTACTGATGTATTTTCCGCACAGGCCGCTAGAGAATCCAGGCAAGAGGGCCAAAATCCTCGAACACGGTAGTGCTGTACGTGATAGTTCCCTCTAATATAGACAGTCGGAGAGAGCCCTAGAACATAGATATCCTGAGTATGCATGGATGAATCGAGGGCTGCCTGAACATAGGCGCCTCCGTTTCCCTGGTAAAATACTAGGAAACGTCGCCCCACGTTCCAGTGGCGACTAAAAAATCGGTCCCAAAAGTACGTCATAGCTCTAACTGTATGGCTAACTTCTAAACGGGAATGACATGTATTTTCTCTAGCAAATGCGTATAAGTGACCCGTCTCATAAAGAACTCTTACGGGTTCACCACGTAACTCAGTGATATGCATCCCACCTTGAACAGCTTCAAGTTGAGTGTCACTGGTACTAGCAATATAAATACAATTTACCTCGTGATCTTCCCAATCCCTTTCCGAGTTGGCAGGACAACACAAGGTAGAGACCAAGGTACCAAACATCTCTTCACTCGTTCTGCTAGTTATGCTTGCTGTTTCATCAAAATATCCTGGTGGCGGCTGCCTAGAATATTCTGGAAGAGATAAAAGTTGCTGTGGAGAAGGCAGACTAGGAGCGCCCCGCTCTATTACAACAAAGTTGCTAGCTGAAAAATACGGGGGCAGCTCACCGCCTACTTCGGGGGGGGGGGGGTAGCTCGACTGCTATTGTTATTCGTATTCCCCAGATCTTGAAGTTCTATCCAATCATAGGGAGGAGGAGAGGAGGATCGGGATGGTGGGGGTGTTGTCATTATACCAAGATTAAATATGAGTAGATAAACATAAAGAAAATTTAATTATAAATCAATAACACATAAATAATTTATATTATTTTAATTAACCTAATATAGGTAAGACCATTTTGTAGTTAATAAGGATATCTCAAAAAAATCGTAATCTCCTTTCACAACCTATTGTTAACAGGTTTGTATTTAATAAATAATATTTTTTAAAATTCACAAATCATGAACAAAAAATAATTTGCTATTCTTTTTTTTATTCACAAATTTCTTTTGTATTTTGATTTTTATATTTCTATAATACCATTAAAATCGATTTATTAAATTAATTACTTTAAAGTTTTATGATTAAGAAATTTTTTATTTATAGTTTAATTTTCTCCTGCAGTTTCTCCGCTCCCCTAAAAGGCATTTGCAATGAGGATGTCTCTTCTCAGTCCAGAATTGAGGAGGATCCTGAAGTTTTAATAACACAACTCAATGAGCTGATTGAAACCCCAATCGAAGAGGGCAAAGAGATACGTAATGAACTACAAGCAATTTCCGACGGGCAAAAAAGTTCGGAAGAGATTGAGGAAAGTTGTGGTACTTCTGACTCAGAAGGTCTTTCTGAAAAGACTGATAAAGAGTCTTCTAATGAATATGTCTTAGATTTT
Source organism: Chlamydia pneumoniae TW-183 (assembly GCF_000007205.1). Lineage (NCBI taxonomy): Bacteria > Pseudomonadati > Chlamydiota > Chlamydiia > Chlamydiales > Chlamydiaceae > Chlamydia > Chlamydia pneumoniae. Next base: position 82,087 of record NC_005043.1, on the reverse strand, counting down.
TTCGATAGCATGGTTCAAAGATTAGAGGGCATTTCTAAGATGTGTCAATCTGGACAAGTTGCCCAAATTATCGATTGTTTTAATCGTGAATTTGACATTCGGAACCGCGAATTGGAGTTGAAAAATCGCGAATTAGAGCTCCGAGAGAAGGATTTAGAGTTTAAAAAGTCCATTTTAGATTGGAATAAAGAAAAAGTAAGCCGCGAGCTAGCATTTCAACGTGAACAAGATATTAAACAAACTCTTATGCTATTAAAAAAATAAACTAGAGAGAAAATGTTCCATAACATCTTGGAACATTTTCTTTTGATCTCTCCTCATGAAATTTAGATAATCTAGAGTATCTAAGAACGGAGAGTCTATTTCCAAAGATGTATCTAGAGCCTCTTCTAGATATTTTTATTCGGTATATTTCCTTTGGGGTGTAAGAATACTCCCCTGCCTCACAAGCAGTAGGTCTAAGCTTTCTGAAGAAAAATAGTAATCCTGAATTACAATTTAGAATCCGTGTTTTAAAAAACTGATCCTTTAAACATTAGCCCCAAAATTGATCTTGAGCAGCTCTACTTGGATATTCCCGATCTTCTTGTTGTTCTAGAAAACCATCTCCATGGTCCTCTGTTTTCAATAAATCATAGATAGGAATGAAAGCCCATGGGTGACATAGAGGGTCTTTATCCATGTTCGCATAGATACTACGAAGCTTTTCTACATTGAATAATTGATGATAGAGTCGTTGGGTTTGGTTAAAGGCTAGACGAGCATAGTAACAAGAATGTCCTGGAGTAAAAAAGTCGTTCTGATTGTGTTGACGTCTTAACCTAACGTAATGTATTAAGATCCATTTTGCTCCTGCTCGAAACGGTGCTAAATGACCATCATTCACCCGCGTATAAGCAAGAAAGAATGTTGCGAGATCTTTCTGAGTGAAAAGAAAACTAGCTTTTCGCTGCAATGTTTTTTTATCTATAAAGAGGCACTCTCTTTCGGAAGGAGATTTAAGCTTATTATGGAGTTCGTCGATAAGCATGGATACTTTTGGAACGCACGCCTCCATTAATAAATAGCTACCAACCACACTGCGTATTAAGACTTCTTCTTCTGAGGTTACATCAGGCAACGTAACAGGACACCAGTCCTTAAAGAGGAGAACATCTTGATGGCTTCTATAAGTTTCTGTTAACGCGGGGCTCTCGTGAATATGGTGACAAGAGTGGTTAAACTGATCTAATGCAGATCTCATTGGGATATCCGTAGCGGTTCTTCCAAAATGCTCCGGATCTTCTTTTTCCTTTTCCATATCAATATTTTTTCTTTCTTCGAACCAGGCAATGATCTCCTCTTTATGTGAAATAGGAGTCGGGGGAACCTTTTTTATTTTCTCAGAGCAAAGAGCAAATATTATACATCCCAGAGTGACAATCAGTAAAAACACTCCTAACGCTAAGTAGGGAACAGAAGTTAAAATAGAGGCTAATGTTAAAGCTATCAACACAACCCCGGCGATAAAGGTGATAACAGCTACTACTATAGATAGAATTCTGCACCTTAGGAGGCCTTTCGATTGTTTATTTGCTAAGACTTCTTGACAATCTTGATTTAAGGCTTGAGAACTATTTACTCTTCCTTCTACTGCCATAGGGGGACCTCTATAAGAATACCCTGAACCTTTTCAATGACACTTTAGGATCAGAGTTAAAAAAAACCTATCTATTTTAACAGAATAGACCAAATAAAAACATGTTTTTATTTGGTTTTAATGTCAACGAGATGCGTTTAAAGACAGTAAACTCCTTATTCCTAGTCATGATTTCAGATATAAAGGAAAGAGGCCGATCTCTTTAGATTTCTAAGGAACAATGGCACCTATAGTACAGGGGCATTTCGGTATCAGTTATTTTTGAAATCTAAAGAGTAGGGTTCTGCACAGTTGCTATCGATGAGGTCTACGATGCAAATTCCTTCGTACGGATCTCACGAAGAAAAAGGTATTGATGACCAATAGAATCATGCAAAGCAAGAAGTTTATGGTCTGTCCTATAGCTAATACGTCTCCAGAGTCCCACGCTTCCTGTGAGGTCTGGTTGAGATCATAAACGGCAGTGGTATTTGGTCTGATGACAACTCGAGGAACCTGAATGACCAGCTGATTAAAAAAACCTATTATGAGAGGCATAAAAAGTCCCCCATGAAAGGTTATCAAAGCATTTTGAGAAAATCTCAAAGAGTCTAGGTGATTTACAAAAACCCTTCTCAGTGGTAGACCTCTTCCTGTTAATCTTCTTTGAACAAACAATTGCAAGCGCGAACGTAAGCTCGTGAAAAACATGCGTGTTAAGTCTACATAAATGAAACTTCCTGTGGCAAAACTAGCAGTACAGAAGATTACTGATATTAAGGGGGGGCGGCGATTGACTCTCCGTGTTACATTGATATGATCAAGCAATACAGTCAAAAATCCTAAGGACTGCAACCCTAAAGCCGCTAATCTTAAAACACGAAAATGCCGCCGGCAGCCTGGACGATTTGTTAATAATAGAATAAAATAGCGCAAGGTCATTATAGAGTATCCTGTAACGATAGCATAGGTGACGAAAACCTCTGGAGCATAAGTCACAGAAATCATTAGGCACTCTTGAAGTAAAGAAGAAATCCTTGTTGTAGCGTATAGTGCAGTCAATGCAATATCACGACAATGACTCGGTTGAGGATTCAATTCTAGAACAGCCTGAGAATCCCCCCGATCTATCCATTCAATCAGACGAGTCCAGGTGCTGTGGTCCTGATTTAAATTTACTACTAAGGCGATTTCTGAAGAGGAATCTTGGGGGCGAAACCCAACTTGTTGGTTGTTATCCATGATCAGGCACTGTTCTCCACAACGCAATGCCCATTGGTATGAGGGACAGCGTACTGAGGGTAAAAAGAGTCCTTCAGCAGAATCTGCATAAGGCAACGTTGTAGTATTTACTGCTGTTGCCCCCCGACGATCCAGGAGGGTCGTCCAATCCCCTGTCACACGGTAGTTGTGAACACGATAATTTCCTTGGATATAATAACTGCTTCCAATGCCAACACAAAGAATATGATGTGAGTATATGGAGTTATCTAAAGCGACTTGAAGATAGAGACCTCCATTACCAGAGAAAAGAACGATGTAATCTCGATTTGCATTTTCTGCGAAAATAAAAAACTCATTCCATCGTGCTTGTATTGCTTGGCTAATAACATTATCTCTAGGAGGAATACGATTTCGAATCCCTAAGAAGCAGCTCCCTAAACCATACCCACTATTGTGTATGAACCTGACGGGTTCTCCTCTGAGATCACAGATGTTCATAGCATCAAGAATACCCTCATGTTGTGTTCGACCGCTGCCGTTAATGTACATAACTCTGACTTCGTGATCTCTAACCTCAGGATCTCCTTGGTTTGTTATACAGACAACATCGTACACCTCACAAGATCCTAGAGGTCCCTCCTCATCTTCTGAGTTTCTACGGCCTCCCTCAATAAAAAGAGATACTTCTTCGGCAGTAGCAGCGCATGACGGGGGAGGTGTATTAGAAATAGTCTCAGTATTCGAGGATCCTGCAAGTTCTTGAAGCTCTAGTTCTTCTATACTTATCTCCGGACTCGGTGGTCGCGATTGTGTGGGATTTGCCATATAAACTCCTTAGTTTATTCATTTTAGGGAAATAAATTTGTAAATAAGAAAATAGATTTCAAGAAATAAAATTTCTGTTTGCAGCCTGTGGGCTAGCCCAACTTGTAGAAAAAGCAACTGAGAGTACGTACTTATAGAATCCGGATGCAGCCTAGGTCGTAGGCAAGGATGATAATGGAAAACATGAATTTAGGACCTTAGAGATCCTGTCTAGAAAGAGCTGTAAGAGAAAAAAACAGCTCTTAGTTTGTTGTTATTTATATGAGAATCCTATTCCTGAGGCTCTTCTTCTGTTCTTGAATCTGAGTCCCCTTCAACTATGATCCCTAAAATACGGTTTTGAATGTCAACAAGGTCTCCGAGAGACTGGGTGATTTCCTCTTGAGCTTCCCTGAGGTGATTATAAAATGCGCCTTCTAGCATCTGAATACGATCGAGTTCTGTATCTGAATAGATAACATTCCCGTAATGTTCCCCTCGAGGGTGTCTCCATTTTCGGACACTTGATAGTTGTTGTTGTAGAAGTGCAATTCTCATATTGAGTTCTCTTAAGGTTGGGTTGACCCCCTCTACCAACAACAACTCTTCTCTTGAACCGGGTTCCAACTTTGTAACAGGTTCTAAGCTATGGTCTATTTCTTCTTCTTTTTTAGGCACCCAGGGTAAGGAAAATTCGGGATCAATATTTTCATTGTCCGGACCATAAATCGTGGATATATTCTGAGAGGTTTGGCGACGTAACTTTGCAAACTCCTTACCTTGAGTAAAAATAGGAGTTTCACTTGGATCTTCCGACGGGGACGCTACAGACAGTCTCCCGGAACGCACCTCATTTTCTAAGAACTCCAAGTCTGTCTTCATTTTTTTGGTCTGAGCATCGATCTCTTTGTAGGTAACTCTGATCTCTTCGATCAATCTTTTTTCTATGGGTGCATTGGTTATGTATTGTGTATACCAATCTTGACCTTCTAAGGAGACTTCTTCTTCTTCTTTCAGAACACCTTTGAGCATTTCAAAGAGGAATCGCTGTAAAGTTACCGTTTGGTTAAGAAGCTCTATATCTACATTTTTTACAAAATCTTTATAAAAATCCTGACGATTACGCTTGGTGTTACTTAAAATCTGACGAACTAGATAGGAAAGTCCGGTGACAATCACTCCTGCAGAAATAGCAACAGCCAAAAGTATAGGTAGTGCTAAAATGCCACCTGGAATTAGAGCTGCTACGACCATGACAGAAACAACGGCACTTAAAGCCAGAATCACAGTGGTGGTGGTATGAATTCGTGACATCCGCGAGCTTAGCGTGGAAAATTTCAAAGAAAAGACCCCGCCCGCTTTAGAAATATTGTCCGTGATCCTTGAGAGGATGGAGAGCAAAACTTTATTTCTATGAGTGAGGTTCTGATTGAATCGTGTCTCTTGGTATTGGGTTTGTTCTTTCAGGAGCTCCTCACGATACGCGAGCATCTTTAAGCATGCGTCGTAGTTTTCTGAAATCATAGCGGCGCATTCCCCTAGGGAGGGTCCCTCATCATCAATTTTGATTTGATTTAGAACTTCCCTTTGGGTTTCGGAAAGATTCAGGTCTAATTTTTTAAGATGTTTGACAACAGAATGATGTAGGTCCCATACCTCTTTCAGATCTAGGGAATAATCTAAGGCTTTCAATTCGGGGCGTTCCATCAAAGGCTCTGAGAGTTTCTTTTGGTTCACGGCCTTCTTATAACTATTTCTAGCTTGCAATATCGTAGCAATCGTACCACCAACAAATAAGGCGCCTCCAGAAGCTAAAAGACATCCGCCGAGGATCATACTTATAGGAGCTCCGAGAGGGGTGCCTATAATGAGTACTATACCGGATAAGAGGGCAATGATTCCTAAGACTACGGCTGTAATTTGCAGTACCCTTGCGACTTTAGGATTCCTCTCAAAAAAGTTTGGATTTACTTTAATGGGGTTAAGTTTGGGTCCTTTGAAGTGAGTAGGAAAATCTGTCATATAATTTTTTTTGAAAAACATATTATATTTATAATAATCGTATTAGAGATCTAATCAAAAGATATATTTTTAAATAAAAATCTTAATAATTAAAAAACTCTTAGAAAATAAAACTTTTATCTTTAAACACGAATACCTTAGGTCTACGACTCCTGAGTCGAATAGTTCCTCTACAGGATCCACCTATGAAGAGGTTGGTCTAAGATAAGGATAAAACTAAATCGTAGAAGAATTACAAAGATACGAACGGACTCGCCCAAACAAAGAGAAGCTCCGATCGATAAAAACATGCCTTTGAAATAGCTACAGGCACCCAAAACACAAGTTTTTAGGTGAAGAATACCTTAAAAAGCAAGTAAATACGACCCAGCGGCTAGAGGAAGAAGCATAACAAAGAGAAACAGTAGAGCGAGAACCACCCAAGCAACGAGTAATAAGACACGACAACATGCACTGAATCTAGGATGTCTCTCCCAAAAATCCGCGCGATCCCTAGCAAGGAAAGGTTGCGGAGGAGTTTGGGCCCTCTCGGCCGGTCGAGATCTATAATACTGAGCACTACATTGAATTTTAGTCATAACTAATTATACATTATACTTTTATTAAATGTAAATATTCATGAAGTTAATAAGAAATTATAATCATTTTTAAAATTATAATAAAACAATATTAGACGTAGAAAGGCATCTTCCTAAGAAGATTCCCAAAGTAAAACTATAAGGAGGGGTAAAAGTAAGAGGGAGCCCAGGAGGAGAACGATGTCTGCTAAAATCATAAAGACAGAGACAATTGTGCTTACAATTCGCATACATAGGTCAAGTGTAGGGTGTTTTTTCAAAAATCTGTTGGTAGGATGGGCATCACAGATCTCACTATGAGTCTGGGTCGGTGTTCCCCTAGAATGAACACGCAAATCTGACACGATGCAATATAATAATGCTATACAACACAAATCACTATAGATTAGATAGTTTTATCATTTTACTTAAAGGCAAATTGATTATATTAACGAGCTTATAATTATTTCTTAAACAAAAGAAAAACTAAGCTTTCTCTATCTAAAATAAGAAGGTACTCCCGAAAAAGATAGAAAGAGAGATAAAGTGTAATTACAAAGAGAAAATTGAAAAGAAGACGAGTCGGGAGGGAAAGCTCTACCCACTAAAATCATAGATAAGAAGGCTATCTAAGATTTTGGGTAGAGCTACACGTCCAGCAAGGGCTATACAACTATGGAGTAGGAGTTGGAGGAGTTGGATCTGATGTTGTTTGAGATTCTGTAGCATTAGCTATAATCAAAGCCCCTACGATCATCGCAATGACAGTAACTACCATGGTACATACAGATATACTGTTGTGAGTTCTGCGTTTAGAGACGCAGGAAGAACATGGCCAATCTGTTTCTTCAGAACTACAGCTGTATTGGTTAGCTGTAAGATAGCTATCTATGTTTGTATTTTTAGAATTTCGGTAGAAGTTCTGAGCATTACTTGCAACCTGAGATTTAGGAGTCTTGCGTACGAGTCCTGCCCCAGTTTGTTGTTCTTCTTGAGAAGCATCTTCACTAGGAGTTGTCTTGTCTTGTTTCCCATTAGCGCGAGCATCTCTTTTGCAAGATGAATATTTTTGTTCACGTGCTTCAGGACTTACTTTGCAATTGCGTCTACTTTTGATTTCCGCCGCTTTTTCTGGATCGTATCGTAAAGTCGAGGTCACAGAACCGCCTCTAGCAACTTTCTTAGTTAAAGAACGAGCTTCAAGAGCTTGTCTTACAGACTTTCTTTTACATTGTCTACGTTCAGCTACGAGTTCTTTTAATAACTCTTCTTTTTGTCTTTGTACAGACACTTCAGGATTAGAGCGCACTAAGACAGGTAGGCTAGCACCTTGGGCGAGCTCTCGCAATGATTGCTCGGTTCCTTCAGATTGTTGAATCGAGGCTTGGGATGCCAACTGTTTAGTTGTCTTTGTATTTTGTTCTTTGGGGTTCGTTTGGACTTGCACTACAGGAATATGAATTTCATTATCTTGAAGTTCTTTAGTTCTTTCTACAGGAGCTCGAACGATTTCTGTTTCTAAAAATAGGGAAGGAGCGGCTGAAGATGGTGTGCAGTAGCGTTTTCGTGCGGAACTAAGCTGAGACTCATTAACAAATCTTGAGGTTGCTTTTTCTCTCTCGTGAATTGAAGTTTTTTGTTTTGAAGGAAGTTTAGGAAGTAGGCTTTTCAAAGTTAGGTTAGAAAAAGCTGAAAATCCTTGTTTAGCTGCCTTTTGTTCTGCACGTTTGTTTCTTCGTAATTTTACAGATCTGGGTGTAGAATTTGCAGAAATTTCGTTACAACCACCTGAAGACTCTTTACGAGAGGAGTTTTTCATCTTTTGGGCTCGAGCTGAAAGAGTCCTTGAAGAAGGGACTAAGTATCCTTTACGAGCACGAGGTTCTTTTTTGGCTTGTTTCCTTTCTGATCCTTTCTGAGGCTTCTTTACAACCTCGGATGTAATGTAGACCGTGCCAAGACCTACGGACGAATTCGCATTTGCGAACCCTATAGAGTGAGTAAATGTTAATAAAATTGAAAGCACCGCTATTTTCGAGGTACGCTTAGAGCTCATCATGCGACTACAATCTCCTGGAAGCCTATGAGGATCACCATAGCAACAAAAGGATTTTTTTCACAACTTGGACTTAAAAATCTTTTTAAACTCTAGCTATTAATGAGTTTGGGACTCCCATTCCTTAACGTACGCTAAAAGTTGATCTTTGTTAGGATAATTTTTAAAAAAGCTTCGGGCATTTAAAGACATCCCGAGGTGGACTATTTTATTTACTAAGTTTAAGTGACTTTTATCCTGGCAAGCAAAAAGGAAGAAAAGAATGCCTACAGGTTTTCCATCTAGAGCCCCGTATTCTATGGGCTCTGCAAGAAACATAGGAACCACAATGTCATAGTAGGCATTAATTAAAAAGTCTTTGGCATGGGGCAGGGCAATTCCTTCTCCTATACCTGTGGACATAAGATTTTCTCTGTGGGAGAGCATTTCAAAAAGTACGCTTTCGTCTAATTGAAACTTTTGGGCGATGTATTTAGAGGCGTATTGGAGAGCTTCTTCTTTACTATGAACCACAACATCGCAAAGCACGCCGCCACGATGAATTGCTTTGTAGAGACTATATTTCAAAGAAAGATCTTTAAGTGCTTCTTTATCTTCGCCGCGTTCTTGGATCATGAGTGCTTGGTTATGCAATAGCCAGTCTTCGATTTCTTCACGACTAAAGCGGTATTCATTATTCATACTATAGCTTGGAATGGCTCCTTCTTTAAGCCATTGCAGAACTGTATGTTCGGAAACATCTAACAAAGAGGCGACTTCATCTAACTTTAAATCCATTTTTACATCCCCACAAATACATTCATGACTTCTTCAATCGTATTCACCTGTAACAACTGTTGACGACGAGACTCTTCTCTCAAAGATAAAGTCAAAGTAGATAATAACTTGAGATATTCGGCTTGAGCATTTTCTGGACCTCCGATCAAGAAGACGAGGCGTACGAGGGCTCCGTCAATAGCGTCCCATAAAATGCCTTGCGTATGGATGCCTATAGCAATAAAAAAATTAGAGCAGCTTTCGAGTTTTCCGTGAGGAATAGCCACGCCCATTCCGATTCCTGTGGACATGATGTTTTCACGACGGACAAGAGCATCAAAAAAGGCTTGTTTGTCTTCAAGTAGGCCTGCAGCATCCACAAGATCTGTAAGATCTTGGAGGATTTCATCTCGGGAGTGTTTGCCTAAAAACATTACAAGTCTAGGAGACAAAAGAGAGAATAAAGAAAAATCTTGTTGATTTTGACAATAGGATGGCATCTTAGCTTGCTCCAGTATGACCAAAACCTCCACTTCCTCGGGCAGTTTCCGCTAAACTTTCTTGCTTAACAACAAACGTTGCCTGTACTACAGGAGATAAAACAACTTGAGCTATCCGCATCTTAGGTTCAATAATGAATGTACTATCACCGAAGTTGATTAAGATTACACGAATCTCTCCCCTATAATCTGAATCGATAGTCCCTGGGGAATTTAAAACAGTAATGCCGTGCTTTAAAGCCAAACCGCTCCGAGGACGGACCTGTAGCTCGTACCCTTCGGGAATTTCTGCTTTGATTCCGGTAGGGATCAAAGCACGTTGTCCAGGCAGCAGAGCGATGGGTTCTTCGATGTTTGCCCTAAGATCCGCACCAGCGGCTCCTGGCGTAGTATATTCAGGAAGTTCTCCTCCTGAATCCAATTCACAAAATACAGTCATAAGGATAGCGTTACAGATAATGTTATCATTGCAAGATGCGGTATGATGTTTTATTCACTGTCATCTGTCAACAAAAAAATCTCTTTAAGCCTTTTCGAAAGATCTCTAGGAGCTTTACTTTTCCCGCCAGTGTATTCTTGGGCTAAAAAGTAATCAAGTAAAGTCTGAAGGGTGGTTTTCAATTCTTTACGCTCAACGATTTTATCAATCATGCCATGTTCTAGTAGGAATTCAGATTTTTGAGCCCCCTCGGGGAGATCTTCTCCTATCACCTGAGCGACGACTCGAGGTCCTGCGAAACAAATCAGTGCTTTAGGTTCTGCTATTATAATATCACCGAGGGCAGCGAAAGAGGCTGTCACTCCACCTGAAGTTGGGTTGGTGAGGACTGAAATATAGGGTAGACCTGCTTCATGAAGCTTAGCAAGAGCTGCTGAGGTCTTCACCATCTGCATTAAAGAAAATACAGATTCCTGCATACGTGCGCCTCCAGAAGCGCTGACAATAATTACAGGGAGCCTGGTTTCAATGGCTTCCTCTATAAGTCTGGTCAGTTTCTCCCCTACAACAGCACCCATAGATCCTGCCATAAAATTGAAATCCATAACGGCGAGGGCTACGGGGTGGAGGCCTATAGTACATATACCTACAATGACGCCTTCGCTTTCTGTAGTATTCTTTCGAGCTTTTTCTAGGCGATTTGCGTAGGTATCGGTATCTATAAATTCCAAGGGATCTTGGGATTTCAGATCCGTATAAAGAGGACGCCAAGAATCTTTGTCTGCAAGCAGCTTGACTCTTTCGATCGCAGTAATACGGTAATGATAGGAGCACTTAGGACAACAATTATAATTTTGTCCTAGCTCATTTGCGTGAATCATCTCGTGACAATGATTACACTTGAGCCAACCACTAAAACCATCTGCCTTGATTTTTTGCACTTTAATCTTGGGTTTGTCGTAAGAAAATAGACGCACAAGCCACCTAATCTAGGTTCTGTTAGGAAGCAATTTTAAATTAATGTTATTAACACTGCAATTAAAATCACCAAATTCAAATTATTTAGATGATATTATTTCAGAAAATCTATTTTCTATATGTCCCCAATTAATTATTTGAGGAAAGGCTTTTAAATAATCCATACGAACATTTTTATATTGCAGGTAATAGGCGTGCTCCCAAACATCCACGCCAAGCAGAGGGAGTTTCCCTGTGAGAGGCTCTAGAGGATCCTGATTTGCTGTTGCTTGTAAGACAAGTTCTTGTTTTGCGGGACAAAATCCTAGCCAGGCCCAACCGGAGCCTTGAACTCCTGCAGCAACTTCGATTAATTTTTTTAAAAAGTTGTCCATCGTACCCCAAAATCTTTCAATAAGAGAAAGGAGCTCATGTTTTGGAGGCTGTCCTCCCCCTTGATCGATAGGAGCAAGAGTTTCCCAGAATAGAGAGTGGTTGATGTGTCCTCCCCCGTTAAAGCGGAGAGCGGGTTCTAAAGCAATGAGTTCATTAAGGTTTTGTTGTGTTTCTGCAGCATCTAATCTCTTCAAAGCCGCGTTAAGATTATTAATGTAGATCTGATGATGCTTTTGGTGGTGTAAAATCATAATTTCAGAAGAAATTACAGGCTCCAAAGCGTCATAATCATAGGGTAACTCTGGTAAAGAATAAGGAACAAAACTCATAACAACATACCTTTTTAGTATTTAACCTCCTTGATTTAAGTTCAGAAAGTTTTGCTAGGAAAGCAAGTACTCTACTCAACCTTGTTTCGGATACAACAATGGCCTTGAAAGAAGGCCTTATTCTGAAGGAGATTTAGCCCAAGTGTAAATAGCTTTAGGATATTCTCCAAGATGATTTTTCCACTCACAAATTGGAAAATTTCTCTTTAAAATCAAAAATAAAATCGTCTAAATGTTGAAAACTCTCTGCTTCACGTTGTTTTTGTATTTCTTTATCGGTAACGCGCTCTGGATAATGAGTTGACATTTCGAAGTAGAACTTGATTTTAGGTTCTGTTCCTGAGGGTCGTATGATTACCCGACCTCCCCCACTAAAATAATAACAGAGCATAGATGTTTTAGGCAGGGTGAGGGCGTAGGAATCCTTCGATAGAAGATTGAAACCTATCCCTTGCTTATAGTTTTCAAATTTCTCTACTTGGTATTTCCCTGAGAAAAAATTCGCAGAACTGATTTCCTCAAGGTGTGAAAGTTTTTTTCTTATTTCTTGTTCGTCAGTTTTTGCGGAAAAAACCACAGACTCCGTTTTGTTAGCAAAGTATCCGTATGTTTCGTAAAGAGAAAGGAGTGCGTCGCATAGAGTTTTTCCTTGTAATTTTTGTTGTAGTGCGGCTTCTGCAATCAACGCTGACGCAATAATAGCGTCTTTATCTTCTACGTGAGTGCCGTAGAGACAACCGTAAGATTCCTCGGCTCCAAATACGAATTTGTTTGTGGAATTGCGCCAGGATTCAATTTTCTCTCCGATGTATTTAAATCCTGTTCCGACATTAATAAGATCCACATGATAGTGCTTTGCGATAGCAGAGAGCATTTCTGTAGTCACCAAGCTCTTGACCAATTTATCATGTTCTCCTAAGTGTCTTGTTTTGCTCCAAGCTCCTAAGATGTGGTCTGCTAAAAGGCTCGCCATTTGATTTCCGTTAAATCGGTAGGGTTGGCCGTCTTCTAGACAAACCACGCCCACGCGATCGGCATCTGGGTCGGTAGCTATAAAAAGATCATCGTCATTAGCGAGCATTTGCTCAATGCCCAGAGTCAGAGCCTCTGGATCCTCAGGATTTGGCAGCTGCACGGTTGGGAAATCGCCGTCACCTATGGCCTGTTTTTCCACAAGATGTACGGATAAAAATCCCCAGTCTTTGAGAACATGAGGAACGAGAGAAATTCCTGTTCCATGCAATGGCGAATAGGAAATAGATAAAGACCTTCCTGAAATCCGGTTTGCTTCGGGATAGAGTTGCAGTTGCTTCAAAGTGTCTCTGTAAAGGGCTTCGTATTCTTTTCCAATGAGGTGAATATTGGGATGATCTATCGAGGGCACTGATAAAATTTCGTTCACTGCACTACAGGCGGCAACAATCTCTTGATCTAAGGGAGGGAGAACTTGGCCTCCCGAAGCCATATAAACTTTATACCCATTGTAATTGGGAGGATTATGAGAGGCGGTGATCATCACTCCGCCGATGGCCCTTTCGTATCTCACCGTAAAGGAGACTAAAGCCAAAGGTTCGGGATACTGAAACAAGAAAACTTCGCAGCCATTACCTGCGAGGACTTTTGCAGTTTCTTGAGCAAATTCTATAGAGTTATGGCGGGTATCACAACCGACAACTACACGCATAGGATCTCCGGGATGGGGAAGATGAGCGCGGAGCACCTGAACCAGCCCTTGCGTCGTTCGACGTATAGTAAACAGGTTGATCCTATTTGTTCCGATACCCATAAGACTACGGAGTCCTCCGGTACCAAAGGTAAGAGTCGCTCCGAATAGATCTTCAAGCTGTGCAGGATCTGTATCTAACCATCCTAGGATAGTCTTTGCATCTTGTTGGGTACAATCATTGGACAACCATCTACAAATATTTTCAGCTGTTACTGCATCGTATAATGACCGGATACGTTGTTCTACTTCTTTCATTAAAGAAATCCTATGTAAGGATAGTTTCAGGAACTCTTAACACCCTTTTTGCATAAAGTCCAGGGATTCTTCAAGCTTGGTCTGGTATAATCCATTGTTTGAGAAAGGTTTTCTTAATTAAGAATCCACCCTTCAAAATAAATCCTATAGAATACACTTGATCACTCAAAGCCGTTATACTTCGGCCTGTGGTTTTTGTAATTAAGTATTGAAAGCAAGCGGGGAACTAAAACATGAGAAGCTCTTTGTAAAGAATATGGTGATTTTTCCTTCAGAAAGATGCTGAATCAAAACATGGAGGCAATAAGAACTGTAAGTCCCTGTCTCTTATTTCTGTTTCTAGAGCGAGAGAAGAAAGATTAAATTACTGGAATCCCTACAGAAGAGAAAGCTAAAAGCAACCCCGTAGTTCCCTTCTCCAATTCATAAAGATCTGAAGGATAGGGTCCTGTAAAGAATATACCGCTTCCTGCACGATCTCCTGAAAGTAAAAGGAAAAGCATGCAATCTTCTTCTCCTTCAAGGATCTCTTCTCCTGGGAAGACCCAGAGATCTCGAACGAGGGAAAGCTTGGGGCGGTGCACCAATTCCGCTGCAAAGAAATCCAAACGCCGTTTACGAACGACTGTATAAATCTCTGGCATTGAGCGAAATATATTCTCTCTCCACCGCACAGTGTCTATAGTTTTTGATGCTTTGGCAATAAAATTTTGTAATTTTGTTTCTAATAAAAAACAATCTTTTATAGTCAGAAGATTTTCAAATAAAATAGAGCCGTGGTTATGGAAATGGCGCAAGTGTTGGAGGTGTAGAGCAGACCTCATACGTATCCGAATAAGATAACAAATCCAAAAGCACTATAGACTTTAAGCTTTTTTCCGCCTATAAAAATTCCCAACTCTAAGTTTAAGGACGGCGCCCTCCTATCTATGCATCCCCCTATAGACATCACGGCTATTGAAGCTAAGTTAAATTTTACATTTACACAACCTAAGCTCTTAGAAATAGCGCTGACTCACCCCTCATATAAAAACGAGTCGGCGGTGCAAATTGAAGATAGTGAGCGTTTAGAATTTTTAGGAGATGCTGTCCTTGGTCTCATTGTTACTGAGCATCTTTTTCTTCTCTTTCCTTCGATGGATGAGGGAACTCTATCCACGGCACGGGCTTCTTTAGTGAATGCAAAAGCGTGCTGTCGTTATACAACCGTGCTAGGGATTGGGGATTATCTTCTTATAGGAAAAGGGGAAAAAATCCAGAGTGAGCGAGGACGTCTTTCTGCCTATGCCAATCTATTTGAATCTATTTTAGGTGCTGTGTATTTGGATGGGGGTCTTTCTCCAGCTAGGAAACTTACGGTTCCCCTCCTTCCTCCTAGAGAAGAAATTCTTCCTTTAATGTCTGGCAATCCTAAGAACCTTCTTCAGCAGTTCACACAAAAGCAGTTTCGCGTTCTTCCGGTATATCAATCCACGGCAGTTACGGATGCTCAAGGAAATGTCAGTTACCAGATCCAGGTTCTTGTGAATCAAGAGGTTTGGGGAGAGGGAAATGCGTCATCCAAAAAGGAAGCAGAAAAAATTGCAGCACAACAGGCACTAGATACGTATGGCAACAAAAACCAAAACACAATGGACGTGTAATCAATGTGGAGCTACTGCTCCTAAATGGTTAGGGCAATGTCCAGGCTGCCACAACTGGAACTCTTTGGTTGAAGAATATGTCCCCCAGGCTCGATCTGGGACTTCGTCGCGATCTTCTACGAGTGCGATTGCATTAAGCTCTATCGAATTAGAGAATGAATCTCGGATATTTATTGATCATGCGGGGTGGGATCGCATCCTTGGAGGAGGGGTTGTTCGTGGAAGCCTCACTCTTCTTGGTGGGGATCCCGGCATTGGAAAGTCGACACTCCTTCTTCAAACTGCGGAGAGATTGGCATCGCAAAAGTATAAAGTTCTTTATGTTTGTGGTGAAGAATCTGTAACGCAGACGTCTTTGAGAGCGAAGCGTCTCAATATCTCATCACCTTTGATTTATTTATTTCCTGAAACAAACTTGGACAATATCAAGCAGCAAATAGCGACTTTGGAACCTGATATTTTAATTATTGATTCCATTCAGATTATATTTAACCCCACGCTAAACTCTGCACCAGGATCGGTAGCTCAGGTCCGAGAAGTTACTTATGAACTAATGCAGATTGCTAAAAGTGCGCAGATCACGACATTTATTATCGGCCACGTGACAAAATCTGGAGAGATCGCAGGTCCTAGGGTATTGGAACATCTTGTAGATACTGTACTTTACTTTGAGGGGAATTCCCATGCGAATTACCGTATGATTCGCTCTGTGAAAAATCGCTTTGGCCCTACAAATGAACTATTGATTCTCTCGATGCATGCAGATGGTCTCAAAGAGGTTAGCAACCCTTCAGGACTTTTCCTTCAGGAAAAGACGGGGCCAACGACAGGGTCTATGATCATTCCTATTATAGAAGGCTCTGGGGCTCTTCTTATCGAGCTGCAGGCTTTGGTCTCTTCGTCTCCCTTTGCTAATCCAGTAAGGAAGACTGCGGGATTCGATCCGAATCGCTTTTCTTTACTTTTAGCTGTATTAGAAAAAAGGGCTCAAGTCAAACTATTTACCATGGATGTCTTCCTATCCATTACGGGGGGTTTAAAGATTATAGAGCCTGCTGCGGACTTGGGGGCTCTACTTGCCGTTGCTTCCTCGCTATACAACCGCCTGTTACCTAACAATTCCATTGTAATTGGAGAGGTAGGTCTTGGAGGAGAAATCCGTCATGTGGCTCATTTAGAGAGACGCATTAAAGAGGGAAAACTCATGGGATTTGAAGGTGCAATTCTTCCTGAGGGTCAAATTTCATCTCTTCCCAAGGAAATTCGAGAAAACTTTCGTTTACAAGGAGTGAAAACAATAAAAGATGCTATCCGTCTGTTACTCTGACCCCTGTTTAAGTGATTTCTGTCAGGGCAAGCGCCCCCTTCGTATTGCTTCTAGAAATTCAAATTTAGCGAAAGCTCAAGTACATGAGTGTATTTCTTTGCTGCGCTCGTGGTATCCCAAACTTTGGTTCCAGTTAAGCACTACAGAGACTACTGGGGATCGTGAGAAGAAAATCCCCTTACATCTTGTAGAAAACTCTTATTTTTTCACTGATGGCGTCGATGCCTTAGTCCATAAAGGAGTCTGCGATCTGGCGATACACTCTGCTAAGGATCTTCCTGAGACTCCCTCTCTTCCTGTAGTTGCCATAACACGATGTCTACATCCTGCAGACCTGTTAGTGTATGCTGACCACTATGTTCATGAGCCCCTACCCTTGAGTCCCCGGCTAGGGAGTTCTTCTCTACGTCGAAGTGCAGTACTAAAACAACTGTTTCCTCAAGGACAGATCTTGGATATTCGAGGCACTATTGAAGAGAGGCTGGATCAGCTCCACCGTGGTCATTATGATGCTATTGTTCTTGCGAAAGCTGCGAGTTTAAGACTTCACCTGCATCATGCTTATAGTATAGAACTTCCTCCTCCATACCATGCCCTACAAGGATCCTTAGCAATTACAGCCAAGGATCACGCAGGTAAATGGAAACAGTTATTTACCCCTATACACTGCCACTCCTCATAACTCTCCCCTCGCTTTTCATAGAATCGCAGGAGAGACTACCTGAATCTGGAGACACTATGTGGATAGAGGGTCCTCCTATATAGCTCTCATAAACCATCAAGTATTTCTATGATGCTGCTAAAATACAAACTGGTCTTCCTTAGATTTTGTTGTACTTTAATCTGTATGGTGAGTTTGGTTTTCTTCTCAAAACCCCCTTTCTCCATTGTAAAAAATGGAGAGCCAAGAAAATCTATTGACATTTAAAATAGATATAGTAGGATGATGCTTCCCAAAAAATATAAGAGGTATGCGATGACCATCCATTAACTGCTCGGAGCTCTTCGAGGGAACACGATTGAAATTCCAGCCCATGAGCATACGTCTCATGATAAAACTTCGACTGGGGTAAACTGTAGATCTGCTAACATCCTGAGCATGACTACTCGGGAGCACTCCTGGATGTATATAGGTCTCATGGTTTCCCATTCTCGGAATATTTCTTGCAATGAGATATGCAAAGCATCAAACAAACTGGAATGACGAGAATGTCAAGGCTAACTTAGGCTATCTCCCCTCTACTAACTGCAAAAATGCGCTATGTAGGATGTCATCTAGACTGACAAGCTCTATAAAGACCGCTGGAATTCTTGGTGGATGTGGAATCCTTCTCCCTATATTTCTTCTGCTCCTAGCTATCCTACTTATTTCTGTGCTTTTTCAGTTAATCATGTTGCCATTTCGCCTTTGTTGCTTTGCTTTGCGTCAATCAGTGTCCTCTGATACTGTTACAAATTTATTGTTGCTAAATAACACCTTGGCGTAATTGCATGTCTCATTTGTAGTCTTTTACTACATTTCTTCCCCTTTAGACACTGTAGAAGTTAAAAATAAGCAAAGCGAAGCTAGACCATCTTTATGAGTTTTTATTCTTAGTGACTTATAAAAAATACCATTGACTGAAAGAGAAAAGAAGGAATATCGTTTACCTGCTAGTTATCTATCAAGAAATTTTTTGGCTTACTATGCTACATCAACCTTACTATGACAAAATATTGACAGGAAACACGATATATATCCCAGGTCACACTCACAAGGACTCAAACAAACTATTCCAGAAAAAAAGCCGTGCTATTTGGGTGGATGAAAAACCCTTTAGTTTAGACTGCTTTTCGAACGTGTTTTTGATATTTGTGAGTCTAGTACCAATTGCGGGTTTGGTCCGTGCTTATCAAATAAAAAAATCCCTAGATCGGACTACAGTTCAGATCGGGTACTCGCCTTCGCTTTCTTGCGAACAGAAAGAGTGTGTCGAGGCCTTCGTAAACGGATACGGCCTAATTTGCATTTCCATCCTAGGAGGACTGGGAATTTTAGTCCCTATTCTCATTTTGGTCGTTTTGTCGCTACTGCTTCTTGGCATTCTAATGCTTTTTTCTCTTTCTACATATGAGAGCATAAAAAATTATATTTCAAAGCACATTTGCTGGAAATCAAACGCCACGTAATCTAGAGAACTAAGTTCCTCCTATAGAGGGTTTGGGGCAGGAATCCATAGAAATTTGATACGATATTTCAGGGTATTTCATCCGAGAATGTAGAGCTCCGTAGAGGGTTTGCACCATGCTCTTGCTAATCAAAGCGAGTTCATCTAACGTAACTGGAGAACAAGAAAACTGACCGTCTTGTAACTTCCCTTGGATAATCTGATCGATGAGTCTTTGGAGATCTGGAAGACTGGCATTTTTTAGAGATCGCGAGGCTGCTTCAAAAGAATCCGCGATCATAATGATTGTAGTTTCTTTAGAGGAGGGTTTATTTCCAGAATATCGGAATAATTCCTCATCAAAGCTCCCTGTAGAAGGGTTCTCTACCATATGGCTGTAGTATGCTGAGCGGATCACAGAGGTTCCGTGATGCTCTTCTATCACCTGGATAAAAGACTCAGGAAGCCCTGCCTGCCTAGCAAGATTCACCCCTTCAGGAATATGGCGCATAATCATCTTAGCGCACTCTAATGGGGATAGCGAATGACCAGATTGTTGTAAGATTTTTTGATTTTCACTGAAAAATCCTGGATTAATCAGTTTCCCGATATCATGGTAATGAGCTGCAACCAAGCAATAGAGGCTATCTGCACCTATAGCTTGAGCTGCAGCTTCTGCTAAGCTTCCAACTAATACGGAATGCTGGTAGGTACCTGGAGCTTCTTTGAAAAGACGCTTCAGCAATGCGTTTTCGGGAGATAAATAGGTGAGGAGCGAAAAGTTTGTAGAAGCTCCGAAAGAAGCCTCGAAGACAGGGATCAAAGCAACAACGCTGATTGCGGTGATCAGACTATAAACGAAGCTTTCGATCCCATCAGCATATAGGGCTTCTCTTGATATTGTATTTGTAAATATCCGAAACATGAGCAGGCTTCCCATAGCTACGCCTCCAAGTTTCATACACGCCCAAAACACCGAAGAAAGGCGACTGACGCGATGTAAGCTCACTAAGATTCTCCAAGAACAAAGTAGGTTTATAGATAGAAACCAACTATTATTCCAAAGATCGGATCCCAAGGTGTAGAGAAGGGCAAGAAACGTACAGGAAAATCCTGCTATGGGAAGACCTAGAAAATATCCCAGGAGTACAGCTGTAAATGGTAAAATCGGTGGGTAAGATAGATAGGAAACCCAATAGGCGCAAAAGATTTCTGTCCCTCTGCACCACAGCAACGAAAGAGTTAGAATCGCAATATAGAGCATAAAGCGCTGGGGAGATTTCAACATCTCAGGACACAGGGCTTTCAAAGCACCGTAGCCCCATAGAAGTATGAGTAAAACTACAAAAATAGCCCCCCATAAGGATCTACAGGAAAATAAGGTATGCACTGAAAGGAGTTGCGCTCGAAGCTGCTTTAGAATTTTAGCATCCCGATCATCGATTCTCTGATACTTTTCTAATATAGGTGTGCCCTTGGTAATTTTCTCAATGCAACGTTTTCCGAGAAGCTCTCCTTTCACACAACCTGACATTTCCTTATCCACGGCCACTTCGAAGTTGGCGATCTTCAAAATATCCATGATTGCATCAAAACAGGGCTGGGGACAATTTTCTTGTATAAGAAAAATTTTTAAGTGGCAGAAGCACTGAGCAATAACATTCCCTTTATTCGAGTTGATATTGATTTCTAAGGTTTTCTTTTCTTTCCCCAATAAAGGAGGATATATACACAAGTCCTTAAGACATTTTTGAGTTGAACTATCGACAAAGTTGGTAGACAACAAAAAATCAGCTGCTTTTTTAAACCAATAGTCAGTGTTTTCATCGGCGTTCCCCTCTTTGCTGAGGAGACTACCGGGAGAGAGTGTAAGATGATAGACCTTCCCAAAGGCTTCTGAAATGTGGGCAGTACGTTTATAAAATTTATGAGCGCTCCAACTTAAAGAAAAATCCATAGGAGCTGTCAGAGAAATACGTGAGATCTCACCAGCCTTATATTCGGGAACATAGAGGACCTTTAACCATGCAAAAGTAAATATGGCGACTATGAAGGAACACGATACGAAAGTATAGAGAAAGTAGCGAACCCATTGATGGCTTAGCTTATGTAATGCACGGTTATAGGATTCATGTCTAAGTTCTTTCATCTATCTAACCACACACTTAGAAAACTTCGTCTCACAACCATTTATGAGAGGAAGTCTGTAGTTTTACCTTAGATTCTGGACATGATCCATAGACAAACCACAGTTCATAATCCTTCCTTAAAGATTTATTAAGAACAAATCCCTGAGTTGTAAGTGTCATGCGAATCTTTTGAAAATGATACATCGTTAAAATGCCTTCTAAAACAAATCTAAAAAATCCCACTATAGTCACTTTAAGATGAAAGTGTTCTTATTTTTTCTAAAGGTATTTTTCTGATTTTTCTATAAAATGTCTACAAATGAAAGCCTTCAGCTGCGACCTTCCTCTCTAAAATTTAGACAAAATAGAGCACTAGGCGAAAAACATTGCTTGAGACTCCTGAAATATCAGAGGGAGAAGAGCCGATATGTCATTTTTCATTATGAATCCGAGGGTCCAAATTCTTGGACTCGCTGCTGAGCTGCTTCTATCTTATTGCAAATCAAAAGCTTCTCCTTATTCATTCTCTTCTCTCGAAGTAATCTATACTCTGCTTTTTTCAAAGCCTGATCTTCTTTGAATAGGCCTTCCTTCAGCATCTCTTGGAATCCCTTCTTCGCCTTTCTATACCTCTCAGACTTCTCCAGCCATCGGGATTGAACTCTCGCTTTATCAATGCCATCATAATACTCCTCATAAAACTTCATACAGGGAATGTCTGCTATTAATGGATCATAGCTCAATTTACTTTTGAGAGTACTACTCACAAAAAGAAGTTCTTCTTTTATCACGTCCAGCCCTTGAGTTTCAAACTCTGTGATCTGCTCTCTAAGATGATCTCTATATGCACTCACTTCCGATTCTAAACCTGTAGCCTTCTGGCACTCTTGGTATACATTTTGTAAATCCTGATTCAAACTCTGAAACCGCTCTTTGTTTCTTCTATAGTCCACGCTCTCCTGACAGTAGGGCTCCACCTTTGCTAACTTATCTTTACAGCTGTTATATTGTAAAAAGGCCTTAGTAAATGCTTGCTTTATAGGAAGGAATGGAAGCTCTGCTATACGTAGCATGATTTCTATTTCTTCGACTCGAGGCAGGATGTCCTCAATATCTTCACATAAAACCTTAAGACGATTCGCTGCACCAGAGAGTATGGTATACTCGAACTCTGCTGTAGCTTCCAGCTCTACACCTAAGACAACCACTTCCGCTATAGTTAATTGCTTAGAACAGTCTTCCAACAGATTTTCTAAGATCTGAAGATACTCTACCACCTCCTCTGGAGAGCGAACCTTTGTTCCTTTTTCCCTAAACTCTGCTTCCTTGTTTTCTTCTTCTTTCCAGTAGTCCTCCTGATCTCGCACAACGCTCTGATAGCGCTCTTCGAGATTCCCATAAGCAGTCTCTAATTTAAATTTTGTCTCTCTCTCCGTCTCTACTACAGAGACTGAAACCTCAGGATACAAAGCTTCAAGTTCTGCCAATCTCTCCCGTGCACGATGACACTCCTGATCATGCAAATCCTTTAAACATCGCAACCACTCTTTTGTCTTTTCTTGGAATTTCTTCTGATTCTTTCTAGATCCATCCTTTTCAAAGGCGACTCTTGCTACACTATACGTTCCTTCTGCTCCCTTCATTCGCATAGTCGCCTCCCATAATTTATGGCTCATTACCTTATTCCTTCTTTTTTCAGGAATAAGATGCTCTGGACCACGATCCGGCCACCCACCCACTGCAGTGAGCACTTCTAGGTCAATACAACCGTTTTCTTTTACCCAAAAGACCGTTTCCTTTAAGTCCTCCCAACGATCCTTGACTTCCCTAAATCTCTGCTCAGCACGTGCGCTCTTATTCTTATCCTGCAGCCATTCTACATCTTCATTCCTAAGGATCTTCGCCTTCTCATATTCATAAAATGCCTCTCTATAACTCTCTGTCAGACTCTTATACACACACTCTTCTAATGCCCCAAAAGCCTTATCAAAGGCATTTTTTGCCACTCCACAGGCATTCTCGTCAAAAGCCATTGCCACCTTCCGCGTGTCACAAGTCACCCTCATAAAGCGATCTACAACCTGACGAGCAGATCTCTTTAAACGCTCCACTCGAACATCACCAGAAGGTAAATACCCACACAACTCCGCTAAATGAGCTCCAATATTTACATCAGGTACAAAAAGTTTGTGTGATATGCTTTGCACCTGATTGATTAGGTAATCTAGAAATTGTCCTTCTTGAGCCACAACCTGCTGTAGCTCTAAAAACTCTGTCACCATGTCTTTCCTGACAAAGTCAAAAACTCGAAGTTTCTCCTGTACCTCTGTTAAAAGCCCTTGATCTTCGTACTTAAGATCTTTCAGTTTCCCTAAACATGAGACTACTTCCTGAATAGACGTATCTAACTGATCCAGTTCCTGAGGTAGCTGACATAAAATCTTCTGGGCTTCATGGGAAGGAGTCACAGGAATCTCTTCTGGACGAACTTTCGAAACCCCTCGTCTTATGAGAAAGAATAGAAGTCCTGAAACAACCAGTACGCCTCCTAATGCGGAGAGACCGATGCCTAATCCAAAAGAGAGCCCTGCAGCAAGTCCTGGAACTCCCAACGTTAGAAAGAGAGCTCCTGAAATCAGTAAAAGCACACCAAGAACTAAAAAAGTGATTGCTAAAACACGAAATTTAGACAGACAAAAAGAAGCCCCTACAGAGTGGTCTGGGGGGGGGTAGCTGTGGTGATAGAGGTACTTGCATTATGAATCTGTGGTGCTATCGGAATCAAACACATAAGTTAAACTAACTCAGCCACTAATATATAGTATTTTATTCAAAGAATTTAAAAAAACAGGGCCTAGAGACTCCTAGAGTGGTTCTAAGAACGATCTTCTCGGGTAAATAAAGAACGCGCTTTATCCAGCAAACTCGGTTTCTCTTCTGGGGCCTCAGGAATCTCAGGAACTTCTATGGATTCAAATGCTGCAACTCGCTGCTGCGCTGCTGTTAGCTTAGCGCAAATCAATGTTTCTTTTTACTCTTTCTCTCCTCTCGATATAACCAGTACTCGGTTTCTCTAAGAGCCTGAGCTTCTTCAACTAGGCCTTCCTTCAACATCTCCTGGAATGCCTGAAAAGCATCTCTATACCTCTCAGACATCGCCATCCATCGAGCTCGAGTTCTCTCTAGATCAATGTCATCATAATACTCCTCATACAACCTCATGCAAGGAACATGTAATCGAAATGAATGATAGCTAAATTTAGTTCTAAAGGTACTAGTCACAAAGAGAATCTCTTCTTTTATCAAGCTCACTCCTTGAGTTTCAAACTGTCTTACTTGATCTTTAAGCTGCTCTCGACAGGCTCTCACTTCCGATTCTAAACCTGAAACCTTTTGGGACTCTTTGTACGCACGTTGTAAAGTCTGATTCAAACTCTGCAATCGCTCTTCACTAGTTAGATATGCAGGGCTCTCTTTAAAGTAAGGCTCTACCTTGGTTAACTTCTCTTTACAGCTGTTATGTTGTACAAAAGCCTTGGTAAGCGCTTCTTTTATAGGAAGTAGAGGAAGCTCCGCCATACGTAACATCCGCTCTATCTCCTCGACTCGAGATAGCATATCTTCAATATCTCTACATAAAACCTCAAAACGGTTCACTACATCAGAAAGTATGATAGACTCTATCTCTTCTTTAGCTTCCAACCTCACACCTAAGGCAAAAGTTTCCATCTTGGTTAATCGCTTGGAACAGGATTCCAACTGATTTTCTACTTGCTGAAGATACTCAGACACCTCCTCCATAGAGCGAATCTTTGTGCCGTTCTCCCTAAACTCCGCTTCCTGTTTCTCTTCTTCTTCTCAGTAGAGCTCTTGCTCTCGAACACAGCTTTGATAGTGCTTGTCAATACTCTCATGAGCTTTCTCTAAATCAGAGGCTACCTCTCTCCTGGCCTCTACAACAGAGACTGCAATTTCAGGATACAAAGCTTGCAGCTCTCTCAACCTCTCCTGTGCTCTCGGAAGCTCCTGATCATGCAATTCCTTTAAATCTCGCAACCTCTTTTCTTTCTTTTTTTGGACTTGCCTCTGATTCTCCTTAGATCTCTCCTTCTCAAAAGCGACTCTTGCTTCATTATGCTCTCGTAACGAATCTTTCACTCTCATAGTCGCATTAAACAACTGATGCTCCGCGACCTTATACCATCTTGCTCGAGTAATCCTGTGCTCTTCATAACGCTCACTCCATTTACAACTGTTTCCAATTGCATCATCAATTTCAATCTTCCCATCTTCTTTTACCCAAAAGAATGCATCCTTTACATCCTCCCAACGGTTCTTTATATCCTGAAACCTTTGCTCGGCATGTGCACTCTTCTCCTCATCCCCAAGCAGCTTCGCCTTCTCATACTCACAAAATGCCTCTCTATAACTCTCTCTCATACTCTCATACACACACGTCTCCAAGGCTCCAAATGCCTTTTCAAAGGCCGTCTTCGCCACACTATAAACATGCCTATCAAAAGTCATGGCTATCTTCCGTATGTTACAAGTCGTTCTCATAAAGCGATCCACAA
Source organism: Chlamydia pneumoniae TW-183 (assembly GCF_000007205.1). Lineage (NCBI taxonomy): Bacteria > Pseudomonadati > Chlamydiota > Chlamydiia > Chlamydiales > Chlamydiaceae > Chlamydia > Chlamydia pneumoniae. The sequence continues at coordinate 56,628 of NC_005043.1, read as the reverse complement.
CCTCACGAGCAGATTTCTTTAACCGCTCCCCTCGAACATCCCCAGAAGGTAAATACCCAAGCCATTCCCATAATTTATATAAACTATCCTCTCTTTTAAAAAGATCTCTTCCTATATATCGTGTCTGATTGATTACGAACTCTAGCAACCTCCCTTCTTGACATAGAATCTGCTGTAGCTCTACAAACTCCGCAATCATATCTTTTTGAACAAAGTCAAAAACTTGAAACTCCTCCTTGACGTCTTGTAAAAAACCTTGATCTTCGTACTTAAGATCTTTCAGCGGTCCTAAACATGCGAACACTTCCTGAATATACCTATCTAACTGATCCAATTCTTGAGGCAGCTGATCTAAAATTTTCTGAGTCTTCTGCTCCTTCTGGGCTTCATCTAGAGCTGGCTTCTCAAATGGAGTCACAGGAACCCCTTCAGGAGTCTCTTCTGGTTGTACTGCCGGAATCTCCTCGGGACATACTTTCGAAACCTCTCGTTTTACTAGAAGGCATAGTAGTCCTGAGACAACAAGCACTCCTCCTAACGCAGAGAGACCTATACCTAATCCAAAAGAGACCCCTGCAGTGAGTCCTGGTATCCCCAACGTCAAAAAGAGAGCTCCTGAAATCAGTAAAAGCACACCAAGAACTAAAAAAGTAATCGCTAAAACGCGAAGTTTATATCGAGAAGAAATCGACCCTACAGAGTGTTGGGGAGGGGGGTAGCTGTGGTGATAGAGGTACTTGCATTATGAATCTGTGGTGCCATCGCGATCAAACACATAAGTTAAACCCACTAAGCTACTAATATATAGTATTTTATTCAAAGAGATTCATTTTCCTTCTAAAGAAGAATTCACAAATTCTATTTTAGAAGGAAAATCATTCCATCTCTGCGAAAAGAATTTTCTTATGAAAATCAGAAAAGGTCTTCAAGAAAAAATCTCTTAAATGAGAAAATGAGCTTTCTATACACATTCTCTTGGTTATACAATGACTCTACAACCCTACCAAGCATCCTCTAGAAAGTACCGTCCACAAATCTTTCGAGAAATTCTAGGTCAGAGCTCTGTTGTCGCTGTATTAAAAAATGCCTTGGTCTTCAACCGAGCCGCCCACGCCTATCTATTTTCTGGAATTCGTGGTACAGGGAAAACCACACTAGCTCGCATTTTAGCAAAAGCTCTGAACTGCGTGCATCTTAGCGAGGATGGCGAGCCCTGCAACCAGTGTTTTTCTTGTAAAGAGATTGCTTCAGGATCCTCTTTAGACGTTTTAGAAATTGACGGAGCCTCCCACCGTGGTATCGAAGATATCCGTCAAATTAATGAAACTGTATTATTCACTCCTGTAAAAGCAAAGTTTAAAATTTATATCATAGATGAAGTTCATATGCTCACTAAGGAAGCCTTCAATGCTTTATTGAAGACTTTAGAAGAGCCTCCACAACATGTAAAATTTTTCTTTGCAACTACAGAAATCCATAAAATTCCCGGAACTATTTTAAGTCGTTGTCAAAAAATGCATCTTCAAAGGATTCCTGAAAAAACGATCCTGGAGAAGCTATCGCTTATGGCTCAAGATGACCATATTGAGGCGTCGCAAGAAGCATTGGCGCCGATCGCCCGTGCAGCACAAGGAAGCTTGCGTGATGCAGAATCTCTTTATGACTACGTAATATCTTTATTTCCTAAATCTCTCTCTCCCGACACGGTTGCCCAAGCTTTAGGCTTTGCTTCCCAAGATTCTCTCCGGACTTTAGACAATGCGATTCTTCAAAGGGACTATGCGACAGCCTTAGGGATCGTAACGGACTTCTTAAATTCTGGGGTAGCACCTGTCACATTTCTCCATGACCTTACATTATTTTATCGTAATCTTCTTCTTACGAATTCTACAACAAGCAAGTTCAGCTCTCAGTATAAGACGGAGCAGCTTCTAGAAATCATAGATTTCCTTGGAGAATCTGCTAAGCACCTACAAAATACCATCTTCGAACAGACATTTTTAGAAACCGTCATCATTCATATCATTCGCATTTATCAAAGGCCTGTTTTATCAGAGTTGATCTCTTCTATTAAGAGTCGGCAGTTTGAAGGGCTTCGCAATATTAAGGAGCCCACCTTGACGCAGCAAGTATCAGCTCCTCAACCTCAGCCCACCTACAAAGAACAGAGTTTTTTAGAGAAAAAAAATCAACCTGCTGCGGAAGGTAAAATTATATCTGTAGAAGTTAAAAGCTCAGCTTCAATAAAATCTGCAGCTGTAGACACATTATTACAGTTTGCTGTTGTAGAATTTTCAGGAATTTTAAGACAATAAGCAAGAACCTCTTAGAAAATTTCATGAGAGGAAAGATCAATATTTCACCTAAGGATAGATAAGCATGGGCAGCGGATACGCTAAGAAAAAAAAAGAAGCTAAAATTATGGAACAGCAATTCCTAGAAATGGAGGCCTCACTATTAGAAAAGCGTTACGAAGGGCAAGCTGGCAACGGTCTTGTCTCTGTTGTCATCAACGGAAAGTGTGACTTAATTTCAGTAAAAGTACAACCTACGTGCTTAGACCCTGAAGATCCAGAAGTCATTGAAGACTTGTTCCGTGCTGCATTCAAACTTGCAAAAGAGCAGATGGATCAAGAAATGTCTCTTATGCGTTCCACAATGCCTTTCTAGAACTAGAGATCCGCCGTGGAGTTGGTATTTTTTCCTATTGCACATTGGCACGACTAGAAAACACAGTTTTTACAAACTTTATACATCATAAAAGATCTTTATATAAAAAAAGTATAATGGAATTTTTATGATGTGATTTTGTTGTTTCTATTTAAAAGTTCTTCAACTTCAGAGCATGTTTTAGCTTGTAAAAGGGCTTCTGTAATTTCAAGGCAGGAGTTCAACTCTAGCAGGGCGATATGATTGCGAAGTCTATTGATTACAGGCATAGCTACTGAGAGCTCTTGAACTCCTAGGCCTATAAATAAAGGAGTCAGACTGAGCTGCCCTGCGGCCTCTCCACAAATGCTAACAGGAACCTGATTTTGCTTCGCAGCTTGAAGTACATGGTGAATCATGCGGATCACTGCTGGGGGCAAAGTTACATTTAGATGTTTAGGAAGAGCGGATTCCCTGGAAATTCCCAAAGTATATTGGACAAGGTCATTCGTCCCTATAGAGAGAAAATCACATTCAGGAAGGATCTCTTCAATCATCCAAACTGCAGAAGGAAATTCTATCATAGTCCCCCAAGAAACCTTATGGCCTTTAGGGAACCTCGTCTGGATGGTCTCCCATTTCTTTTTGACTTCTATAATCTCAGAAACGTCAGACACTCCTGGAATGAGAACCTTTATGGAGCCTTGCAAAGAGGCTTTAGCAATTGCTTGGAGCTGATCCTCAAGAATCACACTATAGTCTAGCAACCATCGTATAGAACGTTCTTTCTTATTTTTTATTCCAGGACAAGGTTTGTCTTCACCAAAATCAAAGAGGCGCAGTACTGAGGGCGAATCTCCAGGAAAACGTGCGAGCTTCTCGTAAAGATCTACTTGCTCTCTTAGTGTAGGTAGGCGTCCTAAAATTACAGCTAAAAACTCAGAACGAAAGAGGCCTATGGAGGTTTGAGGGAAGTTCTCTAATAGATCTTCTACGTCCTTATCACTGCCTGCATGCGAAGAAACAATCGGGTGTAGGGACTTTCTTACTAATCTCTGAGAGGTATGGGCAACCACGGAAAGCTCTTTTTTATAGCAGCTTTGTAGAGTCGCTGGTTTAGGATTAAAGATTAGCTCTCCACGATAACCGTCGATTAAGACTAACTTGCCATTATATCGCTTTGCGATGTTCCAAAGCTCCTCGGAGATATTAGCAAGATAGGGAATGCTCTTTGCTCGCGAGACGATAGCTGTATGTGATGTGGCTGCTCCCACTAATGAGACAAACCCTCGGATATAGGCAGAGTTAGCACTGGCGACTTCTGAGGGGGTCAATTCCTCAGAGAATATGATCAAATTCTGATCAGATTCTCCTAAAGAACTCTTATGTTGGCAACACAGATGGCCGATAACTCTATTGGAGATATCATGGATATCTTGAACACGATCTACAACAGAAGGCATCCCGCGGACTGCTGTTAACGACTCTTCTATTTTACCCATGACTGAAGAAAAGACATATTCTGCATTTTTACGATCCTTACGGATAGTATTGACCACCTCCTCCGTAAGGAGAGGGTCTTTCATAATCTCCAAGTGTGCTTGTAGGATAGAGGAAACCTCTTGAAGGCCTTGCTGTCCCGTAACTTCCTGTTCTAAAGCTACGATATCAGACTTCGAGCGATTCAAAGCTTTATAATAACGATGTATTTCATGTTCGACTTCTTCTTGAGGTAGAGTCAGCTCACGAACATGCAAGGGGGATGTTCCCAAAAAAAATACTTTACCTAAGGCCATCCCAGAAACTATAGAGGTTCCTGCAATACGCCATTCTTCGTTACCTATAGAGGACTGTGTATCCATTTATAGTTCTCCAAAACCGGAACTAAACGCATCTTGTATCTTTTGTAAGATACGATGAGCTTCTTTGCTTCTAATAGTCACAAGAATCTCTCCTCCTTGTGGAGCTCCCAACATAAGAATACTCATGATACTCTTTGCATTTATCGTTTTACCTGCGTAGGTGAAATGCACATCACAAGGCTCTCCATCAAAGAGTCGAACAATAACACCTGCAGGACGCACATGGATTCCTGCTGCATTCTTAACTATACAAGTTGCCTGGAGCTCTTCGATCTGATCTTGTGTATCTTTCTCACTTTCTAGATAAGTGCGAGTAGGCTCATTCATTATACACCTCCTCACTATGTAGATAGTTCTCCAACCACGAGAGGAAAGAAGGATAATAGCTCTTAGACAGATGCAACAACTCAATAGTTTCTAAGCTTCGATGCTCCAAGCTCTCTTCATTTAACAACACATTCGGAGAAGGAAGGTCTCTGCGTATTTCAGGATCAAAAAAGAAACTCTGATAAGCAAAAGGCTCTTCATAGCCATAAAAAGGAAAGATACCTAAAGAATAACAATTATCTTCCGCCTGCATCTTATTCATTACAACGAGCTGCTGACGTAATTTTTGTTGTACCTTTGCTAAAGACCTCATGGGGAAAATCCCCTCATCCTCCCATTTCCCGAATCCATTATGAATAGAGAAAAATTTCTCGTAATGGCGGTCCCCTAAAGGAGGCAGCCTATGATGCCCTAAAAAATCTAGAAGAGGAGGCTCTCCTTGAAACCCACAACGACCATCACGGAATACATAAAACATCTTTAGTTGATAAGGTTCTTTTTCCAAGCGATAGATGTAAACTTCAATGGTCTCTAGTAAAGAAAAAAAACGACAAATACTTGGAGATTCTTTATGCTCAATCCCTAGTACGGAACACCAGAAGTCTAAGCAAAAATCTATACGATCTTCTTTTGATAGTCCCATGAGCTCGTACCACCCTCGAGGAAGACGCGGGATCTTCGCTGAAACCACTTCCCAAGACATTTCCTTGCGCAACTGCTCTATACATAACACATCGAAGGGAAAGAAAGAGCGAACATCAAATGTGGAATCGTTGTCAGGTTTTTTCATCTTTTTTCTTTCGCTATCCCATAAGCTCTTGGCTCATTCGATTACGCGCCTCTTGTGAGTGCTTCCAACAAAGACATCCTATTTTCTTATGTGGGCTCTATTGGCTTGCTGGCATCACATCCCGTGGCCACCCAGAATGTAGTGCTCTGATTCTTATTTTCTTAGGAATGTTCCTTCCTCGCAACCCTAAACAATGGCTCCCTTTAGCAAGTGCTTGGATCATTTCTTTGATGTTAACTCCTGCGCCATTCCTCCATGACGGCCCTATATCAGGGACTTTTGTGATTCACCACGCAGGGGGGCAAGGAACCTACTACGGAGAAGCTCTTTGTATTCAGACGCCCTGTGGGAAAAGAGCCCACCACCTCTCGTGTCAAATTCTATCAGAATCCCGTTTAGAGCTTAAAAAGGTTTACGAGCTCGAAGGGACACTACATCATACATCTCAAATTGTTTTTAAGTCTAATGCTTGCTACAAAGAAATTCCTAGGTCTAGGTTCTATATCATGAAAGAGAAATGCCGAGAATCTAGCTGCCATTTCCTGAACCATAGGTTTCCCTCTTCTGAGGTAGGCCCCTTTGCTTCGAGTCTTCTGCTAGGAACTCCCCTTCCTCAAAATCTCAGAGACCTCTTCAGACAAAAAGGGTTATCTCATCTCTTTGCTATCTCGGGCTGGCATTTCTCTCTGTGTGCTACTACTCTCTGGATGCTCTGTGCTCTTCTTCCTTTAAAAATCAAAAAAATCTTAAGCTTCATTGTTCTGACTTCTCTAGCCTGTATTTTCCCTATGTCTCTCTCGGTATGGCGCTCTTGGATCTCCGTAACCCTACTTTGTTTTTCATGGTGTTTTTCTGGGTCCTGTTCGGGGCTAAATCGTCTAGGCGCAGGCTTTATTTTATGTTCTATCTTTTTTTCGCCCTTCTCTCCTACCTTTGTTTTAAGCTTCTTAGCGACGTTGGGGATTCTACTCTTTTTCCCGAAGATCTTTTCCTTTCTCTACACCCCTTGGACTCAGTTTCTCTCTCCATTTTGGTTGTATCCTATCCGCTATCTTGCCATGACTTTGGCAATTTCACTATCGGCACAACTCTTTATTGTTCTGCCAATCATGCAGTACTTTGGGAGCTTACCCCTTGAGGGTCTCCTCTATAATCTCATTGTTCCTTTTACCATTCTCCCCATCATTGTTTTCCTCATTGCAACAATCATCTTGCCATGTTGCTCCCCTATCACCGAAGCGCTTATCCAGGGATTCCTCTCACATCCTTGGCTACACAACCCCAATATCCTAAAGACTCTTTCCTTTGCTCCTGTCCCTCCTTGGATGCTTACCTTAGCTTCTCTTATTTTATTCTTCATTGGAATTTTACGCACAAACGTCTCCCCCTATGCATCAATTTCTGCGACTTCTTATCGCTTCATCGAAACCCTATAAAACAACAATATTCTAATGACAAATCAAAATAATCTTTGTTTTTCTGATTTGTTTTTATATTAAAATTAAGTAAATTTTTTATTGCCAACAACTTGTAGGGGAATTCTTATGGCGGAAATATCGACTCCATCTTTACCCGACTCCTCTATTGTATCCCAGAAGACACCGCCTGTTCCGGATCCAGATTCTTCTCCTGACCATATCCCTACAATCCCCACGCAGGCACCTTTTAAACCTCAACGCAAGAAAGAAACTCCATCTTCAATAGTCAACGCAATTGCTTTTGCCATTTTAGCATTCCTATCTTGCCTAGGGGGAGTTTTTGCCATTTGCCTAGGGTGTTCCCTAGAGATCACCGTGCCTCTATTCATACTTACCGCAGTCTTTATTGCTTTTACGTTGTTGTATTTTATACACTACCTAGAAAAACCTAAGATTCCTGAGCCACTCCCCACTCCTCCACCCTCACCAACTCTAAGAGCACCCACACTAACTCCAGAAATACCCGCGCCAGCTCCAGGAATACCCTTACCTCCAACTCTACCTAAAGTCGATAGAACAAAACTGACCTGCAATCCTGATATACATTATCCCTCTACGTATGATCCTAAGGCTTGTTTTTCGTTACTCAAGCAGCTATTCTCTCTAGATCCAGAAACCAGACCCGAAGATCGTAAGTATTCCAACAAGCTAGCAAGTATTCTCCTGAGATCTAAAGAAAAATCTGGATTCCGTTTTCACTGCTTTAAAGGACATTTTTCTCATGATAAAATTCTAAATAAAAAATCAGGGGCTGTTGTTATCTCTTCACATTCTAGCATGGATTTCTCCACAACATTAGGAAGAGCGTTTGCTGTTACAACATGTTTACAAAGGAGCTGCTGGGAAAAGATCAAAAACAACATTCCCACTCCAGAAAAACACTTGCCTATAGGTTCATGCGTTTCTGGCCCTTGGGATGTAGAAGAGGGCGCGCAACTGTACACCTCTCATCTGATTGTTATCAATCCCCCTACATTAGAAACTCTCATTAAGGAAAAAATGCGCCGCGCAATTACATTGAAAGATTTTAGTATGAAAGAGGCATTTACTAATTTAGTACTGGCTTATTTGCAATGCTTTGATATCTGTATTGAGCACAATCTTGAAAGTGTACAGTTAGAAGTTTTTGGATTAAATAACCTCAGCGCAGATCAAGAGGAATTTACTACATGGGAGAGTTGTTGCCATCTTGCTCTTTTAGAATCCGTGCGCATTTTATTAGCATCCAAAGAAGAGTACGCACTCTCTAATGTTTCAGTAAATAGCATCTCCCAAGTACCTCTACAAACAGCGTGTCGGGCTCTCTTTTTGAATTAAAATCCCGGCCTAGAAAGAAGCTGGAGAATCGCCTAGAATTCTGCGAGACTTTTCGCGGCTTGTAAAATAGACTCCTTATGAGGAAGCACTTCGTTTTCAAGAACCTTAGAGTAGGGAACGGGAGCATGAAGCCCACCAAGACGACGGATAGGAGCATCTAAATAAGCGTATCCTTGTTCCGACATAGTAGCGACAAGCTCACTGCCAAAGCCACAAAACTCTGAAGCCTCGTGAATCACCAACAACCTTCCGGTTTTCTCTAAGGATTTTAGAACCGTAGCGAAGTCACAAGGCACCATAGTACGCAAATCTATAACTTCTATGGAAATCCCCCGAGAGGCTAATTCCTGAGCAACCTCTAAACTCAATACCAGAGGCATTCCCCAAGAAACTATCGTGAGATCTTTCCCGGGATGAACAATAGCGGCCTTGCCGAAAGGCAGAACATAGTCATGAGAAAAAACTGGGCAGGCACTAAAAATACGCCTTTGATAGAGGGCCTTATGCTCCAAAAACACTACTGGATTCGGGTCTCGAATCGCTGCCTTTAGCAAAGCTTTAGCATCAGCAGCATTAGAAGGATAGGCAACTTTAATTCCAGGACAGTGTGCTAGGAACCCTTCTATACTTTGCGAATGGTACGGTCCTCCCTGGATATAGCCTCCTGAAGGGGCTCGTATTACCAGAGGAACTTCCCATTCGCCAGCTGAACGATAGTAGATGCTAGAGGCCTCAGAAAATAGCTGATTGATCCCCGGCCAAATATAATCTGCGAACTGAATCTCAACGACAGGCTTATGAATCCCGTCTAAGGCCATGCCTATGGCGGTTCCTATAATGGTTGCTTCAGCTAAGGGAGAATTGAAACACCGTTGTGGTCCGAATTTTTCTGTCAAATTCCTGGTGACACCGAAGACTCCTCCTTTATCTCCAGCGACATCCTCACCAAAGACAATGACTCCAGAATCTCGAGTCATCTCTTCTACAAGGGCTTCGGAGATAGCATCACGCATCACTTTAGGTTCAGAGTTACGCAAATTCTGAGCGCTTTCAGAATTCTCATAATCAATGAGAGTCTCGGTATAAGGAGAGAAGACTTCATGGCTTGTAGATCCCTTAGAGGGAAAAGGAAGAGCTTCAGCAATCTCACAAGATTTTCGAACTTCTTCTTGAGCTTCAGCCTTGATCTCCTCGATTTCAAAGGGAGACAGACCAAAAACATTGATAGCCTCTTTCTCTAGAAGGATTAAGGGATCCTTATCCATGGATAGTTTCAGGTCTAAAGCGGAGCGGTATTTTTCCTGATTATCGGAATTGCTATGAGAGCTCAAGCGAACCACATCGATTAAAATCAATGCAGGCACCGAATGTTGACGCGCTTGATCTACGGCATGAGAAAAAGTTTCTGTAAGAGAAGTATAGTTGCCTCCATCTACCTCATAGACAGCTAATCCTTGATGGCAACGACCCAAGCTGGCAAGGTCGGCTCCACATTGGTCTTCAAAAGGAACAGAAATTGCCCAATGATTATTTTGGATTACAGTGATTAAAGGCAGTTGGTGTAGTGCTACAAAGTTCAACATTTCATGGAATTCACCCTGAGATGTAGCTCCATCGCCTCCAGAAACATAGACAACTTCATCAGCTGACGAGTGCTTGACAGCCCAAGCACGACCTGCGGCTTGTAAAAACTGTGTTCCTACAACACTGGACTGACAGCAAATACGCAATTTTTTATGAGAATAGTGATAAGGCATCATCCTCGCAGAGGAATGATTTGGAGTTGTACGAGCTAGAAACGAAGCAAAGATCTCAGAGAGATCACAACCCAAGCCTATAGGGAACCCTTGATCTCTATAATAAGGGAAGGACCAGTCTTTACCAGGAATGAGACTTTTACCAGCAAGAACGCCGGCAAGCTCATGACCTGCACAAGACAACTGAAATGTGCCGCCCGAGCCGCTCTGCCTAGAGAGGAGAAGCATCTTATGCTCTGCGAACCGCAATTCCCAGACTAGCTTTAAAACATCTCTTATAGAAGAAATAACTTGATTTTGTACTACTCCCATGGATCTCTCTCAGCTAAAGTCGGTCTTTTCTCCTTCTTATACTGTGAAGTCAGAAAAAAAACCTTTGATTTTATCTAAAAAGCTACGCTTCTTAGGAAAGTTCTCTGCTTTTTCTGTAGAAGCAAAAGTACGTAAAAGTTCTTTTTGCTCTTCTGATAAATTTTGAGGAGTTTCTACAGAAATGCGAACTAAAAGATCTCCACGACCTTTCCCATGAACATTAGGAAAGCCCTGATTTCTTACTTTTAAAATGGTTCCACTTTGAATTCCTTCAGGAACCGTAAGACGACACGATCCTTCTGTCTTCAATAACGTAGGAATTTCTTTCTTCATACCGAGAGCAGCATCTACAAAACCAATGGGAAGCTCTAGGATCAAGTCATCTCCACGACGCTCAAATACGGGATGAGACTCTACATCAATAAAGACATAGAGATCTCCGGAGGGAGCTCCATTTTGGCCTGCATCTCCATAGCCTTCCATCTTCAAGCGCATTCCAGAATCCACACCTGCGGGGATATGCACATGGACACTACGTTTATCTTTAACTCTTCCTTGGCCGCGACATGAAGAACAAGGGTCTGTGATAATACGGCCTTCGCCACCGCATTCTGGACATGTAGAGGCCATGGAGAAAAATCCACGACTCTGTACCACTTGTCCCGAACCTTTGCAACGTTCGCAGGATTTAATCCCTTGAGGGTTTACAGCTCCTTGACCAGAACAGGTTTCACAAGATTTATATCCAGAAACTACAAGTTCCTTCTCAACACCATGAGCTGCTTCTTCAAAAGTCAAATTAATATGAACTTTCTTACTGGCTCCTTGACGAGCGCCTGCAGGATCTGAGCGCATTCCAAAAGCTTCACCAAGCCCACCAAAAAGACCATCAAAGAAGCTTCCACCTCCGAACTCTCCGCCAAAGGCTCCCATGAAAGTGCGCAAGGCATCTTCCATGTTCCCCATGCCTCCAGCGCCACCAAAGCCACCGGCTCCAGCAAAAGGACCGTCCTTACCGAAACGATCGTAAGAGTCGCGCTTCTGAGGATCACTGAGAACTTCATAAGCTTCGGAAACTTCTTTGAAGCGTTTTTCCGCTGCAGCATCCCCAGGATTTTTATCCGGATGATATTTAACAGCTAATTTGCGATAGGCTTTTTTAATTTCTTCTGCGGAAGCAGTTTTAGAAATGCCTAAAATTGAATAATAATCCATACCTGAAACACTACCAACGAATACGACATTGCCAATTAACGACTACGATACTTAGCCGCAGCCTTAGATTTAGCTCGTTTCTTGACAGAAGGCTTGTCATAAAAGCGATGGGATTTAGCAGCTTTTAAAATCCCTTCTTTATCTATTTTCTTTTTTAAGATGCGCAGAGCACGATCTACAGGCTCTCCAACTCGAACTTTAACACTGGGCATGCATTACCTTATTATTACGCAATAAATAACAAATCTCTGGCCTTCTATAAACACAATAATAATCTTTTTACTATGTCTTTTAGAAGAGCCTCGATTGTACCACTACTTCTATTAGGCTTCAAGGGATAGTTGAATCGATTCGGAAGCAACAATGTAAAAAATATTTAGAAAATACAAATCAAAAAATACATGAATAGCTACGGTAATCAGGAGAGAGCTGCTTGTCATATTCTACAAACATGAATTGAGAAATCACGTGCCTGCGGATCTGTTCTACCGAAGGAGCAACTTCTTCTACGGTGATCTTATCAGAAAAACTGCTCGCAAAGAGCTGCGGATTAGGAGAAATCACATGATAATATCCATGAGCAACGCAGTAATCAGAGGCCTCTTCATAAGAGAGCAAAGCTCCCGGCCCCACCCCTCTCCTTTTTTCATTCAAGCCCTCTTCAGGAATCTCAGAGCTTAAAGTCAGGACGCCTCCACGTTTCCCCAAAGGAAGCATTAAAGCCTTTTTTTCATCTTTAGATAATAAGTATCCTTCCAAAGAGCTATATCCTAGCAAAGGCACATTCTTTGCCATTGCCAATCCTTGAGCGAAAGAAATCCCTATCCGTGTTGCAGAAAAGTTTCCTGGACCTAGAGCCACAGCAACTCCCTGAAAAGAGAGATTTTTACTTTTAAAAAGAAACTCTAAAACAATTCCAAGATCTGGACCGACTGGCAAAGACCAATGCTCCAGCACTTGTTGATTATCCACACAAGCTAAGAATGGATAGTATCCAGAAGTATCTATGATAACATACTTATAGAAGTACATGCGTCGATTTTTGATATAAAAAAATAAACTATACCAACAAACCCCTTTTAATCAAATAAAAATGAAAGAAATGAAAACATTTATTGTTTTAATTTATTCAGATACATTAGATTCTTCGCCGCTCTAAATATAAGGATGAACGATGGGTTGCGATTTTGTTACTCCTATATACTTTTACGCCCAATGCTACTCGATTCTTCCTTGCTTAGGAAAGGGGGTCAGGAACTCTTGAAAAAATTTCAAATCAAATTGAGAACTACTTCTATTAAGAGTAGTTTAATAAGCTTACGCCAACAACTAGGCAAACGAGAAGCTACCCAATCCGATATTCTCTATGGGACGTCCCGTTTTCAATATCTGAATTCATTTGAGATTGAAGATCCAAGAATCCCCCCAACTATGGCCGCACAATTACAAGAGATTATTTGGAGTCGTTCTGTTATGGAACTGAAGATCAAATTTTATGTTTATCTAAATTCTGAGAGAAACAAGACTAAGCCATAAAGAATAGTTACTTTTTGAAGGCTAGTACGTTATAATATAAAAAAAATAAAAATTCTAACGTATGTTTCTTCAGTTTTTTCATCCTATAGTCTTCTCGGATCAGTCCTTATCTTTTCTTCCTTACTTAGGAAAAAGCTCTGGCATTATTGAAAAATGTTCCAATATCGTTGAACACTATTTACATTTGGGAGGAGACACTTCTGTTATCATCACAGGAGTTTCTGGAGCTACCTTTCTATCTGTTGATCATGCCCTCCCAATCTCGAAATCTGAAAAAATAATAAAAATTCTCTCCTATATTTTAATTCTTCCTCTGATTCTAGCTCTCTTTATTAAGATCGTTTTACGCATTATCTTATTCTTCAAGTATCGTGGTCTAATCCTAGATGTTAAGAAGGAGGATTTGAAAAAAACACTTACACCTGACCAAGAAAACCTCAGTCTTCCTTTACCATCTCCTACAACATTAAAGAAAATTCATGCGCTACACATTTTAGTGCGTTCTGGAAAAACCTATAACGAGCTTATACAAGAAGGGTTTTCTTTCACTAAAATCACAGATCTTGGTCAAGCTCCTTCACCAAAGCAAGATATTGGCTTCTCTTATAATTCCCTTCTCCCTAACTTCTATTTTCATTCCTTGGTATCTGTTCCAAATATTTCAGGCGAGGAACGGGCTCTTAATTATCATAAAGAACAACAAGAGGAAATGGCTGTTAAATTAAAAACAATGCAAGCGTGTTCTTTTGTCTTCCGATCCCTGCATTTACCTTCAATGCAAACGAAGGACAAAAAGGCTGGATTTGGACTACTGACGTTTTTCCCTTGGAAAATCTACCCCCTATAAAAGTAAAAAACTCAAAAACAATGGAGTTTTTCTTAATCCCTTATCTCTGAGCAATTTTAAACAGTAGATACAAACTATTTTTTTTGAAAAAATAAAAAAAGACGATTTGCCTTAAACACGAGTCTTTCCTAATCTTTAATCCCTTCTAGATATTTTTTAGAAGTTGTATATATGCGCTAATTGCATCTATTTTGTAGTATAGCGAAATATGCAATCTTTTAAAATCGCTCCCTCTTTTTACCCTAGAGAAAAAGAGCCGTATTTACTGGAGCGACAGACAAATATAGCCGAGCATAAGGACAATTGTGGACTCTACAACCAATAGCGACTCCCCCATCTTAGATCCAAATCCAGAAGATGTTGAAAAGCTTTTAGATGAATCTGAAGAGGAATCCGAAGATCAGTCTACGGAGCGTTTGCTGCCTTCTGAGTTATTTATCCTGCCATTAAATAAACGACCTTTTTTCCCCGGAATGGCGGCTCCCATTCTTATTGAGTCAGGTCCTTATTATGAAGTATTAAAGGTTTTAGCGAAGTCGTCTCAAAAATATATTGGTCTTGTCTTAACCAAAAAAGAGAACGCCGATATTTTAAAAGTGAGCTTCAACCAGCTGCATAAAACTGGAGTTGCCGCAAGAATCCTCCGTATCATGCCAATCGAGGGTGGCAGTGCTCAAGTTCTTTTAAGCATTGAAGAGCGTATTCGGATTATAGAACCCATTAAAGACAAATATCTTAAAGCTCGAGTTTCCTATCATGCGGACAATAAAGAGCTTACAGAAGAGCTAAAAGCGTACTCTATTAGTATTGTCTCTGTCATCAAAGACCTTTTAAAACTAAATCCTCTCTTTAAAGAAGAACTACAAATTTTTCTTGGTCATTCGGATTTTACTGAACCAGGCAAGCTTGCGGATTTCTCTGTTGCTTTAACAACAGCAACTCGGGAAGAGCTCCAAGAGGTCTTAGAGACCACCAACATGCATGATCGCATTGATAAGGCACTGATCTTACTAAAAAAGGAATTAGACTTAAGCCGCCTCCAGAGCAGCATTAATCAAAAAATTGAAGCTACGATTACAAAAAGCCAAAAGGAATTCTTCTTAAAAGAGCAGTTAAAAACGATTAAAAAAGAACTGGGGTTAGAGAAAGAAGACCGCGCTATTGATATAGAGAAGTTTTCGGAAAGGCTAAGAAAACGCCATGTTCCTGATTATGCTATGGAAGTGATTCAAGATGAAATTGAAAAACTTCAGACTTTAGAAACTTCTTCGGCGGAATATACCGTATGCCGCAATTACCTGGATTGGCTGACAATCATTCCTTGGGGCATACAAAGTAAAGAATACCATGACTTAAAGAAAGCAGAAATCGTCCTGAACAAGGATCACTATGGCCTTGATGAGATTAAACAACGCATTCTCGAGTTAATCAGTGTAGGTAAGCTTTCCAAAGGATTAAAAGGAAGTATCATCTGTCTTGTAGGCCCTCCAGGAGTTGGGAAAACAAGCATAGGGCGCAGCATTGCTAAAGTCCTGCATAGAAAGTTCTTCCGTTTCTCAGTAGGAGGCATGCGTGATGAGGCCGAGATCAAGGGGCATCGCCGCACCTATATTGGGGCAATGCCAGGAAAAATGGTCCAGGCGCTCAAGCAAAGCCAAGCTATGAATCCTGTGATTATGATTGATGAGGTAGATAAAATTGGTGCGAGTTATCATGGAGATCCTGCCTCTGCCTTATTAGAGGTTTTAGATCCTGAGCAAAACAAAGATTTTCTTGATCATTATTTAGACGTACGTGTTGATCTATCCAATGTACTATTCATTTTAACTGCCAATGTTCTAGATACCATTCCGGATCCTCTTTTAGATCGCATGGAGATTCTCCGACTTTCTGGCTACATTTTAGAAGAGAAACTTCAAATTGCTAAAAAGTATCTAGTTCCCAAAGCTCGCAAAGAAATCGGTTTAACAGCAAGCGAAGTGAATTTCCAACCTGAAGCTTTAAAGTACATGATCAATAACTATGCACGAGAAGCTGGGGTACGTACTCTTAATGGGAATATCAAAAAAGTATTGAGGAAAGTTGCTTTAAAGATTGTTCAAAATCAAGAAAAACCCAAATCTAAGAAGATTACTTTTAAAATCTCTTCGAAAAATCTGCAGACCTACTTAGGGAAACCGATATTTTCTAGCGATCGCTTCTATGAATCCACTCCTGTAGGAGTGGCCACAGGACTTGCCTGGACCTCTTTAGGTGGAGCAACGTTATATATAGAAAGTGTACAGGTGTCCTCACTCAAAACAGACATGCACCTTACAGGTCAGGCTGGGGAAGTAATGAAGGAGTCTTCTCAGATTGCTTGGACCTACCTTCACAGTGCTCTCCATCGGTATGCCCCAGGCTATACGTTCTTTCCAAAGTCTCAAGTACATATCCACATTCCTGAGGGAGCCACCCCTAAAGACGGTCCTTCTGCAGGAATTACTATGGTGACCTCTCTCCTTTCGTTGCTGTTGGAAACTCCGGTAGTGAATAATTTGGGAATGACTGGAGAAATTACTCTTACAGGTCGTGTTTTAGGTGTAGGAGGCATTCGAGAGAAACTGATTGCAGCTCGAAGATCACGATTGAACATCTTGATTTTCCCTGAAGACAACCGTAGAGACTATGAAGAGCTTCCTGCATATCTGAAAACAGGGTTGAAAATACATTTTGTTTCACACTATGATGATGTTCTCAAAGTTGCTTTTCCCAAGCTAAAATAGAAAGCCAAGTTGAACCCTTGTTCTCTTGAGAATCACTATTTTTATACGCATTAAGGTAGATTTAATGCGTATAAAAAAGTCTGTATATTTACAAACAGACCTTGAATACATAAGCTGTTCTTTTCAGAGAGCTTTAATCTAACTTTGCTATGTCCCATCTTATTCCTAGCCTGCGCAACTCAGTGACTTCGTATTTCCATAAACCTCAACCGATCAAACAAGCGGCTCCTTCCAAATCGATTCGAGACATTTGCAACATTGCTTACCTAATCATTATATGCGTTCTCGTCGTCGTAGTTCTTGTTGGAGCTATGCTATGCATGTTTATTCCCTCTGTAGGAATTCCTCTTTGTTTAAGCTCATTGGCACTTCTAGTGCTCTTGAGTATTTTCAATCCGTGTCTCATTAATTGGATATCCACAAAAAAAACAAAAGAAATTGCCCCAAAAGATGCCTCTGAATCACAACCTACAAAATCTGCGTCTAGAAAAGGGAGCCCGCAACTCTCCCCACATCATGACCACGAACCAAAAAACTTCATAAGAACGCAATTAGAAAAAGGCGTCAACTATGTAACAAACAAATTCAAAAGTGGTGAAGAGAGTCCTCACATCTCTGATGAACACCATTCACCTAGGCAAAGCAAGCGTTCTTCTGAAATTGAATCCTCTGATGAATCTTCCCCTGAACTCCATCGCAAAGCCAAGGGAAAAGCACCTCATACGGCAACTACAAAAGAGTCTAAAACTTCAACAACAGAAAGCTCAAAGAAGAAGAAGAAAACTAAACACTCCTTACATAGAACGACAAGTAGCATACATAAGAGATCAGCACCAAAACCCATGGTTCCGTCGAAAAAAAGAAAACCTGTGCTATTGAAAAAAACCGTCCCCCTCCCTATAGAAGATCTAGAACATCAATCATCAGGCAATGAGAGTTCTGATTCTTCATCTCCTCCACCCGTACAACGGAAAGCGATACTCCCTTGGTTCTGCAAGCAACCGACAGACCCATAACTATCTTGCGATTCCTATAAATATGAAGACAACAATGCAGGAGTTATAAGAAAAACAAAATTTTAAATGATAAAAAAGTTGTCATTCAAAAGTTGTAGTGGCGTATATAATTTCACTTAGTTTATTCTGTGACTTTTTCTTAAAGTAAATCCTTATGAGTTCTAGAGAGTTAATTATTTTAGGGTGCTCGAGCCAACAGCCTACACGAACACGCAATCAAGGAGCCTACCTATTTCGCTGGAATGGTGAGGGTCTACTTTTTGATCCTGGTGAAGGCACTCAAAGGCAATTCATCTTTGCAAATATTGCTCCTACAACAGTCAATAGAATTTTTGTGAGTCATTTCCATGGAGATCATTGTTTGGGTCTAGGCTCCATGTTGATGCGTCTTAACTTGGACAAGGTTTCGCACCCTATCCATTGCTACTATCCTGCTTCAGGGAAAAAATACTTTGACCGCTTACGTTATGGAACAATTTATCACGAAACCATCCAGGTGGTGGAGCATCCAATCTCTGAGGAAGGAATTGTCGAAGATTTTGGTAGTTTTCGTATTGAAGCACAGCGACTCCAACACCAAGTAGACACTTTAGGATGGAGAATCACGGAACCAGACACTATAAAATTTCTTCCTAAAGAGCTGGAATCTCGAGGCATTCGTGGTCTGATTATCCAAGATCTTATTCGTGACCAAGAAATTTCGATAGGCGGTTCTACGGTATATCTTAGTGATGTTAGCTACGTCCGCAAGGGGGATAGCATTGCGATTATTGCGGATACTTTGCCTTGCCAAGCTGCTATAGATCTCGCAAAAAATAGCTGCATGATGTTGTGTGAAAGCACCTACCTCGAACAGCACCGCCATCTTGCTGAGAGCCATTTTCATATGACTGCAAAACAAGCGGCGACTCTTGCGAAACGTGCCGCAACACAAAAGCTTATTCTCACACACTTCTCGGCACGTTACTTAAATCTGGATGATTTTTATAAAGAAGCCTCGGCAGTATTTCCTAATGTGTCCGTAGCACAAGAATATCGCAGCTACCCCTTTCCGAAAAATCCTCTTCTAAATAAATAGCTCGGAAAGAATAGTAAGAAGCTAGCCTTCCTAAAGCTAAGAGGAAGTCTTTTTACGATCTTTATTGTAAGGTAAAGAGAAGTTATGATTGCCTCTATCTATTCGTTCTTAGACTATTTGAAAATGGTAAAAAGTGCCTCTCCGCATACATTAAGAAATTATTGTCTAGATCTTAATGGATTGAAAATTTTTTTAGAGGAACGTGGTAACCTCGCTCCTTCTTCTCCTTTACAGTTAGCCACAGAGAAGCGCAAAGTCTCTGAACTTCCTTTTTCCTTATTCACCAAAGAGCATGTACGCATGTACATCGCGAAACTGATAGAAAATGGCAAAGCTAAGAGAACAATTAAGCGTTGCCTCTCTTCCATTAAAAGCTTTGCCCATTACTGTGTTATTCAAAAGATTCTTTTGGAAAATCCTGCGGAAACTATCCACGGACCTCGTCTTCCTAAGGAGCTGCCTTCCCCGATGACCTATGCGCAAGTTGAAGTGCTGATGGCGACTCCTGACATTTCTAAATATCACGGACTTCGTGATCGCTGTCTCATGGAGCTGTTCTATAGTTCGGGTTTGAGGATTAGTGAGATTGTCGCTGTTAATAAACAGGACTTTGATTTGAGTACTCATCTGATTCGCATCCGTGGGAAAGGGAAAAAAGAAAGGATTATTCCCGTGACATCGAATGCCATACAATGGATCCAAATCTACCTGAACCATCCGGATAGAAAGCGTTTGGAAAAGGATCCTCAAGCCATCTTTCTCAATCGCTTTGGGAGGCGCATTTCAACACGATCTATTGACAGAAGTTTTCAAGAATATCTTCGACGTTCTGGACTTTCAGGGCACATCACCCCCCATACAATCCGTCACACTATAGCCACCCATTGGCTAGAGAGTGGTATGGATTTAAAAACAATCCAAGCACTTCTTGGTCATAGTTCTTTAGAGACAACAACGGTCTATACGCAAGTCTCTGTAAAGTTAAAAAAACAGACCCACCAAGAAGCCCATCCCCATGCCTAAGAGAACAGGGCAAAGCTCTTGTACTCTAAGCAGCACTTTGTTATGCTGTCTGCTATGAGCATAGTATTAGATAAAATTGGCAAATCTTTAGGCACTCGAATTTTATTCGATGATGTTTCCGTCGTTTTCAACCCCGGGAACTGCTACGGTCTTACTGGTCCTAACGGCGCAGGAAAGTCCACCCTTTTAAAAATCATTATGGGAATGATAGAACCTACAAGAGGTTCGATTTCCTTACCTAAAAAAGTGGGGATCCTGCGTCAAAATATCGATAGCTTTCACGACACAACAGTCTTAGATTGTGTCATTATGGGAAATACTCGTCTTTGGGAAGCTTTACAACGCCGTGATAATCTCTATCTACAAGAATTTACTGACGCCATTGGAATGGAGCTTGGTGAAATTGAAGAGATCATCGGCGAGGAAAATGGGTACCGAGCAGATTCAGAAGCCGAAGAACTCCTCACAGGCATTGGCATCCCCAATGAGATGTTTGATAAGAAAATGGCTATGATTCCCATAGACCTACAATTTCGAGTTCTTCTTTGCCAGGCTCTCTTTGGTCACCCCGAAGCACTTCTTCTTGATGAGCCAACAAACCACTTGGACCTCTATTCCATTAATTGGCTGGGAAACTTTTTAAAAGATTATGAAGGCACTGTCATTGTAGTCAGTCACGACCGTCATTTCTTAAATACAATTACGACTCACATTGCTGACATTGATTACGACACGATCATTATCTACCCTGGAAACTATGACGATATGGTAGAGATGAAAACCGCGTCTCGCGAGCAAGAAAAGGCCGACATCAAATCTAAGGAAAAGAAAATTTCTCAGCTTAAGGAATTTGTTGCTAAATTTGGTGCGGGATCACGAGCGAGTCAAGTGCAGTCTCGATTAAGAGAGATTAAGAAGCTTCAGCCACAAGAATTAAAAAAATCCAATATCCAACGTCCTTACATTCGTTTCCCCCTATCTGACAAATCCTCAGGGAAAGTCGTTTTGTCTTTAGAAGCGATTACAAAGGATTATGGGGATCATCAGGTAATCCATCCTTTTTCTTTAGAGATTTATCAAGGAGACAAGCTTGGTATTATCGGGAACAATGGATTGGGTAAAACTACATTAATGAAGTTACTTGCAGGTGTTGAGGCTCCTTCTTCAGGAAGTATCAAGTTAGGCCATCAAGCTATCTGTTCATATTTTCCTCAAAACCACAGCGATGTTCTAGCTGATTGTGGTCAAGAAACGCTATTTGAGTGGCTACGCAATCGCAAAACCGGAATTAACGATCAAGAAATCCGCAGTGTGTTAGGGAAAATGCTTTTTGGAGGCGATGATGCTTTCAAGCAAATCCAAGCATTATCTGGAGGAGAAACAGCTCGTCTTCTCATGGCGGGGATGATGCTAGAAAACCATAATGTCCTTATCCTTGATGAAGCGAACAACCACTTAGACTTAGAGTCTGTGTCTGCTCTTTCTTGGGCTATCAATGACTATAAGGGCACAGCGATTTTTGTCTCTCACGACAGAGGACTGATTCAAGATTGTGCTACGAAGTTATTGATCTTTGATAAAGATAAGATTACATTCTTCGATGGAACTATGGTAGACTATACTGCAGGTCATAAGCAATTGTTGTAATGTATCTAACACGAGGAGCTTTTATTCTATGTCCCTTCCTTTAGTTTTAGGGTCTTCTTCGCCAAGAAGAAAATTTATTTTAGAAAAATTTCGTGTTCCCTTTACTGTCATTCCTTCAAATTTTGATGAGAGTAAAGTCAGCTACTCTGGGGATCCTATAGCCTATACACAAGAACTTGCCGCACAAAAGGCCTATGCAGTTTCTGAGCTACATTCGCCTTGTGACTGTATTATCCTCACTGGCGATACTATTGTTTCTTACGATGGCCGTATTTTCACAAAACCTCAAGACAAAGCAGACGCTATCCAGATGTTAAAGACCTTGAGGAATCAGACGCATGATGTGGTCACGAGTATTGCCGTATTACATAAGGGAAAACTCCTCACAGGGTCAGAGACTTCTCAGATTTCACTTACTATGATTCCTGATCACCGCATAGAGTCTTATATCGACACTGTAGGAACATTAAATAATTGTGGCGCTTATGACGTTTGCCATGGTGGCTTGATTTTGAAAAAGGTCCATGGATGTGTTTATAATGTTCAAGGTCTCCCTATCCAAACATTGAAATACTTGCTAGAGGAGTTGAACATCGATCTATGGGACTATTCCATCTAACTCTCTTTGGACTTTTATTGTGTAGTCTTCCCATTTCTCTTGTTGCTAAATTCCCTGAGTCTGTAGGTCATAAGATCCTTTATATAAGTACGCAATCTACACAGCAGGCCTTAGCAACATATCTGGAAGCTCTAGATGCCTACGGTGATCATGACTTCTTCGTTTTAAGAAAAATCGGAGAAGACTATCTCAAGCAAAGCATCCACTCCTCAGATCCGCAAACTAGAAAAAGCACCGTCATTGGAGCAGGCCTGGCGGGATCTTCAGAAGCCTTGGACGTGCTCTCCCAAGCTATGGAAACTGCAGACCCCCTGCAGCAGCTACTGGTTTTATCGGCAGTCTCAGGACATCTTGGGAAAACTTCTGACGACTTACTGTTTAAAGCTTTAGCATCTCCCTATCCTGTCATCCGCTTAGAAGCCGCCTATAGACTTGCTAATTTGAAGAACACTAAAGTCATTGATCATCTACATTCTTTCATTCATAAGCTTCCCGAAGAAATCCAATGCCTATCTGCGGCAATATTCCTACGCTTGGAGACTGAAGAATCTGATGCTTATATTCGGGATCTCTTAGCTGCCAAGAAAAGCGCGATTCGGAGTGCCACAGCTTTGCAGATCGGAGAATACCAACAAAAACGCTTTCTTCCGACACTTAGGAATTTGCTAACGAGTGCGTCTCCTCAAGATCAAGAAGCTATTCTTTATGCTTTAGGGAAGCTTAAGGATGGTCAGAGCTACTACAATATAAAAAAGCAATTGCAGAAGCCTGATGTGGATGTCACTTTAGCAGCAGCTCAAGCTTTAATTGCTTTGGGGAAAGAAGAGGACGCTCTTCCCGTGATAAAAAAGCAAGCACTTGAGGAGCGGCCTCGAGCCCTGTATGCCTTACGGCATCTACCCTCTGAGATAGGGATTCCGATTGCCCTGCCGATATTCCTAAAAACTAAGAACAGCGAAGCCAAGTTGAATGTAGCTTTAGCTCTCTTAGAGTTAGGGTGTGACACCCCTAAACTACTGGAATACATTACCGAAAGGCTTGTCCAACCACATTATAATGAGACTCTAGCCTTGAGTTTCTCTAAGGGGCGTACTTTACAAAATTGGAAGCGGGTGAACATCATAGTCCCTCAAGATCCCCAGGAGAGGGAAAGGTTGCTCTCCACAACCCGAGGTCTTGAAGAGCAGATCCTTACGTTTCTCTTCCGCCTACCTAAAGAAGCTTACCTCCCCTGTATTTATAAGCTTTTGGCGAGTCAGAAAACTCAGCTTGCCACTACTGCGATTTCTTTTTTAAGTCACACCTCACATCAGGAAGCCTTAGATCTACTTTTCCAAGCTGCGAAGCTTCCTGGAGAACCTATCATCCGCGCCTATGCAGATCTTGCTATTTATAATCTCACCAAAGATCCTGAAAAAAAACGTTCTCTCCATGATTATGCAAAAAAGCTAATTCAGGAAACCTTGTTATTTGTGGACACGGAAAACCAAAGACCCCATCCCAGCATGCCCTATCTACGTTATCAGGTCACCCCAGAAAGCCGTACGAAGCTCATGTTGGATATTCTAGAGACACTAGCCACCTCGAAGTCTTCCGAAGATATCCGTTTATTGATACAACTGATGACGGAAGGAGATGCAAAAAATTTCCCAGTCCTTGCAGGCTTACTCATAAAAATTGTGGAGTAACCCCAACCTACGTCTTATGAAACGTTGCTTCTTATTTCTAGCTTCCTTTGTTCTTATGGGTTCCTCAGCTGATGCTTTGACTCATCAAGAGGCTGTGAAAAAGAAAAACTCCTATCTTAGTCACTTTAAGAGTGTTTCTGGGATTGTGACCATCGAAGATGGGGTATTGAATATCCATAACAACCTGCGGATACAAGCCAATAAAGTGTATGTAGAAAATACTGTGGGTCAAAGCCTGAAGCTTGTCGCACATGGCAATGTTATGGTGAACTATAGGGCAAAAACCCTAGTTTGTGATTACCTAGAGTATTACGAAGATACAGACTCTTGTCTTCTTACTAATGGAAGATTCGCGATGTATCCTTGGTTTCTAGGGGGGTCTATGATCACTCTAACCCCAGAAACCATAGTCATTCGGAAGGGATATATCTCTACCTCCGAGGGTCCCAAAAAAGACCTGTGCCTCTCCGGAGATTACCTGGAATATTCTTCAGATAGTCTTCTTTCTATAGGGAAGACAACATTAAGGGTGTGTCGCATTCCGATACTTTTCTTACCTCCATTTTCTATCATGCCTATGGAGATCCCTAAGCCTCCGATAAACTTTCGAGGAGGAACAGGAGGATTTCTGGGATCCTATTTGGGGATGAGCTACTCGCCGATTTCTAGGAAGCATTTCTCCTCGACATTTTTCTTGGATAGCTTTTTCAAGCATGGCGTCGGCATGGGATTCAACCTCCATTGTTCTCAGAAGCAGGTTCCTGAGAATGTCTTCAATATGAAAAGCTATTATGCCCACCGCCTTGCTATCGATATGGCAGAAGCTCATGATCGCTATCGCCTACACGGAGATTTCTGCTTCACGCATAAGCATGTAAATTTTTCTGGAGAATACCATCTCAGCGATAGTTGGGAAACTGTTGCTGACATTTTCCCCAACAACTTCATGTTGAAAAATACAGGCCCCACACGTGTCGATTGCACTTGGAATGACAACTATTTTGAAGGGTATCTCACCTCTTCTGTTAAGGTAAACTCTTTCCAAAATGCCAACCAAGAGCTCCCTTATTTAACATTAAGGCAGTACCCGATTTCTATTTATAATACGGGAGTGTACCTTGAAAACATCGTAGAATGTGGGTATTTAAACTTTGCTTTTAGCGATCATATCGTTGGCGAGAATTTCTCTTCACTACGTCTTGCTGCGCGCCCTAAGCTCCATAAAACTGTGCCTCTACCTATAGGAACGCTCTCCTCCACCCTAGGGAGTTCTCTGATTTACTATAGCGATGTTCCTGAGATCTCCTCGCGCCATAGTCAGCTTTCCGCGAAGCTACAACTTGATTATCGCTTTCTATTACATAAGTCCTACATTCAAAGACGCCATATTATAGAGCCGTTCGTTACCTTCATTACAGAGACTCGTCCTCTAGCTAAGAATGAAGATCATTATATCTTTTCTATTCAAGATGCCTTTCACTCCTTAAACCTTCTGAAAGCGGGTATAGATACCTCGGTACTGAGTAAGACTAACCCTCGATTCCCGAGAATCCATGCGAAGCTGTGGACTACCCACATCTTGAGCAATACAGAAAGCAAACCCACGTTTCCCAAAACTGCATGCGAGCTATCTCTACCTTTTGGAAAGAAAAATACAGTCTCCTTAGATGCTGAATGGATTTGGAAAAAGCACTGTTGGGATCACATGAACATACGTTGGGAGTGGATCGGAAATGACAATGTGGCTATGACTCTAGAATCCCTGCATAGAAGCAAATACAGCCTGATTAAGTGTGACAGGGAGAACTTCATTTTAGATGTCAGCCGTCCCATTGACCAGCTTTTAGACTCCCCTCTCTCTGATCATAGGAATCTCATTTTAGGGAAATTATTTGTACGACCTCATCCCTGTTGGAATTACCGCTTATCCTTACGCTATGGCTGGCATCGCCAGGACACTCCGAACTACCTAGAATACCAGATGATTCTAGGGACGAAGATCTTCGAACATTGGCAGCTCTATGGGGTGTATGAACGCCGAGAAGCAGATAGTCGATTTTTCTTCTTCTTAAAGCTCGACAAACCTAAAAAACCTCCCTTCTAACCTCTGACTTAGACATGAGAATGAACCTCCTGTGTCAAGTCATGGATCCCTTACCATAGAGAATGCAATAGATCCAGGTGAGGTCTCGTCAGACATGGGGTTTCTTCTTTATAAAAAAAGAAACCCCATGAACTATAGAAATTGAACTAGACCCTGTGGAGAGATACCTACAACAAGAAATCTCTTTCGTCTCAAAATCCTTGTAAATACTCTCTACAATAAGGAACTCTCAGTTCCCTATTAAAATCGGTATTTACCCCCGAGATTGATGTTATAATTACGAGAGGATCCCCGCAATTCAATAGCTCCGTGACTGAACACCTCAATTCCAGGATTTATGAGACAGTGGTTCCCTAAACGCAGTTGTAATCCTTGTCTGGAGAGATTGTTTCCGTGGGTGCTCCACGTAGCTCCACTAGCCAATGTTGCCGTGCTCTTGGGATCTTTGCGAATCACATCAGGAACATAAGCAAAGGTAAGTTCATAAGATCCCCTTTTACAGTCTGAAAATCTCTCAAACTTCACGCCAATAGGAACTGCTAAATTGAAAAGATCTCCGCTAGTAAAGTGACGAACCTCACCTCCTGTCTCTTTGAAGTCTTCCTGGTGAGCATAGATGCACTGCAGCCTGAGAAACGGAGAGTAGTAATCAAATAAAAAAGTACTGTTAGGGTAGTAGTATGTAGTCGCTCCAAACTCAAGACCAAAAACATCATTTGCCCAAGATCCCTGAGCTTCTGGATATGTCGTGTATTTGGTTTTCATATCATTATTTCTATGGCTGTAAGACAACTGCATATCTATAGTGACGACTTGGTTACAGCAAGCTTCTGAGGAGCTATCAGTATAGAATCCCTGTGGACTTCTAAACTCTAGGGTATCCTCAAGAAATACGACCCCTGAGTAGCTAGTTCCATGATTTTTGGATACTACGTAGTCTTTATCTCTACTGAAGAGCTGGCAAAAAGCCGCATTTATCGTAGCATCAGAAAAAGCATGAGTGCCAACTCCCACAAGATAACCGACACCGCTATGGCGATAGCCGTGCTCATTAATTTTATCTCTATGTAGGAAATTAGCAATTCCAGCTCCCCAGACTCCCCGTTCCTGACATAAGATTTGGCTACTATTTACCATGATTTCTTGGATAGCACGCTGATCAACAAAAGAACCCCACAGGCTATTGGGAACTAAAGATCCTTGCCGTTCGGGATTCGGAAGGTATCCTGTCCGCACCCATTCTAAATTTGCCTGGCTCGGTTGAGTTCCCGTTCCTGGGATGACTTGCACATTCCAATGTCCTTGATAGCCATAATGTGGTCTAGAAGGAGCTACTTCAAGAGGCTTCTGAGAAGCATCTTGAGTAATTATAGTCCCTCCCGCTCCTGGAGATAACTTTACAAAGCTATAGTCTTGAGAGTCTTGCAAGGTATGGTTCTCATAGAAAGCTCCATCTGCATTTACAAGTGCTAAGGTTCCTGTTAGGGTAATGTTCTTATTCGCTGCTGAAGCTACAATATTGATAGGATTCTTTCCGTAAATGGTATCGGCATTTATAGATAAATTTGTGATGACAATATCTTCTGTAGAAGCTTATAATGAGGTCCCCAGATCCAAAAGAAGCGTGGATTCTGGCTCCTGCGAGAATCCCTGTGTGATCAAGGTCACTCCCTGTTTAAGTACTAAGCTCCCCTCTACTAAAGTGACAGGCTGGTTGATCCTCGAAGTAAGATTTTCAGCTATAGCTTCTGCTGTCGACAATCTCTCTCCAGAAAATACTATAGATCCCGAGAGCTTTTGATTTGCACTGACCTCATTGATACGTAAGTTATCGCTTGCTCCCGTATCGTTGGTGGTAATGGGATCATAGAAATAGATAGCGTTACCTTGACTTGCAGCAAGTCCCGTCCACTTCGCGGTGCTCTCGAGGTGAATTACATTTCTCTTAGTGGTAGCATTTGGAGCTGTTGTAGTGACCTGATTCCCCTCGAATACGATATCCCCTCCTTGAGTGAAGAGCTGCAAGGATCCTCCTGTGTTGATAAAAATGGCACCTCCTAGAGGGGTGGCATGAGTCACTACGTTATTAGAAAAGAGAGCGCCTCCCTGCCCTCCCAAAATCTTGAGAGAAGCTGCAGAAATCGCTCCTCCTTTTTGTCCTGAAGTATTTCCTATCACATTGATAGAATCACTACCGGTAATGCTTATGGTTCCTGTGCTACACAAAGCTCCACCATCCTGCATTGTGCTATTTTCTTGAAGTAACAAAGAAGTGTTATCAGTAAATGTAAGGTCCCCTGAGCAATTTATGGCTCCGCCATTTGCAGCATTCCCAGAAGTCTTATTTTGTGAAAATATCAACTCATGGTTCGCAGTGAATGTAGACGCGGCTCCTAAATCTAAGGCGCCTCCTGAGGTCACTGCTTTGTTTTCATTGAACTTTAGCGTCCCTAAGTTATTCTCTATGGTAAGTCCTTGAGTCGTGGAGATCGCCCCTCCTTTTTTCGAAGATGTATTTTGTCCAAAAATCGCACTATTTTTGATTCCCTGAATCAAGCAGGAGTTTCCTTTAATCACGCCACCATCTTCGACAGAGGCATTGCTTGTAAGAACTAGAGTGTTTATATCTTGCAGTTGGACTGCACCTAAACTGACTAGGCTACCTTTTCCTGTAGTAACAGCGGATTTTGGAGATTCTGTGATCACCAGAGAAAGGAAATCTGTGAAGCTTAAATTCTTACTTCCTTGTACATGAGCAACCGCGATATTAGCACCTGCATCTACCGACAGGAACTTTAGGGTATTTCCATTACCTAAAAATGTAAGATCGCCAGCAGTTTCTACAAAGCAAGTTCCTGTAATTGAACCACCTTTCCCCGGATCTATATACAGAACCTCTCCTGTGAGAGAGTAGGTAGTTCCTGCAGCATCCGTTGTAGATTTCGGAGAAAAAGTATTTGTATTGCCCTCCCCAATAAACCCATCTTCAGGATTTAGTGGAGTGGTTGCGGCATGGAGTACAATAGAGCTAGCCCCCGAGCAAAGCAGGGCCAACAACATAGAAACTGAAGTCTTCATATTATATTCTCATATTTAGCGTGCGATCTCCCTATGGAGTTCTAGACAAGACACTCCCTTCGTAGAAATAGAAAAAAGTTCCCCTAGACTAGAAGCATTTGCATCAAGAGATTGTATATTTCTGCCTTGCATTTCTTCCTGAAAGCCAAAAAATGAGGCACATGCAGCTATAAAAAGCATAGGACAAGACAACAGCAATCTCATCTAGGATACCTTTCGAACATTGGAACAACGGATTCACGAAATATAAAAATAAAATACAAAAAGCAAGACAAAGAGAGGGCTCTATGAAATCTCTTACATAGAGCCCTGGCTTACCCTGATGCTATCTCGTTGGAAAACTTAGGATTAAAATCCGAATCTTCCTCCAAGATCGATAGCATAGCTACGAGAAGAACCTCGCAACTCGACTTCAAACTGACTGAAAACTTCAAAGTTTGAAGCAAAGGCATGATGATTTCCAGCACGTACAAGAAGAGCTTGTCTAGACAAGCTTGTACCACATGTCGACCAAGAATCCCCAGAAACCATAAGAGTTGTCGTGCAGCCTGGATCATTACGAATCACATCGGGAACGTAAGCTATGGAGAGATCATACGTAGGCTTATCGGAGAATTTCTCAAATTTTATCCCTACAGGAACCGCTAGATTGAAGAGGTCTTCACTTTGGAAAGAACGGCCTTCTGTGCCGTTTTCCTTAAAGTCATTCTGATGTGCATAGATCATCTCTAGGTTTAGAAATGGCGTGTGGGTATCCACCCAAGACCGACGTCCTGAAGCAACTACCGGGATAGCTCCTCCACATTCTATACCGAAGGCATCATTTCCCCAGCTTCCCTTAACAGGAGAATAGCCAGTGTACTTTGTGGTCATGTTATTGTCGGTATGGCCATAAGCAAACCGAGCATTGAAGACAAAAGGTAGGGAGTCAGAATTTCCTGACAAAATCTTAGCGAGGGTCTTAGACTCTCCGAGGTGTCGGTAACTCATTGCCCCTGCATATACATGGGTATGGTTCTTAGCCACAAGATGGTCCTTGTCGTAGCCAAAAAGCTGACAAAAAGCAAAATTAAAGAAATTTTCAGAAGCCGTGAAGAATCCTCCTCCTAATGCATAACCCGCGCTAGAATGACGATAACTACGTTGGTTTCCTTTCTGATCTTCATGCAAAAAGTCCGCGATTCCTGATACCCACAAATTTGTTGACGAAGATAACGAACTTGTGCTCCGGTCCATAAGGCTCTGAATGGAGCGGACATCGACAAAAGAACCCCACAGGCTATTAGGAACCAAAGGTCCCTGACGTTCTGGATTCGGCTTGTATCCTGTTTTAGTCCAAGTTAAGGTAGCATTTTTTGTTTTTGCAGTTGCATCGTCGACCCAAACAATTATTCCAGTTCCCTTGATACCCATAGTGATTCGTAGTATTTAGAATTGGGGTATCGGGGATATCTGTAGTAGTCATCGTTCCTTGTGCAGAAAGCTCTATTAAAGGAAAGACCTGCTGTTGACTGAGATTATGATGCTCATAATAGTTCCCCTGAGCATCTACAAGCATGATAGGCCCTGATAAGGCAACATCCTTACTTGCTGCCGTCGCCTTAATGATAGCTTTATTTGTCCCATCTAAGGAATCTATATTAATGGCTAGGCCATTGAGAGTGACCCCCTCAGCGCTTGCCTCAAAAGTAGTCCCTCCATCCATAACGACTTTCGATCCCTCGACCTGCGTTATAGTATTTGCAACTACAGTCACTCCATCTTTCAATACTAAGGCACCTGCAGCAAGCTCTACAGCCTGTGTAAATGTAGACTTCAGATTGTCAGGTTTCTTAAGTTCCTCTTCTGAGAGTTTCTCTCCAGAGAAAACGATGTAGCCTTCATAGGTATTTCCAGATCCTGCGTCAGCTTTATTCAAAGAGAGCTTATCAGTAGCTCCTGAGCTCGTGATAGGATCATAGAAAATAACTTTATTTCCCCGAGTCGCTCGGAGATTTAAAAATTTTGCATTCGATGCAAGATCTATAGCATTTCTGGTCACACTCGCAGGACTTCCTGTAGTGCTCGTAGTATTGCCCTCGAAAATGATATTGCCGAGATCTGCAGAAATGCTAATCTCTCCAGAATCTAGAATCGCAATTGCCCCTCCTTTAGGAGTAGCATTCGCAGCTTTGTTGTTAGAAAATAACACTCCTCCTCGTCCTGAGGATAACACCAATTTTTTGGTATAAATCGCACCTCCACTATTTCCTGCTGTGTTATTCAGAAAATGCAGGCTCTCATTTCCTGAAAGAGTCAAGATAGGGTCTGGGTTCGCCCCTGCTTTGTTACAATCAATAGCTCCGCCATTTGTAGTTGCTTTGCAGCCATCGAAAAAGATATTTTGGTTATTGGAGATCACAAGGTTCCCTTCAGCAGAGATCGCGCCTCCTGATGTTGTCGCACTGTTGTTTCCGAAGCTCAAGATTCCTGCATTCTCAGAAATCACAGAGTCACCAGAAGCATAGATCGCTCCCCCTTGTTGCGACGAGCTATTGCCAAGGAACGCTACAAACCGCGTACTCCCAGTCAAAGACAAAGTCTTCGTATTGATGGCTCCCCCATTTTCACTAGAGGCATTTTCATTAAGATCAAGATTCCCTATACTCTCAAACACCAGACCATCGGTAATTTTAATGGCTCCTTTACCTGTGGTCCTAGGAGCTGCAAGCATCCGAAGAGTTGAAAATCCTGAGAATTTCGTAATCCCAGAAGCTGCTGTATTGCTAACAACAACACCTGCAACAGTAGACGAAATAATATTGTCAAAATGAAGAGAAAATCCGTTCCCTAAGAAGGTAAGATTTCCTGCAGTGTTAGAAAAACAACTTGTGGTTAAGCTCGTTTGTTTCCCTGCTTGGCTTATCGAGACATCCCCATCGAGAATATAGGTCGTGCCACTAGCATCAGAAGTTGCCGCTTTAGGAGTAAATTCTGTGGTGCTTGTATCACCATTATAACTGTCACGACTCCCTAATGTGAGATCGGCAGCATCTGCAGAAACACTCATTAAGAGAGGAAAGGCTAGAGATGAAGATATTAATAACAAGGAAAAAGACGATCTCATATGACACCCTCGTTTTAGTGCAAAGTCTGAACGCTACATAAATGGAACAAAGGGAGCAATATTAAAAACTTTACAGCTGCCGTAACTCTCTTTTTTTCAATGTAGAAAACAAAAGAAAAAAATTAGAAAGTGTTTTAGCAAAACACTAAAATGGAAATCGAAATCGAAAAGAGCCTTCAAGAAATCTTAAAAGCTCTTTTCCCTTCGATGTATGGAGCTCTTTACCAAAGCTAACGCATTAGAATTGGTA
Organism: Chlamydia pneumoniae TW-183; assembly: GCF_000007205.1. Classification (NCBI taxonomy): domain Bacteria; kingdom Pseudomonadati; phylum Chlamydiota; class Chlamydiia; order Chlamydiales; family Chlamydiaceae; genus Chlamydia; species Chlamydia pneumoniae. The sequence continues at coordinate 24,164 of NC_005043.1, read as the reverse complement.
TTTTGCTCCTAAGTCTACATTGTAATTGCGAGATGACCCACGCAATTCAAAAGAAAATTGGCTAAAGGCTTCAAAATTTGAGTTAAAGCAAAAATGGTTCCCTGCACGAAGGACTAAAGCTTGTCTTGCCAAATTCGTACCGAAAGTTTTCCAAGAATCACCGCTAATTCGCAGTGTTGTCGTACAGTCGGGGTTACTACGAACAAGATCCACAGTATAACCAAGAGTTAGATTGTACGTTGCATCTTGGCAGTCTGATTCCTTATCAAATCGGATCCCGATAGGTAAGGCAAGATTCACAAGACGGCTACTTCCAAATTCACGAGCTTCTGTTCCCTGTTCTTTAAAACCTTCCTGATGTGCATAGACAAACTGCAATTTCATGAAGGGCATGTACTGCTCAAATAGAGCACTTTCATCTAAGCAAATCGGAGCTCTTCCACCGAATTCTAAAGCGAAACTATCATTCCCCCAGCTTCCTTTAACAGTAGGATATGTTGTATACTTGGTTTTCAGATCGTTATCCGTATGGGTGTAGCTAAGGTTTCCTGAAAAGAGAACAGGAATCTCTGTAGGAACATAAGACAACGAACAAGGCCGTAGTTTGCAAGGAAGAGAGATATAGGTTTCGTTGTGCTGGTAATAGAGAGTTCCTCCGTAGACTGTACCTTGATTCTTAGCTACAAAGTAGTCTCTATCTCTTCCAAAGAGCTGACAAAATGCAGCACTAAGAATCTTATCTGAACAAGTATGTAGGTTTCCTCCTATGACATAACCGCCACTCAAATGGCGAAACCCGCGTCGTGTTTTTGTACTATCCTTATGGAAGAAGTTAGATAATCCAGCACACCAAAAAGCACGGTCTCCCTGCAACCCTTCGTTTGCAGTCTCCATAAGATAATGGAGAGAGCTAATATCTATAAATGCATTCCATAAGCTATTAGGGACTAAAGAGCCGATACGCTCGGGATTAGGAATATAGCCAGTTTTAGTCCAGTTGAAGGTTGCAGTCGTAGAAGCCCCTGTCCCCCAAACAATTGGGCCCCAAGTTCCCTGATAGCCGTAATGGAATTTCTCACCCATTATAGGATCTGGAGTCACTGCGGTGCTTGTTACAGTTCCAGAAGCTTTGAGCTCTAAGATGTCGTAGGACTGAGGATTTCTTAAACTATGATTTTCATAAAACGTGCCCGTCGGGTCCAATAAAGTGATGGTTCCAGATAAAGTCAGATTTTTTGACGTAGCTTTGGTTTCTATTTTTGCCTTCTTTGCACCGTCTATAGAACTGATGTTAATGACCAAATTGTTTATGGTGCTAGTATCAGCAGGTTCTAGAGTAGTTCCTACGTCCATTTCGAGACGAGAATCTGCCTGTTGAGTGAATGCCTGAGTCTGCAGAGTCACTCCATGTTTTAAAGATAGAGTACCTCCTGAAAGAGTTACAGGCTGTAGTAGCTTCGAAGTAAGATTTTTAGAATCTGCGGCCTCTGTCTCTGATAACTTTTCTCCTGTGAAGATGATGTTCCCTGTATATTGTAGTGCAGAATCTGCCGGAGTCTCATTAACTTTTAAGACATCTGTAACTGTTGTGGATGATCCTGTAGTTATGGGATCATAGAAGTAGATGGCTCTACCAGCAGCAGAACGCAAAGCTGTCATCTTTGCACTCGTTCCTAAGTCGATACTACTTCTATTCGTCCCAGGAGTAGTAGAAGTGACTGTATTCCCTAAAAAGACAATGTCACCACTATCGGCGGATAAACTCAATTCCCCACTATCTTCGATAGCTATGGCTCCACCTTTAGGAGCTGTACCTCCATTGACACTATTTCTACTGAATAGGGTAAGTCCTCCGGAAGCCAGTTCGAGCTTTTTCACATAGATAGCTCCTCCCGCTGTTGTCGATGTATTGTTGCTGAAGAGTAACATCTGATTTCCAGTGAGGGTGACCTTAGTATCTGTACTAGTTTTATAAGCACAGATAGCACCTCCTGACATATCCCCCGTTGTTGAGGAGCTCGCTCCTGTGACCTTATTGTCAATAAAGGAAACTTTAGCATTATTAGAAATAGTCACCGAGGCTTCTGTAAAAATTGCAGCTCCAGAATCCGAAGAAGTATTGTCAGAAAAAGAGACTTCCCCTTGGTTTCCAGTAATGGTAAGGGCATCGGAAGTCTGAATGGCTCCGCCTTTCTTTGAGGAGGTATTTTCAGAAAACAGAGCTGACATTGTAGTCCCTGTTAATGAAAGAGTTTTTGCGGTGATAGCACCGCCATTATCCGTTGAAAAGTTTTTGCTGAAGAGCAAACTGACATTTTTGTCAAACTCAAGCTACCCGTAGAGCAGCTAACGGCTCCTTTGCCGGTAGTTATCGAACTTCCAGGAGACGCAATAAAAGATAGCGAAGAAAACCCTATAAACGTGGTAGATTTATCTACCACGCTGCTGTTAACAGCAGCCCCTGCTACAGTCCCTGCATCCACCGTTTGGAACAATAGAGAGTTCCCGTTACCTGTGAAAGTCAAATCGCCCTTAGTGTTGTTAAAACAGCTTTTTGTGATTGCTGTGCCTGTTCCAGGAATATTTTCTAGAGTGACATTTCCCTTAAATAGGTAGGTAGTTCCAGCATCTTCCTGACTCTCACGAACTGAAAAATTACCATTTTTATTCCCATCGAAACTCGCACTTGAATCCAAAACTGTCTCGGTAGCAATCATAGACAAAGGGAAAATAGCAAATGTAGAAAATACAAACTTGGGGAAAGAAGACTTCATTGTAAAATATATACTTTGATTTTGAATTTAATATTTTAAGAGATACACCAATAGGAGAAACAAGTCAAGAAATTCACGCAACCTCTACTAGGTAAGAGCGCCTTTCTCTTAAGATGCGTGGTATCCTGCAATCTTAGCAATCAGATACCAAAATGTGATTTTGAGGGATCAGAGAGCGTATCTAATGCAACAGTGTCTTCTTTGAAATAAGGACTACGTATCTATAACCATGGCTATCATTTTAAAAATAGCCATGGAAAAATAGCATCGAAAGAGAAATCGCTAAAATTTGATTTTGCTACCCGCATCTACATTATAGCTACGAGAAGATCCCCGCCATTCAAAGCCAAAGTTCCCGAAAAGCTCTGCTGCAGCTCCCAAAGATCGAAAACCTGAGGCCTGAACAATACCAGCCTGTCTTGCTAAGTTCGAACCTTTGGTCTTCCAACTCCCTTGGTTGGAAAGTAGGGTAGTCGTACATTTGGGGTTACTACGACAAACATCTGGAGAATACATCGCTACAACATGATAATATTGCTCTGCAAACCGTTTCTCTAACTTGATTCCAAGAGGAATCGCAAGGTTATAAAGATGCGAATCACTAAAATCACGACTGATAGCTCCTAGTTCTACAAAGCTATCTTGGCGAGCGTAAACAGCTTGGACTTTTACAAATGGAGTGTACTCTTGGAAAAATCCTCTGCCGCTGGTATTTTCAACAGCAACTCGAGTTCCCAGCTCTCCAGCCCAGACATATCCTCCCCAAGAAGTATGATCCGTCGAGAGCGTCGGGGGGGGGGGGGTAGAGACTCGGTCTTCATGCGATGATCCGTATGGCCGTAGCTAAGCTGCCCATAGAAAGAGCACGGCAGAGTCTTGGAAACATAAGGCAACAGGATCTCGCGGAGTCCTCCCTCTCCTAAAAGGATACTCACCACAGAGTATAGGGAAGCATCGTGCTGCAAACGTAAAGATCCTGCGTAGGTCTTTGCGAAATTGGTATTCATAAAGTAGTCTTTGTCACGCGCAAAGAGCTGAGCAAAACCCAGAGACAAGGTATCACCACCCGGCATCCTCGTGCTAGCACCTACTACAGCACCTCCACTCACATGACGGAATTTCCTTTGATTTTCACGACCGCTCCTATGCAAAACATTGGAAATGCCTGCAACCCAAAATCTCTTTTCGTAAGGAGCACCTTCAGTACCTAGCTCTATAAAATTCTGGAAGGAACGAACATCTATAAAAGAACCCCAAAGAAGATTAGGAACTAACGGAGCCTCCTGCTCAGCAGTGGGATTAAAACTCTGCTTCGCCCAAGAAACCGTAGCTTTCTTATCATCAGTAGACCAATTGATCGTCCACTTTCCCTGATAGCCATACGGAGATTGTACAGCATCTATACTGCGAGAATCTGCAGAAATCACGATGTCTTTCCCAGCATCTAACTCAAGAATCCCATCATAGGAATGGTCCTCATTCAAAAAGCCATTTTGATAAAAACTCTCATCGCTAATTGCCAGTACAACAGGACGATCTATACGAATATCTTTCTGAGCTGTGGCAGCACTGAGTTTTATCTTTTTCCCGTTCCTGAGAGAGTCTATATTAATTTCCAAATTCGTTAACTCGATACTTTCGGTGTTTGCAACCAACGACGTCCCTAAATCCATAATCAACTTAGAGTTTGCATCCTGAGAGAAACCGTTCGCACTTAAAACGACATCACCTTTTAAAACTACAGTCCCATTTTTAAAAGCAACATTTTGAAGTAATTTAGAAGTGCGGTTCTTCTCATCTTTAGCTTCTGCCTCCGTGAGCTTCTCTCCAGAAAAGACTATGGTTCCCGTATACTCTTTGTTATCTCCAGTATCAGGGCTATTAATATTGAGAGCATCAGCAACAGATGTCGATCCTGTTACAGTAATCGGATCATAAAAGTATATCGTATGTCCTTGCGCAGCACGTAACGCAGTTATCTTAGCGCTAGTTCCTAAATCAATAGCACTATGAGAGACGGTTCCTGTAGCTCCTATCGTATTGCCTTCAAAGATAATGTCGCCACTGTCTCCAGAAATGGATAGGGTGCCAGAGTCTGCAATCGCGATAGCACCTCCTTTACCAGCAGCCGTAGGCGCTGTATTCCCCTGAAATAGAGTTTCCCCACCAGAAGATAGTGTGAGGTTTTTGGTATGAATCGCTCCGCCACGTGTTGAAGAACTATTTCCAATAAAAGAAAGGGACTTATTGTTTGCGATCTTCAAGGAGCCTGCACAATTAATTGCTCCGCCATCTCCTGTTGAGAAATTGTCCTGAATCAATACCTTATCATTATCCAATAGGCTTAAATTCCCTTTAACATTGATAGCTCCCAATCCATTAGTCACTGTACTTGCTGGGGATTTAAGAAAAGAAAGTGCCGAAAATCCTGATAACGTGACTGTCTTATTAGCTGCTTCACTTCCAATAGCAGCTCCAGAAGCCGTGGTTGCATCGATATTGCTAAATGTGAAAGAAAATCCCCCTCCTAAGAAATTTAGATCTCCAGCTGCAGCGTCATTTTTAAAACAACTAGTAGACTGAGTTTCCCCTGTTTTGGGTACATTTTCTATAACTACAGAATCTTTAAAAACATAATTGGTGCCATCTGTAGCCGATGATGTTTTACTAGAAAAGCTTGTTGTTGATGTAGTTCCATCGAAGCTATTGCTAGCCGATAACTCTTCGGTAGTAGCAGCTCCTAATAAATTCGACATAGAAAGCGTAGGTACTAATGATATCAATAAAAAGCGGAGTGGAATCTTCATAACAACCTTTTTTTCCCTCAAGGGGCTTTCTTTCCAATACAGAAGATAGATAAAGAAAGCAAGTCTATCTCTTAGTCACAAATGATACGCACGTTAAAATAGAACACTTTTGTTGTAACAAAAGTAGCAAGAAAGGCTCGCTTTCCAAGCCAAAATCTTGGGAGTTTTTTATGATATTTTCTGAAAAGTTCCCTTAGCAACTGATGTATCTTTTCAAAAACGAAGGTGGATCGTTGCTATTGGCAACTCACAATAGCACCTCTTTTCGAATCAAAAGAGGTACAAAGAAGATCCTCAGCTAAGAGGATCCCTAGAGAAATGGAAACACAGGGCCCAATTCAAAAGAACCCTTAACTAGGCTTTAGTGATTAGATTTTCTTCTTCAGCTCAAGAGCAAGCTCTTCAGCAATTCGTAGCTTTTGATACGTAGTATGACGTGATCTATCTGCATGCCTTTGTTGTTTCTTTTGATAAAATTCCTCTTTCTTGATTTCTTTTTGTAATAACTCTTTTTCATCAAGACGTAGAGAGCAAAGCTTTTTCTTAGCATCTCTATAACTGTCTGCACAATTGTACATCAACTCAAGAAGCGGCTTGTTGACCTCCTCATGATACCTACGGAAGAGCTCCATGCAAGGCACATCAAAGTTCATCTTTTGTTCAGCTGTACTTCTTATATAAAGATCTTTAGCGGCTGCCTTAAAATCTTCTTTCATGAAATTGAATCCTTGTATTTCAAAATTCTGAGTGAGCTCTCTGAGTCGTTTCTTTTGCAAAGCAACCTGTTCCTCTAGATTCGCAAAATCGTCTTGTTTCTTTCCGAATCTCTGAGATATACCTTGTAACTTAAACCCTAGATTTTGCAGCTGAACCTCGTACTCCTGAACATAGATATTGTTCTCAAACACAGAAGTCATTTTTAATAGTGTTTCTGAACAAATCTTAAACTTTAGGTAGGACTTAGTTAAGAGTTCCCTGGTCGTAAGCAAAGGAAGCTCCTCTAAGCTTAAACACGTTTCAATCTCATCTATTTCAGGTAGAACACTTGTTATATCTTCTTTTAAGATCTTCAGTCTTGCTTTCATATCCTTCATTTCTATCTGACTAGTCCACCAGGTAATACTGTCCTCAGCATTTTCAATATGCCATTTAGCCCTATCTAACATAGTTTTTGACTTCTTTAAACGCTCATTAAGACTTCTTAGGTCTTCGGCAGCTTCTTCCCTCTTCGCTTCAATATCTTGTTCCTCGAGCTCTTGCGTACGTGCTAGATCTTTGACATCCTGTTCTTTCCAATATATATCTTGATCTTCTAAACACTGTACTAGCTCTGATTCGATGGAATCTAAAAAGGTTTCTAAGCTAGCCTCCAATTCGACTTTCTTCTTAGCTTCCGTATCCTGCTTAGGATCTACTGTGCCTCCATATCGAGCTCTAAGATCCTTAACGCGAGTCTCCACCTCCTCCTGTTTCTTCAGGAAAAATTTTGTCTTAGCATCTTCAAGACGATCTACTAAGTCAGATAAAAGCTTCTTATTTGCTTCAGTAGACTCTTTTGAACTTTCCTCTAGAAGTTTCTCATAATCGTCCTCGAGTTTTTGAATGAGTACCTTATGATTCCAACGTTCACTGTCGTCAACCTCTTGGAATACTTTCCTAGTCCTCACCGTATTAAGACCCCAACTCCAAGGATCGTTTAAATTGATCTCATCGTTCTCATTCAGCCAAAAGATAGATTTTCCATAATCTAGGAGAATCTTCTGTTGCTCTAAGAAAGCTTTCTCAGCTTCAGCACATTTTTCCTTATCCTCTTCCCAAGGAATCAGCGGAGTATCGTGCACCATCTTTGTCTTTTCATAGGAAAACAGCCGATCCGCATAGCTCTTTTGAACACTATTATAAAGAAGCCTTTCCAACAATCTTAGATTCTCCTGGTACATCCCCTTTAATAAACCATATTTATTTTTTAGAAAAAAAACTCTAATTCCCTAGCCATTGTAGTCAGAACTATAAACTCATGCACAACTGCTTTAGCTTTTTCTATGACCATCGCAACTTTATAATTGTTGGGCCCCATGTACGCACGAATGTCTGCTAAATTCCCTAAATTTAAATAGACATCTCTTCCTTGTTTAAATAAATTCGCTGCAATAAATTCTAAAAGCCTTTCTCCAGAAAGTAACTCTATTTTTTCTTCATCAAAGAGTTGCCTAAGATCACGAAACTCAGAAGTAATAGAGCTCAATGAAGATTCTAAATCTAAGATTTTTTGGGTGGCACGATTCAGAAAACCTTGGTCACTATAACGGGACCCTTCTATCTTCTCTAAGCTTTTCTCTGTCGACTGAATGTACATTTCTAGTTCTTTCAGTTCATCAGCAAAGGTCTCCGCAATTTGCTTAGCCTCGATCTGTTCTAAGGTAAGTTCCCGCTTTCTAAGTAATAATATCAATCCTAAAACAAATAGGACAACTCCTAGAGAAATCGTACTAATACCCAATCCACAAACAATGAGTGCACTCAATCCAGAAATCACTCCACTGAGTACAATCGCACCACAAACTACCAGAAGGATGCCTACGACTAATAAAGTAATCCCAAGAGCGCGAGATTTACTATCTTTAGGAATAACGAATTTTGTTTCTTCAGGGGGTGTCGGGGATACGTGTAGAATAGCTGGTGCTGCAGTCATGATCGAATACCAAAATCATAAGAGGAATATTGATTAGAGCAACTAGGATATAATAATATCCCATTTAATCAAAGTCTCTCAGACATACCCACGGAATAATAAACCTCTTAAAAAATAGTGCACATAGACTCCTAGAATAGTTCTAGGAATGGTCCTCACGATTAAATAAAAATCGCGCTTTGTCCATAAGGCTCACTTTCTCATTTGAAGACTCAACGATATCAGATGGTTGAAATTCTTGGATCCGCTGCTGCGTTGCTACTATCTTAGTACCAACCAAACGTTTCTCTTTATTCTTTCTCTCCTCTCGATACAACCAATACTCTTCTTCTTTAAGAACCTTATCTTCTTCGCTTAGGCCTGCCTTCAACATCTTGTTGCATGCTTGAACTCCCTCTCTCAATCTCTCAGACATCGTCATCCATCGGGATTGAACTCTAACTCGATAAATCTCATCATAATACTGGGCATAAAACTTCTTACCAGGAGGTGCTTCTTTCTTAACACCAGATACACAATCGCACTCTGTATTTCTTAATCTACTACTCACACAAAGCAACTCTTTTTCCACCAAGTCCAGCCCTTGAGTTTCAAACTCTTGGATCCGCTCTCGCAGTTGCTCTCGACAGGCTCTTACTTCCGACTCCAAACCCGAATCCCCCTGGAATCTCTTCTGACACTCTGTGTAGGCTCGTCGTAAATCTTCATCCAAGCTCACTAAACGCTCTTTGCTAGTCACATAGGCGAGGCTCTCCTTGCAGTAAGGCTTCACCTTCTCCAACATCTCTGCGCAGCTATTATATTGTGAGCAGGCCTTCTCAAACGCCTTCTTCGTAGGAAGTAGGGGCAGCTCCGCCATACGCAGCGTCTTCTCTATCTCCTCAATTCGACAGGGCATCTCCTTGACATCTTCAAATACAATCTCAAGGCGGCTCTCTGCATCTGAAAGTATTTTATTCTCCACCTCTGCTGTGGCTTCTTTCTGAAGTTTTAAGATATGCCCTTCCAATTCCATTAATTTCTCAGAAAAATTTTTCAAACCATGGTCGAATTGCTCCAAAGAACTTTCCAGCTCCTCAGGAGAAAGAATCTTGTTTCCCCTCTCCCTAAACTCCGCTTCCCTTTTCTCTTCTTCTTTCCAGTAGTCCTCTTGCTCTCGGACACAGCAACGATAGTTCTCTTCGATAGCCTCATAGGCTTTCTCTAAATTAGAGCGCGTCTCTTGTATTTTGTTCTCTCTTATAGAGACTGAAACCTCAGGATACAAAGCATGCAGTTTCTCTAATCTCTCCCCTGCTTTCTGAAACTCCTGATCATACCAATCCCTTACATATTTCAACCTACGTGCATTCGCCTCCTCGACTGCCTGCAAATTCTTTTTAGATCTCTTCTTTTCAAAGGTTGTTTTCGCTAACGCACACTTTCTGTGCAGTCTTTTCAAAAACGTAGTTTTTTCATACAACTCATGGAACGTTATCTCGTCCATTCTCTCTTGTCTATAAGGATCAAGCACTGTCCCCCAGTCTCCAAGGAGATTATTGATGTCAAAGCCCCCGTCTTCTTCTACCCAAAAGACTGCTTTCCTAAATTTCTTCCAACGTTCCTCGGCATCCCGAAGCTTCTTTTCAGCACACCCACTCTTCGCATCATCTCTTAACCAGGTTATATGCCCATTCCATGGGATCTTCGCCCTCTCACTCTCCAAAAATTTATCTCTATAACTCTGCGTCAGACTCCGATACACACTCTCTTCTAAAGCTCCCAACGCTTTCGCAAACGCCTTTTCTGCCATCGCATAGGAATTCCTATCAAACGCTACCGCCACCTTGTGAATCTCGCAATGCAAGCTCATCAAACGAGCGACTATCTCCTTCGCAGATTTCTTTAACCCCTCCCCTCGAACATCCCCAGAAGGTAAATACCCTAGCCGCTTCGATACATGAAACAAATCAAGCGATTCAGATTCTGCAGTCATCATGAGGCTTCGTCCCCCATTGATCAAAAAGTTTAAATCCCATCCCTCTTGAGCCACAATCTGCCGCAACTCGAAAATCTCCGAGAGGGTATCCTCAACCACAAAGTCAAAAACTCGAAGCTCCTTCTTAGCATCGTTTAAAAAACTTCGACTTTCATACTTAGAATCTTTCAGCTTTCTTAAACATGCGAACACTTCCTGAATATCTGTATCTAACTGATCCAATTCCTTAGGCAGCTGAGCTAAAGTCTTCTGAGCTGCCTGTAGAGCTGGCTCCTCAGAAGGAGCCAGCGAAACCCCTTCAGGAATTTCTTCTGGTCATACTGTCGGAATCTCTCGTTTGACTAAAAGACATAGTAGTCCCGAAATCATCAGCACTCCTCCTAATGCGGAGAGACCGATGCCTAATCCAAAAGAAATTGCTGCACTCAATCCTGGAATCCCTAACGTCAGAAAGAGAGCTCCTGAAATCAGTAAGAGCATACCAAAAACTAAAAAAGTAATCGCTAAAACGCGAAGTTTAGATGGAGAAGAAATCGACCCTACAGAGTGTTGGGGGGGGGGGGGTAGCTGCGGAGATAGAAGTACTTGCATTATGAATCTGTGGTGCCATCGCGATCAAACACATAAATTAAACCCACTAAGCTACTAATATATAGTATTTTATTCAAAGAATTTTAAAGAAACACAGCTCCTGGAGTTTTATGCTAGGTATGGTCCTCGCGAGTAAATAAAGAACGCACTCTAGCCACAAGAGGTGTTTTCTCTTTCAGGATCTTTTAAATCTCTTCAGGTTAGAAGCCTTTGACTCGCTGTTGCGCTGCTGCTATCTTATTACAGATTAAACGTCTTTGTCTATTCTTCCTCTCATCACGCAGCAACCAATCATCGCGAAGCAGCCAATAATCTTCTTCTTTCAAGATCGTATCTTCTGCTAACAAATCTTCCTTCATCACCCCTTGAAATGCCTGCCGAATCTCTCTATACCTCTCGGTCTTCGCCATCCATTGGGATCGAACTTTTTCTCTTTTAATATTATGGTACTGCAAATAGAACTCCATATACGGAACTGTTGCTACTAGATCCAATCTGGCTTGTGTAAAGAGCTCTGCCCCGACCCATAAAAGCTCTTCGTTTATAAAATTCAGTCCTTGAACTTCGAAATGTTTCATCTGCTCTCTAAGATGATCTCTACATGTACGTACTTTTGATTCCAAATCTGAAAAACCCTGGAGTCTCTCCTGGCAATTTGTATATGCTGTTTGTAAATCCTGATTCAACCTTTCTAAGCGCTCTTGGCTACTTCTATAGGTTGGGCTTTCCTTACATTGGGGCTCTACTTTGGCTAACATCTCTTTGCAGCTGTTGTATTGTAGAGAGGCTTTCTCAAAAGTATTTTTCATAAAAAGTAGTGGAAGCTCTACCATACGCAGAGTCATCTCTATCTCTTCGATTCGAAAAATCATCTCCTCAGCATCTTCACATAAAATCTCAAGACGGTTCGTTACATCAGAAAGTACTTTATTCCCTAGTTTTTCTGTCGCATCAAACTTCATCTCAAAGACACTCTCTTCCGCTTTTGTTAATTTCTTAGACCACGTCTCTAAACAATCTTCCAACCTCTGAAGACACTCTGACACCTCCTCGGCAGAGAGAACCTTTTCTCCGTTCTCCCTATACTCTGCTTCCTTGTTCTCTACCTCTTTCCAGTAATGCTCTTGCTCTCGAACACAGTGGTGATACTTCTTTTCTATATCTGCATACAAGTTCTCCAGATTAACTTTTTTAGTCCTTTGTCTCTCTAACACTCTCTCTTCTACAGAAACCTCAGGATACAAAGTTTGCAGCTCTCTCAGCCTCTCCCGAGCTCTGCGAGACTCTTGATTACGAAACTCCGCTAAACCTTTAGATAACCATTTTTCAACATCCTTGACTTTCCTCTGATTCTCATTAGATCTCTCCTTTTCAAAGGCTGCTTTAGCTTTAGCATACGCGTGCCCAGATGCTTTTCGGACCATAGTCGCATGAAAGAGCTCATGACGCTCCATCTTTTCCTCTTTTTCCCTCAAAATAAATTTATCTGCATAACGATCCAGCCACATACAGCTTTTACGTACGGTCTCTATGTCCGTACAATCATGTTCTCCTACCCAAAAGATCGTTTGCTTTAAGTCCTCCCAACAACCATTGATATCCCTAAACCTTTGTTCCGCATGAGCACTCGTATCCTATAACCATTTGAAACGCCCATCCCTCTGGATCTTTGCCTTCTCACATTCATAAAACGCATCTCTATAGCTCTTAAACAGAATTTTATAGACACTCTCCTCTAGTACTCCTACTGCCTTCTTGAATAACTCTCGCGCTACCCCATAGCTATGATCCAACATGACTGATGCCTCCCAAGATTTCCAGGTCACCCTCATAAAGCGATCCATTACCTCCTTAACTGATCTCTTTAATCGATCCGCTCGAGCATCCCCAGAAGGCAAATACCCACACACCCCTGCACAGTAGTAATCACGAAGCTCTTGGGAAGAGAAAATCTCGTAGGCTATATTCTCTAGGGGATCTTGACAATGTTCTACATAATATGCTTCCTCATTCAACACTCGTTGTATGTCTAAAAACTCTGACATCATATCTTTCTCAACAACGTCAAAAACTCGAAGTTTCTCCTTCGCCTCTGTTAAAAGACCTCGATCTTCGTACTTAGGATCCTTCAGCCTCTCTAAACATGCAAACACTTCCTGAATATACGTATCTAACTGATCCAATTCCTTCGGCAACCGATCTAAAATTTTCTTTGTCTCCGGTTCTTTTTGAGCCTTCTCTAGAGCAGGCTCTTCAGAAGGGGTCACAGAAACCCCTCTGGGAATTTCCTCTGAACGTACTGTCGGAACCTCTCGTCTTACTAGAAGGAATAGAAGTCCCGAAATCACGAGCACTCCTCCTAAAGCAGAAAATCCCAAACCGGCTCCAAAAGAGATCCCTGCAGTGAGTCCCGGAATCCCCAAGGTCAACAAAAGCACACCAAGAACTAAAAGAGTGATCGATAAACTACGAAGTTTAGAACAAGAAACCCCTAGAGAGCGTCGGGGGGGGGGGGGGTAGTTGAGGAGATAAGAATACTTGCATTATGAATCTGTGATGTCATCATGCTCAAAAACATAAGTTAAAGCAACTAAGCTACTCATATCAATTATTTTATTCCAAGGTCTTTTTCTCATTTCAAAACCCTGGAAGCATGGACGAAATTTTCTATTTCTTAGAAGAAGGTTGAGACCGTCGTTTCTTGAACAAATCTTTGATTGTTTTACGTTTCTGGATGACTCCAGCTTCTAAATCAGCCAAACGAGATTGGGCAACTCGTAGCCTATAGCGAGCGACATGCCGAGCTCTTGCCTCGGATTCTTGTTATTCACTGGGAGCTTGAATAGAGAGTTCCTCTTGCAAAAGGGCTTCTTCATTAAACTGCATAGCTTCCAAGGCCATTTTAAAATCTCTATACCTCTGTGTCATTTCAACCAATCTTGTTTTAGCCCTACGTTTCTCTTCGTTGTAATAATTAAGATACATGCTAAAATAGACCTTCTCACTCTCTGGGGTCCCTTCCCATGTATTTGTTAAGGAACGCAAATCATAAGTAGACTCGACTGCAATTTCTCGGAGAACCCCTAAACCTGCTCTTTCGAACGTCTGCTTGCTCTCTTTAAGAAGGCGTCTTTCCTCTGCAATATCGTTCTCAAGATTTGAAAATCTCTTTATCTCTTCTTCCAGGCTTGCCTTAGCCTCCTGTAACCTTAGAGTCAGAGCTCGCAATTGCGTATCAGAATCTTGGAATCTGGGATCCTCTTCAAAATAGGGTTTTGCTTTGCTTGCTAGCGCGCAACATAGACTCCCTTTGAAAACAGCTTTCTCTAAGGCTCCCCGAGTTGCAAGAATCGGAAGTTCTTCTTGAGTTAACAGACTCTCAGCACTCTCAGTCTGAGCTAGAATCCCTTCTAAATCTGACTCTAAAACCTTCAACCTAAACTTCGCATATTGAACCTCTTTCTTATTGTTTACTTTTTTAAAATAAGACAAGTGTTTAGAGTAGTCCTTCTGTAATACTTCTAACTCTTCAATATGCTCTGTAAAAAACCTCTCTAAAGAACCCATTTGATCCTGAAATTCTTTTTTCTTAGGGCCATACTCTTGTTTGACTTCCCAGCTCATTTCTACCTCATGACTTCTTAAGACTTTTACACAAGACTCTTGATTCTGATTATCCTCCCTACTGGAGACCTCTATTCTTCCTAAAATATCTGTTAAATCGGATGAAGCCGTCGTCCCTTGAACAGTTGGAGTCACAGTCTCCTGACCTGTGGTTTCTTCTTCTCTCTCGAGGATATTAGGATAAAGCTTTTGAATTGCCTGTATCCTCTCCTGTACTCTCTCAATCTCAAATTTTTTAACCCGTTCCCAAGAAGATATGTACTCTTGTTCAGCTTTCTCTAACTCTTTCTGATTTTCTTTAGAGCTCTGGTCTGTTAAACGATCCCTAGCTTGCGTATAGAGGGACTCTTGATGCTTTAGATGTGCTTTCTTCTGCCACTGTTCATCACGAGAAATCTCAGACAACGCGTCCCTACAGGGGATTCCTGACAAATCCCATTTCTTTGGATCGCTAGGTGTATCTACAACGTTCTCATCAGATAGAGCTAAAAATACCTTCCTATAGCTACTGAGACTTTCAAGCATCTCTGCGTGTTCTTTCATTATCGTCTTTTTATTATCTTCCAAAGAGAAAAAAGGGTTGCCGTGCAAGATTTTCATCTTTGCAGATGACATGCCTATATCTCTATAGCTTTTTTGCAAACTCCTATAGATTACCTTCTCCAGTAACACTGCATTCTTGTGTAACAGGCTCTTTGCTACACCATGTTCATGATTTTCAAAAATAATTGTAAATCGACAAATTGATTTACTCAAAATCATAAATTTCCATGCTAACTTCTCGAAGTTATCAATAATTTTTTTAAAAATTGAGTCCTGATATAAATAAGAAAACGCTTTCCTTAAATTATTGCGCTCAAGTTGCTCTGTTAAAATTTTTCTCTCTACTAAAGTAGTAGCTAAATCTATAAGTCGTTTGCGAGCTGAGAGAAAAAAGAACTCTTCTTCTTCAAAAATTCTTCTGATATCTAAAAATTCTGGAACCATAGCCTTCAAAGAAGATCTGACGACTCTTATCTGATGTTTCGTTTTCTCTTCTAGCCCATGACCATCATAAGGCAGGCTTTTCATGTTCTCCAAATGACTCTCGACAACTTTTATGTAACCTTCAAATGCACTCATCTCCTCAGGAAGTCTTGCTAAAGCGGCTTCAGCTTCCTGCTGCAGCCGTATACTCTCTTCATCTATATCATCTATGACGACTTCTTCAGGAATAGGTGCGGGAACTACTATAGGGACTTCTCGTTTCTTCAGAAGAACGTCGATCCCCAAAGCAAGCATCACACATCCCAAAGCACAAGCACCCATCTCCGCTGGGGAAGAAATGATCGAGCTTAATCCAGGGATCGCTACAGTAAGCAATACCACACCACTTGCAATCAAAATAATGCTAAAAACTATGAGAACGATCGCAAGAATACGAAGTTTCCTCATGGATTGTGGATGTCCCTCGTCCAAGGGATACGTAGGAAGAGAACGTATGGTGCTATCAGCTCCTGAAATAGAAATACCACTTCTAGGGCTGCCAGTTCCTGGTGTCGTAGTTACAGATGCGAGAACTATAGGGACTTCTCGTTTCTTCAGAAGAACATCGATCCCTAAAGCAAGCATCACACATCCCAAAGCACAGGCACCCATCCCTGCCGGGGAAGAAATGACTGAACTTAATCCAGGGATCGCTACAGTAAGCAATACCACACCACTTGCAATCAAAATAATGCTAAAAACTATGAGAACGATCGCAAGAATACGAAGTTTCCTCATGGATTGTGGATGTCCCTCGTCCAAGAGATACGTAGGAAGAGAACGTATGGTGCTATCAGCTCCTGAAATAGAAATACCACTTCTAGGGCTGCCAGTTCCTGGTGTCGTAGTTACAGATGCGAGAACTATAGGGACTTCTCGTTTCTTCAGAAGAACATCGATCCCTAAAGCAAGCATCACACATCCCAAAGCACAGGCACCCATCCCTGCCGGGGAAGAAATGACTGAACTTAATCCAGGGATCGCTACAGTAAGCAATACCACACCACCTGCAATCAAAATAATGCTCAAAGCTATGAGAACGATCGCAAGAATACGAAGTTTCCTCATGGATTGTGGGTTTCCTTCATCTAAGAGAGACGTTGAAAGAGAGCTTGTAGTGCTATCAGTTAGCGGTATCACGACAAGAAAGGAAAAAATGAGCGAAAGGTTATAGCGAAAACTCTTTTAATAAAAGTTCATTTAAATACTTATAGAAAGCACATCATAAGGTGAGAAGACAAAAAGCTCATTGCGAGGATTTTACAGAAATCATGCTCATGGACTCTTAAAATTCGGCTAGCAATGAGTGTCTGGTTTCAAAAAAGAAGTCAATGTATCGAAAAAACTAGACTTCTCTTTAGATTTTTACTTAGAAGCAGTTGCAGGAACCTCTTCGAAGCGCTCTCCTAGAGAGGCTATCAGAATGGCTCGTCTTACTAGGAGTCCCAAGCCCTGAAACCACACGCTCTACTCCTGAGAAAGACGCAAATCAGCTGCCAAAGGACTCAAGGAACAGAACCCTGGAATCCCTATGATTCGTTAGAGAACTCCTCGGAGACAAGCAAACCAAGAACGTAAAGGATTCTCGATAAAATACGAAGTTTAGACAAATAAAGAACCCCTAAAGAATGTCTCTAGGGGCTGAGGTGATACGAGTATTCCGTTATGCATATAAAATGTCGTTATTCTCCACACAAGTTCGAGAAACCCAATGCCTATGATCCATAGTCCAGGATTTATAGTTAAGATCCGGAACCACACAGGCAATGGAAACCTTCTAAAAACGAAATTTGCTTCCACAGTTTATATTATAATTCCTAGCATGGGGGCGGCATTCTATACTTCCTCGACATAAGAGCTCAGTATAGTCGTTAAAGTGATACCGACCCGTTCCACTCCCTACAAAAGCATGTCTTGATACGTGTGCTGCCGGAACAAGCCAAGAGTCTCCGCTAATCACCAGAGCAGCTTCACATGAGGGATCCTTACGGAAAATATCAGGAATATAGGAGAAACTAAAGTCATAGAGTACATCCTGAGGAAGTGCCAGCTTCTCAAAGCGTATGCCTAGAGGTACAGAAATCGATGTTAAACTCCCATTACTAAATCTACGGCCATCTGCAGTCGTCTCTTTGAAATCTCCCTGATAAGCATAAACTAATTGTAGTTTCATAAATGGGATGGCACCTTGGAAAAGTCTTCCGTTCTCAAATACCAATAGAGGCATGCTCCCTCCGCACTCTATAGCCCAACAATTGTTTCTCCAGCTGTTTTTCACCATAGGGAAATTTGCGTAGTCTGTTTTCATATCATTGGTGGCATGACCATAAGCACACAAAAAATGAAAAATCATAAGAGGATTTTGAAGAAACCTTCTTGAGAGAATCCCGACGTTTACATTAGGGTTACGCGAAGCATAACGGAAAATATTCCCTAGGGAGGTTGTATATTGATAGAGATACGATCCTAAATACATTCTGTATTCGTTGTTGGAAACCGCATAGTCCTTGTCTCTACTAAAGAGTTGGGAAAATGCCATCGAGGTATAGTGCTTAGGTGTGATCTCATTATTTACAGATAGAACATATCCACCGCTATTATGACGGTACCTTATATTGTCTTCGGAGGCAGATACATGGAAGAAATTCCCAATTCCATCGATCCACAGCCCTCGATCTGTCTGTAAGCTCGATGCATGGGTCTCTTGAACCTGCATTAAGGATCTGACATCTACAGCATTCCCCCACAAGATATTAGGAACTAAATTTCCTTCTTTTTCAGGTCTAGGCTTATAATTTATTTTATCCCAGAAGAATTCTCCAACTTTGTTTCCAGTTCCTGTCCAAGCTAATTTCCAATTGCCTTGAAAACCATAATGGGGACTTACCGGTAGGAAATCTCCAGCAGTTACAGTCACACTACCCCCGGCTCCAGGCTCTAAAGAGAGCAGAGGGAACGTCTGTGAATTTCTCATTCTGAGATCTTCATAGGCATTGCCAGTAGGCGAGATAAGTTCTATAGAGTCCGTCACGGATATCTGTTTATTTGCGGTGTTTGCTTTAATAACAGCTGCTGTTGAGGATGAGCTTAAGCTATCTATATCTATCGCGAGGCCTGTGATGGCAATGTCTTCCTTAGAGGCTATCAGTTTGGTTCCTAAATCTAAAACTAAATGCGATCCTGGAGACTGCGTGAATTTTGAAACTGTGACTTCGGCCCCCTCTTTAATAACTAAGTATCCTGCAGACAGGTTGACGTTCTGAGGGATTGTAGATTTAAAATCCCTAGGATCGTTTGCTAGACTCTTTTCTCCAGAAAAGAGTATGGTCCCTGTGTACTCTTTATTTTTAGGATCTCCGTTGATATTCAATTGGGTAGACCCATCTGCTTCAGAAGTAATAGGATCATAAAATTCTATAGAGTATCCATTTCTCGCCTGTAATTTCAGGAATTTAGCATTTTGTAAAAGATGGATGCCATTCAAAAACGGTAAGCTCGTCCGGTTTCCTTGGAATGTAATTGTTCCTTTCTCTGCTGATAAACTGATCTCCCCTCCAGTATCAATGGCAATAGCTCCACCTAAATTTTGCGAATTTGCATATGATATATTATTGATAAATAGAGTAGGACCTCCTGAAGAGATGCTAAGTTTCCTAGCATAAATGGCTCCGCCACCCATTATGGAATGGTTTCTTTCAAAGACTAACTGTTTATTGTCAGAGAAAGTCACAATAGGAACTGGAGTACTACTTCCTGAAGTGGGAAGACAACAGACAGCCCCTCCCTTACCTATAGGAGTAGTCAATGCCTCATTTTCTCGAAATAGAACATAAGCATTCTGATCAATATCAATATCACCATCGGAGTACAAAGCCCCTCCAGAACCATTCTTGGCAGTATTTTGTGCAAATCTTATCTCTGCCTGATTTACTGCAATCTGTAGGGGACCTGAAGAATGGATAGCACCTCCAAAAGTGGCTGCATTCTGATAGAAAGAGACGGAATCGTAGTTGCCTACTATAGTAACATTCGCCCCACTAATAGCTCCGCCTTTAGTCTTACTTTGGTTTTGTTCAAAACGCACTACATAATTGTTTAAGAGCATAAGTGCATTTTTTGAATAGAGACATCCCTGTTCTTTAATATCTCCGGGGCTCTGAATAAAAGAGAGCGTGGAGAACCCAGAAAAACGTGCCGTTGCTTGAGGATCTTGGCAACAAAGTACAGCCCCTTCCTTTGTAGTTCCTGAGGAAATATTATTAAAATATAACCCATGATGATTTCCTGCGAACGTCACACTTCCTGAGGTCACATTGAAGCAGGCTTTATTTAATGCAGAGTTATCGACGTTAGATATTGAGACATCACCAGTAAGGCTATAGACATCCCCAGCTTGAACATTATAAGAACGTTCTGCATTCTGACTATCTCCATGAAAACTATCTTCTGGGGTTAAAGAAATCGTAGTAGCACTCAAAGAAGTGTCGAAGACTGAGAGCAATGTAAAAGAAAAAACTAGAGGAAATCCGCAGAGCGAAAATCGCATTTTAGTACCTAAATCAAAATGAATATCTGATCAAGCAATACGTCAATAAGAATAAGAAAGCAAGCCGAGCACAAGAATTTCTTGTCACTTAAAAAGAATTATCTCCCGCGTAGACATGGCTTTGCAAAATTTAATTCTGATGGATCCATAAAGTGTAGGTAGAAAGGCAAATCGAAATTTTCTGCTTTCGTTTTTGCAACTTAGAAATGTGTATTTAGATAAAAAAAGCATGTTAGAAAGATCTCTAACATGCTTTTATGATTTTTTAAGACAGACTGTGACAGAAAATTCTAGCCCTTATCTAATTCTAAAAGTAAAAGTTCGTTCACTCGCTTGGGAGGAGCTTTTCCTGCTGTACGCTTCATAATCTGCCCGACTAGGAATCCTAGAGCCTTAGTCTTTCCATTTTTATAGTCTACGATAGATTCAGGATTTGCAAGAACCACCTCTGCGATAATTTTCTGCAATTCCCCTTCATCTGACATGGGAAGCAGCTCTGGCTTCTCTTTTAAAATCTCCTCAGGATTCTTTCCTGGGGATTCCATCATAAGATCTGCGATTTCCTTAGCAATTTTCCCTGTGATCACACCTTGGTCGATTGCGTTGACCAGCTGAGCGACTCCCTCGGGGAAAATTCCTGAAGATGGCAACTTCACTCCTAGGGTTTTGCAGCGGCCTCCAAATTCAACGGTTACCCAGTTAGATAAAGACCTAAAGTTTTTACAATCTTTACAAGCGACCTCAAAAAACGTTGCGATATTCTTATCGCTGATCAGAATACTTGCGATATCTTCGGATAGACCGTACTCCTGAATATAGCGATGGTACTTGTCATAAGGAAGTTCTGGCAAGGTCTTGCGAATCCTTTCTATATAGGACTCTGTCAATTGTAGTGTCGGCAGATCAGGCTCGGGAAAATATTTATAATCTTCGGCACTCTCTTTGAGACGCATCAGCACAGTTTTTTTCTTTTCGGGATCCCAGCGGTAGGTAGCGGCTGGAATCACCAGCTTGGGATCTTTATTTGGCTGATTAAGATACTCATCGATCTGACGTTGTTTTTCAGCTTCTAAAGCTTGTGCCATAAAAGCGAAGGAGTTCATATTCTTGATTTCTACCTTATTGCGAAGTTCTGGGGATCCCTTAGGGCGTACGGAGACATTGACATCAAAACGGATGGAGCCTTCTTCCATATTGCAATCGGAAATTCCAATATAGTCTAACAAGGAAACCAAAGAAGTTGCGTAAGCAACAGCATCTTCAGGACAAAACATACAGGGTTTTGAAACAATTTCGATTAGGGGGACTCCGGCACGATTGTAGTCTACACCGGCAAACTCTCCGAAGTGCTTCAGCATTCCGGCATCATCTTCTATATGGGTTTGGGCTAATTCAAAATAACGCTCTTCCCCTTGGACAATCGCCTTAATGCGTCCTCCTCGGATAATAGGATGTTCGAATTGTGTAATTTGAAAATTCCTGGGACTATCGGGATAGAAGTAAGACTTCCTATCGAAACGACTCAATAGAGAGATTTCACCTTCGACAGCGCAGCCAAAAAGCACAGCTTTCTCCACGGCACTCTGATTCAATACAGGCAATGATCCTGGCAATCCTGTACATACTGTAGAAATATTAGTGTTTGGTTCATCTCCAAAGCGATTTAAAGCAGAGCTAAATAACTTGGATGCTGTGTTCAATTCTACGTGAACTTCAAGTCCTATGACTGATTCCCAATCTGCATAAACAGCACTCATGATTGACCTCCTAGAACAACACTTTTGGCATATCTCTTAGAAAACAATTGCTTAATTTGCGCATGCTCTTGGAAACTGTAACCCACTTGGCACACTTGTTGGTCTTGTCCTTGCTGTCCGATAATCTGTAGGCCTAAGGGCAGGCCCTCCTTAGAAAATCCAGAGGGTACGGCAATGGCAGGAAGATACGCTAAATTCATAGCTACAGTATAGATATCCTGTAGATATAAAGTCACAGGATCTAGAATTTCTCCTATTTCAAACGCGGGGCTAGAACAGACGGGCACGGCTAAGATTTCACACTTTTCAAATGCAGTTCTAAATGCTTTTACAATCTTAGCACGCACTGCCGTAGCTTTCTTATAATAAACATTCTGTCTCTCCGCAGACAAGACATAGTTCCCTAAGAGGATTCTGCGCATGACCTCTTTGCCAAATCCTTCTCCACGTGAGAGATCGTAGAGTTGGCTGATGGTATGCGCTTGAGGAGAACGATATCCATAACGCACCCCATCGAACCTTGCTAAATTCGTGGCAGCTTCAGCAGATGCTAAAATGTAATATATAGATACAGCGTGGCTGAGAATATCCAACTCCACATCCACAAGATGGGTTCCTTCTCCTTCAAAAATGGCTAATGAAGAGAAGAAATTCTCCCTAATATCATCACGGAGTCCCTCTAAAAATGTTCTAGGCACCCCAATCACTTTAGGAACCTCCGTAGACAACTTGCTCATAAAAGAATCACGGAAAAACTCTCTTGAGGTTGCATCTTTAGGATCTCTACCAGAAAACACATCCATCATTAGGGCGACGTCTTCTACAGTATTGGCTAAAGGACCGATTTGATCTAGCGAAGAGGCAAAGGCTACAAGCCCGTAACGCGAAACGGCTCCGTAGGAAGGCTTAAAACCTACAACACCACAAAATGCTGCGGGCTGACGGATGGATCCTCCGGTATCTGATCCTAGGGCTACGGGACAAAATCTAGCAGAAACTGCGGCCGCAGATCCCCCTGAAGAACCTCCAGGAACACGAGATAAATCCCAGGGGTTGTGGGTAGGATGAAAAGCAGAATATAGCGTTGTTGATCCCATAGCAAACTCATCCATATTGAGTTTGCCTAAGATAATCCCATCTTCTTTTTTGATTCTTTCTACAACAGTAGCATCAAACGGTGGTTGATAATTCTCGAGCACACGAGAGGCGCATGTTGTCTTCAGGCCTGTAACGTGAATATTATCTTTAATTCCTACAGGAACACCTGCGAGTTTTCCTAAAGGTTCTCCACGCGAACGCTTTTTATCTATGAGCTCTGCCTGTTCTAAAGCTTGTTCCTTACACAAGGAAATAAAGGCACCTACCTGCCCCTCAGCTTCTTCTATTCTATGAAAAAAATGTTGAGTCACCCCTGTGGCTGTCAGTTCCCCTAAAGTCACAGCTTTTGCTAATTCTAAAGCACTATATCGATACATAATTTTTCAGACTCCCTTACTTGATTACCGCAGGAACTTTCACTAATCCCCCTAAAGACTCTGGAACATTACGCAAAAATTCCTCTCGATTGAAATCAGAGGTCACCGAATCTTCTCTCAAATCTTCAACATTTACTACATGCATAAAAAGAGATTCGCATGAATCCGCATCATCAATCTCTATGGCAAGAGCTTCTTTCATAGAAGTAATCACAGCGCTTAAAGAAGTTTGATACTCCTGGATAAGCTCTTCAGAAAGTTGTAGTGCTGAGGCCTTTGCCAAAAGTAAAATTTCTTCCCTATCCAAATGAAATTGCTCCATATGTTATCCTAAATTGCGGCTTATAAAAATATGCTCTTTTCTCAATGCAAGTAAAGAAAGATTATCTAAACTTAAAAAATTGAAGTTTTTATTCTGAACTGTCTCTCTAATCATAAAAACTGGAAGTTGTTTACAGTTCAAAAACTTCTTGAACAACTTAAACCTTTGTATTCAAAAAGTCAACGAGACTGAGAGACTTTAGCAAAGAAGTCTTTTGAAAAAAACTGTTTATTAAATTATAAAAAAGATTAAAAGATGAAATTAAGTATACATCACTTAGGAGAAAAGCGATGCTAGGCAAAATTATTCGAGGATTATCCTCTCTTATTGTTATTCTTTGTGCATTGAACGTGGGACTTATAGGAATCACTCACAATAAATTAAATATTATTGCTAAGTTGTGTGGAGGCGTTTCTACTCCTGCCACCCAAATTACCTATATTATCATTGGAATTGCTGGTGTCATTTGCTTGCTAAGCTTTTGTCCTTTCTGCAGCAAGAAGTCCCGTCATTCACACGGAGACAGCTGCTCTTCAGGAGGCTGCCACTCTCATCATTCTGACAAAAATTAG